>CAVXLJ010000020.1:0-83261 GCA_963762605.1 uncultured Alphaproteobacteria bacterium | reverse complement strand
AAAGCGGATTTCAACGCGTGGGTGGCGGAGGTGCGCAAGTCGCCGAAGGCTCTCGACGCGGCGGCCTATGCCGAGCTTGCCAAGCCGAGCGCGCCCTATCCGATGACCTACTACGCGAGCGTCGAACCGGGGCTGTTCGACCGCATCATCCAGAAATATCGCGGCGGCGCGGCGACGCATGCCGCCTTGGCTGCCGCGATGCCCCGGGGCATGGCGACGCGGAGGAAATCCTGATGCTGGGACGGCTGACCGTCGACGCGCTTCCTCTATACAGCCCGGTCGCCTTCGGCGGCGCCGTGTTCACGATCGTCGGCGCCCTGTCCATCGTCGGCTTCATCACCTGGCGACGGGCGTGGGGCACTCTGTGGAAGGAGTGGCTGACCAGCGTCGATCACAAGCGCATCGGCATCATGTACATCATCCTGTCGCTGGTCATGCTCATGCGCGGCTTCATCGACGCGCTGATGATGCGCGCCCAGCAGGCGATGGCCTACAATTCGATGGGCTATCTGAAGCCGGAGCACTTCAACCAGATCTTCAGCTCGCACGGCACCATCATGATCTTCTTCATGGCGATGCCGTTTCTCACCGGGCTGATCAACCTCATCGTGCCGCAACAGATCGGCGCCCGCGACGTCGCCTTTCCCTACATGAACGCGATGAGCCTGTGGCTGACAGTGGCCGGCGCAGGCCTGGTCCTGATATCGCTGGTCTTCGGCAAGTTCTCGACGGCCGGCTGGACTGCCTATCCGCCCTATTCCGAGGCGGCTTACAGCCCCGGCACCGGCGTCGATTACTGGGTCTGGTCGGTCCTGATATCCGGCATCGGCTCGACGCTCACCGGCATCAATTTCATCGTCACCATCCTCAAGGAGCGGGCGCCGGGCATGACGCTGATGCGCATGCCGCTGTTCACCTGGACGGCGCTGTGCACCAGCGTCCTGATGGCCTTCGCGTTTCCGGCGCTGACCGACGTGGTGTCGATGCTCGAACTCGATCGTGTGGCCGGCATGCACTTCTTCACCAACGGGCAGGGGGGCAACATGATGAACTTTGCCAACCTGATCTGGATGTGGGGTCACCCTGAGGTCTACATCGTGATCCTGCCGGCCTTCGGCATCTATTCGGAAATCGTGTCGACCTTCTCCGGGCGGCGGCTATTCGGCTACGCCTCGCTGGTCTACGCCACGGCGGCGATTGCCGTTCTGTCCTTCACGGTGTGGCTGCATCACTTCTTCACGATGGGGGCCGATGCCAACGTCAACGCGGCCTTCGGCATCGCCACGATGATCATTGCGGTGCCGACCGGCGTGAAGATTTTCGACTGGCTGTTCACCATGTATCGCGGCCGCATCCGCTTCGAAGTGCCGATGCTGTACACGATCGCGTTCCTCGTCACCTTTGTGATCGGCGGCGTCGCCGGCGTGCTGCTCGCTTTGCCGCCCGCCGACTACCTCATGCACAACACGACTTTTCTGGTGGCGCACTTCCACAACATGCTTATCCCCGGCGCATTGTTCGGCTACCTCGCCGGCTTGAACCTGTGGTTCCCGAAAGCCTTCGGCTTCCGTCTCGATCCGAAGTGGGGCAGGCGGTCGTTCTGGGGCTGGGCGATCGGCTTCTACGTCGCCTTCATGCCGCTCTACGTGCTGGGCTTCATGGGCATGCCGCGGCGCATGGCGCACTACGCCACGGCCGCATGGCAGCCTTGGCTGATCGTTGCCGGGATCGGCGCGCTGATCATTTTGTATGGCGTGGTCGCGTTCGCCATCCAGCTCGTGGTCAGCTTCCAGAGAAAAGAAGAACTGCGCGACCTGACCGGCGACCCCTGGGACGGGCGCACGCTCGAATGGACCACGGCGTCGCCGCCGGCGCCCTACAATTTCGCCGTCATCCCGCACGTGCACGGCCTGGACCCGCTCAGCGATGCGAAGAGGCTGGGCATCGCCCGGCAGCGGCCCGCCGCCTATGCCGACATCATCATGCCGAAGAACAGCGCGTTTGGCATTACGGTCGGCATTCTGGCCGGCGTCCTCGGTTTCGCGGCGATCTGGTACATCTGGTGGCTGGTGGCATTGAGCGCGGGCGCGATTGCGCTCGCCGTCATCGTGCGCAGCAGCGAAGACGACACGGACAGGATCATTCCGGCAGCGGAGGTGAAAGAAATCGAGGACCGCCGCTTCGCCGATATGGCCCGGGGGCTGGCCCAGGCACGCGAAGAGGATCTGGCCCGGGTACGTGATGCGACACCGGAGGTGGCGAAATGACCATCGCGATCGACGAACTGCCGGTGCTGGGGGCCGACGACGCGGAGAGCGAAAGGGCTGAGACCAAGGCGCTCGGCTTCTGGCTCTACCTGATGACCGACGCGGTCATCTTCGCGCTTCTTTTCGCCACCTATGTCGTCATGCTGCGCGGCACCGCCGGCGGCCCGACCGGCCGCGACCTGTTTGACCTGTCGCAGACATTCGGCGAGACCCTGTTGCTTCTGTTCAGCAGCACGACGTTCGGTCTGGCCATGGTGGCGGCGCACGGCGGCGCCCGGCGCAGCGTCGTGCTGTGGCTGGCGGTGACGCTGGCGCTCGGCCTCGGCTTCGTTTCGATGGAATTCAGCGAATTTGCCGGCATGATCGCCGCGCACGCCGGCCCTCAGCGCAGCGGCTTCCTCACCGCGTTCTTCACGCTGGTGGCCACTCACGGCCTCCATGTCAGCATCGGCATGCTGGCGATCCTCGTCATGATCGGCCAGATCGCGGTCAAGGGGCTGACCGAGCCGGTCATCTCGCGCCTCTACCGCTTGAGCCTGTTCTGGCACTTCCTCGACATCGTCTGGGTCGGCATCTTCTCGATCGTCTACCTCACGGGAGTGCTGTAGATGCCCGCCACGCTCAAAACCTACCTGACCGGCCTTGCCCTCGCGCTGGCCCTGACCGTCATTCCCTTCGGCCTCGTCTTCTACCGGCTGCTACCCGCCGGACCGTCGGTCGTCCTGATCGCAGCGGCGGCGGTCGTCCAGGTCCTCGTCCATTTCCGCTACTTCCTGCACATCGACCTTACGCACACGAATCCCGACTGGCTGGTGATGCTGGCTTTCGCCGCGGTGCTGCTGTTCATCATGATCGGCGGCACCTTGTGGGTCATGTTCGACCTCAACATGCGCATGATGTGACGGCGGCGCGCCGAAGTCCGTTCAGGGGCCGGCGGCCGGTTTCGGATTGCGAACGCGATGCGCCATTCGCCGGTCAGCGACGTCAAGCGCTATCTTAGCCGACAGCATTTAGGCGTTGCGACGTACAGTCGGCCTGCGCCGACCATGCCCGCCTTACTGGGTCCACTTCAGGCCGGCGAGTTCGATGAGCACGCCCACGGGGAGGAAGATTCCGACCGTCCAGCAATAGAGCAACACCGCGGCATTGGCGCCCGGCTCGCCGTTTGCCACGCCGATGAACTGTATCACCGAAAATACCGCCACCAGCAGCACGATGATTGCAGAAAGAACGACGACGAGATCGCGCTGCTTCGCAACGACGATGCCGACGATGCCTCCGGCAATTGCCGCCAACGTGCCGATGAATATGATGGTCGTATCGAGTCCCGGCGGGACCGGCAGAAAGGCGCTGGCGATGCCGCCGATGACGGCCGCAACTGCCATGAATCCGATCTCCTTCATGTGACGTTCCTCCTTGGCGGCTGTCAGGACTAGTTCCTGCCGCTGCCGGACAGCGGATCAAGGTTGATGTTTGTCGCTGCGATCAATGCTCCCGAGGAATCGATGAGGAGCATGGACGCGGTTCCGGTCGGAGGGGTATCGAGCTGCGCGAAGTTGACGGTGCGCTGTCTGGTAGCGGCCAGCAGGACAAGGCTTTGATCGGTGGACGGATCGAGCATTGCTAGGTTGGCTTGTCCGACGATCTCCGTCAGCGAGCTAATGCGCATCGGCTTGAAGTCTTTGGACTGAAGGGATTCAGCCGCCTTTTCCGCGTCCATTCCGAGCGCGTTGGCGCCCAGTCCGATCGTTATGTTGGCCGGGCCGGAATCGATGGTGAGCTGCAGCACGCGGTCACCGGCGAAGTATCTGAGGATGATCTTGGCGAAGGCGTTGACGATGTTGCCGTTGCCGTCGACGTAATCGGTATCGATGGCGGCCCCGGTCAAGGACGGTTGCGCTGCCTTTTGGACATAGGCCTCCGCAGATTTCATTCCGTCGTTGCTCGTCTTGATTGGTGCGTTGCTGTCGAGTGAGTAATTCTCGGCGTCGCCATAATCATATTTGCAGGCGACGTGATCTTTTGGGAGCGGACGGTCGAATGAAATGAGAAGGTCTGGTTTCTTCCAATAGAGCGATAGGTTCTTATCGTCCAGGTTGCGGATGTAGTGCCAGCCGCGCGCGCCGACTTCCTGTGAATCCACGTCGGTTCCCCACTCGAAATGGGTGCGATCCGTTGCCGGGCTCTTGTCGACGACGCCGGGCGGCGACCCGCGGTCGAACTCGTCCAGTGAACAGGCATTTGCGGCCGTCGTTCCCAGGCAGAGCAGAATTACGAAAACAGCAAGCGGAACCGGATTCGTCTTCATAAGGTCGCGCTCCAAATACAGGGGGATGCGAATGCCTTACTGGCGCATGCGAAAACTACCTTGGCGTGTTGTCAAAGACAACCATGAAGAGTGTTACAGTGCGAAGCCGTTGCTATCGGTGGGATGTGGGGCGGCCGGGCGCCGCGGCAGCAGCCGGGCGCCCGGCTCACGGGCCCGCAGCCGCCAGTTCCACCACCACGTCGTCCGCCTGCAGCCGGGTCTGCCGCCGCCTCTCCGCGACCGCCTGCGCCAGCCGTTCGAGCACCGCAACCGTGGTGTCCCAGCCGATGCAGCCGTCGGTGATGCTCTGGCCATAGGTCAGTGGCCTGCCCGGCACGAGGTCCTGGCGGCCGGCGACGAGGTTGCTCTCGATCATCACGCCGACGATGCGACGGTCGCCGTCTCCGATCTGGCGGGCGATGTCGGCGACCACCGTCGGCTGGTTCTCCGGCTTCTTGGCACTGTTGGCGTGGCTGGTGTCGATCATCACCACCGGCACCAATGCCGACCTCTCCAGCACGCTGCAGGCCGCGTCGACCGAGCCGGCATCGTAGTTCGGCACCTTGCCGCCGCGCAGGATGATATGGCAGTCGCCGTTTCCGGCGGTGGCGGCGATCGCCGCGCGGCCGGTCTTGGTGACGGCCAGGAAATGGTGTGACTGCGCGGCCGCCTTCACCGCATCGATCGCTATCTTCACGTTACCATCGGTGCCGTTCTTGAAGCCGACGGGGCAGGAGAGGCCGGAGGCCAGTTCGCGATGCACCTGGCTTTCGGTGGTGCGGGCGCCGATGGCGCCCCAGGCGACCAGGTCGGCGAAGTATTGCGGCGTGGTCATGTCGAGGTACTCGCAGCCGGCGGGCAGGCCCAGCGTGTTGATCTCGAGCAGCAGCTTGCGGGCGGTGCGCAGGCCCTTGTCGATCCGGAAGGAGCCGTCGAGGTCGGGATCGTTGATCAGGCCTTTCCAGCCGACCGTGGTGCGCGGCTTTTCGAAATAGACGCGCATGACGATCTCGAGCGTGCCGCGCAGTCGATTGCGGAGCTTGGCAAGCCGGGCGGCATAGTCGAGCGCCGCCGCAGGATCGTGCACGGAGCAGGGCCCGACAATGACCACGAGACGATCGTCGTCTTGCGTGAGAATGTCGTGGATAGCCCGGCGGGCGCGGGTCACCGTGCGGCTTGCCGCATCGACGCGCGGGAACTCGCGCATCACCTCGGCGGGCGTGCTCAGCTCCCTGATTTCGCGGATGCGGAGATCGTCGGTGTCGGTCGGCATTGGTCTGGCTCCTTGGATCGGACCCGCCAGCGGCAACAAAAAAGCCGCCAGTCGGTCTGGCGGCTCTCGGGAATTCGCTTGTTCAGTGCTTCAGATCGAACGCGCCCCTGCCTCCGCCAGTGTGTGCGGATAGCTAAACCAGTAGCCAAAATAGGTGGCGGCTGCGCGGATCATGATTTCCTCATAGGCGAGAACCGCGTCCATGTCACGCGGCTTGTTCGCCCGCGTCACCGACCGGCGCTGTCGTCGCCGTCGATCGGCGGCGCCCAGAAGACGCGGTGGTGCGCGACCCAGCGATCGACGGCCCGAATCGTCTCGATACGCACGCGCACCATCCGCCACTGCCGTTCGATCCGCCGCTCGATCAGCCCGGCATTCTCCAGCACGCGCAAGTGCTTTGAGATCGCCGGCTTGGACATGGGGAAGGGTGCGGCGATCTCGCCGGCGGAGCGTTCGCCTTCGATGAGCAGGCGCTCGACGATGGCCAGGCGGGTGGGGTCGGAGAGGGCGCCGAAGACGGCGGGAAGCGATGTCCTTGTCATTTCACCGGTTTCAGCTTCGCTGTCTCACTCATTGGTTGATGGATTGCCAAAATTGTCAATGGCTGCGGCCGCCGGTTCGCCGTCTTGCTCCCGGCCCATTGCACGCGGCTCATTTAACGTATAAGGATATCTTTATGTCTAGCGCGAAAGGACCGCGCCCATGTCCAAACCGGCTCCGCTTGCCGTCGATACCGCCATTACCGCTCTGAAAGCCGCTGGCGAAAGCACCCGCCTGCGCATCCTGGCGCTGCTCGGCCAGGCCGAATTGACGGTGAAGGACCTGACCGCCATTCTCGGCCAGTCGCAGCCGCGCATTTCGCGCCACCTCAAGCTCCTGGCAGAGGCTGGCCTGATCGATCGTCACCCGGAAGGAGCGTGGGTCTTCTATCGGCTGACCGATCAGGGGCCGGCGCGGCGCTTCGCCGGCGATCTGTTGGGGCTCATCGATGCCGGTGACCCGGTGCTGGCGCGTGATCGCGAGTTTCTGGCGGCGGTCAAGCACGAGCATGCGGAGGCGGCGCGGCGTTATTTCGCCGACCATGCCGGCGAATGGGACACGATCCGTGCGCTGCACGTTGCCGAGGCGGCGGTCGAGGCGGCGATGCTGGCGGCGGTCGGCGCCCGCCCGTTCGAGAGCATGCTCGATCTTGGCACCGGCACCGGCCGGATGCTGGAGCTGTTTGCGCCGCTCTACAACCGTTCCGTCGGCATCGATGCGTCAGCCGACATGCTGGCCGTCGCGCGTGCCAATCTCGACCGCGCCGGCATTGGAAAAGCCCAGGTGCGGCTCGGCGATATCCAGCACCTGCCGTTTCAGCGCGACAGCTTCGATCTGGTGACGGTTCACCAGGTGCTGCACTTTCTCAACGATCCGGAGCGGGCGATCGCGGAGGCCGCGCGCGTGCTCAGGCCCGGTGGCCGGCTGCTGATCGTTGATTTCGCGTCGCACGATCTGGAATTCCTGCGCGAGCGCCACGCCCATCGCCGCCTCGGCTTTGCGCCGTCGGCCATGCGCCAATGGATCGAGGCAGCCGACCTGTCGCTGGTGACGGCCAGCAAGCTCGCCACCAGCGACGATGCCGCGGCCAGGTTGACGGTGACACTGCTGCTTGCCCGCGACCGGCGCGTGGCGATGGCCGAAGAACCGGCCGCCAGCCGCGAGGTGGCGTGATGACCCAGATCAAGCACAACGCCCAGGGCGAGACCGGGCTCAACGTCTCGTTCGAGTTCTTCCCGCCGAAGACCGAGCAGATGGAGACCACGCTGTGGAACTCCATAGGCCGGCTGGCGCCGCTTGAACCCCATTTCGTCTCGGTGACCTATGGTGCCGGCGGCTCGACCCGCGAGCGCACCCACGCGACGCTCAAGCGCATTCTCACCGAGACCCATCTGCACCCGGCGGCACATCTCACCTGCGTCGGCGCGACGCAAGAGGACCTCGACGCGGTTGTCGACCGCTACGCGGAGATCGGGGTGAGCCACATCGTGGCGCTGCGCGGCGATCCCGAAGGCGGGCTCGGCACGCCCTACGTCCCCACTCCGGGCGGCTATGGCCATGCCGGCGATCTGGTGGAGGCGATCAAACGCCGCCATCCGGCGCTGGAAGTGTCGGTGTCGGCCTATGTCGAGCGCCATCCGGAGAGCGCCGACTGGCGCACCGAACTCGACAATCTCAAGCGCAAGGTCGATGCCGGCGCCGACCGGGCGATTACCCAGTTCTTCTTCGACAACGATCTGTTCGATGCCTTCCGCGACCGCCTGGCGGCGGCGCATATCGACATCCCGCTGGTGCCGGGCATCGTGCCGGTCACCAACTTCACCCAGACGGCGCGCTTCGCCGTCAAGGCCGGGGCAAGCGTGCCGGCCTGGCTGGCGGAGCGTTTCGCCGGCCTTGAAGACGATCCCGGCACCCGCCAGCTGATCGCGGCAGCGGTGGCTTCCGAGCAGGTGCTCGATCTGGTCGAGCGCGGCGTCTCCGATTTCCACTTCTACACCATGAACCGCGCCGACCTGGTCTATGCCATCTGCCACCTGCTCGGCATCAGGCCGCCCAAACCGACGCCGGCGGAGGCGGCGGCATGACGACTCCGCAGATGGATATTCTGGTCAGAACGACCTATATTATGGTCAGTCTGACCAGAATTGGAGATGTGCCATGACAACCTGGCAGGTGCAGCAGGCCAAGACGCATTTCAGCGAGGTGATCGAGCGCGCCCAGAGCGAGGGGCCGCAGACCATCACCAAGCACGGCAGGCCGCGCGCCGTGGTGCTTTCGACGGCCGAATACGAGGCGCTCAGCAACGGCAAGGCGAAGCCGAAGAAGAGCTTTGTCGACTTCCTGCTGAGTAGCGGCCCGATTCTGGAAGGCGTCGACCTCGAGCGCGACAAGAGCGACACGGGACGCGAGATTGACCTTGAGTGATATCGGCTACCTCTTCGACACCAACGTGCTGTCGGAAGTGAACCGCCGACAGCCCGACCTGCGCGTGCTCGCGTTCGTTCGCGGGATCAGCAACAAGGACACGTTCATCAGCGCGTTGACCGTCGGTGAACTGCGCAGGGGAGCGGTGCTCAGGCGGCGGACGGATGTCGACCATGCCGACCGGCTGGACGCATGGATTGCGTCGATCGAGGCCGACTACGGTCCGCGCATTCTGCCTGTCGATCTGCCGACCGCGCGGCTGTGGGGCGAACTCGCCAGCGACAGGCCGCGGCCCGCGGTTGATGCGCTCATCGCCGCCACCGCCATGGTCCACGACCTGACGCTGGTCACACGCAACACGCGCGATTTCGCCGATACCGGCGTCGCGCTCGTCAATCCGTGGGAGTGAGTATCATGTCCGCCCCGCCCGACATCGAAGCCAAGTTCCGCGCCGAAGCGGCCAAGCGCATCCTGGTGCTCGACGGCGCCATGGGGACGATGATCCAGGCGCACCGGTTCACCGAAGCCCAGTTCCGCGGCGAGCGCTTCAAGGACTGGCCGAAGGATCTGCGCGGCAACAACGACTTGTTGGTGCTGACGCAGCCCGACATCATCCGCGACATCCACCGCGACTATCTGCGCGCCGGCGCCGACATCGTCGAGACCAACACCTTCTCGTCGACGCGCGTGGCGCAGGCCGACTACGGCATGGGGGATCTGGCCTTCGAGATGAACCGCGAAGGCGCCCGGCTGGCACGCGAGGCCGCGGACGCGATGACGGCGGAGACGCCGGACAGGCCGCGCTTCGTCGCCGGTGCCATCGGGCCGACCAATCGCTCGGCCTCGATCTCGCCGGACGTCAACAATCCCGGCTTCCGCAACATCACCTTCGACGATCTGGTCGCGGCCTACGGCGAAGCGGCGCGGGGGCTCGCCGAAGGCGGCGCCGATCTCATCCTGTTCGAGACCGTCTTCGATACCCTCAACGTCAAGGCGGGGATCGTCGCCGTCGAACAGCTCGCCGCCGAGACCGGCAGGCGGCTGCCGATCATGATCTCGGGCACCATCACCGACCTGTCGGGACGCACGCTCTCCGGCCAGACGCCGACCGCCTTCTGGTATTCGGTGCGCCACGGCCGTCCGCTCACCATCGGTCTCAACTGCGCGCTCGGCGCGCGCGAGATGCGCGCCCACATCGCCGAGATCGCGCGCGTCGCCGATGCGCTCACCTGTGCTTATCCCAATGCCGGGCTCCCCAACGAGTTCGGCGAATACGACGAGAGCCCCGCGGCGATGAGCGCCATGCTCGGCGAATTCGCCCGTGCCGGCTTCGTCAATGTCGTCGGCGGCTGCTGCGGCACCACGCCGGAGCACATCCGCGCCATCGCTGCCGCGGTCGAGGGCGTTCCGCCGCGCGTCCTTCCCCATCCGCCGGCGGCCATGCGCCTGTCCGGCCTCGAACCTTTCGAGTTGGCCTCATGAATTCTTCCGCCGCCACCGGCTTCGTCAATGTCGGCGAGCGCACCAACGTCACCGGATCGGCCCGCTTCCGCAAGCTGATCACCAGCGGTGACTATGCCGCCGCGCTCGACGTTGCCCGCGACCAGGTCGCTAACGGCGCCCAGGTGCTCGATGTCAACATGGACGAGGGCCTGCTCGATTCGGAAGCGGCGATGGTGACCTTCCTCAATCTGATCGCCGCCGAGCCGGACATCGCCCGCGTGCCGATCATGATCGACTCGTCGAAATGGTCGGTCATCGAGGCCGGCCTGAAATGCGTTCAGGGCAAGGGAATCGTCAATTCGATCTCGATGAAGGAGGGCGAGGACGCCTTCCGCGAGCGCGCCGAGACGGTGCGCCGCTACGGTGCCGCCGTGGTGGTCATGGCCTTCGACGAGAAAGGCCAGGCCGACACGCTCAAGCGCAAGACCGAGATCTGCACCCGTGCCTACAAGATCCTGACCGAGGAGATCGGCTTCCCGCCGGAGGACATCATCTTCGATCCGAACGTCTTCGCGGTCGCCACCGGCATCGAGGAGCACAACAATTACGGCGTCGATTTCATCGAGGCGGTGCGCTGGATCAAGCAGAACCTGCCGCACGCCCATGTCTCCGGTGGCATTTCCAACCTGTCCTTCTCGTTCCGCGGCAACGAGACCGTGCGCGGCGCCATGCACGCGGTCTTCCTCTATCACGCCATCGCCGCCGGCATGGACATGGGCATCGTCAATGCCGGCGCGCTGCCGGTCTATGACGAGATCGAGCCGGAGCTGCGCGCGCTGTGTGAGGACGTCGTACTCAACCGGCGAGCGGATTCCACGGAGCGCCTGCTGGAGGCGGCGGAGCGCTATCGTTCCGATGGCGGCGAGAAGCCGGTGGCCGACGCCGCCTGGCGTTCGCTGCCGGTCGACAAGCGGCTGGAGCACGCACTCGTCCACGGCATCACCCAGTATATCGTCGAGGACACCGAGGCGGCGCGAAAGGCGTCCGACCGGCCCCTCGACGTGATCGAAGGGCCGCTGATGGCCGGCATGAACGTCGTCGGCGACCTGTTCGGAGCGGGCAAGATGTTCCTGCCGCAGGTGGTCAAGTCGGCGCGCGTGATGAAGCAGGCGGTCGCCCATCTGCTGCCTTACATGGAGGAGGACAAGCGCCGCCATGGCGTTGCCGACCGGCCGGTGGCGCGCATCCTGCTCGCCACCGTCAAGGGCGACGTCCACGACATCGGCAAGAACATCGTCGGCGTCGTACTGGCTTCCAACAATTACGAGGTGATCGACCTCGGCGTCATGGTGCCGGCGGCCAAGATTCTGGCCACGGCGCGCGAGCGGCGTGTCGATATTATCGGCCTCTCCGGCCTGATCACGCCGTCGCTCGACGAGATGTGCAATGTGGCGGCGGAATTGGAGCGCGAAGGCTTCGACGTGCCGCTGTTGATCGGCGGGGCGACGACCAGCCGTGTCCACACCGCGGTGAAGATCCTGCCAAACTACGTGCGCGGCGCCACCGTGCATGTGCTCGATGCCAGCCGCGCCGTCGGCGTTGCCTCCAGCCTGCTCGGTGCGGGCCGGGCGGGCTACGTCGAACAGATGCGCGACGAATACCGCAAGGTCGCCGAGGCCCATGCCCGCGGCCAGGAGGAGAAGCGGCGCATCACGCTGCGAGAGGCGCGTGCCGACCGCTTCGCCATCGACTGGACCGGCTTCAAGCCGGTCAAGCCCGGTTTCCTCGGCACGCGCGCGCTCACCAACTACCCGGTCGCCGAGCTCATCCCCTATATCGACTGGACGCCCTTCTTCGCCACCTGGGAGATGAAGGGCACCTTCCCGTTGATCCTCAGCGACCCGAAGATCGGCGAGGCGGCGCGCTCTCTTTATGACGACGCGCAGGCGATGCTGAAGCAGATGGTCGCCGAGAACTGGCTGACCGCCAACGGCGTCATCGGCTTCTGGCCGGCCAATGCTGAAGGCGACGACATCATCGTTTATGACGAGGAGACACGGGAAAAGGAGAGGGCGCGGCTGTTCACGCTGCGCCAGCAGATCGCCCGCTCCGGCACCAGCAGCCGTGCCCATGTGGCGCTTGCCGATTTCATCGCGCCGCGCGAGACCGGCCTTGGCGACTATATCGGCGGTTTCGCCGTCACCGCCGGCATCGGCGAGGAGGCGGTGGCGGAACGCTTCGCCCGCGCCAATGACGACTATTCCAAGATCCTCAGCCAGGCGCTTGCCGACCGTCTCGCCGAGGCTTTTGCCGAGCGGCTGCACCAGCGCGTGCGCCGCGAATTCTGGGCCTATGCGCCCGACGAGGCGCTCTCGCCGCAAGAGCTGATCGGCGAGGCCTATGACGGCATCCGGCCGGCGCCGGGCTATCCCGCCCAGCCCGACCACACCGAGAAGGGCACCTTGTTTTCGCTCCTCGATGCGGAGGCCGCCACCGGCATCAAGCTCACCGAAAGCTATGCCATGTGGCCGGGCTCGTCGGTCTCCGGGCTCTATTTCGCCCACCCGCAAAGCCACTATTTCGGCGTCGGCAGAATAGAACGCGACCAGGTCGCCGACTATGCAGAGCGCAAGGGCTGGACGCTGACCGAGGCCGAACGCTGGCTGGCGCCGATCCTCAACTACGAGCCGGCGCGGCCGGTGGCGGCATAGGCCGCCGTGGACTTGCTCACCGCCGGCTCGCTATGATCGCGGCCCCGGGAAGGAGCACCGCCCATGTGCCGCAATATCCGCACCCTTGCCAATTTCGAGCCGCCGGCAACCGACGACGAGGTGCGCGCCTCGGCGCTCCAGTTCGTGCGCAAGATCAGCGGCTTCACGCATCCGTCGAAGGCCAACGAGGCTGTCTTCAACCGCGCCGTCGACGAGGTAGCGCACATCGCCCACCACCTGCTGGAGGACCTCGTGATCAACGCCCCGCCGCGCAACCGCGAGGTCGAAGCCGCCAAGGCCAAGGCGCGCGCCGCCCAGCGCTACAGTTAGTCCCACACTCCGTTCGTTCCCGCGAAGGCGGGAACCCAGGCGAGACTTGCAACAAACGATGACCTTTTGGGTCTACATGCTGGCCAGTGGAAAGAACGGGACGCTCTACATCGGCTCAACTGACGATCTGGTCCGACGCATCTGGGAGCATCGGGAAGGCGTCGTGCCAGGCTTCACGCGCACCTACGGCGTCAAGACGCTTGTTTGGTTCGAAGCGCATGAGACGCGGGAGAGCGCTTTGTTGCGCGAGCGCCAGATGAAGAAATGGAACCGGAAATGGAAGTTGCAGCTCATCGAACGGGCGAATCCCGCTTGGCGTGACCTTGCACCGGAACTGGGTTTGGCCGATTCCGTCCCTGGGTCCCCGCTTTCGCGGGGATGAACGGGTGGGGCAGGGATTGGGACCACGTGGCGCGGAAGTGCAAGCTCCATTCTCCGTTCGTCCCCGCCCCCGAGCGGGGACCCGGGGACGGAGTCTCAACACGCAAAGCCGGCATGGTGGCGCGTGACTTGCGGCCTGTCGCGCTTCGGAGTGGTCGTCGCATGAAAACAAGGTCCCGCGCGATCATGGCCGGCGCGCTGCTGGCGCTGGCGGTGGTCCTGCAATCCGCCCCCGCCCTCGCCAACATCATCGATGGCACCGACGACCGCGGAACGCTTGTCGCGCTGGGGCCGAAGCTTGGCCTGTCGCCACAAGAGATCGCGCGCGTCCGGCAGGTCTCCGGCCACGTCGCCTGCTTCGGGGCGGCGGAGCACTTCGCCTCCGGCGCGCTGTTCCTGTCGAACGATCTGGTGCTCACTGCCGGCCATGTCTTTTTCGAGGGCGGCACACGCATCACCAAATGCTTCTTCCGGGCGCAGGCGCCGGGCGCCGGCTGGGTGGCGCTCAAGACCGACGCGGCCAATGCCCGCTTCGGCGCGCTGCCGCCGAGGCCCGCCTCCAACGATGATTGGGCGGTGGTGCGCCTCGCGACGCCGATCGCGGGGGCCGAGCCGTTTCCGCCCGCCGCCACGCGCCCGCGTGCCGGCGACAGGCTGATCGTGCTCACCGCCCATCCGGCCGACATGGAGACAATCGACCCGGCCATGCCGGTGGTGCGCGGCTGCACGGTCAGGCGCGTGCCGATCTCGACCGCGGCCACCGACTTCTATCGCAGCGATTGCGACGCGGTCGGCGGCGCCTCCGGCGGCATGCACCTGGCGCGGGTCGACGGACGCCTGGTCTTCCGCGCCATCACCATTTTCACCGGCCCGTGGCGCGACCCGGCGCTTGCCGGCGCGCCGTACAATGAGAAGGCGGGCAGCGTCACCACGGCGCTCGAAACCGACAGGGCCATCCTCGCCGCGGCCAAGGCGCTTGCGGGCGAGGGGCGGCGCTGAGCGATGATCGTGCCCCGGCGTGACGCTTCGCCAGCGATGCCGCGCCTCCTGTGCTGGCTGGCGCGCGCCGCCGGCCTCGCATCCATCGCCTTCGTCTCGCTGTTCGCGCTGGACGTGTTCCAGCCCGGCGCGCCGCTCGGGCCGGCGCTTGTCGCCTTCGCCATCCACCTCATGCCGAGCATCTTCCTGGCCGGCGTTCTGCTGGTCGCCTGGTTCTGGCCGCTGGTCGGCGGAGCGATGTTCCTCGGCGTCGCGCTGGTGCCGTTGCTGCTCCTGTCCAATGCGCTGTGGGTGAACGCGATGCTCGCCGCGCCCTTTGCCCTCACCGGCGGGCTCTTCCTCGCCTGCGGCATCGTGTGGCGCCGCCGTCGCCCGGCCTGAGCCGTGCCCGGCGCGTTCGCGGCGGGGCGCAGACCAGACCTGCATCCGGTGCCGGGCGCGGGGCTTGCCTCTTGCGCGGCAGGCCCCATCTATGGTTACCAATAGTGACCATTGAATCATTCCAGTTGAGGTACCGCCATGTCCCTTCGCCCCGTCAAGCGTGTCGTCGATGCCAAGCCCACCCTGGAAGGCGCCGGCGTCAAGCTGCATCGCGCCTTCGGCTTCGGCCAGACGCGCGATTTCGATCCGTTCCTGCTGTTTGACGATTTCCGCAACGACAACCCGGAGGATTTCCTCGCCGGCTTCCCGTGGCACCCGCATCGCGGCATCGAAACCATCACCTATGTGCTGGCCGGCACGGTCGAACACGGCGACAGCCTGGGCAATCGCGGCAAGCTCGGCGCCGGCGACGTCCAGTGGATGACGGCGGGCAGCGGCATCATGCATCAGGAGATGCCGCAGGGCGACCCGAGGGGCCGCATGCACGGCTTCCAGCTATGGGCCAACCTGCCGTCCTCGCTGAAGATGACCCGGCCGCGCTATCAGGACATCCATGCCGCCGACATTCCGGAAGTCGTCGACGACGACGGTACGGTCGTGCGCGTCGTGGTCGGCAACTTCTGGGGCAAGACCGGGCCGGTCGAGGGCGTTGCCGCCGATCCCAACTACATCGACGTGTGGGTGCCGCCGGGCAAGAAGAAGACCCTGCCGGTGGAGACCAGCCGCCACGCCTTCGCTTACGTCTTCGAAGGGTCGGGCACGTTCCGCGATGCGTCGCATCCGTTCGGCGTGCTGACCGAGAAGAGCGATGCGGAGGGCAACGAACTGCTCGTGCGCGAGACGGTGGGCAACCGCTCGATGGTGTTGTTCGACTCTGGCGACGAGGTTACAATACAGGCAGGCGATGAAGGCATCCGCTTCCTGCTTGTCTCGGGCAAGCCGCTCAAGGAGCCAGTCGCTTGGTATGGGCCTATCGTGATGAACACGCAGGCCGAGCTGCAGCAGGCCGTCCGTGACCTGCAGACGGGCAACTTCATAAAGGAGTTGGCGTAGCCATGTCGGCGGCCGGCAAGACGATTCTCGTCACCGGCGCCAATCGTGGCATTGGGATGGAAGCCTGTCGCCAGCTCAAGGCGGCGGGCTTCTCGGTCATCCTCACCGCGCGCGATGCCGGCGGTGGCGAGGCGGCGGCCAACGCGCTTGGCGTCGCATTCGCCCGGCTCGACGTGAACTCGGGCGAGGATATCGCCGCGCTTGCCGACGATCTTCGCCGGCAGGGCCGCCGGCTCGACGGGCTGATCAATAACGCGGCCATCTCGCTCGACGGCTTCGACGGCAAGGTCGTCCGCGACACGCTGGCGGTCAATTTCTTCGGTGCGCTCAACCTGACCGAGGCCCTGCTGCCGCAGATCAACGATGGCGGTGTCATCGTCATGGTGTCGAGCGGCATGGGCGAACTGGATGCCTACGGGCCGGCGCTGCGCGCCCGTTTCGCTGATCCCGATCTCACCCGCGAGCAGCTGGTCGCACTGGTCAACGAGTTCGTCGCCGACGTTGACGCCGGCACCTACCGCGACGCCGGTTGGCCGGCCTCGGCCTATCGCGTGTCCAAGGCAGCGATGATCGCGCTGGCCAAGCTTCTGGCCCGCGACCTGGCGCCCCGCCAAATCCGCGTCAATGCGGTCTGCCCGGGCTGGGTGCGCACGCGGCTGGGCGGCCATTCGGCGCCGCGCAGCATCGCGCAGGGGGCGGCGTCGGTCATCTGGGCGGCGACACCCGGCGAATCCACCGGCGGCTTCTTCCGCGACGGCAAGCCGACCACCTGGTGAATACGCGCAGGGCCGACGGCTTGGCCCGCCTGCCGCTTCCGCGCTAAACCGTCAGGCCAGTCCGGCCGGCCGAGTCATTCGGCCGGAGAGGCTCGAAGACGGGAGGCGCACGCGCTTGCTGCCACAGATCTGGCCGGCCGTACTCGCTCTCGGCTGGATTCTCTTTGCAATTGCCGCCGGCGAGGGGACGATGGCGCTGGTTTCGCTGGCCGCCCGCGATGGGCTTGCCGGGGTCTTCGCCGTCAATGCGGCCATTACCTCGCTATTTGCCGGCGCCTGCGTGCTCACCACCAAGGGACGTCCGTTCCAGCTGCGCTTCCGTGATGCGGCGCTGCTGACCGTCGTTTCCTGGTTCGTGGTGCCGCTGTTCGGCGCGCTGCCCCTGATGGCGGCACCGACCAATCTCGGCCTGCTCGACGCCTATTTCGAATCGGTCTCGGGGCTGACCACCACCGGCTCCACCGTGCTCACCGGGCTCGATGCCATGCCGCCGTCGATCCTGCTGTGGCGCTCGACCCTGCAATGGATCGGCGGCATCGGCATCGTCGGGCTGGCCATCGTCATCCTGCCGTTCCTCAAGATCGGCGGCATGCAGCTCTTCCGGCTCGAATCATCGGACCGCTCGGATGACGTCGTGCCGCGTGTGCGCAACGTCGCCAATTCCGTCGGCCGCATCTATCTGGCGATCACCGCCGCCTGCATTCTTTCCTACTGGGCGCTGGGCATGACGCCGTGGGACGCGCTCAACCACGCTTTCACCACGGTATCCACCGGCGGGTACTCGACCCACGATGCCTCGTTCGCATGGTTCAACAGCAGCGCGCTCAATTGGGCGTCGGTGGTCTTCATGACCGCCGGCAGCCTGCCGTTCCTCGCCTATTTGCGCCTGTTTCGGCGTGGGCGGCTGCGTGAGCGCATCGATCCCCAGGTCATCGCCTATTTCATCATCGCCGCCGTTCTGTCGGCCGCCTTCGCCCTGTGGCTGGTGCTGCAGCCCGGCCGCGGCGGTTTTCGCGATGTGACCGACGCGGCCTTCACCGTCGTCTCGATCATGACGACCACTGGCTTCGGTTCGGGCGATTTCGCAGCCTGGGGTGCGTTTGCCGGCGTGTTCATCTTCATTGTGTCGTTCGTCGGCGGCTGCACGGGTTCGACCGCCGGCGCCATCAAGGTGTTCCGCCTGCAGATCATGGGGCGCGTCGTCGTTCAGCATATCCGCCAGGCGCTGCATCCGCACGTGGTCGCCCCGCTGCGCTATGGCCGGCGCGTGGTGACGGGCGACGAGGCTGCCTCGGTCGGCACCTTCGTCTTCCTCTATCTGCTCACCTTCATCATCGTGTCGGTGCTGGTCAGCCTTACCGGACTCGATGCGGCCACCGCCATGTCGGCGGTCGCCGCCACGCTGGGCAATGTCGGTCCCGGCATCACCGAGGCGATCGGTCCGGCCGGCAATTACGCCGGACTGCCCGAGATGGCGAAGCTCGTCCTTTCCTTCGCGATGATTCTCGGACGGCTGGAGATCCTCGGCGTGATGGTCCTGTTTCTGCCGGGCTTCTATCGATGAGGCACCGGACGAAACGAAGGCCGGCGTCGCTCACGCGCGACTCCGGCCCCGATTATCCTCAAGACCCCAATCGGTGTGCCGCCAACGTTGCTAGAACACGTGCGCAACAACAGCGATTACGAAAAGGAATGCCGCACACACCAAAATAATCTGGAACGGTCGAGATAGGCTCATGGTCTGTCTCCCGTACCTTTGGCACAGTCAGCGAGTCTACCGCACCGCGGCCGGTCGACAAGGGAAAAACTTCCGGCATGGCAGCAGCGGAAGCGCGATGTGAGCGAGCCTCCCCAAGTCGTTAAGAACGCGCGGCTTACGCCTGTGGATATCTGTGGCACAGCGGTGCCCGGGCGGCGCCGCGGCCAGATTGGATTGATTCCGTTTCTCGAATAATGCGGAGATCCGGCGTCCGATCCGGCAAAGCGCGTGGCGGCAGAAGCGCAAATGGGTTATCCCGGCAACCGTCATCACGCTGCATCGAATGTACCGCCAATGCCGGACCGTATCTCAGCATCGACATCGCGCCTGGCGCTGGTCAGCGTCGCTGTCGGCATCCTGGTGCTGGCGCTGAAGTTCTGGGCCTGGGGGCTCACCGGTTCGGTGGCGCTGTGGTCGGACGCGCTGGAGAGCTTCGTCAACGTGGCGACCGCCGTGGCGGCGCTGTTCGCTATCCGCTACGCGGCCCTGCCCGCCGACGACAATCATCCATTCGGCCACGCCAAGGCGGAATACTTTTCGGTAGTGCTGGAGGGCGTGCTCATCATCGTCGCCGCCCTGTCGATCCTGACGTCGGCCTGGGTGGGCTTCCAGCATCCGCATGCGCTCGAACAGCCGGCGGAGGGCCTCGCCGTCAACCTGTTTGCTAGCGCCATCAATGGTATCTGGGCCTGGGTGCTGGTCACCGTCGGGCGCAAGCGGCGCTCGATGGCGCTGGCCGCCGATGGCGTCCACCTGTTTACCGACGTCGCCACCTCGGCCGGCGTCTTCGTCGGGCTCGTTCTGGTGGTCCTGACCGGCTGGCTGGTGCTCGATCCGCTGCTCGCCGCGCTGGTCGCCGTCAACATCCTGTGGCAGGGCTGGAAGCTGATCCGCGAGTCGGTTGGCGGGCTGATGGACGAAGCGGTGCCAGCGGAGACTTACGAGCGCATCTGCACGGTCATCCACGAGAATGCCAAGGGTGCCATCGAGGCGCACGACGTGCGCACGCGCCGCGGCGGCCGCATGACATTCGTCGAGTTCCACCTGGTGGTGCCGGGCGCCATGCCGGTGTCGGAAAGCCACGCGATCTGCGACCGCATCGAGAAGGCGCTGCGCAATGCGGTGCCCGACATCCACATCGCCATTCATGTCGAGCCGGAAGAGAAGGCCAAGCACGTCGGCGTCGTGGTGGTGTGAGCGACCCGAGGGCGAGCCGTCGGGCGCGCCGGCGTCCAGACAAGAAACGCAATCAATGCAACGCGGTGCGGCCAAACGCTGGTGCGTCAGAAACGCAGCGTCAACCGATTGCCCTTGTAATTTCGGGCCAGAACCAATAAGTAAAAAGCCGATATTTGGCCGGACGACTGGGCCGAGTCGCTCCTATGTATTGGAGCACGCTGCAAGTTTTCTTTCCAAATTCGACGAACCATGAATCGAACTTCTATGCGGTTCGGTTCTCTTGCGTGCATGACAACCAGGAAGGTCAACTCATGATTGCTGGCACCGTGAAATTCTACAATGGCCAGCGTGGCTACGGCTTCATCCAGCCCGATAACGGCGAGAAGGATGTGTTCGTCCACGCCACCGCTCTCGAGCGCGCCGGCATTTCCTCGCTCAGCGAAGGCCAGAAGGTCACATTCGAAACCGAGACCGACTCGCGCTCCGGCAAGATCGCCGTCAGCAAGATCGAAGTCGCGTAGCCGCGGCCAGGTAAACGCGCGCTGCCTGCCCGTGCCGGGCAGGGCATCCGCGTCGAAAGGAAACCGATGAGGATGTACGTCTTCAAATCGGAGGTGAATGACGCCATGCGCGCCTTCGCCGACAACTCGGGCGGAAGCAGGCTGCCGAAGAAGTTCGCTCCGTGGACGGCCACCGGCGTCGTGTCTGCCGAGCGCGATCCGCCTCACGGTCTGCCGCGTGGCCAGATCGAGGAATCGATCCGCGAGCGCGGGTTTCAATTGTGGCGCGTCGGGCCCAAGAAGCATTGAGAGCCGATCCCGCGCCGGCCTTGTCTGCCAGTCGCCAAGCTGACGCTGCCGCCGCCGTGAAGGCGCGCGGCTGGATGCGCACGCTTGCCGCCTATCGCGACCCCAATCATGGACGCAGCTTCGTCGAACTGGCGATCACCGCAGCGCCCCTGTTCCTGCTGTGGGGGGCGATGTGGGTGGCGTTGTCCTGGTCCTACTGGCTTTCGCTCCTGCTGGCGTTGCCGACGGCGGGCTTCCTCGTCCGCCTGTTCATGATCCAGCACGATTGCGGTCACGGGGCCTTTTTCCGCGACCGGCGCCTGAACGACTGGGTCGGCCGGGCCATCGGCGTGCTGACGCTGACGCCATACGATTTCTGGCGGCGGTCGCACAACATGCACCACGCCGGGTCCGGCAATCTCGGCCGCCGGGGCATCGGCGACATCGTCACCCTGACGGTCCGCGAATACATGGCGCTGTCGTGGTGGCGACGCTTCCGCTACCGGCTCTACCGGCATCCGGCCGTCATGTTCGGCATCGGTCCGGCCTTTCTCTTCCTTCTGCAACAGCGCCTGCCGCTCGGCGCGATGCGCGAGAAATCCGAGTGGTCGAGCACGATGGCCACCAACGGCGCCATTGCCGTCGTCGTCGCGGTCCTGGTGTGGCTGATCGGCCTGGTTCCGTTCCTGCTGCTGCAACTGCCGGTCATTCTCCTGGCGGCGGCCATCGGCGTCTGGCTGTTCTACGTCCAGCATCAGTTCGAGGAGACGTTCTGGGCCGAGGACGTCGACTGGAGCCAGCCGCAGGCGGCGCTTCACGGCAGCTCGCATTACGATCTGCCCGGGGTCCTGCGCTGGTTCACCGCCAATATCGGCATTCACCACGTCCATCATCTGGCGAGCCGCATTCCCTACTACCGGCTGCCGAGCGTGCTCCGCGACCACCCGGAGCTTGCCGGCATCGGCCGGCTGTCGCTCGGCGAAAGCATCGGCTGCGTGCGCCTGGTGCTGTGGGACGAGGCGCGGCGGAAGCTGATCTCGTTCCGCGATGCCCGCCGTCTGCCGGCGGCAGCCCCGGCCGGCTGAGCGCGACGCCACCATCAGCCAATTGACAGCTTCGGCGTGCGACAGACCGATGATGAAAACATCTGTCTCGCGCTTTCTCGGCTTGTCAGCGATAGCCGGCACCGCCGTGGTCCTGGGTTTCGGTTGGCTGGCGCAAGCCGGACCGGCGTTCGCCGCGACCGGCCCGGCGACGATTCCCGCCACGGAGCCGGCCGATGCCACCGCGCTCGGCGGCTACAACGTGCTCATCGCCGACCGCGGCAACAACCGCGTGCTGCTGGTCAGCCCGGACAAGCAGATCCTGTGGGAATACGACTTCAAGGGCCTGGCGCACTCGACCGGCGCCGACGATGCCTTCTTCGCCGATGGCGGCAAGAGCGTGATCGTCAGCCTCGAGCATCAGCAGGTGGTGCAAATCATCGACATCGCCACCAAGACGGTCACCTGGCAATACGGCGTGCTCGGCAAGCGCGGCTCAAAGGACGGCCATCTCAACTTCCCCGATGATGCCTATCAGCTGCCCAACGGCGATATCAGCGTCGCCGATATCCGCAACTGCCGCATCCTCGAGATCGCGCCCGACAAGACGATCGTGCGCCAGGCGGGGCTGACCGACCGCTGCGGCAGCAAGGCGCCGCTGCTCGCCTCGCCCAACGGCGACACGCCGCTGCCCGACGGCCATATGCTCATCAGCACGATCCGCGACCATTCGATGACCGAGCTCGACGCGGCGTGGAAACCGGTCCTCAAGCTCAGCCTGCCGATCCGCTACCCTTCGGATCCGCAGATGACCAAGGCCGGCGACTTCCTCATCGCCAGCTATACCCGTCCCGGCAGCATCATCGAGAT
This sequence comes from uncultured Alphaproteobacteria bacterium, assembly GCA_963762605.1. Taxonomy (GTDB): domain Bacteria; phylum Pseudomonadota; class Alphaproteobacteria; order Rhizobiales; family Kaistiaceae; genus CAVSRC01. The sequence continues at coordinate 60,736 of CAVXLJ010000020.1, read as the reverse complement.
CGACAGCGCCGGCAGCGTGGTGTGGGACTATGCCGCCACCGGGGCCGGCCGGCTCAACCGCCCGTCGCTGGCCATCGAGCTGCCCAACGGCAACATCATGGCCAATGACGACCTCAATCACCGGGTCATCGTCATCGACAAGGCGACCAAGAAGATCCTGTGGCAATACGGCGTCACCGGCCGGCGCGGAACGGCGCCCGGCTATCTGGCGATCCCCGACGGGCTCGACATCATCAAGGCGGACGCCACGAATGCCGTCTTGATGAAGGCGGCCGTGATGAAAGCAGCCACCCATGGCTGACCTGCGTCGCCTGGGTGCTGCCGTGGTGGCGGCGGCATGGATGGGTGTCGCCGTCGTGCAACCGGCCGCGAGCGCGCCCATCGTCCACAAGGTCGGCGCCGTCACCCGCCACGCGGCCAAGTTCATCGGCCAACAGGTGACGATGCGCGGCTACCTGCTCGCCCGCCGCAAAGGCTACATCCTGTTCTCCGACGAGCCGGGCGGGCGCATCGGCCGCTACGACCTGCCGGTGTCGGGCGCCGGCATCGACGGAATCGTGCCGCACAAGCGATACCTCATCGAAGGCACCTTTCTCGATCACGGCCTGACGGCGTCGAACGGCAATCCGGATCACCTGGAGCTGACGGCCCCGCCGCAACTGGCCGGACACTAGGACGCCGAGGCGGGACGGGTGTTCCCCTCTCCCGAGGGGCGATCCGCGTCCTAATTAGGCCGCTTCCAGGCGCTTCATCTCGGTGTTGAATTCGGCGCACAGTTGTGCGGCTTCGTCCTCGGGCAGCCACTTGCTCATCTGCGGGAAGATCGTGCGATAGAGCGTTACCGTGGTCGGCTCCCACGGCATCTTTTCGGCCGCACGTGCCTGGGCCAGGATGCGATGCAGCCGCGAGCGCACCTTCTCGGGGTCCGGCCGATAGACGGGCGGCGCATAGTCGGGCCCGAAAAGGTCCGGCTCCTCGTCCGCTCCGAAAAGGTCGGGTTGTCTGTGTAGCGCCATGGCCAATCGATCACGAACCCGATTCGGCTCTATGCTGCGACAATCCTTAAACGATCGCGAGGCTGACGCCCGGTTGTCCCCAAGTCTCACAGGGGATCGCGGTCGCTCGGGGCAATTGCGAGTGCCTGCCCCCGATCTGATTGGGGCTCTCCCGCGTCGGCCTCTCGGTGAGGTGCGCTGAGACATTGTGCGACTTCAGCGCGAATGAAGTGTTGTGGCATTGTGCCCTTATGCACATTTCTGCAGATACTCTGGACGACCTGCTTCGGGCGGTCTTTGCCAAGTTGCTCAAGACTAAGAGCAGAGTTCAGCCGACAAAGGGGCTTAACTCAGAGCTCATCGGAGTTGTCCTTGAACTGCAGCGGCCTAGAGCTCGACTCAGTAGAACTGACACTAAGGGGACAGTGTTCAGTTGTTTGGGAGAGACGCTCTGGTACCTTTCGCGGGGGAATGATCTTGCCTTTATGCAATATTATATCGGCACGAAATACTCAAAATTCTCCGATGATGGTAAGACTGTCTATGGGGGTTATGGGCCGCGTCTTTTTGCGGCCCGAGGACATATCAATCAGGTTGCCAACATAACGAAATTTCTCACAACGAAGCCATCGACACGTCAGGCGGTTGTTCAAATATTCGATGCAAGAGATATCGTTGAAGAACACAAAGATGTGCCTTGTACCTGTACGCTGCAATTCCTCCTGCGAAATGGCTGCCTTAATTTGTTAACGCATATGCGTTCCAACGACGCCTTTCTTGGGCTGCCGCACGATGTGTTTGCCTTTACGTTCATTCAAGAATTGGTAGCGAGGAGTCTTGGTGTCAAACTCGGCGTTTACAGTCACTTCGTTGGAAGCCTTCATCTTTATGAGACGGATAGGCCGAAAGCCCGCGCATTTCTGAAGGAGGGTTGGCAACCCACAACCGCGATGCCGCCGATGCCGGCCGGTGATCAGTGGCCCAACGTCGAACGCGTTCTGCAGCTGGAGCCGCTTGCGCGAAACGAAGTTGTTCTAGACCTGTCGACGCTGCCCAACTATTGGGCCGATTTGGTTAGGCTGTTACAAGTGCGCGGCCAGACGGGCCGCAAGCGTGCAATCGCGAAGCTGAAGTCTGAAATGACCACTCGGATTTTCGACACCTATATCGACAAGCGCGCGAATATGAGGCGACCGTGAGGCCGGCCGACGTTGAGCGAGCAAAGGAGTTGAGCGCGAAACTAGTCGCGTTTCGGGATGGGGTAAGGCCACTGCCTGGCATCTCAGAGCCACTGCCGCTTGCGGTGCTCGTTGAGCAAATGATCGATAGTCTGCGGAGGGTCGAATTCGCTTACATCGTTCGCGATGGAAAGATGGACCCGGTCCGCGCTAACCCGGCTAGTTTGGCATTCGACCCGTTGCGCGCTGCTGTCTATTGGGTGCGTCGGGGTAATGCTGACGAGGCGTGTTGGTTGGTTTTTCTCTTTGTGCATTTCGGCAAGCACACGCGAGACGGATATAGGCTGTTGCGCGACATCTACGGGGCTTTGGGTGAGGGGCGGTGGACGTGGGAGAGAGTTCAATCCGATCCAAGCACCTTCCGCGAATGGCTTCGGAAGAATGAGGCACGTTTGAAATCCGACGGTGTGCGGCGTCGATTTGGGAACCATCGAAAGTACGAAAGCTTGTCGGCGATCTCGCCAAATGGGACCGCTGCGGTTGTTGCGTCGTACGTTGCGTGGGTCGGGCCTTCCGGACTTGATGCGATGATCCGAGAGGCACACAAGGATGTGGGGCAAGACCCAAGAGAGGTTTTTCGCTACCTGTACAACTCGATGTCGGCGGTGGCGCGGTTTGGGCGCTTGGCGAAGTTCGATTTCTTGACCATGCTTGGCAAGCTCGGCATTGCGCCGATTGAGCCAGACTCCGCTTATCTTTCAGAAGCCACGGGACCCCAAAGAGGTGCGAAGTTACTATTTGGTGGTAGCAGGACAGCAAAAATCCCGGCCTCCCACCTTGAGGAAGGGCTGCTAGAATTGGACGTCAGACTTCAGGTCGGAATGCAAGTCCTTGAGGACTCTCTGTGCAATTGGCAGAAGAGCCCGAATGCATACGTCCGATTTCGTGGTTAGCTGGTGGCAGAGACGGCCGCAACTTCAGCAACAGTGTAGCGCCGCTTCATCCAGCTGAATTTGCGGTGGTCTAGACGCCCCGCGTGCTGAAGCTGCCCGACTACAATTCCGCGAGAAATGCCGTGGGCCACGGCGAAGCGCTGAATGCTCTTCTGATTGAGGGGCACGTGGCCAAGCTCGGCCCGACTGTCGTTCGGCAACAAGACTTCCGTCGCGAACTCGTTGGCCTCTTGCTCCTCAGTTGAGGTGACCTCACTGCCGTCTTCAATGAAAAGCGCCGAATTTTCGTGAAGAGCGAGATGGCCCGCTTCGTGGAATACCGTGAACCAGAACTGGTCATCAGATCGATGGCGGAAGCTCAACAGCATCATCGCCTTGTTGGGGGAGACGAACGAAGTTGCACCGCTCGTATGACAGCCACTCGGCGTGCGAGCGATCACTACCGCCACGCCGCTCTTCGCGAGAATCTCACGCAGCTTAGGAATGAAGACGCTCGGCCGTGGTAGGCGCGTTAGCTTCCTTATGTCGGGAAGTGACGCAACGAACTGCTCCCTATTCCAGTCGGCACAAGCGATGTTTGCGGCCTGCAATTTGCCAAACTGGAGCCAAGCCAAAATGGCGCCGGGTGAGGGCTCGAAAGAGGGAGACGCGCGAAACGCGACTGCAGCAAGGACCCGGTCGTATTTCTCGCGCCAGGAGGACAGAGACTCCGTCTCGAAGAAGCGAAGGCACTCTGCGACCTTGCGCTTGGCGTGGACTGCCTTTTGATCCAACCTAGTCGGGCCATGTCGCTGACCGGCAGCTGTTCCAACCAGGCTCTTTGAGCGTCACCGTGACCGAGTATCACTTGGCGATCGACCTCCTGTCTGAACTGAGCCTCGCGTGAAAGCCAGAAAGGCCGAACCGCCTATGTATCCGCCAGCAAGTGGGCCAATTCGTCGGTGATCGGCGCACTACCCTGCAGGAGCCTGCGTGTGTGCTCTAGAGGAAAGCCAAGCGTGTCTGTGAGTTCCTCTCGGACATACCACGCGTTGCGATCAAGTCACCGATCGTAGAGCCCGGTGCTGAAAGCCAGTTCGGTGCAAATTCGGGCTCGCCCATCATGCGATCTCGATTACTTTCAGGCGGCCGACTTGGGTCCAATCCATTTCTCCAGACGGCAGGCGCGGGTTCTTGAGGTGATTAGGCGCGAGCTTCAGCTGTGTCGCACCCGCGAGGGCAATTGTGCAATGCGCTTTGCTTGTGCTCACGCCGAACGGCAGATCAAAAACCGACTTCGCTGCCCGCAGATCAGCAAGTCGCCGGCGCAAGGATCGGGCCACGGCTACCCCTAGTTTTGCTTCTGCAAGCGAGTGATCTTCGCAGAGGTCCCGCAGGAATTTCGTTTCGAACGCCAACTCCAACGGGCACACCCCGAAGCTGATTCGCCGCGCGGCAGTTAATTCAACTATGCCTGGTTGTGCCTGAAGTCCATCATCGCGCGAGTTTTAGTCGGGCGCCGAGCGGAGCCGCGCACACGCTCCCTGCCCCGATGCGGGGGCACCGCGCGGAACGCGTGGTGGGTGGGATGGCAGATAAATACTTATCCCCCCTCCCAAAACCGACCCCATATTGATCGTCATCCCCGCCCGCGAAGGGGCGCGCTCATGAGGCGTTCTGTGCGTGGGGCGGGGTGCGGCGCCCGCGCGTCGAGACCGCATCTCGGCACTCGGGACGCCCCGACCAGGACCGTCGGCACTACGACCGGCCGTCCCGCCATGCCTCAGGCTTCGCGCCGGAGCGTGTGGCGTAAGTGACCTCAAGGCGGGCCGCCTCGGCGGTGCGCCCGAATAAACCGGGTCGGGCGTGTTTCAGGACGCCGCGGCGGGCGCTCGGCTGAGCGCCCCTACAGACTACTGGCATGGCACTCATCGAGCGCCCGCCACCCCTTCATGTCTTCGGGCACGAAGGTCGTTCTTTGAAATCTTCATACCCCGGCCATGAGGTGGCGCGGGAACGGGCAACCATGCGCGGAGCCGGCCCATGACTCACAAGCGGAAATCACCCCATCTCAGGCGCGTGCTGGCGCGGATGACGCCGGCCGCGGCGGAGGAACGCCACGACCGGCGCGTCGTCGTCACCCTCTTTGCCACCTGGAACCCGACCCGCTGCGGGCGCGTTGCCTGTCACCGCGCGCTCGCCTGCGTCGATCCGGACGTCGCCTGCTTCGATGAAAACCGCGGCCACCTTCGCGACGCGCTGCACGATCTTGCCGACAGCAAGCTTCTCGCCGATCCCGACGACTTCGACGAGGCAGGCGATGGCGGCATCGACCCGGCATGAGCCGCGCAATCCTCAACCTTTCCTTAATGGAATTGGTCGCATTTGAGCGATCATGGTCCGTCGTGTTGCGTATCAGGCGGCCGTGGTGGTCGGGTTGGCGATTACGCTCGCCGGCTGCGGGTTCGGCTTCTTCGGCTATGAACAGCGTGCCGCCTGGCGCGACCGGGAGGAGCGCGCCTGCATGGCCAGCCGGCCGCCGGTGGTGTTCTCCGCCTGGGTCCAGCCGGAGCGCTCGATCGACGGGCGCGGCGCCTGCGGCATCCTCTATCCGCTGAAGGTCTCGGCGCTTGAGGACGGCTCGGTCCGCGTCGGCCCGTCGGCCACCCTCGGCTGTCCGATGACGACCATGCTGGAAGACTGGTTCCGCAACGCGGTGCAGCCGGCGGCGATGGCCTGGTTCGGGGCGCCGGTGGTCGAGATCAAGCAGCTGTCGAACTATGCCTGCCGCACCATCGACAGCATCCCCGGCAAGCAGCTCTCCGAGCACGCCTTCGGCAATGCCATCGATATCGCCGCCTTCACGCTCGCCAACGGGCGCACGGTGACGGTCAAGCGCGGCTGGAACGGCGCCAACGACGAGCGCGGCTTCCTGCGCGAGGTGGAGGCGACCGCCTGCGAGACCTTCAAGACGACGCTGGGGCCGGGCGAGCCCTATCACGGCGACCATTTCCATCTCGACCTTGCCCATCACGGCCGCAGCGGGACGCGAAGCTACTGCAATCCCAAGCCGCAATTCCAGCCGCCCCACCGCCCGCCCTATGGCGGCCTGTTCGCCCGTTCCAACATCGACTGGATGCGCACCGGCTCGATCGCGCCGGAGGGCGCGCCGCAGCCTGCCGGTATCGGTGGCGGGCTCGACTCCTTCGGCCCGTCCGGCCCCGACGGCGCGCTCGCCGCGCCACCGGCCTTCACCGGCAACTGATCGGCTGCGACCGAGGGCGGTGCTGCCATCCGCGCCGGCACCCTATATGGTCTGGGCACCTGCCAGCCGGAGACCAGATCCATGCGCGCCGTCGCCTATCGCCATGCCCGCCCTGTCACTGCCGACGATGCCCTGATCGATGTCGAGATCGACCGGCCCGAACCCGCGGCCCACGATCTGCTGGTCAGGATAGAGGCGGTGTCGGTCAATCCGGTCGATACCAAGGTCCGGCGCCGCAACGACCCCGGCGGGGAGCCCAAGGTGCTCGGTTTTGACGCGGCCGGTATCGTCGCGGCCGTCGGCAACGAAGTCTCGCTGTTCAGGCCGGGCGACGCCGTCTGGTATGCCGGCTCGATCGCGCGGCCCGGCAGCAACAGCGAATTCCACGCTGTTGACGAGCACATCGTCGGGCCAAAGCCGGCGCGCTTCGATTTCGCCGAGGCCGCCGCGCTGCCGCTGACGGCGCTGACCGCCTGGGAGTTGCTGTTCGACCGGATCGGCGTGAAGAAGGGGCCGGGTGCCGACCGCCGCTCGCTGCTCATCGTCGGCGGGGCCGGCGGCGTCGGGTCGATCGCCATCCAGCTTGCCCGTGTGCTGACCGGCCTCACCGTCATCGCAACCGCGTCGCGGCCCGAGACGGTCGACTGGGTCAAGGCGCTCGGCGCCCACCATGTCGTCGACCACAGCAAGCCACTGCAGCCTCAGCTCGCCGCGATCGGTCATCCTGCGGTCGATGTCGTCGCCGCCTTCGCCGGCACCAAGGACCACGCATCGGCGCTCGCCGATATCGTCGCGCCCGAGGGCCATATCGGCATGATCGAGGGCGAAGGACCGGCCGGCATGACGGCGGAAGACTTCGGCAAGCTCTTCCAGAAAGCCGCCGCGCTGCACTTCGAACTGATGTTCGTGCGTCCGCGCGGCGGCGCCACGATGATCCGCCAGCACGAGATCCTTGCCGAGGTCGCCGCCCTGGTCGATGCCGGCAAGCTCAAGACGACCATGACGAAGCGGCTTACGCCGATCCGCGCGGCAACGCTCCGCGAGGCGCATGAACTGGTCGAAAGCGGCCGCACCATCGGCAAGGTGGTGGTCGCAGGCTGGCCGGATTAGTCGCTAGATGCTCTCCCGGCGCCGCTCCTCGAGCGGCGCCGCACCGCCGCGGCGGCGTTCATGCGGCAGCACGCGGTGAACCGAGAAGAGCCGGTCGAGGAAGCGTTCGTGGCCGGCGAGCAGGGCCGATTGGCGGTCGGCGAAGAAGTCGATGATCAGGCCCGACTTCATCAGGGCATAGTTGCCCTCATGATGCGTGAAATGAACCCTGAGACGCGTGAACGCCTCGTGGTTGGCAGCGGTTTCCCTAGTGATCACCTCGAGCGGTGGCTCGGGTCCGAGTTCCGTCACGGCGCCTGTGCATCGGTCGCCATCCCCATCTGCTGTCTATCCGGCATTCGCTGCGAATTTGCTAACGATTGGCACCGCTTTTCCCCGGAATCCGTGCGGTTTTGGTTAACCTAGGAACAATTGCGCTGGAGACTCACGGTTTGCCGTAGCCGCCGCCGGTTGGCGTAGTGACGATCACCGCTTCGCCGGGCTTGAGCCGCGTCTGGTCGCAGCCGGAAAGCGTCTCGATTGCGCCGTCGGTGCGGCGGACGCGGGTGCGGCCACATTGCCCGGGTTCGCCGCCGGCAAGCCCGTGCGGCGGCACGATCCGATGTGATGAGAGGATGGCGCAGTCCATCTCTTCGAGGAAGCGCAGCGTGCGCTCGGTGCCGGCGCCGGCGTGCCAGCGGCCCTTGCCGCCGGAATTCTCCCGGATGTGGAAGTCCTCGAGCAGGACGGGAAAACGGAACTCGAGGATTTCGGGATCGGTCAGGCGCGAATTGGTCATGTGGGTGTGGACGCCATCGGCCCCGTCGAAGCCGCTGCCGTCGGAAAGGATGCCGGCCGGCGCGCCCGAGCAGATGGTCTCGTAATATTGATAGCGGTCGTTGCCGAAGGTGAGGTTGTTCATGGAGCCTTGCGCCGAGGCCAGCGCGCCGAGCGCACCGAACAGGCAATCGGTGACGTGCTGCGACGTCTCGACATTGCCAGCGACCACTGGCGCCGGATAGCGCGGCGACAGCATCGAGCCTTCCGGAATCACGATGTTGATCGGTCTGAGACAGCCGGCATTCATGGGAATGTCGCCCTCGACCATGACGCGGAAGCAGTAGAGCACCGCGGCGCGGGTCACCGGCTCCGGCGCGTTGAAATTCGATGTCTGCTCCGCGCTCGTGCCGGTGAAGTCGACCGTCGCTTCGCGCTTGTCCCGGTCCACCGTGATCTTGACGCGGATCACGGCGCCCTGGTCGGTGTCGACCGCGAATTCCGAATCGTGCAGCGCCGAAATCACCCGGCGCACGCTCTCGGCCGCATTGTCCTGGACGTGGCCCATATAGGCGGTGACCACGTCGAGGCCGAAATGCTCGACCATGCGGCGCATCTCCTGCACGCCCTTCTCGTTGGCGGCGATCTGGGCGCGGAGATCGGCGACGTTCTGCGCCGGGTTGCGTGCCGGCCATCTGTGCTCGGTCAGCACGCGCATCAGCTCTGCTTCGCGAAAGCGGCCGCGCTCGACCAGGCGCAGATTGTCGATGAGCACGCCTTCCTCGTCGACGGTGGTTGCGCGCGGCGTCATGGAGCCCGGCGCGGTGCCGCCGACATCGGCATGGTGGCCGCGCGAGGCGACCCAGAAGAGGATCTTGGGCTCGGAGCCGGCGGTTTGGTTACCTCTCCCCTGCGGGGAGAGGTCGGCGCGCAGCGCCGGGTGAGGGGGCTCCATGCTATCCGGGTCGGCAGGCCCCCCCTCACCCTGTCCCTCTCCCCGCCGGGGAGAGGGGACGGATGCGGCAGCCCCGGCTCCGGCCGAGGGTTCCGCAAACACCGGCGTGCACACGGTGATGTCGGGCAGGTGAGTGCCGCCGTTATAGGGCGCGTTCAAGGCAAAGACGTCGCCGGGATGGATGTCGCCTTCGTTCAGGCGGATGATCGTCTCCACCGAGCGGTCCATGGAGCCCAGATGCACCGGCATGTGCGGCGCGTTGGCGATCAGCCGCCCGTCGCCGTCGAAGACGGCGCAGGAGAAGTCGAGCCGCTCCTTGATGTTGACCGAATAGGCGGTGTTCTGCAGCACGACGCCCATCTGCTCGGCGATCGACATGAACAGGTTGTTGAAGACCTCGAGCATCACCGGGTCGGCCTCGGTGCCGATTGCGGCGCGCTTGGGCAAGGGCACGACGCGGGCGAGAACGACCGCGTCGCGGGCGGTGAGCGTCGCCTGCCAGCCGGGCTCGACCATGATCGTCTGGTGCGGCTCGATGACGAGCGCCGGGCCGGGCACCGTGTGGCCGGGCTTGAGGCCGTCGCGCAGGAAGACGTGCGCCGCCTGCCAGGCGCCCTCCGTATAGACGCGCGCATCGGTATGCGGGAGAGGCTCGTCGTCGGCGAGCGCGTGGATCGGCTCGACGATATCGGCGCCGCCGCCGACCGCTTCCACTTCGAGGCTCTCGACCATGATCGCCTTGTCCTCGAAGACGAAGCCGAACTGCTTGCGATGCGTCGCCTCGAATTCCGCAATCATGGCGGGGAGGGGGAGGAGGGCGTTGCCCGTGCCCCGCCCCCGCTCCAGTACCGTCACCGGGATCGGCGTATCGGTGCCGTCGTAGCGCAGATGGGCGCGAGCAATGATGGTGATCTCAGAATCGCTTACGCCCTGTGCTTCAAGCTCCGCGGCAGCCTCTTCTTCAAGTTCTGATTCAAGTTGGGCGAGCACCGCCGCGATGCCCGGCTCGGCGGCAGCCATCACCGCGTGGTTGCGCGTGGCGCGGATGTCGGCGAGCCCCATGCCGTAGGCCGAGAGCACGCCGGAATGCGGGTGGATAAGCACCGTCCTGATGCCCAGCCGGTCGGCCACCCGGCAGGCGTGCTGGCCACCGGCGCCGCCGAAGCAGTTCAACGCATATTCGGTGACGTCGTAGCCGCGCTGCACCGAGATCTTCTTGATGGCGTTGGCCATGTTCTCGACGGCGATGTGCAGGAAGCCGTCGGCGATCTCTTCCCCGCTGCGGCCGTCGCCGATCTCTTGCGTCAGCCGCGCAAACTTCGCGCTCACCGTGGCCGCGTCGAGCGGCTGATCGCCGCGCGGCCCGAAGACATGCGGAAAGAACGCGGGCAGGAGCTTGCCGACCATGACATTGGCGTCGGTCACGGTCAGCGGACCGCCGCGCCGGTAGCAGGCCGGGCCGGGGTCGGCGCCGGCCGAATCCGGCCCGACCTGGTAGCGCCCCTGGGCGTATTTGAGGATCGAGCCGCCGCCGGCGGCCACGGTATGGATGCGCATCATCGGGGCGCGCATCCTGACGCCCGCCACCTCGGTCTCGAAAGCGCGCTCGTAGTCGCCGTCATAGTGCGACACGTCGGTCGAGGTGCCGCCCATGTCGAAGCCGATGACGTGATCGAAGCCGGCGCGCCGCGCCGTCTCGACCGCCGCCACCACGCCGCCGGCGGGGCCGGAGAGGATGGCGTCCTTGCCCTGGAACAGGTCGGCGGCGGTCAGCCCGCCGGAGGACTGCATGAACATCAGGCGGGGAAGACCCTCACCCGGCTCGGCCTGCGGCCTCGCCACCCTCTCCCGCGAGGGGAGAGGGTTCGCTTGCGGCGCGCTCGGCGCATGACCCTCTCCCCTCGCGGGAGAGGGTGGTTCCGAGCGCAGCGAGGAACCGGGTGAGGGGGTGGCGCCGAGTTCCCCCGCTACGCGCTCCACATAGCGCCTGAGGATCGGCGACAGATAGGCGTCGACCACGGTGGTGTCGCCGCGGCCGACCAGCTTGATCAGCGGCGAGACCTCGTGGCTGACCGAGACCTGGGGAAAGCCCATGCCACGCGCCAGAGCGGCCACCTGGCGCTCGTGCTCCGGGTAGCGCCAGGCATGCATGAAGACGATTGCCGCCGAGCGGATACCGGCGTCCCAGGCGGCCTGCAATTCGGTGCGCACGGCGGCGAGATCGGGTGCCACCTCGACGGTGCCGTCGGCGCGCACGCGCTCGGTGACCTCGGCAACGCGCTCGTAGAGCATCTCCGGCTTGACGATCTTTCTGGCGAAGATTTCCGGCCGCGCCTGGTAGCCGATCTTGAGCGCATCACGGAAACCACGGGTGATGAGCAGCAATGTGCGGTCACCCTTGCGTTCCAGCAGCGCATTGGTGGCGACCGTCGTACCCATCTTCACCGCGGCGATGATGCCGGACGGGATCGGTGCCCCGTCGGCAAGCCCGATCAGCCGGCGGATGCCGGCAATCGCCGCATCGCGATAAGCTTGCCGGTTCTCGGAGAGCAGCTTGGCGACGCGGATGCGCCCTTGCGGGTCGCGCGCCACCACGTCGGTGAAGGTGCCGCCGCGGTCGATCCAGAAGTCCCATTTGCCCGTTTCGGTCTCAGTCAAGCCGCCGGTCTCCGATTGCGCCCAGCCATGACTGGCACGTCCGCCATGCCCGCCTCAAGGCCTGCGGCGCACTTGCCCTAGGAATGCCGCGCTTGGGGCGATAGCATCGGCCGGTTGACGTATCGGAGTAGCATGGCATGCGTGGCATTCGGCCGCTGTTGGCCGCTTTTGTTGTGGTCTTTTCTGCAGGCGCGGCGTGGGCCGTCTGTCCCGGCCTGGACGTGCAGTTCGAGGATTCCTTCGACCAGTTCAAGCCGACCTGGGGCATCCCGTCGGCCGAGGTGCAGGTCGAGAACGGCAACATGATCCTGAAACCGGCCTCGGGCACCTATGAATGGCGGGCCAATACGGCGGGGCTCTACGACGACGTCGACATGTGCGTGACGGTCACCACGCTCACTTCGGTCTCGCCGATGGACGCCAAGGCCGGCCTGATGTTCTGGTACGACGACGTCAACAATTTCTACGTCTTCGAGATCGCGCCCAACGGCCGCGCCTCGGTTTGGCGGCGCCAGCGCGGCAAGTGGCTGGCGCAGGTGAACTGGGCCGATGCGGCTGCCGTCAACAAGGGCGACGGCGCCATCAACGAACTCAGGGTGACCACGGTCGGGAGCGACGCGACCTTCTCCATCAACGGCACCGAGTTCAAGAAGATCTCCGGCTCGCCGCCCGACAAGGGTCAGGAGATCGGCCTGTTCGCCGCCTCGCCCGACACGGGCCAGGCGATGTTCGCCTTCGAGGGCCTGCGCGTTACCAAGCCGTAGGGCCCGTTTCGAAAGGTCGTCGGACAATCAGCGCCAGACGGCGCGACCCTTTCCATAGCCGGGGAAGCGGGTCTCGAACTCGTCCATGAATTTGAGCCGAACACTGTTCAGTTCGGCAATGAGTTCAGCTGGGAAGTCAGCCATTCCCGCTTCGTCCAAGAGGTCATGAAGGCCCAGCATCACTTGCTGCATGCGTTCTGCCGGCTCGACAGGGAAACCATACTTGTCGCGCTCTTCGCTCATTCTCAGGCCTCGCGGAGGGGAGGGCGGAGAATCTGCCGCCTTGCGTGTTCAGACCGTAGGCATCTCTCGTATTGCGCCGTGGCGGGGAATGGAAGAGGCTTGCGGGTGCGATGACGATTTGGAACTGGATAGGGCAGGCGGCGCAGAGCGGTGCCGGCGCGTTCAGCGCGCTCTTCAGCTGGGCTGGCGGCCTTGTCGTTGGCGATCCGGCGACGCGGCGCCAGGTCGCCTTCTCGGTTGCCATGATTGCGCTGTCGGCCAAAATGGCCAAGGCCGACGGCATCGTCACCGCCGACGAAGTCGCGGCCTTCCGCCGGGGCTTCGTCGTGCCGCCGGGCGAGGAGCGCAACGTCGCGCGGCTGTTCGATCTCGCCCGTCAGGACGTCGCCGGCTTCGAGACCTATGCGCGCCGCGTCGCGGAACTCTATGACGACGATTGCTGTCCGCTGGAGGACGTCCTCGACGGCCTGTTTGTCATCGCCAAGGCCGACGGCGCCGTGCATGAGGCGGAGATGGCCTATCTGGAACAGGTGGCCACGATCTTCGGCTTCTCGTCAGCCGACTTCGAGCGCATCGCCGCCCGCCATGTGGTGCCGGAAGAGGGCGATCCTTATCTGATCCTTGGGGTCGGCCGCGACTGGTCGTTCGACCAGATCCGCCGCGCCTATCGGCAGCTGGTGAAGGAGAACCATCCCGACAAGGTGATCGCGCGCGGCCTGCCGGAGGAGTTCGTGGCGGTGGCGACCGACCGCCTTGCCGCCATCAACCGCGCCTGGGAGCGCATCGAGATGGAGCGTGGCCGGGTGGCGGCGGTCTGACGCCGTGCGGTGCGGGCGAAGCGATGGCAGCGAAGCAGACCTACGAGCAGCGACCGTCACCCAATCACGGCCAGCGCGTCGGGATGCGGCCGGTCGATATCCTGCTTCTGCACTATACGGGCATGGAATCGGAGGAGGGGGCGCTCGCCTGGCTGACCAGTGCCGAATCGCAAGTCTCCGCCCACTATCTGGTCGGCGAGAACGGCCGCATCGTTCAGATGGTCGATGAGGCGAGCCGCGCCTGGCATGCCGGTGAAGCGTTCTGGGCCGGCGAGACCGACATCAACTCCCGCTCGATCGGCATCGAGATCGCCAATCCCGGCCATGCGTTCGGCTATCGCGGCTTCCCGGCGGTCCAGATCATGGCGGTCATTGCGCTCTGCCGCGACATCATCACGCGCCATCCGATCCCGCCCGAGCGCGTGCTCGCCCATTCGGACGTGGCGCCGGCGCGCAAGGATGACCCAGGCGAGCTGTTCCCGTGGGGCGAGCTCAACGTTGCCGGCATCGGCCACTGGGTCATGCCGGAGCTGGTGGTCGCCGGTCCGCAGCTCGCAGTCGGCGACAGTGGGCCCGACGTCGCGAACCTCAAGCAGCGATTGCGCGATTACGGCTATGGCCTTGGCGCGGAATCCGATTTCGACGATGAAACCGCGGCGGTGGTACGTGCCTTCCAGCGCCATTTCCGCCCGGCGCTGGTCGACGGCATCGCCGACGTCTCGACCCTTGCCACCCTCGACCGGCTGATCGCCGCGCTGCCCGCCGCCTCTTGACCGGCCGCCGCGGCAATGCCATCTCCGGCCGGTCAGTCGGCCGGACGGCCGCTCCGGCAAGGGCCGAAAGGCCGCCGGGGAGGAAAGTCCGGGCTCCACGGAAACACGGTGCCGGCTAACGGCCGGCGGGGGCGACCCCAGGGAAAGTGCCACAGAAAGCAAACCGCCCCGCTTGCGGGGTAAGGGTGAAAGGGTGGGGCAAGAGCCCACCGCGGGACCGGCAACGGGACCGGCACGGTAAACCCCACCGGGAGCAAAACCGAATAGGGACGGCGTGGAGCGAAAGCTCCGGCAGGTTTCCAGGCCAGCCGTCCGGGTAGGTTGCTAGAGGCGTCCGGCAACGGGCGTCACAGAGGAATGGCCGTCACGCGGGCCGAAAGCCCGCCATACAGAACCCGGCTTACAGGCCAACTGGCATGATTGAGGCGCCGCCGACCGACAAGGTCGGCGGCGTCGCCATGTCCGGGTGAACAGCAATGGCGATGGCACACGCTCGGTCGCGGAGATTTCGTACGCGGGGCCTTCATCAACCACCCGGCTTGTAGCCGTCGGTGAGCGTGTTGAGGAACGCCACCAGGTCGGCGATCTCGGCATCGTCGAGCGCGGGCTTGTCGCCCAGGTGTCGGTTGAGGGGCGCGTCGATCGTGTCGACGTTCCTGCGGTAGCGCGGCGGCAGGTCGTTGAACTTCTCTATCCGCCCGTCCGCTGCGCGCGGATAGATCTTCTCCGGCTCGGTGTCACGCAGAACGTAGAAGCGCACCACGTCGGTGAGGTTCTTGTAGACACCGTTATGGAAGAAGACGTGCCGGGTGGCGACGTTCCTCAGCGTCGGCGTCTTGAACAGGCCGCAGTTCGCCGGTTGCCTGGCGTAGGCGTCATCGCGCAGCGGCCCGCAGATGCCGAGGTCGTAGTAATGCGGGTCGGCATTGGCGGGGATCGCCGGATTGCGCGGCACGCCCAGCGCCTCGTATTCATAATCGGTGAAGACCGGCGGCGCGCCGTCGGCGGCCGGCTTGTCGAGGTGGCAGGCGGCGCAATTGCCCTTGTTGGCGTCGTCGAAGAGCTTCAGCCCGCGCGCTTCGGCCGGCGTCAGCGTCGCCTTGCCGGCGAGGTAGGCGTCATACTTGCTGTTGAAGGCGTGGAAGCGCGGCTCCTCCACCTGGCAGCGCGCCAACGCAAACTCCGCTTCGGCCAGCGTCAGCGCGTGGTCGCCGGGCACGGCGGCGCCGAAGAGCTTTGGCAACGCGTCGGCGTAGGCCGCATGGACCAGCTTCTTATAGACGGCCTCGGCGTCAGGGTTGTCCATCTCGAAGGGCGAGAGCAGTGGCCCCAGCGTCTGCTCCTCCAGCGTATCGGCGCGCCCGTCCCAGAAGAAGCCGCCCTGCGGCACGAGGTCGGGGGCATTGCTCGCCGCCTTGGGAACACGAGCCGGGCGGGCGGTGGCAGCGATCGTGGCGGGCGAGGGTGCCGGCATGTCATCGGGGCCGGGCGGCCCGACCGAAAAGACCGGGGTCAGCAGCTTGTAGGCGAGCGAGGGGACGGTTCGGATGCCCGGCCGGTCGAGATTCAGGCCCGCCGCGCTGCACGGCAAGTGCGTTCGCCGGGGCATAGGCGTGCGCCGGATCGTGGCAGCTCGCGCAGGACAGCTTGCCGGAGCGCGACAGCGAGGGATCGAAGAAGATCTTCGCCCCGAGCCGAGCCACGGCACTGAGTCCGCTCACATCCTCGCTCGCCGTAGTCCGCGACACCGGCGCGACCATGAGAGGCGCCGGCGAGCAGAAAGCCCGCCAGCGCCACACTCGCGAGGATGACGCGGGAACGCGTCATCGCGGCTGTCCTTGCTAGCCGCTGACCTTGCCGGTCTTGGGGTCGAGCATCAGGGCCGGGGTCGACGCCTTC
Organism: uncultured Alphaproteobacteria bacterium; assembly: GCA_963762605.1. Classification (GTDB taxonomy): domain Bacteria; phylum Pseudomonadota; class Alphaproteobacteria; order Rhizobiales; family Kaistiaceae; genus CAVSRC01. The sequence goes on along the minus strand of CAVXLJ010000020.1, from coordinate 44,390 downwards.
CAGTCGAACATGTGGTCGAGCGTGCCGGCGATCGCGTCGAACGAGCCCTGGCCGATGCGCTCGCCACCGAGCCAGTTGTCCTCGATGAAGCGGGTCACCGAGCTCTGGTCGGTCAGCGTGTGGTCGACGTAGTTGGTCTTGGCGTAGGGCGACACGATCAACAGCGGTTGGCGCGTGCCGTAGCCGCAGCGGCCTTCGGCCGGCTTGCCGTCGAGGCCGGCGAGCGGGGTGCCGTTGGAGCAGGCGTCGCCGTTCAGCACGTCATAGCCCTTCACTGGAATTGCCGATGGATTCACCACCGCGTGGGCGTGGTCATACCAACCGTCCGAATCATCGTAGAGGATGACGATGGCGGTCGAGTTCCAGTCGGGGCTCTGCTCGATCTTGTTGACCGCGTCGACGACGAATTCCTGTTCGTCGAGCGGGTCGGAATAGCCGGCGTGACCGTCCTGGTAGGCCGGCGCCTTGAGGAAGCTGACGGCCGGGAAATTGCCGGCACTCAGGGCCGCCCAGAAGTCGGTCATGTCGTACTGGTGGTTGGCGCCGCCGTCATTGGACGTGCCGATGGCCTCGACCGAACTCGGCCGCACGTGCTTCAGGTTGGCCGTCGAGAGATAGTACTGAAACGGCTGGTGGTGCGGGATGTAGTCGGCGCTCTTGACGTTGATGAGCGACGAGGTGGTGGAACGGCCGCAGCCCGTCGAGCCGTCGGCATTGTTGGCGGTGAGGTCGAAGCCGCCTTCGAAGAAACCCCAGGTGATGTTCCTGGCGTTGAGCAGGTCGCCGATGTTCTTGCCGGCCATCAGTGCGGTCGGATATTTCGGGTTCGAGCAGACGTCGCCGGTCGGGTCGAGGTCACTGATCATCGTCCAGTTGCCGTTGCCGTCCGGAACCACACGGCCGCCGTCATAGGTGCCGTCCTTCTCGAGCGTGTAGCCGTCCGGCAGGATCATGCCGTTGGTCTGTCCGGAGACGAGGTTGATTGCACCAGGGGTCGAGGGCCCGAAGGTGGTCGAATAGGAATTGTCGCTCATGGCGAAGTGCTGGGCGTAGTTCCACAGCGCCGTGACGGTGTTGCCGTCGTAGTAGCCCATTACCAGGCCCTTGGTGCCGAAGGCGCCGGCACCACCCTTGGTGCCCTTGCCCGTGTGCTTGGGAAACAGGTCCATCCTGAAGTTGTCGTAGGCGGCCTGCTCGGCGGTGTAGCCGTGGTTCTGGTCGGCGGTGCCGGCCTGGGTGCGGTCGAGCCGGAAGGGGGCGGCGGCGTCGGCGCCGTTGTCGGTATTGGTCTTGTTGGGGTTGTTCTCGAGCAGACCGGCATGAGCCAGCGTGTCGATATCGGCGGGCGTGTCCGCGGCGGCGGTGAAGGCCGGCTCGCCGTCCGGATTGGTCGCTTTCGGGTAGGTGGCGAAATAGTGATCGAAGGAGACGTTCTCCTGGAAGATCACGACCAGGTGCTTGATCGGCGTGGCGGTCGCCGCAGTCGCGGCGCCGGCGGCGCCGGTGGCAAGGGCAAGAGCGAGTGCGCTGACACCGGCCAGCGCGGCGTGACGAGAGAGTCGAGCCATCGGTAGATTCCCCAATTTTTGCGAGCGTCCTCGGAACCGTCTGCGAGCATCGGCGGAGAACAACGCTGTTGGTAGCGGCTCCCCATGTCACTTGGGTGAAATCCTGATGACATGTGCTGTCTTTGATGGTCGGCGGGGCGCGGTTTGCCGCCGGCGCAGCCGTGATGCGCGGTCTCCCGTCGCAGTCTGAACCGTTTCTTAAGCCTAACCGTTGCTGAATGCGGGTTACCGGTGTCGCCCGGTGTGCGTGAAACCCAGCCATTTCCTTGACGGCCCGCGAAATCCCATGATATCCCATGAAATCCCGGAAGCAGGCTGGCGCATCGCCGGCTTCCCGGCCGACAGCGCGGGGGTCTTCATGCAGCGCGCCAAGGCCGTCCGGCCGGCTCATCGCCGGTTCTCCCGGGATGACACAACCGGCAGGTGTACGTGCCTGCCGGGTGATGCGGGCGAGGGCGATGGACGAGTTCGTTTCCACCTTCACCAACCGGCTGGACGCCAAGGGTCGCGTGTCGATCCCGGCGCCGTTCCGGGCTGTGCTGGCGGTGGACGGGTTCGATGGCCTGTATTGCTGCCCGACGCTGGACCAGCAGGCGATCGATGCCGGCGGCAACCGCCTGCGCCAGGTGATCGGCGCCAGCATCGCCAATTTCGAGCCCTTCTCCGAGGATCACGAGCTGTTGTCGACGACGCTGATCGGCGACAGCGAGATTCTCAAGATCGACCAGGACGGCCGCGTCGTGCTGACCGACACGATCAAGGCCCATGCCGGCATCAGCGACCGGGTGACCTTCGTCGGCCAGGGCTACAAGTTTCAGATCTGGGAGCCGGAGCGTTTTGCAGCATACCGGGAAGAGGCAAAGAACCGGTTGCGCGACCTGCGAAAACGCCTGGCCCCAGACCACCGTGCGACGGGCGCGCATCAGAGGATTGGGGAATGAATAGGGCGGGCGGCGGCGTTGACGCGAAAAACGCCGCTGGCGGACTGGCCCGCCATGTCCCTGTGATGCTTGAGGAGGTTGTTCACTTCCTCGCGCCTGGCGCCGGTGGGACGTTCATCGACGGTACTTTCGGGGCCGGCGGCTACTCGGCCGCCCTGCTTGCCCGGGGCGCTCATGTCATTGCCATCGACCGCGACCCGGCCGCCATTGCCGGCGGCGCCGATCTGATGCGCGACGCGGGTGGCCGCCTGAAGCTCACGGAAGGCCGTTTCTCCGCGCTCGACGAGATCGCTCGCGCCCACGGAAGCGAGCGCGTCGATGGCGTCGTGCTCGATATCGGCGTCTCGTCCATGCAGGTGGATACGGCACGGCGTGGCTTTTCCTTCCGTGGCGCTGGTCCGCTCGACATGCGCATGGGAGCGGACGGGCCGACCGCGGCCGACGTCGTCAACCACATGGAGACCGGCGCTTTGGCGCGGGTGGTCGCCGTGCTGGGCGAGGAGAAGAAGGCGCGGGCCGTCGCGCGGGCAATCGAGCGGGCGCGGGCGGAGAAGCCGCTCACCGGCACGCTCGAGCTTGCCGAGATCGTCGCGCGTGCCGTCGGCGGCCGCCGCGACCAGGCCATCCATCCGGCAACGCGGACCTTTCAGGCGCTGCGCATCTTCGTCAATCGCGAGCTGGAAGAACTGGCCGAGGCGCTTGCCGCTTCCGAGCGAATCTTGGGCGAAGGCGGACGGCTGGTGGTGGTCTCGTTCCATTCGCTGGAAGACCGCATCGTCAAACGCTTCCTGGCGGATCGCTCGGCAACGCAGAGCGGTGCCTCGCGCCACCGCCCGGATTTGGCGGTGGCCGAACCGACCTTCACTTTGCTTGCGCGTGGCGCGGTTGCGCCGGGCGCGACGGAGATTGCCGCCAATCCGCGCGCCCGCTCGGCGCGGCTGAGGGCGGCGCGGCGCACCGCGGCACCGGCACGGCCGCTCGACGCGGAAGCGCTCGGCGTGCCGCTCCTGCCGGCATTCGATGGGGGACTGTGAACCATGGGTCGCATCATCAACCTGATCCTGCTGGCGGCAATGATCGTCGGCGCGGCTGTCACCTACGACATGAAGCACAAGGCGGAACTTGCCGCCGAGCGGGTCGCCACGCTGCAGCACAAGATCGCCAAGGAGAAGAGTGAGATCGTTCTTCTCAAGGCCGAGTGGAGCATGCTCACGCAGCCCGCGCGCCTGCAGGCGACCATCGAGAAATACGCCGATCACTTCCAGCTCCAGCCGTTCTCGCCGGACCAGATCGCCACCATCGACGAGATCCCGCTGAAGCCGGTTGTCCCCGACGACAAGACGGCGGAGAGACTGGCGCGCATCGCGGCCGAAGCGCCGATGCGGATCCGTTAGGCCACCGAACAGGGAGCGAGACAGCATATCCGATGTCCGCGATTGAGCAACCGATGGGCCCGATCCCGGAACCGCGCATCGCGCGGGCGGTGAGCCGCAGCGCACCCAAGGAAGCCGAGGTCGTCACCGGCGATCCGGTGCGCCGCCGCATCCGCGTCGTGGTGGCAGTCTTCGCGCTGGCCTATCTCGCGCTCATCGGCCGGCTGGTCATGTTCGGTCTCGATACGCCGGCCGGCGGACCCGACTATGACCCCAACGCCGCCATCTCCACCAGCCGGCCGGACATCGTCGACCGCAACGGCGAGATCCTGGCGACCGACATCAGCATGTCATCGGTCTATGCCGAACCGCGCAACATCCTCGATCCCGACGAGGCGACCGAGCTGATCACCAGCGTGCTGCCCGACCTCGACGCCAGGGCGCTCAGGGCCAGGCTGTCGACCAAAGCCGGCTTCGCCTGGATCAAGCGCGAGATCACGCCCGAGCAGCAGCGCCAGATTCACGCCCTCGGCATTCCCGGCATCGGCTTCCTCAGCGAGAAGCGCCGCTTCTATCCGGGTGGCCCGATGGCCTCGCATATCCTTGGCCTGGTCAACATCGACAACCAGGGCATTGCCGGCATGGAGAAGTACATCGACGACCACGGGCTCGGTGATCTGCACGCCGCAGGCTTCGCGCGCGGCGGCAATCTCGAGCCGGTGCGTCTGTCGATCGACGTCCGCGTCCAGCACATCCTGCGCGATGAGCTGGCAAACGCGATGGATAAGTTCAGTGCGCTCGGCGCCGCCGGCGTCGTGCTCAACGCCCATACCGGCGAAGTCCTGGCGATGGCGTCGCTGCCCGACTACAACCCCAACGACCCGGTCAATGCGCTCAAGCCCGACCGGCTCAACCGCATGACGGCGGGCGCCTACGAGCTGGGGTCGGTGTTCAAGAGCTTCACCTTCGCCGCGGCGCTCGACAGCGGCGCGGTGCATATGAGCGATGTTATCGATGCCAGCCACCCGATCCATTACGGTGGCTTCACCATCCACGACTTCCACGCCCAGAACCGCCCGCTGACCGTGCCGGAGGTGTTTATCCATTCCTCCAACATCGGCGCCGCCCATATGGCGATGAAGGTCGGCACGCCAGGCATGCAGGCGTATCTCAAGCGCTTCGGCCTGCTGACCAAGCTGCAGACCGACCTGCCGGAAGTGGCGGCGCCCATCCTGCCCCGGCGCTGGACGGACCTCACGACCATGAACGTCGCCTTCGGCCAGGGCCTTGCCGTGACGCCGATGCAGACGGCGGTGGCCGACGCCGCTTTGGTCAATGGCGGCTGGCTCATCCCGCCGACCTTCGAGCCGCGCACGGCGGCCGAGGCGCAGGCGATGGCCACCCGCATCGTCAAGCCGCAGGTCAGCCGCGACCTTCGCTATCTCTTCCGCCTCAACGTCCTCGAGGGTTCCGGCCGCAATGCCGCCGTTCCCGGCTACATGGTCGGCGGCAAGACCGGCACCGCCCAGAAAGTCGTCAACGGCCGTTATTCCAACACAGCCCGGTTGAATAGTTTCCTGGCCGCCTTCCCAATTGACGATCCCAAATACGTGGTGTTGGTGATGCTTGACGATCCGCAGCGGGCGAAGGACGGCGGCGGCACAACGGCGGGTTGGAATGCGGCTCCCACCGTCGGCGCGGTCATCCGCCGCTCGGCGGCGTTGCTGGGCGTCGAGCCGCGCACGGACGAAGGGGTCGAGTCCTTGCTGGTGTCCAATTGAACCTGCCGCGGTAGAAGATGCGGCGCATGAAACGCACAACCGGACGGCCTGAGTGTCGATACATCTTGGAGACCTTGCCAAAGCCGCTGGACTGAACGCTTCCGCTGGTGTGGCGGCAGTCGAGATCGGTGGGCTTGCGGCCGACAGCCGCCGGATAGCGCCGGGCGACCTGTTCGCGGCGCTGCCGGGCAGTGCGGCCGACGGCGCCCGTTTCGCCGGCGAGGCGGTTGCCCGCGGTGCGGTCGCCGTGCTGGCGGGGACAGGTGCCGTGCTCGATCTGCCGGCGGAGGTCGCGGTGCTCACCGCCGCCGAGCCGCGGCGGGCGCTCGCCCTGATGGCGGCGCGCTTCTATCCGCGCCAGCCGGCCCATCTGGTCGCTGTCACCGGCACCAGCGGCAAGACCTCGGTCGCCGCCTTCGCGCGCCAGATCTTCGCCGCCGCCGGCTACGAGGCGGCGAGCCTCGGCACCATCGGCGTGGTCAGCCGCCGGCGCAGCGAATACGGCAACCTGACGACGCCCGACCCGATAGCGCTTCATGCCGAGCTCGACCGCTTGGCGGGGGAGGGGATCACCCACGCGGCGCTGGAGGCCTCCAGCCACGGCCTCGACCAGCACCGACTCGACGGCATCCACATCGCCGCCGCCGCCTTCACCAATCTCGGCCGCGATCACATGGACTACCACCCGACGGTGGCGGCCTATCTCGCCGCCAAGCTGCGCCTGTTCACCGATATCCTGCCGGCCGACGGGACCGCGGTGATCGACATGGACGGTGCCCGTGGCACCGATGTCGCGGCGGCTGCGGAGAAGCGTGGCCAGAACCTCATCCGCATCGGCTGGGCAGGGACGGAAATCCGCCTGCTCGGCCTTGAGGCTGAAGACTTCCGCCAGCGCCTGCATCTTTCGGTATTTGGCACAAGGCGCGATCTTCTTCTGCCGCTCGCCGGCGCCTTCCAGGCATCCAACGCGCTGGTCGCCGCCGCCCTCGCCGTCGGTGCCGGCATCGACGCCGAGACGGCCTTCGATGCTCTATCCGCGGTGGAAGGCGCTCCCGGCCGGCTGGAGCTGGTTGGCCACAAGCAGAACGGTGCGCTCGTCTTCATCGACTACGCCCACAAGCCCGATGCGCTGATGAGCGTGCTCCAGGCGCTTCGTCCGATGACGCGCGGCCGCCTCGTCGTCGTCTTCGGCGCCGGCGGCAACCGCGATGCCGGCAAGCGCCCGCTGATGGGCAAGGCCGCCGCCGACAATGCCGATGTGGTGATCGTCACCGACGACAATCCGCGCTTCGAGAACCCCGCCACCATCCGCAAGGCGATCGTCGCTGCCGCGCCCAACGCGCTGGAGATCGGCGATCGCGGTGAAGCAATCGCTCGTGCCGTCGCCATGCTCAAGGCCGGCGATGTGCTCTGCGTTGCCGGCAAGGGCCATGAGACCGGCCAGATCGTTGCCGACCGCACGATCCATTTTTCCGACCACGAGGCCGTCGCCGCCGCGCTTGCCGCCGAGGTGGCCGCATGACCTCGCCGCTGTGGACCTGGGACGCCTTTCTCGGCGCGACCGGCGGCCGGCCGTTCGGGCGGCCCCCCGAAGTGATCACCGGCATCTCCATCGACAGCCGCACGATCAGGCCGGGCGCGGCCTTCTTCGCCATTCAGGGCGACAAGCACGACGGGCACGACTACGTCTCGATTGCGCTCGCCGCGGGTGCCGCCACCGCCGTCGTCAGCGAGGATCGTCTCGCCGGGCTCGGCCGCATCACCGGCTCGCTGACCGTCGCCGCCAACGTGCTGGAAGCGCTCAGCGGCGTCGGCATCGCCGCACGCCTGCGCAGCCAGGCCCGCATTGCCGCGGTCACCGGCAGTGTCGGCAAGACCACCACCAAGGAGATGCTCGCCGCGGCGCTTGCCGCCGAAGGTGCGGTGCATTTCTCGCCGGCTTCGTTCAACAATCATTGGGGTGTGCCGCTGACGCTCGCTCGCATGCCACGCGAGGCCAAATACGGCATCTTCGAAATCGGCATGAACCATGCGGGCGAGATCGAGCCGCTCACCCGCATGGTGCGCCCGCATGTGGCGCTGGTCACCACGGTCGAGCCAGTCCACCTCGAATATTTCAAGGACGTGGAAGAGATCGCCCGCGCCAAGGCCGAGATCTTCTTGGGCGTCGAGCCCGGCGGGGCGGCGATCATCAATCGCGACAATCCGCACTACGCGCTGCTGGCTGACCTTGCGCGCGAAGCCGGCGTCGAGCGCGTCGTCGGCTTCGGCGAACACCAGGACGCCGAGGTGCGGCTCACCGAGGTCCACCTCAAGGAAAATGTCTCCTGCATCGCCGCCAGCGTGTTCGGCGAGACGGTTTCCTACAAGCTCGGCGCGCCCGGTCGTCATCTCGTGCAGAACAGCCTGGCCGTGCTTGCCGCCGTGTCGCTGCTCGGCGGCGATCTGGCGCGTGCGGTGCTGGCGTTTGCCGAGCTTGCCGCCGGCAAGGGCCGCGGCCAGCGCCAGGAGCTGCTTGTGCCAGGCGGCACGGCCGTGCTGATCGACGAAAGCTACAACGCCAATCCGGCGTCGATGAGCGCCGCGATCGCGCTGCTCGGCCAGACCGAGCCGGGGCGCAACGGGCGGCGCATCGCCATCCTCGGCGACATGCTGGAGCTTGGGCGCGGCGCCGAGGCCATGCATGCCGGCCTTGCCGCGCCGCTGGCGGAGGCCGATGTCGACGCTGTCTTCCTGGTTGGGCCGCTGATGCGCTCGCTGTGGGATGCGCTGCCGGTGCGGCTGCACGGCGGCTATACCGAACGGGCAGGCGATATGGAGCCGCTGGTGGTCGAGGCCATTGCGCCCGGCGACGTGATCATGGTCAAGGGATCGAATGCCAGCCGCATGGGGCCGCTGGTCGAAACCATCAAGGCGCGCTTCGCTCCTGCCAGGGCCGCCGCACGTGTCGCGCAGGAACAGGATGGCGCCTGATGCTCTATTTCCTCGGTGAGTTCGTCGAGCACGCCTCGTTCCTCAACGTCTTCCGCTACATCACCTTCCGCACGGCCGGCGCCACCATGACGGCGCTGGTCTTCGTCTTCCTGTTCGGGCCGATCATCATTTCCGCACTGCGCATCCGCCAGGGCAAGGGCCAGCCGATCCGCGCCGACGGCCCGCCGAACCACTTGCTCACCAAGGCCGGCACGCCGACCATGGGCGGGCTGATGATCCTCTCCGGGCTGATCGTATCGACGCTGCTGTGGGCCAATCTCGCCAACGTCTATGTGTGGATCGTCCTGCTGGTGACCATCGCCTTCGGCCTCATCGGCCTCTACGACGACTACCTCAAGGTCACCAGGCAGACCGACAAGGGCTATTCGGGCAGGGCACGCCTGGCGCTGGAATTCGGCGTCGCCGGCGCCGCCTGCGTCATCCTCGCCCTGGTCGGCGAGGCGCCGCTGTCGACATCGCTGACGTTTCCCTTCCTCAAGGAGCTGGTCATCAATCTCGGCTGGTTCTTCGTGCCGGTTGGCGCCTTCGTCGTGGTCGGTGCCGGCAATGCGGTCAACCTCACCGACGGCCTTGATGGCCTCGCCATCGTGCCGGTGATGATCGCGGCGGCAAGCTTCGGCTTCATCGCCTATCTCTCGGGCAATGCGGTCTTCGCCGATTACCTGCAGATCCACTTCGTGTCCGGCACCGGCGAACTGGCGGTGCTGTGCGGCGCGCTGCTCGGCGCCGGCCTCGGCTTCCTGTGGTTCAACGCGCCGCCGGCGGCGATCTTCATGGGCGATACCGGCTCGCTGGCGCTGGGCGGCCTGCTCGGTTCGGTGGCGGTGGCCACCAAGCACGAGATCATCCTGGCCATCGTCGGCGGTCTGTTCGTCGTCGAGGCGCTGTCGGTGATCATCCAGGTCACCTCGTTCAAGCTCACCGGTAAACGGGTCTTCCGCATGGCGCCGATCCACCATCATTTCGAGGAAATGGGCTGGACCGAACCGCAGATCGTCATCCGCTTCTGGATCGTTGCCGTGCTTCTGGCACTGATCGGCCTCTCCAGCCTCAAGCTCAGGTGACCATCGCACCATGATCCCCGTCACCAGCTTCGCGGACAGGCACGTTGCGGTCTTTGGCCTCGGCGAGAGCGGCCGCGCCAGCGCGCTGGCGCTGGCCGCCGGCGGGGCGGTGGTTGCCGCCTGGGACGACAACCAGGATTCGGTCGCTGCGGCGCGCGCCGCCGGCATTGCGATCGTTGATCTGCGCGTTGCCGACTGGAAGCGCTTCGCCGCGCTGGTGCTGACGCCCGGCGTGCCGCTCACCCATCCGCAAGCCGCACTGGACGGTGGTGAGCGCACAGGCTGCCGGTGTCGAAGTCATCGGCGATATCGAGCTGTTCTGCCGCGAGCGCCGCCGCCACTGTCCCGACGCGCCGTTCATCGCCATCACCGGCACCAACGGCAAGTCGACGACGACGGCGCTGATCGCCCATCTCATCGCCACCGCCGGCCGCGACGTGCAGATGGGCGGCAATATCGGCAAGGCGATCCTGTCGCTGGAGCCGCCGTCGCGCGGGCGTACCCACGTCATCGAGTGCTCGTCCTTCCAGATCGACCTGGCGCCCAGCCTCGACCCGTCCATCGGCGTATTGCTCAACGTCACGCCCGATCATCTCGATCGCCACGGAACCTTCGACGCCTATGCCGCGATCAAGCAGCGGCTGGTTGCCGACTCCGGCATCGCCGTGATCGCTGTCGACGACAAGCCGTCGCAGGCGATTGCCGATCGCGTCGCGCGCTCGGGCAAGCGCGTCATCCGCGTCTCCGCCCGCCGGCCGCTGGCCGATGGCGTCTATGCTGCCGGCAGTGAGATCGTTGCGGTCGCCGACGGCGCCTCGACCCGCGTCGCCAGTCTCGCCGGCATCGGCGCGCTGCGCGGCGCCCACAACGCCCAGAACGCTTCCGCCGCGGTGGCGGTGGCCCGCGCCCTCGGCCTCGATCCTGCGACCATCGTCAGGGGCCTGCACAGCTTCCCCGGCCTGTCGCACCGCATGGAGGAGGTCGGCCGGCGTGGCCGCGTGCTCTTCGTCAACGATTCCAAGGCAACCAACGCCGATGCCGCGGCCAAGGCGCTGGCGAGCTTCGCACCGATCTACTGGATCGCCGGTGGCCGCCCCAAGGAGGGTGGCATCGCCTCGCTTTCCGACTTCTTCCCGCGCATCGCCAAGGCCTATCTGATCGGCGAGGCGGCGGAGGATTTCGCCCGCACGCTCGGCGAAAAGGTGCCGCATGTGATGTCGGGCACGCTTTCCGCCGCGCTTGCGGCGGCGGCCGCCGATGCGGCCGCGGACAAGGCGGCGGAGCCGGTGGTGCTGCTGTCGCCGGCGTGCGCCTCTTACGACCAGTTCAAGAATTTCGAGCGACGCGGCGACGCCTTCCGCGCGCTTGTGCTTCAGCTCGATGGGATTACCAGCCAGGGGGAGGCCGCCTGATGGTCAGCCGCGCCGATCGTAGTGCGTTCGCCGAGTGGTGGTGGACGGTGGACAAATATCTGCTCGGCGCGCTCGTCGTGCTGATGCTCTCGGGCATCGTGCTCTCCTTCGCCGGCTCGCCGGCGGTCGCCGAACGCCTCGGCTACAGCAGCTTCCATTTCGTCGATCGCCAGATCGCCTTCTTCTTCCCGGCGCTGGCGGTGATGATCGCCACATCGTTTCTGACGCCGGCTCAGGTGCGGCGCACGGCGCTTATCGTGCTCGCGGTCGCCGTCGTCTTGATGATGGTGACGCTGGTCATCGGCGTCGAGGTGAAAGGCGCCCGCCGCTGGATCGATATCGCCGGCCTGTCGATGCAGCCTTCCGAGTTCATGAAGCCGGCCTTCGTCGTCGTCGTCGCCTGGCTGTTCGCCGAGAACCGGCGCCGGCAGGACATCCCCGGCAATGTCTTCGCCATCATCCTTCTCGGCATTGCCGTTGCCTTGCTGATCGCCGAGCCGGATTTCGGCCAGACCATGCTGATCAGCATCGCGTGGGGATCGCTGTTCTTCATGGCCGGGCTGTCGTGGTTCTGGATTGTCGCGCTCGGGCTGGTGACTCTCGGTGGCGTCGTCGTTGCCTATGAGACGATTCCCCATGTCGCGGCGCGCATCGACCGGTTCATCGCGCCGCAATCGGGCGACACCTTCCAGATCGACAAGGCGCTCGATTCGATCCTGCACGGCGGCTGGTTCGGGCAGGGGCCGGGCGAGGGCGTGGTCAAGCGCGTGCTGCCGGACGCCCATACCGATTTCATCTTCGCCGTGGCGGCGGAGGAATTCGGGATCATCGTCTGCATCGCGCTGGTTCTCGTCTTCGCCCTGGTTGTCTTCCGCGGCCTGTCGGGCTCGACCCGGCAGGAGGATCCATTCGTGCGCCTTGCCGGCTCCGGACTCGTGGTTCTCTTCGGCGTCCAGTCGGTCATCAACATAGCGGTCAACCTCAACATGATCCCGGCCAAGGGCATGACGCTGCCCTTCATCTCCTATGGCGGGTCGTCGATGGTCGCCGTTGCCTTCGGCATGGGCCTCTTGCTGGCGCTCACCCGGCGCGGGCCGGAGCCGCGGCGCATCGTGCGGCGGGTGATCGCGACGCCGCCGCCGACGCCCAAGCCGGTGTGATGGTCCACCGGCAACAGCCTGAGGGTTGCCTCCCCCCTTGCGGGCATCACACGGCCTTTGGCACGGCGCCACGCCTCTCCCCAATGGGGCGAGGGGGCGTGCCCGCACGCAAAGACCCTGCTCTTCAGGCAGGGAGAAGAGTGTCCCCTTTTGATGACTGACAAAAAACTTGCACTGCTGGCGGCCGGCGGTACCGGTGGCCACCTGTTTCCAGCCCAAGCGCTGGCGCTGGAGCTGAAGAAGCGCGGCTGGCGCATCCATCTGGCCACCGACCATCGCGTTGAAGCCTATGGCCGGGATTTCCCTGCGGAAGAGACCCACCTCATCGCCTCGGCGACCCTGACCCGCTCGCCGGTCGCCATGGCGCGCGGCATCGTGCAGCTGGGCGTCGGCTACCTTCAGGCGCGCTCCCTCATGCGCCGCCTGAAGCCGGCCGTCGCGGTCGGGTTCGGCGGCTATCCGACGCTGCCGACCATGCTGGCCGCATCCGGCGAGCGCGTGCCCACCGTCATTCACGAGCAGAACGCCGTCATCGGCCGCGCCAACGGCTTCCTGGCGCCGCGGGTCACCGCCATCGCCACCAGCCAGCCGCAGGTGCGCGGCACCGAAAAGGTGAGCGCCAGGATCACGCAGACCGGCAATCCCGTGCGCCCGGCGGTACTGGCAGCGGCACGCACGTCCTACCGGCCAACACCGAACCGCAACCCGTTCAACCTGCTGATCTTCGGGGGAAGCCAGGGCGCGCGCTTCCTGTCCGATCTGGTGCCGCCGGCGATTGCGCTTCTGCCCGAGGCGGAGCGGGCACGCCTGAAGGTCGTTCAGCAATGCCGCGCGGAGGATTTGGCGCGCGTCAAGGCGATCTATGATGGCCTCGGTATCGACGCCGACCTGGCACCATTCTTCCACGACATGCCGCGGCGCATGGCCCAGTCCTGTGTTGTGATCTGCCGGTCCGGCGCCTCCACCATCGCCGAGCTGACGGTGATCGGCCGGCCGGCGATCCTGATTCCGCTGCCCGGCGCGCTCGATCAGGACCAGAAGGCCAATGCGACGGTTCTGGCCGCTGCCGGCGGCGGCTGGATGATCGAGCAGAAGGATATGACGCCTGAACGGCTCGCCGCCGATCTGGCCGCGCTGATGGGCGACCCGGAACGGCTCGGCGTGGCGGCTGAGGCGTCGCGCAAATCCGGCCGTCCGGATGCCGTCAAACGCCTCGCCGATGTGGTAGAGCGTGTCGCGGCCGGCGACTCTGCCGGTCGGGAATCTGGGGTTGCCGCATGAAGATGGGCTTGGATATCGGGCCGGTGCATTTCGTCGGCATCGGCGGCATCGGCATGAGCGGCATCGCCGAGGTGCTGGTCAATCTCGGCTACCGCGTGCAGGGCTCAGACCTCTCCGACAACGCCAATGTCCAGCGCCTGCGCAAGAAGGGTATCGCCATCGCCATCGGCCACGACGCCGCCAATCTCGGCGATGCGCGGGTGGTGGTCGTGTCCTCGGCCATCAAGCGCGACAATCCCGAGCTGCAGGCGGCGCGCGCCCGGCTCTTGCCGGTGGTGCGCCGCGCCGAGATGCTGGCCGAACTGATGCGCCTCAAGCAGGCGGTGGCGGTCGCCGGCACGCACGGCAAGACCACGACCACCTCGATGGTGGCGGCGCTGCTCGATGCCGGCGGTTTCGACCCGACCGTCATCAATGGCGGCATCATCAACGCCTACGGCACCAATGCGCGCATGGGTGCCAGCGACTGGATGGTGGTCGAGGCCGACGAATCCGACGGCACCTTCGTCAAGCTGCCGGCCGATGTGGCGCTGGTCACCAATATCGACCCGGAACACCTCGACCACTACGGCACCTTCGACCGCGTGCGCGAAGCCTTCCGCCAGTTCGTCGAGAACGTGCCGTTTTACGGCTTCGCCGTGATGTGCATCGACCACCCGGAGGTGCAGGCGCTGATCGGGCGCATCGAGGACCGCCGCATCGTCACCTATGGCGCCAGCCCGCAGGCGGACGTGCGCTACACCGACCTGCGCATCGACGACGGCCACTCGCTGTTCACCGCCATCATCGGCGACCGCCAGGGCGGCGACCGCCGGGTGATCGAGAACCTGTCGATCGCCATGCCGGGCGAGCACAACGTCCAGAACGCCACCGGGGCGCTGGCCGTCGCCCATCATCTCGGCGTCTCGGACGCGGCCATTTCAGCCGGCATGGCCGGCTTCGGCGGGGTCAAGCGCCGCTTCACCCGCACCGGCGCCTGGAACGGCGTCGAGATCATCGACGATTACGGCCACCACCCCATCGAGATCGCCTCGGTGCTGAAGGCCGCCCGCTCGGTGGCCAAGGGCCGGGTCATCGCCGTCGTTCAGCCGCACCGTTACACCCGGCTGCGCGACCTCTTCGACCAGTTCTGCACCTGCTTCAACGACGCCGAGGTCGTCATCGTGGCGCCGGTCTATCCGGCCGGCGAGACGCCGATCGAAGGCATCGACCGCGATCATCTGGTGGAAGGCCTGCGCATGCGCGGCCATCGCGACGCGCGCCCGCTGGCCGGGCCGGAAGCGCTCCCCGCAACAATCGCGGAACTGGCGAAACCCGGCGACTATGTCGTCTGCCTCGGCGCCGGCTCGATCAGCGCGTGGGCCTATGCGCTGCCCGGTGAACTGGCGAAGCTCAAATGACCACCGATCGTTTCGGTGATTTTTCCGCCGTCCGCGGGCGGTTGACCGAGAACGCGCCGCTGGCGCCGTTCACCTGGTTTCGCGTCGGCGGCCCGGCGGAGCTTCTGTTCCAGCCGGCCGACAGCGACGACCTCGCGCTCTTCCTTGAGAAACTGAATCCGGAAATCCCGGTAACCGTCATCGGCGTCGGCTCAAATCTGCTCGTGCGCGATGGTGGCATCGAAGGCGTCGTCATCCGGCTTTCGGCCAAAGGCTTCGGCCATGCCGTCCGTGAAGATGGTGACCGCATCCGCGCCGGCATGGCGCTCGCCGACAAGCGGCTCGCCGCCTTTGCGCTTGCCGAGGGGCTTGCCGGCTTCGCCTTCTATCACGGCATTCCCGGCACGCTTGGCGGGGCGCTTCGCATGAATGCCGGAGCAAATGACGGCGAAACGCGCGCATGTCTGGTCGAGGCTTATGCGGTCGACCGGGCAGGGCGCCGCCATGTGCTCTCCAACGCGGAGATGGGCTTCACTTATCGCCATTCTGCCGCGCCCGACGATCTCATCTTCACCGAGGCCGTGTTTCAGGGGACGCCCGCGCCCAAGGCCGAGATCCAGGTGGCGATGGACGACGTCGAGGCGCATCGCGAGCGCGCCCAGCCGATCCGCGAGAAGACTGGCGGCTCGACCTTCACCAATCCGCCCGGCGGCAAGGCCTGGCAACTCATCGACGCGGCCGGCTGCCGTGGCCTCCATATCGGCGGCGCCATGGTCTCCGAGATGCACTGCAACTTCCTCATCAACACCGGTGCTGCCACGGCCACCGATCTCGAACGCCTCGGCGAGACGGTGCGGGCGCGCGTGCTGGCCGCGAGCGGCGTGCGGCTGGACTGGGAAATCAAGCGGGTCGGCCGCTTCCTGCCCGGCGCGGCGGTCGAACCGTTTCTGGGAGGCGGGTAGCACCCGCACTCCCGTCCGCCGTTCACCTTGTCCGGCGGATTTTCGACGTGGTATAATTAGAAACCATGTGACGGCATCCCGCCGTCGCGTGGCGCGTAGCGCCAGCAAGGAGAGTCTGGCGATGCGCCTGAAACCTTCCCTCACATTCTTGGATGCCCAGGCCCTGTCAGCGGCATGCCTTCACGCGGCCACCGAACGCTCCGTGGCGGTCAGCGTGGCGGTGGCGGACGATGCAGGCAACCTGCTGCATTTCGCCCGGATGGACGGTGCGCGGAGCTATACCGTCGGCCTGGCGAGCGCCAAGGCCCGCGTCGCGGCAACGGTGGGCGTCACCACCCAGGCCATCGCCGAGATGCACCGGCGATCCGCCACGACGCCGTCGGCGGACTTCCCCGGAATTGGCGGTGTGCCGATCCTGCTCGATGGCCAGTGCGCCGGCGCGGTCGGGATTTCTGGTTCGAGCCCCGAAATCGATGAAGCAATTGGCAGCGAGGCGATTCAGAAACTTCAGGCATCTCTCTGATTTTTCGTTGAAAACAGAGCCGGTGGACCGCGCGGGCCGCGGCCTTTCCGGGGCGACGATTTCTACCCGGACCGGTGTGCCCTCGGCGCTTGCCTGGGTCGATGCGCGGGGCGGCGCGCTCCTCCTCCTGAGTCCCCGCCGCAACAGCCGCCGATTTTTCGCAGAAAGTGCCGCCGGGACCGGTTTGGTTAACGATTATTAACCATTTCCGCCGCCATAGTGGCCCATTGGTGCGATTCGAAAGAACGGGTCTGAGGGTCGGTGGTCACGCACGTTGCAGTTCTGATGGGCGGCTGGTCGAGCGAGCGGCCAGTGTCGCTCAATTCCGGCAAGGCCTGCGCCGACGCACTGGAGGGCGAGGGCTATCGCGTCACCCGTGTCGATGTCGGGCGCGACATTGCCGAGGTGCTGACGCGGCTGCACCCGGATGTCGTCTTCAACGCGCTGCACGGCCCCTTCGGCGAGGACGGCTGCATCCAGGGCATCCTCGAAGTGCTCGCCATCCCCTATACCCATTCCGGCGTGCTCGCCTCGGCGCTGGCCATGGACAAGCCGCGCGCCAAGCACGTGCTGAAGGCCGCCGGCATACCGGTCGCCGAATTGATCCTGGTCAGCCGCTTCGCGGCGGCCGAGGCGCATGTCATGGCGCCGCCCTACGTGGTCAAGCCGCCGGCGGAGGGCTCGACCTTCGGCGTCTTCATCGTCAAGGCGGACGCGACTCATCCGCCGCAGCAGCTGTACGCGGACAATTGGCCTTATGGCGAAACGGTCATGGTCGAACGCTATATCGCCGGGCGCGAGCTGACCTGTGCCGTTCTTGGCAACAAACCTCTCGATATCATTGATATCGTTACGGAAAGCGGATTCTACGACTATCACGCCAAATATGACGCGGGCGGATCGCAACACGTTCTGCCGGCGGAAATTTCACCGATTATTTACCAAAATATACAGATGCTTGCTCTACGCGCCCATCAGGCATTGGGCTGCCGTGGGGTCAGTCGGGCCGACTTCCGCTACGACGACCGGCTGGAGGGCATGGACGGTGTGGTCTGCCTCGAAGTCAACACGCAGCCCGGCATGACGGCGACGTCACTGGTTCCCGACATGGCGGCCTATGGCGGCATGGAATTCGGGAAGCTCGTGCGGTGGATGGTGGAGGACGCATCTTGCGGCCGCTAGCGACAGACGTTCCCGGTGTCACGACCGCCGCCCACGGCGCGGCGGTGACGCCGCGCGTGCTGCCGCGCTTCCTGCGCCGTCCGGTGCGGGCGCTTGAAAAGCGCGATTGGCGCCTGCCGCGGCGCTTCGGGCTCAAGGCCTTCATTGCGCTGGCTTTGGCCACGACGATTGCCGGCGCCATCACCGGCGGGCGGGCGATGAGCGTCGCCTCGGCAGTCAGCGCCTGGTCGGGGCTGGCCATCACCGAGGTTAAGATCACCGGCCAGAGCGAGACCTCAGAGGTCGCGGTGCTCGACCGGCTGGACATCAAACAGGATCCCTCGCTGCTCACTTATGACGTGGATGCCGCCCGCGCCCGCGTCGAGTTGTTGCCGTGGGTGAGCCACGCGACCCTCAAGAAGCTCTTCCCCAATACGCTCGAAGTCGTCATCGCCGAGCGCACGCCGTTCGCCATCTGGCAGCACGACGAAGATCTGTCGCTGATCGACGATGCCGGCCACGTGATCACCAATGCCATCGACGACCGCTACGCACACCTGCCGTTCGTCGTCGGGCCCGGCGCGGCCGAGCATGCGCGCGAATTCGTCGACCTGATCGGCAGCCAGCCGGACATCGCCGGCCATGTGCGTGCCGGCGTGCTCATCTCCGGCGAGCGCTGGAACGTCGTGCTCGACAGCGGCATCGAAGTGATGTTGCCGGTCGACAAGCCGGCGGCGGCGCTGGCCACGGTGGCGCGCCTCGATCAGCAGAAGAAGCTCTTGTCGCGCGAGATCACCACGGTCGACATGCGCCTGCCCGACCAGATGATCGTGCGGCTGGACGAGAAGGGGCTCGCGGCCCGCAAGGATCTCCTCAAAGAGCGTGACAAGCTCGCGCGCCGTCAGAGGACGAATACGTGATGCACCTCTTCGGCAAATCTCATCAGGGTGGCCACGGCTTGTCGCGCCGCGCGCAGGTGGTGTCGGTCCTCGACGTCGGGTCGAGCAAGGTGTTCTGCCTGATCGCCCGGCTGACGCCGTGCGCGCCGGGCGAGGCGCTGCGCGGCCGCACCCATGCCATCGAGGTGCTCGGCATCGGCCATCAGCGTTCGCGCGGCATCAAGTCGGGCGTGGTCACCAATCTCGAGGCGGCCGAACAGGCCATCCGCTGCGCCGTCGATGCCGCCGAGCGCATGGCCGGCGTCACCGTCGAATCGCTCATCGTCAGCGTCACCTGTGGACGGTTGGCGAGTGAAAGCTATGCCGCTTCGGTGTCGCTCCCGGGCGAGGAGATCGCCGACGCCGATATCGGACGCGTGCTCGCCGAGGGTCGCCGCCACTCGATCAGCGAGGGGCGCGCGGCCGTGCATTCGCTGCCGATCGGCTATTCGCTCGATGGCGAGGGCGGAATTGCCGACCCGCGCGGCATGGTCGGCCGCCGGCTCGGCGTCGACATGCATGTCGTCACCGGTGACGCGCCGACGCTTGCCAATCTCGAACTGTGCATCAACCGCTGCCACCTGTCGGTCGCCGCGATGGTCGCCGCCCCCTATGCCAGCGGCCTGTCGACGCTGGTCGACGACGAGGCCGAGCTGGGCAGCGCGGTCATCGATTTCGGCGGCGGCACCACCTCCATCGCCGTGTTCAGCCGCGGCCAGTTCGTCCATGTCGACGCGATCGCGGTCGGCGGCCAGCACATCACCAATGATATCGCGCGCGGCCTGTCGACCCGCATCGAGGATGCCGAGCGGCTGAAGACGATCTACGGCAGCGCGCTGCCCGGGCTGGCGGACGAGCGCGACGTGCTCGCGGTGCCGCCGATCGGCGACGAGGACGAGCGCCTGGTGCCCAACCATGTGCCGCGCTCGGCCCTCACCCGTATCGTGCGGGCGCGTGTCGAGGAGATTCTGGAACTGGTGCGCGATCGGCTCAACGCCTCTGGCTTCGCCGGCCTTGTCGGTCGCCGCATGGTGCTGGTCGGCGGGGCCAGCCAGCTCAACGGCCTCAGCGAGGCGGCGCGCCGGATTCTGGCGCGCAACGTCCGCCACGGCCGGCCGCTCGGCATCGTCGGCCTGCCCGAAACGGCACGCGGCCCGGCGTTTGCGGCCGCCGTCGGCATGCTTGTCTATCCGCAGGTCGCCGAGATGGAACAGATCGACGATGGCAACGAGATGCCTTTGGCCATGACCGGAACGGGCGGCTACCTCGCCCGTGTTGGCCAGTGGTTCAAGGAGAGCTTTTAGGCGCCGCGCGGGCGCTGGAGACCGCGGCGGCGGCCTCCAACCGGTAAGGGACCAGGCCGACGGGACGCGCGGACGGCCAAGAGAGTGAGAGACGACGAGGCTACCATGACGATCAATCTGCAAATGCCCGACATAAAGGAACTGAAGCCGAAGATCACCGTGTTTGGCGTCGGCGGTGCCGGCGGCAACGCGATCAACAACATGATCCGCTCCGGTCTGGTCGGGTGCGAGTTCGTGGTCGCCAATACCGATTCACAGGCCCTGTCCTCGTCCAGGGCGGAGCGCCTCATCCAGATGGGCGTCGCCGTCACCGAGGGCCTCGGCGCCGGTTCGCAACCGGAGATCGGGCGCGCCGCGGCGGAGGAGGCGATCGACGAGATCACCGATCATCTGTCGGGCTCGCACATGGTCTTCGTCACCGCCGGCATGGGCGGCGGCACCGGCACGGGGGCGGCCCCGATCATCGCGCGGGCAGCGCGCGAGGCCGGCATCCTCACGGTGGGCGTCGTCACCAAGCCGTTCCAGTTCGAGGGCCAGCGGCGCATGCGCGTCGCCGATGCCGGCATCCAGGAACTGCAGGCCTGCGTCGACACGCTGATCGTCATCCCCAACCAGAACCTCTTTCTGATCGCCAACGAGAAGACCACCTTCGCCGACGCCTTCGCCATGGCCGACCAGGTGCTCTACTCCGGCGTTGCCTGCATCACCGACCTGATGGTCAAGGAAGGCCTGATCAACCTCGATTTCGCCGACGTGCGCTCGGTCATGCGCGAGATGGGCAAGGCGATGATGGGCACCGGCGAAGCCTCCGGCGATCGCCGTGCCATCCAGGCGGCCGAGGCGGCCATCGCCAATCCGCTGCTCGACGAAACCTCGATGAAGGGCGCCCGCGGCCTGCTGATCTCGATCACCGGCGGCAAGGACCTCACTTTGTTCGAGGTCGATGAAGCCGCCACGCGCATCCGCGAGGAGGTCGATCCCGACGCCAACATCATCCTCGGCGCGACCTTCGAGGAAGAGCTCGAAGGGATCGTCCGCGTGTCGGTGGTCGCCACCGGCATCGACAACAGCGGCATCCGTAGCGAGGATGCCACGGTCGAGGCGCGGACCGCCGAGATGAGCCAGCGCCTGCGCAACATCGCCCAGTCGCAGCCGGCAGCCGTCGCGGCCAGGCCGGCAGCAGCGCAGCCGGCCGTCGCCCAGGTGGCGCAGCCGGCGCCGCAAGCCGCCAGGCCGGCCGTCGCCCAGGCAGCACCGGCAGCCAGCGTTGCAGCGGCGCCGGCCGCGAAGCGGGAGACCGCCGATCTGTCGCGCGAGGCGTTTGCCTCTGCCGTCGGCCGCGTCGCGGCGGAAACGCCGTCGCCGGCCGCCCGCAGCCACGACAGCGGCATCACCATCGCGCCGCTCGCTCCGGCCCCTGCCATCGACTACGGCATGGCCGACATCGAGGCGGAGACGCCGCCTCCGGTCGAGGAAGAGGCCAGTGGACCGGCGGCCGACGAGCCGTTCATTCCGCCGGCGCCTGAGCTGCCGCCGCAGCGCATCCCGCGGGTCGAGGACTTCCCGCCGGTGGCCCGGCGCCAATACGAGGCCCATCGCCAACCTCACCCGGCACCGCGCCATGAAGAGGATCGCGGTCCGATGAGCCTGCTGCGCCGTCTGGCGAGCGTCGGCCTCGGCCGGCGTGAGGACGATCCGATCGGTGCCGGTCAGCCGTCCCACACGCCGGAGCGCGTGCCGCCGCGTGCGACCGAAGCGCCGCGGCCCGCGGTGCAGCCTCAGCCGCGTCAGCCTGCCGATCGCGCCGCGGCTTCGCAGGATGGTCTCTACCGGCCGCGTGCCGGCAAACTCGATCCGCACGGCCGACCGCAGCCGCGCGAGGGTCGGCCAGCCGACGACGAGCTGGAGATCCCGGCCTTCCTGCGCCGCCAGGCGAACTAGGCGGACGCTGACAAACGTGGTTCACGGGACTGCTGCCGGCCCGGCAGCAGTCCCGCCCCAACCTGTTGAAATGATTGGGGCACCCGCCCGGGTCGATCGGGGCCATCGGCCGTTACAATGGGTTAGAAAGCGTGATTTGGCGGCGCCTGCGGCCCCGACTAGTCTTGCCATCGACGTGGCGGGAATCGGGTTTTTTGGGGGCGGGTGCTGAGCATGGCGGGTGGCCGGTTAGCGGGCAAACAGAACACGCTGCGCCGTAGTGCGACGGTCTGCGGGATCGGTGTCCACAGCGGTCGCCCGGCGTCGCTGACCATTCACCCCGCCGAGGCGGGCAGTGGCATTCGCTTCCAGCGCCTGAGCGGCGAGGACGGCCACGACGCGGTTCGCGCCCACTACACGAATGTCAGCGCCACCGACTTCTGCACGGTGGTCGGCTTCAACGGTTCTTCGGTGGCGACGATAGAGCATCTGATGGCGACCCTCAGCGCGCTCGATGTCGATAACGCGACGATTGAGATCGACGGGCCTGAGGTTCCGGTGATGGACGGCAGCGCGGGGGCGTTTCTGGAGGCCGTCGACGAAGCCGGTATCGCTGCGCTCGATGCACCGCGGAGTTTCATCAAGGTGCTGCGTCCGGTGGCGGTGCGCCTTGGCGCCGCCCGTGCCGAATTCTTGCCCTATGACGGCATGCGCATTGAGGTCGAGATCGAATTCCCCAATCCGCTGGTCGGGCGTCAGCAGTTCGCTGCCGATATCGACGGCGACGTGTTCCGGCGCGAACTGGCGCGGGCGCGCACCTTCGGCTTCCTTGCCGATGTCGAGCAGCTTTGGGCGCGCGGCCTGGCGCAGGGCGCCTCGCTCGACAATGCCCTGGTGATCGGCGACGACCGGGTCATCAACCCGGAGGGGCTGCGCTTCGTCGACGAATGCGTGCGCCACAAGGCGCTCGACGTCGTCGGCGATCTGGCGCTGGCCGGCGCGCCGATTCGCGGGCTCTACCGCTCCTCGCGTGGCGGCCACAAGCTCAACGTCGCCGCACTGGCGGCACTGTTTTCCGACCAAAGCGCTTGGACGTGGGGCAGTGATGCCGATATCGGCGAGCGCCACGAGGTCGCCGTGCACGCCACGCAGGCCGCCGCCATCGGCCCGGAAGCGGCCTGATCTCGCTGCTCGGCCGGATACGGCCGGAAATTGCCACAAATGCGTGCCACGACCCTGTCATCCGGAGACATGGCGGAGCCGACGGTTTTCGGCTAGAAAGCTGCGGCGTGGACCGTGAGCGAGACGAGAGGCGGGCAGGGCGTGCGACCGGGATTTGATTCATTTATTGGGCCGGCGACGATGCAGCGGCTGGCGCGGCTGCGGTGGTTGCTGTTGGGGCTGGCGCTGGTGGGCATGGCGGGCTGTACCAAGTCGACCGTCGGTACCCCCGACGCCTTCGCCAATGACCAGCCGGCCGGCACCCTCTACAATGAGGGCCTG
This sequence comes from uncultured Alphaproteobacteria bacterium, assembly GCA_963762605.1. GTDB lineage: Bacteria > Pseudomonadota > Alphaproteobacteria > Rhizobiales > Kaistiaceae > CAVSRC01. Next base: position 21,126 of record CAVXLJ010000020.1, on the reverse strand, counting down.
GCCTACCTGAATGGCGGCAAGTTCAAGGACGCAACCAAGAGCTTCGACGAGGTCGACCGCCAGCATCCCTATTCGGACTACGCCCGCAAGGCGCTGATCATGTCGACCTTCACCAGCTACAAGCGGGGTGATTACGACACGACCGTTGCCTCCGGTAACCGTTACCTGGCGCTTTATCCCGGCAGCCCGGACGCGGCTTATGCGAGCTACTTGATCGGTCTGTCCTATTTCCGCCGGATGCCGGACGTCACCCGCGATCAGTCCATGACCCGCAAGGCGCTCGCCGCCTTCGAGGAGATCGTCAACAACTACCCGGATTCGGAATACGTCACCGACGCCAAGGACAAGATCATCGCCTGCAATGATCAGCTCGCCGGCAAGGAGATGCAGATCGGCCGCTACTACCTTGAGCAGCGCAACTATCTGGCGGCGATCAATCGCTTCAAGATCGTTGTCACCCAGTACCAGACGACCCGCCACGTCGAGGAGGCGCTGGAGCGGCTGACCGAGGCCAACATGGCGCTCGGCCTGACCAGCGAGGCGCAGACCGCCACGGCCGTTCTCGGGCACAATTTCCCCGACAGCACCTGGTACAAGGACGCCTACAAGCTCCTCAAGACCGGTGGCCTGGAGCCGCGCGAGAACACGGGGTCGTGGATCAGCAAGGTGTTTGCCGGCAAGAATACGAGCTGATTCGATTCCGCTTCCTGCCGGTGCGGCCATGCTCGTCGCCCTTGCCATACGCGATATCGTCATCATCGACCGTCTGAGCACGGACTTTTCCGCCGGGCTGACGGCGTTTACCGGCGAGACCGGCGCCGGCAAATCCATTTTGCTCGATGCCCTGTCGCTGGCGCTCGGCGGGCGCGGCGATGCCTCGCTGGTGCGCGAGGACAGCGCCCAGGGCGACGTCACCGCAGAATTCGACGTGGCCGTCGACCATCCGGCGCGGGCGATTCTCGCCGAGAGCGGCATTGCGGCGGACGGCGACCTCATTCTCCGCCGCGTGCAGGGCGCCGACGGGCGCAGCCGCGCCTTCATCAACGATTCTCCAGTGTCGGTCGTGCTTCTGCGCCGGGTCGGCGCGGCACTGGTCGAAATTCACGGCCAGCATGCCGACCGCGCCATGGTGGAGCCGGCCATGCACCGGGCGCTGCTCGACGCCTTCGGCCGGCTCGATGGCGCGCGCGATGCGGTTGCCGCGGCCTACGCTGCCTGGCGGCAGGCGGATGCGGCGCTGGCCGACCTCAGGCTCCAGATCGCATCGGCCAGCGCCGAGGCCGACTATCTGCGTGCCGCGGTCGATGAACTCAAGGCGCTGGCGCCGCAGGCGGACGAGGAAGAGGCGCTCGCCGACCGCCGCCAGCAGATGATGCGCGCCGAGAAGATTGCCGGCGACATTGCCGAGGCGCATGAGACAGTGGCCGGCGGTGCCTCGCCGGTGCCGATATTGGCGAGTCTCGTGCGCCGGCTGGAGCGCAAGGCGCCGGAGGCGGGCGGTCTGCTCGACGGCGCGGTTGCCGCCCTCGACAAGGCGCTCTCCGCGCTCGAGGACGCCGAGCAGGGGCTGGCCAAAGCGCTGGCCGCCACAGATTTCGACCCGCGCGATCTGGAGCGCACCGAGGAGCGCCTGTTTGCGCTGCGCGCTGCCGCCCGCAAGCATTCGGTCACCGTCGCCGACCTGCCGGCGCTTGCCGTCCGCATGGCCGCCGACCTTGCCGCGCTCGAATCCGGCGAGGAGCGGCTGGCGGCGCTTGAGAAGGCGGCAGCCGTCGCCCGTGCCGAATACGACAGCGCCGCCATGGCCCTGTCGAAAGAGCGCTGCGCGGCCGCCAAGCATCTGGAGAAGGCGGTCGCCGCCGAACTGCCGGCGCTGAAGCTGGAGCAGGCGGCCTTCATTGTCGAAATCGTCAGCGATCCGGACGCGCCCGGAGAATCCGGCATCGACGACATCTCCTTCCATGTGCGCACCAATCCCGGTACGACGCCGGGGCCGCTGATGAAGGTCGCCTCGGGCGGCGAGTTGTCGCGCTTCCTGCTGGCGCTCAAGGTGGCGCTCGCCGATCGCGGTTCGGCGCCCACCCTCATCTTCGACGAGATCGATACTGCCGTCGGCGGCGCCGTCGCCGATGCCATCGGCGTGCGCCTGGCGCGGCTTGCGACACGCGTGCAGGTCATCACCGTCACCCATGCGCCGCAGGTGGCGGCGCGCGCCAACGCCCATTTGCTGGTCGCCAAGCAGACGGTCGCCGGCGGCGAAGCGGTCACCACCAGCGTTACCCCACTCGATTCCGTGCGCCGACGCGAGGAGATCGCCCGCATGCTGGCCGGCGCCGTCATCACCGAGGAGGCCCGGGCGGCCGCTGACCGGCTGATCCTCGGGGCGGCGTGATTTCTGAGACTGGTGCATGGTGAATGGCAGGGCAGGCTGCTCCCACACCATCCGCCACCGACCATTCGCCATTCTTCCGAGGGTGCGGCAGCCGCGCCGCTTGCCTAATCGCGGCGGATCGTGTCTGAAACGGCCGGCGATACCAGAAACGGAGTCGGCAATGCCGAAATACGCAGGGAAATCGGGGCAACCGAGCGGCGGACGCCGCGGTGCACCGCCGGATTTCCTGCCTGACGGGCGGCCGGGCAGGGAGGCCGCCGCCTGATGAATCAGCGCGCCAGCATCATGGTCCTGTTCGGGACCATGGTCATCTACGTCTTCGGCATCGGCGTCATGCTGCCGGTCATCCCGTTGTTGGTGAAGGAGCTCTCCGGCGATGCCGTCGGCAAGGCGGCGACCCTCTACGGCCTGCTGCTGTCGCTTTACGCGCTGATGCAGTTCCTCTTCGGGCCGGCCTTCGGCGCCCTGTCGGACCGCTTCGGTCGCCGGCCGATCATGCTGGTCTCGCTCGCCGGCCTCGGCGTCGACTACATCCTGCTGGCGCTGGCGCCAAATCTCTGGATCGTGGCGCTGGCGCGCATCATCGGCGGCATCATGGGGGCGTCGGTGGCGACCGCGACCGCCTACATCGCCGACATCACGCCGCCCGAGAAGCGTGCGGCGAATTTCGGGCTCATCGGCGCCGCCTTCGGCGTCGGCTTCATCGCCGGCCCGCTGGTCGGCGGCGTGCTTGGCGAGTACGGCTCGCGCGTGCCCTTCTACGCGGCCGCCGGGGTCAGCGTCATCGCCTTCCTGTTCGCCTTCTTCATGCTCCCCGAATCGCTCGATCGCGCCCATCGGCGCCCCTTCCGCCTGAAGGAGGCCAACCCGATCGGCGCCTTCGTTGTCGTGCTGCGCTACAAGGCGGTGCTGGCGCTCTTGTCGCTGTTCGTCATCGCCCAGCTCGCCGAGCGCATGCTGGAAGCCAACTGGGTGCTCTACACGGGCTACCGCTTCGGCTGGACGGCCTATCAGGTCGGCATCTCGCTGGCCGTGGTCGGCGTGCTCGTGGTCATCACACAGGGCGGCCTGGTGCGGGTCGTCGTGCCCAAGATCGGCGAGCGCATCACCATCAACATTGGCTTCACGGTCGCGGCGATCTGCATGGTCGGCATCGCCTTCTCCTCGCAAGCCTGGATGATCTACGCCATCATCGTGCCCTATGTGCTCGGCTGGGGGCTGACCGCGCCGGCCGTGCAATCGCTGATCACGCGCCAGGTGCCGCCCAACGAGCAGGGCATCCTGCAAGGCGCAATTTCGAGCGCCCAGACCGTCACCGGCATCATCGGCCCGCCGGTCGCCGGCTCGGTGTTCGGCTATTTCATCGGCCCGGTAACACCGATCCACCTGCCGGGCGCGGCCTTCCTGCTCGGCGCCGTCCTCTTCGTCATCGGCCTGGTCGTCGCCCTGCTTGGCGTTCACGCACCGGCTCCTGCCAGCGGCTCCGACTGAAGCCTTGCCCGGCCGTTCGGCTTGGGCGAATCTTGTCGGATTCGGGAGGTGCCGAGGTGGCGAAAGCGGCCAATACAACCAAGCCGGTCGAGGCGTTGAGCGAGGCGGAAGCCGCCGCCGAGCTGAAGCGTCTGGCGCGTGAGATCGCCGGCCACGACCGGCGCTATTACGAGGAGGACGCGCCGACCGTCGCCGACGCCGAATATGATGCGCTCATCATCCGCAACGCGGCGATCGAGGCACGTTTTCCGGCGCTGAAGCGCGCCGACAGCCCGACAGGCCGCGTCAGCGGCGCGCCCTCGGGCAAGTTCGCCACGGTCCGCCATGCCGTCCCCATGCTGTCGCTGGAAAAGGCCTATACTGACGACGACGTGCGGGCCTTCATCGAGCAGGTGCAGCGCTTCCTCGGGCTCAACCGCGACGAGCCGGTGGCGCTCACCGCCGAGCCCAAGATCGACGGCCTGTCGATTTCGCTGCGCTACGAGGACCGCAGGCTGGTGCAGGGTGCGACCCGCGGCGACGGCGTCAGCGGCGAGGACGTCACCGCCAATGTCCGCACCATCAAGGACATCCCGCAGACGCTCCCCAAGGCGGCGCCCGACCTCATCGAGGTGCGCGGCGAGATCTATTTCAGCAAGGACGATTTCCTCGCCCTCAACCGCGCGCAAGCCGAGGCCGGCGCCGAGCCCTATGCAAACGCGCGCAACACCGCTGCCGGGTCGCTCCGCCAGAAGGACCCGGCAGTCACCGCGTCCCGCCCGCTGCGCTTCTTCGCCTATGCCTGGGGCGAGGCGCGCGCGCTTCCCGCCGACACCCAGTTCGGCGTCGTCAGGGCCTTCGGCAAATGGGGCTTCCCGGTCAATCCGCTGATGCAGTCCTGCGCCGGCGTCGCGCAAGCACTTGCCGTCTATGCCGACATTGAGAGGCAGCGCGCCGCGCTCCCCTACGATATCGACGGCGTCGTCTACAAGGTCGATTCGCTGGCGCTGCAGGAGCGCCTCGGCATTCGCAGCGCCTCGCCGCGCTGGGCGATCGCCCACAAGTTTGCCGCCGAGCGCGCCACCACAAAAGTCGTCGGCATCGACATCCAGGTCGGGCGCACCGGCGCGCTGACGCCGGTGGCGCGGCTGGAGCCGGTGAATGTCGGCGGCGTCACCGTGGTCAATGCCACGCTGCACAATGAGGACTTCATCCGCGGCTACGGCCGCGACGGCCAGCCGCTGCCGTTGCGCACCGACGCCGACGGCAATCCCATCGACATCCGCATTGGCGACACGGTCGGCATCCAGCGCGCCGGCGACGTGATCCCGCAGGTGCTCGACGTCCATCTCGCGGCGCGGCCGAAGGGGGCGAGGCCGTATGAATTCCCCAGGGTCTGCCCCTGCCATCTCAAGACCGAGGTCGTTCGCGAGGCGATCGCCACCGGCGGGGAGGGGATCGTGCGCCGCTGCTCGGGCGAGTTCGCCTGCCCCTTCCAGCGCAAGGAACACCTGATGCACTTCGTCTCGCGCTCCGCCTTCGATATCGAGGGGCTGGGGGCGAAGCAGATCGAATATTTCTACGACGAGGAGCCGGATCTGCCGGTGAAGGCGCCGGCCGACATCTTCACGCTCGCCCGCCGCGACGCCGCGTTGGGCGGTGTGCTCAAGACGCGCGAGGGCTTCGGCGAGACCTCGGTGCGCAATCTCTTTGCGGCAATCGACGCGCGCCGCGAGATCGCACTTGAACGCTTCATCAATGCGCTCGGCATCCGCCATGTCGGCGAGACCACGGCGCGCCAGCTCGCCCGCGCCTATGGCTCATGGACCGCCTTTCACGATGGGGCGCTCAAGATCGCCGAAGGCGACGCGGCAGCCGGTGCCGATATGGACGCCATCGACCAGATCGGCGAGACCGTGGTGGAAGCTGTCGCCCGTTACTTCGGCGAGAGCCACAACCGCGCGGTGGTCGAGGCGCTGGTTGCCGAGATGACCGAGATCAGCGACGCCGAGCAGGCGGCGACCGAGACGGCGGTCGCCGGCAAGACCATCGTCTTCACCGGAACGCTCGAGCGCATGAGCCGCGACGAGGCCAAGGCGATGGCCGAGCGGCTGGGCGCCAAGGTCTCCGGCTCGGTGTCGAAGAAGACCGATCTGGTGGTCGCCGGGCCGGGCGCCGGCTCCAAGCTCAAGGACGCCGAGAGGCACGGCGTTGAGGTCATCGACGAGGCCGGCTGGTTCAGGCTGATCGGCGAGTGAACCGGGGCGCAGGCGTGTGGCCTGGTCCAATCACCGTTCAATGGCGCCATTGATTTAGGCGACGCCCATTCCCAATCTGCCGCCCAAGGCCATAGGGGGAGCTTGCCGCGGCGTCGGGGTGTCGAAGCCGCCTGCGCCGACGTGTCTTGCCGCACCGCTTCCGGGTTGTCGACGGTCAGGTGCCAATTCCGGTGCGGTCGATTCCGGCAGAATGAAGATAAGGGGCAAGGAACTTCGGGTCGTGCCTTGCCCAGGCATGAATGCCGAACGGCAACGCGCCACGCGTCATTTCCATGCACCGTGCAGGCAGCACCTCCCATGAAGATCGTGCTGCTTGTTCGACGCTCGCAATTTTGAAATCGACATCAATGCGCGGCACCACGGTGCTCCAAAACAGGTCGCAATTTGCCTGGTACAGCTGCCAGGCGCCGCGGAGTTGGCCGGCTTTCCCCAACCGGCGACATCATCATCCGGTTGCACGCCTGGATGCTTGACACCCAATGCGGGGCGACACGCAGCTCCGTTGCCGTTGGCAAAAGCTTTCGGTACGCGCTCAGGTCAATCGGATTCGGCGCAACAATCACGATGTCATGGTCGCGAAGCACCTTGCCGCACTGGCGCAACGAAACGAACTCGTCAGGGGTCGGCTCCGGCTTGTGGACAAGGACGACGACGACAGGTCTGATTTTGCTCTCTTCACTCATGCGGCCATCGTCCCGACCGCTGCGAGTTGCGACGCCGGCAGCGCCTCTGGATCTTCAGAACGCGACGTCCCGATGCGCTCGTGGGCACGTGGCCGAAGAGCGTTTCGTGCGCATGCGGCAGAATGGGGTGGCACAAGGCAGTGGAAATCCCAAGACACACGCCTTTGCTGGCTCTGGTCTACTCCGAGGTGTATTTCCGCGTCGCTTCGGGGTCGTCGGTGTCGTAGGGCAGTGCCAACAGTTCCTCCCACATGGCATCGGGAATCGTCCAGGCCGCCCATTCGAGCGTCTCGGCGATGCGCTCCGGCTTGCTGACGCCGACGATGGTCGAGGTCACCCGCTTGTCGCGCATGGAGAACTGCAGGGCGGCGGCGCCGGTCGGCACCCGGTAGCGGTCGCAGATTTCCTCGATGCGGCGGATGAGCGAGAGCGTTTCGGCGGAAGCGTCCGAATAGGCATATTTCTGGTAGTTGTCCGCCCCCTTGGCCAGCACGCCGCCGGCATAGGGTGCCGCGTTGAGCACGGCGATTCCCTTGGCGACACAGAAGTCGATCATCGGTTCGGCGTTGCGGTTGGGCAGCATGAAGCGGTTGTGGGTGACGATCGCGTCAAAGTCCCAATCCCTGAGCAGCGGCATCATCAAGTCGATGCGACCCGCCGCCAGGCCGACGGCGCCCACGAGCCCTTCCTCTTTCATCTTGAAGAGTTCGGTGAGCGCGCCGCCCGGCTTGGTGATGTCCTTCATGCCCAAAGCGTGTTCCGGGTCGTGCAAATGCATCAGGGGAATGTGGTCGAGGCCGAGCGCCTCGAAACTCTCTTCCAGCGAGCGCCGCGCGCGTGGACCGTCGAAGAGGCCGGTCTCGAAATCACGGTCGATCTTGGAGGCGATGACGAAGCCCGCGGGCAGGCCGAATTCCCTGATGGCCCTGCCGATGCGCTCCTCGCTGCGCCCGTGGCCGTAGATGCGCGCGGTATCGAGAAAATTCACCGGAGAAGCGAAGATCGCCTGCAGCGTCGCCATGGCCCGGTCGCTCTCCACCGCATAGCCGTAGGTCCCGGGCATGGAACCCAGTCCGGAGGCGCCGAAGCAGAGCTTCGAGACGGCAAGGCCGGTGCGGCCGAGTTCGACCTTACCATCCTGTCGTGCGGGCATCGGCTCCTCCGTGAACGTCGTCTTGACGGGCTCACCGCGCCAGCGCGGGGCTCGTCGCGTGCAGCTCCATATAGCCACGGGCAAGTGCCGCGGCCTCGCAGGCGACGATCCTTGCATAATCCGACACCGGCCGGAACGCGACGCCGCGAAGCAGCAGCGTGGCCAGCGGGGCGCGCGCCTGGTCGTCGGAGAAGGCATCGGCGAGCGCCCCGCGCATGGGCGCGATCGCGGTCGCGTCGGCGGCAAGCGCGGTGACGAATGGCGGGGCCGGCGCCGGGTCGCTCTGGCAGAGGATGCGTGTTCCCGCCAGCGCCTGCGGTCGGTGGCGGGCAAGCAGCGCGTGGAGCACACAGTCCATCGCCATTACGTCGGCCGCGCCGGCCTGGAGCATGGCAAGGCTGTCCATGTGGGCGCCGCTCACTTTGACGCTGGCGAAGAAGCGGCCGGCGCGGCTGAGCGGCGCCACCAGGGCGCGCAGCGCGTTGGTGCCGGAGTGGGAATTGAAGCCGTTGACGACGCAGGTGGCGCCGCGGAGGTCGTCGAGCGTCGTGGCCGGGGAATCGGCGCGCACGAGAACGAAGCTGCGATAGTCGGAGCCGTTGCAGCCGGGAGCGTCGTATTCCGGCGTGGCCAGCACCGCTACGCTGTCGGCAAAGCCGTAGACCACGTCATAGCCGCAGCACTGGCCGAACAAGAGGCGGGGATCGGCCAGCAGCGCGGGCACGGGCCGGCCGCGCGTCAGACGAGACGGAACGTCGGCAATGCCCTGCCGGGCAAGATGGCGGGCGATGATCGTCCACAGGGCATCCTGTGCGGCGCGCGTTTCCGGCAGTTCGTACCAGGGCAGGCAGGCGAGGCGCAGGGCGGGCACCCGTCGCGCCTCAGGCGAGCGGCCGGCAAGCTTCTGCCAGCCAGGCCCGCTCATCCGCATCGAGCAGATGGCCGAGCCTGCCCGGAAGACTGGCGTGGTAGGCGTCGAGCCAGGCGATCTCGTCCTTGGTCATCAGCGCCGGCTCGATCAGCCGCCGGTCGATGGGGACGAAGGTGATCGTCTCGAAGCCAAGCATCGGTCGGTCGCCGCCGGCGATCTCTTCGGCCGCGGTGACGATGATCAGGTTTTCGATGCGGATGCCATAGGCGCCGGCCTTGTAGTAGCCGGGCTCGTCGGAAAGGATCATCCCGGCTTCGAGCGGCACGGTGCCGAGCTTGGAGATGCGCGCCGGCCCTTCGTGGACGTTGAGGAAGGAGCCGATGCCGTGGCCGGTGCCGTGGTCGAAGTCGAGCCCCGCAGCCCAGAGATACTGCCGTGCCAGCGTGTCGATCTGGGCGCCCGAGGTGCCGGCGGGGAAGCGCGCCACGGCCACCGCCAGGTGGCCCTTGAGCACGCGGGTGAAGCGGTCGCGCATCTCCGGCGTCGGCGTGCCGATGGCAACCGTGCGGGTGATGTCGGTGGTGCCGTCGCGATATTGCGCGCCGGAATCGACCAGATAGAGCATGTCGGGTGCGATGGGCCGCGTGGTCTCCGGCGACACACGGTAATGGGTCACGGCGGCGTTCGGGCCAGCGGCCGAGATCGTCTCGAACGAGGTGTCGACCAGTTCGGAGCCGTCGCGAGCGGCGGTCTCGGCGCGCAGCGCCCGCAGCTTCTCCGCCGCGGCGATCTCGTCAATCGCGCCGGTCGGCCCCACCCGGTCGATCCAGGCCAGGAAGCGCACCATCGCCGCGCCGTCGCGGATATGGGCGCGGCGCGCGCCGGCCAGCTCGGTCGGATTCTTGCGTGCCTTGGGCAGCACCGCCGGGTCGGCCGCCTCGACCAGCGTGCCGCCGGCATCGCGCACGGTCGCGGCAATCGCGTCGGCTGTGGTTGCCGGGTCGAGCATGACTTTGGCGCCGGCCTTTCCAAGGGCGGCGAGGTTCGGCGCGAACGCCGCAGGTTCGCGGATCTCGGCAAGCCCGGAAAGCGCATCGCGCACGGCGTTGGAGAGCTTGCGCCCGTCGATGAAGAGCGTCGGCTTGCCGTCCCTGGGCAGAATGGCGAAGGCCAGCGTCACCGGATTGTGGGCAATGTCGCTGCCACGGATGTTGAAGATCCAGGCGATGGAATCGGTGAGGGCGATCACCGCGGCGTCGGCCTTTTTCCCGGCAATGGCCGCCTGCAGGCGGGCGATCTTGTCGACGGCGGCTTCGCCGGAGAGTTCCAGCGGGTGCAGCGTCACGGCGCCCTGCAGTGGCGCCGGCCGGTCACTCCACAGCCGGTCCACCGGATTTTCGTCGACCGGCACCAAGGCGGCGTCGGCCGCCGTGCAGATCTCGGCGAAGCGGCGCACCTCGGCAACCGTCATCAGCCAGGGGTCGTAGCCGATGCGGTCGCCCTTTTTCAGATGCGCGGCAAGCCATGTCTGCGGCGGATTGTCGATGAGGTGCTCGGGGGCAAACAGCGCCGCATCGGTCTCGGCGCGCACCTGCAATGTATAGCGCCCGTCGACAAAGATCGCCGCCTCTTGCGCAAGCACGATTGCCGTACCGGCGGATCCTTTGAACCCGGTTAACCATGCCAGGCGTTCGGCCGCGGGCGGCAGATACTCGCTCTGGTGCTCGTCGGCATGGGGAATGATGACACCGGTGAGGCCGGCGCGTGCCAATTCCTTGCGCAGCCGCGCCAGCCGGGCGCCGTGTCCGGTCGTACCGTCCGGCGCAGATTCTTCGTTGTTCATGCCACCTTACTAGAGGCTGTCGGGCCCGCCTTCAATGGAGCCGGGTACGCTCGTCACGCAGGCATCACGTGCTGCGATTTTGTGCGTCGCGACAATTACATCAGAAATATGACGCGCCGCAATAAGTGCATGTCTGTCATGCCTTTGCGACAGTTCTCTTGTACGGCGTGGAGGGTTACCTCGGTGTCGCTGGGGAGAGCGATTCGAAACCGGAAGTCGGGGCAGCGATGCCGGGGGAGACTTCCAGAAGCAGGAGCCAGCCATGGCGACGACGACATTCGGCGATGTTCGCAACCGCACCGCGCCGCCGCGCAGCATTCTCCGCCGCGCAATGGCACACATGATCGCAGCGCGCGAGGCACAGGCCCAACGGCGGGTGAATGCCTATCTGCTCGGCCTCGACAATGCGACGCTTGCCGCGCTCGGCTACGATCGCAACGTAATCGAGGATGCCGGCCGCGGCCTCGCGCCGATCTAGAGCGTTTCTTGGTCAGATAGAATCGTTCCGACGGAGCGATCTTGCGACAGGATCAAGCCGGCGGGCGATGGTCGTACCCCGGGGTACGGCCGAGACCGACGGCGACGATCATGGTGCAAAAGCGCCCGTCCCTTCGGGTTTCCGACCGGCGGGCGCCCGACGCCGATCCCGGCTCGACCGATGCCCGGCATCGCCCTTCGCCGGTCTCGACGCCGGATCGCTCCGCCGGTCGAGAAACGGAACTGCTTCTATCTGACCAAGAAGCGCTCTAGGGCCGAAGCGCGACATCCTGGGTAGGCTCGTCCCGGCGCAGGCGGGCACATAGATGCCGAGCTGCGTCACGCGTGGCGCCAGTTTGCCGTACATCTTCTCAAGATAGGTGGCCGGGTTGCCCCGGTCGGCACGCGGCACGCCCTCGTGCTGCGTGGTGAACCCGGTGCTGTCCTCGGCGCACTGCGCGATGAAGTGGACGAACCGCTGCCGCGACGTGATGCCATAGCCCGGCAGAACGCCGGCTTGGCCGATCGGCACGACGATCGCGTCCTTGGCCCGCGGGCACCGGCGTTTGATGTCAGCGACGGTGATATTCATGTGGCGTCTCGACGCGCCGACGCGCGTCGCCCCGGATGGGTCGTTTGCATGGAACGCCTCGGTTGTTGAGGCTGGGAACTAGTCGCCTCGCTTGATACGGCCAATGTCACAGCATTCGCCGGTTGACCGCACTTGCGCAGCAGACATACTGCGCCAAAAGCAAAGCATGCGGTGCCCCATGACGCCCTTCTGGCGCGGCCATTACATCAACCTCGACCGTTCGCCTGAGCGCCGCGCCTCGATCGAGTCGCAGCTGGCGGCGGCCGGGCTATCCGACGGCTACCGGAGAATCGCTGCCGTCGACGGCTCGCTGGGCAAGAGGCCCTTGGGCGTTTTGCCGGGCGAATGGGGCTGCCTCCAGTCGCATCTGATGGCGCTGTCCCAGCCGGCGGAGGCGCGCTTCGTCCATGTGCTGGAAGACGACGCGATCCTCTCGCGCGATTTCACGCGCTCGATGGGCGCGCTCATCGGCAGCGGCAAGCTCAGCCGCTTCGACCTCGTCTTCACCGACGTTGCGCCAACCGACTGGCCCTACACGACGGTGCGCAAGCTGAGCCAGCATTGGGAAAAGCACCAGGCCGGCGAAGTCACTCTGATCGGCCTTCGCGGCTTTCCGTACGGCGGCGCCGACTCGTATTTCGTCAACGCGCGCAGCCTCGCCAAGGTGCGCGGCTTCGTCGAGCGTTACATTTCGGGGCTCACCGGCACGCTGGCGATCGACGTGATCTATGCGCTCGGCATTCAGTCGGGGGCGCTGACGGCCTGCCTGACTTTTCCGTTTCTGTCGGCCGTCGACATCGAGCTTGCTACCAAATCCGAGATCGTCGGAGATCGCACGACGCCGATCGACCTGTTGCGCTATGCCTTCTTCATCGACATGGATGCCGCCGCCCTGCGCCGGCGCATCGACGCCGGCTTGGCGCGGATCGCTGCCAGCGAGCATCGAGACGCGCTCGGCGCCATCTATAAGCTCATTCTGGCGAGCCCGGAGCCGGGATCGCAATGAAGATCGCGGGCGTCTAGCGGTTCGCTCCCCGCGAAGGCGGCGACCCAGGTCGGACCCTCGGTTTGGTCAGCGCCACCGGCCGTCTCAACACCAGCGTCAGCCAGCCGTCGACGATCATCGTGCGGGCAAGCACCAGTCCCGTGCCGCGATAGGTGGCGACGATCCGGGCGCGCTGCGCGGGCAGGAGCCCTGACAGGATCACCGTACCGCCGGGTGCCACGACGCGGCGGATCGCCGGGGCCAGCGCGGCGAGCGGGCCGGCGAGGATGTTGGCGACGACGAGATCGTAGGGCGCCTCATCCGTGAAGGCGCGGCCGTTCAATCCCGTCGCGGTGACGATGCGCACGAAGGCGGCAACGCCGTTCAGGCGCACGTTCTCGTCGGCCACTTCGGTTGCCACCGGGTCGATGTCGCTTGCCAGCACCCGCGCCTTGGCCAGCTTGGCGAGCGCGATGGCGAGCACGCCGGAGCCGGTGCCGACGTCGAGGGCGTTGCGGATTGTCCGTGTCTTGGCTTGCCGTTCGATGGCGATCAGGCAGCCGGCGGTGGTGCCGTGATGGCCGGTGCCGAAGGCCTGGCCGGCCTCGATCTCGATCGCCATGTCGTTCGGCTTGACGCGATCGCGGTCGTGCGACCCGTGCACCAGGAAGCGGCCGGCGCGCACCGGCTTCAGCCCCTCCAGGCTCTTGGCGACCCAGTCGGTCTCAGGCAGCTCGGCGATCACGAAGCGGCCGAAGCGGGCAAGCGCGGCGCGCCCGGCCTTGTCCGGTGCCGCCGCGAAATAGACGATCACCTCCCAGCGGCCGGGTGCGATCTCGCTGGCGTCGATCGTCTGGCCGCCGAGCAGCGGATCGGCGGCAATCGCGGCCATCAGCGACGTGGCCTTTTCTTCGGAGGTGGCAAGAGTGGCGGTCATGGTCATGGCCGCTGAGGAAGCCTATCCCGCCGCCGCCGTCAACAGGAGCGGATTCACCGGATCGCCATCGCGCTCATGGGACCGGAATCAGAACAGGCGATTCCGGCCGTCGGGGAAATTTCAACCGTCAGGGTGAGGATGGCTGTGACGCATCCCGGAAGAGAAGAAGGACGCCGCGGCGGGGGCGGGGACAGGGGCAGCCGCGGCGTCCTCTTTGGGCCGGCAGGAGGGACTATGCCGGCGGGTTCTGCTGCTGGTTCGGCATGTCGCCGAGCGTCAGCGCAATCGTCTTGGACTGGCCGTTGCGCAGGATGTCGAGCTTGACCGAGGTCCCAGGCGCCAGCCCGGCAATATTCTGCGCAAGCTCGCGCGGATCGGTCACCGTATTGCCGTTGACGGCGGTAATGACGTCACCGGGATGGACGCCGGCCTTCGCCGCCGGGCCACCAGACTCTGGCGTTGTGACCAGCGCGCCGGATGCCTGCTTCATGCCGAGGCTGTCGGCGATCGGCTGGGTGACGGTCTGCACCTGCACGCCAAGCCAGCCGCGGGTGACATGGCCGCTCGCCTTGAGTTGGGCGATGATCTTGCTGGCCGTGTTGGCGGGCACGTCGAAGCCGATGCCGACCGAGCCGCCCGACGGCGTGTAGATGGCGTCGTTGATGCCGACGACGTTGCCGTGCATGTCGAAGGTCGGGCCGCCCGAATTGCCGCGATTGATCGGCGCGTCGATCTGCAGATAGTTGTCGTAGGTGCTCATGTTGATGTTGCGGCCAAGCGCCGAGACGATGCCGGCGGTAGCGGTGTTGCCGAGGCCGAAGGGGTTGCCGATGGCCACCACCCAGTCACCGACGCGCGGCATGTGGTCGGCGAACTTGACGTAGGTGAAGGTGTGGTTGGCATCGACCTTGAGCAGGGCGACGTCGGTGCCCGGGTCGGTGCCAATGACGCGCGCCTTGTAGACGTGGCCGTCGCTGGTGGTGATCTGCACCTTGGTGGCGTGATCGACCACGTGATTGGCGGTGACGATGTAGCCGTTGGGCGAAATGAAGAAGCCGGAGCCCTCGCCGACGACGAGCTGCTGGCCCCGCGGCATCTGCGGAACGTTGGGCATGCCGAATGGTGCGAACGGATTGAATGGCACGACGTTGCCGCCGCCATTGCTGTTCATGCTCACCGGCTGCTCCATCTGCACCCGCACGGACACGACCGCCGGGCGGACACTGGCGATCAGGTTGGCGAAACCGCTTGATGGATTGGCCGCCGTCTGTGTGGCCGGCGCGACGGGCGCCGCTTCGGCGTTGGCGGTGAGGGCGGGGAGCTGGGCGCCGACGGCGCCGAGCGCCACCAACGCGATGGCGGCAACCGAGGTGAGCAAGGTCAAGCGGCGGCGCGCGTGAGCATCGTGAGGTTCAGGTGCGGGCGAGTTCGTAATCTGGGTCATGGGTAGCCTCCATCTCGAGAAGACCCCGATGGGGTGCGTGCTCCCATTACTTGTCGCTCGCGGCTTACAAGCGCCTTTCCGAGGCATGAAATCTTGGACATGTTCAGAAGATTACAAGTGCCTGTCCGCAGCATGAATTCTTGGACACGTTCTCCGGCAAAACCGCGGACTTGCTTCGCCTGACGCCGCCATTGTGGCGAAACGTCCCGTCGCCGGCCGTTTCCAACTTCCACAGCCCGTCCTAACTCGTCCGCCATCGGCCCCGCGAAGACAGTTTTGGTCGTCGCGCGGCATGGGGCGACACAACCACGCTGTCCGGTGGCTGCCCGCGCCATCCGGCACTTCAGGGAAGGAGCTCCAATCATGTCCGACAAGAAAGACCAAGATCGCGAGTCGACGATCACCGGCCGCCTGCCCGTCTCGCGCCGCAGCCTGCTTTTCGGCTCGGGTGCGGCTGCGCTGTCGCTGGCGGCACTCAACGGCATCGGCATCACGTCGGCGCACGCCGCGACGGCGGCCAAGTTGCCGAGCCACCAGCCGTGGAAATTCGTCTTTGTGAACCACGTCACCACCAACCCGTTCTTCGTGCCCACGCAGTATGGCATCGCGGATGCGTGCGACCTGTTCAACTGCACCTGGCAGTGGACCGGTTCGCAGACATCGGTCGCTTCCGAGATGGTCAATTCCTTCAACACCGCCGTCGCCGCCAAGGCCGACGCGATCGCCATTTCGCTGGTCGACCTGCATGCCTTCACCGAGCCGGTGAAACGGGCAATGGATGCCGGCATCCCGGTCTTCTCCTACAACGCCGATGCGCCGAAGGTTGATCGGCTTGCCTATATCGGTCAGGACCTCTTACGCCGCCGGCGAGCAGCTCGGCCAGCGCATCGCGGGCCTGGTCGACTCGGGCACCGTCGCCGGTTTCATCGCCACGCCCGGCCAGTTGAACATCCAGCCGCGGCTCGATGGCGCCAAGGCCGCGATCAAGGCGTCCGGCAAGAACATCACACTGGAGGAGATCGCCACCGGCCCGACGGTCAACGAGGAGGTGTCGCGCGTCGACTCCTATTACGTCGGCCACAAGGACCTCAAGGGCATGTTCGCGGTTGATGCCGGCAGCACCCAGGCCGTGGGCGCGACCATGAAGAAGTACGGGCTCGCCGCCCAGGGCGTGCATGCCGGCGGTTTTGACCTGCTGCCCGCCACGCTCGACTACATCCACGGCGGCGATCTCGACTTCACCATCGACCAGCAGCCCTATCTTCAGGGCTTCTACACGGCGATGGAGATGGCCATGTTCCTGTATTCCGGCGGCCTCACGGGCCCGTCGGCGATCAACACCGGCCTGAAGTTCGTCACCAAGGGCAGCGTTGATCCGTATCTCACCACCAAGAGCCGCTACGAAGGCAGCTCCTCCGATGAGATGGTGATCCCGCGTACCGGTCCGATTGCGGCATGAGGAGGTGACGTGCCATGCGGGCTGATCCAGCCACGTATGGCGACCCGGCCGGCCCGCGCATCACGCGCGAGCCGGCGCCGCGTCGCCGGCTCGTCTACAACGTCGGACATTTCCTGCTGCGCTGGCGCGAGGTGAGCATCGTCGTCGCTGCTCTCTTGCTCATCATCTATTTCCAGGCGACTGCCAATTCCTTCCTGTCCACGGACAACATCGGCAACCTGGTCGATTTCACCGCGACCACGGCGATCATCGCCGCCGGCGAAGTCATGGTTCTGGTCGTCGGAGAGCTCGACCTGTCGGTCGGCATGGTCTACGCCTTCGCGCCGTTCGTGATGTTCTTCACCAATGCCGCAGGCGTGCCCATGTGGCTGTCGGTGATTATCGCGCTTGCCGCTTCGGCCGGCATCGGCGCGGTCAACGCCGCCATCACCATCCTGCTCGACGTGCCTGCCTTCGTCACCACGCTGGGCACGCTGTTCGTGGTCAACGGGCTGACGCTGACCATTTCCGGCGGCTTCCCGGTGCAGCCGCAGGCCGGCGCGGTGTTCACGGCGCTCATCGGCGGCAGCGTCTGGGCGCGCCTCGTCTGGACCTTGCTCATCGCTGTTGTCCTGCAATTCGTGCTGCTGCGCACGCGCTTCGGCCTGCACACCATCGCCACCGGCGGCAACCTCATCGGCGCCGCGGAGGTCGGCATCAAGGTCAGGAGCATCAAGGCCGCCAACTTCATCCTGTGCGCGGTCCTCGGCGGCTTTGCGGGCGTCATTGACGCCTTCCGCATCGGTTCCATCGATCCGCTGGCTGGCGGCTCGCAGATCATGTTCGCGGCCATCGCCGCGGCGGTCATCGGCGGCACGCTCCTGACCGGCGGTCTCGGCACGGTCATCGGCGCGCTCGTCGGTGCGCTCGTGCTCGGCGTGCTCAAGGACGGTTTCTCGCTGATCGGGATCAGCGCCTACACCTTCGACATGATCCTCGGCGCCGCCATCCTCGTCACGATGGCGGTCAATGTGCGCTTGATGCGCCTGCGTGATCAGGGACGCGGCTGATGTCGGACACGGACACGAAGACGAACACGGTCCTGCGCGCCGAGCACATCGCCAAGACCTTCGGTCAGATCACGGCGCTCAGGGATATCGACATGCATCTCGACCGCGGCGAGGTGCTGGGACTTCTCGGCGACAACGGCGCCGGCAAGTCGACGTTCATGAAGATCATCACCGGCTACATCCAGCCGTCGAGCGGCCAGCTCTATTTCGACGGCGCGCCGGTGCATCTACGCTCTGTTACCCATGCCCGCGCGCTCGGCGTCGAGGCGGTCTATCAGGATCTGGCGCTGATCAACCAGCTCAACGTCTACCAGAACATGTTTCTGCAGCGCGAGCCGGTGAAGGGCGGGCCACTCGGCATCCTCGACCGCAAGACCATGCGCAGGCAGGCCCAGGATCTTCTCGACCAGATCGGCGTCAACATCCCGTCCGTCGACGCGGAAGTGTCGAAGCTTTCCGGCGGTCAGCGCCAGGCGATCGCGGTGGCGCGCTCGGTCTACCAGAAGGCCAAGGTGCTGCTGCTTGACGAGCCGACCGCGGCGATGGGTGCCAAGGAGTCGGCGATGATCCTCGACCTCATCCAGCGCCTCAAGGAGCAGGGCGAGGTGGCCATGATCGTCATCGCTCACAACTACGCACAGGTCTTCGACGTGTGCGACCGCATCAACCTGATCGAGAACGGTGCGATCACCTTCGACAAGCGCACCTCGGAAACGTCGGTCGCGGAACTGACCGACATGGTGGTCAACGAATACCGCTCGGCGCGGCTGAGTGTCAGGACCGGATAGGGGCGGCGGTCATGTCAGAAATCGGGCGGCGATGCATCGGCGATCGCGGATTGCTGCACCCTGGCGAGGGGATGGCGGCTTCGCGGGAGGTGATGTCGAAAGCTCTTGCCGCCTGGCGGGAAGGCGACGGTCCGCCAGGCGGCTTGACCCCCGGAGTTTGGCGAGGAACGGACGGTTTGGTGCGTCATGCACCGCTCCGGCGATGTTCCTCGACAGCACTCCAAATTCACAGCAGTAGGAAAGGAACTCCCATGACTGGAATGGCATTACGGCCCGTGAGCAAGGGGCTTGGCGTCGTCGCATCCTTTGCAATGGTGCTCAGCATGTCGGCAAGCGCGTTCGCAGCGACGCCGAACCTGTCCGCCGACTCGTTCTCGGCTGATTTCTCTGCGATGGCCCAGCTCAAGCCGCTGGTGGCGCAGGGCAAGGGCAAGATCGGTGTGCTGTTGCCGGAGACGACCACGTCGGCGCGCTACACCTCCTTCGACGCGCCCTATCTCAAGAAGGCGTTCGAGGCGGCCGGCCTCAAGCCCGATCAGTACATCATCACCAACGCACAAGGCAGCGAGTTCGACCGAACTGACCCAGGCGCAGTCGGACATCTCGCAGGGCGCCACGGTCCTCCTGATGGACCCGATCTCGTCCGGCGTCGGTGCGTCGATCGAGACCTATGCCAAGCAGCATGGCGTCCCGGTCGTCGACTATGACCGCCTCACGCTCGGCGGCAGCCGCGGCTACTACGTCAGCTTCAACAATGTCGCGGTCGGCAAGCTGATCGGACAAGGCATGGAAGCCTGCCTGACGGACTGGAACGTCAGCAAGCCCAATATCCTGGTGATGGCGGGTGCGCCCACCGACAACAACGCCACACTGTTCAAGCAGGGCTATATGAGCGTTCTCGATCCGGCGTTCAAATCGGGCAAGTATGTCAATGTCGGCGAGCCGGCCGGCACCTGGGATCCCGCGACGGCCCGCACGACCTTCGAGGAACAGTACACGGCTCACCCGAACATTAATGCGGTGGTCACGCCGAACGACGACAACGCCAACGCCGTCATCTCCTATCTGAAGACGCTGAAGGTCCCGCCGAAGAAATTCCCGACCACCGGGCAGGACGCGACGCTGACCGGCATGCGCAACGTGCTGTCGGGCTATCAGTGCGGCTCGGTCTACAAGCCGATCTATCTCGAGGCCCAGGCCGCGGCAGCCCTCGGCATCTACCTGCGTGCCAACGTGACGCCGCCGAAGGACCTGATCAACGGCCAGACGATGGATTCGCAACAGAAGAAAGAGGTGCCCTCGGTCCTCCTGACGCCGCTGTGGGTCACGCCGAAGAACATGGCCGCCACGGTCGTCAAGGATAACTTCGTCAACGCCAAGGACCTGTGTGCCGGCGATCTGGCGAACGCCTGCACGGCAGCGGGCATTTCCCCGTAACCCACGAAAAGAGATGGCGACACCGGCGATGGCTGAGTCAAAGCTTGAGACCCTCACACCCCTGCTCCGGGTGAGGGGCGTAGAAAAACACTTCGGAGCGGTGCAAGCCCTCGCCGGTGTCGATCTCGACGTGCCGGCCGGTCGGGTGACCGCGCTGGTCGGCGACAACGGAGCCGGCAAGTCGGTCCTGGTCAAAAGCATCGCCGGCATCCACGAACCGGATGCCGGCGAGATCATCTGGGAAGGCAATCCCGTCCGCATCCACAGCCCGCACGATGCGGCAGCGCTCGGTATCGAGGTCGTCTACCAGGACCTTGCGCTGTGCGACAATCTCGACGTGGTCCAGAACATGTTCCTCGGGCGCGAGCGGCTGGTGCGCGGGCTGCTCGACGAAGACGACATGGAGCGGGCCGCGGCCAAGACGCTCTCCGGGCTGCAGGTCACCACACTGCAGTCCATCCGACAGGCGGTGGCGTCGCTGTCCGGCGGACAGCGCCAGTCGATCGCCGTCGCCAAGGCGGTGATGTGGAATTCCAAGCTCGTCATCCTCGACGAGCCGACGGCGGCGCTCGGCGTCGCGCAGACCGGACAGGTCCTCAAGCTGGTCAGACGGCTGGCCGATCAGGGCTTGGCCGTCATCATGATTTCCCACAATCTCAATGACGTCTTCGCGGTCGCCGACCGTATCGCGGTCCTCCGTCTCGGCGAGATGGTGGGCGAGGGCCCGGCATCGGAATTCGATTCCCAGCGTGTCGTCGAACTGATGACGACGGGACGCTCGGATCGCCGGCCGGGGGCGGACACCGGTGAGGCCGATACGGGGTATGCCGACCCCGCCGCCGGTGAATCGGAGGGCGATCCGGATACTGCGCCGGCCTCTGCCAAGGCGACCGCGGATGGAAACGGCGCCGCCTCTTCATTCGCCGGCGGCACCCAGAGCTTCGGCCTATATCTCCACACCCTGTGGTCGCGGGTTCTCGCCGGACAGAGCGGCGTCCTGCCGGTGGTCCTCGGCGTGATCCTGATTGCCATCGTCTTCCAGAGCCAGAACAGCAAGTTCCTTTCGGCGGGCAATGTGGTCAATCTGCTCGTCCAGGGCGCGGTGTTCATGCTCATCGGCATGGGCGAGGTGTTTGTCCTGCTGCTCGGCGAGATCGACCTGTCACTCGGCTATGTCGCCGGCATCGGCGGAACGGTCGCCACCATGCTCGTACAGTTCAACGTCGCCTGGCCATGGTGGGCGGCGGTGCTGGCCGCGCTCGCCGTC
>CAVXLJ010000019.1:0-468608 GCA_963762605.1 uncultured Alphaproteobacteria bacterium | reverse complement strand
GCGAAAAGAAATCTATCCCCGCCCCTTGGACCCCATGAGAGGATGCGCTCGTCCCGTTCCATGAGGGGCGTCTCCGGAGGCGTCTTGAGATGGGAGCGGGGTGCGGTGGCCGCCGGTCTGCCTCGCAAGCGGAGCGGCGGAAGCCTGGTTACCCGCCAGCGGAGGGGCAACTCTCCGCCGCGCTCGGCCCCCGAAGGGCAGTGCTAAAGGCAGGCGAGGGTCAGCCACGGTCGGACCGGTCCTGGAAACGGGTCACCGGGACCGTGGTGGTCTAGAGGTGAGGCCGTCCGCGAGGAGCCGCCTCGCCTTCGTCTCGGCCCAGGCGGGGCCGGTGCAAAAACCATCGCGGCGGGCGCTCGCTTGAGCGCCACCAACGGACTACCCGACGCGGCACTCATCGAGCGCCCGCCACCCCCTTTCGCCGTCTGGCAGGGGGAACGTCCTTCGAAAGGTCCATGCCCCGGGGCCAATCGCTCGCGGGAACGGGAGGCTGTGCCTTCCTGCTCTCGCCTCGCCCCGTGGATAGAAGCGGCGGCAATTCCCGGCGCGACCTTCCCCCGCTGGCGCGGCGTGCGGCGACCGATTACACATGGAAAAAGCCGGCAAAGGTCAGCAAGGCAAGTCCATGACCCATGACCAGATGATCGCCCATCTCAGGGCCGCCAACGCGGTGGCACACGAGGCCGCCGAACACGGCCACCACCCGTTCGGCGCCATCCTGGTCGGCCCGGACGACCGCATCCTCATGCGCCAGGTCAATCTCGACGTGGTGCGCCACGCCGAGACGGAACTCGCCCGCCGCGCCGCCGCCACCTACGGCCCGGATTTCCTCTGGCGCTCGACCCTGGTCACCACCTTCGAGCCCTGCGCCATGTGCGCCGGCACGATCTACTGGGCCAATATCGGCCAGCTCATCTACGGCGTCGAGGAGGTCAAGCTCCTGGCGCTTACCGGCGACAGCAAGGCAAACCCGACCATGTCGCTGCCCTCGCGCACCGTGCTCTTCTCCGGCCAGAAGACCATCGAGGTGCATGGCCCGTTCCCCGAGATGGAAGACGAGTTGATCGAACCCCACCGGGATTTCTGGCGCGACACCAAGGGCAAGGTTCCGCGGCGCTAGCGCATCATCGGCTCGGAACCGCTGAACAGCTGCCACAGCCAGCGGCCCTGCCGCCGCTCGAGCACCGCCGTCAGCCGGTAGGGCATCTCTTCGCCGCCCGTCGACATCCGGTAGGTCCCCTCGCCCGTCAGCCAGGCGACATTGCCCATGGCCGAGACCCGCCGCTCCGGCAAGGTGAAGATCACGCGGTAAGGCCTGGCATAAAGCCCGGCGAAGAAGGCCCTGAGCGCCTGCGGGCCGATGGCGATCTCGCCCGGCTCCGAGCCGGTGAGCATGGCATCCTCGTCGCCGGTGAAGGCATCCACCGATTCCTGGAAGCGCCCGTTGGCGATGGCGTCGAGCAGCGCATCGACCGCCTTGAGCACGCCCCATTTGGCCTCGGCGTTGGCGCGCACGGGCCTAGCCGACCGTCGGCGTTCCGAAGCGGTTGGAACGCGGGAAGCCGTCCGGCCGGATGCGGCCGGCCTGCGCCCGTTCGCCCAGCCACAGCTTCAGCTCGGCAATGGCGCGCACGAAGGTGCGGCCGGAGGAGTCCTGCCAGGAGAGGCCCTCCTTCCTGGCAAAGACGCGCGCATCCGCCACGCCGCCGTCCTTGTATTTCTGCAGGCGCACGCCCTTGCCGCGCGCCATCTCCGGCACCTGGTTCAAGGGGAAGAGCAGCATCTTGCGGTTCTCGCCGAGGATGGCGACGGTGTCGCCGGCAGCCGACACGCAGATGCGCATCTCCTCCGGCGCGCTCACCGCCATGACGTTCCTGCCCTTGCGGGTATTGGCCAGGACCTCCGCCTCCGGCACGACGAAGCCGCGGCCCTCGGTCGAGACGAGCAGGAGCTTGCGCTCGGGATCGTGGACGAACACGGTGACCACGTCGTCGGCGGCGTCCATGTCGACCATCAGCTTGATCGGCTCGCCGTGACCACGCCCGCCCGGCAGGTTGGCGGCGGCCAGCGTGTAGAAGCGTCCGCCGGTCGAGGCGACGATGATCTTGTCGGTGGTCTCGGCCGGGAAGGCGACCCTGAGGCTGTCGTCGGTCTTGAATGCGAGCGCGGCGGTGTCGATCTCGTGCCCCTTCAAGGCGCGGATCCAGCCCTTCTCCGACACCACGACCGTGATCGGCTCGCGCTCGATCATCGCCGTCTGCATGTCCTCGATATCGTGCTCCGGCGCCTCGTCGAAGGTCGAGCGGCGCTTGCCGATTTCCGTATTGGGGCCGAAGGTCTTGCGCACCTCGCGGATCTGGTCGGCTATCCTTCCCCATTGCTGGTCTTCCGATTTGACCAACGCCTTCAGCCCCTTCTGCTCCTTGGAAAGCTCGGCGTGCTCGCCCCTGATCTCCATCTCCTCGAGCTTGCGCAGGGCGCGCAGGCGCATGTTGAGGATCGCCTCCGCCTGGACGTCGGAGAGCTTGAAGGCCTTCATGAGAACCGGCTTGGGCTCGTCCTCGCTGCGGATGATGCGGATCACCTCATCGAGATTGAGATAGGCGATGAGGTAGCCGTCGAGCACCTCGAGCCGGTGGGCGATCTGGTCGAGCCGATGGTTGGCTTGCCTGACCAGCACCTCGCGCCGATGCGCCAGCCACTCGCTCAGCACCTCGCCGAGGCCCATCACCTTGGGCACCACGCCCCTCGACAGCACATTGAGGTTGAGCGGGATGCGGCTTTCCAGATCGGTCAGGCGGAAGAGTGATTCCATCATCAGTGCCGGATCGACCGTGCGGCTCTTCGGCTCGATGACGACGCGGATGTCCTCGGCCGACTCGTCGCGGATATCGGCGACCAGCGGCAGCTTCTTGGCTTCCAGGAGTTCGGCGATCTTCTCGATCAGCCGCGCCTTCTGCACCTGATAGGGAATCTCGGTGACCACCACCACCCAGGTGCCGCGCTTCTGGTCCTCCTGGCTCCAGCGGGCGCGCACGCGGAAGGAGCCGCGCCCGGTGCGGTAGGCCTCGAGGATGTTCTCCTTTCGGCTCGACAATGATGCCGCCGGTCGGGAAATCCGGCCCCTTGACCAGATCGACCAGCGTCTCGATGCGCGCCTTCGGAGTCTTGATGAGATGCAGCGCCGCGTCACACAGCTCGGCGGCGTTGTGCGGCGGAATGTTGGTCGCCATGCCGACCGCGATGCCCGCGGCACCGTTGGCGAGCAGATTGGGGAAGGCGCCGGGCAGCACCACCGGCTCCTTGTCGGAGCCGTCATAGGTCGGGCGGAAGTCGACCGCGTCCTCGTCGATGCCATCGAGCAGCAGCCGCGCCACCTCGGTCATGCGCGCCTCGGTGTAGCGCATGGCCGCGGCGCTATCGCCGTCGATATTGCCGAAGTTGCCCTGCCCGTCGACCAGCGGGTAGCGCGAGGCGAAATCCTGCGCCAGGCGCACCAGCGCATCGTAGATCGCCTGGTCGCCATGCGGATGGAAGCCACCCATGACGTCGCCGACGATCTTGGCCGATTTCTTGAACCCGCCGCCCGGATCGAGCCTGAGCTGGCGCATGCCGTAGAGGATGCGCCGGTGGACCGGCTTCAGCCCGTCGCGGAGGTCGGGCAGCGCACGGTTGGTGATGGTGGAGAGCGCGTAAGCGAGGTAGCGCTCTTCCAGCGCTGCACGCAGGTTGACGGGCTCGATATCGCCGCCGCCGGGCGGAATCAGATGCTTGGCCATACACCCGGCCTAGCCGGCAAACCCTTGGGATTCAAGCCGTCTTGGGCGGAGCCCGCGCGGACCTTCAAGCGGATTTCGGCAGGCTGTCCATCACTTCCAGGGCGAAGCGAGCGGAGACGGTGGCCGGGCCGCCGCCCATCTCGATGCCGACTTCGACGGCCTCCAGGATTTCGGCATAGGTGGAGCCTGCCTTCGCGGCTTGTTCGATGTGCCACTGCATGCAGGACTCGCAATCGATCACCACGGAGATGCCGACGGCGATCAGCTCCTTCGTGCTCTTGGGCAGCGCGCCGTCGCTGAAGGCCGCCTCTTCCATGGCAAGAAAGGCCTTCTAGACCCTGGACTCCAGTTGCAGCAGGCGCTGATGGGCCGCCTTGCGGCGTTCA
Source organism: uncultured Alphaproteobacteria bacterium (assembly GCA_963762605.1). GTDB lineage: Bacteria > Pseudomonadota > Alphaproteobacteria > Rhizobiales > Kaistiaceae > CAVSRC01. The sequence goes on along the minus strand of CAVXLJ010000019.1, from coordinate 464,443 downwards.
GTGATCTTCTTCAGATCGTCCATGGCTCGCTCCTCACTGAGGAATGTTTTCGGCCCGACGCGCGACAAGCGCGATGAAGCGCTCGCGCGCCTCCGGCGGTTCGATCCCGCGCGGCTCGAAGACGTGGCGGGCAAGAAAATAGCCGGTGAGCGCGAAGGCCTGCGCCAGCGCCTCGGAATCGGCCGGCGCCGCCGAAGCCGGTTCCAACAGGAAGCGCGGCAGCTTGAGCATTCGGGCGGCATAGGGCTCGCCGGCCGAGCGGCTGACCGCCCTCCCCGATTTCGGCGAGACGAAAGCGAGGTCGTCATTGCTGCCGGTGGCAGCGCAGCGTTCCAGATCGAGGCCGAAGCCGAGATCGTCGAGCAGGCCCAGCTCGAAGCGCGCGATCAGCGCACCGGCGATGAGCGGCTCGCCGAACCAGTCGAGGACGGCGGCAAGCCCCTCATAGAGGCGCGGATGCGGGTCGCGCTCCGGCAGCAGGCGCAGCAGGCCACCCAGCATCTGGATGCCGTAGAGCCCGACGGCGCTCTCGATCAGCCGCGCGGCGCGCTGGTGGGTGGGCTCGACCGTGTAGGTGCCGAGATGCTCGTCGAGCCGCGCCCGCCAAGTGGCGTTGACGGAATTGCCCGGCTGCAAAATCGGCTGTTGGCGGCGCGAGCGCCCGCCGCGCACCAGCCCGAGATGGCGGCCGTGGGCGGGCGTCATCAGTTCGACGATCAGGCTCGTCTCGCCGTGCCGGCGCGTGCCGATGATGATCCCTTCGTCCGACCACTGCATGGCGCCACTGTAGCGCTGAATCGACCCGCCGCCCCTACCCCTTCGGGAACTCGATCCCCATGGCGCGGTAGCGTTCGGGGTCGTCGCCCCAGTTCTCGCGCACCTTGACGAAGAGGAAGAGGTGGACCGGCTTCTCGGCGATCTCGGAGATTTCCCGGCGCGCGGCCATGGAGATCGCCTTGATGGTGGCGCCGGCCTTGCCGATGACGATCTTCTTCTGGCTGTCGCGCGTCACATAGATCACCTGCTCGACGCGCGCCGAACCGTTCTTCTGGTCGGTCCACGCTTCGGTCTCCACCGTCGCTTGATAGGGCAGCTCCTGGTGCAGCCGCTCGAACAGCTTCTCGCGCGTGATCTCGGCGGCGAGCTGGCGCAGCGGAATATCGCTGACCTCGTCCTCCGGATAGAGGAACGGCCCCGGCGGGACGGCCTCGGCCAGGAAGCCCATGAAATCGTCGAGCCCGTCGCCGTTGAGCGCCGAGATCATGAAGGTGCGCTCGAAGGCGACCGCCTTGTTGGCGGCATCGGCCAGCGCCAGCAGGCTGTCGCGCCTGACCGTGTCGATCTTGTTGAGGAGCAGCACCTTGGGATGGCGGACGTCTGCGAGCCGGGAAAGCAGCGTCTCCGCCTCATCGTCGATGCCCTTGGCCGAGTTGATCAGGAGCGCGACGATATCGGCGTCGCGCGCCCCGCCCCAGGCGGTATCGACCATCGCCCGGTCGAGCCGGCGCTTCGGCTTGAAGATGCCGGGCGTGTCGACGAAGACAATCTGCGCGCGCCCGGCCATGGCCCCAATCATGGCGATGCCGCGCACCATCGAACGGGTCGTCTGCACCTTGTGGCTGACGATGGAAACCTTGGTGCCGACCAGCCGATTGATCAGCGTCGACTTCCCCGCATTCGGCGCGCCGATGAGCGCCACGAATCCGCAGCGCGTCGCAGCCGCCTCGGCCGGCCCGCTCACCGCGTCGTCGACCATATGCCCTCACGCAGAAGCACGGCGGTCGCCGCGGCCTGCTCCGCCTCGCGCCGGTTGCGCCCCTCGCCATGCCCCGGTGGCAGCGACCCGATGTTGACGCTGATGACGAAGGTCGGTGCGTGGTCGGGGCCGGTGCGTTCGGCGATCTCATAGGTCGGCGTGCCGTGGCCCTGACCTTGGGCCCATTCCTGCAGCGCCGACTTGGCGTTGCGGCCACCGACCGGCGTCTCGAGCATGCGGTCGCGCCAGTGGACCTCCACGAAGCTCTTCGCCGCCTCATAGCCGCCGTCGAGGTAGATTGCCGCGATCAGCGCTTCGCACACGTCGCCGAGCACGTTGACCGTCAGGAGCGCGCGCTGTTGCGCCCGCCCGCCACCGACGATGACAGCCTCGCCGATATCGAGTTCGTTCGCCACCTCGGCGCAGGTCTCCTTGCGCACGAGGTCGGCAAGCCGCGAGGAAAGTTCGCCCTCGGTCGCATCCGGAAACGCCTCCAGCAGCATCGCCGAAACCACCAGACCGAGCACGCGGTCGCCGAGGAATTCAAGGCGCTGATAAGTGTCGCCGGATGCTACGCGCGCATCGCCGACGGCGCTGGCATGGGTCAGCGCCGTCGTCAGCAGGCCACGATCCTTGAAGCAGTAGTCCGTCCGGCGCTCCAGCGCGTCGAGGAGAGCGCCCTCCGCGGTCATAGGATCTTGAACAGCCGGTCCCAGCGAACCGTCCACGGCCACTGCCAGAAGGCGAGCACCCAATCACCTTCCTTGACCGAGAAGAAGATGATCTCGGCGCGGCCGACGAGGTTCTCGAACGGCACATAGCCGACGCCCCCCGCGGTCGGCGGCACGCGGCTGTCGGTCGAGTTGTCGCGGTTGTCGCCCATCATGAAATAGTGGTCGGGCGGCACTTCGTAGACCTGCGTGTTGTCGAGCAGGCCGTTGGGCTCGCGATCCAGCACCTTGTATTTGACGCCGTTCGGCAAGGTCTCCTGATACTGGGTGTAATTGACCCCATCGAGGGTAACCGGACCGATCTTCTCGCGCGGCACGGGCTTGCCGTTGATGTAGAGGATCGAGTGCTGCACCTGGATCTTGTCGCCCGGCAGGCCGACGACCCGCTTGATGTAATCGGTGGTTTCGTCGCGCGGCAGCTTGAAGACGACGATGTCGCCGCGCTTCGGCGGCGAAGACCAGATGCGCCCGTCGAACAGGTGCGGCGAGAAGGGCAGCGAGAAGCGAGAATAGCCGTAGGCGTATTTCGAGACGAACAGATAGTCGCCGATCAGCAGCGTGTTCTCCATCGACCCGGAGGGGATGTTGAACGGCTGGAACAGGAAGGTTCGTACCACAAGCGCAAGAATCAGCGCCTGGATGATGATCTTGACGGTCTCGCCCAAGCCGCCGCCGGCCTGCTTTTCCGATGCCACGCTCATTATCCCATCCGTTTGTCCAGCCCCGGCCGGCCGGTAATACCGGCTCGCCGGGGTCGGCGCAACGCCAAGCTTGGCAGCTTTACGACCCCGCCTCGGGCACCGCCTCGATGATGACCAGCGCCTGGGCGAGCGGAAAGTCGTCCGTGATGGTCAGGTGGATTTCTCCCCGGTGCCCGGCCGGGATCAGGCTTGCCAGCCGCTGGGCGGCGCCGCCGGTGAGCACCATTGTTGGCTTGCCTGAGGGCAGGTTGACCACCCCCATGTCGCGCCAGAAGACGCCGCCGCGGATGCCGGTGCCGAGCGCCTTCGAGCAGGCCTCCTTGGCGGCGAAGCGCTTGGCGTAGGAAGCCGCACGCAGGCGCCGCCGGTCCGATTTGCGCTGCTCGGTCTCAGTGAAAATACGGGTCGTGAAGCGCTCGCCGTGGCGTTCGATCACTTTCTCAACCCGGCGCATATCGATGGTATCGTTGCCAATGCCGACGATCATCCGTTGAGCGCTCCCTCGCCTTCCTCGACTGCCGAACGTGCCTCGTCCATCAGTCGGCGCATGCCGCGGATGCTCTCCGCCAAACCGATGAAGATCGCCTCGCCGACAAGGAAGTGGCCGATATTGAGCTCGCGCACCTGCGGCAGGGCGGCAATCGGCTTCACCGTGTCGTAGGTCAGGCCGTGTCCGGCGTGCACCTCAAGGCCGAGGCTGGCGGCATAGGCGGCCGCCTCGGCAATGCGCGCCCGCTCCATCTCGAAGGCGTCCGGGCCGGCGTGCCATGCCTCGCAATAGGCGCCAGTGTGCAGTTCGACCACTGGCGCGCCAAGCGCCGCAGCCGCGTCGAGCTGGCGTGGCGAGGCCTCGATGAACAACGATACGCGCACGTCCCCTTCACCGAGCGCTTCGACGATGGGTTTCAGACGTTCCCGCTGACCGGCCGCATCGATGCCGCCCTCGGTGGTGCGTTCCTCGCGCCGTTCCGGCACGATACAGGCTGCGTGCGGCTTGTAGCGCAGGGCGATCGCCAGCATCTCATCGGTCGCCGCCATCTCCAGGTTGAGCGGCAGCGCGATGGTGTGGCGCAGGCGCTCGATGTCGCGGTCGCTGATGTGCCGGCGATCCTCGCGCAGATGGGCCGTGATGCCGTCGGCGCCGGCGGATGCGGCAATCGAGGCCGCGCGCAGCGGGTCCGGATGGTCGCCACCGCGAGCGTTGCGGATGGTCGCCACGTGATCGATGTTGACCCCGAGCCGCAGGTCTGTGGTCATGCGTCGTCCATCTCCTTGACCGGGGACACCGCCTTCATCGCTTCGCGCCGCCGGGCTTCGAGCCGCTCGCGCCTGAGATCGCGAAAGGCCCGTACGGCGAAGAAGGACACAATGTAAAAGGTTACCGCGATCGGCAAGCCGATGGGCACCGCGCCTACCAGCATCGGCGCTATGATGGGCACCAGCAACTCGAACGACCTGTGCGCCAGCGCATAGTGGAACTCATGCAGGGCGAAGGCATTGCTATGGCCGAGGATGTGGTTGCCGAGGCTGTAGGTGGACGCCCAGATGAACGGGAAGGTCAGCGGGTTGCCGAAGAACGTGCCCATGGCGGCAGCCAGCATGTTGCCTCCGACGAAGAAGGCGAAGATGAAGCTGACGATGAAATGCAGGCCGACGAAGGGCGTGAATGAGGCGAATACGCCGGCCGCCACGCCCGCCGCCACGGCGTGGGGCGAGCCGGAAAGGCGCAGCACGCGCTTGGCGAAATAGCGGGCCGAGCGCGACCAGCTGTGGCGCGGCCACACGGCGGTGCGCACTTTAGCCATCAGGCTAAGGGCCTCGCGGCGGCGAAACAGCATGACGTTCTGCCTCTCTAGCGAGCGTTGCCGGCAGCGCGGCGCGGCTGGACCTGGCTAGCCATTGACCCGCCCGACGCTGCTGACGATCGGCCTGGCGCGCAATTGCGCGATCAGCCGGTTGAGATGCTTCACGTCAAACACATCCATGTCGAACACCATCACCGTGAAATCGGGCGCGGACTGGGCCATGCGGACATTGGTGATATTGGCCTGGTTGTCCGCCATCACCTGGGCAACCTGCGCCAGCGTGCCAGGTTCGTTGATGGCGGTAACCTCGATCCGCACCGGGAAGCGCGCCGGGTGCTCCTCGTCCACGTCCCAGCGCACATCGAGCCAGCGCTCCGGCTCGTCGTCGAACTCCTTCAGCGCCGGAGACTGGATTGGATAGATGGTGATCCCCTCACCCGGCGTCGTGATGCCGACAATGCGCTCGCCCGGTATCGCACCCCCGTCGGCAAAACGCACCGGCATCTCACCGTGGATTCCGCGAATGGGGATGGCTTGGCTCCCGCCGCTGCGCGGCTCGGCCGCCGGTGCTTTTCGCGACAGGCCGGGCACGCGGAACTTCATGCCCGACCCGCGCTTGAGGCCGAACCAGCCGCCCTCCTCGGTCGCCGCTTTCTTGCGGACCGGACGCTCGACCTTGTGGTCGGGATAAACCGCCTTCAGCACGTTGTCCGAGGGGATCTCGCCCCGCCCGGCCGCCGCCAGCATGTCTTCCACGTTGCTCTGCGCCAGCCGCGGCAGGGCCGCCGCGATCAGCTTGTCGGAATAGGGACGTCCAGCGCGGTCGAATGCCCGCTCGATGATCTGCCGGCCGAGACCGGCATACTGCTTGCGCACGGCAACCCGCGTGGCGCGGCGGATCGCCGAACGCGCCTTGCCGGTAACCACCATCGATTCCCAGGCCGGCGGCGGCACCTGCGCCTTGGAGCGCAGGATCTCCACTTCGTCGCCGTTTCTAAGCGCCGTCATCAGCGGCATGGTGCGGCCGTTGATCTTGGCGCCGACCGTGGTGTCGCCGATGTCGGTGTGGACGGCATAGGCAAAGTCGATCGGCGTGGCGCCACGCGGCAGCGCGATCAGCCGCCCCTTGGGCGTGAAGCAGAACACCTGATCCTGGAACAGCTCGAGCTTGGTGTGCTCGAGAAACTCCTCCGGGGTGTCGCCCTCGGCGAGAATCTCGATGGTCCGCCGCAGCCATTCGTAGGCGTGGACTTCCTCGTTGAAGCCGGTCAGCGTCGAACCGCCGCCGCCACCGCGGCCATTGGCATGGCCGGGCTGCCCGGCGCCGTTGCCGGTTCCGTTGCCATTGGCTTTCGCCTTGGCCGGCGCCACCCCATCCTTGTAGAGCGCATGGGCGGCGATGCCGTATTCGGCGATGCGGTGCATCTCGGCGGTGCGCACCTGTAATTCGACGCGTTGGCTGCCCGGGCCGACCACCGTGGTATGGATCGAGCGGTAGTCGTTCTGCTTCGGCGTCGAAATATAGTCCTTGAAGCGCCCGGGGACCGTCGGCCAGGTGGTGTGCACCACGCCCAGCGCCGCGTAGCACTCGGCAACGCCGGCAACGACGACGCGGAAGCCGAGGATGTCGGAGAGCTGTTCGAAGCTGATCGCCTTCCGCTCCATCTTGCGGAAGATCGAATAGGGACGCTTCTCCCGCCCCTTGACCTCCGCCGTGATGCCGGCCTTGGCCAGCCGCTCGGTCAGCTCCTGCTCGATGCTCTCGGTCAGGCTGCGGTTGCGCACGCGAAACTCTTCCAGGCGTCGCTGAATGGTCGCGTAGGCTTCCGGATTGACGGTGCGGAAGGCCAGGTCCTCCAGCTCCTCGCGCATGTCGTGCATGCCCATGCGACCGGCGAGCGGCGCATAGATGTCGAGCGTCTCCTGCGCGATCCGTCCGCGCGCCTCGACCGGCATGAACTGCAGCGTGCGCATGTTGTGCAGCCGATCGGCTAGCTTCACCAGCAGCACGCGGATGTCCGAGGAGATGGCGAGCAGCAGCTTGCGCAGGTTCTCCGCCTGCTCCGCCCGTTTCGACACAAGGTCGAGCTTGCTGATCTTGGTGAGGCCCTCGACCAGCGCTCCGATGTCCTCGCCGAACATCTGGTCGATCTCGGCGCGGGTGGCGTCGGTGTCCTCGATGGTATCGTGCAGCAGCGCGACGGCGATGGTGGCGTCGTCGAGCTTGAGGTCGGTCAAGATGCCGGCGACTTCGAGGGGGTGGGAGAAATAGGGGTCGCCGTTGGCGCGCGTCTGCGTGCCATGCTTCTGCATGGCATAGACGTAAGCCTTGTTCAGCAGGCTCTCGTCGGCGTTCGGGTTGTAGCGCGTTACCCGTTCGACCAACTCGTACTGGCGCATCATGGCGCTAAGTCCGGCACAGACACCACCCGCCGCTCACCGACGGGCTTCGATGTTTCAGTACCGTATATAGTATAGAGAAAGCTTTACGCACCAGGACCGTCGGCCCAGTCCCGCGCGGCTCAGAATTCCTCAGTTTTGTCCGGCGGAACCATACTTTCCAGGCCGCGTAGCAGCTCCTCCTCCGACATGCGGTCGAAGGCGATGTCGGGGTCGTCGCCGGCCGCGGCCGGGGCGGCCGAGGCGATCATCGGCACCGGTTCCGGCTCGGGCTCGTCCACCTCGACGTATTTCTGCAGGGAATGGATCAGGTCTTCCTTGAGGTCCTCGGGCGCGATCGTCTGGTCGGCGATCTCCCTGAGGGCAACCACCGGGTTCTTGTCGTTGTCGCGATCGACCGTGAGCGGGGCGCCGCTCGAGATCATCCGCCCCCGGTGGGCGGCCAGCAGCACCAGCTCGAAGCGATTCTCGACTTTGTCGACGCAATCCTCGACGGTGACGCGCGCCATGGACTTTCTCCTGAAATGGGGTGTGGCCGGGCATATAGGCTGCCCGCCGGCCAAAAGCAAGGAAAATGGCCGCCATCCGGCACCGGCCCGGGCGCCGTCGATGCCGGCTGATGTCGCCCACCACTGGACTGGCGAAAAACCTGCACCAAATGTGCTAAGCTATGGCTGTATTGAAGGGTATTGTACGGCTGTGACCGGCGGATGTTTTCGGCGCTCCCGGCTTGTTCTGGTACAGCATTTCAACTGCAGATTACACGGCATTTGCGTTAGGCACGACAACCGAAGGCAATAGACACAAAGATGTTTGACCCTCGCGAGAAAATCGCGCTCTTCATCGATGGAGCCAACCTGTACGCGACGGCGAAGGCGCTTGGATTCGACATAGACTACAAGAAGCTGTTGCAGGAATTCCAGTCGAAGGGCTACCTGCTGCGCGCCTATTATTACACGGCGCTGGCGGAAGAGCAGGAGTATTCGTCGATCCGTCCGCTAATCGATTGGCTCGACTACAATGGTTACACCGTCGTGACCAAGCCGACCAAGGAATTCGTCGATGCAACCGGCCGGCGCAAGATCAAAGGCAACATGGACATCGAACTTGCCGTCCATGTCATGGAAATGGCGGAGCACGTCGACCATTTTGTCCTGTTTTCCGGCGACGGCGACTTCCGCTCGCTGGTCGAAGCGGTGCAACGCAAGGGCCGCAAGGTCAGCGTGATCTCAACGCTCGCCAGCCAGCCGCCGATGATCGCCGATGAGCTGCGCCGGCAGGCCGACCATTTCGTCGACCTGCAATCGCTGCAGGCGAAGATCGGCCGCGACCCCACCGAGCGGGCCCAGCGTCAGGCCGAGCGCGCCCAGGTGGTCGCCTTCTCCGAGGACGAGTTCGAAAGCGACGACGCCATCTAGCGCCGTGTCCAGCATGGACCCGACGACGCCGGGCCGCGACTGCCCGCTCTGCCCGCGGCTGGTCGCCTTGCGCCAGGAGTGGCGGGCGAAGGAACCGGCATGGCACAACGCGCCCGTCCCGACCTTCGGGACGGTGGATAGTGTGCGCCTGCTGGTCGTCGGACTGGCGCCTGGCCTGCGCGGCGCCAACCGCAGCGGCCGGCCGTTCACGGGTGACTATGCCGGCGACCTTCTCTACCAGACCATGATCGATTTTGGTTTCGCGTCAGGTACTTATCAGGCGCGGCCGGATGACGGCCTGGTCCTTCATGGCGCCGCGATCACCAATGCCGTGCGCTGCGTGCCGCCGCAGAACAAGCCGGAGACCGCCGAGATCAGGAGTTGCCGGCCGTTCCTTGCCGCCACCATCGACGCCATGCCGCAGCTTGCCGCCATCCTGGCGCTGGGGCGCATCGCCCATGACAGCACCGTCGCGGCCCTGGGGCTGAAGCGCAGCGCCGTTCCCTTCGGGCACGGCGCATCACACGCCGTCAGGCCCCGCCTGACTCTTTTCGACAGCTACCACTGCTCGCGCTACAACACGAATACCGGCGTCCTCACCGGAGCCATGTTCCGTAGCGTATTCAATCAGATTGTGAGCAACCTTAAAGCAGACGGCGGGCCCTAGTCCCTGGCACACAGATCGCCGCCGTAAGACGCGCGTGCACCCCGCCTCGGCACAATCTGCCGCACGATCCCGTCGCACTCCGCCGTCGTTTCTGTCCTTTTGACCTGCTACAAGGTCGCCGCGGTCGGCATGACCGCGCCTTCATGCGGCGGCGCGACCACCGGCCACCAGATGCCCGAAACAAGTATTCTTGCCCAGTGGGTTGGCGGCGTTGGATTCGGGCTTCTCGTCTTTTCGACCTTCGCCCGCACCCGCTTGCGCTTCCTGCTCACCGACATCACCGGCCTGGTGCCGGTCATCGTCCATTACGTCATGTTGGCGGCGCCGGTCGGCGCAGCGCTCTCGGCCTTCTACATGCTGTCGGATGTCGCCGCGGCCTTCTCCGAAAGGCGGGCGGCGCGTCTCGCCTACTGGCTTTTCTACCCGCTCGCCGTGGTCATCGGCTGGCTCTTCTGGGCCGGCCCCGCCGACCTGCTTGCCATTGTCGGCACGGTGCTGGCCGTCGCCGCCCGGCATCAGCGTTCGGTCTGGCGCATCCAGGCACTGATCATGGTGAGCACGGTCGGCTGGGGAACCTATGGCCTGCTCGTCGGCTCCCTGGTGCAGGTCGTCTTTTCAACGGTTTATGGCGTGGCCGCGCTGGCCAATGCGGCGCGCTTCTTCCGCCGGCAAATGGCGGCAAAAGCCGCCGAGGCGGGGCAGATTCCCGCAACCCAATAGCGACAGGCCACGGTCTGCGCCTGCCGAGGCGACGGCCCGCACGGCGCACCGGTCGTCAGCCTCTGGCTAGCCCTTCTCGCGCATCAGCCGGGCCTTTTCCCGGCCCCAGTCGCGCTGCTTCGAGGTCTCGCGCTTGTCGTGCAGCTTCTTGCCACGCGCCACGGCCAGCTCGACCTTGGCCCGCCCGCGATCGTTGAAATAGATCCTGAGCGGCACGACGGTCATGCCCTCGCGGTCGACGGCGCCCATCAGCCGGCCGATTTCGCGCCGATGCAGAAGCAGCTTCCGCGGCCGCCTTGTCTCATGGTTGAAGCGGTTGGCCTGCAGGTATTCGGGGATATAGGCGTTGTAGAGCCACAACTCGCCGTTGCGCTCGCCGGCATAGGCGTCGGCGATGCTGGAGCGCCCTTCGCGCAGCGACTTCACTTCGGTTCCGGCAAGCGCGATCCCGGCTTCGAAGACCTGGCCGATCTCGTAATTGAAGCGCGCACGCCGGTTGACCGCCGCATTACGGTTCGGCGCCTTTTCCTTTTTGGCGGTCATCTTGTCAGTTGGTCAGGCCGGCATGCACCATTGCCGCACGAATCTCGGTGCGGGCGTTCTCCGTCACCGTCACCAGCGGCAGGCGCAGCTCCTCGCTCATCTTGCCGAGCAGCGACAGCGCATACTTCGCGCCGGCCGGACTGGGTTCCAGGAACAGCGCCTTGTGCAGCGGCAGCATGCGATCCTGATACTGGAGAGCCTTGGCGAAATCGCCGGTCATGCAGGCCTCCTGGAACTCGGCCTGGGCCTTGGGCGCGACATTCGAGGTGACCGAGATGCAGCCGTGGCCGCCATGCGCCATCACGGCAAGCGCGGTGGCGTCCTCGCCGGAAAGCTGGTTGAACTCCGGCCCCATGGCTTGGCGCTGCATGCTGATGCGGTCGATCTTGGCCGTCGCGTCCTTGACCCCGGCGATGTTCTTCAACTCGAACAGCCGGGCCATCGTCTCGACGCTCATGTCGATCACCGAGCGTGGCGGGATGTTGTAGATGATGATCGGGATGCCGACGGTGTCGTTGATCGCCTTGTAATGCTGATAGAGGCCTTCCTGGCTGGGCTTGTTGTAATACGGCGTCACCACCAGCAGGCCGTCCGCACCCGCCTTTTCGGCGAAGCGGGCCAGTTCGATCGCCTCCCGCGTGTTGTTGGAGCCGGCACCGGCGATCACCGGCACGCGGCCGGCCGCGACCTCGATGCAGACCTCGATCACGCGCTTGTGTTCGTCGTGGCTCAATGTCGGGCTCTCGCCGGTTGTCCCCACGGGGACCAGCCCATGCGTCCCCTCGCTGATCTGCCAATCGACGAAGCCGCGGAACGCTTCTTCGTCGAAGCGGCCGTCGCGCATTGGCGTCACCAGCGCAGTGATCGATCCTGTGAACATGGAAACCTGCTTCCGGCGGCCGAATTCTCGACAAACTCGGCGGGTCAAATCCTTGGGCGACCATAGTCCCTGCCTGTTTGACGGGCAAGAATGTAGCGGTCGTCAAACAATCGTTCACTATGGCACACTAGCGTCTTCATACAGTGCATTGGGCCATTTCGGTGAAGACGACGCGGGCACGGCCCGGCACCGAAGGCGACATTTAAGGACGACAAGACGATGATCACTGCCGTCACCGGCGGGCCCGGTCAGCGATTGCGTTCAGCCGCGGCACGCTCCCTGGTGGTGCTGGCCCTCGTCCTCGTCGCCGCTGCACCCGCGGCGCTGGCCGCCAGCAAGAAGGGGCCGGCCGCAATCCGGGTGCCGTTGCCGATCACCCGGCCGCAGCCGGCGTCGGCCGCCGTTCCGGTGCCGAACCCCGCTCCGGAACCCGCGGCGGCAACCACACCGGGGGATCCCATCGGCGCGCTCATCGCCCAGAACCCCGACGAGAGCCGTGCCGCGGAAGACAGCGATGCACCGCAAGCCGGCGATGCGGCAGCGGCGGACGCGCCGCCGCCTCCCGTCCCCGCCCCGGCGGTACCGGCGGCGCTGAACTCGGCAGGGCTCAAGCTCGCCCTCAAGCTTCTCGACAACGGCGATCCGGCGGCAGCCACGGTTGCGGCCTATGCCCTGCCCGATCCGGTCGACATCAAGATCGTCGACTGGCTGGTTGCCACCAGCGGCAGCGACAAGGTTCCGTCCTCGCGCATCCTGGCGGTGCGCCAGAAGCTGCGCGACTGGCCCGGCCAGACTTTCCTGCGCCTGCGCTACGAACAGGCGGTTGCCCGCGAGAAGCCGTCGCCGGCCGATACCATCAAGGCGCTCGGCACTTCGACGCCGATCTCCGACAGCGCCACGATCCAGCTCGCCGAAGCCTATGTCGCCAGCGGCCGGCAGACGGACGCCGCCACGCTGATTCGCAGCTTCTGGCGCAACCAGGACTTCTCCCGCTCGGACGAAAAGACCATCCTTTCCGAATTCGGCGATTTGCTGACCGCCGCGGATCACAAGGCGCGCATGGATCGGCTGCTCTATGACGGGCAGACGGACGATGCGCTGCGCGTCGCCGCCGTGATGGGCAAGAACGAGCTGGCGCTCGCCAAGGCGGTAGTCGCGGCGATCAAAGGCAAGAGAACCGCCTATCGCGAGCTGACCGCACTGCCCGGAGCGGTCAGAAACGATCCGATCGTTCTCTATGCGCGCATTCGCGCGCTGCGCTACGCCGACAAGACCGACCAGGCCGCGGACCTGCTCCTGTCGGCGCCGCACAGCGCCGGCAAGATGGTCGATCCCAATGCCTGGTGGATCGAACGCCGCCTGATCTCCCGCGCCCTGATCGAGGAGCACAAATACCAGCTCGCCTACCGCATTGTGGCGGGTCACTCGGGCGAATCGGCGACCTATCGTGCCGAGGCCGAGTTCCACGCCGGCTGGTATGCGCTCGAGTTCCTCCACGATCCGAAGACCGCGGCCAGGCATTTCGCCGAGATCGCGGCCATCTCGACCATGCCGCTCAGCCTGTCGCGCGCCGAATACTGGCTCGGTCGCGCCGCCGTCGCCGCCGGCGACAAGGCGGGCGCCATTGCTCATTTCAAGCGCGCCGGCGTCTATGCCACCACGTTCTACGGCCAGCTCGCGCTTGCCCGCTTGGGCAACACCCGGCTGCACCTCACCCACCCCCCGACGCCCACCGACGCCATTCGCGCCCGCTTCGCCGACCGCGAGCTGGTCAAGGTCATCCAGCACCTCACTGCCGCCGGGCGCGCCAGCGCCGCCGGTCTGTTCTACCGCCACCTCGCCGACACGCTGACCGATCCCGCCGAGATCGCCCTGCTCGCCGCCATGGCCAACAAGGATGGCGAGTACCAGATTGCCCTGCAGATCGGCAAAACCGCCGCCGTCCGCGGTATGCCCGTGGATTCCCTGGCCTTTCCGACGGAAGCAATTCCGTCCTCGACAAAGATGCCAAGGGTCGAGAAGTCGGTCGTCTATGCCGTCGCCAGGCAGGAAAGCGCCTTCAACCCCGAGGCGGTCAGCCGCGCCGGCGCGCGCGGCCTGCTGCAGTTGATGCCGACCACCGCGCGCCATGTCGCCAAGTCACTCGGGCTTGCCTACTCCAAGGCGCGCCTCACCTCCGATCCCGCCTACAACGCCACCCTCGGTGCTGCCCATCTCGGCGACCTGGTCGACAATTTCGGCGGTTCCTATGTCATGACCTTCGCCGCCTATAATGCCGGCGCCAGCCGCGTCGACCAATGGGTCAAGCAGCATGGCGATCCCCGCGATCCCAAGATTGATGTCGTCGACTGGATCGAGCTGATCCCCTTCACCGAGACGCGGAACTACGTCGAGCGCATCATGGAGAACCTGCAGGTCTATCGGGCCCGCCTGGGCGAGCCGGCATTGGTCATCGAGGCCGACCTCAAGCGGGGCGAGTCCGCCGGTTGACGGCGGGCGGGCCGCCGGCTGATATCCGCCCATGGCCCGCAAGTCCCGCCCGAACAATCCGCCCGACACCGCAGAAGAAGCCGTTGTTCCGGCCGCGCCGGGCTTCCGTGAGGCGATCTACACCAGCGCCGACGGCCTGAAGCTGTCGGCGCGCGACTATGGCAGTCCGCTTTCGCCCTGGTTGCCGGTGGTTTGCCTGGCCGGCTTCACCCGCGACAGCCGCGATTTCCACGAGCTTGCGGTTCACCTGTCGACCCATCGCCACCGGCCGCGCCGCGTGGTGGCATTCGACAGCCGTGGCCGCGGCCGGTCGCAATGGGCCCGCAGCACGGAGAGTTACAACCCGCTGACCGAGATGAACGACGCCCTCGACGGCATGGCTGCTCTGAACATTTCCCGCGCCGTGGTGGTCGGCACCTCGCGCGGCGGCATCGTCGGCATGCTGATGGGGGTGGCGCGGCCGGCCACCGTCGCCGGCCTGGTGCTGAACGATATCGGTCCGGCCGTCGAGGCACAGGGCCTGGCACGCATCAAGACCTATGCTGGCCGCACCCCGCAGCCGGACAACTGGTCCGATGCCGCTCATCTCCTGCACCGCATTCACGGCGCCGGCTTCCCCACCTGGCGCGACGTGGATTGGGACTACTTCGCCCGTCTCACCTTCAACGATGAAGACGGCCTGCCGGTCGGCGCCTATGACCCAAAACTGGCGCGGACCTTCGACGGCCTCGAACTGGACCGACCACTGCCGGCAATGTGGGATGAATTCCGCGCCCTCAAGGACATCCCTATTCTGGTCATCCGCGGCGAGAATTCGGACTTGCTGTCGGCAAGCACCGTCGCTCGCATGAGCGAGGAGCACCCGCGCGTCGAGACCGTCACCGTTGCCGGCGAAGGACATGCGCCGCTGCTGCGCTACGGGCACCTGCTTGCCCGGGTCTCCGCCTTCGTCACGGCGGTCGAAGGAAGCGGCCCGCCGGCCGATGCGATCATCCCGCGCGATGAGGCGCGTTACGACCTCGACGCGGTCACGGAAACCGAGGCGGCGGGATCCGAAAAGGCCGACTAAGCCGTCTTGTCCCCGGCTTCGGCGTCGTCGCCGTCCGCGCGGCTGTCTGTCGTCTCCGAGGGCTCCGGTTCCTCCTGGGGCTCCGTCCTCTCGGCTGGCCCGGCCTCCTCCGCGGTCATTTCCTCCTCGAAGATGTCTTCCGCCCCGGCAATCTCCTCGCCAGTTTCTTTGCCGGCTTCATATTCGACCGTGTCGTCTTCGTCGGCGGCGCGCTCGATGGCTCTTTCGAGCGCCTTCTGTCGCCGCTGGGCACGCCGGCGGTCGACCGACTTGACGAAGCCGGTGTCGCCGCCGGCGGCCAGAATGATCGCCTGGCCGATCCAGTCGTCCCGTTCGATCCGCTCCGGGAAAGCCAGCCGCTGCGCCATCCAGCGCATTTCGGCCGGCGTCCACGCCGCGATCTGCCCGAAATGGAAGATACCGAGCGCATTGAGGCGGTGCTCGATCCGCCGGCCGATTCCGCGGATGCGTTGAAGGTCATCGGGCACGCTGTTGCGCGGCGCCGCCAGAGCCGCCGGCCGCGCCATCGTGGTGTCTTCGCTCCCGGCTGTTTCGCGCGCTTCGCCGGATGCGGCCAGTGCCGGGAAATCCGCCGCCGCATCGTCGGCCTCGCCGTCCACCAACCGACCGAGCCGGTCGGTGATCCGCGGCACCCCACCGGCGGCGGGCAGCCGGTCCTGCCAGCTGGTCCCCTTGATGCGGGGACCGGCGTAGTCTTCCATATTCTCGGTGCCGTGCGCCGTGCGCTCGACAATACGCCGGTATTCCGGGCGCCAGACCGGCCCGATACCAAGCCGGCTCTTGATGCCGTCGACAAAGTCGCCGACCAGATCGGCGAAATCGCCCTGCAGTTCGGCCAGCGGGCTCTGAGCGATCAGCTTGTAGGCCACCGCCCCGATCGGGCAACCAATGGCGAAGGCCGCGAGCAGGAGCACCCATACTTCGAAGAAGTGCCAGATCATGGGTCGTCCGGCTCCCGCTCCAGCCACGCCGTGAGATCGTCGACCGCCCGCTGATCCTGGTACCACCAGCCGATGGCGACACCGATCAGCAGTGTGATCAGCAGGAACGGCCAGTAGGCTGCAATCACAAAAAGCATGGCCGTCAGCCCGCCGGTTCGGTGAAGGTGAACTCGATGCGCCGATTGGCGGCCTTGCCCGCCGCGCTCGCGTTGTCGGCAACCGGCTTGGTTTCGCCGTAGCCCACCGCCGTCAGGCGTTCGCGTTTGACGCCGGCGGCCACCAGATATTCGACGATGGCCTCGGCACGTGTCTGCGTCAGTTCGTGGTTCTTCGCCGCCGAGCCGTCGGAATCGCTATGTGCGCCCACCTCGACCCCGGCATCCGGGCAGCGGGCGATGACCGCCGAGGCACGGTCGAGGATGCCCTCGCTGTCGCCGGTCAACGCCGACTTGCCGCCGTCGAATCCGATGCCGCCAGCCGTGAGCACCGCTTGCATCAGGTCGCTGCACTGATTGGCGGTGACCGGCTGATCATCCTGCCGCGACGCGATGGCGTCCGTGGCAACGGTGAATCCGTCCGGCAATCCCGACTTGAGTTCCGCGGCAATCATGCCTACCGCCGCAGGGTAATAGGTGTAGCCGGACACGGTCACGGCACTGTCGACGATCGTTGCCTTGCCGCCCGACAGGCGACTGAGAGCCTGGACGACTGCCACGCTGGCCGCGGCAAACCCCTCCGGCGCTCCGCTGGCAAAGGTCAGGCGATCATCGACGGCGGCCGTTCCAAACTTGCGATGGACCGCGTCGAGAATCCGCTGGTGCTCCGTCTGGCTGGCGACGTTGCCGCCGAGCACGATGCCGGTGCCCTGTCGCTCGGCGGTGAAGCTGTAGGGAGAAACACGCGGTGGCACGATATCGGCCTGCTGCAGAGTCAGGCTGGCCGGCAAGGTCCGTCCGGTCACGTTGGCCAGCGCGATGAACGCATCGGAACTCGCCGCCTCGCCGGCGACGGAATAGGTCTTGTCGCCGAGTTCGACCGAGCCATGGCTCAGCTTCGCGAGCTGGCCGAGCGCGAACTTGATGCCGCCCAGCCAGTCCATACGCGGCTCGCCGGCAGCAACCCGCATCCGCTGGTCGATCGCATCGCCGGCAAACAGCGATTGCGCCAGAGCCGTGACCTCGGCGCGGGCTCGCGGACCGGGCACGTAGCCGGTGAGCACAATGCGAGCATCGCTTCGCTCGGCCTTCCAGAAATAGGGTGACACCGTGGCCGGTGTTATCTCGGTGTCGACCACCTGCATTCCTTCGGGCAGCGCACCGCCGAGGCTGGCAAGCGCCGCCTCGTAGTCGTCGACCGACTTGGCGTCGCCGGCCACGTCGAGCTTGAGCCCGTCAAGGGTTACGCCGCCGTGGCGGAGACGGTCCAGTTCTCCGATGGCGAACGCCGCGGCTTCCGCAAATCCCGGCGGATCGCCCGAGGCGATCGCCATCCGGTCGTCGACCGGCACACCGGCCAGTGTCGCCTTCACCGCCGCGACCAGCGATTCGCGCACGACATCGTTCGGGACGAAGCCGGCCAGCACAACCGATGAGCCGTCGAAATTCGCCGACCAGACGAACGGATCGGCGCGCGCCGGCTGGATATCGACCGGTCCCAGCTTGATTGCTGGCGGAACATTGTCGCGCAACGCCGCGCCCGCCGCGGCATATGCCTGGGCGTTGCGCGCCGCGCCTTGAACGACGAGCGTCGAATTGGTCAGGGTGACTCTTCCCTCGGCCAGATCCGCCAGGCGCAACAGCGCGAAGGCGACGGCCGCCCGGAATCCATCCGGCGCTCCGCGCGCGGGCACCATCTGGTCGACGATCTCCGCCTGAGGCAAAGCGCGCCTGGCGGCCGCAAGGAGCGACACGCGAAATCCCTCGGAAGGCACGGAACCGGTCAGCGTAACTTTGCTGCCGGAGCGGCCGGCGTCCCAGACATAGGGCGACGCGATCGGCAGGAGGCTGGTGCGATCCGCCACGGAATGGACACCGGGCACGGCCTGCGCCAGGCGAAGTGCCGCCTGCTGCGATTCCGGCGTCGGCGCTGTGCCCCTGATGGTGATATCGCGCGCGGAAGCATCTGCGGTCGCCCACGCCTGCCCCTTGGCGGCAAGGCTGGCATTGACCTCGCCGGCGAGTTCGCGCCCGATCGATCCGCTCCTGGCGATGACGGCGATCAGGGCGACCAGGATCGTGATGACCAATCCAGGGCGAATCCATCTCTGCCAGTTCATGGCCCGCACGATTCCCGCGTTCAGCACCTCACCGCAGACCGCCGCAAACCCGCCCCAGGTTCCACACATGGCCGGCCGCGCATCTGCTTACCCGGATGCCACCATCGGCCATATGTCGTCAAGCGATCCCCGGCACCCGAAAACGGCCTTTTCGTGCCGTGTTCGTCGCAGTCGAAGGCACCCCATTGCCGCCGTGCCGGCGCCGTCTCGCCGCTGCCCACGAGGCCACAGTCCCCACGACCCGCCCGCACGGTGACGAAGCCCGGGCCGTCCGCGCCGCCAAAAATGAAGGACCCGGCGGATTGCTCCGCCGGGTCCCGATAGTCAGCTAAGCTTCAGGCGTGCCGGGATTACCAGCTACGCTGCAAGCGGACCAAGACGCCCCAAGTGGCGGACGTGGAGGAGCTGAGCTTCGTGTAGGTACCTTCGACGCCAGCCATGAAGCCGGTGACAGGCGACCACACCAAGTTGCCGATGACCTGGTTGCCGTTAAGCTTCGATCCACCGCTCTGGCTGAAGTAGCCCCAAGTGACCGCCGACGACAGAGTGGGAGACCAGAAGTGCTGGAACGACGCAGCCGCGCTCCAGATGCTGCCAGTCGACGCGCCCACCGCACCGGTCGAAGCGGCGAAGCTCCACACCTGGTTTCCAGCCCAGGCCGCCTTCAACATCAACTGATCGCCAGGTGCGATCGAGTCGAGCTTGATGGTCGTGCCGAGCTGAACGCCGAAGCCCGAGCCGTAAGTCGTCTCGGCAAAGCCGCCGGACAGCTGGGCAGACCAATGACCCTGCGCAAACGAGATATTGCCGACGATGTTCGGCATGCTGTAGCTCGTCGAGAGGTTGCTGCCCCAACGGTCACGCGGATCTTCGATGGCCAGCTGGATGCCGAAGCCGCTCATCGCCCAGGTCAGGCGAACCTGATCGGCCCAATGATCGGAGTCGTAGTTCGTCCCGTTGATGGTGAAGCCGCCGGAGTAGTCGTAAACCGATGCGGTGCGGCCAGCCAGCAGCATGCCGAGCGACAGATACATGTCGTCGGAGTAGACGTTCTGGTCGAAGTTCGTCTGCGCGTTATTCGAGTCCGACTGGAACTCGACGTAGGCCGTCAACGGGCCGTACTCGGTCATCGACTTGGCCGTGACCTGCACGTCGCCACTCGTCACGAAATCCCATCCGGCCGAATGCGACTGCGCCGACACCCTTGACGTCGTGGAAGTTGATGTTCTCACGAACAAAGCCACCGATCTTCAGGCAGGTGTCGCTGCCCGGGATGTACCAGTAGCCAGCGCCGAACGCGTCGCAAACCTTGACGTATTCAACCGGCTCAGCAACCGAAAGATCGGCCGCCTGAGCAGCACCGACGAACGCGAACGCCGCCGCACTGCTGAGAAGTAAGGTCTTAAGCTTCATATCCTGACCTCCAAACCATGTTTTAAGGGGCAGGTTCGTTCTCGCCGATGCTCCCGGATCTCTTTCGATTTCCGGTATTGTTGAGCGCCCGCTCGTCTGTCCCGATCCCCGCGAGTTGGCCCGGATTCCGTCACCACCCCAGGGTGATCCGACCGACCAACACGTCACGCGGGGTCCCCGCGTTTCGCAATTGGCACCTTATCGAAACGGCATGCCGTCGCAATGCGAAAACGCCTGAAAACAGGGCGTTCGTGTCCATTTTGTCGGCGCCGTGGCAAAATAATCACGCACCGCCAGGGAGCCTTGCGAGACCCATCCCGCGGCACGCTAAATCATTGAATTTCCATGACAATAGGCAATTCCGCGCGACGCGCCGGGCGCATTCGGACGCTGCCACTGGCAGCTTTTCCGGGGGTATCGATCCAGGCCGACCGCGCCGCAGTCGCAAAACGCCGTTGCAGAATCAGCTTCGGCTTCAGGGAATCAGCTGCGCCAATTCCTCGGTCATGTAGCCAACCCGGCGCATCTGCTCCTGGTGGGCGGTGACCACCCGGCCAATCTGCTCCTTCGACAGAGCGCCGCGCCAACCGCCGGCACGGCCCTCGCGGAAGAAGGGCTGTCCTTCGCGCACGGCCTCGGAGAACCCCCGCTCCTGCTCGATGTCCTTGAGGCGCTTGAACGAGGAGAGCCGAATCGCGGTTGCCAGCTGCTGGTCGGTTGCCGGCTGGCGGACAAAATCTGCCACCGTGCGGAAGACTGCCTTCGGCATCGCCAACATGTCCTCGTAGCGTACCGGCAGGATCCCCGGGTTCGGCTGGCCGGTCCAGCTTCCGACATTCTGGCTCCACGAGCCCCAGAACTCGGGAGCGAGCGCCGCGCTGGGCGAAAAGACACAGTTCTCCATGCACATCCGGTCGATGGCCTCATCCAGCGAAAGGCCGAAATGGGCGCTGAGCGAGGCAACGATGTCGAGCGGATTGCGCACGACATAGACGGCGCCGGCCGTGGATGCGAAATCGATCGTCGGAACGCCGGCCGCCAGGCCCAGGGCGGCGTGCGTCTTGCTGAAGACGACGCCATCGACTTCCGCTGCGATGGCTGCCTGAACCTGCGGGCGAACGGCCGAAATCCGTTCAAACGGCGCGCCAATCATCGGTGTTCCAAGAAAGCGCTCGAAGAGGTCGATGCGGCCCGCCTCCGCGCCACCGATGCGCTGCAGATTGTCCAGGTCGTCGTGATCGTCCCCATACCCGCCGACAATGCGGACGAGATGGTAGAGAAACACCCGCATCCAGGTGTTCCCGGACTTGGGGTAGGACGCGACCCAGACAATCTTGTGAGCTACTGGATCAGCGGCGTTCATGGCGGCGGGTCCTAGTGTGCGGCATATCGGCGGCACTGGCGTTAGCGCAAGCGCGACGAGCGAGGCAACCGAAACTTTTGGCGAGCCGCGGAAATCCGGCCGCTCCCCGCGATTCGCTGGATCGGCGCCAGCAAGCGGACCTGCCCGCGCGGCCGGCGCGGCCATGAAACGCGGATATTCCCTTGCCCGCACCACACGGGCTCGGCTATTGCGGGGGCCAAGGAGAGGTGGCCGAGTGGTCGAAGGCGCCCGCCTGCTAAGCGGGTATATGGTCTAAAGCCGTATCGTGGGTTCGAATCCCATCCTCTCCGCCAGACCCTTGGCGCCGCTGAAAGGCGATATCTTTCAGTATTTTGGGGGCGCGCTCCGGGTGGCGAGAACGCGGAGATGTGCGCCGTTGCCGAGGCCGCTGAAGCGCGCGGCCAAGAACGCTACGGACCAATTCGCGACCTCTCCACGCCCATGATCCTCGGCGCTGTCGCCGGCATGTATCATCAGGGGGACAAGGAACTCGCGCGTGCGTCTCGCGCGAAGTTGCCCACCACGCCGAGCCGAGCGCAGCCCGGACCCTGGCCTGGGACCCGAACATCGGGAATGTCTTCGACGTGCTCAATCAGTTCGGGTGGGATTGCCGCGCCGCTCATTTCACCCATGGCGCTTGGTGGCGGTCGCGAACTCGCGCACCAGATCGATCCAGCGGTCCGCGATCTCGGTTTGGTCAGCGACGCGGAATTGATGCAGGCGATCGACCCGGAACGGACGTCAGGCACCCGCATCAACGGTCACGCGCGCGACCAGAGCCCCTTGTTGATGTCGAACTTGACCAACCCGTCCTCGCGCATCTCCATGAGCAGAGTCTGGACGGTGTCGACGTTGGAGCTCCCCGGATCCACAATCCTCAGGACCGCGTTGACCGACCGCGGCCTGTCGAGCGCCGCCAGCAGTCTTTCCTTGGTCATATCCGATCGTCTCCAGCTAATGGATCACCCGTGCGCGACCCGTCGGCCGGCGGGTCGCTCAGCCCAGGCAACAATGCGCGCATTTTCCGGTTGGGCCGGGTGCGCGCCAATGCTTGCTTACGGTCTGGCCGATGCCGCCGGGTCTACGGGGCCGCTGCCGCTTTCAATTTCGACAGAGCGCGAATCTTCACCCGGACGCTTGCCGGCTTGGCAGCACCCTTCATCATTTCGCCGGTGGCGGGGTTACGGATCAACGTTCCTGCTTTGCGGGCGGGCACCTTGCGCAACGTGACCTTCAACAGTCCGGGCAGTGTGAATTCTCCCACGCCGCGCGGATGAATCGATCCCAAAATCGTCTTCTCCAGCGTGGCAAAGACACCCACCGCTGCGCTGCGGGTGAGGCCATTTTCTTCAGCGATGAGCTTGATGAGTGCTGACTTGGAAAGGGCGTCTTTCACCGGACGAACCGCCTTATCGGTAGATTTGCCCAACTTCTTCGTTGCCGCCAAAATCGTTCTCCTGAATCGAGGGATGCAGAGTGCGCGAGGCTTCTAGCCCGTACCGTGCACGACGGCTAGTGGGGCTGTTCGATCTCCGCTGCCGGCCTCACAGTGGACATCGCCGTCGCCAGCCTGCCCAATTCGGTGATCTTGCAGCCCTGCGGCCTGTCCGCGACGAAGCCGAAGGATTTCAGGCGTGCCGGGCCAGCCGGTCAACGTCTGCTCCACGCTCACCGCCTTGTGCCAGGGCATTGAGCATAAGGCGTATCCGTGTGGGGAAAGGAATGCCTTACGCGCCGCCCATGAAATCCGACTTGCCGATTTCCAACCCGTTGTGGCGGAGGATGTCGTAGGCGGTGGTGACGTGAAAATAGAAGTTCGGCATCGAGAAGTGGAGCAGGTAGTCCGCGCCTTTCATGGTCACCTTGCGATCGCCGAGCGGGAAGGTGATGTCGCGGTCCGCCGCCCCTTCCATCTTCTCAGGCCCTATGCCGCCCAACAGCTCCTTGGTCTTGGCGATTGCGGCCTTGAGGTCGTCGAATGAATCGGACTTGCTTTCAAGGTTTGTCGGCTCCAACCCGGCAAGCCGCATCGCCCCGCGAATGGCGTGGCCACATGCTATCGGGACCTGGCGACCGAGCGGCAACATGTCCGGGTAGAGGCGTGCTGCAATAAGCGCAGCGGGATCGATCTTGCGGTCGGCGGCGTAGGTCGCCGCCTTGTCGAGAATGGCCGCGAGGGCTTCGAGCCGACGGACGTAGACCGGGATGGCGGCCTGATAGATCGAGAAAGGCATGGTGGGTGTTCTATGGCTGGAGGTCGTTGACGTCGTTGCCGACGAAGGCGGGGCGCCGTTCATACACCTAAGCCAGCCTGACAAGATAGACGCCACAGAATGCCGGCGACGCTTTGTGCCGGCTGCCGCGTTCGTCCGCTTCAGCCCCGCGTTTCGGACATCGCCGGCCAGCGGCCGAACCGAGTGGCCTGCCCCCGAATCTCCGGCCTACAGCCGGTAATAGCCGATCGCCGTGTCGCGATAGAGCTTGCGTAGATCCGCAGGCGATGCGCCGGCGGTCACCCGGTCGACGACCGCCACCCAGTCCGGATAGCGGGTCACCAACCCCACGACCGGCCAGTCGCCGCCGAAGGCGACGCGGTCGAATCCGAAACATTCAATGGCATGGGCCACATAGGGCGCGACCTGGTCGTAGGTCCAGCTCTCGTGGTCGGCCTCGTTCACCACCCCGGAAACCTTGCAGACGACATTGGGCAGGCCCGCCAGTTCGCGCATCCGGCTCCACCATGGCTCGCGCAGGCCGTCCTTGATTGCGGGCTTGCCGATATGGTCGAGGATGAAGTTCACCTCGGGGCAGCGGCGCACCAGTTCGATCGCATCCGCCATCTGCGCGTGATAGATGCAGATCTCGAAGCCGAGATCGTATTTGGCGAGCAGCCGCACGCCTTCGATGAATTCCGGCCTCAGGCACCAGCCGGGCTCGGCGGCATGGGCCTGGATCAGCCGGCGCACCGCGCGCGCCAGGGGCATGCGGGCGAAGGCTGCAATATCCGGTTCGGCCGCGGCCCCCATCTCAAGCGGCATGGAGGCAACGATCGCCTGCACGCGGGCGTCGTTGCGCGCCGCCGCCTCGACCCATACCGCCTCATCAAGGTGCCGGCCGCCGGCGACATCGACCTCGACGAAGACCAGCTTGTCCACCGCCACGCCATCAGTCGCCGCCGTGTACTCGGCAGACCCATGCGGCGAATTGAGCATCGGCTCCCCCTTCATCCAGGGATAGTCGAGCGCATCCGGGTCGTAGAGGTGGACATGGGCGTCCACCAACGGAAAATCAGGCAAGATCCCCTCCCCGCGCGCCGTCTTGCGGCGCTTTCCGGCAGAGCCGTCGTCATCGCGCAAAAAGAATCTCCGGGCAATCGGCAATTGCCCACTTCCCGCCATCACGCCACCGTCTTGTCACCAAAGATCGGCGGGAGACTGTCGCGGTGGCGCGGGGCATACGGCGGCCACGATTTCGCGGGCATCACAATTGCGCCAAGACAGACGCAGGACCATAAGCGACCGGGAGGGAACCGGAATCCATGAAATCATTGATTGCACCGCTCGCCGGACTGGCCGTCTTGGCGGCGGGCACCGGGGCGGCACTGGCGGCCCCACCTGCCTATTGCGCGCTTTACGCGCGCGAATACGCCAATCAGTTCACACAAGCCGCCGGCGAGAAGCCGGGGGCGGAGCCGAAGATCCAGGACGAAGCCTACTACCGCTGCCTGAACATGGATCAGGAGCCGGAAATGCCTGCGACGTCCGCCTATTACGGCACGTCGGTCGATACCGCCGGCCAGGGCGGGCCGCTTGAGCCGGTCACCAGTTCCGCGGCAGCGCCGAGCGACAAATCCGCAGGCCCGGCCACCGACCAGGCCGCAGCGGCGCCGGCCGGCGCCCCCGGTACCGCCCCCCTCGCTCCTGCCGCTCCTGCCAAGCCAGCAACCATGACGGCGGACAACGGCCCGACGGCACGCTCCTACACGGGCGGCAAACAGCCCTGGACGCCCGAATGGCTGGCCGCGTGCAAGAAGTATTTCCCCAATTCCTTCAACGAGAAGGACGGCACCATCCTGCCGCACGGCGCCGAACAAGCGGGTGTTCTGCCGGTAGGCTCAGGGCCGGCCGGCAGACGCCTCACGGCATCATGTAGGCGGTCTTGACCGTGGTGAAGAACTCGGCCGCGTAGCGGCCCTGCTCGCGCGGGCCGTAGCTCGATCCCTTCCGGCCACCGAAGGCGACGTGATAGTCGACGCCTGCTGTCGGCAGGTTGACCATCACCATGCCGGCCTCGGAATTCCGCTTGAAGTGGCTGGCGTATTTCAGGCTGGTCGTGCAGATGCCGGAGGTCAGCCCATAGGGCGTGTCGTTGGCAACGCTGAGCGCCTCGTCATAATCCTTGACCCGGATGACGCTTGCCACCGGCCCGAAGATTTCCTCCCGGTTGATCGTCATCTTGGGATCGGTATCGACGAACAGGGCAGGCTGCAGGTAGTAGCCGGGTGTCTCGCGGTTGAGCCGCTCGCCACCCCAGTGCAGCTTGCCGCCTTCCTTGCGGCCGATCCGGATGTAGTCCTCGTCCTGCTTGAGCTGGCTCGCATCGACCACCGGACCGATATGCGTCCCTTCCTTGCAGGCATTGTCCACCTTGAGGCTCTTCAGCCGCTCGGTGAGCGCTTCCACAAACTTGTGGTAGATGCCGGCGGTGACCACCAGCCGCGACGAGGCCGTGCAGCGCTGCCCGGTCGAGAAGTAGGAGCCGTTGGTCGCCGCCTCGACGGCGACCGCGAGATCGGCGTCGTCGAGAACGACCAGCGGGTTCTTGCCGCCCATCTCGAGCTGGAACTTGCGCATCAGCTTGACCGAGGCGTCGGCCACCTTGCGGCCGGTATTGACCGAGCCGGTGAAGGTCATGGCGTTGACGTCGGGCGAATTGATGATGGCATCGCCGACCACCGAGCCCTTGCCCATGACCAGGTTGAGCACGCCCTTGGGCAGGCCGGCGCGCGCCAGGATATCGACGATCGCCCAGGCCGAGCCCGGCACCAGATCGGCCGGCTTGAACACCACCGTATTGCCGTGACAGAGCGCCGGGGCGATCTTCCACGCCGGAATCGCGATCGGGAAGTTCCACGGCGTGATGATGCCGACCACGCCGACCGGCTCACGGGTCATTGACACTTCGAGCCCCGGCCTGACGCTGGGCACCACTTCGCCTGACAGGCGCAATGCTTCGCCGGCAAAGAAATCGAAGATCTGCCCTGCCCTCACCGTCTCGCCGATGCCCTCGGCCAGCGTCTTGCCCTCCTCGCGGGCGAGCAGGCTGCCGAGCTCCTCGCGGCGGCGCAGGATCTCGTCGCCGGCTGCCTTGAGGATGTCGTGGCGCTGCTGGATGCCCGAGCGCGACCATGCCGGGAACGCCTCCTTGGCCGCGGCGATGGCGCGCCTGGCGTCCGCCGCGCTGCCGCGGGCGTAATGGCCGACGATCTCGTCGGTGTCGGACGGATTGATGTCGGCGATTGCCTCGCCATCGACCCAGTCCCCATCGATATAGTTGCGGTGCAGATCGTCCATGACGGCTGGCATCCCTCGGTTCTTCTTTGGCGTGATGTCGCGTTCGGCGCGAGGCGCTCAGAGGCGGCGGATCCTTGTGGTTTCCTCTTTGCCGATGGCAAGCGGATTGGCAAGAGGCAGGCCAAACTCAGCCGCCGATATCTCGAACACGTCCCCTTCCTGCGTGCGAATCCCGGCCGCGAACGACAGCGTCGCCGTTCCGAAGCAATGGACGTGGACGTCGCCCGGCCGGCGGAAATGCGGATATTTGAAATGATGGGCTTCGAGATTGGCGATGGAATGCGACATGTTCGCCTCGCCGGTGAGGAATGGCTCCTCGAAGATCACGGTATCGCCGCGGCGGATGCGCGAGATGCCCCGAATGTCGTCCGGCAGGTCGCCGAGCAGAAGCTCGGGCCCGAACGAGCATGGCCGCAATTTTGAATGGGCGAGATAGAGGTAGTTCTGCCGCTCCATGACGTGATCGGAGAATTCGTTGATGAGCGCGAAGCCGATCCGCCACGGCTGCCCGTCCCGTCCGACGAGGTAGACGCCGGCGATCTCCGGCTCCTCGCCGGCATCCTCGGCGAAGGCCGGCGCGATGAGCGGCTTGCCGGGCGCCGCCACGAAGCTGCCATCGCCCTTGTAAAACCATTCCGGCTGGACACCCGTCTCGCCCTTGGCCGGCTTGCCACCTTCCAGCCCCATGCGGAACATCTTCATGGAATCGGTCAGCGTTGCCGCGTCGTCGGTCGTCGCCTTGGCATGCATGGCATCGCGGGTGGCTGCCGAGCCGAGATGGCTCAAGCCGGTGCCGGTGACCAGCAGATGCGCCGGATCGGGATGGTCGACCGGCGGCAGGACGCGGCCTTTGGCCAGATAGGCCGCCGGATCGGCGGGGCCGCGACTGCCCAGCGCCTTCACCAGTCTGGCGATGGTCGTCCGCCGGGCGATCGCCGCCCTGGCCAGATCGAGGACCGTATGGTGGCGGCCCCCGACGATCCAAGACTTGCCGCGATCGGTTGCGACAATGCGGCGGACCCTGCCGTCGCGCACCTGCATCAAACGCATGGACTATTCCTGAATTCGCCCTTGCACGTTACGGCGGGCGGCCTTCAACCGGATCCTGTCGCTCGCGCGACGCCCTCAGGGCATCGAGCACGTTGCCTTTGGAGTTCCTCAAGAGCCGGCGCATCCCGTAGAAGGCGCCCTCGGCGTCGCGGGCGGCGATCATTTCGTAGACGGCCCGATGCTGCAACACCGAATCTGCCGCCATCACCGTCTGCCAGCCGATGGTGAAGCTGAGTTCCAGCGCCGAGTTGATCATGGCGCCGACCGAGATGAGGATCGGGTTGCGTGACGATGTGAGGATCGTCATGTGGAAATCAATGTCGGCCGCGATCTGTTCGGCACCGCCGCGCGGCTGATTCTCGATGCCCTCCATTGCGACGCCAAGCGCGGTGATGTCGTCGGCGGTCGCCCGCTCGGCCGCCAGAGACGCCGCCGAAGGCTCGATGATCTCACGCATCTCGAAGAGGGCGTGGACGAAATCGTCGCTGGGGCCGTGTTCGACCTGCCAGCGCAGCACGTCCGCGTCGAACATGTTCCAGTCACCGGGGGGGCGCACCCGGGTGCCGATCTTGGGACGCGAAGCCGTCAACCCCTTGGCCGACAACAGCCGAATCGCCTCGCGCACGGCCGTTCGGGAAACGCCGAACTCGGCCTGCACTGCGGGCTCGGTTGGCAGCGTGTCACCGGGCTTGTATTGACCGGTGACGATTCGTTTGCCGATGGTTCCGGCGACCATCTCCGAAAGCCTTGGCTGGCGCTGGACGACGGGCCGACTGGGTTGCGGGCTGCGCACGGTGACCCCTTCTGGCATGCGGCGTTCCTTTGGGCATGAAAACGTGTATCATAGTATCTTTCCGGCGTTAAACAGGGATGGCAAGAACGGCTGATTTTCGCCACCATTGTGCCATTTCTCGGTCACAGCCGAGAGGTATTCATCATATAAAATGGGCGCTAGGACGCCGTGTCGACGCGGGCGACCAAACCGCCGGAACGCTTCAACACCCGCGCCGCAACAGAGGTCGGAAGGTCGGGCCGGCCCTGGCCTGATGCGCACTGACCCATGACGGAAGACAATCGATGGCAAGAATAGACAAGTCGCAATTGCGCTCCAAAGCCTGGTTCGACAACCCTGAAAATCCAGGAATGACAGCGCTCTACCTGGAGCGGTACCTCAATTTCGGCCTGACGCGCGCGGAATTGCAGTCCGGCAAGCCGATCATCGGCATCGCGCAGACCGGATCGGACCTGTCTCCGTGCAACCGGCACCATCTGGAGCTCGCCAAGCGGGTGCGCGACGGCATCCATGCCGCCGGCGGGCTGGCGCTGGAATTTCCGGTCCACCCGATCCAGGAGACCGGCAAGCGCCCGACTGCGGCACTTGACCGCAACCTCGCCTATCTCGGCCTGGTTGAGCTGCTCTACGGCTACCCGCTCGACGGCGTGGTGCTGACCACTGGCTGCGACAAGACCACGCCCGCCTGCATCATGGCGGCCGCCACTGTCGACATTCCGGCGATCGTGCTGTCCGGCGGTCCGATGCTGAACGGCTGGTGGAAGGGCGAGCGCGCCGGCTCCGGCACCACCGTGTGGGATTCGCGCGACCGCCTCGCCGCCGGTGAGATCGACTACGATGAGTTCATCGAGATCGTTGCCGCCTCGGCGCCTTCGATCGGGCACTGCAATACCATGGGCACGGCGACGACCATGAATTCGCTCGCCGAAGCGCTGGGCATGAGCCTGCCCGGCTGTGCTGCCATCCCCGCTCCCTACCGCGAGCGCGGGCAGATCGCCTACGAGACGGGACTGCGCGCCGTCGAGATGGTCTGGGAGGACCTGAAGCCCTCCGACATCCTCACCCGCGAGGCCTTCGAGAACACCATCCGGGTCAATTCGGCCATCGGCGGTTCCACCAATGCGCCCATCCACATCAACGCCATCGCCCGCCACGTCGGCGTCGCGCTCGACGTCGACGACTGGGAGGCGGTCGGCCACAAGGTTCCGCTGCTGGTCAACCTTCAGCCGGCCGGCAAGTATCTCGGCGAGGAATTCCACCGCGCCGGCGGCGTTCCCGCCGTCGTCAACGAGCTGATGAAGCAGGGCCTCATCCACGAGGCTGCGATCACCGCCAATGGCAAGACCATGGGCGAGAATTGCCGCGGCCACGAGAGCCAGGACCATGACGTGATCCGCCCGTTCGAGGATCCGCTGGTTGAGGATGCCGGTTTCATCGTGCTGAAGGGCAACCTCTTCGATTCGGCGATCATGAAGACCAGCGTGGTTTCGAAGGAGTTCCGCGACCGCTACCTCTCCGATCCGAAGAACCCCAACGCCTTCGAGGGCCGCGCCATCGTCTTCGAAGGGCCGGAGGACTACCACCACCGCATCGACGAGCCGGAATTGCAGATCGACGAGAACTGCATGCTGTTCATTCGCGGCGCCGGCCCGATCGGCTACCCCGGCGGCGCCGAGGTGGTGAACATGCAGCCGCCGGCCGCGCTCATCAAACGCGGCATCCACTCGCTGCCCTGCATCGGCGACGGCCGCCAGTCGGGCACGTCCGGCTCGCCCTCCATCCTCAACGCCTCGCCCGAGGCGGCGGCGGGCGGCGGGCTGGCGCTGGTGCAGACCGGCGACCGGGTGCGCATCGACCTCAATGCGGGCGAAGCCAACATCCTGATTTCCGACGAGGAACTGGCCAAGCGCCGTACCGAGCTGGAGGCCCATGGCGGCTTCCCCTTCCCCAAGAGCCAGACGCCCTGGCAGGAGATCCAGCGCAGTATGGTCGACCAATTGTCGGAGGGCATGGTGCTCAAGCCGGCGATCAAATACCAGCACGTCGCCAAGCAGATGGGCATTCCGCGCGACAACCACTGAGGCGTAGGCCGCCGGCGATGGGCAAATTGAACGCGGACTGGCACCGGGCCAACCCGATGCCTTGAGCCTTCCTTGGCCAGATAGAGCCAATTCCGTTTCTCGACCGGCGGAGCGATCCGGCGTCGAGACCGGCGAAGGGCGATGCCGGGCATCCGTCGAGCCGGGATCGGCGCGGGATCTCGATCCCGGCGCCGCCCGAGAAGCTGGGCTGAGGTCCCCCGTCCCTGTGCCCGCCTCCGCCGGCCCCCCGGCCGGCAGCCTGAATTCGATCAGTGGGCGCGCAGCCACTCGCGCGCGGCACGCTGCGCCGCGGCGATCGCCGCCTCGGTCATCTCGCGGGCGACCTCCTGGCGGTAATTCGCCGCCTCAGGAATGCCCCGCGCCGCCGCCAGGTTGAACCACTTGTGCGCCGCCACCAGGTCCGTCTCGACCTCGCCGCCACTCGAATAGAGCATGCCGAGATCGAAGAAATTCTGCGCGTTCGGCTTCGCCTCCGCCATCGACGCGAGTTCCGCGCCACCCATGTCCCAACGTGCCATGACACTTCCCCTTTTTGTCCCTGTCGCCGGCAGCCATGTCCCCGCTGCTCGGCCGATAGGGCGAGTGTCGCGGCCAGCGATCAAAAGCCGGTTAAGGAGCGCGCTTAACAAAACGCCACTGGTGGCGAAGCAATTCGCTAACGATGACCGGCCGGAGCCTTTGAATCGCTTGGCTTTTCGGCTTCACGGCGGGTGCCGGTTTACCCGCCGTTAGGAGGCCGGCAACCGACGGTTCACCACATGGGCGATTTGCGGTTTCGGCGTATCGTCGCCGTAACAGGGCCGCGATCTGGGGGAAAGCTTGTAAACAGTGGATAATTGTCCACACCCCTTTCATGCGGAGCGACGACCATGAAAGACCGATTTGCGATCCTGTTCATCCTGCTGCTGACGGCTTTCGGGCTCGCCGGCTGCTTCACCAGCGACACGCCGCTGTTCACCGACGACCAGGCGGCGGCGCCCTATGCCACGATCACCTTCGCCGAGCAGAACGCGCCGGAGGACAAGACGACGCTCACCCGCCAGGGCAAGGCCTACATCGCCCACCTCGACGACGGCACCATGACGATGCGTTTCCTGCCTCTCGGCGACGATCTCTATCTGGCCGAATCCAGCGGCGAGCAGGACGGCAATGTCATGCGCCTCTATGCCGTGCTCAAGCTCGACACGGCGCAGAACGTGGCGCTGGCCTATAAGACGATGGCCAGGGACGGCGACATCGGGCCGGGCCTGTCGAAATGCACGCGCGACGACATCGATGCGATCTGCATCGAGGATATCGGTGCCTATGCGGCGCTCGCCAAGGCGGCGATCGCCGCCGGCGCCGAGGCCGACACGACCTACAGCGTGACGTTCGAATAGGGTCACCACGCCTCCGGGCCACCGCCATCCTCGTCGGGGTCGGCGGTGACTTCGTCGAGGTAATCGTAGAACTCGCCGGAACTGACGTGGGCGCTGCAGAGCAGCGCAGACGACGTGCTGGAGGATGTTGCTCACCAACTCCCGTGCCCGCGAGCGATTGGCTCTGGGTCATGACGGGTTCTTCCCTCCCGTGTTCAATTCTCCGCAGTTCGCCTGAGTTTCGCTAAAATCGAGTTCGCAGCGATTGGAACATAATTTCTAATAGATGAGATATTCTTCTTTATCATATTTGCTATGGTCTTGTCCCCCGCAACATATCCTTTCCATTGAGTTTGGCGCAAATACTTGTAATATATCGATTTCATCGGGTGACTGCACATATATTGCCACGGCTTTGAGGCAGTCGTAAAATGAACAATGGGGGCCAATTTAAGTTCTTCAAGTGAATGCTTCGAATATTGATTTGGTCCGATCGCCTCGAGATTTGCTGTTTGAAAGTTCCATTTCTTGTCCAAAATCTTAAAATTACCTTGCACGACGTGGTTTAGTGCGCATTGATCCCCGAACGTTATCGAATTCTGGCTAGACCTGCAATATTCAAGCGCGCGAAGGCCGATTGCGTCTGACGCCATGTTTCGAGATTTATTAGAAGAACACCCGAATTGAAATAGCGAGCCCCTTTGGGGAGCTCTATTTTTTCTTTGATTCGATCAGCGCGATCGACCCATGCGTCGGGCACGGCAGCTATTGTATAGCCATTCAAGTCATAACTAAATAATTCTGACAAATCACCATTGACGACTATGTCAGAATCCAAATAGATAGCCAAAGACACATCACGTGGCAGAATTTGATCTATAATCAACCTATAATATGACGGCAAGGTTACGTGCGCGTATACACGCAGTTCCTGCAGACCATCGTCGTTCACTCTGCAAAAATGAAGGGCGCTCTCACGAAGACGGAGACTCGCTCTTGTTTTCGCTTCTGCGCTGACGGAGAATGATTTTGGTACAATTGTATAGAACTCAAATTTGTGGTGCGGATGATGCGCCAATATTGATGCGAGAAGAACACAGTTGTGTTGCGCGAACGCTTCGTCGCACGCTGTAATAATATTGATTTGCTGCATGTGTATCTAGACGCCAAAAATTACGCGAATATTCTTTTCGGCATTGTACCGACCCCGGTTCATCCATCACGATGATATGAAACACGCGGTGATCATCGTCCTTTACCACGTCAGATCGTCAGCATGGACCTTTAGCTTCGGGTGAGGGATCATGGCAAGGCCGTGCCCGCACCCCTCACCCGGACCGCTGCGCGGTCCACCCTCTCCCGCAAGGGGAGAGGGTTTGGCGCCGTGCCATACTCAAACGGGAGGTTCACCGTGCCGCGCTGCGCCCGGGACACGGATGTCAGAGCCCGAGCTTCGCCTTCAGAAGCGCGTTGACCGTCTGCGGATTGGCCTTGCCGGCGCTGGCCTTCATCACCTGACCGACGAACCAGCCGATCGCCTGCGGCTTGGCCCTGGCGTCGGCGACCTTGCCGGGATTGGCGGCGATGATCTCGTCGACGATCTTCTCGATTGCCGAGGTATCGGTGACCTGCTTCATGCCGCGCTCCTCGACGATTTTTCGCCGGGTCGCCGCCCTCCGCCCAGACGATCTCGAACAGATCCTTGGCGATCTTGCCGGAGATGGTGCCGGCCCCGATGAGGCCGAGGATGGCGCCGAGCTGGTCGGCCGAGACCGGGCTGTCGGCAATCGAGAGCCCTTCCCTGTTCAGCCGTCCGGTCAATTCGTTGATGACCCAGTTGGCCGCCGCCTTGGCGTCGCGGCCGCGCGCCACCGCTTCGAAATAGTCGGCGACCTCGCGCTCGGCGGTGAGCACGCCGGCATCGTAGGCGCTGAGGCCGAGATCGGAGACGAAGCGCGCCTTGCGCGCGTCCGGCAGTTCCGGCAGGCCCTTCTTCAACTCGTCCACCCAGGCCTGCTCGAATTCCAGCGGCAAGAGGTCGGGATCGGGGAAATAGCGATAGTCGTGCGCCTCCTCCTTGGAGCGCATCGACGCGGTCTGGCCGCGATCGGGATCGAAGCGGCGGGTCTCCTGGTCGATCGAGCCGCCATCCTCGAGGATGGCGATCTGGCGCCGCGCCTCGTAGTCGATCGCCTCGCCGATGAAGCGGATCGAGTTCATGTTCTTGATCTCGCAGCGCGTGCCGAGCGGCGCGCCGGGCTTGCGCACCGAGACGTTGACGTCGGCCTTGAGCGAGCCCTCGTCCATGTTGCCGTCGCAGGTGCCGAGATAGCGCAGGATCGAGCGCAGCTTGCTGAGATAGGCCTTGGCCTCGTCGGCCGAGCGGAGATCCGGCTTCGACACGATCTCCATCAGCGCCACGCCGGAGCGGTTGAGATCGACATAACTCGCCGTGGGCGACTGGTCGTGGATCGACTTGCCGGCATCCTGCTCCAGATGCAGCCGCTCGATGCCGACCGTGAAGCTGTCGCCGTCCTCTCGGTCGACGGTGACCACGCCCTCGCCGACGATCGGCTGCTGGTACTGCGAGATCTGGTAGCCCTGCGGCAGGTCCGGATAGAAGTAGTTCTTGCGCTCGAAGCGGCTCTTCAGATTGATCGCGGCCTTGAGGCCGAGGCCGGTGCGCACCGCCTGGGCCACGCATTCGCGGTTCAAGACCGGCAGCATGCCGGGCATGGCCGCATCGACCAGGCTGACATGGGAATTGGGCGCGCCGCCGAAGGCGGTGGAGGCGCCCGAGAACAGCTTCGACTGCGAGATCACCTGGGCATGGACCTCCATGCCGACGATGACCTCCCAGTCGCCGGTCGCGCCCTTGATCAGCTTGCCGGAGCCCGGCGCGCGTTCAGGCGTGGTCATAGGCCACCCTCCGTCATCAGCGCCTCGGCGATGCAGGTCCCACTCCTCGCCGAGCGGCTCAGTCGCATGCGGCCTGCCGGCGCGGGCATACCAGTAGCCGGCATTGGCTCTCGTCGCCCTCGACCCGGTGGAGATGGGCGTGGACCCAGGCCGCCGCGGCGCCTTCGTCGTCCTGGACGCTCTTGTGCGCCTTGTGCCAGTCGCCTTTGGCAAGTGCCAGAGCGCCGTCAGCGGGCCGCCGACTCCGCCGGTGGGGCGGTGCCCTCAATGCGACTTCGTCCGGATCATGCGTCATACCTCCATGCTGGCTTCATTGCGCCCGCCGCCGGCATTCGCCGGCCTCTATGTAGCCTCGTTCGGGGCGTGACGCGACCCGATAATGGGCCGGAGCCCGGCGCCGGCGGCGCCGGCTGTGACCGGGTTCACTGACCGGCCGGCCGTTCCTCGCGCACTATCGCGGTTGCAGGCTGGAAAGGCCGCACCCGGCCGTGGTCGGGCCTCTGTGGCGATCGGAGAGCCGACGCTCCTTCGGCACATGAGTGTGTCGTTTGCATGCATGCCGGGGGGCGCAACTCTGACCGAGGAGTTCGCCATGGCCTTGAAGACCAGCATCGCGGGCATCGTCGCCGTCATGGCGCTTCTGGCCGCCCATTCCGCGTCCGCCGCGACCCGGACCTTCGCCAATCCCAGCGTCAAGGGCGTGCGCCTCGACTGGTGCGCGCATTTCGGCACCGCCTGCGGCCAGCCGGCGGCCGATCTCTTCTGCCGCCAGAACGGCTTCACCAGCGCTCAACGTTTCGCCATCGATCCCAATATCGGGCGCCGCGGCATCGCCACCCTGGTCTTCGGCGACGGCCGCCTGTGCAACGGTGCGAACTGCAGCGGCTTCCGCGTCATCACGTGCAGCAAGGCCGATGTCGCCACGCCGGCGCCGGTGCTGAAGCCGATGGTGCGGACCCCGGCAATCGTCGCGGCGCCACCGGCGCCACCGCCCAAGGTGATCGCCCCGACGGCGCGCCCGGTTCCGGTCCTGCGGCCCAAGGTGACGACCGCACCCGCCACCGCGAGCGCGGGTCATCCCGCGCCGGGTGGCACAGGAGACCGCCGGACCGGGCGGCTTGACGTTCGATCGCGGCAAGGTCGCCAACCTCACCCTCACCTATCCCGACGGCGCCTGGCTCTACCACTGCACCAGCGGCTGCGAGTTCCGCCTCGACACCGACATCGTCAAGAGCCCGACCGACAAGGACCAGACGGTCAGTTTCACCGGCGACGTGACCAAGGTGCCGCATGCCGGCGGTTTCCTCTGGCAGGTGGCGACGGCACCCTTCCCGCCCTTCGGCAAAGGAAGCCCGAGCGACTTCAAGCCGCCGCAACTGGTCGCCTCGGGCGCGTTCACCGGCGCAGCGCACGGCGTGCCGATCGACTTCAAGGCGCTTGCCGACAGCGGCAGCGGCATCGGACAGGCCCGGCTGCACATGCCGCCGCCCGCGGCCTTCTACGTCCGCATTGTGCCGATCGTCGCGCCCGGCACGAAGGTGCTGGCCGGCACGCCGTCGAACGTCATCAAGGTCTATTACGGCAAGAAGCCGCCGCCGCAGCCGCCGCTGAAGCTGCCCAGCACCAGTCCGCCCAACCTGTTCAACGTCAAGATCGTCTCCTTCACGCCGCCCGACTTTGCCGACCCGAACCGCTGGGGCTGCGTCGTGGTCACCGGCTACGACCCGGGCACCAGCAGCGCCGTCCGGTCTCTCTTTCCCGTCGGCGAGCACTGCCCGCAGGCCTACAAGGGCCAGGGGCACACCATCAACTCGCTCGGCGATCTGGTCGACGCGGCGACCGGCGGCATCACCGATCTGTGGGATTGGGTGAGCGAGAAATACAGCGGCCTGAAGAAGCTCGCCGTCGATATCGCCATGAACTACACGCCCTTCGGCCTGCAATGTAAGGCCGCGGCCGAGGCGATCGGCGGCAAGGACGCCGCCGGCTATTGCCGCGCCGCGGCCGAAGTCGGCGTCAATGCCGGCATGGCCGCCCTCGGCCTGCCGCCGAGCATCCCGAACTACAATCAGCTCATCGACCAGGGGGTCGACGCCGCCGTCGACCTCGCTGCCGACCAGATCACCGAACAGACCGGCATCCCCTGCGTCGGGCCGTGCCAGGACGCGCTCAAGAAGGGCCTCGGCACCGTCGCCGACAACCTCAAGAAATCCAACGACACGCCCGGCTGCGTCGGTACCGAGGAGGCCCACCAGAACGGCCGCGAGCCGCTCTGTCTGCCGTCCAGCGTCCACGCCAAGCCGGCGCACGGCGCGGTCGATCAGCCGCCGATGGCGATCATTGCGGTCACCCGCACGCCATACGACCGCGACCCGACCAGCCTCTACAAGGAGGCGTGCTACGCCGACCTCGCCATCCACTTCCAGAACGTCTTCCCGGCGCAGCAGGTCTCGGGACCGTTCCACGACACCAAGGATATCCCGACCACGACCATCAAGGGCGACCTCTACAATACGGCCGGGCTGCAGCTGCCAGAATCGATGCCCAAGGGATCGACCAAGCTGTTCCCGATCGTCTTCCAGTCGGCGGCGAAATACGAGTTCGGCTGGACACACGAGCTGTGGCAGAAGTCGGAAATCCCGGCACGCGACTCGCTCGGGCCAATGGGGCCGGACTGGTTCACGCTGTTCTCCGGTTCGACGGCGCGTGTCGTACCCAGCGTCCCCTGCGGACAGGTGGCCGGATCGATGAGCGAACAGATGCCGAAGCTCTACTGAGGGGCAGCGCCTGCCCGAGCTACGCGGACGCCACGACCGCGTCGAACTCCATCTCGACCAGCCAGTCGGGATCGAGCAGTGCCTTGACCACGACCATGGTCGATGCCGGGCGGATATCGCCAAAGGTCTCGCCATGGGCGCGGCCGGCCGTCTCCCAGTCCGCGGCGTTGACGAGATACATGCGCGTGCGGATGACATCGGAAAGGCTGGCGCCGGCTTTCCCCAGCACGTCGCCGGCAATCGCGCAGCAGCGGCGAACCTGCGCCGCAACGTCGCCGACGCCCGCTGTCTTGCCGTCGGCTCCGATCGGTGCGGTGCCGCTGATCGCGATCGTATTGCCGATGCGCACCGCGCGCGAGAAGCCGATGACTGGCTCGTAAGGGCTGGCGGAGGAAATGTTCTGGCGGGTCATGCGGTCGCCCACCAATGTTCCGGCGAGAAGTGGCCCGCCGCATCCTCGATCACTTCGCTGGCACGGAAGAGCGTCGCCTCGTCGAAGGGGCGGCCGATGAGCTGCAGGCCCATGGGCAGGCCGTCGGCGGTGCGCCCCGCCGGCACCGAGATGCCCGGCAGGCCGGCCATGTTGACCGTCACCGTGAAGACGTCGTTGAGGTACATCTCGATCGGCGAGGCCAGCGCCATGGCTTCCAGCCCGAAGGCCGCGGTCGGCGTCGCCGGCGTCAGGATGGCGTCGATGCCGTCGGCGAAGGCCTGCTCGAAATCGCGCTTGATGAGCGTGCGCACGCGCTGGGCGCGGAGATAATAGGCGTCGTAGTAGCCGGCGGAGAGCACATAGGTGCCGATCAGGATGCGGCGCTTGACCTCCTTGCCGAAGCCGGCCGAGCGCGTCGCCTCGTACATGGAAATGATGTCGTCGCCGGGAACACGCAGGCCGTAGCGCACGCCGTCATAGCGGGCGAGGTTGGACGAGGCTTCGGCGGGCGCAACGATGTAATAAGCCGGCAAAGCGTATTTGGTGTGCGGCAGGGAGATGTCGACGATTTCGGCGCCGGCGTCCTTCAGCCACGCCTTGCCCTCCTCCCACAGCGTCTCGATTTCGGCCGGCATGCCCTCGACGCGGTATTCCTTGGGGATGCCGATCCTCAAGCCCTTCACCCCCTGCCCGAGCGCCGCCTCGTAATCCGGAACGGCCATGTCGGCGGAGGTGGCGTCCTTCGCATCGATGCTGGCCATCGACTTCAGCATGATGGCGGCGTCGCGCACGTCGCGCGCGATCGGCCCGGCCTGGTCGAGCGACGAGGCGAAGGCGACGATGCCCCAACGCGAGCAACGGCCATAGGTCGGCTTGATACCGACGGTTCCTGTAAAGGCTGCCGGCTGGCGAATGGAGCCGCCGGTATCGGTGGCGGTGGCGCCGGCGCACAGATGCGCCGAGACCGCCGTGGCCGAACCGCCCGACGAGCCGCCCGGCACCAGCGGCGCGTTGGAGCCGGTCGAGCGCCATGGGTTGACCACCGGGCCGTAATAGGAGGTCTCGTTGGACGAGCCCATGGCGAACTCGTCCATGTTGAGCTTGCCGAGCATGACCGCGCCGTCGGCCCAAAGATTGGCGGTGACGGTCGATTCGTAAGTCGGCTCGAAGCCGTCGAGCACGTGGCTCGCCGCCTGGCTGTGGATCCCTTCCGTGCAGAACAGGTCCTTGATGCCGAGCGGCACGCCCTCCAGCGGCCGCGCGTCGCCGCGCGCGATCCTGAGGTCGCTCTCGGCGGCCATCGACAGCGCCTTCTCCGGCGTCTCGACGATATAGGCGTTGAGCGAACGCGCCGCTTCCATGGCTTTGAGATAGGCCTGGGTCAGTTCGACCGCGGAGAAGCGGCGGGCGGCAAGGCCGTCGCGGATTTCGGCGATGGTGAACGCGGTGAGATCGGTCATGCGGACTGCAATCGGTCGGGGGCCAGCCGCATCTCGTAGAAGACGGAATACGGCGTATCGGGATAATCGAGAACCGGGCCGCAGCGGCTGAAGCCGGCGCGCTCGTAGACGCGCCATGCGGCAGGGTGGCGGTCGCCGGTTTCGAGCACCAGCCGGCCGATGCCCTCGGCGCGGGCGGTGGCGACGATGGCGTCGAGGATGCGGCCGCCGATGCCCTGCCCCTGAACCTCCGGCCGGGTATACATGCGCTTGACCTCGCCGACGTCGCCGAAGCGGCGGAGCGCGCCCATGGCGACGGCGCGCCCGGCAATGCGCGCCACGAACACGGTGACGTCCGGCACGGCCATCTCTTCCGGCTTCAGGTGGTAGCAGAACTCGGCCGGCGTCAGCCCGAGCAGAACGGCGTTCAGCTCGGCGATCAGCCCACGCACCTCGTCCTGCAAGGGCGTCTCGGCCGCGATGACAATCCGGCTCGCGATCCCCGGGTCAAGCCCGGGGATGGTGGCTTGACCTGCTCCGGCTCCGACGATGCCGCCGGAGATCCCCCGGTCAAGCCGGGGGATGGTCGAATGAACCGCTTCGCGTTTCATTCGACCACCTTGGGGACCACGTAGAAGTGCTCCGCGCGGGCCGGCGCGTTGGCAACGACCGCATCGGCCTTGGCGCCGTCGGTAACCGCGTCGTCGCGCAGCTTCATCGTCATGGGCAGCACGGCGGTCATCGGCTCGACGCCGGTGACATCGACTTCGTTCAACTGCTCGACGAAGCCGAGGATGGTGTTGAGATCGTCCTGGAGCTTCTCCGCCTCGGCATCGCTGACCGCGATGCGGGCGAGATGCGCCACGCGTTTGACCGTGTCCTTATCGACCGACATGAGAGGCAAAATCCGTTGAAGTTCCGCCGTCTTAGCAGAGCGCCTTTCCGACCGGCAAGGCCAATGACAGGAGCCTGCCATGCGCCGATTGAACGGCGCCGGGCGGCCGGCTAGCCTCGCCCCAGTCGAGCCGATCGGACGAGACGATGCCGGCCCCCGCAAGAATCGCCGAAACGCCCGGTTTCTGCCGCGATTGCCTGACACCGGCGGCGGCGGGCGCGACCCGTTGCGCCGCCTGCGGCTCGCCCCGCCTGCTGCGCCACCCGGAACTCTTCCGCCTGAGCATCGCCCACCTCGACTGCGACGCATTCTATGCGGCGATCGAGAAGCGCGACCACCCGGAACTTGCCGACAGGCCGGTGATCGTCGGCGGGGGCAAGCGCGGCGTGGTGGCGACCGCCTGCTACATCGCCCGCATTCGCGGCGTGCGCTCCGCCATGCCCATGTTCAAGGCGCTGGAAGCCTGCCCGGAGGCGGTGGTCATCCGCCCGGATTTCGAGAAATACAGCCGCGTCGGGCGCGAAGTGCGCACGTTGATGCAGTCGCTGACGCCACTGGTCGAGCCGCTGTCGATCGACGAGGCCTTCATGGACATGGCGGGCACCGAGCGGCTGCATCACGGCCCCCCGGCGCTGGCGCTCGCCCGGCTGCAGCAGAAGATCGAGCGCGACATCGGCATCACGGTGTCGATCGGCCTTTCCTTCAACAAGTTCCTCGCCAAGATCGCCTCCGACCTGGAAAAGCCGCGCGGCTTCTCGGTGATCGGCGAGGCCGAGGCCACGACCTTCCTGGCGGGCAAGCCGGTCGGGCTGATCTGGGGCGTGGGGAAAACCATGCAGGCGCGGCTGGCGGCCGACGGCATCCACTTGATCGGCACGCTGCAGCACATGGACGCGGCCGAGCTTGGCCGGCGCTACGGCAGCATGGGGCTCAGGCTGGCGCGGTTGGCACAAGGCGACGACAGCCGCAGCGTGGAGCCGCATGGCGAGACCAAGAGCGTCAGCAACGAGACCACCTTCGACAGCGATATCGCCGACCCGCACGAACTGAAGGCGATCCTTCGCGCCCTGTCGGAGAAGGTGTCGCGGCGGCTGAAGAAGGCGGAGCTGGCCGGAGTCGTGGTGACGCTCAAGCTGAAGACCGCCGATTTTCGCCTGCGCACCCGCAGCCGCCACCTGGCCGATCCGACGCAACTCGCCGACCGCATCTTCCAGACCGGCGCCGAACTGCTGGCGCGCGAGGCGGACGGCAAGACCAGGTTCCGCCTGATCGGCATCGGCGTGGCGGAGTTCACCGACCCGCGGCTGGCCGACCCCAGCGACCTGCTCGATCCGGACGCCGCCAAGCGCGCCAAGGCCGAGCATGCCGTCGACACCATCCGCGAGCGATTCGGCACCAAGGCGGTGGAACTGGGGCTGGTGTTCGATACGGGCAAGAAGCCGCGGCAGGGGTAACGGGAGACCGCGTCCCGGGCACGGGCGTGGCGCAACAGGTCAGCGGCCAGACGCAGAACCGGGATCTGCGCGCCGCATCGGCCCCGGCCCTGCCCTGCACGGTTGCACGGCTCTCAGGGCGTCCGGGGACCGATGGCGCGTGGCGAGGCCATGGCAAAAAAGGCGGCTCTCCCCTTGCGGGACGCCCGCCGTTGTGAACTCGTTCATTGTAGATGAAGACAATGCCGCCAATGATGGTTGTAATCGTTGGCGCCCGCGCCAGGCACAAATCGGAGAAATGCCCGTGCACACCAGCCGCATCGTCCTGTCATTGATTGGAGCCTGTCTGGTCGGGCTGGCGCTTGGCCAGCCGGCGCGTGCCGACATCCTCATCAGCGTCGACAAGACCACCCAGCGCATGACCGTCGCGGTTGACGGCAGCGTGCGCTACGTCTGGCCGGTATCGACCGGACGACCCGGCTATGACACGCCCAACGGCACGTTCTGGGCGCTCAGCCGCGACAAGGACCATCGCAGCAAGGAATATGACAACGCGCCGATGCCCTTCTCGATCTTTTTCACGAACCAGGGCAATGCGGTGCACGGCACCCGTGACCGCGGGCTTGGCCGGCCCGTCTCGCACGGTTGCGTGCGGCTGTCGGTGAAGAACGCCGCCATCCTCTGGGACCTGGTGAGCAAGGAGGCGCTCTACAGCACGGTCGTGCAGGTCGGCGGCTCGATTCCCCATGCCAGGAGCGGCAAGGTCGCCAGCGCCGCGTCGCACCCGCGCGGGTAGGAAGAAGCCGCTGCGGCAGGGGGCAGACTGCATGGGCCCATCGCCAGTTGCGGTGATGGCGCTCCGTGCGCACCTCCAGCCCCTCAGCACTTCGGCGCCGGCAGCATCTCGAGATGGCTCAGGTGGCCGGTGAGCGCGAACTTGCCGTAGTCGATCCTGAACTTGCGGCTGATGCCGTTGGCATAGAGAACGAATGACGTGGTGTAGGTCGGCGCGTCGTCGGTGCCCTTGCCCTTGTCGAAATAGCTTATCGTCACCGGCCAGTGCGGCAGTCCGGCGAAGCCGGCCTCGCCGACAAGCGTCTCGTCGCCGTAATCGTCGGATGCGGTCGAGACCTTGCCGATGACCGACGCGGTGGCATAGACGATGTCGCCGGTCTCGGAGCCGTCGAACACGTCCATCGCGACGAAGTGCTTGCCGGCGGCGGCCGCAGCCAGAACCTGTCGCATCTGTTCGGTGGGAAACAGCACACTGCGGTCGAGCGTGAAGCGCTTCTTGCCGGGCTTGGTCAGCGCCACGGCGATGCCATTGGCTCCGCGCGTCGCCACCCCCACCAACTCGTCGACGAGCCCATCGTTGACGTAAGTCTGATTGGAGAACTCCAGACGCCCCTTGTCGGTCTCCAGCGTCTCGGTGCGCGCATCGGTGACCTGCGAATTGCCGTCCGCGTCCTCGCCCTCGGTAACGATGCGCATCTTGTTCTTGTAGCCGCTGCAGCGCGCACCGACGAACTCGACGGCCATACGGCCGCTGACCGTCGCCGACGCGGCCACCTCGCTGTTGCTGTCATCGACGCTCAGCTCGTAGGCCGCCCGATAGGACGCCAGCTCCGCCGTATGGGCGCGCACCGCGGATGGGAGCAGCAGGAGGCCGGCCAGACCGGCAAGCCAGACGACCGACCGCACTCGCATGAGCCACCGTTCCAAGGTTCTTGCGTCGCCGGGGATTCTGCGCGACTAGAACGGCCACAACAAGACAACGGAGAAGGAAAAGCAATGGCCGAAACTGCCGAAGCCCGCCTCACGGCGCTGGGCGTGACCCTGCCGACGCCGCCGGTGCCGGCCGCCAGTTATGTCGGGACGCTTGTCAGCGGACAATTCCTCTTCGTTTCCGGCCAGGTCTCCATCCTTGCCGGTGGCGAAAAGTTCGTCGGCAAGCTCGGCCGCGAGCATGGCGTCGAGGAGGGCCAGAAGGCCGCCCGCATCTGCGCCATCAACGTCCTGGCCAATCTCAAGGCGGCGCTGGGCGATCTCGAAAAGGTCAAGCGCATCGTCAAGATCACCGGTTTCGTCAACGCGATGCCCGAGTTCACCGACCCGCACCGGGTGATGAACGGCTGCTCCGATTTCCTCATCGAGGTGCTCGGCGAGCGTGGCAAGCATGCGCGCTCGGCAGTGGGCGTGGCGACCCTGCCGCTCGGCGTCGCCGTCGAGGTAGAGGCCATCGTCGAGGTCGCCTGACCGGGCCAACCAGATGTCGGAACTCGATTGGCTGACGGCGCGGCCGATCGCGC
The DNA here is from genome assembly GCA_963762605.1 of uncultured Alphaproteobacteria bacterium. Lineage (GTDB taxonomy): Bacteria > Pseudomonadota > Alphaproteobacteria > Rhizobiales > Kaistiaceae > CAVSRC01. Next base: position 420,148 of record CAVXLJ010000019.1, on the reverse strand, counting down.
ACCGTGGCTATCACGACCGCAAAGCCGGGCGCATCGAGAACACGCTCAGCGCGGCTGAGGCGGCGATCGCCCACAACTTCGCCATCGAATGCGACCTGCAACCGACCGCCGACGGCCGCGTCGTGGTCTTCCATGACGACACGCTCGACCGGCTGAGCGAAACCGATGGGCCGGTGAGCGAATGCACGCTTGCCGAGTCTGCGCGCCGTGCGCCTGCGCGACAGCGATGCCGGCATTCCAACGCTGGAGGACCTGCTCGATCTGGTCGACGGGCGGGTGCCGCTGATCATCGAGCTGAAGAGCCGGTGGGACGGCGACCGGCGGCTGGAACGGGCGGTGGCGCCGATTCTCACCGGCTATTCCGGGCCGGCGGCCGTCATGTCGTTCGATCCCATGTCGATGCTCGCCATGCGCCGGCTTGCCCCCACGCTGCCGCGCGGCATGACCGCCGACGATTTTTCCGCCGCAGATCCCGACAGCGGCCGCCTGTCGTGGCCGCAGCGCTTCGCGCTCCGCCACCTCTTCGGCGCGGCGATCGTGTGGCCGCACTTCGTCTCCTTCGGCATCGACGCGCTGCCGGCCAACGCGCCGCTGATGCTGCGCCATATCGGCATACCGCTGATCTGCTGGACGATCCGAACGCCGGAAGATCGGGCGAAGGCGCACGCCTGGACCGACCAGATCACCTTCGAGGGCTTCGACCCGGACGCGGTTGCGGCAGGCACTATGTAAGCCTCCCCTTGAGGGAAGGTTTGGCGACTTGGGTTACCGCACTGACACAGCTTCCGTTCCCCGGACGCGCTGCAGCGTGAAACGGTGCAGCGCAGAGCCGGGGTCCAGCCAGTTCGTAGGTCCCGGTTCTGCAGCGCAGTGCTACGCACCGCGCTGCGCCCGGGACACGCCCGGGCCAGATACGGCCACCTCCCTCGGCCCACGTCTTGCACGGATTTTAAGTGGCTCTAAGTTGATGGCAGTCCCCTTTTTCGGAGAGCCCCTGCTCCGTGGCCGCCCCCGTACCGCCGCAAGCCACATTCCGTGTCCTGTCCTCGCTCGGCGACGTCGCCCGCGACGACTGGGATGCCTGCGCCAATCCGCCCGGCGAGCCCTACAACCCCTTCCTGGCGCACGATTTCCTCTGGTCGCTGGAGGAATCCGGCTCGGCGACGCGCAAGACCGGCTGGCTCGGCCAGCACCTGGTGCTCGACGGCGCCGACGGCAAGCCGGCCGCGGTCATGCCCTGCTACCTGAAGAACCACTCCATGGGCGAATACGTCTTCGACCACGGCTGGGCCGAGGCCTATGAGCGCGCCGGCCGGCGCTACTATCCCAAGCTCCAGGCGGCCGTGCCCTTCACCCCGGTGACCGGCCGGCGGCTGCTGGTCAGACCCGGCGCCGACGCCGAGCGGAACCGCGCCCTGCTCGCCGCGGCCGGCGCCACGCTGACCGCCAAGCTCGGCGCCTCGTCGCTGCACGTCACTTTCGCCAAGGAGAGCGAGCAGCAACTGCTTGCCGAAACCGGCTATCTGCCGCGCACCGACCAGCAGTTCCATTTCGTCAACGAGGGCTATCGCGACTTCGACGATTTCCTCGACGCGCTCGCCTCGCGCAAGCGCAAGGCGATCCGTCGCGAGCGCCGCGATGCGCTCAACGGCGGGTTGGAGATCGTCCACCTGACCGGGCGCGAGATCACCGAGGACGCCTGGGACTCGTTTTTCCATTTCTACATGGACACCGGTTCGCGCAAATGGGGTCGGCCCTATCTCAACCGCCGCTTCTTCTCGCTGATCGGTGAGCGCATGGCGAACCGCATCCTGCTCATCTTCGCGTTGCGTCATGGAGTCCCGATTGCCGGCGCGCTCAATTTCATCGGCTCCGACACGCTCTACGGCCGCTACTGGGGCACCACCGCCGACCAGCCCTTCCTGCATTTCGAGCTTTGCTATTATCAGGCGATCGAATGGGGCATCGACCACGGCCTCAGGCTGGTCGAAGCCGGCGCGCAAGGGGAGCACAAGCTGGCGCGCGGCTACCGGCCGACGACCACCTACTCCGCCCACTGGATCGCCGATGCCGGTTTCCGCAAGGCGGTCGCCGACTATCTCGACCGCGAGCGCCATCAGGTCGCCCGCGATCAGGAGGCGCTTGCCGAATATCTGCCGTTCCGGGAAGAAGCGGGCAATCGGCAGTAGGCAGTCGGCAGTCGGTCGGACTTGTGCTATTTCCGACTGCCGATTGCCGAATGCCCATTGCCGGGGAACGTCGATGACCGAGGCCTACGACCCAGACAACATCTTCGCCAAGATCCTGCGCGGCGAGATCCCCTCGCACCGGGTCTATGAGGACGAACACACGGTCGCCTTCATGGATGTGATGCCGCAGGGCACCGGCCATACGCTGGTGCTGCCCAAGGCGCCCTCGCGCAACCTGCTCGACGCCGATCCGGCCACCCTCGCCCGCCTGATGGAGACAGTGCAGAAGATCGCCCGCGCCGTGAAGACGGCGTTCGAAGCCGACGGCGTCATGGTCATCCAGTACAACGAGGCGCCGGCCGGCCAGACCGTCTATCACCTGCACGTTCACGTCGTCCCGCGCTTCGCCGGCGTGCCGCTCAAGCCCCACACCGGCAAGATGGAAGACCCGCAGGTTCTGGCGACCAACGCCGAGAAGGTGCGGCGGGCACTGGGATAGCCTTTGCGGATTTCAGGGCGACGAGCCTCCGGCCACCTCTTGCCATTTCCCCGGAGCCATGAGAACATAACGGGAACGCTACACAGGAATCCCGCGTGGCCCGTTCATCCGTCGTCCGCCTGAAAACCAGCTTCACCTGCCAGAACTGCGGCGCCGTCTCGTCGCGCTGGCAGGGCAAATGCGACGACTGCGGCGAATGGAACACGCTGGTCGAGGAGAGCACCGGCGGTGGCGTCGGCGCCAGTCCGGCGGCGCGCAAGCTCGGCAAGGGCCGCCCGGTAGCGCTGACCACGCTCGCCGGGGCAACCGACGATGCGCCGCGCATCCGCTCCGGCATCGCCGAATTCGACCGGGTGACCGGCGGCGGCTTCGTGCGTGGCTCGACACTGCTGGTCGGCGGCGACCCCGGCATCGGCAAGTCGACGCTGCTCCTGCAGGTGGCGGGCCGCCTGGCCGCGACCGGGCAGCCGGTGGTCTATGTCTCGGGCGAAGAGGCGGTGGCCCAGATCCGGATGAGGGCCGAGCGTCTGTCGCTCTGCCGAGGCGCCGGTGAAGCTTGCCGCCGAGACCAGCGTCGAGGACATTCTGGCGACGCTGGCCGCCGACCGGCCGCCGGCGCTGGTCATCATCGATTCGATCCAGACGCTGTGGACCGACCTCGCCGATTCGGCGCCGGGCACGGTCACCCAGGTGCGCGCCGCGGCGCAGGCGCTGATCCGCTACGCCAAGCAGTCCGGCAGCGCGGTGGTCTTCGTCGGCCACGTCACCAAGGACGGCCAGATCGCCGGCCCGCGCGTGGTCGAGCACATGGTCGATGCCGTGCTCTATTTCGAGGGCGAAGGCGGCCACCACTTCCGCATCCTGCGCGCGGTCAAGAACCGCTTCGGCCCGACCGACGAGATCGGCGTGTTCGAGATGACCGGCGCGGGCCTGGGCGAAGTCGCCAACCCGTCGGAGCTGTTCCTTGGCGAGCGCAACGCCACCACGCCCGGCGCCGCGGTCTTCGCCGGCATGGAGGGCACGCGGCCGCTGCTGGTCGAGATTCAGGCGCTGGTCGCCCCGACCAGGCTGGGCACGCCACGCCGGGCGGTCATCGGCTGGGATTCCGGCCGTCTGGCCATGGTGCTGGCGGTGCTCGAGGCCCATTGCGGCGTGCGGCTGGGCGATTGCGACGTCTATCTCAACGTTGCCGGGGGCCTGAGGATCGCCGAGCCGGCCGCCGACCTGGCGGTTGCCGCAGCGCTGGTCTCGTCGCGGCTGGGTGCGCCCCTTCCCGCCGACACCGTCTATTTCGGCGAGGTCAGCCTGTCGGGAGCGGTGCGCCCGGTGCCGCACGCCGCGGCACGCCTCAAGGAGGCGCAGAAGCTCGGCTTTTCTCGCGCCTGCCTGCCGGAAGCCAAGGATGCCGGCGGGGCGCCGGCGACGACGGTGAGCGCGCTGGCCGATCTGGTCGCCGCGATCGCCGCGACGGCGCGCCAACACTCAGACTGATATCGCTGTCTGCTCAGGCAGTTGCCGCCTGATCCTCACTCATGCCGGTGGATGATTTCCACCTGCATGGGTTTGGGATTGGCGGTCGCGGCGGAGACAATCGCCCAAATCCAGACGCCGATGCACAGCGGCACGCCGATGATCGCGCCGACGACCGTGAAACAGAAAATCCAGCCGACGATATAAAGCAGGAGCTGCGCAATGCCCTGCCCGATCTTGCCGACGATCATCGTGCCGATACCGGGCACGAAGATATTGACGATTACGCCAAGCACCTTCATGAACAACCCCCGTCGTGTCCCTGGTGGTGGCCGTTTGATGCCACCTGTGGACGTCTTATCATAGGTTGTGCGGCGTCGCAGCGAGTCTTGCGGCGGATTTGCAGTAACGACCGGCCCATGCGGCAGGCGCCAACGAGCCATCGAAACCCTGCCAAGCCGCCAGAATCGTGCTAGAGCGTTGCTCCGCCGCAGCTATCCCGTGAGACCACGCGCTTGATTTACGACGTCATTGTCCTGGTGGTTCTGCTCGTTTCGGCCTTGCTCGCCATGCTGCGCGGCTTCGTGCGCGAAGCCCTGACCCTGGTGTCGTGGGCCAGCGCGGCGGCGGCGGCCTACCTTCTCTACAAGCTGCCATTGCCGCTGGTGAGTTCGTTCATCACCAACGGCACGTTCGCCTCCGTCGTGTCGGCGTTGACCATCTTTCTCATCGTCCTGCTGGTTGTAAGCATCGTCGCGATGAGGATCTCGGACATGGTTCTCGACGGCCGCGTCGGGGCGGTCGATCGCGGCCTCGGATTCCTTTACGGGGCGGGACGCGGGCTGTTGCTGATGATCGTGGCGCAGGCCTTCTTCCTGTGGCTGGCGCAAGGCCCGGCCAGCTGGATGATGGGCTCAAAAAGCAAACCCGTCCTGGAAGGGCTGGGCTACCAGCTGCAAGATGCTCTGCCGCAGGACCTCGAAGCCAAGCTGAAGGACGTCTTCCGCAGTCGCGGCGGTTCCGGCAGCGATGCCGGACCGGCACCGGACGCGCCGCCACCCGATGCCGCCAGCCCGGGCCCGAGCGATGCGTCCCGCCAGCAGCTCGACCAGCTGATCCAGAACGGTGGCAACTGACGCCGCAGAAAGCGCGTGACATGGACCAGGTGACGACGCAGCCTTTTGATGATGACAAGCTGCGCGAGGAGTGCGGCGTTTTCGGCGTTTTCGGTCACCCCGACGCTGCGGCACTGACCGTGCTCGGACTGCACGCGCTGCAGCATCGCGGCCAGGAGGCGGCGGGCATCGTCTCGTTCGACGGCGAGGGATTTCACGCCGAACGCCATGTCGGCCTGGTCGGCGACACCTTCACCCCGCCGGAAGTCGTGGCCGGCCTGCCCGGCGACCGGGCCATCGGCCATAACCGCTATTCGACCCATGGCGGTTCCATCGACCGCAATATCCAGCCGCTGTTCGCCCAGTTCTCCGGCGGCGGCTTCGCCGTTGCCCATAACGGAAACCTGACCAACGCGCTTGCCCTGCAGGACCAGCTCCAGCGCCGTGGCTCGATCTTCCAATCGACCTCCGATACCGAGGTCATCCTCCATCTCATCGCCACATCGGGCCGCAGCCAGCTGGCCGACCGCGTCATCGATACCCTGCACAAGATCGAGGGCGCCTGGTCGCTGGTCTGCCTGTCGACCAAGAAGATGATCGGCTGCCGCGACGTTCTGGGCGTGCGGCCGCTGGTCATCGGCAATCTCGACGGCGCCACCATCCTCGCCTCGGAGACCTGCGCGCTCGACATCATCGGTGCGCATTTCGTGCGCGACGTGAAGCCGGGCGAGATGGTGATCGTCACCGAGGACGGGATCGAGAGCCTGTTTCCCTTCGCGCCGGCGAAAAGCCGCTTCTGCATCTTCGAATACGTCTATTTCGCCCGGCCCGATTCCTCGGTCGAGGGTCGCGGCGTCTACGAGATCCGCAAGCGCATCGGCGCCGAACTCGCCAAAGAGAGACCGGCCACGGCCGATCTGGTCGTGCCGGTTCCCGATTCCGGCACGCCGGCGGCGATCGGCTACGCGCTTGCCGCCGGCCTGCCCTTCGATCTCGGCATCATCCGCAACCACTATGTCGGCCGCACCTTCATCGAGCCGTCGGACGCCATCCGTCACATGGGCGTGCGCCTCAAGCACAACGCCAACCGCGACGTGCTGGCGGGAAAGAGGGTGGTGCTGGTCGACGATTCGATCGTGCGCGGCACGACCTCGCAGAAGATCGTGAAGATGATCCGCGAAGCCGGCGCGGCGGAAGTCCACATGCGCATCGCCAGCCCGCCGACGGTGCATTCCTGCTTCTACGGGGTCGACACGCCGGAGGAGGCGCAGCTCATCGCGGCGCGCATGTCGGTCGAGGCGATGGCTGCCTTCATCAAGGTCGACAGCCTGGCATTCGTGTCGATCGACGGGCTCTATCGCGCGGTCGGCGAATCGGGACGCGACGGTGCGGCGCCGCAGTTCTGCGATGCCTGCTTCACTGGCGCCTATCCGACCCGGCTGACCGATCGCGAGGCGGCCAACAATATCCACCCCTTCCCCCGCGCCGCGGGAGCCGGCTGACCTGTGGCCAATCTCGACGGACGCATCGCCGTGGTCACCGGCGCGTCGCGCGGCATCGGCCATGCGGCGGCGCTGGGCCTGGCGGAAGCCGGTGCCCATGTGGTGGCGGTGGCGCGCACCACCGGCGGACTGGAGGAGCTCGACGACGCCATCCGCGCCAAGGGCGGCAGCGCCACGCTGGTGCCGCTCGACCTCAAGGACTTCGCCGGCATCGACCGCCTCGGTGGCGTCATCCACGAGCGTTGGGGCAAGCTCGACATTCTGTTCGCCAATGCCGGCATGCTTGGCCTGATCACGCCGGTCGGCCATCTCGCGCCCAAGGTCTGGGACGACGTGATGGCGGTGAACGTCACCGCCAACTGGCGGCTCATCCGCTCCTTCGACCCGCTGCTGCGCCAGTCCGACGCCGGCCGCGCCTTGTTCATGACCTCCAGCGTGACCAGGACCTGCCGGCCGTTCTGGGGCGTCTATTCGGCCAGCAAGGCGGCGTTGGAAGCCCTGGTGAGGACCTATGCCGGCGAGATGGTCAACACCAGCGTGCGCGCCAATCTTCTCGATCCGGGGGCGCTCAGGACGCATATGCGCGCCCAGGCGATGCCGGGCGAGGATCCGGAAACGCTGAAGACGCCGGACGCGGTGGTGCCCGACATCGTGCGCATGCTGTCGCCTGATTTCACCGAGACCGGCGTGCTGTTCAAATTCCGCAGCGGCGAGACGATCCGCTTCGGCTGAGGCGGCTCAGCTCTTCTTGCGCTTGCGCCCCTCGTAAGGATTGTCACCCTTGCGCAAGGTCAGGCGGATAGGCACGCCGGGAAGCCTGAAATCCCCGCGCAGCGCATTGACGAGATAGCGCCGCCAGGCGTCGGGCAAGGCCTCGGGGCGTGAGCAGAAGGCGACGAAGGTCGGCGGGCGCGCCTTGGCCTGGGTCAGGTAGCGCAGCTTGATGCGCCGCCCGGCGACCGCCGGGGGCGGATGGCGCTCGAGGATTTCCGGCAGCCAGCGGTTCAGCCGCGCGGTGGCGACGCGCTTGTTCCACAGTCCGTGGGCTTCGATCACCGCCTTCATCAGCCGGTCGATGCCTTCGCCGGTGACGCCGGAGACCGGCACCAGCGTGACGCCGGCGAGCTGCGGCAACAGGCGCTCCGCCTGTTCCTTGAGCCCGGCCATGGTGCGCTGACGGTCGGCGACGAGATCCCATTTGTCGAGGGCGATGACGATGGCGCGGCCCTCGCTTTCGACCAGGTCGGCGATCTGCAGGTCCTGCTTCTCGAAGGGCTGGCCGACGTCGAGGACGAGGATCACCACCTCGGCGAACTGGACGGCGCGCAGCGCATCGCCGACGGCGAGCTTCTCGAGCTTGCCCTCGACGCGCGCCTTGCGCCGCAGCCCGGCGGTATCGAAGAGGCGGAAGTCGCGGTCGCCCCAGCGCCAGTCGACGGCAATCGAATCGCGGGTGATGCCGGCCTCCGGCCCGGTGAGCAGCCGGTCCTCGCCGATCATGCGGTTGATCAGCGTCGACTTGCCGGCATTCGGCCGGCCGACGACGGCAACCCGGATCGGCCGGTCCCCGCTCTCGGCCTCTTCGCCCCCCTGCCCGTCGTCTTCGCCGGCGAAGGCGAGGATCGCGTCGTGGAGCTCGCCGAGGCCCTCGCCGTGCTCGGCCGACATGGCGATCGGATCGCCGAAGCCCAGCGCATAGGTTTCGAGCAGGCCCGCCTCGCCGGCCCTGCCCTCGGCCTTGTTGGCGACCAGCACGATGGGCTTGCCGAGGGCACGCAGCAGTTCGGCAAAATGGCGATCGAGCGGGGTCAGGCCGGCGCGGGCATCGACCACGAACAGACTGACATCGGCCGAGCGCACCGCTGCCTCGGTCTGTGCGCGCATGCGCCCGGCGAGCGAATCGGGCGCCGCCTCGTCGAGGCCGGCGGTATCGATGGCGATGAATTCCAGTCCGCCGATGCGGGCCTCGCCTTCGCGCCGGTCGCGGGTCACGCCGGGCAGGTTGTCGACCAGCGCCAGCCGCCGCCCGACGAGCCGGTTGAACAGCGTCGACTTGCCGACATTCGGCCGGCCGACAATGGCAACGCGCAGCGGCTGTCTGCTGGTCGACATGGCGCGGTTGCCCCTGTGTGAGGCTGTGGCTGGTGTGCCCTTGCTCGATTACGACTTGGCGGGCTTGGGCGGCTCCCCGATGCGTGCCGTGATCAGCGAGAGCATCACCTGGGCGCGCTGGCGCAGGTCGGCCGGCGTTTCCTGATCGTTGCTGATCTCGTCGAAGTATTTTCGTGCCGCGTCATAGTTGCCGACCCGCCACGCATCCAGGCCGAGCAGTTCGCGGGCGTTGTGGCGCCAGGCATTGCCGGTGCTGGCGAGGTCGTCGAGGCGCTTCTGAAGGTCGGGCAAGCTGGCGGTATCGACCAGCAACGCCGCTGCACGCAGGCGGGCAAGCGCCTTCAGCGCGTCGGAGATGCCGTTGCGGGCGGCAATCGCGTCATATTCGGCGATGGCCTCCTTCGTCTTGCCGGTCGCCGCCATCTCGGAGGCGACGCGGAATCCGGCGAGGATGGGATAGCTGCCGCTGCCATTGGCCTCGATGGCCTTGAGCGCCGCGATCGCCTCTTCTGGCTTGCCCTGCTTGGCCAGGTCGAGCGCGGCAACGAAGCGGTCGCCGGTGGCCTGCGCCTGCTTCTCCTGCCAGTAGATCCAGCCGCGGTAGCCGGCGGTCGCAACCACGATGAGAATCGCCAGTCCGATGACATAGGGGCCGAAGCGGTCCCAGACCTTCTTGAGCTGTTCGTGGCGGAGGTCCTCATCGACCTCTTTGAAGATATCGGACATTTCACCTCGTTGGTGTCGCCGGTTGATCCATCCCGGGGGCGTGCGGCGGCACAATATCGCCGGCTCCGCAAGGTTGCAAACGCCGGGATTCCAGCATTCTTGCGGCAAAGCCCCGCGCCCCGAATCTTGCGAGGAGGCGCCGGTGTTCACGCAACTTTGTTCGGATTCTCGCGGAATTCGGCCAGTTACGCGTTGTTCACGTTCGCTATGTTAGTCTAGCTTAATAATAGAACGAAGGAGGCGTTGCGGCCGCATTCACGCCGCGCAAGAACACAGGGGCTGGGATCAATGAAGAAATCTGTCTGGGCGCTGGCGATTGCGGCGATGCTTTGTGCTGCACCTGCCATGGCATCATCCATTGTTGCGCGGATCGATCTTTCCGAACAACGAATGCACGTTTACGTCAACGGTTCCCAGCGCTATGTCTGGCCCGTTTCCACCGCACGCCGCGGCTACGTCACGCCAGTGGGCACCTACCGGCCACAGCGTCTGGTGCCGATGTGGTACTCGAAGAAGTACCATAATTCGCCAATGCCGCATTCGATCTTCTTCCGCGGCGGCTACGCCATTCACGGCACCTATTCCATCGGGCGACTGGGCAGCCCGGCCTCGCATGGCTGCGTGCGGCTGCACCCGAGCAATGCGGCAACGCTCTATTCGCTTGTCAGCGGGTCGCTGGGCAACACCAGGATCGTCGTCACCTACTAGACGGGTGGACGCTCGTGCTGGCGAACCCACAGGCTAACCGGGGCGCGCGGGGACGCGCGTCCGGCCTTCTGCTGTTGGCGGCGGTCACGGCGTTCGCCGGCTTGAGCGGCGGCGCGGCGCGGGCCGAAGAGCTGAAGATCGCCAACACCCCGATGATGCCGGTGACCGAGGTCGACGTTGCCGAGGAGGCCGTTGCGGCGCCCGCGGAACCACCGGTGCCGAAGGTGGTGGCGCGCATCGATCTCTCCGACCAGACCATGACGGTCTATGTCGATGAGAAGCTGTCCTACGTGTTCAAGGTCTCGACCGGTCGCAGGGGCTACGGCACGCCCACCGGGCAATGGCAAGCCGCGTGGCTGTCGCCCCGTCATCGCTCGAAAAAGTACCACAACGCCCCGATGCCCTGGTCGGTGTTCTTCCACGGCGGCTATGCCGTCCACGGGACGACCGAGATACGCCGGCTCGGCCGGCCGGCGTCGCATGGCTGCGTGCGCCTGCTCCCGGCCAACGCCAAGATCTTCTACAAGCTGGTTCAGGAGAACGGCAAGGAAAATACGCTGGTTAGTATCGTTCGTTAAAGTGTCACGCGATGTCTTGCCGGCGATTGTGATGGCGTTCACAGACAGGTGCCGTCCGTCCACCTAGATATGGAAGCGAAAGCGATCAGGGCCGTGGTTTCCCGAGTCCCCACTCGATAGAACGCCTTAACCCGCCCCCCTCTAAGGCGTCCTGGGTCCTGATCAAAGCGCCGCCGTCCGGTCCCCGCCGGGCGGCGGTTTGTCTTTTGACGGGCGCGATCGGCCGACCAGCCCCCCCCTTGCCAAGCTGACGGGGCGCGATATATGCAGGTGACCTTTACAGATTACCTGCATAAATGATCGACACGCACGCCGCTTCTGCCATCGACCCGGACGCCTCTGCGCTTGCAGCGGAGCTCCGCGCGCTTGCCGGAAAGCTGAAACGCCGGCTGCGCGAGCAGGCGGACGCCGGCGATCTGACACCCTCCCAGACGTCCGTGATCCTGCGGCTGGAGCGGGATGGTCCCGCCACGGTTTCCGCCCTTGCCCGGGCCGAGGGCGTGCGCCCGCAATCGATGCGCACCACCGTGGCGGCGCTCGAAGCCGCCGGCCATGTCGAGGGCCGCGCCGACCCCGACGACGGGCGCCAGACCATCATCTCGCTTTCCGAGGCATGCCGGCAGTGGATCGCGCACGGCCGGGCGGCGCGACAGGACTGGCTGACGCGCAGCATCGCCGCGAAGCTTTCCCGCGACGAACAGGCGACACTGGCCGCCGCGACCCGCCTGCTCGCCCGCATGCTCGAAGACTGACCGTTTCCTTCCAAACCCCGCAAGACAGAGTTCCCGCCATGACCGTGACCGCACTCGACCCGAACACGGCGCTTGTCGTCGTCGACCTGCAGAAAGGCATCGCCGGCTTTCCGGCCGCCCATCCGTTCGCCGATGTCGTCAAGAACGCCGCGGCGCTGGCCGACGCTTTCCGCCGGCGCGACCTGCCGGTCGTGCTGGTCAACGTCGCCGGCCAGCCGCAAGCGCGCACCGACGTCGCGCGCCATTCCGGTCCGTTTCCGGCAGAGGCGCTGGAATTTCTGCCCGAACTCGGCCGCCAGCCGCAGGACCACGTGGTCACCAAGAACACGTGGGGCGCCTTCACCAATACCGGTCTCGAAGACCATCTGAAGGGCCGCGGCGTCACGCAGGTCGTCCTGTGCGGCGTCGCCACGAGCATCGGCGTCGAATCGACGGCGCGGCAGGCCCATGAACGCGGCTTCAACGTCGCGCTTGCCGTCGACGCCATGACGGACAGGTCACCCGAGGCTCATGACGGCAGCGTCTCGCGCATCTTCCCGCGCCTCGGCGAGACCGGCACCACGCAAGCAATCATTGCGCTGCTCGACCGGCAGGACGCCGCCCGGTGAATGCTGCGGCGACGACCCGGCGCATCGCCGTGCTGGCCCTCATCGGCGGGCTCGGCGGTGGCCTGGTATTTCCGATCCTGCCGGCGCTCGGGCTCAGCCTCGGCATACCGGCCTTCATGATCGGGCTGATCCTCTCGGCCAATCGGATATCCCGCCTGATCTTCAACGTCCCGGCCGGACATGCCATCGGCCGGCTGGGGCCGCGCGTGACACTGTCCGGCGCCCTGCTGATCGAAACCGTCGGCGTGCTGTGCTACAGCGCCGCGCTGCATTTCGGCGCTGCGATGTGGTGGTTTCTCGCCGGACGGGCGATCTTCGGCGTCGGCACGGCCTTTCTCTTCGTCGGCGCACAGGCGGCGGTGCTCAGCCTCTCGGACACGGCCGATCGCGGCCGCAGGACGTCGATCGTCCGCGTTGCCCTGTCGGCCGCGGTGCCGGCCGGGCTGGTTCTCGGCGGTGTGCTTGCCGACCTGTTCACCGACGAGGCCGCCTTCCTGACCGGAGCGGCAATCACGCTCGCCGGCGCCGCCTTTGCCGCGATGTTTCTCCCCGGGACGACCGGGCGAGCGCGGGCAAAGACGGCCGGCCCCTCCGCAAACAGCGGGCTGAAGTCCCTGCTGGCCCATCCCAACCTGGGCATCCTCGCCGCTGCCTGGGGCTTCAACCTGCTCATCTTCCTCACCCTGCAGGGCGTGCTGCTGGCGACCATGGTCGTGCTCGTGCAGAAGCGCGGCATCCACCTGTTCGGCATGCAGGCGCAGGGCACCTCCGGGCTGGTCATGGCGGTGATTATCGGCTGCTCGGCGGTGGTGGCGTTCGTCATCGGCCGCGCCATCGACAAGGCGCCGCTGCGCTCGACGCTGCTGGTGCCCTCCCTGGCGGTACTGGCGGCCGGGTTCGCGATCATCGCCGTGGCGCAGACGCTGTGGCCGCTGCTCGCCGGCGCTGTGCTTGTCGGGCTGTCCTACAACGGCGTCACCTTGCCCATGCTGACCCTTCTCGGCGATGCCGTCAGCGAGCGCCAGCATGGCCCGGCGGTCGGCGTCTATCAGTTCTTCGGAGATATCGGCGGCACCATCGGGCCGATCGCCGGCATCGAGATCGGAACCAATATCGGTCTGACGCCGCTCTACCTCGCCCTCGCCGCGGCGTCGGCGATCGCCATTCCCGCAGCCGTCTGGGTCCTTGGCCAGGAGCGCCGGCTCCCGGCCCGGCACTCTTGAGCGAGCGCCGCATCGCGGAACGCTTCAGGTCGAGCGGCGCCCCAGGCGCCGGCCCAGCGGCAGAAGCGGAATGAGCAGCAGCCAGGTATCGCGCGCGTAGCCCGGCAGGTACCAGGCGACGACGATCGACAGCGCAAAGACACCGGGCACAGTCAGCGAGCGCAGGGCCTCCACGCGTCGTTCGACCTTGGGCAGATCGACATGCTCCCGGCGCGCGGCATAGCGCCAGACCAGTGTGAGCAGCAGCGAAGCGACGATCATGGTGGCGGCATAAAGGATCGTGGCGACGCGTCCGGCGTTCTCGCTGAGCACGGAGGTGACGAAGGGCATGAAACCAATGGCCAGCAGGAACAGGATGTTGAGCCAGAGCAGCCCGCCATCGACCGACTTCAGCGTGCGCAGCCGGCGGGTGTGGCCGACCCAGAAATTGCCGATGACGACGAAGCTCAACGCGTAGCCGAAATATTTCGGCCAGATGGCGAGCAGGTCGGCAAGCAGCGTCGCATCGTCGAGCCCGCCGGCCGGGCGCGGAAGCCGGATGTCGAGCACGAGAAGCGTGACGGCAATGGCCATCACGCCGTCGGTGAAGGCGGTCAGGCGCTCGACGTCGCGGTTCTCTCCGGCCATCGACCCACTCGGTTACGGCCGGGGCTTCCCCAGAAACCCCGGCCGAAGAGACGATTCAGTTCCAAAGGCGTCAGGCGAGACCGTGCAGCTCGCGGCTGTGGGTTTCCTGGGCCTTGAACTGGCCGAAACGCGGCATGTACTTGTCCCATTCGATGGTATGGGCGTCAAATTCCGGCCCGTCGATGCAGGCGTGGCGGCGCACGGACTTGTCGCCTTCGACCACCGGCACCATGCAGGCACCGCACATGCCGGTGGCATCCACCATGATCGAGTTGAGGCTGGCGACGGTCGGCACGCCATAGGGCTTGGTGAGGTCGCTGACCGCCCGCATCATCAGCGGCGGACCGACGGCGATGACCTCGGCGATCTTGCGCCCCTTGGACACGCCGCCCGCCTTGAGCATCTCTTCCAGCGGCGTGGTGACGAAGCCCTTCTGGCCGAAGGTGCCGTCGTTCGACGTGTAGATGATGTCGAGCTGGTCGCCGAACTCGGCCTTGAGCTTGCCGAGGCGTTCGTCCTCGCCAGTCCAGAACAGGAGGTTGGCCGAGCGGAAGCCGACGATCAGCGTGACGTGGTTGCCGATCCTCAAGTGCGCCCTGGCGATCGGGTAGATCGCAGGCAGGCCGACGCCGCCGGCAGTGAACGCCACCGTCTCGTCCGGTTTGCACGGCTTGACGTCGCTCGGCCGCCCGAGCGGACCGGCGATGCCGGCGAAGGAGTCACCGATCGCCATGCGGTTCATGAGCTGGGTGGAGGTGCCCATGCCCTGGATGACGAGATCGATGGTGCCGGCCTCGGCATCCCAATCCGCAAGGGTGAGCGGGATGAGTTCGCCGTCCTGGCTTGCCAGCACGCGCACGAACTGGCCGGCATGGGCGGCGTGAGCGACCATCGGTGCACGCACGGTCATCTCCACGATACCGGTGGAGAGCTCGGTGCGCGAGACGATGGTCTGGCCGGCCTGGCCAAGTTCGGTGTAGTGCGCCGCCTTTTCGACCATCTGGCGGACTTCTTCGGCACTGAACGGGATATCGCCGACGATCTGGCGCGCCGCCGCCTGGCCGTCGCCTGCGGCCAGGATTGCGGTGGAGCCGCCACGGGCCGCATCGCCGCCGGTATAGACACCGGCGATCGAAGTCTCCTGGGAGTCCTCGCCGACCTCGATCGTGCCCCACTTGCTGACCTTCAGGCCGGGCTCGGAGTCCTTGATGATCGGGTTGGCGGCGTTGCCAAGCGCCATGATGACGAGATCGGCCGCCATCTGCTTGGTCTGGCCGGTGGGCTTGGGCCGGCGGCGGCCGGAGGCGTCCGGCTCACCGAGCTCGTTGATGTCGACGATGGCGTGGGTGACGAAATGGGTATGCTCGTCGCCGACGAATTCGCGCGGCGAAACCAGCACCGCGAGATCGATCCCTTCCTCCAGAGCGTGGTGGAGTTCCTCGACGCGGGCCGGCATTTCGGCCTGCGTGCGGCGATAGACGATGGTGACGTTGCCGCCCAGCCGCTTGGCGGTGCGGGCCGCGTCCATGGCCGTGTTGCCGCCGCCGATCACCAGGATCTGCTTGTTCTTCACCTCCGGCAAAGGCGTCTCGTATTTCGGATCGAGGGCGCGCATCAGGTTGACACGGGTGAGGAACTCGTTGGCCGACATGACGCCGAGAAGGTGTTCGCCCGGCACGTTCATGAAGGTCGGCAGGCCGGCGCCGGTGCCGACGAAGATCTTCCAGAAGCCGGCATTCTTCAGGTCCTCCAGCGTCGCGGTCTTGCCGACGATGAAGTTCTTGACGAAGCGGCCGCCGAGCGCGTCGATCTTGGCGACGACGTCGTCGATCAGCGTGTTGGGCAGGCGGAACTCGGGAATGCCGTAGCGCAGCACGCCGCCGAGTTCGTGGAAGGCCTCGAACACCGTGACGGGAAAGCCCTCCACGGCCAGCAGATAGGCGTTGATGAGGCCGGACGGGCCGGAGCCGACGACCGCGATCGGCGGCTTTGCCGCCCGCGCCCACGGGCTGACGACACCGGCGAAGCGCTTCATGCCGTCCGGATCGGCCAGCTTTTCGTGTTCGGGCAGGTACCATTCGAGCTGGCCGATCTCGATCGGCCGCTTGGTGTGGGTGCACACGCCCTGGCACTGGTTTTCCTGCGGACAGACCCGCCCGGTGACATCGGGCAGCGGGTTGGCGGACTCGATCAGTTCGAGCGCCTCGCGAATCTTGCCCTTGCCGATCAGATCGATCATCTCGGGGATGTGGATCTTGACCGGGCAGCCGCCGAGCGGCTTCTTGCGGCCCTCAAGCAGGGTGCCGACCTCGCACGGGCGCTCGTCGCACTGCTTGTCGCGCAGCACTTCCAGCCAGACGATCAGCTCGACCTCGCGCAGCGAGTAGCCGAGGTTCATGTAGCCGAGGTAGCCCTGGTTGACGAGATCGAAGTCGTGCGAGCGCTCCTCCGGCGGACGGATATAGGGCGGGATGAAGCTCTCGGCCGGCCAGCCCTCGGACAGGCCCTTGAACATCGGGTAGCGGGCCGAGAGATGAACGTCGATCGCCTTGATGAAGCGGCGCTTGAACTTCAGCGGCAGGTCCCAGATGAAGCGCTGCAGCACGGTGCTCATGTCGTCGCCGCGCAACAGCAGGTTCCACAGAACGCCGATGAAGCGCTCGCCGATCTCCGGCTGCTGGAATTCCCACGCGATCGCCTGGGTGCCGTCGGCCACGAACAGGTGGCGCAGCGACTTCGGATCGGCGGTGAGGTGCTTCTTGAGGACGTCGAGCTGCTTCAGGAACAGGTCGTCCTGGGCCACGCCGACGTCCTGGGGTTCGGCAACGACAACGTTCATTTCACGATCTCCCCGTCGCAGTTGGCGGCGACCTTGGCGAGCCGCGCCTTGAGTTGCGGCGTCACTTCAATCTTCTCCAGCGCACCGGGGATGGTGCGGGCGACTTCCTTCACCTGCCCGTCGACCACGATCCGGGTCAGCTCGAACAACTCAGGCACCTCCTGGTAGCAAGTCTTGCAGTTGGTGCAGAGGGTCATGTCCTCGTCACGGATGTGCGGGATGTCCGAGCCGTTCGCGGCCGCGGGTGCCGCTGCCGCCGGGGCAGCTCCGGCAGCGACCGGAGCCAGCGCCCCGCCGATGCCGACCGCCGCGGGCGCGGCGGAGGCGGCAGCCAGTTCGCTCATGCCGCGCGCGATGCTGTCCATCGTGGCTTCCTGAGCCTTGACCGCTTCGTCGTAACGCTGCCGCAGGGCGATGATCTCGGCGTGATGCTCCGCGTCGAGCTGCGCGACGCGCTGCCCGGCGAGATGCTGCAGCGTGCGCCAGTACTTGCGACGCTCCTCGACCAGATGGACCACCATGGCTCCGACTTCGCTGCGCACCAGACGGCGCTCGGCATTCGTCGCCAGCACATAGGGAGTCTTGCCGGCCCGCTCGGCGAGCGGAAGGTTGATGTACTCGTGGATCGGCACGCCGTCGGCGCCGTCCTTCAGCGGACGGAACTGCTTCTTGAAGCGGGTCTCGCCGCGCGCGAAGTCCGCCGGGGTCAGCGGCACGTCCATGAGCTGGACCTTGCCGTCCTCGACATATTCGAGCGTCGTCGTCGTCCAGTCCTTGTCGAGCGCCGGATTGCCATCGAGCGAGAAGCGCTCCTCAAGCGAGGCACCCGGCTTCGGGTCGTGGACGAACACCGGGCTGACGCGGCTCTCGACCGCGAGCTTCGCCCGTCGGCTGGCCGCGGCATCGGCAATGCCGTGCTCGGCCTGGCAAGGCGTGTAGACGTCGAGCACCGCCGGGGAGCTGTTGTGCTCGAGATAGGCCATCATGGACTTGAGGAAGTGGCCGGGCATTGCCGTGGCGCTCTGCACCACGAACACGTCCGGATGGAACGCGGCGATCAGGCCGAGCTCCTTGCGGTCCTCCTGCTTGCCGGACACTGCCGAACCGAAACGGCTGAGATCGCTGTCCTGGGCGGAGAGGCTGGCGGTCGAGGTCTGACCGCCGGTGTTGGAATAGACACCGCTGTTGAGCACCACCACCTTGACCGGCGTCTTGCTGGCGAGCAGCCGCGACAGGCTGCCGAAGCCGATGTCGTAGGCCGCGCCGTCGCCGCTGATGCTGATCACCGTCGGCAGGATCGACCGTTCCTCGGGCGAGAAATCCGCCCAGCTGAAGTTCTTGAGGAAGGCATCGTCGGTCGCCGGGTTGTAGGCGTCGGCGAGTTCGAGCCTGGCGATCCGCATCGCCTTGAAGTCGACGGTGGCGGAAGCCGTCAGGCCCTCGAAGATGCCCTTCGACACGGCCGGGCTGTCCTGGAACAGGCTGTTGACCCACGGATCGTTGTAGGGGTTGAACGGGAAGGTCGAGGCATAGACGCTCGAGCAGCCGGTGGCGTTGGCAATCACCGCCGAAGCCGGTCCGTTGCCGGTCGGCCCGCTTTCCATCATGAACAGCCGCTTTTCGATCACGCGCATGGCGTCGGAAATCCGCGCCTTGCGGGCGGCGTCGCCGTCGACCTCGGTCAGCTTGGCCGTCAGGTCGGCAACCAGCCCTTCCAGCTCGTGGATATGCCCCTTGCGGCGGCGGTCATGCAGGGCGTGACTGGTCGCGACCACCTGGCGGATGGCCGTGACCTCGCCGCAGCCGCGGCAGGCACCGTGGCCGCCGGTGGTGGCATAGTAGGTGTGGCGGTCAAGCATGATGCGCTTGATGTCGCCTTCCGGCTCGAACGCCGAGTTGATGAAGCGTGCCGCCGTATTCGGCGTGCGCGACAGGAACTCGAACTGGGTCTGCAGCTTTTCAAGCAGCGGAGCGTCCTGTTCCGCCTCCTTGAGCGCGTTGGGACCGCAGACGTCGATGCACTCCAGGCAGCCGGAGCACTTCCACGGGTCGATGGCGACCGAGAACAGGCCGCCGGAACCGGGCTTTGCCTTCTCCATGGCGTCGAAGAACGGCTTGGTCCGCGCCACCGGCAAGGTCGCCGAGGCCTCAGCCATGCGGCCGAGATTGCGCTTGACCACGCCGCTGTCGATATCGAGGCCGTTGATGGCTTCCGCCACCACCGCGCCGAACGCCTTGGGGTCGCCATCGGCGCGATAGGCGGCACGTACCGCCTCGCCGATCGGCCGGATGTAGTCGCGCGCCGCCTCGCGCTGGGCGGCCGGCATGTCGGCCTGCTTGAGGGCGGTGATCAGCAGATCGTCGATGTCATGCACGGTCGCGGGGATCGCCGCATCGGGGCAGACCATGGTGCATTCCAGGCAGCCGGTGCACAAATCGGGATTGAAGATCGGCACGTTGCGCCGGAACAGGCCCTTGTCCTTGGCGGCCGCGGTGCCGGAGGGCATGAACATGCCGCTGCCCGGCAGCACCGGCGCCTCGGCGATGATGCCTTCGCGGAAGGGCGTGGCCATCGTCTCTTCGTAGTACTCGTGGTCGAACAGGCCGGCCGGCGCGGAGTCGTGCTGGATGCGGCACATCGATTCGGACACGGCAGCGGTGAACGCCGGCTTCGGCGTCGCCTTGGCCGCGACGTCGGCGAACTCGGGCGCCGAATAATCGACGGCGATCGTCGCCTCCGCCCCGTCGCGGATCACCGCCATGTTGCCGTCTACAATGGCGCCGCCCTTGGCGCCGAATTTCTTGGCGATCTGGCTGCGGATCTTCTCCATGACCGCCGCCTGGTCGGCGCCTTCGAGCACGCGCTCGACATGGCCGCAGACCGCGCCGATGAAGGCGATGCCCATCATGCGGGTCTCGAGTTCCGGCGTCGGCGCGTGGCGCTTGGCGATGGCGAAGCCATCGAGCACCAGGAAGCGGATGTGCTTGGTGGTGATGGTCTTGCGCGCGAACTCCGGCAGCTCCTTCCAGACCTCGAGCGGCGGCAGGTTCGATTGCAGGATGAATGTGCCGCCTTCGACGAGGCCGCGCAGCGGGTTCGAGTGGGCGAACACCTTGTGGTCCGGCGATACCACCACCTCGACCTCTTCAAGGTCGGCATTGGTGAGCTTCACCGGCTCCGGGCTCAGCGTGATGTAGTAGTTGGTCGGCGCACCGCTCTTTTCAGAGCCGTATTTCGGCGCCGATTTCGAATTGAGGTTGAGCGCGCCGGCGAGGATGTCGGTCAACAGCTTGCCGGTGGCGATGGTGCCGTAGCCACCGACCGAGTGGAAGCGGATGCGCAGCCCCTCCTCCGGCAGCAGCCGCGGATTGGGCTTGGTCTCGAGCGCCATCAGCTCGGTTTCGGGATACGCCGCCCGGAGCCTGTCCTGAAGCTCGGCCATGTGCGGGCTGGGGTTCTTGGAGAAGAACTGGCTGCCGAGATAGACGAACGGCGCGTTGCGGGTTTCCATGTTCTCGTAGGCCGCGATCAGGTGGCGCGGCTGCAGGTCGTGGGCGCCGAGACCGAAGATCGCGGTGGTCAGCTTGGGCAGGCGCTTCATCGCCGGGATGCCGGGATAGCGTTCCCCCTCGGCGTTCTCGACCGCCTTGACCAGCGCCTGGTTGACCATCGAGGTGAGCGCCGTGACGTCGGAGCGTTCGAGCACCGTCACTGCCTTCTTGCCCTTGAGCGCGGCGACCACTTCGGCCTCCGGGAAGGGCTGCAGCATCTTGATCGACATCACGCCGACCTTCTTGCCCTGGCGGCGCAGATAGGCGGCAACCGCCTCGGCGTCGTCGGTGACCGAGCCGAGGCCGATCAGAACGGTTTCGGCATCGTCGCATTCGAAGGTCTTGATCGGAGCGTAGAAGCGGCCGGTGAGTGCCGAATATTCGGCCATGGCTTCACGGGCAAACTGGGGCACGTCGCGCACGAAATGGGTGCGATGATCGACGCTGCCGGCCTGGAAATCGGGCTGGTTCTGCACGCCGCCGGTGAGGCCGGGATTGTCGACGTCGACCTGCGCCGGCACGCGCTGGCGAGTGCCTTTCTGATAGGCGTTGACCCACTGGCGGCGCCACTGGGCATGCAGCTCCTCCGGGAGATGAGAGAGCGTCTTCTCGATCAGATTGCCGGCATTGTCGGCCTCGACGGCGTCGGCATTGGCATCAAAGAACGTGATCAGCTTGGCGATGTCATCGGCCTCGATGTCGGCCGCATGACGGTCGAGATAGCGCTTGAGCTGGAACACGCGGCCCTTGGCGCCGAACAACATGTCCTGCGCGACGGTCGGGCATATGATCCGGTCGGTCGGATCGCCGACGAAGCGACGCAGGAGATCGTCCTCGGGCATCATCACCTCGCTCATCACGTGGCTGGTGACGAAGCCATCCATGACGTTGGCGACGGGGATCAGCGACATCGCGCTGATCTTGTAGGAGATCGCGGCGAGGTCGGCGGCTTCCTGAGGATTGGAGCCGAACAGGATGGTGTAGCCGGATTGCAGCAGGGCATAGACGTCGTCATGGCCGGCCATGACGTTGAGCGAGTGCTTCGACACCGAGCGCGCGGCAACTTGCAGGACGAAGCCGCCGACCTTCTTGCCGACGGTGACGTAATGCGACTCGATGCCGTAGAGGATGCCCTGGCTGGACGAAGCGTTGGAGACGTATTGGCCGCCGGTCAGCGCGGCGCCGAGCGCGCCGGACTGGGCGGAATGCTCGCCTTCAGGCTCGAAGAAGAACGGGTGCCGGCCCCATATGTTTTGGCCGCCGCCGGCGCGGAACGCCTCGTAGATTTCTGAGATCTCGGTGGACGGCGTGATGGGATAGCCAATCACGCCACCGCAGACCTGCCCCATCACCTGGGCGATCGCGCCGTTGCCGTGAATGACGCTGGGAATGCCGGGAAAGTCCGGGGTCTTCGTCGATACGAGCTTGTCGGTTTTCGTGTGCTTGTTCATCGTTTCCGCCTATGCAGCTGGCCGACGTGAAACGACTGCAATCCGACCACGACGGCGTCGGGCGGCACTCTCCCTCAAAACCCAAGGGGGCAATATCGAATAGATCAAAAAGCGGCGATTTCGAGCGCACAAAAAGCGGACGTTTGTCCAGCGCCGTTGCCAGTCGAATCTGGAACAATCCGCCTATCCGGACAGAATGATTCCGAAACTCAAATCTATATCCTCAGACATCGCGTTTATGCGTAGTCTTCGTGATCGAATATCGCAGAACAAAAAATCGATGAGACTATTTGATGTGGATCAAATTGCCTTGGCTATCGCGGCGGGTTGCCCAACACCGAGCGCCGTTGACTGACAAACCGCGCAAAACAACTACGCGTTGCGAATACATCCAATTCCAGCCTGCGGCACTCCCCGTCACTCCCACTCGATCGTTCCCGGCGGCTTCGAGGCCACGTCGTAGACGACTCGATTGACGCCCTTGACCTCGTTGATGATGCGGGTGGCGGCGCGGCCGAGGAACTCCATGTCGAAATGGTAGAAATCGGCGGTCATGCCGTCGGTCGAGGTGACGGCGCGTCGACACCCAAATCGGCTTGGAGCTGTAGCAAATGTCTCTCCGCCTTGCTTAATTTGAGCGCGTCGTTCCGACTTTCCTCTCTGAGGCAATCGGCAATCCCGTCACAGTCTGCGCGAGCTTCGCCACCCAGCCTGCCTAACCCTGGTGTTGTTCGCGTCTCGCCTCCTTGAAGGCCCTCAAGCGCTATGCGCGTCGCGTCCAGTTCTTCGAGTGCCTGCCGAACCAACCCCGACAGATGGACTACTCGGGAGGCAATCCTTGCGTTGCCAATTTCGTGAGCGGGTATAGCCTCAAGCGAACGCGCGGCGGTTTCGAGCGGAACTCGTCTGAACCTCGAACGGAACTGATCATTAGATAGTGCGGTGGACTCAAACTTTCGTTGGAACTCGAGTATGCAACTCAAAGCGTCTCTGCTCGCTGCACCGACCGCCTGCAAGGCCTCGAACCTTCTTCGTCTGTCTTGACGTTCCGAAGCGCTAATCTGAGCCGAGGCGATCGTGTATCCCGCCCAAATCGAAACGGTCGTGGCAACTGCCTGTCCCCACCCGGCAAGATCAATGCTCTTCGCGCCTTGAAGCAACAAGACAAGGAGCCAAGCCAGCGCCAAGAGTACGAGAATAGAAACAGCTCCAAATACGTTCACAAATGAAAAGCGGAATTGTCTCACGTGTACCTCCACAGTTGAATCTGCAACTGACGCAACTAGGGGTATAACTCAAACGCGCGCGGTTTTCACTCCCATTCAATCGTCCCGGGCGGCTTGCTCGTCACGTCGTAGACGACTCGATTGACGCCCTTGACCTCGTTGATGATGCGAGTCGCGGCGCGGCCGAGGAACTCCATGTCGAAATGGTAGAAATCCGCGGTCATGCCGTCGGTCGAGGTGACGGCGCGCAGGGCCAGGACGTAGTCGTATGTGCGCCCGTCGCCCATGACACCGACGGACTGAACGGGCAGCAAAACGGCGAAAGCCTGCCAGATGGCGTCGTAGAGGCCGGCGCGGCGGATCTCGTCGAGATAGACGGCATCGGCGTGGCGCAGGATCTCAAGCTTCTCGGGGGAGACCGCGCCGGGAATGCGGATGGCAAGGCCGGGCCCGGGAAACGGGTGGCGCTCGACGAAGGCTTCCGGCAGCCCCAGTTCGCGGCCGAGCACGCGCACCTCGTCCTTGAACAATTCGCGCAAGGGCTCGACCAGCTTCATGTTCATGCGTTCGGGCAGGCCGCCGACATTGTGGTGCGACTTGATGGTCACCGAGGGGCCGCCGGTGAAGGAGACACTCTCGATCACGTCCGGGTAGAGCGTGCCCTGCGCCAGGAAATCAGCGCCGCCGACCTTCCTCGCCTCCTCCTCGAAGACGTCGATGAACAGGCGGCCGATGGTCTTGCGCTTCAATTCCGGGTCGCCGACGCCTTCCAGCGCGGCGAGGAAGCGGTCGCCGGCGTCAACATGGACGAGCGGGATGTTGTAGTGGCCGCGGAAGAGGCCGAGCACCTCCCATGCCTCGTTCAGGCGCATGAGGCCGTGATCGACCAGGATGCAGGTGAGCTGGTCGCCGATCGCCTCGTGCAGCAACACGGCGGCAACGGCGGAATCGACGCCGCCGGAGAGGCCGCAAATGACGCGGCCCTTGCCCACCTGCTGGCGGATGCGCTCGATCGCAGACTCGCGGAAAGCCGCCATGGTCCAGTCGCCGGCACAACCGGCGATGCGGCGGACGAAATTGGCGAGCAACCGGGCGCCGTCCGGCGTGTGAACGACTTCGAGGTGGAACTGGGTGGCATAGAAGCGCCGCTTCTCGTCGGCGATCATGGCGAAGGGGGCGCCCTCCGAGACGCCGGCGACGGAGAAGCCGGGCGGCAGTCTTGTCACCCGGTCGCCGTGGCTCATCCACACCTGATGGCGCTCGCCCGGCTGCCAGATGCCGTCGGTCAGCGCCGTCTTGTGCTTGACCTCGACCAGCGCCCGGCCGAACTCGCGATGATGCTCGCCCTCGACCTTGCCGCCGAGCTGGAGGGCCATCGCCTGTTCGCCGTAGCAGATGCCCAATACCGGAACGCCGGCCTCATAGACCGCCATGGGCGGCAGCGGCGCGTTCTTGTCGAGCACGGAGGCGGGGCCGCCGGAGAGGATGATGGCTTTCGGCTTGAGCCGGGCCATCCCTTCCTCGGCCTTGGAAAACGGCACGATCTCGCTATAGACGCCCGACTCGCGGATGCGGCGGGCGATGAGCTGGGTTACCTGGCTGCCAAAGTCGATGATGAGGACGGTGTCGGTCATGGCCCCGATTAACCGAGTCCCCTTGACCCGGCAATCGTCATGGCGCCGCGCCGAGCAGGAAGCGGCCGGCGGTGACATGGCCGGCGAAATCCTCCAGGGCAACGGCAAGCTTCTCGTCGATGACGTGGAGGTATTCGGTCCAGTCGTGGATACCGGTCAACTCGTTGCGGCCGTCGCTGATGCCGCGCAGGCCGACCATCGGCACGCCGAAACGCCGGGCGGCGCGCAGCACCGCGAAGCTCTCCATGTCGACCATGTCGGCGTCGATCGTGTCGTACCCCTTGCCGGAGATGATGTCGGCCCCGGTCGACAGCGAGGCGGCGGGGATGTCGGGGATGATGTCGGGGATCGGAATCACCGCCGGCTCGTCGAGAAACGGCGTGACACCCTTGGGAACGCCGAGCAGAGAGGCGTCCATGTCGCGATAGGAAACGCTGGCGATCTGGTAGATTCCAGCGTGGGTTAGCGTGCGCGACCCGGCGGAGCCAAGCGAGAAGACGAGGTCGACGGCGGTTCCGGCCGCGGCGAGCTTCGCCAGAGCGGCGGCGGTTGCCGCGGCCGCTTCCACCGGCCCGACGCCGGTGATCAGCGGCGTGATCAAGTGCCTGAGATCGTGTCCGTATTCCTGTTCCGTCGCCATGACGAAGAGCACGGCAAGGTTACCGATCTCGGCGACGTGGGGTGCGGGCGCATCGATCATCTGCGTCTCAAGCTCGCGATGAAGAAGCCGTCGGTGCCGGTCAGCCGTGGCGAGAGCACAAGACCGTTGCCGACGTCCAGAGCCGCTTCATGGAGCCCGGGTATCGCAGCGGCGATCTCGGCCGGCGGCGCGGCGCTGAAATCGGTGTGGGTGGCAAGGAAGGCCGCGACCTGGTCGGCGTTCTCGTCGGGTAGAGCCGAGCAGGTGACATAGACCAGCCGCCCGCCGGGCTTCACATAGCGCGTGGCGCCGTCGAGCAGCGCCGCCTGCTCGCCGATGCGCAGGGCCAGCGCCTGCTCGGTCAGCTTCCATTTGGCGTCCGGCCGCCGCCGCCAGACGCCGGTGCCGGTGCAGGGTGCGTCGATGAGCACCGCGTCCATGCGGCCGGCAAGATCGTCGAGCGGCGCGCCCGCCTCGCGCACCTGGACGTTGCGGGCGCCGGCCCGTTTCAGCCGCTCGAAGATCGGCGCGAGCCGCGCCCGGTCGCTGTCGGTGGCGAAGACCTGACCCTTGTTGTCCATGAGGGAAGCCAGCGCCAGCGTCTTGCCGCCGGCACCGGCACAGAGGTCGAGCACCTGCGCGCCGGGGACGGCGCCAACCATCAGCGCGGCGATCTGGCTGCCCTCGTCCTGCACCTCGAACCAGCCCTTCTGGAAGGCAGGCTCGTTCTGGACGTTGGGGTGGCGCCCCTCGCCTTCCGTTGCCGAAATGCGCAGGCCGTCGGGCGAAAACGGCGTTTCGGCGGCCGCGAAGCGGGAAAGCGCCTTCAGGACCTTGGGCCGGTCGGCCTTCAGCCGGTTGACGCGCATGTCGAGCGCGGGCCTGAGCGCCAGCGCCTCACCCTCGGCGATCCAGGTTTCGCCGAACAGGCGCTCGAAGCGCGGTGCCAGCCATTCGGGGATATCGGCCGTGACGTGCGGCGGTGCGCCGGAAAGGTCGGAAGCGGAAAGGCGCCCCCTCTCCTCTTGGCTCAACGGCTCGGGGGCATGGGGATCGTCGGCGAACATCGCCGCCAGCCCATCGGCGCCGATGCCGCGGCGCCAGCCGAGGACACCAAGAGCCAGCGCCCGCGGCGTGTCGGCGCCCATGATCCAGGCACACGAGGCGCGCCAGCGCAGCGCGTCATAGACGATGTTGCCGATGGCCGCGCGATCGCCGGAACCGGCGAAGCGGTGCGCCACGCCCCAGTCCTTCAGCGCCTCGGCGACCGGCCGGTGGCGCTCGTCGATCGCGCCCAGCACCTCGATCGCCGCGGCAAGCCGCCCGCCCTGTTTCACCCGCCCACGCTCCGCTCGCTCACAGGCCAAACAGGATGTTGGCGGCGAAGATCAGCCACATGAGGGTGACGACGGCGGCGCCGGCAATGAAGACATAGAAGCGGCGCTGCACGTTGTTGGTTGTGACGTGGATGAGCGCATGGAACAGGCGGCTCAGCACGAACAGCCAGGACAGGACCACCATGCCGGGCGTCGCCGGCGCGACCAGCAGCACCAGCGCGATCAGCAGATAGAAGAGAAGCGGAAGCTGGAGCTGGTTGTGGTAGGCGTTGATGACCTTGGTCGCCTGTTCGGGCCAGCCCGGCTGGCCGAGAGCGATATCGCGGGGCTGGACCGCGCCGCTGCGGATCGCCTGCACGCGCAGCATGCCGCCCCAGAAGACGAGCCCCAGAGTGAGCGCCACCTGGACGAATACGGGCAAGAGAATGGCATTGAAGCTCATGGCACGCTCCTGCTCCCCCCGGCTGACCGCGCGATCGGCCTATCTGGCCCCGGAATAGTTTGGGCTCTCGCGGGTGATTGTAACATCGTGGACGTGGCTTTCGCTGAGCGCCGCGCCCGAGATGCGGACGAAGCGCGCCTTGTCCCTCAGTTCGGCAAGATCGGCGGCACCGACATAGCCCATGGCGGCGCGCAGGCCCCCGGCGAGCTGGTGCAGAACGCCGGAGACCGGGCCCTTGTAGGGCACCTGTCCCTCGATACCCTCGGGCACCAGCTTCAGCGTGTCGCGCACCTCGGCCTGGAAATAGCGGTCGGCGGAGCCGCGCGCCATGGCGCCGATCGAGCCCATGCCGCGATAGGCTTTGTAGGAGCGGCCCTGATGCAGATAGACCTCGCCGGGGCTCTCGTCGGTGCCGGCAAGCAGGCCGCCGATCATGGCCGAGGAGGCACCGGCGGCCAGCGCCTTGGCGAGATCGCCGGAGGTCTTGATGCCGCCATCGGCGATCACCGGCACGTCCGCCGCCTCGCCCACCTTGACCACATCCATGATGGCGGTGAGCTGCGGCACGCCGACACCGGCGATAATGCGCGTGGTGCAGATCGAGCCCGGACCGATGCCGACCTTGACCGCATCGGCGCCGGCGTCGATGAGCGCCCTGGCGCCGTCTGCGGTGGCAACGTTGCCGGCGACGACCTGAACGCGATTGGAGAGCGTCTTCACCCGGCGCACGGCGTCGAGCACGTGTTGCGAATGACCGTGGGCGGTATCGATGACGACCAGATCGACCTCGGCATCGATCAGGCGCTCGCTGCGCGCGAAGCCGGTGTCGCCGACGCTGGAGGCAGCGGCGACCCGCAGGCGGCCCTGATCGTCCTTGGTGGCGTTGGGGTTGAGCTGGCTCTTCTCGATGTCCTTGACGGTGATCAGGCCGACGCAGCGATAATCCTCGTCGACGACCAGCAGCTTCTCGATGCGGTGCTGATGCAGCAGCCGCTTGGCCTCCTCCGGCTCGATGCTTTCGCTGACGGTGATCAGATTCTTGGCGGTCATCAATTCGGCCACCTTCTGCGAGGGGTCCGAGGCGAAGCGCACGTCGCGGTTGGTGAGGATGCCCATGAGGCGGGCTGGCGTGCCGCCATTGGCAACCACCGGAATGCCGGAAATGCCGTGATGCGCCATCAGCGCCAGCGCATCGGCGAGCGTCGCTTCCGGATTGATGGTGACCGGATTGACCACCATGCCGGACTCGAACTTCTTGACCTGGCGCACCGCCTCGGCCTGCTCGTCCGGCGTCAGGTTGCGGTGGATGACGCCGATTCCGCCGGCCTGCGCCATGGCGATGGCCAGACGCGCCTCGGTGACGGTATCCATCGCCGAGGACAGGATCGGCAGGTTGAGACTGATCGAACGGGTCAGCCGCGTGTGGATGTCGGCCTCGCCCGGAAGAACGGTGGAATAGCCCGGCTTGAGCAGGACGTCGTCAAAGGCCAAGGCCTCGCCGCCGGTGTGAGATTCAATGATCGCGGCCATGGCGCACACTCCCGGATAAGATAAAACGCCGCCGGTGGCACCGCGGGGGGCCGGACGCAGGCAGCGCGTGGAAAGTGGCGAGGGTCAATATCACGGCGTTTCGATTCGTGAAACAGGACGATGTGTCCATCCGCCCGCGATCGATCCCGCACCACAGGGCGCCGGCCAGACGGATTTCACCCGCCGGAGCGGAAAAGGACGACCGCCGCTGGCGTCACACCGCAACCGCCCTAGAATGAGACTGTGACGGGCGCCAGACGGGGTGAGTCTCCCACCGCTGCCACTTTCCGTCTCCCGTGCGCGTGCAGCGCCCGGAATTCTGCCTCTTATTGCTTCCTCGCCCGAGCCGCCGATGCAAGACCGAATGCTGGTGCCCCTCATCGTCGCGTCGGCGCTTTTCATGCAGAACCTGGATTCAACCGTGGTCGCCACGGCGCTGCCGGCGATCGCCAATGATTTCGGGGCCAACCCGATCCACCTCAAGCTGGCGCTTACCACCTATCTTCTGACCATCGCCGTGTTCCTGCCGGCCTCCGGCTGGATGGCCGACCGCTTGGGCGCCCGGCTGGTCTTCCGCGGCGCGATCGCCATTTTCATCGCCGGTTCGGCGCTCTGCGGCGTTTCCCGATCGATCGAGATGCTGGTCTTCGCCCGCATCATCCAGGGTATCGGCGGCTCGATGATGGTGCCGGTCGGCCGGCTGGTGGTGCTGCGCACGGTAAAGAAATCGGAACTGGTGGCGGCGCTTTCGTGGCTCACCGTGCCGGCGCTGATGGGCCCGATTCTGGGGCCCCCGGTCGGCGGCTTCCTGACCACTTATGCCAGCTGGCCGTGGATCTTCTGGATCAACGTTCCGGTCGGGTTCCTTGGCATTGCGCTGGCGACCCGCTACGTGCCGGACCTGCACGGCGAAGGGAAGGTCCGCTTCGACACCAGCGGCTTTTTCATGACCGGGCTCGGCCTGGCGGCCTTCATGACCGGCTCGACGACGCTGGGCCTGAACCTGCTGCCGCTCACCGTCGACATCATCTTCATCGTCGGCGGGGCGGCGCTGCTGGTCGCCTATTTCTTTCACGCCCGGCGCAGCGACCATCCGATTCTCAACCTGTCATTGTTCAGGATCCCGACCTTCTGGCACAGCGTCATCGGCGGCTCCGTGTTCCGCCTGGGCATCGGAGCGACGCCCTTCCTGCTGCCCCTGCTGCTGCAGCTCGGCTTCGGCATGAACCCGTTCCAATCGGGCCTGATCACGTTTGCCACGGCGATCGGCGCCGTCGTGATGAAGTTCACGGCACCGCAGATCATCCGGCGCTACGGCTTCCGCAACGTGCTGATCTCCAACACCATCGTCGCGGCCGCCTTTACGGCTCTGCCCGCGATCTTCGTGCCGAGCACGCCGGCCATGATGATGGTCGGTCTGCTGCTCATCGGCGGCTTCTTCCGCTCGCTGCAGTTCACCGCCATCAATGCGTTGTCGTTCGCCGATGTGGATCACCCCCAAATGAGCCAGGCGACGACCATCACCAGCGTCGCACAGCAGATCGCGGTGTCGCTGGGCATCACCATCGGGGCGATCTCGCTGCAGCTGTCGACCAACGCCCATGGCGGGGCGATCACGGCGAACGTGTTCTGGCCGGCGTTCGTGACGGTCGGCCTGCTTACGCTGGCCTCGGTGGTCTCGTTCTGGCTGCTGGCGCCCGACGCCGGTTCGGAGATGTCGGGACGACTGCCACCCCCGGCAGCGCCCGGAGTCAAACCGGCCGCGTGAGATCAGGCGCGGAAGCCGAGCGCGACCACGTAGAGCTCGACCGATTCGGAGCGGCTGGCCGGCGGCTTGATGTGATGCAGGCTGGTGAAGTCGCGCTTGAGGCGGGCGAGCAATTCGCCCTCGGTGCCGCCGCGAAACACCTTGGCGACAAAATGGCCGCCGGGCTTGAGTACGCTGGCGGCGAAATCGGCGGCGGTTTCGCAGAGATACATGGTGCGGAAATGGTCAGTCTGGCGGTGGCCGGTGGTCGGCGCCGCCATGTCGGAGAGCACCACGTCGGCCGGATGGCCGGCGAGCGCGGCGCGAAGCATGGCCGGTGCGTCCTCGTCGAGAAAATCCTTCTTGAGGACGCTCACGCCGGGGACCGGGTCCATGTCGAGATAATCGATGGCGACGACCAGCGGATCGGCGTCGGTGGAGCGCGTGCGAGCCGCCGCCACTTGCGACCAGCCACCGGGAGCGGCGCCAAGATCCACGACGCGCCTGCCCGGTGCGAGCAGATGGAAGCGGTCGTCGATCTCGATCAGCTTGTAGGCCGAGCGGGCGCGATAGCCCTCGCCGTGGGCGCGGGCGACGTAAGGGTCGTTGAGCTGGCGCTCGAGCCAGCGGGTGGACGAGGCCTTGCGCCGCTTGGCGGTCTTGACGCGCACATGAAGCGCACGCCGTCCCGAGCCGCCGGGCTTCTCCGCCATCGCCGGCCTACCGTTCCCGGCGGCGCGAACGCGGATGCCAACGACCGTCCGCGACCATCAGCTCCACCAGCATGCCCTCGCGCAGGCCGCGGTCGGCAACGCGCAGACGGTCGCACGGCCAGCGCCGGCGGATCGCTTCGAGAATGGCGCAGCCGGCGAGCACCAGATCGGCGCGCTCGCGGCCGATGCAGGGATTGGCCATGCGGGCGTCGTAGTCCATCCCCACCAGGGTCGCGATCAGATCGGCGACGACGTCGCCGGTGAGCCAGGTGCCGTCGACGCGCCGGCGGTCGTAGCGCGGCAGGCCGAGATGGACACCGGCAAGCGTGGTGACGGTGCCCGAGGTGCCGAGCATATGGATGCCGCCGGCAGCCACCGCCTGATCCAGCTCCTCCACCCGCGGAAAATCCGCCAGCATCGCCGAGACCTCGGCGACCATGTCGTTGAAGGTATCGGGGCTGACATGGCGGCCGCCGTGGCGCTCGCTGATCGACACCACGCCGACCGGCAGCGACATCCAGGTGCGGATGCGATCGGCCATGCGGCGGCGACGGCCGTTGGGCGCGGGCGTCAGGTCGATCCAGACGAGTTCCGACGAGCCGCCGCCGATATCGAAGAGAATGACGCCGGCGGCGTTCGGATCGACCAGCGAGGCGCAGCCGGCGACGGCAAGGCGCGCCTCGGTTTCGCGCGAGACGATTTCCAGCGACAGGCCGGTCTCGGTGCGCACCCGCTCGATGAACTGGGTGCCGTTCTCGGCCATGCGGCAGGCTTCCGTGGCGATCAGGCGGGCACGGCGGACATCGCGATCGGCAAGCTTGTCGCTGCATATGGCGAGCGCCTCGATGGCGCGCGTCATGGCCGCTTCGCTCAGACGGTTGTTGGTGCCGATCCCCTCGCCCAGGCGGACGATGCGCGAAAAGGCATCGACCACGCGGAATCCGTAGTCGCGCGGGGTTGCCACCAGCAGCCGGCAATTGTTGGTGCCGAGGTCGAGGGCGGCGTAGAGGGGCCCGTCCAGGTGTTCCCGCCGGGGCGGCACGATGATGGCGGGAGCCGCGACCGGCGGTGCGGCATGCACGCCATTGACCCCGGTGCCGTTGATGGTGGTTCCGTTGAGAATCGCCGGCTGGGAATCGTCGACAGGATGCGCATCGCGCGCAAAGACGGGACCGCGACGGCGGCGCCAACTCTTCCTGCGCTTGGTCCCCTTGCCGCCAGACGCCGGGCGGACAGGCGCAGCAGGCCCGGTATCGGCCCACACGGCACCTGTCGCGGCATATTCATCCGCGCGACCGGCGGGCCTGTCCGCGCCATGCGGATCATCGCCCGTCGACAAAATTCCAAATCCTTCAGGAGGAGGCTAAAGCACGAAACACCGCTTGAACCGGCGCCGCGCGCCTCCCCGGTTACTTTTCGCAACCAGTCTAGCAGGCGGGGGCCGGGAGACAAGCCGGGGACAAGACCGGGGAATGGCCGGCTTTCAGGCAGGTCAAAGCTGGTGGATCGGTCGGCGGCACAGACGCCGAGGCCTGCCGGGGCCCGCCGCTCGCTCACCTTCAGCTTCTCCTGGAGAAGAGCGACCGCTTCGCGCCTGGCGGCACATCCGGGCCGCCGTACTTGGCCTTCCACTTCTAGGAAGTGGCGCTGCTGACGCCATGCTTCCGGCAGACCTCCGCCATCGGCAGACCCGCTTCCTGCTCCCGCAGGATCCCAACGATCTGTTCTTCCGCGAACCTTGAACGCTTCATCAGTCCGGTCCTCTCAAAAGGCCGGACTCCATCTCAAACCGGATATCCCTCAGGGGGCAACGTCACCCTGAGCCCACCGTCGGTTCACTTCACCGCGCCGACAACGACGCCCTTGGTCAGGGTCCGCTGGAAGATCAGGAAGAAGATCACCGTCGGTATGATGCCCAGCAGTGCCGCGGCGGCCGTGATCGTTGGCTGCGAGACGTATTGTCCGCTCAAGGCACCCATGGCGACCGAGACGGTCTGGTTGGTATTCGAAACCAGGATCACCAACGGGATCAGGAACTCGTTCCAGGTCCAGATGAAGAAGAAGGTGGCAAGAACCGCCATGGTCGGCCGCAGGATCGGGATCACCACATACCACAGGATCTGCCAGCGGCTGGCGCCATCGACGCGGGCCGCCTCGAGGATTTCGCGCGGGAAGGTCGTCATGACGGCGGCGAGCAGATAGGTGCCGAAAATGGACTGCAGCACCGTGAAGATGATGATGACCGCCCACAGCGAATCGTAAAGTCCGGCCGCCTTGGACATGTAGTAGAGCGGATAGACCAGTGATTCCTGCGGGATCATGATGCCGAGCAACAGGATCACCAGCATGACGCGGCCGCCCTTGATGCGGCCGATGCCGATGGCATAGGCGTTCAGCACGCTGAGGGCGACGCCGAAGAAGGCGGCGCAGCCGGAAAGCAGCAGGCTGTTCCAGATCTTCTTGGTGAAATCGACATAGTTCCAGAAGCCCAGAATCCCCTCGATGGTGAAGCTCTGCGGCAATGCCAGTGGCCCGTGCGTGGCGTAGTCCGCCGCCGTCTTCACCGCGTTGTTGAGCGCCAGAAAGATCGGCGCCAGCATGAAGGCGAGGAACACGAACAGAAGCGCCAGCACCCACCAGCGGAGCGCCCCACGCTTGTAGCGCGAGGTATTGGCGCGGGTCTTGGCGGCGCCGGCCCCCGTCAATGTCACCGCGTCACGCATCCGCCCCGGCCTCGGTCTGGCGCGTCTGCACCCACAGGAAGATCAGGGCGAGCACGATGGTGATGGCCGTCTGCGCGGTGGCGATGGCGGCGCCGTAGCCGACACGGACGGTCGAGAAGAAGTGGTAGTAGGAGAAATAGGACGGCACGAGCGTGGCGTTGTCCGGTCCGCCATTGGTCAGGACATAGACCGGCGCGAAGACCTTCAGCGCCGCGATGGTGGTGGTCAGGCCGATGACGAAAATCTCGGGCCTGAGCATCGGAATGGTGATGTACCAGAAACGCTCGGCGGCGCTGGCGCCATCAAGTTCGGCCGCTTCGTAGAGCGCCGGGTCGACGCGGGCGAGACCGGCCATGAAGACCACCAGCGAATAGCCGATCTGCAGCCAGACCATCATGAACCCGAGGGCGAAGATCGCCAGGTGAGGATCGCCGAGCCAGTTGCTGGAAATCCCCCCGAGGCCGGTGGCGTCGAGGATCATGTTGAGGACGCCGTGGGGATTGAGAATCCAGCCCCAGAGGACGCCGGCCACCGAAATCGGCAGGATTTGCGGCAGGTAGTAGCCGGCACGGAAGAAGCTCGACGTGCCCTGACCGAAACGGGCGCTGACATAGTCGAACAGCACCGAGGCGACGACCAGAGAAATGATGGTCGGCACCACCGCCATGGCGACGACGAAGAACAGGGTGTGTTCGAGCGAATACCAGAAGGCACCGTCGCCCATCAGGCGCTCGTAATTGGCCAGGCCGATGAACCTGGGCAGGCGGATGCCGCGCCAGCTGGTGAAGCTGATGCCGATATTCATCAGGAACGGCACAGCCACGACGATGAGAAAACCGATCAGACCCGGCGCCAGATAGAGCCAGAAGGCCGACGAGTCCTGCCGGTGGGAGTAGGTCTTTGCTGCCATTGTGTTGCCGCCTGATGCGGGGCGGCCGAAGCCGTCCCGCACCAGTCAGACTATTACTGCTTCATGCCGTCGTCGTAGAATTTCTTGAGACGCGCGGCGAACTGTTCCGGCGTCGCGGTGCCGCCGATGACCGCCTGGGTCGCCTGCAGGACCTCGTTGTAGAAGCCCGGCACCGGCCAGTCGGGATAGAAGCCGAGGCCGCCACGGGCAACCAGTTCGCTGAACAGGGCCGTGGTGGTCTTGCCCACCGGGTCGGTGATGGCGGCAGAATCGGCCGCGATCGGCAGACCGCCCTTGTTGCCCATCAGGTTCTGGATGTCCTTGGACAAGGTGATGCCGATGAAGTCATAGGCCAGATCCTTGTTCTTGGCGTTGATCGGCACGACCCACATGTTGCCGGTCGAGCCCGGAGCATATTTCTGGCCGGGGAACAGGAACTGGCTGGCGTGGAAGTCCTTGATGTTGCCGTAGCTGGTCGAGAGCCAGGTTCCGCCAACGACGAACGGCGACTTGCCGGCCATGAACTGGTTGGTCATGTCGTCGGCATTCATGCCGGTCGAGTCTTTGCTGATGTAGCCCTTCTTGACCCAGTCCTGCAGCATCTGACCGGCATAGAGGAACGGAGCCGTATCAAGCGGCGCCTTGAGGCCCTCGAAATTGGCGACCCATTCGGGCGTCGCCTTCTTCAGGGCCAGCATGTACATCAGATGCTGGGCCGGATAGTCGTTGGCCGCTTCGGAGATCGGGGTGATGCCCTCGGCGACGAACTTGTCCATGATCGCCTCGAAGTCCTCGAGGGTCTTGGGCAGTTCCATGCCACGCGCCTTGAGCATGTCGGCGTTGTAGAACACGGAGACGAATTCGCCGTAGTTCGGGATGCCGACCAGCGGACCGGAACCGAACACGCCCTTCTCGTCATACTTGCCGAGTGCCAAAGCGGATTCGGGAACGATCTTGTCCCAGCCGCGCGCATGGTACTGGTCGTCAAGCGCCTGCAGCAGGCCCTGCGAGGCGGCGAGGCCGGCGGTGCCGTTGCCCTTGTTGTATTCGAGCACGTCCGGGGCTTCCGCCGAATTGAGGATCATCGTGCCGGCCTGGTTGATCTGGTCGAACGTCTTCAGCTCGAACTGAACGTCGACGCCCGGATGTGTTTCCTTGAACTTGTCGAGCGCCGCCTGCCAGGCGATGCCGAGAGCGCTGTCGGCCGGCTCGTACCACCAGACCTTGAACGTCTTGCCGTCGGCGGCGCCGGCGGTCATGGCAGAGGCAGCCAGCATCGCGGCGGCGGCCCCGGCCATCAGGGTCAGTTTCAAAATCCTTGTCAGGTTCATGTGCTCATCCTCCACTTTCTTCGCTCGCGCGGGCCCTGCTGGTCGAATCGGATCGGAGCGGCCCGCCAGCGGCCCGACCCTCTGCATATGACTGGGTGCCAATGAACGCCGCCCTGCCCTGCGTTCCTTCGGATACGCCCGGTGTTCGCATCACGATGCCTCCGCGGTCGACAGAGTGACGACGAGTTGCGATTGGCCGTCGACGACGACGCCACGATCGGACGCCTCGAAGTGCGCGGTGGCATCGGCGACTTTCGGGATGCCGACGAGGAGCAGCTTCCAGCGGAAGGGTGTCGAGCTCTCTGCCGTGAGCCGCGCCCCTTCACGGCGAACGGTGACGGTCACTGCATCGCGGCCTCTTGCGCCGGTGTAGACGGTGCAGGAGGCGGTCCGCTTGTCACCCAGGGCATAGAGCTCAAGCGTGACGCCGTCGGCATGGTCGTAGTCGGGCCGGTCGTCGCGGGCTCCAACCGGCAAAAGGGTATTCTCCCTCACATAGAGCGGCAAGCCGTGGAAATCGTGGCGCTCGCGATGCCAGCCGCCGGATTTCACCAGGCCGGTCAGCAGGTGCGTCCACCGTCCCGGCGGCAGATAGACGTCGACATCGCCGGTCTCGGTGAAGACCGGGGCGACCAGCAATGCCTCGCCCAGCATGTACTGGCGGTCGAGCGCGGCCGAACCCGGATCGTCGGGAAACTCGAGCATCATGGCGCGCATCATCGGCACGCCGGTCTGGCTCGCCTCGACGGCGGCGGCGTAGAGATAGGGCATCAGCCGGCATTTGAGTTTCGTGAACTGGCGCAGGACCGAAACCGCTTCCTCGTCGAAGATCCAGGGAACCCGGTAGCTGTCGCTGCCATGCAGCCGGCTGTGGCTGGAAAGCAGGCCGAAGGCGCACCAGCGCTTGTAGACATCCGGTGTCGCCGTGCCTTCGAAGCCGCCGATGTCGTGGCTCCAGAAACCGAAACCGGAAAGCCCGAGCGAAAGTCCGCCGCGCAGGTTTTCGGCCATCGACGGGTAATCGGACTCGCAGTCGCCACCCCAATGCACGGGGAAGCGCTGGCCGCCCGCGGTCGCGGAGCGGGCGAAGACGATCGCATCGTCGCCGCGCTCGCGCTGCAGCAGATCGAAGACAACCTTGTTGTAGAGGAAGGCGTAGTAATTGTGCATGCGCTCCGGATCGGAACCGTCATGCCACACGACGTCGGTGGGGATGCGCTCGCCGAAATCCGTCTTGAAACTGTCGACGCCCATGTCGAGCAGACGTTTGAGGTAACCGGCATACCAGGCGCATGCGTCCGGATTGGTGAAATCTACGATGGCAAGGCCCGGCTGCCACAGATCCCATTGCCACACGCTGCCATCCGGCCGGCGCAGAAGGAATCCCCTGTCGCGCCCCTCGGCGAAGAGCGCCGAGAACTGGCTGATATAGGGATTGATCCACAGGCAGACGCGCAGCCCCTGCTGCCTGAGGTGGGCAATGTCGGAGGCGGGATCGGGAAAGGTTGCGGGGTCCCAGGCGAAATCGCACCAATGCAGGCCGCGCATCCAGAAGCAGTCGTAGTGGAAGACGTGCAAGGGGATGTCGCGTGAGCGCATGCCCTCGACGAAGCCTGCAACGGTGGCCTGATCATATTCTGTGGTGAACGACGTCGACAGCCAGAGCCCGAACGACCAGGCCGGCGGCAGCGCCGGCCGGCCGGCGAGCCGGGTATAGCGTTCGAGCACCTTCTTGGGCGTCGGCCCATCAATGACGAAGTATTCGAGCCTCTCGCCGCCGACGCTGAACTGGGCCCTGGAGACCTTCTCCGAGGCGATCTCGAATTCGACGCGGCCCGGATGATTGACGAAGACGCCCCAGCCGGCGCTGGTCATGAAGAACGGGACGTTCTTGTACGCCTGATCGCTGCCGGTGCCGCCGTCGCGATTCCAGATTTCGACCGACTGTCCGTTCTTCACGAACGCCGTGAAGCGCTCGCCCAGGCCATAGACATTGACGCCGACGGCAAGATCGAGACGCTCGAAGAGATGCGGCGCCCCGCTTCCGCGGTCGACGGCGTAGCCGGCATCCCTGGTGCGGCTGCCGGTGAGCCGCACGCCATCGCGGAGAAACTCGAGGCGGTAAGGCCCGTGGCGCGGCAGAACCGCAGCCAGCGCCCCGCTGTGAAGGGCGACGGTCGTATCGCTCTCTGCGACATGCCCGCAGCGATCCCTGCAATCGAGGTCGAATTCAGGCGGCCGGGCGGGAATGCCCCGGAAATGTTCAATGCGAACGCCGATCACCCCATCGGCCGGGGAGAACAGGCGCAGGGTGAAAAACATGGTGTTGAGCTGGTCCCCGCGCTTGCGCAACTCGCGCGAGGCGATATGCGCGACCAGTTCGTTGCCCTCGACCAGCACTTCATGCACATGCACCGGGTGCAGTAGCGCCCAGTGTTCCGGCACCAGCCAGTTGCCGTCGGCGAATTTCATGGACGACGCATTCTCCGTTCACTGCCGCTTGCGGCCGGTCGCGTCGCAAAGCGGCGAAGCTGCGAACCGGGAAACGGCAAGCCGCCGCAGGACGAGACGCTGCAATCGGCGGTGGCCATCTTTCCTCCCCGGGTTGTGCCGGACGTTCTTTGGCGACCGGACACCAGCTTCCGCTCGTAAACGTTTGCGGAAACGTTTACGAGAAGACTGCGACCGCGGTGGATTGTCAATGACCGGTGCCGTATCTATGAACGCCCGGACGCGTTGGAGGGTTCAAAAACCTTGGATATTCGCGACCTTGCTCGCCACCTGAACGTTTCGATCGGGACGGTTTCGCGGGCACTCAACGGGCGCTCCGGCGTCCATGCCGACACGCGCAAACGCGTTCTGGAGGCGGCCGCCGAACTCAACTACGCCCCCAACCAGTCCGGGCGCAGCCTGCGCAAGGGGCGCACCCATGCGATCGCCTTCCTGCTCCAGCTTCATCCGGGCAACAACGAATATGGCGAGCCGATCTTCATGCCGTTCATGAAGGGGCTGCAGGCCGTCTTCGCCAAGCATGACCTGGATCTGATCGCGGTGATGGACGACCCCGGCGAAGCACTGGAGCGCTTGCATCATATCGTCGAGGCGCGTTGGGCCGATGCCGTCGTCCTTGCGTGGACGCGACGCATCGACCCGCGCATCGACTATCTGAGCAAGGTCGGCTTCCCCTTTGCCACGTTCGGTCGCAGCGGTTCGGGTGGCAAGACTTATCCGTCGATCGATCATGATTTCGCCGGTGCCAGCAGCGAGGCGGTCGACCGTCTGGTGCGGCTCGGCCATGACCGCATTGCGATCGTCAGCCCGTCGTCTGGCTTCAATTTCGCCCACCTCTTCCGCCAGGGCTATCGCGCCGGGGTGAAGCGCCACGGCCTGCCTTCCGACCCCAGGCTGGTGGCAACCGGCGACATCAACGAAGGCGGCGGCTATGCGGCCACCAAGGCCATGATGGAACGCGGCGACAGGCCGAGTGCGATCATCTTCAACAATGATGCGATGGCGCTCGGCGGCTGCCGCGCGCTTGGCGACCTCGGCCTTGAGCCCGGTCCCGATGTGGCGGTGATCGTGGTCGCCGGCAGCCCGTTCACCGGCTACCTGTCGCCGGCACTGACCAGCTTCTCCGCCAAGGTGGAGCCGATGGGCCGGCGCCTCGCCGAGATGCTGCTGGCCGCGATGCCGCGCTATGCCGGCCCCGAGGGCCCGCGCATCGTGCAGGAGGTCTGGCCGCTTGAGCTGGCGCAGCGCGAAAGTGATCCTCCGCGCGGGGCGCTTCGCAGGTCAACGATTGCGGCATTCGGCGCCGAAGTAATGCCGCTCAGCGGGGAATGACCGGGTTGCGTTGATCGCGCGTGCGGCTTGCCGAAACGGTTGGCCGACGCAGGTTTGTCTGGCTGGGGGACTAGGATTCGAACCTAGACTGGCGGAGTCAGAGTCCGCTGTCCTACCGTTAGACGATCCCCCATCAGGATCGCGACGGCGGCCTCAGCCGCCGCCGATGCGCGCTTGGCGCGGGCGAAACCTATAGGCACGAGCCCGGATCGCGTCAACTCTCGCGCTGCCGACAGCCCACATTCCCGCCTTCGGCGCCGCGGGTGAGCCCATGCGGTATTCCGCGAAGCTCGAGGGCGCTCGCCGAACGTCCCCGCAGTGGCTTTGCCCGTTTCCGGGCGAGCGCCATGCTTCAAACCATGGGCTTCAGGACAGGCTGCGGCCGGTCGCAATGCCGACCGTCCTACCGCGGGCAGCTCCGCTGCGCAGAGGCCGGACATGCCGCCTTGCCGCTATCCCGCCGCTCGGCCGGCCGGCTCGGCGTCGAGCACCAGAACGTCGTCGGGCATGAAGCTGATGGCGACCGTCTCGCCGCGGGCTGGCGGCGGGGCGTTTGGGCTGTTGAATGTGTCGAGCGAGATGACGGTCTCGGCGAAGCGCACGCGGATGCGCACGATGGCGCCGAGGAAGTTCACGTCGTCGATCTGCCCTCTCATGGTGTTGGCGCCTTCACCGGCGCTGGTGAGATAGATCGCCTCGGGCCTGAGCGCGATCGAGCGCTTGTCGCCAGCGCGCGCATCGATGACGCCCTTGGTCGTCGTGATCTCCTGACCGTCGATGGATATCTTGCCGTGTTCGGGATCGACGACGGTCGCCTCGACGATGTTGAGCGTGCCGACGAAGGAGGCGACGAAGCGCGTGCTCGGGTGGTTGTAGATATCGAACGGCGTGCCGACCTGATCGGCGATGCCCTGGTGCATGACCACGACCCGGTCGGAGATGGACAGCGCTTCTTCCTGGTCGTGGGTGACGAAAACGGTGGTGATGCCGAGCTTCAGCTGGATCGTCTTGATTTCCTCGCGTAGCGCAACACGGATCTTGGCGTCGAGCGCCGACAGCGGCTCGTCGAGCAGGAGGACGCGCGGGTGCGGCGCCAGCGCGCGGGCGAGCGCGACGCGCTGCTGCTGGCCGCCGGAGAGCTGGAACGGGTAGCGCCCGGCGAGATCGGGCAGGCCGATGAGCTGCAGCATCTCGCCGACGCGCGCACGGATCTCCGACGCCGGCTTCTTCTGCACCTTCAGGCCGAAGCCGACGTTCTGCGCCACGGTCAGGTTGGGGAAGAGCGCATAGGCCTGGAACACCATGCCGATATTGCGCTGGTTGGGGCGGAGCGCCGTGACGTCCTGGCCGTCGATCTGGATGCTGCCGGAGTTCGGCCGCTCGAAGCCGGCGACCATTCGCAGGATCGTCGTCTTGCCGCAGCCGGAGGGGCCGAGCAGGGAGACGAATTCGCCCTGCGCGATTGCGAGATCGAAATCCTTCACCACCCGGGTCGTGCCGAAGGACTTCTCGAGGTGGGAGAGGTCGAGGAAGCCCATGCGCTACTGCTTTGCCTGTGTGTGTTTGGAGAAGCGGGTGAAGAGTTGGATCAACCCCATGCAGCCCCAGGTGATCAAAAAGGCGATCACGGCGAGCGCCGAGGGCTCGTAGGCGTGGTTGCGGCCCATCGCAACCATGTAGGGACCGAAGGTATCGAGGTTGAGGAGCGCCGCATAGACGTATTCGCCGATGACGATTGCGAACGTCAGGAAGGCGCCTGAGAGGACGGAGACAAGGACATTGGGCAGGATTACAGCGGTGAGAATGCGCGTCCAGCCGGCACCGAGGCTCTGGGCGGCCTCGGTGAGCGTGGCGACGTCGATGGTTCTCAGCCCGGTATCCACCGCGCGGTACATGTAGGGCAGCGAAAGCGCCGCGTAGCCGAAAAGGATCAGGATGTTGGTGCCGATCCAGCTTCCGGTCAGCGGCAGGATCGAGGACGTGTTGTAGAGCCGGATATAGCCGAAGACGATGACGATCGGCGGAATGACGAGCGGCAGCAGCGTGATGAATTCGATGTAGGGCCGCGCGGCAGGTAGCCGCAGACGGACCCAGTAGGCGGTGGGCACGACGATCAGCACGCCGATGGCGATGGTGAGTAGCGCAAGGATGATCGAATAGCTGAAGGTCTGCTGGAACGTCGTGTCGTGGAGCACGACGCGATATGCCTCGAAGCTCAACACACCGCGCTTCATCTTCAGCGAGAACTGGAACGTGCCGAAGAGCGGCAGGATGAAGTAGGTCGCTCCGAGGACGAGGACGATCCAGGAAATGGCGCGCCGGCCGGTCATGTCATCCACTTCTCCGCCCGGGTCCTGAGCACGATGTAGACGATATTGGCAATGCCAGTGATGACGATCATCCCAAAAGCCAGTGCGAAGCCGAGCTGGGGATTGCCGAGCACGTCGCCGCGAATCTGCGAGAAGAGCGTGATCGGCACCAGCGTGAAGGCGGGGCCGGCCAGCGCATAGGCGGTCGCCACCGCGCCGAACGCATTGGCGAAGAGCAGCGCGAAGGTGCCGAGCAGCGAAGGGAAGAGGATCGGCAGGGCGACGTATTGCCAGTATTGGCGGGTGTTGGCACCGAGGATCGAGGCGGCCTCGCGCCATTCCTTCTTCATCCCGTCGAGCGCCGGCGTGATGATGAGGACCATCAGCGGGATTTCGAAGAACAGATAGACGATGACCAGGCCGTAATAGGACAACAGGTTGAAGCCCATCGCCCTGAGGTTGATGCCGTAGTTGCGCAGGAGAATGGTGACGATGCCGACCGGACCGAGCGTGGCGATGAAGGCGAAGGCCAGCGGCACGCCGGCGAAGTTCGAGGCGACGCCGGAAAAGGTCATGATCGGGCCGCGGACCCATTTCGGCAGGTTGCCGAAGACCACGGCGGCGGCGATGGCAAAACCGACCACGCAGCCGATCAGTGCCGAGGCCAGGCTGATCTTGATCGAGATGAAATAGGCCGAGCGGATCAGGCTGGTGTTCAGGTCGCCGATGTTGGCCAGCGTAAACTGGCCGGATTCGGTCTGGAAGGCGCCGACGACGATATAGAGCGTCGGCAAGAGCAGGAACATCAGCGCGAAGACCGCGAAGGGGGCTATGCCGACCCACTTCAGCCAGGGCTGCTGGCCCGGCGGTCGTGGCGATCGTGCGGCGATACTGGTCGATATGGATGTCATGCCGGCTTCCGGCCGTGGAGAGTGGGGCCGCCCCGCCGGAAGCGGGGCGGCCTTCTGAGGGAAGGTGCCTTACTTCACGTTGGCGCCGACGACCGTGTCCCAGCCACTGACGACGGCGTCCTTGCTGGCAGCCTGTTCGTCGAGCGTCGGGAAGACCGCCTTGGCATAGCCTTCCGGCGGCGGCAGCGCGTCGAGCAGCTTCTGCGGGATCGCCTTGCGTGCGGCGAGGTCGTTGAAG
This sequence comes from uncultured Alphaproteobacteria bacterium, assembly GCA_963762605.1. GTDB lineage: Bacteria > Pseudomonadota > Alphaproteobacteria > Rhizobiales > Kaistiaceae > CAVSRC01. The sequence continues at coordinate 376,663 of CAVXLJ010000019.1, read as the reverse complement.
CGGATCGGGTGGCAGTAGCCGGCGAGCCAGCCGAGCTGGCCTTCATCCGAATAGAGGTACTCCATCCACAGCTTGGCGGCGTTCGGATGCGGCGCGAACTTCGAGATCGCCTGGACGTAGACGCCGGCAACCACGCCGGACTTCGGCACGACCACATCCATCGGCGGATTGCCCTTCAGGCTGTCCTTCCAGGCCAGCAGATTGTAGTCCCAGGCAATGGTAACCGGGGTCGTGCCCTGGGCGATGGTGCCCGACAGGGCGACGACGGGGACGAAGTTGCCCTTCTTGTTGAGGTCGGCGAAGAACTTCAGGCCGGCTTCGCCGGAGGCCTTGCCGGGGGCGGCGCCGGTCGACATGCCGGCGGCCATCACACCGAGGATCGCCTGGTTGGCCGAGCGCGGGTCACCGGCGAGGGCGACGGCGTTGGCATAATCCGACTTCATCAGGTCGGACCAGTCAGCCGGCGTATTGGAAACGATATCCTTGTTCACGCCGAAGGCCATCACGCCATAGTAGTCGCCGTACCAATAGCCGTCTGCATCCTTGGCGCTGTCGGGGATCGTGTCCCAGGTGGAGACTTTGTAGGGCTGGATGAGCCCGTCCTTCTTCGCCGACGGGCCGAAGGAGAGGCCGACATCGATCACGTCGGGCGCCTGCGGGCCCATGTTGTTCTCGTTGGCCTTGATCGCCTGAATCTCGTCGCCCGAGCCGGCTGTCGGGTTCAGCTCGTTGACGGTGATGCCGGGGTACTTCTTCTTGAAGCTGGCAATCACGTCGCCGTAGCCGCACCAGTCATGCGGCAGCGCGATGGTGGTGAGCTGGCCTTCCTTCGTGGCGGCCGCCACCAGATCGTCCATCGAAGCCGCAAAGGCATTGCCGGCCATGGCAAAAAGCGCCAGCGCCGATACCGAAAGCATAAGTGTCCTGGTCATCCTGTTTCCCCATCGAGGTCGGAGTTCTTGCGCGATTTCGCGCCGGAAGTCGCAAGGCGCTGCTAACACCGTCGTCTGACGTTTCCATGTCAGAAGCGCCAAGCTCCGGCCGCTCCACCACCTTGGACGTTAGGTCCAAACCACCGTTTTCGCCACTCCCAAGCGTGGCGAAACGATATTTCGCCGGCTATTCTTCCTTCGGAAAAAAGGCGCCGACCCCGCGGCGAAGGGGTCGGCGCCAGAACTGGCCGGAAGGCGCCCGGCCGGGCGACGCGGCTACACATCACGACACCCGGGCCACCCAGCGGCAGGGGCCTGTGCCAAGGGCCCGGGATATCAGGAGAATCGCAGATACGCGGGGCGGCGCGTGGATCAGGCGAATGCGCGAGGCGCCTGTCAACGACCGATTCTGCCTCCCTGACGGGCCACCATTAGCCGGATCAGATGACAGATCGATTGCAGTTCGGCGACAGCCGGACGACCGGCGCGGGCGCGTCGAGGTTATCCACAGGGAAGTCCGCGCACCATCGTTACGAGCCGGCGGTCTCGATCAGAACCAGACCGCCGACGACCAGCGCCGCCGCCAGCCAGCGGATGGGGCCGAAGCGCTCGCCGAGGGCCACCGCGCCGATGGCCGTGGCAAAGAGAACCGAGCTTTCGCGCACCGCCGCGACGGCGCCGATGGGCGCCACGGTCATGGCCCAGAGCGCAATTCCGTAGGCGGCGTAGGTCATGACGCCGCTGGCCAGGGTCAGCGGAATGCGGGCCCTGAGGCCCGCCAGCACCCCCGTCCCCTGACGCCAGAGGCGGACGCCGAGCGTGACGACTGCACCGGCGACGAGCACCCAGGCAACGTAGGTTTCGGGCGCGCCACTCAGGCGGACACCGAGGCCGTCGACCAATGTGTAGCCGGCGATGACGAAGGCGTTGGCAAGCGCGCTGCCGACGGCGTGGCGGCGCTTCAAACCGTCAACGCCGAGCGACACGATGCCGCCGGCCAGCACCGCGACGCCGACAAGCACGCGGGTGCTCGCGGGTTCGATGAACACGATCGCCGCCAGCGTGACGATCAGCGGCGCGAGACCGCGCATGAGCGGATAGACGACGGACAATTCGCCGTGACGATAAGCGCGGGCAATGAGGGTGAAATAGGCCAGATGGATCAGCCCGGAGGCCAGAATATAGGGCACCGCGACCGGAGCGAGCCGGGGCAGGAAGGGCAGCACGGCGATGCCGACGACCGCCCCGCCGACAGCCACGGCGATGGTGGCGGCGCCCCGGTCGGGGTCGCGCCGCACCAGCGCATTCCAGCCGGCATGGAGCAGGGCCGCCACCAGCAGGATGGCGAAGACGGCGAGGCTCATGACTTCCCTCGACGAGGCGGACCCGCGGAATTACGGGCCGCAGGGGATTCGGAAGTCGGCAGGAAGAACGGCGCGGGCACGGTCGTCCATTTGTGGCGATTCGTCACGGATCACGGTTTACCGCGCGGAGACCGGTCTGTCGCATATCCGCCCGCCCGATGGACGTGCGTTCGCGACGATCTCTGCTAAGCTTGGCGGACAGCCCACCCCCTGCCCGGACGCCCCTTCATGCAAAGCCCCCTCGCCGGCCTTTGGCCACCGGCTTCGACCCCTTTCGCCGCCGATGGCGCCGTCGATGAGCAACGGCTCATTCGCCACTGCCGCGGCATGCTCGACGACGGCGCCGCGGGGCTGGCCGTGCTCGGCACAACGAGCGAAGCCAATTCGCTGACGCTCGGCGAGCGGCGACGGGTGATCGACGCGCTGGTCGAGGACGGGATTGCGCCGGCCCGGCTCCTGCCCGGCACCGGCGCCTCAGCCATCGACGACGCGGTGGCGCTCACCCGCCATGTCGGCGAGATCGGCGGCGCCGGCGTGCTGCTGCTGCCGCCGTTCTATTACAAGAACGTCTCCGATGAGGGGCTCTACGCCTTCGTTGCCACGGTCATCGAGCGGTGCGGGCCGAAGGTGCCGCGCATCCTGCTCTATCACTTCCCGGCGATGGCGGCCGCGGGCTGGTCGATCGCGCTTACCGGCCGGTTGCTGGAAGCGTTTCCCGGTGTCATCGCCGGCATGAAGGATTCCTCCGGCGACGCCGAACACACCAAGGCGGTCATCGACGCCTTTCCGGGCTTCGCCGTGTTTCCCGGCGCGGAACTCTATCTGCTCCAGGCAATGCAGTGGGGCGCGGCCGGCTGCATTTCGGCCACCGCCAATGTCAACGCCCGCGCCATTGCGGAGCAGGCCGCCCACTACAAGGACCCCGATGCGCCGGCCCGCCAGGAAGCACTGATCGCGGTGCGCAAGTCCTTCGCCGATTTCCCGACGGTGGCGGCGGTCAAGACGATCAAGGCGGCGCTCACCGGTGACGAAGCCTGGCTGACGGTGCGCCCGCCATTGGTGCCGCTCAGCGCGGAGCAGCGGGCGACGCTGCTGGCGCGGCCGGCGATCGCCGAGCTGGTGGAGAGTACGGCGGGATAGCCCGAGCAGGTTCAGCCGACGTTCGCGTCAGCGCAGACTCGGCCTTGCCTGCGCCGGCGCGGCCGGCTCCACCACCGTCGTGCCTTGTCGCCCGGGACACGCGTGACCCACTCATGCTGGCTTTGATGGGCGTGGAAGCGACGTAACCCGGATGGAGCGTGAGCGAAATCCGGGGAGCAGCCCCGCAATCCGCTTCGCTCCTTGCGGGCTACGGGGCTGAGCCGTACGACGCACCGCAGATCCGGCAACTGTGTTTGGGGGTCAAGCTCGGAAGGGCTGTTGATCCCTGATGACGGCGTTGAGGATGGTGAGGAGTTTGCGGGCAACGGCAATGATGGCGACCTTGGCGGGTTTTCCGGCGTCGATGAGGCGTTTGTAGAAGGCGATGAAGCGTGGAGCGTGGTGGACGGCACTGAAGGCGGCGACGTAGAGGGCGTTGCGGACGCGCTTGCGACCGCCGTGGATAGAGCGCTGGCCGCGACGGGTGCCGCTGTCATTGTTGAAGGGCGCCAGGCCAGCGAGAGCGGTCAGTTGGCGGGGCGGACGCCGGCCGAGTTCGGGCAGCAGGGCGAGGAGGACGGTGGCGGTGACCGGGCCGACGCCGGGGACGGAGACAAGCAGGCGGCGGTCGCGGTCGAGATCGGCGGCGGCGGCAATGGCCGCGGCGATCTTCGCATTGAGGGCTTCGATCGCCGCATCGAGCCAGGCGATGTGGTCAGCGATGCTGTCGAGCGCGACGGGATCGGAGCATTCGCTGCGGCGGGTGCGTTCCTGCTGGCGGATGGCGACGAGCTGGTCGCGGCGCTTGCTGAGAAGGGCGAGGCGTTCGCGCTCCTCGTCCCTGTCGTCCTGCGGCGGCGGGCACAGGGATTGGGCCATGACCGCCAGCATGCGGGCGTCGACGGCGTCGGTCTTGGCAAGGAAGCCGGCGGCGCGGGCGAAGTCGCGGGCTCGGCTGGGATTGACGCGGGCGAAGCGAACGCCGGCGGCGGCGAGAGCCTGTCTGAGGACGCGGTCGTAGTGGCCGGTTGCCTCGAACAGCACGAAGGCGTCACGCTGCGCCCAGCCTTCGATGAGGCCGGCGAGCGCTGCAGCAGTGTTATCGAGTTGCTGCGGCATTGCGGTGGGGTCGAAGATGTCGAGATGCCTTTTGGAGACATCGATTCCGATGAAGCCAGGGGCTATGATCATGGTGCCTATCCCTGTGCTGCGAGGTCCGTTGCAACCGGCCTCGGTCAACTGTCCAGGTTGGGTGTTCAAGGGCGGGCGGGGATCAAGACCGGATCGCGGTCTTCAAAGACCAGGGGTCCAACGATCTCCCGCCCGCACCCTCATCTTGGCACATCCTCGACACACAGGGGTCTATCCAGCTCGTAGGTCCCGGGTCTGCAGCGCACTACTCCGTGCTGCGCTGCGCCCGGGACACGCGCTCTGGCCTGTCGGGCAGCGTTGTGCCCGGGGCGTTCTTGTTTGTGGAGCGCGTCGCAATCCCTTCGCGCCTTGCGCCGCAAGCCGATTTCCTCATCCGGGCTTGTGGTGGGCGTGCCAGTGCCAGGCGATGTCGATGCGGCGCGGCAGCCAGACCTTGTCCTTCGACTGGACATAATCGATGAAGCGGGCAAGCGCGGCAGTCCGGTTCGGCCTGCCGACCAGCCGGCAGTGCAGTCCGACCGACATCATCTTGGGCGCGCCCTTCTCGCCCTCCGCCCAGAGATAATCGAAGCCGTCCTTGAGGTAGGTGAAGAACTGGTCGCCGGAGTTGAAGCCCTGCGGGCTGGCGAAGCGCATGTCGTTGGCGTCGAGCGTGTAGGGGATGAGCAGGAACGGCCCATGCGGGCTGTCGATCCAGTACGGCAGGTCGTCGGAATAGACGTCGGAGCAATAGACGAAGCCGCCCTCCTCCGCCGACAGCTTGATCGAGTGGACAGACGAGCGGCCGGTGTAGATGCCGAGCGGACGCGAGCCGGTGACCTCTTCGTGGATGCGGATCGCCTCGTGCAGGTGCTCGCGCTCGGCCTCCTCGGTGTAATCCTTGTAGTCGATCCATTTGAGGCCGTGGCTGGCGATCTCCCATTCGGCTTCCTTCATGGCGGCGACCGCCTCCGGGTTGCGGGCGAGCGCCATGGCCACGCCATAGACGGTCGGCCGGATGCCGCGCTCGGTGAACAGGCGCCACAGGCGCCAGAAGCCGGCGCGCGAGCCGTATTCGTAGATCGACTCCATGTTCATGTGGCGCTGGCCCTGCCAGGGCTGGGCACCAACGATCTCCGACAGGAATGCCTCGGAGGCCGCATCGCCATGCAGGATGTTGTTTTCGCCGCCCTCCTCGTAGTTGACGACGAACTGGACGGCGACGTTGGCGCCATCCGGCCATTGCGGATCGGGCGGGTTGCGTCCGTAACCGATCATGTCGCGCGGATATTGGCTGGTCATGAAGGCACCTCTGGCGGGAAATTCCGGTGAGCAAAGCAAGCGTTATCGCCGGACCTTGAGACAATGATTCCGCCCTGGCGGGCGGCCGTGCAACCGCGTTTCTTAATCCATCGTTAACGTTCGATGCTCAACCTTCCCCGAATAGTCTTCTGGTGGTCTCGAATTGTGAGCAAAGGCCCATGGATGATTCCAAGAGCAAAAACGGGACCAGGTCGGCGGATCACCAAGCCGCCCAGGCCGAGATCGACGAGCAGATCGCACGCATGCGCGAGATGCTCAGGCTGATGGCACCGGGCACCGGCGCGACGGCTCTGGGCGCCATGCGCAAGGATTATCCGGACGTCCCGCTGAGCGACCGGGTCGAAGCGCTCAAGAGCTACCGCTAGGGCCTTTCAGCCTCTTCGCCGCCGGCTGCCGCCTCCGCCTCGCTCTCGGCCCGCACATGGCGTTGGTAGGAGTGCCATGACAGTGGCAGAGAGGCGAGATAGCACAGGGTGAGCACCGTCATCGTCTCCCACGGGAAGCTGGCGAGGAAGGCGACGATCACCACCCCCGCAACGAACAGCGGCGTCACCAGCTCGCGCGAAATGCGCCGGCCGATGAGCTTGCCCGACCAGGTCGGCAGTTTCGACACCATCAGGAGGGCGATCGCGATCGTGTAGACGAAGGCCACCGGCGCGGTCAGGAAACCGTGCGGGATGGCGACGAATTCGACATAGACCGGCAGCATCACGATCATCGCACCGGCCGGGGCCGGCACGCCGACGAAGTAGCTGGCGTGCCAGTCCGGCTTGGGGGGCGCATCGAGGGCGGCGTTGAAGCGGGCGAGTCTCAGCGCGGCGCAGATGGCGAAGATCAGCGCCGCCATCCAGCCGACCGAACGCAGTTCACCGAGCGCCCATACATAGAGCAGGATGACGGGCGCGACGCCGAAATTGAGGAAATCCGTGATCGAATCGAGCTCGGCACCGAAGCGCGACGTCGATTTCAGGAAACGCGCCATGCGCCCGTCGATGCCGTCGAGCGCCGCGGCGACGGCGATGAGCGCCACCGCCAGGTCGAACTTGTGCTCGATCGACATGCGGATGGAGGTGAGGCCGGTGACCAGCGCAATCAGCGTCACCAGATTGGGCAGGACCAGCCTGAGCGGCACCTGCGGCAAGGGCGGCATGCGGCGCTTGATGCGCTCGGGCTCGTCCGGGTCGAAGGGCTGGAACAGCGACATCGGTTCGGTCCGCAAGCTCAGTCGATCCTGACGCGCCGCTCGGCGGTCGGCTCGCCGAAGCGGGCGATGACGGTTTCGCCGGCGACCGCCCGCTGCCCTTCGGAAACCAGCACGTTGGAGGCCAGCGGCAGCCACACATCAAGACGCGAACCGAAGCGGATCAGGCCGATCCGCTGACCGGCCGCAAGCTCCTCCCCGTCCCCGACGAAGCAGGCGATGCGCCGGGCAACGAGACCGGCGATCTGGACGGTCCCGACCGGCCCATGCACGGTGTCGAGCACGATGCCGTTGCGCTCATTGCCCTCGCTCGCCTTGTCGAGTTCGGCGTTCAGGAACTTGCCGGGCGTGTAGACGATGCGCTTGACGGTGCCGGGCAGCGGCGCGCGGTTCACGTGGCAATCGAACACGCTCATGAAGATCGACACGCGCCGGCGGCTCTGCTCGCCGAGGCCGAGTTCCTTCGGCGCCACGCCGATGGCAACCGCCGAGACGCGGCCATCGGCCGGGCTCACCACGATATCGGGGTCGAGCGGGGTGACGCGCGGCGGATCGCGGAAGAAATAGACGCACCAGGCGGTGAGGATCAGGCCGATCCACAGGATCGGCTGCCAGAACCAGCCGAAGAACAGGGCGATGAACAGCAGAACTGCGATGAACGGCAAGCCCTCGCGCCGGATCGGCACGAACAGGTTCCTCACCGAGTTCGAGGATGGATTCCATCGCCTTTCCTATGCCAATCGCCGCCTAGAAAGCACGGAATGGGCGCCGAGGAAAGCGGCGCGCCGGTCGCCTGGCGTTGAAATGCGCCTTGCCTTGAGGGCCCCGGTGGGCAAGGCGCTTTTCACGACCTTCCTCATTCGGCCGGTTCGACCTCGGCACTGATGGCGCGTGGCTTGAGGTGGTCGATCGCCTCGATCTCCTTGGCGGCGCGCAGCGCCTCCTCGGCTTCGGTCGCCTGCCGCTGGCGATTCCACATCGAGGCGTAAAGGCCGTTTGCGGCAAGCAGCGCGCGGTGGGTGCCGCGTTCGACGATGGCGCCGTCGTCGAGCACGATGATCTCGTCGGCATTGACGATGGTCGACAGGCGGTGGGCGATGACCAGCGTCGTGCGCCCACGCGACACGCGGTCGAGCGCCGCCTGGATCTCGCGTTCGGTGTGGATGTCGAGCGCCGATGTGGCCTCGTCGAGGATGAGAATCGGCGGGCTCTTCAGCACCGTGCGGGCGATGGCGACGCGCTGCTTCTCGCCGCCGGAGAGTTTCAGGCCGCGCTCGCCGACCTCGGTATCGTAGCCCTCCGGCAGGCGGCGGATGAAATCGGAGATCTGGGCGATGTCGGCGGCGGCACGGACCTCCTCCTCGCTGGCGTCGGGGCGGCCGTAGCGGACGTTGTAGGCAATGGTGTCGTTGAACAGCACGGTATCCTGCGGAACCATGCCGATGGCGGCGCGCAGCGATTCCTGCGTCACGTCGCGGATATCCTGCCCGTCGACGGTGATGCGCCCGCCGGTCACCTCGTAGAAGCGGAAGAGCAGCCGCGAGATGGTCGACTTGCCGGCGCCGGACGGTCCGACGATGGCCACCGTCTTGCCCGGCGGCACGGCGAAGCTGACGCCCTTGAGGATCGGCCGCGACGGATCGTAGGCGAAGGTGACGTCCTCGAAGCGGACGGCGCTGCCCTCGACGACCAGCGGCCCGGCGCCGGGGCGGTCGACAATCTCGGGGGCCACCTTGAGCAGGTCGAACATGGCCTCGATGTCGATCAGGCCCTGCTTGATCTCGCGATAGACCGTGCCGATGAAATTGAGCGGTACGGACAGCTGGGTGAGCAGCGCGATGATGAGGAAGAAATCGCCGATCGTCTGCTCGCCGTGCATCACGGCAATGCCCGACATGACCATGCAGATGGTCATGCCGACGTTGAAGATGACGGACTGACCGATGTTGAGCCACGCCAGAGACGTCCAGATGCGGATGGAGGCCGCCTCGTAGTTCTCCATGGCGTTGTCGTAGCGCGTCGCCTCCATCTTCTCGTTGCCGAAATACTTCACCGTCTCGAAGTTGAGCAGCGAGTTGATCGCCTTGGAGTGGGCGTCCTGATCGGACTCGTTCATGGCGCGGCGGATGCGGATGCGCCAGTTCGATGCCTGCACCGTGAACCCGACATAGAGAACGATGGTGACGGCGACGACTGCCAGGTACTTCCAGCTGAACTGGTAGGCGATGACGGCGGCGGCGAAGCCGAACTCGAGGAAGGTCGGCAGAGTGTTGAGGATGGTAAAGCGGACGACGACCTCGATGCCGTTGATGCCGCGCTCGATGATGCGCGACAGGCCGCCGGTGCGCCGCTGCAGGTGATAGCGCAGCGACAGGTCGTGCATATGGACGAAAGTCCGGTAGGCGAGATTGCGCACGGCATGCTGGCCGACACGGGCGAAGAGCGCGTCGCGCATGTTGTTGAACACGCCCATCAGGATGCGGCCGACGCCGTTGGCGACGACCAGCAGGATGGGAATGCTGACCAGCACGGCGAGGCCGAGCGTCGCCGTGCCGCCCGGGCCGGCGGATGTCCGGGTCAGGGCATCGGTCGCCCATTTGTAGGTGAAGGGCACCAGCACGGTGATGAGCTTGGCGGCGACGAGCACGGCAAGCGCCAGGACCACCCGGAGCTTCAGGTCCGGCCGGTCGCCCGGCCACATATAGGGCCACAGGTCGCGCAGCGTTGCGAACATGGATTTCTGCCGGACGACGGCGGCTGACGGTGCCGATTTGGCGCTGGGTCGCCTCATTGCGCTTGCCTCTCTGCGCCAAGATTCGCCATCGCCGCGGCAATGGAGGCGAGCGCCTCGCGATCGAGGCAATAACAGGAGCGCGGACCGGAGATCTCGCCGCGGATGAGACCAGCCTCGCGCAATACCTTCAAATGCTGGGAAACCGTCGACTGGGCGAGCGGCAGGTCGCGGACGATATCGCCGCAGAAACAACCGTCGCCGCCGACCTGCATGAGGGAGCGGACGATCCTCAGGCGCGCCGGATGCCCCAGCGCCTTGATGCGCCGGGCGAGAAGCCGATCCTCGTCGTCGAAAGCCATCGTCGCTCCATCGTAAAATTACGATGGCGACTTAGCCCGGCTGTGCCGGCAAATCAATACCTTCAGGTGCCCGCCCCGAGGCGGGCACCCGGCAAACGCAGACGTTTGTTGTCGAATTGCCGGCTTCGGCGATTACTGGCTCGCCGCTTTCGCCGGAACCGCAGGACAGCGGCGATCCGAACCCTACTGCTTCGCGATGTCCGGGCTCACCGGCATGATGAAGACCTGGCCGGGATAGATCCAATGCGGATTGCGGATCTGGTCCTTGTTCGCCTGGTAGAGCGTCGACCACTGGATGCCCCGCCCCCAGGTGGTGCGGGCGATGGTCCACAGATTGTCGCCCTTCTTGATGATCACGGTCTGGACCTGGGGCAGCCGACCCGACAGGTCGGCACCGGCGGTAGCACCGGTATCGCCGGATGCCTTGAGGCTGGCCACTTCGATCTTGCGCTCGAAGGGCACTTCGGCACGCGCAATCACCGCTCCATCGGGTCCGGAGACCTGATCGGCCCGTACGCTGTAGCTGCCCGGCGGCACCTCTTTATGGACCTCCACCAGCCAGGTCCCGGACGGCGACGGCTTGGCCTCGCCCAGCGGCTTGTCGTTGAGATAGACGCGCACCGTCTGGTCGGTCTTGGCCGTGCCGGCGACATAGAGCGTTCCGGCGGTATCGGCTTCCACCGCCGATACGGCGACCTCCGGGGTCGGCGGTGCCGGCTTGGCCGGTTCGGGCGCCTTTTCCGCGGTGGCCGGGGCAGCCGGCTTTTCGGCCGGCGCAGCGGCCGCCGGCTCGGGCGTTGCCGAGGCGGTCGGCGGCGACGCGGGCACGCCGGGCTCACCGGGCGGGGTCTTGACGAGTTCCGGAGACTGGGGCGCCGGCGACTTCGGTTCGAGCGTGGCCACCTCCCCTGCCTTCGGCGTTTCGGTCGGCGCTGGCGCGGCCGCGGGGGTTGCGCCGGCCGGCGGCGTACCGGCAGCGGCTACCTGCTCACCGCCGGGGGCGGCCGGAACCTTGCCTCCCGGCAGCTCGATCACGCGGCTTGGCTTGTCGGGCGAATTGACGACGACGACAACGTCCTTGGAGCCCGGCTCGGGCACCTGCACCGCGACCCGCTGGTCGGAGAGCGTGGAGATTGCGCCGTCCTTCGAGGTCGTGCGGACGGCGAGGTCATGGGTGCCCGGCTTGAGGGCGCTGTCGAGTGCCATCGCCCACTCGCCACGATCATTGGCGGTGGCCACGGCAATGGCCGCGGTGCCGTCGAGCACCTCGACCTTGGATCCGGGCGCCGCCTGTCCGGCGACGACGGTCTCGCCGGTCGGCTCGACGCGGACGACGTCGAAGCTCGGAACCACCGGCGTCGGCTGAGCCATGGTCGGTGCGGCAGGCTTCACCGGCGCAGCAGCGGTCGGCGGCGGCTCGGCAACTGCGACCTGCTTTTCGCCGGCCGGCGGGGTGGCTGCGGCCGGTGGCGTAGCTGGCGCGGCGGTGGCGGGCGCCTCCGTCGCGGGCGCGGCGGCCATCTTGTTGTCGGTGCCGGGTGACGGCGGATTTGCCGCGACTTCCGCGGCCGGTGCCGGCGGATTGGCTGGGGCTTCGGCGGCAGGTGCCGGCGGGTTGGCCGGGGCTTCGGCGGCAGGTGCCGGCGGATTGGCCGGGGCTTCGGCAGCAGGTGCCGGCGGGTTGGCCGGGGCTTCGGCAGCAGGTGCCGGCGGGTTGGCCGGAGCTTCGGCGGCAGGCGCCGGCGGGTTCGCCGGTGCGGCCGGCTGAACGGCAGCCTGGTCGGCGGCCGGCGCCGGCGCCTCTGAGGATACAGCCGGTGCGGAGGCAACCGTTTCCTTCGTCCGGGTCTGGGTCAGCTCATAATAGGTGAGCCCACCAACCAGCAGGATGGCGACGATGAAAGCGATAAGACCGCTCAGTCGGCTATTCTTCATATGACACCCGATATGGCGGCAGCCCGCCTCGGCGACTGTAGGACCGGGCTGCGCAGGCCACAAGGTTCGTCGCCGGCATTTCAGCCAAGCTTGACGGGCGACATAGCGCGATGCAACACACGCTTATGGCCGAATTGCGAAGCATTTGCGTTTATTGCGGCTCCAATGCCGGCGCCCGTCCGGACTATGCCGCAGCGGCGGAGGCGCTCGGCCGGCAAATAGCCGAATCCGGCACACGGCTGGTCTATGGCGGCGGCGCGGTCGGCCTGATGGGCATTCTGGCGCGCGCGGCAATGGCGGCGGGTGGCCCGGTGACCGGCATCATTCCGCAGTTTCTCAAGGATCGCGAGCTGATGCTGCGCGAGGTGAACGACCTGATCGTCACCGCCGACATGCACGAGCGCAAGCGGCTGATGTTCGATCGCGCCGACGCCTTCGTGGCGCTGCCCGGCGGCATCGGGACGCTGGAAGAGGTGGTCGAGATGATGACCTGGGCGCAGCTCGACCAGCACGTCAAGCCGGTGCTGATCCTCAACCTCAACGGCTTCTACGAGCCGCTGGTCGCGCTCTTCGGCCGCATGCAGGAAGAAGGCTTCCTCAACAAGGCTTTCGCCGGCAGCCACAACCCCCTGCCGGTGACCTTCGTCGACACGGTCGCCGACGTGATCCCGACGATTAGGGCGGAACTCGCCCGCACGCCGCAGGCGGAGCTCGAAACCGGCGACGGCGCGCGGTTGATGTGAGCCGTCACGCCGGCTCGACCCCTGCCTTCATGAGCTTGTAGACGACCGAATCGTTGAGCGCCTCGAACGAGGCATCGACGACGTTTTCCGAGACGCCGACGGTGAACCACGAGTCGCCGGACGAATCGCTCGATTCGATGAGCACGCGGGTAACCGCCTCGGTGCCGCCGTTGAGGATACGCACCTTGTAGTCGACCAGTTCGAGGTCGGCGATGACGGTGCGATAGGCGCCGAGATCCTTGCGCAGCGCGCGGTCAAGCGCGTTCACCGGGCCATTGCCTTCCGCCACGGTGAGCAGGCGTTCGCCGCCGATCACGGTCTTGACCACGGCCTGCGAGACCGAGACCAGCTTGCCCAGCGCATTGTGGCGGCGCTCGACGGTGACGCTGAAGCCCTCGATGTCGAAATATTCGGGCACATTGCCGAGGATCCGCCGGGCGAGCAGCTCGAACGAGGCGCTGGCGCCCTCGTAGGAATAGCCGATCGACTCGCGCTCCTTGACCTCGCGCAGCAGCCTGTCGAGACGCTGGTCGTCCTTCGCCACGTCGATGCCCATGCGGGCAAGCTCGGCGATGAGGTTGGACTTGCCGCCCTGATCGGACACCAGGATGTGGCGGCGGTTGCCGACCGCCTCCGGCGTGACGTGCTCGTAGGTCTTCGGGTCCTTGGCGATGGCCGAGGCATGGATGCCGGCCTTGGTGGCAAAGGCACTGGCGCCGACATAGGGCGCCTGCCGGTTGGGGGCGCGGTTCAAGAGCTCGTCGAAGCGATGGGCGAGCGCGGTCAAGCCGGTGAGCCCGTCCATGGTGACGCCGGTCTCGAAGCGTTCGGCATAGGCCGGCTTGAGCAGGAGCGTCGGGATCAGCGACATCAGGCTGGCATTGCCGCAGCGCTCGCCGATGCCGTTGAGCGTGCCCTGGATCTGGCGGGCACCGGCGCGCACGGCGGCGAGCGAATTGGCGACCGCCTGCTCGGTGTCGTTATGGGCGTGGATGCCGAGATGATCGCCGGGCACGCTCTTCGCGACCTCGGCGACGATCGCCTCGACCTCCTCGGGCAGCGTGCCGCCATTGGTGTCGCAGAGCACCACCCAGCGGGCACCGGCCTCATAGGCAACGCGGGCGCAGGCGACGGCGTATTCGGGATTGGCCTTGTAGCCGTCGAAGAAATGCTCGGCGTCGAGCAGCACCTCCCTGCCCGCCTCCTTCGCCGCGGTTACCGACTGGCGGATGCCCTCGAGGTTCTCCTCTTGCGTGGCGCCGAGCGCGACGCGGACGTGATAATCCCAGGTCTTGGCGACGAAGCAGATGGCGTCGGCATGGGCCTCGATGAGGGCGCGCACACCTGGATCGTTGGAGACGCTGACGCCGGCACGCTTGGTCATGCCGAAGGCGGTGAAGACGGCGCGGCTGGTGCGCTTGGCCTCGAAGAAGGCGGTGTCGGTCGGATTGGCACCGGGATAGCCGCCCTCGACATAATCGATGCCGAGTTCGTCGAGCAGGCCGGCGATCAGCACCTTGTCCTCCAGCGTGAAGTCGATGCCGTTGGTCTGGGCACCGTCGCGCAAGGTAGTGTCGAAGAGGTACAGCCGTTCCTTACTCATCGTTCTAATCCTTGGCGCGCGACGGATCGTGTTTGTTTTGTCCGTCCTCGGCGCGACGCGCCTGCGGGCGGACGGGCACTCAAGGTGGTGTCGAACAGGTAGAGACGCTCTTTACTCATGGCGTTTGCTCAGGCCGCTGGCGGCCACTCCCTGGTGTCGTGATCGGGATGCTGGTGGTTGGTGCGGGCGATGGCCGCCGCCTTCTCCGGCACGTCCTCTTCGGTGGTCTTGTCGCCTGGCAAGGTTGCCAGCGCCGCGAAATAGGGCAGCCGCCCCTCGATGCCGTACTGCGTTGCGGGCGCCACTTTGCCGGCTCGTCGAGCGAGCCGATGGAAACGGCAATGCGCGGGCTGTCGACATAGTGGAAGGTGAGCGGCGTGCCGCACTTGTTGCAGAAGCCGCGCTCGGTCTGATCCGAGCTCTTGAAGATCGAAAGCGCGCCGCGCGTGATCTCGAAGCTCGCCAGCGGCACGCCGGTCAGCGGCGCAAAGAAGCCACCGAAGGCCTTCTGGCACATACGGCAGTGGCAGATGTGCGGGTCGGTCGGCGGCTCATGCAGGGCGTAGCGCACGGCACCGCACTGGCAGCCGCCGGTGAGACGGAATGCGGTCATCGCGGGGAGCCTCCCTTGGGCGGCCAGACGGCCGTATCGTGGTCGGGATGCTGGTGATTGGTGCGGGCAATGGCGGCTGCCTTTTCGGGCATGTCCTGTTCGGTGGTCTTCGAATCGCGCAGGCCGGCCAGAGCGGCGAAGCAAGGCAGCCGGCCCTCGACGCCGTACTGATATTCGGGAACGATCTTCGCCGGTTCGTCGAGCGAGCCGATCGAGACACAGATATCCGCGTCGTTGTCGTCCTGGACCGTCAGCGGCGTGCCGCAGGCGCGGCAGAAGCCGCGCTCGGCGATGTCCGAACTCTTGAAGATCGACAGTTCGCCACGCGTGATCTCGAAGCTCGCGACGGCAATATGAAAGAGCGGCGCGAAGAAAGAACCGAAGGCCTTCTGGCACATGCGGCAATGGCAGATGTGCGGGTTCACCGGCGGCTCATGCAGGGCGTAGCGGATGGCGCCGCACTGGCAGCCACCGGTCATACGAAACGCGGTCATGACGGGAACCCTCCGGCCGGCGGCCACACGGCCGTGTCGTGATCGGGATGCTGATAGCTGACGACGGTCGCCTTGAACGCCTCCGGTCCCGGCTCGGCTTGCGCGTCGCGGAAGGGCAGCGCCGACAGGCCATCGACGAAGGACAGTCTGTCGGCAGGGTTTGCCTGGATCGTCGGCGCGGCGCGCTCAGGCTCGTCGAAGGCGCCGATGGCGAGTTCCACGCCGCCCTCGTACTCATACGTGAGCGGCGTGCCGCAATCACCGCAGAAGCCGCGGCGCACCTTGTTGGAGCTTTGAAAGTGCTTCGGCGCGCCGCGCGTCCAGGTGAGGCCGTGGGCCGTCACCAGCGGCCCGTAGAAGCCGCCGAAGGCCTTCTGACACATGCGGCAATGGCAGATGGAGCCGCGCCCGAGGCTTTCGACCCGGAAGCGCACGGCGCCGCACTGACAGCCGCCGGTCAGAGGGCCATCGCTCATCGCTTCGTCTTCCGCCCGCGGCCGACCGGCTTGCGCACGACCTTCTTCTTGGCCGGTGCCTTCTTCGCGGCGGCCTTCTTCGCCGGCTTGCGCGCGGCTGCCTTCTTTGCCGCGGTCTTCTTCTTGGCAGGCTTCTTGGCGGCCTTCTTCGCCACCTTCTTGCGCTTCGGCGCTTCGGCCGCGCGCGCCGCCGCGTTCATCTCGGCGAGCGAAGCGTGGCAGACAGCCTCGATGTTGTGGCCGTCGGGGTCGAGCACGAAGGCGCCGTAATAGTTGGCGTGGTAGTGCAGGCGGAGGCCCGGCGGACCGTTGTCGACGCCACCGGCTTCCATGGCGGCGGCATAGAACTCGTCGACCTGCTCGCGTGTCTCGGCGCGGAAGGCAACATGGAGATGCGGCGCGGTCTTCTCGCCGGTGGTGATCCACAGGAACGGCTTGCCGGCGACGCCGAGCCCGGCGCTGGCGAAGGGCCCGATGGCGCCGTAGGGGAACTCCATGATGATGCCGCCGCCGAGCGGCTTCAGCGCCGCCAGGTAGAAGGCCTTGGAACGCTCGAAGTCGGATACGCTCAGTCCCATATGGTCGATTTCGATGGTCATCGCATTGTCTCCCCGTACGACCGCGCCTCGGTCAGCGCGGTCAGGATGTCGGCCCCAACGCCCTCCGCGTTGGTCAGGACATCGGAATTCCAATAACGCTTGACGCCAAAACCTTGCAGGGCAAGCCAGCGATCGCGCAGCCGGTCGGTGGCGCTGTCCGCGTGCTGGCCGCCGTCCACCTCGACGACAAGACGCGCCGGAAAGGAAACGAAGTCGACGATATAGCGACCGACCGGCACCTGCCGGCGAAACTTGGCGACGCGAAACGGCGGCTGTCTCAGCACTGCCCAGAGCTTCTCTTCGGCCTCGGTGGGGCGCTTGCGCAATGCACGGGCGCGTTTCACCTCAGGCGAGACTTGACGCGGCTTTCGCGCGGGCTTCGCCCCCTCACCCGGTGCGCTCCGCGCACCACCCTCTCCCGCGAGGGGAGAGGGTTTGGTGCCCCAATCCCCGGCATTGCGTATTGGCTTGCGCACAGGAGGCGCGGCGTCCGGACCCTCTCCCTTGACGGGAGAGGGTGGCGAGGCCGCAGGCCGAGCCGGGTGAGGGTGAATATTCACCGCTTCACCTCCCAGGTGGTCACGAGTTCGCCGGTGGCGGGGTCTTTCGAATCCTTGAGCGCGATGCCCATGGCATCGAGTTCGGCACGAATGCGGTCTGCTTCTGCGAAGTTCTTCTCCTTGCGCGCGGCCGCACGGGCGGCGATCAATGGATCGACAAGTGAGAGGTCGACCTGCCGATCGGAACGCCATTTCTGATCGATGCCTAAGCCCAAAGCTTCGAGCGATTGCCCAAGCAGCTCATATTCTCCGGCTGCGGCTAGGGCATGCAGTTCTGAGATCGCCTTGGGCGTGTTCAAGTCGTCTTCCAAAGCAGCCACCACCGGCTTTGCGAACATAGGCATAGGCTTGGATGCGACGACGTCATGGTAGTACCAGCTCGCCAACGTGCGTTCGCTCTCCTCAAGTCCTTTCACCGTCCAATCGATCGGCTGGCGGTAGTGCGTTCTGAGCATGTTGAGACGGAGGACTTCGCCCGGCCAATCCGCCAGCAGCTCCCGGATCGTCACGAAGTTGCCGAGCGACTTCGACATCTTCTCGCCCTCGACCTGCAGGAAGCCGTTGTGCAGCCAGGTGCGCGCCATCAGTGGCGTGCCGTGGGCGCAGCGCGACTGGGCGATCTCGTTCTCATGGTGCGGAAAGATGAGGTCGATGCCGCCGCCGTGAATGTCGAACTCGTGCGGATGGGCGCGACCTTCAGGCGAAAGGCGATCCTTCACCTCCTCCCACAGCCACTTGTCGGACATCGCCGAGCATTCGAGATGCCAGCCGGGACGGCCGGGCGCAGCGATGCCGGCCGGCGAGGGCCAGGCCGGTTCGCCCGGCTTCGACGGCTTCCACAGGACGAAGTCCATCGGGTCCTGCTTGTAGGGCGCGACCTCGACGCGGGCGCCGGCGACCATCTCGTCGAGCGTGCGGTTCGACAGCTTGCCGTAATCGGCCATCGCCGAAACGCGGAAGAGGACATGATCCGCGCCGACATAGGCGAAGCCCTTGGCGACGAGGTCCTCGATCATCGCCTTCATCTCTTCGATGTGCTGGGTAGCACGCGGCTCCACGGTGGGCGGCAGGCAGCCGAGCGCCGCCACGTCCTCGTGGAACTGCTTCGTCGTGCGTTCGGTGACTTCGCGGATCGCCGCGTTTAGCGGCAGGTCGGGGAATTCCTCCCCTGCCCGCACGATGATCTTGTCGTCTACGTCGGTGATGTTGCGGACATAGGTGACGTGCTCGGGCCCGTAGAGATGCCGGAGCAGACGGAAGAGCACGTCGAAGACGATCAGCGGGCGCGCATTGCCGATATGGGCGAAGTCGTAGACCGTCGGCCCGCACACATACATGCGTATGTTGGCGGGATCGATCGGGACGAAGTCCTCCTTCGTCCGCGTCAGCGTGTTGTGCAGCCTCAGGCCCATGTCAAACGTCACCCTCCGACCGCCGGCCGGGGGAGCGTCTCGTCTTCAGGTGGGCAAAGAGAGGACGGCCTCAGCCAGCGCGATGCTAGCCGGTAATGATCCCGCAAATGCAAATGGCGCGTGAACGCACGGTCATCCTCATGGCGCTTGCATTGGCCCATTTGCCCACAAAGGTCAAGCGGTCCCTGCCCGCCGGCCGGCCTTCAACTTGCCGCGATCGGCGGTGGCGCAAGCGTTGCCGCGCCTGGCTTTCGGCGGCCAAGGACGGGCGCGGCGCAACATCGCAGCAGCAGACCTCTCGTCCGGCCGGACGGCTCCCCTAGGTTCTCGTCACGGCTGGTGGGCGACACCTACGGAGCCTGACATGAAATTCCGTCTCACCACCCTCGCCGTGCTCGCCGCCGTCGTGGCCCTCCCCGCCATCGCTTCGGCCGCGCCCATGAACAACCCCGACATGTCCTCCGGTGTGGCACCGGCGTTCCCCTATCCAAACGTCGTCATTCCGCGTGATGACAACGGTAACGCCCCGGTCATCCTCTTCCACGCCGAGCACACCTACCTGGCCAATGCCTGCCCGACGGTGATGCAGCATCCGGGCAGCTATTCGAGCGTGCTCGACCGGTTCTGCCAGGAGTATCGCGGCTGAGCCGGACCTAGCGTCCTCGACGCGAGGACCAGGGCGGGTGCTCGCCCGCCGCCTTGACTGGCGACAAGAGAGCATCAGCCCTGCCCCGATCGGCGGCCATGGCCCTGCGGTGCCATGGCCGTTTTCGCGCGTCAGCAGGGCGCGACGGCGCATGAGACGCGATCTCCGGCGCCAGCCGCACGCTCTCGCCGCGGTCCGCCAAACATTCAACTTTGTGTGACCCGTGGCCGCGGAAACCCTGCCCTGCCTCGCTTTTCTTTGACGCAGACAGGCGCGGCGCAAGACCGCAGGCAGATGCTCTCGCCGTGCGGCACCCGGCCTCTAGCTTTGGTGGCGGTTGGCGGGGCAACACCCATGGAGCTCGATATGAAACACCGTCTCACGCCATTCCTTGCCCTCGCCGCCATCGTGGCCCTGCCCGCCGTGGCCAGCGCATCGGAAGGCATCATGCCGCGCGACACCGATTCGGTGCGCACGACCGCCTCGACCCAGGCGCTGATCTACCCGGACATCCCGGCCAAGAAGACCTTCGACGACCACTATGCCGTCCTCGTGCCGATCGCCGGCGCCGTGACCGCTTCGCACCAGACGGCGCTCATCGTGCCGCACAACAACGACGCCTCGCAGAGGCTCGCCAGCGCCGAGATCAGCTACCTCGCCAGCGAGTGTCCGGCGGTGCTGTCGCATCCGGCCGAGCATACGGCCATGCTCGACCACTTCTGCCAGAACGGGCGCGCCTGAACCCGCCCCGCCCTTGCCGCGATCGGTGGCTATGGCCTAGCAAGAGCCATGGCCACCGTCGTCCTGCGCATCGCCGCCACTCTCCTGCTGCTCATTGGCAGCGCGACCGCTGCTGCCGCGGCGCCTGAGCGCACGCGCGTCGAGGCCCAGTTCCGGGCGTGGCTCGTCGCCGACGTCTGGCCGGAGGCCAAGGCCGCGGGCGTATCGCGTGCCACCTTCGACAAGGCACTCAACGGCGTAACGCTCGACTGGTCCTTGCCGGAGCTGGTGCCGCCGGGAACGACACCGAAGCCGCCGAGCATCAGGTGGCAGACCGAATTCGGCAGTCCGGGCGCCTATTTCAACGAGAAGAGGCTCACCGAGCTCGCCCGCATCGGCCGGGCACGCATTGACCAGTGGCGCAAGACGCTGGGCGCTATCTACCAGCGCTATGGCGTGCCGC
The DNA here is from genome assembly GCA_963762605.1 of uncultured Alphaproteobacteria bacterium. Classification (GTDB taxonomy): domain Bacteria; phylum Pseudomonadota; class Alphaproteobacteria; order Rhizobiales; family Kaistiaceae; genus CAVSRC01. Next base: position 356,215 of record CAVXLJ010000019.1, on the reverse strand, counting down.
CGGCAATTCTGGTGGCGATCTGGGCGAAGGAATCGGGCTTCGGTACCGCGGCGCTGCCCGAGCCGGCGCTGAGGGCTCTGGCTACCGAGGCCTTCATGGGCTACCGCAAGGACGTCTTCCGTCCCGAGTTGATCGCAGCTTTGCAGATCGTCCAGAACGGCGACGTCACGCCGGAGCGCATGCGCTCCTCCTGGGCCGGCGCGCTTGGCCAGCCGCAGTTCCTGCCAACGCTATTTCGCAAATACGCGGTTGATTTCGACCACGACGGCAAGCGCGACATCTGGAACTCGGCGCCCGACAGTCTCGCCTCGATGGCGAATTACCTGAAGGCAGAAGGCTGGCAGAGCGGGCGCGGCTGGGGCGTCGAGGCCAAGGTGCCGGCAAACGTCTCCTGCACGCTGGAGGGGCCCGAACAGGGCAAGCCGATGGCCGAATGGGCGCGCCTCGGGGTGACGCTGGCCGACGGCCGGCCTCTTCCGGTCAGGGGCAAGCGGCAGGGCTTTCTGCTGATGCCTGCCGGCCGCTTCGGGCCGGCCTTCATCGTCACCGAGAATTTCTACGTGCTGAAGCAGTACAACTATTCCGACCTCTATGCCCTCTATGTCGGCCATCTCGCCGACCGCTTCGCCGACGATCGTCCGTTCGTGGCCAAATGGCAGAACGTCGGCGGGTTCAGTCGGGGCGACGTCAAGGGCATGCAGGACCAGTTGGTCGCCGAGGGCTACGATGTCGGCAAGGCCGACGGGCTGGTCGGCTTCAAGACGCGCATCGCCGTCGGCCTGTGGCAGGCGAAGCAGGGCCAGGCGGTGACCTGCTTTCCCGATGCAGCGCTGGTCAGGAGCATCCATTGAAGCGAGCCCTTGCGGCGCATGCTGGGGGTTGCCCCGGTGAAATGTAATGTTATAACGTTGCCTGTCGCACTCCGGAGACCCGCCTCGTGAAATCGCTGCTTTTCGCGGCCTTTGCCGTTTTTGCCCTCGCCTTTCCCGCCTATGCCGCGCCGATCACGATCCTTGCCGCCGAGAATTTCTACGGCGAGGCGGCGCAGGCGATCGGAGCAAATCGCGTCGCGGTTACGAGCGTCATCGTGGCGCCGGGCACCGATCCACATGACTACGACCCGACGCCCCGGGTTGCCCGCGAGGTGGCTGAAGCGAATATCGTGGTGATGAATGGTGCCGATTATGACCCGTGGATGGCGAAACTGGTGGATGCCGACCAGATCGTCGGACGCGTTGTGATCAACGTGGCGGCGCTCAGCGGTCACAAGGGAGGCGACAACCCGCATGTCTGGTACGACCCCAAGGCCATGCCGGCCATGGTCAATGCGTTGACCGCCGAGCTCGTCAGGCGCGATCCCGCCGGCAAGGACGGCTACGAGACGCGGCGCGATGCCTTTCTCGCCGCGCTGGCGCCGATCGCGACCCGCGTGGCGGAACTGCGCGACAAGTTCGCCGGAACGCGGTGGTGGCGACCGAACCGGTGTTCGGCTACATGGCCGAGGCGCTCGGTTTGAAGATGGAGAACCAGGCCTTCCAGACGGCGATCATGAACGGGACAGAGCCCGGGGCGAGCGACATTGCAGCGATGGAGGACGCCATCCGCAAGGGCACGGCGAAGGTGCTGTTCTATAATTCCCAGGTCGAGGACGCCTTCACCCGGAACCTGGCGGCGCTGGCGAAATCCTCCGGGGTGCCGCTGGTGCCGGTCACCGAAACCGAACCGGCCGGCAAATCCTTCGCTGAATGGATGCTCGATACGCTCGATGCGACGGCCAAGGCACTGGGCGGCAAGACATCTTGAGCAATCCAGCGGTACTCCTTGACAAGGTTACACTTTCCGTCGGCAGCCGGGCCGTGCTGGAGGATATCAGCCTGACCGTCGAGGAAGGCGAGTTCGTCGGCGTGCTAGGCGCCAACGGCGCCGGCAAGACCACCCTGTTCCGTGCGATCCTGGGGCTGCACAGCCTCAGCGCCGGCTCGATCAGCGTTTTCGGCAGGCCGGTCAACCGCGGTAATCCGACGATTGGCTATCTGCCACAGGTGCGCAGCCAGCCGCCGGCGGCCGCGCTTTCCGGACGCGATTTCCTGGCGGCGAGCATTGCCGGCAATCGGCTGGGCCTCCCCTTTCTGTCGGCTTCCGCGGCGCGCGACATCGACCGGGTGCTCGAACTCACCCATGGCGGGGCGCTGGCCCGGCGTCCGCTCTTTGAAATGTCCGGCGGCGAGCGCCAGCGTCTGCTCATCGCCCAGGCGCTGCTCGGCAAGCCCCGCATGATCCTCTTCGATGAGCCGCTGATCGGGCTCGACCCGCACCAGCAGCACAATGTCGTGGCGCTGGTGCGCGAGCTGTCGCGCAATCTCAAGCTGACGGTCCTGTTCAGCGCCCATGAGCTGAACCAGCTTCTCGGCGCCATCGACCGCGTGCTCTATCTCGGCCATTGCTGCGCGGCGCTGGGAACCGTCGACGAAGTCATCCGGCCGGACGTGCTGTCGCGGCTCTACGACGCGCCGATCGAGGTGGTGCGTGCCAACGGCCATATCTTCGTGATGTCGCACGGCCAGGACATCGAGCGCGAGCACGCCCACGAAGGCGCGCACGATCACGACCATGTTTAGCTACGATTTCATGATCCGCGCCTTTGCAGCGAGCGGCATCGTCGCCGTGGTCGCGGGCGCCGTCGGCTATTTCCTGGTGCTGCGCGGCCAGACCTTCGCCGGCCATGGCCTTTCCCACATCGCCTTTGCCGGTGCCACCGGCGCGGCGCTGTTCGGCCTGTCGCCACTGTGGGGCGTGCTCGGCCTGACACTGGCGGCGGGCATCGCCATGGGGGCGCTCGGCGAGAAGCTCAGCGGCCGCGATGTGACCATCGGCATGGTGACGTCGCTGTCGCTCGGCTTCGGCATCCTGTTTCTGCGGCTGACGACCACCAATGCAACTCAGGCGACCTCGCTCTTGTTCGGCAGCGTGCTGGCGGTGTCGCCGACGACCCTTGCCGGGCTGGCGGTGCTCGGGCCGCTGACGCTGGTTGCCCTTGCCGTCATCAGCCGCCCGCTACTCTTCGCCACGCTTCAACCCGAACTGGCGGAAGCAAAGGGCGTCTCGTTGCGGCTGTTCGGCGTGCTGTTCCTGGCTCTGGTGGCGCTGGCGGTATCGCAGTCCATCCAGATCGTCGGCGTGCTGCTCGTCTTCACCCTGCTGGTCGGGCCGCCGGCGGCGGCCCAGCTTCTCACCAGCCGGCTTGCCCCCGGCATCGCGCTCTCTTCCCTGCTGGCGCTGGCGCAGGCGTGGCTCGGCATCACCATCGCCTATTACACCGACTGGCCGTCGAGCTTCTGGATCACGGCGCTGTCGGCGCTGGTCTATGGCGCCGCCGTCGTGCTGCGGCACCGCTGAGGATGGGCTGGCCCGCCCGGGCGAGGCGTTGACCGCTGGCCGGCGCCTCCCGCATAATTTGCAGGGGTTGTCGATTTGGCCGCTTCGGTGGCAATGGGGGGTCCGGCTGAGCGCGGAAACGCTAAACGCACGCGCTGGAGGCGAAGGACCTGGGATGAGCTTGGCGCGGTTGGCCATGGCAGCAGCGGTCGTTGTGGCGACCGTTGGCGGTGCTGGCGCGGCCGCAGCGCAGGCCGACGTCTGCACCAGTCTCGAGGCCGAGTTGGCCGCCGTCGAACAGGGGCCGGCCGCCGGCACGACCGGCAATTACCGGCAATACGACGCCGCCGTCCAGCGCCAGCGTTCCGAACTGGACCGGGCGATGGCGGAGGCCCAGCGCTCCGGCTGCACCGGTGGCTTCCTCGTCTTCCAGCCCAAGCCTTCGCCCAAGTGCGCGCCCCTCAATGCGACCATCGCCCGCATGAAGGCCAATCTGCAAAACCTCACCGCCACCCGCGACCGCTACAGCACCGACCCGTTCCAGCTCTCCCAGCGGCGCAGCCAGGTGCTGAGCGCGCTCGCCGCCAACCGCTGCGGCGCCAATTACACCGCTGCCGGCGCTCCGCCGCCGCCGCGCAACGGCAATTTCTTCGACATGCTGTTCGGCGGTCTCAGCCGACCTGCCGACCGCTATTACGCCCCCGGTGGCCAGTTCGGCACTTACCGGACGCTGTGCGTGCGCAAATGCGACGGCTACTACTTCCCGATCAGCTTCTCGACCGTGCCCGCCCGCTTCCCGGCCGACGCGCAGACCTGCCAATCGATGTGCCCCGGCTCCGACGTTGGCCTCTACGTCTATCGCAACCCCGGCGAGGAGGTGAGCCAGATGGTCTCGCTCGCCGGCGAGCCTTATTCTGCACTGCCGGCGGCGTTCCGCTACCGCCAGGAATATGACGCGGCCTGCACCTGCGGCGCGCCGGCTTCTGCCGCGCTCCCGCCCATCGCCACGCCGACAGAGCTGGGCCCGCTGCCTGTTGCAGCCCCGACCGTCCTGCTGCCCAGGCCACAGGCGCGGCCGGCACGCGGCGAAGACCCGGAGACACTTGTCAACCGGGCCGGGGATTTCTCACCCAGGCCGGTGACTGCCACACGCACGGGCGATGCGGTTGCAGGCCCCGCAACCGGCCATCGGCACGTCAGAATCGTCGGACCGGCCTACTACTACGGCCAGTGACCGTACGTGGAAGCCCGTGTGATCCGCATCACACTTCGGCTGATTCTTGTCCCCCGGCCCTTTTCGCTTGCCCCCTGCTCTGCCACATTTCGATTGCCGCAATAGATATGCGGCGTTGTGCAAGGATCGACCGATAGTCGCGCAACAAGACGCGACGGCCGAAGGCAGGAGGCAGGATTGGCCGAGCACTCTGCGATAGGCGGACCCGGCCGCTATCGGGCGGCTGCAATCGCGGCGCTGGCCTTGGCTGCGGCAGGATGCACGGATCTCACCGTCGTCCAGACGACGCCCCCCCTGCCTTCGGCGGCCGAGATGTATGCCGCCGTCAGCGATGACGGCTTCAACGTGCCAGCAGTGCCGCTCTACAAGGTCGAGGCCCGCTACCGCCGGCAGGTCGTCGGCCTGCCGAGCCGCATTCCCGACGAGCCGGGCGTAATCGTCGTCGATCCGCAGTACCGCAATCTTTATCTCGTGCAGGCAGGCGGCACGGCGATCCGCTACGGCATCGGCGTCGGCCGCGCGGGGTTCGCCTGGTCGGGCGAAGCGACGATCCAGCGCAAGGAACGCTGGCCGACCTGGACGCCGCCGAAGGAAATGGTGGCGCGCGATCCCAACGCGGCGCCCTACGCCAAGGGCATGAAGGGCGGGCTCGACAATCCGCTCGGCGCGCGCGCCATGTACCTGTTCGACGGCAAGAAGGACACGCTCTACCGCATCCACGGCACCAATGACCCGTCGAGCATCGGCAAGGCGGTGTCGAGCGGCTGCATCCGCATGATCGACCAGGACGTGATGGATCTCTACGAGCGGGCGCCGATCGGCACCAAGGTGATCGTTCTGAAGCCGGACGAGAACTTCCCGATTGCCGAGATGTTCGACCAGCTCTTCCCACCGTCATCGCCGGCAGCGCTGCCGCCGGTGCCGGCAAAGCCGGTCGGCACGAAGAGCTGACGGGCGAGCGCCGTCAGCGCACCACCGTCAGCTTTTCGGCGGCGCGGGTGATGCCGGTGTAGAGCCAGCGCGCGCGGTTTTCGCGGAAGGCGAAGCTCTCGTCGAAGAGCATGACCGCATCCCATTGCGAGCCCTGCGCCTTGTGGACGGTGAGCACGTAGCCGTAATCGAACTCGTCGGAACGGCGGCGCTCGGGCAGAGACAGGGCGTCGGCGGTGCCGTCGAAGAAAGCCGGATTGATGGAGACGACCGTGCGCGCCTTGCCGGTCTCCCCTTCGTCCGGGGACAACGTATAGCGCAGCAGGCCCTTGCGCGGCTTGCGGGCGCGCTCGACCTGCCACAGGCTGCCATTGAGCAGGCCGCGCTTGCGGTCGTTCCTGAGGCAGACCAGCGTCTCACCCGCGACCGGAACGGCGCTTTCACGCCCGAGCAGTTCGCGGATGCGGGCATTGTAATTACGCCTTGTGACGTTGCGCCCGACCAGCACCTGATCGGCGGCCAGCACCTCGTCCTGCTCGATGTCGTCGCGGCTCACCACCCGGCTGGCGCCGTAGCTTCCCTCCTCCAGCCGGCCACCCTCGCGGGCGATCATCGACAGGTGGACAATCGGATTGTCGGCGGCCTGGCGATGCACCTCGGTCAACATGACGTCGGGCTCGGCGTCGGTGAAGAAGCCGCCGCCGGCGATCGGCGGCAGTTGGGCGGGATCGCCCAGCACCAGAACCGGGGTGCCGAAGGAAAGCAGGTCGTGGCCGATCTCCTCGTCGACCATGGAGCACTCGTCGATGATGACGAGATCTGCCTTGCCGGCGGCGCTGTCGTGGTTGAGGACGAATGTGGGGCCGTTCTCGTCCTCGCCACGTGTCCGGTAGATCAGGCTGTGGATGGTGCCGGCGTCCCGGCAGCCCTTGCCACGCATCACGTGCGCGGCCTTGCCGGTGAAGGCGGCGAAGGCGACTGCGCCGGAGACGTCGGAAGCAATGTGGCGGGCGAGCGTCGTCTTGCCGGTGCCGGCATAGCCGAACAGGCGAAAGACCTGGGCTTCGCCGGATTTCAGCCAGCGCGAAACGGCTGACAGAGCGGCATCCTGCTGCGGCGACCAGAGCATACCCTACCCCTTGTCCCGGAACTTGTTGGTGATCGGGTAACGGCGGTCGCGGCCGAAGTTCCGCTTGGTGATCTTGACGCCCGGCGCCGCCTGGCGGCGCTTGTATTCGGCGATGTAGAGCAGCCGCTCGACCTTCCGCACGGTGGCGATATCGTGGCCGCGGGCGACCACTTCGGAAACGCGCATCTCGTCCTCGACCAGACATTGGAGGATGTCGTCGAGAACCTCGTAAGCGGGCAGCGAATCCTGATCGGTCTGGTCCGGTCGGAGTTCGGCCGAGGGAGCGCGGGTGATGACGTTTTCGGGAATGACGCGGCCAGCGGGGCCCAGCGCATCGTCCGGCTTGTGGGCGTTGCGCCAGCGGGCAAGGTCGTAGACTTCGGTCTTGTAGAGGTCCTTCACCGGATTGAAGCCGCCGTTCATGTCGCCATAGAGCGTGGCGTAACCGACCGACATCTCTGACTTGTTGCCGGTGGTCACCACCATGGCGCCGAACTTGTTGGAAACGGCCATGAGGATGGTGCCGCGCGCCCGCGACTGGAGGTTCTCCTCGGTTATGTCAGGCTCGCGGCCGGCAAACAGCGGCGCCAGAACCTGATTGAAGCCCGCGACCGGCGGCTCGATCGGCACGACGTCGTAGCGCACGCCGAGCGTCTCCGCGATCTCCGCCGCGTCCGACAGGCTTTCCTCGGCGGTGTAGCGATAGGGAAGCATGATGCAATGGACTCGGCTCGCACCCAGCGCATCGACGGCCATCGCCGCGGTGACAGCGGAATCAATGCCGCCGGAGAGGCCAAGCACGACGCCGGGAAATCCGTTCTTGTTGACGTAGTCGCGCAGCCCCATGACGCAGGCGCGCCAATTGGCTTGCCTGAGGTCCGGCAGGGTCGCGTTCGGTCCATCCATGCAGCGCCAGCCGCCCTCGCTTTTCTTCCAGGTCGTGAGTTCGACGCTTTCGGCGAATTGCGGCATCTGGAAAGCGAGCGAGCGGTCGCCGTTGAAGCCGAAAGAGCCACCGTCGAAGACCAGCTCGTCCTGTCCGCCGCACTGGTTGACATAGATGAGCGGCAGGCCAGTCTCGACCACGCGGGCGAGCGCCACCTGATGACGGACCTCTTCCTTGCCCTGCCAATAGGGCGAGCCGTTGGGCGAGATCAGCATCTCGGCGCCGGTTTCGGCGAGGCACTCGGCAACCTGCTCGAACCAGATGTCCTCGCAGATCGGCAGGCCGAGCCTCAAGCCCCGGAAACCGACCGGACCTGGCAGCGGCCCGACGGCAAAGACGCGCAGTTCGTCGAAGACGCCGTAATTGGGCAGTTCGACCTTGTAGCGCAGGCCTTCGACCTTGCCACCGTCGAGCAGGGCCACCGCGTTGTAGCACTTGTCTTCGTGCGGCCACGGCGAACCGACGATGACCCCCGGACCGCCGTCGGCGGTGTCGGCGGCCAGCGCCTCTACGCCCTTGCGACAGGCGTCCTGGAAGGCCGGCTTGAGCACGAGATCTTCCGGCGGATAGCCGGCGATGAACAGCTCCGACAGCACGACGAGGTCGGCGCCCAGTTCGGCGGCGCGAGCGCGCGCCGCGCGGGCCTTCTTGAGATTGCCGTCGATATCGCCAACCACGGAATCGAGCTGGGCGACCGCGATGCGGATTGTGTCGGTCAGGTCTTCTGCCATGAGCGCCGGTGTAGCCCGCCAGAAGACGGTGGGCAATCAGGCTCCTAGCCGACCTTTGCCAGCGGCAGGTCGTCCAAACCGGCGCGGGCGTCGCGGCGTGATGCAGACAACGGTGGCCAGACCTGGTTCCGCCCGTTCCGCTTCGCCGCGTACAAGGCAGCGTCCGCGGCCGCCAGGAACGCGTCCTGCGCGAACTCCGCGCTGGGAATGCCGGCGGTGACGCCGATGCTGACCGTTACGACGCCGGTGTGCGATGCCTCGTGCGGAATGCCGATCGCCTCGACCGCCTTGCGGATTCGCTCGGCAACAGCAATGCCGTCACTCAGTCCCATGCCGGCGAATACCATCACCAGCTCCTCGCCGCCAAAACGCGTCACCACATCCCGCGCGTTGCGCAGTTCGGAAGCGACGACAGCGCTGACGCGCTGCAGGCAGGTATCGCCGGCAAGGTGCCCGTACTGGTCGTTGAACGCCTTGAACGCGTCGATGTCGAGCATCAGCATCGCGATGCTCTCGGCACGCTCCTGCGCCTCGGGCAGAAGCCGGCTGAGGGTATCGTCGAGCTGTCGGCGATTGCCGAGGCCGGTCAGGGGATCGCGATGCGCCATCTTCTCCAGCTCATCACGGCGCAGCCGGTCCTGCATGCGAAACAGGAACTCGCGGCGGGTATCGCGTTCGAGCGTATGGTTGGCCATAAGCGTGAACAGGATGATGTTCGCCAGCAAGACGATGGCCGTCATGCGAGCGACAAAGGGCAGCTCCTGCATCTGGATGACGGTTGCCGCGTAGATGGCGAGTGCGGCCAGCGAGGCCGCCGCCGCATACCAGAAGCGGATGCGTAGCACGGCGTTGGCGAACAGGATGACGAGGATGACGCCGACGTGCCGATAGATGTGCGTCGGGCTCTGGCTGACGGCCGTCAGCCAAAGAATGCTGGTGGTGACCACCACGATGAGACCGGCCTGAAGCGATTCGCGCAATGCCGGCGGCGGGTTGAAACGCAGGACCAGGAAGACCGCCAGAAACAGGGGCGTCACCAGGCCGAGCCGGACCAGAACCGCGCTTTGGAAGATATCCGGCACGAGGCGCAAATCGGACAGCAGATAGGCGTCGTAAAGCAGGAGGGCGACGAGCCCGTAAACGATCAGGCGCCGGCACCGCGCCGGGCCCGTCTCGGCCTCGAAAGCAGCCTCCAACCCCCGCGAAAACTTGAGTTTCCACGAGCGACGCTGAAGAGCGGTTTCGATCGCGCGTGGCGATATCTGCGGCGAGCTGTACAAACGGGCCGTCTCTTTTTGGATGCGAGCGGCGCCAGTCAACCATCAGAACGTCAAGAAATCATTGTTCGACCCGACAAATCGCCGGCAAGCGGACCTCACGCGCCGCAAGCGGCTATGCGAGGTGCTGGTTCAAAAAGGCAAGGCTGCGGCTGCGGGCGAGCGTCGCCGAAGGGGCATGGAATGCTTGATTGCCCGATCGGTTAAAAGCGTGGCCGGCGCCGGCATAGGTGAAACTCTGCACGATGGCCGGATCGACGGCGGCACGGATGGCGGCGATGTCGTCCGCCGTGATCGAGCCGTCTTCTTCGCCGAAATGCAGCATGACCGGACATTTCGGCGTCTCGTCGAGATGCTTGGCGATCATGCCGCCATAATAGCCGACAGCCGCGGCGAGGCCGGAAATGCGTGTTGCCGCCAGCCAGGCCAGCGAACCGCCGAGGCAATAGCCGACAATGCCAACCTTGCCCGCCGGCTGCAGCGCCGCGACGCAGGCCGCGATATCGCTGAGCATTTCCTCGGTGCTGATCTTCTGGCGCAGCGCCATGCCGCGCTGCGCGTTGTCGCGGTCGTAGTCAAGCTCGACACCGCGCTCGGCGCGGTCGAAGATCGCCGGAGCGATGACCCGATAGCCGTCGGCGGCGTAGCCATCGGCGACATTCCGGATGTGGGCGTTGACCCCGAATATCTCCTGCACGACGACGAGGCCGCCACGCGGGCGTTTCGGCGGGCGTCGCCTCATAGGCGGAGAACTTGTGGCCGTCGCTGGCCGTCAGCGTGATTGTCGTCATTGGTGCCCTCCCCTGTTGTGGTCTGCCTCTATACCGGCAACCGGCCTCCCCGCAAGACAAGACCGACTGCCGCCGACGCACCGGCGGCAGTCGGTATGGCACGCTTCTCCGGGAGGAACGGAGCGTGCCTTTTCGGCGGGCCGCCGCAGGTTAACGGCCCGCCAATATTCCGCTCATCAGGCTCTGATCTCCTGACGCTGGAAGTTGACGTAGGCACCGGTGAAGACCACCACCATGGCGGCGACGAGGCCGGCGAGCTGCGGCCAGATGAGAAGCGCGCTCTGACCGAAGGGCAGCGGCTCCCCCATCAATGCGCCCTGAAGCTGGCTCAGGAAGACGACGCCGAGCGTGCGCGTCGCCGGATTGAGCAGCGCCAGGGTCATCTCGCCATAGAGCGTGTTGGGCGAGATGCGCGAGATGACGGTCGTGAGCTGCGCGTTGTTATAGGCCGTTATCGGATTGAGCGGATCGATGGGCGCAATCGCGTTGGCGATGAGCGGAGTCAGCATCGACCAGAAGATGGCGAACAACAGCCACAGGGTGAGCGCAGCCAGCGCCGAGGTCGCCGGCGAACGGAAGACGGTGGAGAACAGAAGCGCCACCGCCAGCCAAACGCCGCCATAGGCAAGCGAACACAACAGATAGCCGAGACCGCGCAGCACCTCCTCGCCGCTCGGCGGCAGGCCGAGCAACAGGATGCCGAGACCGGTCATCAACAGCCACAAGGTGAGCAGGACGATGGCCAGCACCAGCATGCCACCGAGGAACTTGCCGGCAAGCAGTGCGTCCCGATAGATCGGCTGGGCCAGGATGCGGCTCATGGTCCGCCGGCCGTATTCACCGTTGATGGCATCGAACGCCAGCGCGATCGAAACCAGCGGCAGCAGGAAGCCGAGGAACGAGACGAAGGACGGCAAGGGCTGGCGTGCCGTGGTGAACAGGCGCAGGAACAGGAACGGGTCCTGACCGACGGTGTCCTTGATCTGGCCGATGGCGCCATAGATGGCGCCGATGGCGGTGAGCAGCACGAGCAGCACCACCAGATGCATGCGGGCGCTGGTCAGGTGATCGGCCGCCTCCTTGAGGGCGACCGTGGCGACCCCGGTAAAGGGCGATCCTTCACGCCGCATTGGCCATCTCCTCCTGATTGGCGTCGGCTTCCTCGAAATAGCGGACATAGACCTCGTCGAGGCTCGTCCGGCGGATCGCCATGTTGCGGAGTTCACCGCCGGCGGCGACGATGCGTCGCGCGATTTCCGGGCGCACGTCGCGATCGGCATCGACGCGGGTGGTTACCGCACCGATCGGGGTGACGGCGCCGACGCCCTCGATTCCGGACAATGCCGCATTGAGGTCGACGCCCTCGGCCTCGACCTCGACGGCATAGGTGCCGCCGAGAACGTCGCGAGCGAGCTCGTCGACGCGACCGACCAGCCCGATGCGTCCCTTGCGGAACAGGGCGACGCGGTCGCAGATCGACTGCACGAGGCTGAGCAGGTGCGAGGAGAGCAGGATGGTCATGCCCTCCATGCGCAGTTCGCCGATCAGTTCGAGAAGCTCCTGCGTCGCCTGCGGATCAAGGCCGTTGGTGGGTTCGTCGAGGATGGCGATCTCGGCCTGCTTGACCAGCAGTTCGGCCAGACCCAGACGTTGGCGCATGCCGTGCGAATAGGTGCCCACCCGGCGGCCGGCGACGGCGGACAGGCCGACACGCTCCAGCGCCGCGTCAAACCGCTTGCCGCTCTCCGCGCTCTCAATGCCGGCGAGCCGCGCCGTATAGGCGAGGTTCTCGCGCGCCGAGAGGTTGTCGTAGAAGCCGACCTGGTCGGGCAGATAGCCGACACGGCGCTTGACCTCGAGCGGCTGGCGGAACGGATCGTAGCCGAGCACCTTGACGCTGCCGCCGTTGGGCTCGGTCAAGCCCAGCAGCATCAGGATGGTGGTCGTCTTGCCGGAGCCGTTCGGCCCGAGCAGGCCGAAGACCTCGCCCTTCTCAACCGCGAGGTCGAGCCCGTTGACCGCCGTCGCCTTGCCATAGCGCTTGGTCAGTCCGGCGGTCTCGATGACGATGGTGCTCATCGCCGGCCGTACCGGGTCACCGCGAAGGCCAGGACGACGACCGCGGCGCCGATGATGCCGAGGCCGGCAATGCCCCACATGGTCGAAGTGAGCACCGTGACGCGGAAGTCGGCGTGATCGAACGTGCCGGCGCCGTTGGCGCTGACGGTGACCATGTAGTCGCCGGCGATCGCCTTGTCGGACGGGGTCATGTTGACCGCGACCGGAACCTTGTCGCCGGGCGCGATGGTGGGGATCTTCTGAGGATTGAAGGTGATCTTCCAGCCCTGCGGCGAGGACGAACTCAGCATGACGTTCTGGGCCGGCGCGCTGCCGTTGTTCTCTACCGTGAAGTTGAAGGTGCGCTCCTGGCCGGCCGTGGCATTGCCAGACAGGCGGCCCTCGGGGCCGGTCAGCGAAACGGTCGGCTGGCCGGTGATGTCGAGCAGCAGCTGGGCCTGGCCGGAAGCGGTCGGGCTGGCGGCCGCAACCTCAACCTTGTACTGGCCGGCCTCAACGCTCTGCGGCGGCTTGACGCTGACCTTGAGGGTCTTGGACTCGCCGGCCTTGAGGGGGATCGAGGTGAGTTCCTGGGTGCCGTACTGCTCTTTGAAGGTGGCATCGAAGCCGGGAGGCGCCTTGGCCAGCAGGTTGAAGGTCTGGGCAGTCTGGGCGTCGTTCTTGACGTCGACGTTGAAGTCAAAGGCCGACTTCGGCGATCCGCGCAGCGCCGGCAGTTTGGGCGTCACGGTGACCTTGGCCGGAGCGGCCGCGGTCAGCGACAGAGCGATCGGCAGGCTGAGCGCCTGGCTGTCGGTCTTGCCATCGATGGTGAACTGATAGCTGCCGCTCTTGGCGTCCTTGGGCGGCGTCAGCTTGAGGACAACGTTCTGGCTCGAGTCGGGCTCGACAATCGCCGCAGCGACGATCTTGCCACCGCCGTCGAACTCGTAGGTCCAACCGCTAGGCAGGCCGTTGACGCTGAACGCGACCCGTGCGGGCGGCAGGTTCTTGTTCTGCAGCGTGAGGTTCAGCTGGATGTTGTCGCCGGCGTGGACGGTCAGCGACGGATAGCCGGTGGTCAGCCACAGGCCGGTGAGCTGCTGGCTGGCCGAAGCGGGCGCGGCCAGGGCCGCGTCTTGAGCGTTTGCTGCCGCACCGAACAGCAAACCCGACGCGACCAAACAAGATGTGAGTATAGCGTTTATGGGACGCATGGTTTCCATCCCCCTTTACTTTGAGGCGAGCCAATATTTCCGGAATCTGGTCTTCGAACCAGCCAGTTGCGGTTGATTAGAATGGATGGCCTAACTTGGCTCGAAATGTGGCCAGAATCTGGCGAAATCGCCCGGAGGGGATTACAGTTTCGTAAGATTTGCGCGGATTTCCGCGGCGATTTGTCCTCGGAAACGTATACAATGCCGGGCCCACCGCGCCCAACATTAATTCTTGGTAATACTACGGAACTAGGCGGAGACTGCCGCGCGCTCGGCGCGCTCCAGGCGATTGCGCTTGAGGAGTTCGGCGACCAGGAAGGCCAGTTCAAGCGACTGATCGGCATTGAGCCGCGGATCGCAATGGGTGTGGTAGCGATCGTGCAGCTCGTCCTCGGTAATGGCGCGGGCGCCGCCGGTGCATTCGGTCACGTTCGACCCGGTCATCTCGATATGGATGCCGCCGGGGTGGGTGCCCTCGGCGCGATGCACGGCGAAGAAATCCTCGACCTCCGACAGGATCAGCTCGAAGGGACGCGTCTTGTAGCCGGTCGCCGAGGTTATCGTGTTGCCGTGCATGGGATCGCACGACCAGATGACACTTTTGCCCTCGCGCTCGACGGCGTGTACGAGGCTGGGAAGCTTGTCGAAGACCTTGTTGGCGCCGAAACGGCAGATCAGCGTCAGCCGCCCCGGCTCGTTGTCCGGATTGAGAATGTCGGTCAGCCGGATCAGCTCGTCGGGATCAAGCGAGGGTCCACATTTCAGGCCGATCGGATTCTTCACGCCGCGGCAATATTCGATATGAGCGTGATCGGGCTGGCGGGTGCGGTCGCCGATCCACAGCATATGGCCGGAGGTGGAATACCAGTCGCCGCTGGTCGAATTGACGCGGGTCATGGCCTGCTCGAAGCCGAGCAGAAGCGCCTCGTGGCTGGTGTAGAAATCGGTCGAGCGCATCTCCGGGTGATTTTCCGGGTCGATGCCGCAGGCGCGCATGAAATCGAGCGCCTCGGTGATGCGGTTGGCGAGCTCCTGGTAGCGGCTCGATTGCGGGCTGTCGGCGACGAAGCCGAGCATCCACTGGTGAATGTGCTGGAGGTTGGCGTAGCCGCCGGTGGCGAAGGCGCGCAGCAGGTTCAGCGTGGCGGCCGATTGGCGATAGGCCATCTCCAGGCGGTTCGGATCGGGCGCCCGCGTCGCCGCGTCGAACTCGATGCCGTTGATGATATCGCCGCGATAACTGGGCAGCTCGACTCCACCCTGCTTCTCGGTTGGCGCGGAGCGCGGCTTGGCAAACTGGCCCGCGATGCGCCCGACCTTCACCACCGGCACGGCGCCGGCGAAGGTAAGCACCACGGCCATCTGCAGGAAGACGCGGAAGAAATCGCGGATGTTGTCGGCCCGGTGCTCGGCGAAGCTTTCGGCGCAATCGCCGCCCTGAAGCAGGAAGCTCGTGCCGGTGGCGACCCCGGCCAGCGCCTTCTTCAGTTTGCGGGCCTCGCCGGCGAAAACCAGCGGCGGATAGGAGGCAAGCCGCGCCTCGGCCGCGTCCAGGGCTTCGCCGTCCGGATAGACCGGCACCTGCTCGATCGGTTTCGTGCGCCAGCTGGTCGGCGACCAAGCGCTCTTCATAACGCCAACTCCCTCGCGAAAACCGCGGAATTCCGGCCTCGCGGGGGCGGTTATACACGCGGCCGCAGGCCAGTGCCACCCGAATGCTGCGGGGCTTTCAGCGACCGCCGTCCGGCCTATTCAGCCGCCTCGCGGCGGATGCGCTCGGCCGGCCGCGCCATGGTCACGACCTCCTCGGCAAGAGTGGGATGCAGCGCCGTGGTCGCGTCGAAATCGGCCTTGGTGGCGCCCATCTTCACGGCGATGGCGACAAGCTGGACCATCTCGGCGGCGTTGGGCCCGACGAAATGGCAGCCGAGAATACGATCGGTGTCGCCATCGACGACCAGCTTCATCAGCATGCGTTCGTCGCGGCCGGCGACGCGATAGGGCAGCGGCTTGAAGTGCGAGCGGTAGATGTCGAGCGCCGGGTAACGCTCGCGCGCCACCTGCTCGCTCAGTCCCACCGAGCCGACCTCCGGGTTGGCGAACACCGCCAGTGGAACGTTGTCGTAGTCGACGGCGGTCGGGCGACCCTGAAACACGGTCTGAACGAAGGCTGCGCCTTCACGGATGGCGACGGGCGTGAACTGCAGCCGCCCGGTGACGTCGCCGACGGCGTAGATGTTGTCGACATCGGTGCGCGAATGGGCATCGACCTTGATCAAGCCGGTGGCATCGACGGTGACGCCGGCCTTTTCGAGCCCGAGACCGACGGTGTTGGGATGGCGGCCGATGGCGAGCAGCACCTGGTCGGCGGCGATGGTGGCGTCCGATTTCAGGATGGCGAGAAGCCCCCGTTCGGTCTTTTCGATTCCGGCAAGCTCCTGGCCGGTCATGATCGTGATGCCGTGGCGCTCGAGCGCGGAACAGAGCTCGTGGCGAACCTCGTCGTCGAAGCCGCGCAGAATCTCCGACCCGCGGTGGATGACCGTGGTCTCGGTGCCGAAGCCGGCGAAGATGGAGGCGATCTCCAGGGCAATGTAGCTGCCACCGACGATGAGCACCCGTTTCGGGAGGCGTTCGAGGTGGAAGAATTCGTCGGAGGTGATGACGTGTTCGATGCCGGGCACCACCAAGTCGCGGCGCGGCCGTCCGCCGGTGGCGATGAGGATGTATTCCGCCGTCACCGTCCGGTGCTCGCTGAGCAGGCGGACGCTGTGCTCGCCCTCGAGCACCGCGCGGCTATGGATAACCTCGGCGCCGGCCTTTTCGAGGTTGCGGATGTAGATGCTGCTCAGCCACGACACGTCGCCGGCGACGTTGCCGACGAGCGTCGGCCAGTCGAAATGCAGGCCCTCGACCCGCCAGCCGAAGCCGACGGCATCCTCGAACGCTTCGGCATAATGAGCGGCGTTGACGAACAGCTTCTTCGGTACGCAGCCACGTATCACGCAGGTGCCGCCAACGCGGCTCTCCTCGGCGATCGCCACCCGCTTGCCAAGCTCGGCGGCAAGGCGCGCGGCACGGACGCCGGCAGAGCCGGCGCCGATGACCATGAGATCGTAGTCGTAGCCGCCCGTCACGCGCGAGCCGCCGGTCATACGCGGCAGCCGATCAAAGCGGGTGACCCTGTTTCTTCAGCTCTTCCCTGGTCTTGTCGAGAAGTTCGGCACCCACCCGGTCGGACCAGGCCTGCAAGGCCTGCAGCGTGTCGCGGAAGACCGCCGGCCCGTCGGTCTGATACTTCTGGCCGGCGGGGCTCTTGAGGAAGGCGGCGATGGTTTTCAGTTCATCCTCGGTGAACGCCTTGGCGTAAACGCGTGCCACGTCCTGGTTGAGTTCCTGGCGCCGCACGACGAGCTTGAGGGCGATCGCCTGCACGGTGTCGGCGATCTCCTGATGGAGGTCAGGGCGGGCGCGGATCAGCCGGTTGGTGACGTCGTTGGCGATCTGCGGCAGGCGCGTGTCGAAGCTCTGGGTAGCGGTGGTGGCGTTGATCACGGCGAGCGCGGCAGCCATGTGCGACGGGCTGATCTCCTGCGCCATAAGCGAGGAGGTCGGCACAGCGACGAGGGCGGCCACGACAGCGGCCGTGCGGACGAAATTACCGATCAGGGACATCACGTGCTCCATCTGGATAGACAGTCGTTCTATTTGCTCAGGCGGGTGACACCGTCACTGCCTGCCACGACCACGAGCGAGGCAAATCCAATGAACAGGCCGTGTTCGACAACGCCAGGCATCGCGTCCAGCTCCCGTGCCAGGCGCTCCGGCTCGTCAATACGACCAAGAGATACGTCAAGAATGTGGTTGCCGCCATCTGTGAGGTAAGGTCCGGCGCCGGCCTGACGCCACGCAAAAGACCCGGTCAGGCCAAGGCGAGCGGCGGCGCGCTCGATGGCAAGCCGAACCGGCACCGCGCCGAAGGGCACGACTTCGACCGGCAGGGGAAAGGCGCCGAGCGCATCGACGAGCTTGGCTTCATCGACAACCACGATCATGCGCCGCGACGCGCTCGCCACGATCTTCTCGCGCAGCAGGGCGCCGCCGCCGCCCTTGATCAGGCGCAGCTCAGGATCGACTTCGTCGGCGCCATCGACGACCAGATCGAGGACCGGCTCGTCATCAAGCGTGGCGAGCGGGATGCCTTCGGCCCTGGCCAATTCGGCGGTGCGCGCCGAGGTGGGCACGCCGACGATGGAAAGCCCGCCGCGGACGCGCTCGGCCAGCAGGCGCAGGAAGTGCTCGGCCGTGCGGCCGGAGCCGAGGCCGAGCTTCATGCCGGGGCGCACCTCGTCCAGCGCGGCCTCGGCCGCGCGGCGCCGTTCTTGATCGGCCGAGGCCATCTTGTCCGCCATCACCAGCCGCGCCTGCCGCAAAAAAAGAAGATTCGATCGTGTTTCATCGGGGTTTCGGCCCTTTCGGGCGTTTGTTAGCATCTGGCGCGCCTTGACGCCACGGCGGCGGCATGGGCGGATGTGGACCGTTCTGCCGCGAAGGAGCAACCATGGCGACCGATCTCACGCTGGCCATCGCCCACCATCTGCTGATCTTCGGCCTTGCCGGCGTTCTGGTCGCCGAGATGATGCTGGTCAGGCCGCAGATGTCGACCGCCGACACGCTCAAGGTGGCGCGCATCGACATTGCCTTCGGGGTGCTCGCCGGGCTGATCCTGATCGTCGGCTTCGGGCGGGTCTATTTCGGCCTCAAAGGGCCCGATTACTACTGGCACAACGTGTTCTTCCACGCCAAGCTCGGCGCCGTGCTGCTTGTCGGCATCCTGTCGATCTGGCCGACCATCCGCTTCATCCGATGGCGGGCGGCGATCCGCCGCGGCGCGGATTTCGTTCCGCCGCCGGCGGAGGTTGAAAAAGCCAGGCGATTTATTCATCTGGAGCTGGTTGTTTTCCTTTTGATTCCGGTTTTCGCTGCCCTGATGGCACGCGGATACGGAAGCTGACCACAGTCCCGGCCTTGGCTTCTCCAACCCTTGTCTTCGATCTCGACGGGACCCTCGTCGACACCGCCCCCGACCTCGTCAGGGCGCTGAACGCGGTCCTGGTCGGGGAAGGCCTGGCGCCGGCGGCGCTGGAAACGGCGATGACCATGGTCGGCCGCGGCGGGCGCATGCTGATCCAGAGCGCCTTTGCCGCCGAAGGCCGGCACATCGAAGGCGCCGAGCTGGAACGGCTGTTCAAGGCACTCGTCGACCACTATGGGGACCATCTCGCCGACGAGAGTCGCGCTTATGCGGGCGTCGAGGCGGCGCTGGACCGGTTTGCCGCGGCCGGGTGGCTGCTGGCGGTCTTGACCAACAAGCCCGATCCCCTCGCCCGGCCGATCCTGGAGGCACTGGGGCTGGCGCCGCGCTTCGCCGCCATCGTCGGCCAGGGCGCCTTTCCATTCCTGAAGCCCGACCCGCGCACGCTTACCGAGACGATCCGGCTGGCCGGCGGGACGCCTGAGCGGGCGGTCATGGTCGGCGATTCGGAGACCGACATCGCGACGGCCCGGGCGGCGAACATTCCGGTGGTGGCGGTGACCTTCGGCTATACCCCGGTGCCGGTCGCCAGCTTCGGTCCCGACCGGCTGATCGACCATTTCGACCAGTTGTGGGGCGCCGTGGCCAGCCTCGGGTCGTTTTCAGGCGTCGCCTCGCCTTGACGGCGATCCCACCCGTCCCTTAAATCCCGGCACCAACGGCCACGAGCCGGACGGGCGATTAGCTCAGCGGGAGAGCACTCCCTTCACACGGGAGGGGTCACTGGTTCAATCCCAGTATCGCCCACCATTTCCTGCCAGATCCCTGCCAGAAGCAAATGCACGCAAACACGCCGACGCGGCGTGCACATCGGTCGACGCCCCGTCATCCGATATCTCGATGTTTTGCATCATCGACGGCCCCATCTCGGCTAGTGTTTCAGCTCCAGCACACGCGCCGCGAGCTTGCGCCATGGCAGGGGTCCTCCTATCCTGACATGAATCCTGGTCTGTATCATAAAGCCGGATAATTGAACGGGAGAAAACCCATGAAATTGTTACACGCAGTCTCGGCTGCGCTTCTGCTGCTTGGCGCCACAGCGGCGCACGCGGAGGACAAGCTGGCGCCCGCAACGCTGGATCTCTGGGCCACGAATGCGGGCGATATCCATTCGAAGGCCATCGAGGAATCCGTGGCCCGGTTCAACGCCGCCCATCCGGGCGTCACCATCAAGGCCAACATCATTCCGGCGCCCTATCCGGACAAGGTGGCGGTGGCCATGAGTGGCGGACAACCCCCGCAGATCTTCGCGGGATTCGGCGGCGGAACCCTGCAGGAGCAGGTGGCTGCCGGCAAAGTCTATTCCCTGAGCGACGCGCTCGGCAAATATCCGGGCTGGTTCGACCGCTTCATGCCTGGCGTCATGACCAATGCGACGATCGACGGCAAAGTCTACGCCATCCCGATGAACGGCATTCAGCCGGTGATCCTCTATTATAACAAGCAGGTTTTCGCGCAGGCCAAGGTGGAGCCGCCCAAGACCTTCGACGACCTTCTCGCTCTCGTCGAAACCTTCAAGGCGAAGGGCATCATACCGATCGCCGTCGCCGGTGCGCGCACCGACACATGGACCGAGCTCATGTGGCTCGAATACCTGGTCGACCGCGTCGGCGGCACGGCGCCGCTGAACGGTGTGATCGCCGGCAAACCCGATGCCTGGTCGGATCCGGCTTTCCTCAAGGCCACACAGATGATCCGCCAGCTCGTCGATGCAGGCGCCTTCGGAACGACCTTCTCGTCGGCGTCCTATGCCAACGGCCAGACCGATGCGCTGATGTATACGGGCCGTGCGGCGATGCAGCTGCAAGGCACCTGGGACTATGACATCGTCAAGGGCGCCGCGCCCGACTTCATCGCTGCCGGGAATTACGGCTTCGTGCCCTTCCCCGCGGTGACGGGCGGCAAGGGTGACCCCAATGCCCTGGAAGGCAACCCGGCGAACTTCTATTCGATCTCGACCAATACAACGCCGGCGCAACTCGCGGCGGCGCTTGCCTACCTCCATGATGAGGTGAGCTCGGAGCAGTACGCAGAGGACTTCATCAAGATTGGATATGTTCCGGCCGTGATGGGCGTGGGCGACAAGCTCAGCGAATCCGGCGATCCGGAACTGGCGAAGTTCGTCTATGACCTCGCCGGAAAGGCCCCGAGCTTCCAGCTCTCCTGGGACCAGGCCCTGAAGCCCTCTATCGCGCAAGACATGCTCGACAATCTCAGCGAGCTCTTCAACGGCACGATCACGCCCGAGCAGTTCGTGGCAAACATGAATAATGCCCACTGACGTGCCCAAAGCATCTTCCCGCGCGGCTGCCGGCCGCGCGGGAGACCCGCCCACACGGGGCCGCGGCTACAGCCTGATGCTGGTTCCGGCAGGAATTCTCTTCATCGTCTTCGCCTTCCTGCCCGTGCTGGTCGCCGTTCCGTTGAGTTTCACCGACTGGAACGGGCTGTTTCAATTCAATTGGATCGGTTTTGAAAACTGGGTGCGCGTCGTGCACGACCCGCTCGCCCTGCGGTCGATGCAGCTGACGTTCCTCATCACGGTTCTCAGCTGGCTATTACAGACCCCGATCAGCCTTATTATCGGCGTCTATCTCGCCGGCCCGCAGCGGCATCGCGCCGTGCTCGGCGCCATCTTCTTCGTGCCGCTGCTGCTCTCCTCCGCCGCGGTTGCCATCGCCTGGAGCAACATGCTCGACCCGAATTTCGGCGCCATCAATCAGACGCTGCGCACGCTCGGACTGACTGCGCTAGCCAACACGAACTGGCTCGGCGATCCGACGCTCGCCTTCATTTCGGTGGTTGTCGTGGTCAGCTGGACCTACGTCCCGTTTCACGCGCTCCTCTATCAGGCCGGCGCACGCCAGATTCCGCCATCGATCTACGAAGCCGCTCAGATGGACGGCGCCTCGGGGACCAGGATCTTCTTCGAGTTCACCCTGCCGCTGCTCAAGTACACGATCGTCACCTCCTCCATGCTGCTCATCGTCGGTGCTGTGACGTCGTTCGACATCCTGTTCATGCTCACCGGCGGAGGGCCCGGCACCTCCACGCGCATCCTGCCGCTGCACATGTACGTGGAAGGCTTCCAGAGTCATGAGTTCGGCTATTCGAGCACGCTCGCCGTGCTGCTGGCGGTGGTCGGATCGATCCTCTCCTACACGCTCGTGCGTCTCAGCGGCTTCGCCAGCATGCGCAGCCAGATGGGAGGCTGAGGATGGCGGCAGCCGCCAACAGAAGACGCAATCCGCTTTCGCTGGTCTTCGCACTCGTCTGGCTGGTGATCGTGGTGGCGCCGCTCTTCTACATACTGGTCACCAGCCTGCGGCCACAGGTCGATTATCTGACCGGCAATCCGTGGTGGCCGACGCACTGGACGATCGCCAACTACCAGTCGGTGCTCGGCGGCCGGTTCGCCACCTACTTCATCAACAGCGTGATCGTGACCATCGCGGCGGTGGGAATCCAGTTGCCGGTGTGTCTGCTGGCGGCGTTCGGGCTCGCCCGCGGCAATCCGGCCATGTCGGGCCGCGTTCTGACCATCCTGCTCGTCGGCCTTGCCATACCCGTGCAGGCGGCGCTGATCCCGCTCTTTCTGATCATCACGCGCCTTGGGCTTTACGACACCCTGTGGGCGGTGATCATTCCGGTGGTGGCCTTCAACATCCCGATCACGGTTCTGATTCTGCTGACCTATCTCAGGGACATTCCGTCCGATCTCTACGACGCGATCGCGCTGGACGGCGCTGGCCCGCTGCGTACCCTGATCTCTCTCGTCGTGCCGCTGGCGGCGCCGGCGCTCGGGACCGTCGGCATCTACAATGCACTGTCGGCGTGGAACAGCTTCCTGTTCCCCCTCATCCTGACCCAGAGCGTCGATGAGCGCGTGCTTTCCGTCGGCCTGTTCGATTTCAAGAACGATCACGCCGTCGCGGTGCCGCAACTGCTTGCCGCCGTGCTGCTGTCGACCTTGCCGCTGCTGGTGGCCTATCTCGTCGGCCGCCGGCAGATGTTGCGCGGTCTTGCAGCGGTGGGAACCTGAAGTCCGCAAGCGAGGACGAAGCTCATGGCCGAACCGATCATCGGCGAAAACCCGCCCCGCGATTGGCCAACCCGCATCCCGGCGGGCTCTCCGGCCGGCGCATCGCCGCATATCGGCGGCATAAGGCTCACCGGGCGCCATGTCCGCTACACCGATGCCGATACCTGGTTTCCCTCCTGGGCAGGCGACGGCCACATGTATTCGCCGTGGACGGACGGCCACATCGACCAGTGGGCATCCAATTCCAAGGGCGTTTGCGCCATGACGGGCTATGCCCGCATCGAGGGCGAAAGCCCGCTCGATCTGCACATCGTCCCGCTTGGTACGCTCATGGGCCATCCCGGCCCCTATGTCGGCCGGTACCCGTCCGGTTGCCTGCATGTCGGCGGCGTCTGGTATCACGGCACCTATCTGGTGCACGAGGAAGAAGCGCCAGACGGCGGCCGGCGCGACCTGCTGGGACCTTTCGTCGGATTCCGCAAGTCGGCCGACGGCGGACGCCATTGGTCGGAAGAGCGCTATACGCCGCTGGCGACCATGTTCGCGGAAACCCTGGAAGGGAGGCCGGCGATCAAGATCGGCTCGCCGCGCTTCGTCGATCTTGGCTGCGAGCTCGAACATTCGCCCGATGGCAAGGCCTACATGGTCGCCTTCGGCAACCTCGCCGAATACGGGCACCTGAACTGGATCCTCGGCGACGCGATCTATCTCGGGCGGGCCGATCCGCGCCGCGGCGACCTCTGTGACGCGGCCACCTGGGAGTGGTTCGCCGGCAGCGGCGCCGACGCGGCGTGGAGCGCGGACGTCGCAGATGCGACGCCGGTCTTCGCCTGGCCGCGGTCCGTCGGGCAGGTGTCGATGACCTATTTTCCGGGCATCGATCGCTACCTCATGTGCGTCAGCTATGCCCGGCGCGATGCCACCCCGACCACCTCCTACATTCTCGATGGGCCGGCGCCCTGGGGACCGTGGACCATGATCGGCCATTGGGAAAACTTCGGCGAGCAGGCCTACTTCCTCAACTTCCCCAGCCGCTTCATCGCGCCCGACGGCGAAACCGCCTGGCTGTGCTACTCGGCCAACCACACCGGCCAATACGCCGACAGCGGCGGGATCGTCGAAGATCCCATCGGCAGCCGCTACGCTATGTGCCTGCACGAAGTGCGGATTCTGCGCCGCTAGACCTCTGGTAACACCGCCGTCTTGACTCGAGACCACCGGCGCGGGCGCGCTGCGCCTCGTTGCGGCCGTGATCGCCGGGTCGTAGTCCAGGCGAAACGGGCGAAAGTGATCGATTCGGCCGAACCAGGGAGCAACCCAAGCCATGTCCGCGATGCCGTTCTTCAACGATGCCGTCTTCGACATGGCCCGCCGCCAGTTCGACAGCGTTGCCGACCATCTCGACATGCCGGCCGGCGACCGCGACCGGGTCTTCTACCCGAAGCGCGCGCTGGCGGTCTCCTGCCCCGTTCATCGCGACGACGGTTCGCTGGAGGTCTTCCAGGGCTATCGCGTCCAGCACCACCTGACGCTCGGCCCGACCAAGGGCGGCACGCGCTTCTCGAGCGCGCTGACCATGGGCGAGGTGGCGGCGCTGGCCATCTGGATGAGCTGGAAGTGCGCGCTCGCCGGACTGCCCTATGGCGGCGCCAAGGGCGGGGTCGCCGTCGACCGCAGCGCGCTCTCGGCCCGTGAACTCGAGGCCGTCTCGCGCCGCTACATGCAGGAGATGATCCCCTTCGTCGGGCCGAAAACGGACATCATGGCGCCCGATCTCGGCACCGACGAACAGGTCATGGCGTGGTTCATGGATACCTACTCCATGTACCAGGGCCAGACGGTCACCGAAATCGTCACCGGCAAGCCGATCAGCATGGGCGGCATCGAGGGCCGTCGCGAGGCGACCGGGCTCGGCGTCGCGCACCTCATCGGGCGGGCGATGGAGCGATTGGGCCTGCCCATTTCGGGCGCCACGGCGATCGTGCAGGGTTTCGGCAATGTCGGCAGCAACGCCGCGGAGGCACTGGTCGAGCGCGGCGCCCGCCTTGTCGGGGTGAGCGACCACACCGCCGCTTACTATTCTCCGACGGGACTCGATGTCGGCGCACTGCTGGAGCACATGCGCCAGCACAAAGTGCTTGCCGGCTTCTCGACCGAACTTTCGATCGAGCCCGATCTTCTGCTCTTCCAGCCTTGCGACATTCTCGTGCCCGCTGCGGTCGAGCGCGTCATCGACGACAGGAATGCGCATCGACTCCGCTGCCGCGTCCTGGCGGAAGCGGCCAACGGGCCGACGACGCCGGAGGCCGACCTCGTATTGGCCGAGCGCGGCGACGTCTTCGTCATTCCGGACATTTTGTGCAACGCCGGCGGCGTCATCGTCAGCTATTTCGAATGGGTGCAGGACCTGCAGCAGTTCTTCTGGGGGCGCGCCGAGGTGCTCGACCGGCTCTACCGGTTGCTGGACGATGCCTTCCGCCGGGTGCTCGAGCGCGCCCAGCGCGAGGGCGTTTCGCACCGCACGGCGGCGATGGCGATCGGCGTGGCCAGGGTGTGGAACACCAAGCGCACGCGCGGCCTGTTCCCGTGACGGGCCACGCTGCGCCCGCAGGCGCAGTGGCCGGTGCAATAGCGATAGCGTGAGGCGGGCAGTCCGGTTGCTTACGGACCGCCCTCACCGCGGCTCAGTGGCTGTCGGCTTTGTGCGAAATCGGGCAGACCATGCCGAGCAGGCTCTTGGCCGGGCAGAAGCCGGTGAAGGCCGACTGGAGCAGGCCCAGGCCGACGAAGACGGCGAGCAGGAACCAGTAGGGCGAGAGGAAATAGCCGAGCGCGAGGGACAGCAGAACCAGCAAGCCTGCTACGACGAAATAGGCGCGATCGACGGTCATGATGAACTCCTGCGAATTTCTCGTGCGCCGGGCCCCCTGACATCCGAATGGACGGGGCGCCCGATGCTTGCTTGCATGTAGCATTCGGAAATTATAAATTCAATATTATGAATGTGAAAGATATGATCCCGGCCAGCGACATGGCGGCCGGCCTGATGCGCAGCCTGTCACATCCGCAACGGCTGCTGGTTCTTTGTGCCCTGGGCAGCGGTGAGAAGTCGGTTGGCGAGCTGCGCAGCCTGCTCGGCGGCGTCGAGCAGGTGCCCATGTCGCAACAGCTCATGCGGCTGAGGGCGGACGGGCTGGTGGAATCGCGGCGCGAGGGAACGACGGTCTACTACCACATCGCCCGGCCCGAGGTGCTGCTGGTCATCGGGGCGCTGGAGACCGCCTATTGCACGCCCGCGGCAACGCGCGGGCCGAACGACTGACCGAGTTCAGCGCAGGCTGAGGACCCTGTTCGGGGCCAGCAGGAAGGGCGGCAGCCAGCCGGCCAGATTGCTGAAAGGCAGGACCTCCGGCTTCAACCGGATGCCGAGGATGTCGGCCATGAAAGCGCGGCGGGCTGCGATGCGCTGCCATGCCTGCGGATAACGTTCGGCGAACTCGGCGCGGCCGCGCGCGTCCAGAAGCGCGATACCGTCCTCGATGTTCGAGGTGAACCAGGGCGTGCCGGTCGCCGGGATGATGTCGAGCTGGAGCGCCTGGCCCGAGCGAAGGACCTCGCTGCTGCCCGGATAGATCGGCGTGTTCATCCATTCGTCGAGATGGATCAGGTGGCCGGGATTGAGCCCCACATTGAAGAACGGATCGCCGAGATGGCGCTTGACCAGCGCATCGATCTCGCCGCCGGTGACGCCGATGCCCACCGTCTCGTACCAGTCGGCGGCACAGGCGAAATAGGGTGCGGCCAGCCGCTCGACATAATCGCGGATGGCTTCCGGCAGATCGTCCGGGCCTTCGGCAACGAAGCCGGCCCGTGAGGTGAGCGCGCCCCAGACGCCATAGGCCGTGGTGAAGGGGTCGCCCCGTTCGATCGGACGGTCGAGCGGACTGCCGAGCCCGAGCGCCGCGCGCGGTCCGGCCGACAGCATCAGGTGGCAGGAGAGCGGTGCACCGATCGGCCGCATGAGCGTGGCAGCCTCGGACTCGCGCAAGCCCGGCTTGAGCCCGAACACGACGCGCTTGACCGCTTCGGAGACATGGACGGCCGCAAATTCGAAGGCGGCAAGCTGGTCGATCTCGTTCTCAGCCCGCAGCCCCGTGCTGGCATGCATGAAGAGCGCCGTGGCGTTGACCACCGCACCGCCCTGCCCGGTGAGCCAGCGCAGCGTGTCGACGATGAAGGCCGGGCTCTCGATCCAGCTGTCGGGATGTGGCGTCTCCTGAGGACCATAATATTTCCAGCCGGCGATGCCGACGCGCTGGTCGGTGGCGATGCCGGCTTCCGCCAGAAGATCGGCAAGCGCCGGCGTTCTCGCGCGCTCCTGGCCGAGCAGGCCGAAGGGCGGATAGAGGCGGACGTCGAGGGCGACGGGCGCGGCGCGGCCGGCGCCCTGGTTTTCGGGCCCGGTCAACAGCATCGGCGCCCTGCCCGGTACGAGGATCAGCAACGCCTCCTCGAAGCGCGGATCGAAGCCGGTTGCCCAGGCGAGATTGGCAAAATGTTCGCGGTCGCCATAGACGAGGAGCGCCGACAGGCCGGCCGCCCTGATGCGGCCCATCAGCCGCGTCAGCCGCTCGTCATAAAGCGACGGCGAAAGGTCGGGGCGGGACTCGTGGCCGCCGAACTCGGGAAGGTCCGCCTCGATCAGGCGCACGTCTTGCGGCGCGCGGGTCATGATGGACGGGTGCCGACGCGGTCAGTTGGCGGGCGGCGGTTCGGGCAGCCAGTATTCGGCCTCGTCCTTGCCGCGTTCGATGCGCACGAAATTGTTGGCAAAGACGCGGAACGAACCGCTCCACTGGCCGTCCGGCCATTTCACCCGGATATTGGCGCGCTCGGCCGTGCCGAGGCCGACATGGATGAAGCCCGCCTGTCCGGAAGCGTGGCCGCCGCCGACATTGACGGTACGGTCCATGACGTTGTTGCCGGCCTTGACGTTGATGCGGGCGCCGACGGCGTTGCGATTGGCGTTCGGCTGCGCCAGCTCGATCTCGAGCCAGTTGCCGAGCGGTTCGTCACCGCCCCAAGCCGTCTTGGTGCCGAGATTGCGGAACAGGCTGACGTTCTGTTCGCGGTTGACCACGACGAGATCGAGCATGCCGTCCATGTTGAGGTCGACGGCCGCGCCGCCGCGGCCCTTGCGCGGCAACGCGATGCCGGCACGCTTGCCGACTTCGGTGAACGTCTTGTCCCATTGGCCGAGCAGCAGGTTGTCGGGATCGTCGGCTGCAAAATCCGGCATCGCGTCGACATTGCCCTTGGCGATGAACAGGTCGAGCAGGCCGTCATTGTTGAAATCGGCGAATTGACTGTGCCAGCCGGTCGACGGGCGCACGTCGCCGCCGGTGTAAGGCCGCGCCGCGGTGGCGCCCATCGGGAAGGCGATGTCCTTGTAGACCGGGCGATCGGTGTCCGCCTCCTCCGACAGCTGCTGCAGCTTGGTGTCGCCCATCGAGGTCAGGGCATAGACCGGGTAGTTGTTGCCGAAGAGGTTGGCCTGGGCGATGCCCATGCCGTAGATCGACAGGTGCTGCCAACCCTCGGATGCGGTGTAGAGGCGCGGCGGCTTGCCCGGATCGACGTGCCACATCTGCTCCTCGCCGCCGCGATAATACTGGCGGTCGTTGGTGACCCTGAGCGAGGGCACGCCCGACTGGTTCCAGTCGGTGAACAGCATGGACAGCGAGCAATAGCTCGGCGACAGCGCATAGGGATTGCTGTAGTCGGGCTTGTCGCGCGAGGCCGACCGGTCAAGGTAGTTGTTGGCGCAGGTGCCCCAGGGCGCCCCCGGCGCCATGCGGTCGACATAGTTGCCGATGGCCAGCGTCGGGAAGGTCTGGTCCTGCTCCCAGGTCGCCGAGAAGGACGTCGTCCAGTCCCTGCCGCCATCGAAGGCAAACGCCTTGTTGGCCACCTGGAACTTGCAGTCGCCCTCGCCCTTGAGGATCAGGTTGCGACCGAGCCGCAGCACGACGAGATCCATGATCCCGTCATTGTCGATGTCGAGCGGATAGGCGCCGGTGACGTGCATCAGGTCCTCGGCCGGGATGCCCATATCGACCTTGGCGAACTTGAGCGCGCCGCCGGTGGGGCTGTCGTTGCGGTAGAGCTCGGCAGGACTGGTGCCGCCGGCGAAAAAGAGGTCCGGCCTGCGGTCGCCGTTGCAGTCGAAAGCGGCGACGCCGCCGCCGACGAAGTACTCCCAGCCGCCGGTGTATTTGTGATCGATGCCGGCGGCCAGGGCCTCCTCGTGCATGTCGGGGATGTCGTTCGGCACCGGCTTGGTCATGTCGTCGGCGTAAGCCCCAGCGGCCGTGCATAGGCCGGCGGCGAACAGCACAGCGGCGAAGAGGCTCCGGGTCATTGCTGGATCACCAGGGTTTTCAGGAAGGCGATGAGATCGGACCGTTCGCTGTCGGTGGCGTCGATATAGTTCTGGCGGGCCTGGCGCCCCTCCCCGCCATGGGCGCGGATGACGCCGTCGAGCGTGGTGATGTCGTTGCGGTGGCCGTAAGGCGCGGTCGAGCCGACGCCCCACAACGGGGTCGTGATGAAGACGTCGCGCTCGACGAAACGCTGGGCGAGCAGCTCATTGCCGAGCCGGCTGACCTCGGCGTCGGAGATGTGGTGACGCTTCAGGTCGGCAAAGAGCGGCACCAGGATCTGGCCCTTGTCGTTGCGCGGCAGCGTCTTGGCGTAATCGAGCATGCCGAGGTCATAGGAGATCGGCTTGGCGACCTCGCCCCGGCGCAGGGTGCCGGCGGTGTCGTAGGGCGCCGGGTCGGTGAAGGTGAGGCTGTCGAGCGGCAGATAGGGCTTATGGCAGGTGTCGCAGCCCATGGCGGTGAACACCTTCTCGCCCCGGGCCGCGGCATCGCGCCAAGCCGGATCGCTGGGCACCATGCGGCCGGGCGGCGGCAAGGTCGCCTGGAAGGCGACCAGCGCCGAGACATCGCCGGGCGACAACTCGTCGGGAACGCCATCGCCGTCGAAATCGTCGGTTCCGGTCCAGCGCTTGCCCCAGCGTTCGCTCGCTTCGAGGCCGAGGTGGAGGTTGCCGGCATTGACGGTGAACTGCCTCAGCGAACCAAAGACCCCCTTGCGACCGAAGGGACGCACGATGAGGTCCGAATCGACCCCTTGAAGCGCCGAGAAATCGACCAGGCCGCCGGGCATCACGGTGAGCTTGCCGAAATCGACGCCCTTGGACGAGAGGCTCACCGTCTCGGGCTGGCCGCTCTTGCGGGCGGCGGCGACCGCCTTGTCGCGCTCGGCGCGCAATTCCGCCGTCATCTCACGGGCGAGCAATTCGATGAGACCGTCGCCGAACAGGCTGACCGAACCGCGCTCGTTGGAGAATTGCGGATCGAGCGTATTGAAATCGGTGCTCTCGAAACCCTCGGAGATGAAGGCGTTGGCGGTGAAATCCGCAGCGCCGCCGGTCACCGGCAAATTGTGGCAGCTCTGGCAGTTGTTCGAGTTCGAGCCCCGATGTGCGCTGGAACGTGATGTCGGCTCGAAGCTTGCGTAGCGTCGGGATGATCGCCTGGGTGGCCATCGGGCGGCCAAGGCCGTCGGCCGTGGTGAAGCGTGCGGTGAACAGCGCCTTTCCGTCGGCGATCAGCTTGTGGAACTGATCGACGGTCAGCATCCCCTCGAACTGGGTGAAATCCACATGGCTGTGGATCGCCTTCTCGGCCCACGGCACATTGTCGCCGGCGGCGGCCGGAGCGACCGCCAGCAAAGCCGCGCAGAGTGCCGCTGCCCCTATCCGAGTCTGGTGTCGCCGTGCCAGCCCGCGAGATCCATGCGTCATGCCCTCGCCTCTGAATAAGCGTTGGTGATCGTCACGCCCGGCGGCACCGTGCCGCCGATGATCATGCCCAACACCTGGTCCGTATCGACGTCATCCTTGCTGACCGTACCGACCATGCGCGCCGTCTTCATGACCGTGATGCGATCCGCCAAGTCGAAAACGTCGTGAATTTCGTGGCTGATGAGGAAGATGCCGATGCCTTCCTTCTTGAGCTGCTTGACGAGGTCGCGCACCTGGGCGGTTTCGGCCGGCCCGAGCGCGGCGGTGGGCTCGTCCATGATCAGGATGCGGGCGTTGAAGTAAATCGCGCGGGCGATGGCCACCGACTGGCGCTGGCCGCCGGACAGCGCCGCGACCGGCGTCTTGAAGCCCTTGAACAGGGGATTGAGGCGGCCCATCACCTTACGCGTGGCATGCTCCATGGCCACATCGTCGAGCGTGTTGAAGCGGCTGAGCATCTCGCGGCCGAGGAAGACGTTGGCCGGCGCATCGACGTTATCGGCGAGCGCCAGGTTCTGGTAGATCGTCTCGATGCCCAGCGCCTTTGCATCGCGCGGGTTGTTGATCGCAACCGGCGCGCCATTGACGAGGATCTGCCCGGAATCGGCGTGATAGGCGCCGGAGAGCACCTTCATCAGCGTCGACTTGCCGGCACCGTTGCCGCCGACCAGGCCGACCACCTCGCCCGCATGGAGCGAGATCGACGCGTTCTCGACGGCATGAACGCCGCCGAACGAGACGTAGATGTTGCGCATCTCGACGAGCGGTACGCTGTCATCGGCCATTGCTGGCTACTCCTAATTCTCAAGACGCCTACTTGGCCCGTCTGCGATACGCGGTGTCGATGCCGACAGCGATCACGAGAACCAGACCAGAGACGATGTTCTGCAACGGCGACTCGATGCCCATCAACTGCATGCCCGACTGCAGCGATTGCATGACCACCGCACCGAGCATGGCACCGGGCACGGTGCCGATGCCGCCGGCGAACGACGTGCCACCGATGATCGTGGCGGCGATGACGTAGAGTTCGTCGTTGGTACCCAGGGCATTGGTGGCTGCGTTGAGGCGAGCCGAGGCAACCATGCCGGCGATGGCGCAGAGGATCCCCATGAGGATGAAGATCTTCATGACGATCCAGCGGGTGTTGATGCCGCCGAGATCGGCAGCTTCTGGATTGCCGCCGATGGCGAAGACGTAGCGCCCGAAGCGCGTGCGTGTGGCGAGGAACGTCACGATGACGCCGACGCCAATCGCGATCAGCACCGGGATCGCCAGGCCGAGCGAAAGGAAAAGGCCGCCTTCGGCCGGCCATGGAATGTGGTGGAGCGACGCATACTGCTTCGCCAGGCCAATCGGCATTGGATAGGCGTTGATGATGGCGATGGCGCCGATCACCGCCCCGCAGCCAATAAAGGCCAGCGTGAACTCCGCCCAGACGGGGCGCAGCGGGAATTCGAATTTCACGCGCTGCCGGCGGCCATTGATGATGGCGATAATAATGGCAACGCAGGCGATCGCGGCGACGACCCAGCTGAGCGTTTCGCCGATGGAGCCGAAACCGCCACCGCCGAGTTTGGCAAAGGTGGTGTCCATGGGCGCCAGCGTACGGCCGCTGGCCACCCACCACGCCGCGCCGCGCCAGATGAGCAGCGCGCCCAGGGTGACGATGAAGGCGGGTATGCCGAAGAAGGCAATAACGAAGCCTTGCAAGGCGCCGATCGTGGCGCCGACCGCGATCCCGAAGGCGACGGTGATGATCCAGGTCAGCGGCCAGTCGTAGCCGACATAGTGCGGAATGATCTCGATCTGCACCTTGGCCATGATCATCGCCAGGAACCCGTTCAACGAACCGACCGACAGGTCGATGTTGCGGGAGACGATGACCAGCACCATCCCGGTCGCCATGATGGCCACCACGGAGGTCTGCACCGAGAGATTCCACAGGTTGCGGGGGGTCAGGAAGACGCCCTGACTCAGCGCCAAGGGATTGCCCGACAGGCGCCAGGACGTCATCACCTGGAAGCCGAACCAGATGAGCGCGAGTGCCGCGATCATGCCGAGCATGCGAGGATCGATCTCGGTGGCACGCATGAAGGCGACCAGCAGGTTGGTGGGGCGCCTGTTCACGCCACCAACTGACGCGGGGCCGGTCGTACCGGTGGCCTCAGCCATTTTGTATTACCCGATATTGCGCAGACAGAAGGCCGTCTGCGCCGCGCGCTAGGCGCGGCGCAGACATTATTCAGCCGTTCAGGACTAGTCGCACACCTTCACGGTGCCGGGCTTCACGCCCTTGCAGACCTCGGCCTTGGTGATCCAGCCAGCGTCGATCACGTCGCTGAGGTTGTCCTTGGTGATCGGGTCCGGCTTCAGGAAGAGCGACGTCATCTTGACGTGCTTGGGGCCACCGTCGAACATCACGGCACCCTGGATCTTGTCCATCGCGGTCCCCTTGGCGAGCTCGAGAGCAGCCTCAGCGGCCGACTTGCCGAGCGCACGGGAGTCCTTCCACACGGACACGGTCTGCGTGCCGAGGGCGACGCGGTTCAGAGCGGCATGGTCGCCGTCCTGACCGGAAACCGGAACCTGTCCGGCCAAGCCCTGGGCTGCCAGAGCGGCAACGACGCCGCCGGCCATGCCGTCGTTCTCGCAGACCACGGCGTCAACCTTGTTGTCGTTGACGGTCAGGAACTGCTCCATTTCCTTCTGGGCGTTCGCCGGATCCCAGTTATCAGTGTAGGATTCGCCGACGATCTTGATCTTGCCGTCCTTCACCGACGGGCCGATGACTTCTTCGATGCCGGAACGCAGGAAGTCGGCATTCGGGTCAGCCGAGTTGCCCTTGATGATGACGTAGTTGCCTGTCGGCTGTGCTGCGAAGACGTACTTCGCCTGGAGCCGACCAACTTCCTTGTTGTCGAAGGTGATGTAGAAGGCCTTCGAATTCTCGATCAGGCGGTCGTAGCCGATCACCGGAATACCATTGTCGACGGCCTTCTGAACGGCCGGCTGAATGGCGTCGGTGTCCTGGGCGAGGACGATCAGGACGTTGGCGCCCTGCGAGATCAGGTTCTCGACGTCGGTCAGCTGCTTGGAAGCAGAAGACTGGGCGTCAGTCGAGATGTACTTGGCGCCGGCGGCGTCGAGCACGCCTTTGATTGCCGCTTCGTCGGTTTTCCAGCGCTCTTCCTGGAAGTTATTCCAGGAAACGCCGACGACGATCTGCGCCATCGACACGCTGGCCGACGCGATCAGGCCGATCGCCGCAATGGATGTTACCAGTAGCTTCCGCATGAGTTCCTCCCGTAAAAAAGAAGTCCAACACTGAAATTTACTGGGTATCGCCCCAGCAAGCCAAAAAACTGTCCTTCGGCGCCTACACGATGGTTCGCCGATACCTTGCATACGCTTGCCGCACACGCGGCCTCAGCGCGGGTGCACCATATCGAGGAAAGTGTCTGTTTTGCAAGCTATATCAGGGGCTGACGAGCGGTCACGGTCAGCATGTCGCAATTTACCATACGAAAGCCTGCCGAAGCCTGCGTTCTGTCGGTGGAACACGCAGCGGTGGTTCGCCCGGGCGCAAGATTGCCCGATTGTCGATTCGAGCGATCGGCAGGGCATTTCGCTACTGAAGGCCAAGATAAGGCAGCGCGAAAACGGCCAAGGAAGCGGCGCTGATGGCGAGAAAAGCGGCAATGCGAAGCGGCAGGGACATCGTTCTTACCTGAAACGGGTTGGCTGCCTCATATGGACCAGCCGGCATCCCTTTGCGGTGATGGCGGTCACAGGTGTGCCGGCCCACCGTACGAACCGGCAAGTCTAATTTTGGAGTTATTCTAGTGGATCGTCAGATAAGGCAGCGCCAAAACAGCGGTCGAAGCGATAGTCAGAACCAGAAACACGACAACGCGAAACGACAAGGTCATTGGCAATCCCTCTCAGCCGGACCGGGATAACCCGGCTGTATTAACGTTGTGTTGCACCGAAACGACGGCGCGATGAAAACCGCACGTGAATCGGGGGGTTGGCCTATCTAGCCTGTGCGGCGGCGGCTGGCCAGCATGATGCGGCCGGTAGCCGACAAAGCCCGTGCAAGCCGGCACGGTTTGCGTATAGGCTCTGGTCGATACAGGCCGGGGGTCCGCTCACAAGCAATGCCGTCCCGCGGCGCGTGTCACCCGATCGCAAACCGGGCGGCGTGCGCCGCGCCGTGTCATTTATTTCCGGAGACTACTGATGACGATCCGCACTACCGTCTGGGGAGAGAACGTCCACGACCGCGAGAACGCGCTCGTACGGGAGATCTATCCCAAGGGCATGCACGGCTGCATCGCCGATGCGCTCAACGCCGATCCCGAGATCACGGCGACGACGGCGACCCTCGAACAGCCCGAGTGCGGGCTGACGGTGGAGCGGCTGGCCGAGACTGACGTGCTGACCTGGTGGGGCCACAGGGCCCACGGCCAGGTATCCGACGCGATCGTCGAGCGAGTGGTGGAACGGGTGTGGGAGGGCATGGGCCTGATCGTGCTGCACTCCGGCCACTTCTCGAAGATCTTCAAGCGGCTGATGGGCACGCCCTGTTCGCTCAAGTGGCGCGAGGCGGGCGAAAAGGAACGCGTGTGGGTGATCAACCGGAATCACCCGATCGCAAGAGGGTTGGGGGAGAGCTTCGTCGTCGAGCAAACCGAAATGTATGGCGAGCCGTTCACCATCCCCGAGCCGATGGAGACGGTGTTCATCAGCTGGTACGACGGCGGCGAGGTGTTCCGCTCCGGCGTCACCTATCAACGCGGCGGCGGGCGCATCTTCTATTTCTCGCCGGGCCACGAGGTCTATCCAATCTACCACGACGCGAACGTGCAGATGGTGCTGCGCAACGCGGTGAAGTGGGCCGCAAATCCGGCGTCCGCCTGGAAGGGAATCACCAACGCGCCGAACGTTCCGGTCGACAAGGCACCGGAGCCGATTGCGGAAAAGGGCCCGCGCCTGCACGCATCCGGTGAAGCTGGCTTCCGCTAGGGCCGGTCGTGAGCGAACTGGTTCGGCTGGCGATCGTGGGCACCGGCGGGATGGCCCACCAGCACGCCCGCTCCTTTCGCGTCCTTCCCGGCGTCGCGCTGGTGGCGGCGGTGGAGCCGCAGGAGGAACGTCTCAACGCTTTCTGCGACGACTTCAGCATCGCGCACCGCTTCACCGATCTCGATTCGGCGATTGCCTGGGGCGAATTCGACGCGGCCGCCAACGTCACGCCGGACGCCGTCCACCATCCGACCACCATGAAGCTGATCGCCGCCGGCAAGCACATATTGTGCGAGAAGCCGCTGGCGACGACCTACCCGCTGGCGCTGGAGATGACCGAGGCGGCGGAGAAGCGCGGGGTGATCAACATGGTCAACCTCACCTATCGCGGCTCGCCGGCGGTGGAGAAGGCGCGCGAGATCGTGGTCAGCGGCGAGATCGGCGAAATCCGCCATTTCGAGGCGTCCTACCTGCAGAGCTGGCTGGTCGGCAACCACTGGGGCGACTGGCGGAGCGAGGACCGCTGGCTGTGGCGCCTGTCGTCGGGCCATGGCAGCCACGGCGTGATCGGCGACATCGGCATCCACATCGTCGATTTCGCCACCTATGCCTGCGCCAACGACATCGTGTGGATGGAGAGC
The DNA here is from genome assembly GCA_963762605.1 of uncultured Alphaproteobacteria bacterium. Classification (GTDB taxonomy): domain Bacteria; phylum Pseudomonadota; class Alphaproteobacteria; order Rhizobiales; family Kaistiaceae; genus CAVSRC01. Next base: position 319,848 of record CAVXLJ010000019.1, on the reverse strand, counting down.
CGCGCCAAGTCCTTCCACAAGGCCGATGGCGGGCGCATCGGTGATTACGTGCTGGACGCCAACGACTCCTTCGCCATGTCGGTGGAGTTGAAGAACGGCGCACTCGGCGTCATCCACGCCACGCGCTGGGGCACCGGGTATGCCAACACGCTGCGTCTCGACCTGTTCGGCTCGAAGGGCGGCCTGCAGATGATCACCACCGGCGACAAGTCGTGGCTCGGACGCTGCGTCGGCAACGACGTCCACACCATGACCTGGCGCGAGGTGGCCTGCCCGCCGGTGCGCACGATCTATCGGCGCTTCGTCGAATCGGTGCAGACCGGCGCGCATTCCAATCCCGACTTCCGCCAGGCGGCGAAGATCCAGCGCATCCTCGACCTGTGCCTGGAGGCCGGCGACCGCAGCCATGGCGGGGTAAGGCTGGATTGAGATTCACGCGGTCACCAGCGCCAATATGAAGCCGTCATAGGACTTGGCGCCGACGGTCTGCAGGGCGGTCGCGGTGAGCCGCGCCTCGGCGGCGATCATCTCGGTGACCTTGCGGGCACCGATGACGCTGGCATCCCGGCTTGACGGTTCGGCGACCGCGCCGCCGCGCACGACGTTGTCGATGACGATGGCGCTTCCGGGACGGGACAGCTTCAGCGCCCATTCCAGGTAGGCGGCGTTGTTGGACTTGTCGGCGTCGATGAAGATCAGGTCGAACGGCCCGTCATCGGCGAGCAGCGACAGCAAATCCAGCGCCGGGCCGAGACGGATGTCGACCCGTGCCGACAACCCGGCGGAAGCGATATTAGCCGTGGCCACCCTGGCGTGGTGCGGATCGATCTCCAGCGTGATCAGGCGGCCGTCCTGCGGCAGGGCGCGCGCCATCCAGATGGTCGAGTAGCCGCCGAGAGTGCCGATCTCGAGAATGCGGCGGGCGCCGACCATCGACGCCACCATCATCAGCAGCTTGCCCATATTGGCGGCGACGCTGATCGCCGGCAGACCGGCCGAATCGACGGCGGCCAGGGCCGCCTTGAGCGCCGCGTCTTCGCCGATGAGCTGTTCTTCGAAATAGCGGTCGACGGCCGCCCACTGCGGGTTGTGCATATCCAGTCAATCCCATTGGCCGGCGCAAAAGTGCGGCTTCGCAGTCGTCGCCGGGCGGCAAAGGCGTTGCGTCGCAACAACACTGGCACAGAAATATGACGAATCTGGCCGTCGGACACTGCCGGCATTCTTGTTCCGGTGCGGTAAATTGGGCAAACAGGGCGAACGGTGCACCATGGCGACTGCGCCGTTCCTCTGCTTGAGACGACCGGAAGGACAACAGGATGCGGAAGCAGATACTCGTTGCCGTTGTGGCGATGGCGGGCGTTCTCTTCGGCCTGCAGGCCGCCCAAGCCGAACTGCGGACGTTCTACGACAACGGCCTCGGCAAGTTCGTGACCTACGATGTCGAAGCGGTGATGGCGCGTGGGGCCCAGGCCGGCGGCCACAGTTACAATCCGGTGCCGCGCCAGACGGTGTTCTATGATGGCCCCTACAGTGCCGGGACGATCGTGGTCAACACCACGGAGCGGCGCCTCTACTACGTGATCGACAAGGGCCGGGCGATCAAATACGGCATCGGCGTCGGCCGCGAAGGCTTCACCTGGCAGGGCACCGATCGCATCTCGCGCAAGGCGGAATGGCCGGGCTGGACGCCGCCGGAGGTGATGATCGCCCGCGAGAAGGCCAAGGGCCGCATCCTTCCTGCCTACATGAAGGGCGGCATCAACAACCCGCTCGGCGCCCGCGCGCTTTACATCGGCGCGCGCATCTACCGCATCCATGGCTCCAACGAGCCGTGGACGATCGGCCACGCGGTTTCGTCGGGCTGCATCCGGCTGACCAACGACGACATCGTCGACCTCTACAATCGGGTGAAGGTCGGCACCAAGGTCGTCGTCCTGAACTGACCCGTTGACCGGGGAGTGAGACGGAAGGCCGGCGGATTTCGCCGGCCTTTCGTTTTGCGGGCAACAGGTTACGCCACGGACTTGCCAATCCGATTCAGCGGTCTCGGCTCAAGCCCTTGGCCGCGAGTTCGTTGAGGTATTCGGACCAGCGCGTCTCCTGCTCGTCGCCAAGCTGGCGCAAATAGGTCCACGAAAAGAGCCCGCTGTCGTGGCCGTCGTCGAAGACGATCTTGACGGCGTAGTTGCCGATCGGTTCGAGCGCCAAGATGGCGACGTTGCGCTTGCCGCCGACGGTCTGGCGTTGCTCCGGGCTGTGCCCCTGAACCTCGGCGGAAGGGCTCATCACCCGCAGCATTTCCGCCGGCAGGTCGTAGGCACCGCCGTCGTCAAACCGCACCGACAACGTGCGACGATCCTTGTGCAGCCGGACTTCCGTCGGCCAGGGGGTCCTTGTTGTCATTTCTTACCTCTGCAAACCGTGCAAGCCCCTGCGAAAGCGCAGATTTGGTCCTCGCGCCGCTTATAGGCATAATGGCGGCGCATCACCCACGTCCGGAGGTTTCCGCGCGGCCCGCCAGCCGCGCCTCGCAATAGCATTGGAGTGACCATGTCCGCTTTGACCGACTTCGATCTCGACGAGACCGGCAAGATTGATCTGACGGCGATCTACGATCGCCCCGACCCGCGGGACTACTACCAGACCCTCACCAATCTCGACTACCGCATTCCGGCCGAGGCTGCGCCGATATTCCGCCGCGTGATCGAGGTCGAACGGTCGGTCCGCCAGCGCCGGCACCTCAAACTGCTCGACGTCGGCTGCTCCTACGGCGTCAACGCCGCCCTGCTGAAGCATGGACAGGCACTGCCCGACCTGTTCCGCGCCTACGGCGCGGCGGCCACCGGCGCCCTGTCGCGCCGCGAACTGCTTGCCCGCGATCGCGCGACCTATCGGCGGAGCGCGGAGCACGCGGAACTCACGGTCATCGGCCTCGATCCTGCGACGCGCGCCGTCGGCTACGCCCGTGAGGCCGGCATTCTCGACGATTACCTCACCGCCGATCTCGAAACCCAGTCGCCAACCGCGGCCGAACAGGTGTTGCTGGCCAATGTCGATCTCGTCATTTCGACGGGCGCCATCGGCTATGTCGGTGCGCCGACGTTCGGGCGAATCCTGGAAGCTGCCGAGAGGCGGCCGTGGCTGGCGCTCTTCACGCTGCGGATGTTCTCCTTCGACGCGATCGGCGAAGCGCTGAAGGAGCGCGGCTACGCCGTGTTCAAGCTTAGCGGCAGGACCTTCCGCCAACGTCATTTCGCCAACGGCAAGGAACGAGCCGAGGTCTTCGCCAATCTCGATGCGCTCGGCGTCGATCCGGACGGGTGCGAGAGCGATGGCTGGTACCATGCCGAGTTCTTCTTCGCCCATCCGGCACATGAAGACGTGCCCGCCCCCCTGCCCGGCCTCATCAGGCTCTGATCCCTAAGCGCCGGCGCCATCCGGCCTCCCTTGACCGCCTCCCTCGTGCGGGCGTCCATAATGCGGCAACGGAACCGGGGGAAACGGCATGGCGCGTGCCAACAGCTACGACGTGATCGTGGTCGGGGTCGGCGGCATGGGCGCCGCCGCGTGCTGGCAACTCGCCAGGCGGGGCAAACGCGTGCTCGGGCTGGAGCGCTTCGACATTCCGCACGCCCAGGGCTCGTCGCACGGCGTGACGCGCATCATCCGGCTGGCCTATTACGAGAGCCCGGCCTATGTGCCGCTGCTGAAGCGCGCCTATGCGCTGTGGCGGGAGGCCTCCGAGGCGGCGGGCGAGACGCTGCTCATCACCACCGGCTCGCTCGATGCCGGACCGGTGGACAGCGACGTCTTCCAGGGCTCGCTGCAATCGTGCCGGGAACACGGCCTCGCCCACGAGGTGCTGACCGGCACGCAAGTCAACGCCCGCCATTCCGGTTACCATCTGCCAGACGATTTTGCGGCTGTGTTCCAGCCGGACGGCGGCTTCGTGCTCTCCGAGCGTGCGATCGTTGCGCATGCAACGCTGGCGATGGCAGCCGGCGCCGAGATCCACGCGCGCGAGCAGGTGCTCGAATGGTCGCCGATTGCCGGCGGCGGCGTGCGTGTCACAACCGTACGAGGGCAGTACGAGGCCGGGCGGCTGGTGCTGTCGCCGGGCGCCTGGATCGGCGACCTGGTGCCGGCGCTGAAGTCCATCGCGGTGCCGGAGCGGCAGGTGCTCGGCTGGTTCCAGCCGGCACACCCCGAACGCTTCATGCCGGCGGCGTTTCCGGTGCTCAACCTCAAGGTCGGGGAAGACCGCTACTACCTGTTGCCGATCCATGGCGTGCCGGGGCTGAAGATCGGCCTTTACCATCATCTCGAAGAGCGCGGCCATCCGGACACGCTGTCGCGCGAGGTGACCGACGCGGACGAGGCGGTGCTGCGCCGCTGCCTCACCCGCTACTTCCCCGATGCCGACGGGCCGGTGATGACGCTGAAATCCTGCATGTTCACCAACACGCCCGACGAGGCCTTCATCATCGATACGCTCGACGGCCTGCCGGAGGTGGTGGTCGTCTCGCCCTGCTCGGGCCATGGCTACAAGTTCGCCAGCGTCATCGGCGAGATCGTCGCCGACCTCGCCACCACGGGCAAAAGCCGCTTCGATTTGCGGATGTTCGGCCTCGCCCGCTTCGCGGTCTGAGCGGCCTTGCCGCAGGCTGAAGACCCTCCCGCTTCCGGTGCCTTTCCTGTATTGGTCGCGGCACGACGATAGACCCCACGCCACGACACCGGCCGCGCCGGGCGCCGGTGCGCGCTTCCCGGTGTGTACCGATGCCCAGCCCTGCCCCCTTTCGCGAAAACCTCCGCGGCATCCTCTCGATCTCTGTCTGCAATTTCCTGTTTCTCACCAACGACACGCTGATCAAGCTGCTCAGCGCCGAGCTGCCGCTGGGCGAGATCCTGCTGGTGCGCGGCATCTTCGCCACCCTGTGGGTGGCCCTGGTCGTGGCCTTCACGGGGGCCCACGTTCACCTTGCCGCGCTGGTGAACTGGCGGGTGTTCTGGCGCACGGTGGGCGAGATCATGTCCGCCTATCTCTATCTGATCGCCCTGTTCCAAATCCCCATCGCCAATGCCAACACCATCCTTCAGGTGGTGCCGCTGATGGTGACGGCGGGCGCGGCCATCTTCCTCGGCGAGCAGGTCGGCTGGCGGCGCTGGTCGGCGATCGCGGTGGGCTTCATCGGCGTGCTCATCGTCATCCGCCCGGGCCTCGCCGGTTTCAACGAGTTCAGCCTGCTGGCGCTGGCCGCGGCCGGGTTCATCGCGCTACGCGACATGACCACGCGGATCATGGCAGTCAGCGTGCCGACGCTGCTGATCGCGCTGGTCACTGCCGGCGCAGTCGGCATCAGCGGGCCGATCTACGCGGTCGCCGTCGGTGAGCACTGGATCATGCCATCCGGCCATGCCATCGTTCTCATCGTCAGCGCCAGCCTTCTGCTGACCGGCGGCTACCTGACGGCGATCGATTTCATGCGCCACGGCGATATCGCGATCGTGGCGCCCTTCCGCTACACGATCATCATCTGGGCCGTGATCTCCGGCTTCCTGGTGTGGCGCGAGGTGCCGGATACGCTGATGGTGGTCGGCACGTTCGTCATCATCGCCACCGGCGTCTACACCTTCTACCGCGAGCGCCAGATCGCGATGCGTATCGTGATCGCGAAAGAGCCGCCTGACCGCCCGCTCGCCTGAACGGCGCTAACGACTCTCCTGATCGGCAAGTACCTCCGCGATGGCGTGGCGGGCGATGGCCGCCAGCCCTGGATTGGTCTCCCTGTAATAGGGCAGCGCCACCACCGCCGGCGACAGGGCCCAGCCGCGACCGCGTGCCCAGGTCGCATCGTCGACGGCCATCGCTTCGCGGAAGGCCGCGCGCGAGCGGGCCGTGAACAGGTTCCAGGCGACCATCAGATCGCAGGCCGGATCGCCGACAGTCAGCGCGCCGAAATCGATCACCGCAGACAGCCGCCCGTGGCGAGCGAGCAGGTTGCCGGATTGCAGGTCGCCGTGCAGCCAGACCGGCGCCCCCTGCCATGCCGGTGCGGCGAGCGCCGCCTGCCACGCGGCCGTTGCGGCGCGTGTGTCGATCAGGCCTGCGCAAGCGGCGATCGCCTCCCGCGTCCCTGCGTCGCGGGTTGCCAGCGGCACGCCGCGCCCGAACGTCCCCGGCTCCGGCCGCGGTCCGCCGGTCGCGTCGACCGCCTGCAGCGCATGGATGAAGCGCGCCAGGTCGCGCGCCGCCTCATCCGGATCGGTGAGCCGGTCGAGCGTGGCGTTCACGCCGTCGAGCCATCGATAGACCGACCAGCCCCAAGGAAATCCCTCCGCCGGTTCGCCGACGGCGACCTGCGTCGGAATCACCAGCGGCAAATGCGGCGCCAGAAGCGGCAGCCAGCGGCGCTCCTTGTCGATCTGGCCGGTCGCCCAGGCGATGCGCGGCATGCGCACCACCAGATCGTCACCGAGCCGGTAGAGCGCGTTGTCGGTCCCGGCGGATGGCACCGGCGCGATGGGCAAGTCCGCCCATCGGGGGAATTGACCGGCAAGCAGACGCCGGACGAGGCCGACATCGGTTGCCACCTCGCCGGCATGCATTTTCGACGCCGCCATCGTCAGGGGCTGTCCGCCGCGACGACTGCGACCGGCGCGGCCGGTGGGATCTTCCCGCCCCTGCCGTAATAGCGGCGGAGCAGCACGATTATGACAGCGGCCGCGGGGATGCCCTGCAGGATGCCCGGCTCGAGGAACAAGCCGTAGTGGTAGAAGGCCGCCGCGGCGAGGCAGCCGAAGAAGCAGCCGACATCCCAGCCGCCTTCGCTGGCCATGTTGAAGCGCAGCGCGCAGGGCGACAGCTTGGCCATGTTGTACATGGCGGCGCCGATGCCGGGGACGAAGAGCGGCATGGCGAGCGCACCGAGCGCATTGGCGGTGACCGCCAGCCAGGGCGAGCCGAGGCTCACGGCGCGCAGCAGGACGATGACCACGGCGATGCCGTAGCCGATGGTCACCGCGCGGCGGCCGTGGCCGAGGTCGATGGTGCGGCCGAGGATCAGGCTGCCGGCGGCGCCGAACAGGCCAGCCAGCGCCATGGCGCCACCATAGGCCGGGATGTTGCCGCCGAGCGAGACGAACAGCGCGATCTGCCAGACGAAGAACCAGCCGGAGGCGAACCAGCCGTCGATGGCAAGCAGCGTCACCGTCAGGCGCGCTGCCTTGAGCGTGCCGGGCGCCGCCTGCTTGACCGCAACGTTGGGCACGCCGATGAGCGGCGCCACCGCCAGCGCCTGAACGATCCCCGCGGCGGCAAAGGTCGGGCCCGGACCGACGGTGACCAGGGCCCAGGCGCCGACGAGCGGGGCACCGACGCCGACAACCGCTGCCAGCGCCTCGCGGGCACCAACCTGCTGGCCGCGGTCCTCCATATCGCCGAGCGCGGCGAAATAGGCGTGGTAGCTCGGCCAGTAGAAGACGTCGCCGATCGCAACGACGACGATGAGCACGAGCAGCGTCGGACCGATGCCGTCGACCACCGACAGAACCGGGTATTGCAGGGCCAGCACCAGCGTGCCGGTGATGAGCAGCGGCTTGATGCCGAACCGCTTGGCGAGCGGCAGGATCGCGGGGCGCAGGATGAAGCGCCCGGTGACGACCGTGGCCATCGTCAGCAGGACCAGCGGCACGGCGATGCCGGCGCGCAGGAGGAAGACGAGGAAGAAGATGCCACCGGCCCCTTGCGCGAACGCCTGGATGCCCGTGTGGAGATTGACGCGATTGATCGCGTCGTTGCGCAGGAATGCCATGGGAATACCGACGAAAGCAGATGAGGGAACGACCGGCTGGGGGCCGGTCAGCGGCGTTGTGCCCTAGGCAGTGACGATCCCACTCATCTGAAGTCCTCCGCAGAGGGCGCGACTATGCAGCGGCGATGCGGCGGCTGCAATCGGGTATCCCGGCAGGAAAGGTGAAATGCCGGCGGGGTGGCGCGCCGGCAACACCCCTATTCGATCACTAACAGAGGCTCAAGCGCGCCCTTGCCAGTTCTTCTGCTTCGCGAAAGGCGGTTGAATTTCCCCATCGCCTCGAGGCCAACGGTGTAGCTCTCGCGCCACATCTTTGCCCTGGATTTTGAGTTCGCCACCTTTGGATCGAAGTTCCTGACCCGCACGGGTCGCCTTGGTCTTCGTCGGTCGTGTCGCACCACCCGTCTTCACTGCCCAACCGCCGGGCGTCGGGACAACATGCCACTCCCTTTTGTTTTGGCTGCCTTTTCGTGCGGTCGTCCGGACAGTGAGTATGAGGTCAAACAAGGAACTCCTCGGGGCCTCGCGGTGGCTCTCCGCGACGCCGGCCCACACCTTGGCGGCGATGTCGCGGAAGGCACTCGCATGCGGTCCGTTCGGCTCGGCGACCACGATCGGCGTGCCGGCATCGGAGGTCTCGCGGATCGCCATGTCGAGCGGCACCTCGCCGAGGAACGGCGTGCCGAGACGTTCCGCCTCGGCCCTGGCGCCGCCGTGGCCGAAGATGTCGTAGCGTTTTCCGGTGTCGGGCGCGACGAAGTAGCTCATGTTCTCGATGATGCCGAGGACAGGAACGTCGACGCGGCGGAACATGTTCAAACCCTTGCGCGCGTCGATGAGCGCCAGGTCCTGCGGCGTCGAGACGATGACCGCGCCGGCGAGCGGCACTTGCTGGGCCATGGTGAGCTGGGCATCGCCGGTGCCGGGCGGCATGTCGACCACCAGCACGTCGAGTTGCCCCCAAGCGACTTCTCGCAGCATCTGCTGCAGCGCCGAGACCACCATCGGCCCGCGCCAGATCATCGGCGTCTCTTCCTCGACCAGGAAGCCCATCGACATCGCCTTGATGCCATAGGCCTCCATCGGCTTGAGCGTGCGCCCGCCGATGACCTCCGGCCGGCCGGAGAGATGCAGGAGGCGCGGCAGCGAGGGCCCGTAGATGTCGGCGTCGAGGATGCCGACGCGATGGCCGTTGGCCTTGAGCCCGAGCGCCAGATTGACGGCGCAGGTGGACTTGCCCACCCCGCCCTTGCCGCTGGCAACGGCGACGATGGCCCCGACACCGGGGACGCCGGCCTTTGCCTGCGGCGCGGCATGGCCGTGGCCGGGCGCGGCGGCGGCCGGCGCGGGACGCGCCGGTGCCGGACCACCGGCCTTGCGCTCGGCGGTCAGTACCACCATGGCGCCGGCCACGCCGGGGATTGATTTGACCGCCGTCTCGGCGGCCTGGCGCATGGGCTCGTAGGCTGACGCGCGCTCGGCCGGCACCGAGATGGAAAACATCACGCGCCCGTTGGCGATGACGATATCGGAGACCATACCGCGGCGCACAATGTCGCGGTCGTCGTCCGGGCCGCGGATGCTGCCGAGACGGGCGAGGACTGTCTGCTTGTCAATTTCGGGCATGGACCGTCAGGAATCTTGGAGGATCACAGGCGAGCGCGAACATAGCCGCATCGCCCGGCGGGTCAACTTGGCCGGTTTCTTGCAAGAATCAGCCAAGCCGAACGGCCCGGTTGCCACCGTGCCAAGCTTGGTGGAAATATGGCCGGGACAGTTCTCGGGGGGCGCGGCGCAGGGGGGCCGCTCCGGCCGAGATCGGGGTCTCAAGAGCAAAGGAAACGAAAATGCGCAGAACTGTCACCGCCCTGTTGGCGATTGCTGCCGTCGTCGCCGGAACCAGCCTCGCCACCGCCAAGGACTGGAAAGAAATCCGCGTCGGCACGGACGCGACTTATCCGCCCTTCGAGTCTGTCGATTCAAGCGGCGCCTTCGTCGGCTTCGACATCGACATCCTGAACGCCATCTGCGCCGACATCGGTGCCAAGTGCACTTATGTCAATCAGGATTTCGACGGCATCATCCCGGCTCTGCTCGCCGGCAAGTTCGACGTCATCGACTCCTCGCTGTCGATCACGGCGGAACGCGAGAAGCAGATCGATTTCACCGACATGTACTACAACACGCCGCCGGCCATCGTGGCGCGCAAGGATGCCGGCATCAAGGGCGTGAGCGTTGACGACCTTGCCGGCAAGACCATCGGCGTGCAGTCCTCGACCACCCACGCCAACTACGCCCAGCAGACCTACACGAAATCCACCATCAAGCTCTATCCGAGCGCCGACCAGTTCAAGCTCGACCTGGTCAACGGCCGTCTCGATGCGGTCAATGACGACATCGTCGTGCTCAGCGACTGGCTGAAGACTTCGCCCGATGCGCAGAAGTGCTGCGTGCTCGTCGGCCCGATCAAGATCGTTCCGTCGATCCACGGTCTCGGCCAGGGCTTCGGCGTGCGCAAGCAGGACAAGGACCTGACCGCGCTGCTCAACAAGGGCATCAAGGACATCCTCGCCAACGGCACCTACAAGAAGATCAACGACAAGTATTTCGACTTCAACGCCTACGGCCAGGACTACTAGGCGCCTCGCGGCGGCCGGGCGCCTGGCCCGGCCGCTTCTTCCGGCCTTGCCGCGCGGGGCAGTGCGGAAGGCCTGACATGACTGGACCGCGACGGAAGGGATCGGGCGGTTGGGGGATTTATTCAGCCTGCTTCAATGGGGCTCCAAGGGATGGGGTGACGAACTTGCGGCGGGTGCAGGCGTAACCATCGCGCTGTCGTTGGCGACATTGCCGGTCGGCGTCATCGTCGGCTTCTTCATGTCGCTGGCCAAGCAGTCGTCCGATCCGCTGGTGCGCCGCGGAGCGGAGATCTACACCACGATCTTTCGCGGCCTGCCCGAACTGCTCACCCTCTTCGTCGTCTATTACGGTGCCCAGTACACCGTCTCCAGCGTGACGCGTGCCGTGTTCGGCACGCCGATGGAGATATCGCCGTTTCTCGCCGGCATGGTGGCACTGGGCCTGGTCCTGTCGGCCTATGCAACCGAGGCCTTCGCCTCCGCCTTCCGCGGCATCCCGCACGGCCAATACGAAGGCGCCTATGCCATCGGACTGACGCGGACGCAGACGATGGGCTTCGTCATCGTGCCGCAGTTGATCCGCCTCGCTCTGCCGGCGCTGTCCAATCTCTATCTGTCGATGATGAAGGACACGGCACTGGTATCGGCCATCACGCTCAACGACCTCCTGCGCGAGACGACGGTGGCGGTCGGCTCCACCAAAGAGCCGTTCTTCTTCTACCTGGTCGCCTGCCTGATCTACCTCTTCCTGTCGATCCTCTCGTCGATCGGCATCTGGCGGATCGACGCGTGGGCGTCGCGCGGGGTCGAACGATGACGGCGGCCACCACCACCGTCGAAGAAGCGCCGCCGCCCCAGTCAGGCAGTCAGGTGACCTGGGCCGGCTACACCTTCGTCGGAATCTGGATCCTCGTTGCCGTCGGGCTGACGTTCGCGCTGGTGCACAGCATCGACGCGGACCGGCTGCACCGTTTCGGGCCGGGGATCATCGAGGGCTTCTGGACGACCATCAAGCTGTGTGTCCTGTGCCTGACCATCGGCGCGGTGATTTCGATTCCCGTCGCAACCGCACGCCTGTCGAAGAGCCGCCTGCTCAATTCGCTGGCCTACGGCTACTCGTATTTCTTCCGCGGCACCCCGATCATCGCCCAGCTCTTCCTCGTCTATTACGGCGCCGGCCAGTTCGTCGGCTTCTTCCGGGCGGCGGGGCTGTGGTGGTTCTTCCGCGATGCATTCAATTGCGCCGTCTTCGCCTTCGCGCTCAACACCGCTGCCTATCAGGCGGAGATCCTGTTCGGCGCGTTCCGCGCGGTGCCGGCCGGAAGCTGGGAGGCGTCACGGGCGCTGGCGCTGCCGTGGCTCATCACCTTGTGGAAGGTCATCCTGCCGCAGGCGCTGATGACGGCGCTCAGACCCTACGGCAACGAGATGATCTCCATCGTCAAGGCATCGGCGGTCACCAGCCTGATCACCGTTCTCGACATCATGGGGCAGACCCGCTACGTCTTTTCGCAGACCTACGATATCTCCTTCTACCTGTGGGCGGCGGTGTTCTATCTGATCATCGTGGAGTCGCTGCGCCGGACCTTGAACGCGCTCGAAGTCCGCATGACCAAGCACCTGGCGGTGGCGCAGAGAAGCGAAACCCCCGAGGAGACCACGCTCTCGGCTTAGCGCCACGCGTGGGTCCCCCCTGTCCTGATTCAAACTGCGGAGGATTTGCGCAATGGCAAACGTCGCCTTCATCGGCCTTGGCGTGATGGGCTATCCGATGGCCGGGCACCTGGCCAAACGCGGCGGTCATCAGGTCACGGTCTACAACCGCACCGCCGAGAAGGCGGCCAAATGGGCGTCCGAATACGGCGGCAAGTCGGCGCCGACGCCGAAAGAAGCGGCGGCAGGTGCCGATTTCGTCTTCTCCTGCGTCGGCAATGACGACGACCTGCGCTCGGTGACGCTCGGCGAGACCGGCGCACTTGCCGGCATGACGTCCGGCGCGATCTTGATCGACAACACGACGGCTTCGGCGATCGTCGCCTATGAGCTCCATGCGGTGGCGAAGGAGATGGGGATCGGCTTCCTCGATGCGCCGGTCTCCGGCGGTCAGGCCGGCGCCGAGAGCGGCCAGCTCACGGTCATGGCCGGCGGCGACAAGGATATCTTCGACAGGGCCAAGCCGGTGATCGACTGCTACGCCAAGATGGTCGGCCTGATGGGGCCGTCCGGCGCCGGGCAGTTGACCAAGATGGTCAACCAGATCTGCATTGCCGGCGTGGTGCAGGGGCTCTCGGAGGGCATCCATTTCGCCAAGAAGGCCGGCCTCGACGTCGAACAGGTCATCGGCGTGATCTCCAAGGGCGCGGCGCAATCCTGGCAGATGGACAACCGTTTCAAGACGATGGATGCGGGCAAATTCGACTTCGGCTTTGCCGTCGACTGGATGCGCAAGGATCTCGCCATCAGCCTGGCGGAGGCGCGGCGAAACGGCGCGAAATTGCCGGTGGCAGCGCTGGTCGACCAATTCTATGCCGAGGTGCAGGCGATGGGCGGCCGGCGCTGGGACACGTCGAGCCTGATCGCCAGGCTGGAGAAGGACTAGCTTCCACGTCGGTGCAGATCGCAAAGCGCGATGCCGGCGACCCGTGGGCTGAAGCCAATGGGATCGTCGCCGAACTGAAGGCCGCCGGCACGGCGGAGAACCGCGCCGGCATGGCGCATTTCGGCATCACCGGCAACACTGCCGGCGTATCGCTCGCCGCCATGAAGCCGATCGCCAAGCGTCATGCCCGCAACCATGCGCTCGCCGCAGCCTTGTGGCAGAGCGGCCTGCACGAGGCGCGCATCATGGCCTGCGACCTCGACGAGCCGGCCAAGGTGACGCGGGAACAGATGGATCGATGGGCGGCGGACTTCGACAACTGGGCGCTCTGCGACGGCGCCTGCCTGCATCTGTTCGTCAAGACGCCCTTCGTCGAAGAGAAGATCTGGCAGTGGGCGGGGGACGAGCGCGAATTCGTCCGCCGCGCCGCCTTCTCGCTGCTCGCCTGCTACACGGTTCACGGAAAGGCTATTCCGGACAAGGTGTTCGCGGATTTTCTTGAACTTATCGAGCGCCATGCCGCCGACTCGCGCAACTTCGTGCGCAAGTCGGTCAACTGGGCGCTTCGCCAAATCGGAAAGCACTCCCGGGGCCTGCACCGCCCTGCTCTGGCGCTCGCCCGCAAGCTCGCCGCCGCCGATGACAAGTCGGCCCGCTGGATCGGCAGGGACGCGGTGAAGGAGCTGACCGATCCCAAGCAGATCGCGCGGCTCAAGGCGCGCGGCTGACCGTCAGGAAGCCTTGGCCTTTTCCTTGTCGAGCGGGATGTAGCTCAGGGGCAGCTCGGTGGTGAACTTGATCTGCTCCATGGCGAAAGTGGTCGACACGTCGGCGATGTCGATACGCGAAATCAGGCGCTTGTAGAGATTGTCGTAAGCCTCGATGTCGGGGACGACGACGCGCAGCAGGTAATCCACCTGCCCTGCCATGCGGTAGAACTCGACGATCTCGGGGAAGTCGCGGATCACCTCGGCGAAGCGGCGCAGCCACTCGTCATTGTGTTGGTTGGTGATGATGGAAACGAAGGCGGTCACCTTGGTGTTGACCTTCTTCGGGTCGAGCAGCGCCACCCGGCCGGTGATGACGCCATCCTCCTCGAGCTTCTGGATGCGGCGCCAGCAAGGGGTGGTCGACAGCCCCACGCGGCGGCCGATCTCGGCGACGGGCACCGTCGCGTCCTCCTGCAGGATCTGCAGGATCTTGCGGTCGAGGCGGTCAATCATTTCCGGCATCCTCGCGATTTGATTCCATATCCCCCGAAATTCCGGGATAATTTCCCACCTACGGTGTGGAGAAGCCGGCGTCTATAGAAACGAATTTCGTTCTTGTCAATTCGCGCTGACGCGCAGGCGCTCGGCGACCGCTTGCTTCACGACCGGCAACAGGTCGGCTTCGAACCAGGGATTCTTCTTGATCCAGGCATTGTTACGCCACGACGGGTGGGGCAGCGGGATGACCGTCGGTCGGCGCGTTGCGGCCATGATCTCGCGCCAGGCGGCAACGGTCCCGGTCAGGCTCCGGTGCGCCAGGGGACCCAGATGCCAGGCATGGGCATGGGCGCCGACGGCCAGCATCAGGTCGATCGCCGGCAGCGCGGCGAACAGCTCGGTCCGCCATGCCGGCGCGCATTCGCGCCGCGGCGGCAGGTCGGCGCCGCGTTGGTCCTGCCCCGGAAAGCAGAAGCCCATGGGTACGATGGCGACCCGGGCGACGTCGTAGAAGGTCGCCGCGTCGACGCCCAGCCACGCCCTCAGGCGGTCGCCGGACGGGTCGGTGAAGGGCACGCCGGACGCATGGACGCGCGTGCCCGGCGCCTGGCCGACGATGCACACGGTCGCGGTCGGCGAGACGCAGAGCACCGGGCGCGGTTCGTGCGGCAACCGTGCGCCAAGCGGCCGGTCGCGGCAGATGCGGCAGGCGCGGATCGCGGCGACCAGCGCATCGAGATCGCTTCTTCGACTAACCGTCTGCCGCATCTCGCTTTTGTCCATGATTAACCATGCTGCTGAGCATCAAATTAAATCCCTCCTGCAATCATGCATCCTAACGCCCGCCGCAATCCTTGCCGGGAGTCCTTGCTGGGGCCGCTCGCTTATTGACATGAATACCGCCTCGACCGCTTCCAAAAGCGATAAGACGGCCAAGAGCCGCGAGCGGGCCGAACGGCGCCGCTTGGTTCTGCGCGCCGTACGCGACCAGCGCGAGCGCCTGACCTCGACCTCCGGCACCAGGCCAGCATTCGATCACGAGCTGGCGCTCACCTTCGCGCAGAACCGCATCAGCGCCGCCTATGCGGTGCCGCTCCTCATCGCCGTCGTCGCGGCGGCCGCCCTGTTGTGGGTCCGTCCGCTCGCCGTCATCACCTGGGCGACGCTGGTGCTTGCCATGCACCTCACGATGCTGGCTCTGTGCCGGCGCTTCATCGGTACGGCGCCGGCCGAGGCGCCGATCAGGAGGTGGCTCAGGCGCTTCATCGTCGCCGAATTCTTCACCGGCGTCGCCTGGGCTGCGATCCTCGTCCTCGTCCCGCCCAGTGGCAGCAGCGTCGAAATCTTCCAGTTTGCCACCATGCTGGTGGTCATCTCGGTGGTCACCTCTCTGGCTTCAACCGTGCCGACGGCAGCGGTTGCCGGCACGATTCCGGTCACCCTGACGCTTGTGGCGATGTTCCTCAGCCGTGGGGAACTGCTTCTGATCGCCCTGTCGATCATGGCACTCGGCGCCCAGGTGTTCTTCCTGATCCTTGCCTCGCGACTCCATTCCGCGACGCTGTCGATGCTCGGCTACCGCGCCGAGAAGGATCTGCTGATTGCCGAGCTGGAAACGGCCAACTCGATCTCGGATGAAGCGCGGCGCCGGGCGGAAGAGGCAAATCTCGCCAAGTCGCGCTTCCTGGCCACCATGAGCCACGAGCTGCGCACGCCGCTCAACGCCATCCTCGGCTTCTCGGAAATCATGAAGAACGAGGTGCTCGGCCCGGTGACGAACACCCACTACAAGGAATATGTCGGCGACATCCACACCAGCGGACAGCATCTGCTCAACCTGATCAACGAGATCCTCGACCTGTCGCGCATCGAGGCCGGCCGTTACGAGCTGCACGAGGAGCCGGTCAACCTTGCCCATGTCGCCGAGGACTGCGTCAACCTGCTGCAGATCAAGGCGAAGTCCAAGGACATCACCATCACGCGGAGCTTCCAGCGCGGCCTGCCGCGCCTGTGGGTGGACGACCGCGCCGTGCGCCAGATCACGCTCAACCTGCTGTCCAACGCCATCAAGTTCACGCCGAGCGGCGGCGAGATCGCGGTCGCCGTGGCCGCTTCGCCGGACGGCGGGCAATATCTTTCGGTGCGCGACAACGGTCCTGGCATTCCGCCGGAGGAAATTCCGATCGTGCTGTCGTCCTTCGGTCAGGGATCGATCGCCCACAAGAACGCCGAGCGCGGCGCCGGCCTCGGCCTGCCGATCGTGCAGGCGCTGATGACGACCCATGACGGCTCGTTCGAGCTGAAATCGAAGCTGCGCGAGGGCACCGAGGCGATCTGCACCTTCCCGCAGTCGCGCGTGATGGAAGCCCTGCCGCCGGTCAGCGATCCCGGCCGGGAACCCCGTCGTGGCTGGCTGAGAACGGGCTAGCTGTCCCGGTTCGACACGCCGGCCTGCTCGAACGTCGCCATGCCGGCGTGGAGTTCGGCGGCCGCCTTGACGATGCCCATCGCCAGCGCGGCGCCGGTTCCCTCACCCAACCGCATGCCGAGATCGAGCAGCGGCTTCTTGCCCATGCGCGCAAGTGCGCGGGCGTGCGCGGGCTCGGCGGAGACATGACCGAACAGGCAATGGTCGAGCGCGTGCTCGTCCATTGCGAAGAGGACGGCTGCCGCGGCGCTCGCCACATAGCCGTCGATGATGACCGGAATCCGATTGAGCCGGGCGGCGAGGATGGCACCGGCCATGGCGGCGATCTCGCGTCCGCCCAGGCGACGCAGGACTTCGAGCGGATCGTCGAGATGGCCGGCGTGGCATGCTATCGCCGCGGCGACCGCGTCGCGCTTGCGCTTCAACCCTTCGTCGTCGACGCCGGTGCCGGGACCAACCCAATCGGCGGGCGCGCCGCCGAACAGGCCGCAATAGATCGCCGCGGCAACCGTCGTATTGGCGATCCCCATCTCGCCGATGGCGAGAAGATCGATGCCGTCGGCAATCGCCTCCATGCCATAGGCCATGGTGCCGGCGCACATCTTCTCGTCGAGCGCCGCTTCCACCGTGATGTCAGCGGTTGGCAGGTCGAGAGCGAGGTCGAAGACCTTGAGGCCGAGATCATGCACGCGGCAGATCTGGTTGATGGCGGCGCCGCCGGCCGAGAAATTCTCGACCATCTGCCTGGTGACTTCCGCCGGGTAGGCCGAGACGCCGCGCGCCGCCACACCGTGATTGCCGGCAAAGACGGCGACCAGCGGCCGTTCGACCCTGGGCGGCGCCCTGCCCTGCCATGCCGCCAGCCATTCGGCGATCTCCTCCAGCCGGCCGAGCGATCCCGGCGGCTTGGTCAGCATCGCCTGGCGCGCCCGCGCCTCTGCCGCCGCCTCGCTGTCGGGGCCGGGCATGGCTCTGACCAGAGCACGGATATCGTCGAAGGGAAGCCCGCTGGCGGATGGATTCATTGGGGCCCCCGAGCCACAGAAAACGAGGAATCGCTCGGGCCGGCGTTGGCCCGATCGCGGCAAGGTTCTATAACCGCGGCGCGACCGGTCGCAAGCGATGAGCGCGAGTCTTGCCCATGAACGGCAGCAACCCGTTCCCCGACGTCGATACGTTTGTCGGCGACCTCAAGGCGTCGCTGGCCTTCCTGACCCGCATTCCGGCGGGCTGGCTCGCCATCGATCCCGCCACACGGCCCGATTTTCGCCGCGCCGCCGCCTTGTTTCCCCTCGCCGGCCTAGTGATCGGGATTGCCGGCGGCATCGTCCTTGTCGTCGCCGGCGCCATCGGCGTGCCGGCGCTGGTCGCCGCGGCGCTGGCTGTGGCAACGACCGTGGGCCTGACCGGCGCCCTGCACGAGGACGGGCTCGCCGATATGGCCGACAGTTTCGGCGGGTCTTCGGTCGCGCGGCGGCTGGAGATCATGCGCGACAGCCGCATCGGCAGCTATGGCGCCGCGGCGCTCATCCTGTCGCTCACCATCCGCGTCGCCTGCCTGGCGGCGATCGCCACCGCCGGCCTGGTCCACGCAGCCATCGCGCTTGCCCTGGCCGAGGGCATCTCGCGGGCGGCCGCGGTGCGGCTGTGGCATGAACTGCCGCCGGCCGATGACAACGGGCTCGCCCACGATACCGGCCCGCCCGACCAGAACGCCATGGTGCTGGCGCTGGCCACGGCCGCGATTCTTGCCGTCATCGCCGTTCCGGTGATCGGCCTCAGGCCGGCGGTGCTTGCCGCTGTTCTGGTGGCGCTGGCCACCTATATCTTCACGCGCCTGGCCGCGCAGGCGCTCGGCGGCCGCACCGGCGACGTGCTGGGCGCCTGCCAGCAGGTGGCGCTGGTAGCATGGCTGATCGGCGCCGCGACGCTCTGAAACGGCGGACAGCCCGACCGACCCATGATCTCGCCCTGCATCAAGCTCTGCGCCATCGATCCGCTGACGCGGCAATGCGCCGGCTGCGGACGCACGCTGGCGGAGATTGGTCAGTGGGCATCCTATTCGGATGAGGAGCGGCGGCGCATCATGAGCACGCTGCCTGAACGGCTGACGGCAGCGTCGGCGACTTCGTTGCAGGAGTCCCGGCGATGAACCGGCCGTCGCGGCTGTTCTTCTGGCTCATGCTCCTGCTGGTCGTGGCCGGCATCGCGGAGCTGGTGGTGATGCTGGCGCCGTCCTTCGGCTTCGACATGTCGTCCGGCGGTCCCGTCCGCCTGGTCTATTTCGTCGCCCTGCTGCTGTTTGTCGGCTCGGCGGTGGTCGGGCGCGGCATCCGCGCGCATGAGGCGTTGCGCGCCGTTCTCGGCTGGAGCTTGATCCTCATCGCGCTGGTCGGCGCCTATGCCTATCGCATGGAACTTGCCGGCTTCGGAGGGCGCCTGCTCGGCGTGCTGGTGCCGGGCATGCCGATCAGTGGTGAGCTGACCGGCGAGAGCGGCAACAGCGTGGTGATCATGCGCAATGGCGACGGCCATTTTGCCGTGCGCGCCGGGGTCGACGGCGTGCCGATGATGATGCTGGTCGATACCGGCGCCAGCCTAGTGACGCTCACGCCCGAGGATGCGGGGAGAATCGGCGTCAAAACCGCAAATCTCGACTACGGCATGCCGATCGAGACCGCCAACGGCACGATCAAGGCGGCGCCGATCACCATCCACCGCATCAGCATCGGGACCATCGCCCGCACCGACATCAAGGCGCTGGTCGCACCGCCGGGCTCGCTGCAGGAGAGCCTGCTCGGCATGAGCTTTCTCAACTCGCTCGCCAGCTACTCTATCTCCGGCGACCGGCTGGTGCTGAAGCCGTGAAGCCTCAGCCGAGGCTCTCCGCCAAGCTGGAATAGATGGCGGCTTGCGTCGCGTGGGCGGGCGTGACCGCGCCCAGCGCCTCCTGCACAACTTCCAGACCGGCGCCCGGCCGGACCGCGCCGACGGTGAGGATACGGCGCCAGTTGCGCGCGCCGGGAACCCCATGGAAGAGCCCCAGCATATGGCGCGTGATGTGCGACAGGCGGGTGCCGCGGGCGAGTTCCGCTTTGATGTAGGGGAGCATCGCGATGACCACGTCGTGCGGTTCCGGACCGCTCCGGTCACCGAAGAAACGCCGGTCGATCGCGGCCAGCATCGCCGGCGTGTGATAGGCAGCGCGGCCGAGCATGACGCCGTCGACTTGCGCCAGATGGCGTTCGGCCTCGTCGAGCGTGGCGATGCCGCCGTTGATGCCAACGAAAGTATCCGGCAGCCGCTGCTTCAGCCGAACGACGCGGCCGTAATCGAGCGGCGGCACGTCGCGGTTTTCTTTCGGCGACAGCCCCTCCAGCCACGCCTTGCGGGCGTGCACCCAGATGCCGTCGGTGCCGGCGGCAACCACCGCGTCGGCCAGCGCATCCAACGCCGCCTCGGGGTCCTGCTCGTCGACGCCGAGCCGGCACTTGACCGTCACCGGCACGGAAACGACCGCCTTCATGGCGGCGACCAGATCGCCAACCAGCTCGGGCGAGCGCATCAGGCAGGCGCCGAAGGTGCCGGACTGAACCCGGTCGGACGGACAGCCGACGTTGAGGTTGATCTCGTCATAGCCGAAGTCGGCGGCGATGCGCGCGGCCTCAGCCAGTTTGCCGGGTTCGGCGCCGCCGAGCTGGACGGCGACGGGGTGTTCGGCCGCAGAGAATCCGATCAGCCGGTCGCGGTCGCCGTGGATGACCGCCTCGGCGGTGACCATCTCGGTATAGAGCAGCGCCCGACGCGTCAGCTGCCGATGAAACATGCGGCAATGCCGGTCGGTCCAGTCCATCATCGGCGCCACCGCGACTACCCCGGTTGCGGCATGCCCGATTGTCGGCTGCGTCGTCTTCATGCTCATCGCGCACCGCGTCGGCGCAGACAGGAGCGCCAGGCAAAGTCGTTCCCTTGAACTCGCCAGCGGCGAATGTCCAGATGCCCGCCAGGATCAGGCAAGGCGGAGCGGTCCGGCGCGCTTCTGCAGCCGGGCCTCGCTGCCAAGCAGTGCGGTCAGCTCGGCGGCCGGCGCCGGACGGCCGAAGAAGAAGCCCTGAAATGCGTCGCAGCCGGCAATCCTGAGCAGTGCCGCCTCCTCCTCGGTCTCGACGCCTTCCGCCGTGACGGTCAGGTCGAGGGCGCCGGCGAGGGCAACGGTGGCCTGGACCAGTCTCTGGGCCTGCGGGTCGCGGTCGATATTGGCGATCAGCGTCCGGTCGAGCTTGAGCTTGTCGAAGGCGAATTGGCGCAGATAGCCGATGCTCGAATAGCCGACCCCGAAATCATCGAGCGCCACGGTGATGCCGAGCGCGCGGATCGAGTTGATCGCCAGCCGCGCCTGTTCGGGGTGGGTGACGAGATAGGTCTCGGTCACCTCGATCTCGAGGCGGTTGGCCGGGAAGCCGGTCTGTTCGAGCACGGCGGCGACGGCCTCGGCGAAATTCGGGTTGGGGAACTGGGCCGGGGAGACGTTCACCGAGACCTTGAGGCCGGGCCATGCCGCGGCGTCCCGGCAGGCTCGCCTGAGCGTCCACATGCCGAGCTCGTCGATGAGTCCGGTCTCTTCGGCAATCGGGATGAATTCGGCCGGCGAGATCGGCTGGGCATCGTCGCCGCGGGGCCAGCGGATCAGGGCCTCGGCACTGATAATTCTGCCGTCGCGTGCGTCGCAGACCGGCTGATAGAACAAGGTCAACGCGTCAATGGCGAGCGCGCGGCGCAGATCGCCGGCGATTTCGATGCGTTTGCGCCGCCGCGTGTCGAGCGAATCGTCGAACATGCAGACGCGATTGCGGCCCTCGTGGCGGGCCTGATACATGGCGACCTCGCCGCGACGCAGCGCCTCCTCCGCCGAGATGCCGGCACTGTCGATCAGCGCGACGCCCATGCTGGCGTTGACGGAGATGATGCGACCGCCGATGTCGATGGGCTTGGCGAAGAAGTGCTTCAGCCGTTTGCTCAATTCATTGGCATTGCCGGCTGCGTCAGGCTTGTCGATGACGACGGCGAATTCCTCGCCGCCGACGCGGACCAGGTAGCATCTCTTCGCCAGCGCCTGGAGGCTTTTTGCCACCCTGCGCAGCAACTGGTCGCCGACGTCGCGGCCATAGGCGTCGTTGGCCTCTTTCACACCGTCCAGCTCGATGCACGCAAACGCCAGGCCGGTGTCGCCGCGATGTTTGTCGATCGCGTGCTTGAGGTGCTCGAGCAGTGCCGCGCGATTTGGCAGGCCGCTGAGCGTATCATGGGTGGCGGCATGGAGGGCCTGAATCTCGCCCCGGCGCACGCCGGCAAAGCTACGCGCCGCGATGACGACCAGCACCAGCATGGTTGCGGCGAGCGCGCCGAGCATGCCGATGACCCGCGGGTTCAGCCGGGCCAACGCGGCGCTGCCGGGCAACCGCTCCGTCCAGGTCAGCGCAGCGATAGTCCGGCCATCCGCATCGGTGAGAGGCAAGACGGTCCCGTTGCCCGCGGCCGCAGCCGCCGGCGCCAGAGCCAGTCCGTTGATCAGGTAGTCCCGCGACAGCCGCTGGACGGCGGCCCGGTCGAGCGATTTGGCGAGGATGAGGATGCGCTTGTGCTGCGGTGGGGGAATGCCCTCCGAGAACGGCACCACCGGCCCGAGCGCAATGACCATCGGTCCCCAGACGCCTTTGACCAGCGCGCTGCGGGCATCCGCGGAACCGGCCTCGGCCGACGCCCGCAGGAGACGGTCCAGCGACGGCCCGAATGCTTCCTGCGGCGGTCTCGTGATCGCCGCGCCGAAGCGGTAGGCGAATACCGTCGTGCCGTCCGCGTTGAGAAGATAGACGGTGTCGAAGAAGGTCGGATCTTTGGTCGACGAGACGAATGAATCGTCGACGAACTGCTGATCGACCTTGCCGTAGAGCTTGCGGGCGGCATCGTCCCAGATGGCGTAGTCGCCATGGGTATCGGCCATGTGGCGGAGCGTTGCCTCAACCGCCGCTTCGACCGTTTGCCGGGTCAGGGACAACTCGGTGCCATTGACCTCGCGGGCGATCTCGTTGAGCGCAAAGTTCACCGTCGTGACCGCAACGGCGACGATGATCATCGCCGGCAGCATGATGCTGAGGGCGAACCGGATATCCGGGCGCCCGATGCGCGAGATCAGGGATATGCCGCGCGGGACGGACATTGCGCGCAGCATCGGTCCGCCGTGTTAAGGTTGCATGAAGCCCGCGTTCGCAGCCAGACGTGGTTAATCAATCGTTTGCCGCGCGCCGCCGGCCTCACGTGCTGGTGGCCACCTTGCGATCGATCAGCGGACCACCGCCGGCGCGCGCGCCCCCCTGGTCCACCGCCTCGACGATGAGGGTGTCGATGTCGTCGGCGCTGACCGGCCGGCTGATCAGGAAGCCCTGGATGAACTCGCACTGAATCAGCCGCAACAGCTTGAGCTGCTCTTCGTTCTCGATGCCCTCGGCGATCACCGACAGCCCAAGGGCATCGCCGAGCGAGACCAGCGACTGGATCAGGGCATTGGCGGTGGCGTTCATGCCGATGTCGCGCACGAAGGAGCGATCCACCTTGAGGACGTCGAAGGGGAACTGGCGCAGATAGCCGATCGAGGAGAAGCCGGTGCCGAAATCGTCGAGGGCGAGCGTGAAGCCGTATTCCTTCAGCATGGCGAGCTTGCGCTTGGCGATGGTCGGGTTGTTGACCAGAATCCCTTCGGTCAGTTCCAGTTCGAAACGGTCGGCCGAAAGGCCGTGGCTGCGCACGATGGCGCCGAGATCGCCGGCGAAGCTGGGGTCGCGCAACTGCACCGGCGAGACGTTGATCGCCATGCGATAGCCCGGCCAGCGGTTGAGATCGCGGCACGCCTGATCGACGACGAAGCGGCCGATGTCGTGGATGAGGCCGGTCTCCTCGGCGACCGGAATGAACAATGCCGGCGAGACCGAACCGAACTCCGGCGATTCCCAGCGCGCCAGCGCCTCGAAGCCGATGATCGTGAGATCGGCGGCGCGCACCACCGGCTGGTAGTAGACCTTGAGCTCGCTGCCGTTGTCGATGGCGCGGCGCAGGCCGGATTCGAGCTGCTTCTTCTCCAGCGCACCGGTCTCCATGGTCGGATGGTAGGCGACCGCCTCGCGCTCGGCGCCGTTCTTCGCCTGATACATGGCAAGGTCGGCGCGGCGCACGAGTTCGGCGGCTTCGATGCCGTGGCCGTTGGCAACGGCGTAGCCGACGGAGGCGGTGACGTGGAACTCGAAGCCGCAGATCGTGAAGGGCTGGTCGAGCGAGCGCGCCGCGGCAGCGGCCGCGGCGGCGGCGGTGGCGACGACATTGTCGGCGATGAGCGCGATGGCGAACTCGTCGCCGCCGATGCGGGCGAGTGTCGCGGCCGGCGGCAGGACGCGACCGAGGCGCGTCGCCAGCGCCCGCACCAGAGCGTCGCCGCCATGGTGGCCGATCGAATCGTTGACCGTCTTGAAGCCGTTGACGTCGAGATAGATGATCGACAGGCGGCCGTTGCGGCAGGCTTCGGCGTGGGACTCCGACTGCAGCAATTCGGTGAAACCGGTGCGGTTCATCAGGCTGGTCATCGAGTTGGTGCGTGCCGCGGTGACCGCCTCGCGCTCGCTCCTGGAAAGCGCGATCGCCATCTTGCGGGCGCTGAATGCGGTGGTCAGCGCCACCGCGCAGAACAAGGCGAGCGCGATGCCGATCGGCAACAGCGCGTTGCGCAGGAGCGCATTGCCGGGCGTCGGCGGCGTCCATGTCACGACGCCGACGTCCTTGCCGGTGATGTCGTGGATGGGCACGCGGCTGGCGCCCGCCTTGTCATTGCGGGCAAACTGCAGGTCGTCGATCAGGAACGACCGCCCGAGGTCGTGCAGGCGCTTCTTGCCGAGATACTGGCCGAAGACGATGATCGGCAGGTCGGTGTTCTTCACTTCCGCCGCCTTGGAGACCGGCGCCAGGTGCTGGATGGCGATCATCATCGGCACCGACGGGGTGTCGGCGTAGATGCTGCTGACGCCGGCAAGGTTGGCGACCGGCAGGCCCGAGGCGACCTTGCGGATCGCGGCAAGCGTGGCCGGCGTGATGATCTCACCGACCTTGTCGGTTGTGGCGTCGGTCATCCACTGATGGTCGACATGCCCTTGCGGCGAGATGATCACCAGAAGGTCGGCGATGTCGGTGTCGGTGATGCCGGTGCCGACATTGGCATCGATCCACGCCTCGTCCTTGCGGACGTAGGCGTCGTAGGCCTCCTCCCACCAGCCATAGTCGTTGGCGAGCTGGGCGAGGCGCTTGCCCATCGCCTTGAGGCCGCCGTCGACCATGGTCTGGGTGCCCTGGGCGGCCTGCTCATTGTGCTTGGTGGCCATCCACGAAATGGTGATCACGACCGTCAGAACCGTGATGGCGATGCCCGCCACGAGGTTGAGCGTGATCCGGCCGGTCAGTGCCTTTGTCATGGCGAAGCGTCCCACGAGGCCCAATGTGGGGCGCACCGTGGCAAGCCGACATTGCGATAGGTTTAATGGTTCTATTTACTTTTGCTTAATATATTGCTCGCGGAGGTTCCCCAACGCTTTCGCAACCGGATTCGACAGACTTTGTAACGACTTTTGTTCGGCGCTTTATTTCAATGAATTCTCATTATTATTTATTGTTTTTACTTATAATAACTTTGCTTCTTCAAACGGCGAACCGCGCCCTCCGCTGGCGCCCTCCTCCTCCGGGCTCACCACAACTCTTCGCTTCTATGGTTAACGCTTAGTCAAATAAGGATAATTTCGTCCTGATCAGCCTCGTGGCGCGGCGCTGGCCGAGGCCGTTTGGTTGACAACCGGTTAACCGCACCGCTTATTTCCCGACGCGGCAGTTAAGTATTTGTTGAGTATGCGTACGAGGAGGCAGTCATGAGTCTCGCAGAGGCGCCAGAGGCGCCATCCGCGGAAGTTCGTGCCCCCGCAGCCATGGGGACGGGCGGTGCAACCGGCCGGTGCCCGTTCCACGGGGCGAAATCCGACGTTTTCCAGGACTGGCTGCAGCACGGCCTGCAGTGTTCCGCCGGCAGGCGCGAGTTCAAGCTCGGGCGCTATGCGCTCGCCCGCTTCCGCAACGGCGCGGAATACGCAGCAGCCTTCGCCGAGTTCCGCCGCGATGTTGCGGCGGAGCACAAGACCGGCCTGCTGGCCCTCTTCGTCCACGACGAACAGAAGTTACGGACGGCGGCGCAAGAGCTGCAGGCGCTCGGCGAAGCCATGCGCGAGGCCGGCCAGACAGACGACGTTCAGGCGCTCATCGGCGGCCGGACGCTCGGCCATGCCATCGACGTGCTGTGCCCGGTCACCGGCCAGATGACGGCCTATGAGTTCTTCTCGGTCGCCTTCTGCCGGCACGCCGGCGATCCCGGCGATGCGCTCTACGATCCGTCACTGAGCGCCCCTTTCACCGCCGTCAACACCACGTCGGATGCCTTCGCCTTCGCCCGGCTGGTGCACGACCAGGCGATCAAGGCGTGGGGCCGGGCTCCTTATGAGATGGTCCACGACCGCGACGCGGTCGAGCTGCTCTTCCGCAAATGCGTCACCGCCTGGCAGAACATGTCGGCCACGACCATCACCAATTACAGCCGCGTCACCCGCGACCCGGCGCGCGGCGTCTATCTCTCCGACGACCGCAGGCACTGGGTGGCGGCGCACAACGATCCGGTCTTCGCCGAGATGGAGAAGTGTCCGCACGTCCACGAGATGCCGGTCATCTACGCCCGCCGGCTGACCGAGAAATGGTCGGCTAACCTTTTTGACGGACAACCCTACGTTCCCGGACGGGACGGGCAGTCAGGCGGGGTGCCGCTGCTCGAAGGGACGTTCGACGTCGAGGGGGACGGTCATGAGCTACACCAACTTTGATTTCCTCGAGGTCCGCACGATCTCCGAGGATCACAAGGCGATCTATGCGACGCGGCCGATCCCCAAGGACAGCCTGATCGGCTTTTTCGACGGCAAGTCGGTGATGATCGACCTTGCCGAGAAGGACAAGCTCGACGACTACTGGTGGCGCCAGTCGGTGCATCTCAAGCTGGAAGGCACCAAGCTGCTCTGCCTGCTGCCGATGTGGGAGCCGGAGGGCGTCGACTACCTCAACCACAGCTGCCGGCCGAATGCGCGCGTCGAGGACCAGCTCTACGTCTATGCGACACGCGACATCCTGCCCGGCGAGGAGATCACCGCGGACTACCGCACCTTCAACCTGGTGCCGGAAGGCAAGAGGTGCTGGTGTGCCGAGCCGCAATGCGTGATCTAGGCGGGCTTTCGAGGCGGGCCTTTCCATGAAGCTCTGGCGGGTTGCCGGCGTCCTGTCGCTGATCGGTGCCGAGGCGCTACTCTACGGCTACAGCTATCCCTTCTTCTCGCTGGCGCTGGAGAAGCACGGCCTGGCGACCTGGCTGATCGGCCTCAACGCCTCGCTGGCTGGCGCCGGCATTCTGGTGGTCGGCCCGATCCTGCCGCGGCTGATCGCCCGGTTTGGCGTGCGTCTCATCGTGGCGGCGATGTTCGCCATCTCGCTTGCCTCCTTCGGCGCGATCCTTGCCGCCGACAACCTCGTCGTCTGGTTCGGCGCCCGGTTCGTCATGGGCGCCTGCTTCGCGGCCCTGTGGACGACGACCGAGATCTGGCTGAATGGAGTCGTCGACGACCGCCATCGCGGGCGCATCATCGGCGCCTCGGGCACGCTCTACGCCACCTGCCAGTTCATCGGGCCGCTGGTGCTGGGCGGGGTCGGCGTCACGGGCTCGCTGCCGCTTGTCGTCGCCATGCTGCCGCTGGCGGCCGGCGTCGTCGTCGCGCTCATGATCCGCCCGGCGGAAGGCGCATCGGACGAGGAGGAGGACAGCGGCGATGCCACCACGCTGAAACTCGCTCTGTCGGCGGCGGGCGGGCTGGTCGCCGCCGGCTTCCTCGGCGGGATCGGCGAGACGGCGATGCAGAGCCTGTTGCCGCTCTACGGGCTCGCCCACGGCTTCAGCGATGCGGGCGCAGCACGACTGGTGGCGGTCTTCAGCCTCGGCGAGGCGGTGCTGGTCGCCGGCTTGGGCTGGATGGCCGACCGATACGGGCGCACCGTCACACTGGTTCTTTGTTCGGTGGTGGCGGCCGTGACGAGCTTCGCCCTGCCCTTCGCCATGGGTCACACGCTGATGGCCGAGCCGGTGCTGTTCCTCGCCGGCGGCACGATTTCCGGCATCTACACGCTGGGCGTCGTGCTCATCGGCCAGGACTTCCGCGGCCAGAAGCTGGCCATCGTCTCCACCGGCTTCGCCATGGCCTATTCGGCCGGCTCGATCGTCGGCTCGACGCCGGTCGGCTATCTGGTCGACCTGTTCGGCGCGGAAGCGCTGCCGATCGCCATTGGCGTCGGCTTCGTCGTCCTCACCGTCTACCTCCTGCAGCGCGGGCGCCAGACGGCAGCCGAGACGAGCATCGCCGAGGCCCCGCCGACGGCGCCAGATCCGGTGCCGTCGGTCAATTTCGACATGTCATTCCTTCACCAGCTCGAACCGGTCCACGTCGAAAAGACCGAAATTGGTGATCTTCATGTGGGGAATGACCGGGAGTGGCAGGAAAGCAACCTGGAGGAATGGTTCCGGCAGCGTGCAGCCGAGCTCGCGCGCCGCTCGGCGCAGCGGCATCAGGCCGGCGTGAACCGCCTCGAAGGGCTCGAGACTCATAAGGCCGGCTAGCGGCAGCGCCAGCTCCGCCACCACCTTGCCGCCATCCGCCACCGCGAAGCCGCCGCCGATCTCGCGCAGCCGGTTGACAGCCGCCGCCATGTCGTCGTCGTCCATGCCGACGACGCAGATGTTGTGGCTGTCATGGCCGACCGACGAGGCGATGGCGCCGCGCGTCATGCCGAATCCGGTGACGAAGCCGCGGCCGATCGAGCCGTCCTTGCCGTGGCGCTCGATGACTGCCACCTTGGCGATGTCATTGGCCGCATCGGCGAGGCGCTCATTGCCCTTCGCCGGCACTTGTTTGCGCACGTGATCGGTGACGACGCGGCCGGGGGCGACCCCGATCATCGAGAGCTCGGCGGCCGCACCGGGAATGCGGAAATCGGCCGGCGTGATCGCGCGGACCCTGACGCTGTCGAGGCCGACCGGCGCCACCGTCTTGCGGGTGGCGAAGAGCGCATCGTCGACCACGCGGCCGGCGGAGATGACCGTCTTCACCGAACATTCGGCAAGATCGCCGACCAGAACGATATCGGCGCGGCGGCCGGGTGCGATCATGCCGCGGTCCTTGAGGCCGAAGGCATTGGCCGCCGACCAGCTTGCCGCTCGGTAGACGTGGTGCAGCGGGCGGCCGAGGGCAATCAGCGTGCGCACCATGTAGTCGAGGTGGCCCTCCTCGGCGATGTCGAGCGGGTTGCGGTCGTCGGTACACAGGCAGCACATGCTGGAGGAATGCTCGTCAAGGATTTCGGCCAGCGCATGCAGGTCCTTGGTCACCGAGCCCTCGCGGATGAGCACGGCGAGGCCCTTCTTCAGCTTCTCGCGGCCGTCTTCGGCGATGGTGGTCTCGTGGTCGGTGCGGATGCGCGCCGCGAGATAGCCGTTGAGGTCATAGCCGCGCACCAGCGGGGCGTGGCCGTCGATATGACCGTCCTGGAAGGCGACGAGCTTGTCGAGAACGTCGTCGCGGCTCGACAGCACGCCGGGGAAGTTCATGAATTCGGCCAGCCCGATCACCTTGGGGTGCGCAGCCAACGGGATCAGGTCCTTTGCCAGCAGCTCGGCGCCAGACGTTTCGAATGTCGTCGCCGGCACGCAGGAGGAAAGCTGCACGCGCAGGTCCATGATCGTGGTTTCGGCCGACTCGAGGAAGAAGCGGATGCCTTCGAGGCCGAGCACATTGGCGATCTCGTGCGGGTCGCAGATGGCGGTGGTGACGCCGTGCGGCAGAACGCAGCGGTCGAACTCCTGCGGCGTCACCAGCGAGGATTCGACATGGAGGTGGGTGTCGATGAAGCCGGGCACGGCGAATAGGCCGGTGCCGTCGATCTCGCGCGTGCCGCTATACGGCTCATAGGTGCCGACGATGCGATCGCCGCAGATGGCGATGTCGGTGACGGTAACGCCGCCATAGACGATGTCGAGCAGACCGACATTCCTGATGACGAGATCGGCGGGGGCGGCCCCCCTGCCCTGGTCGATGGCGCGCGAGAGAAAGGCTTTGTCGGTCATCGGTGGCTCCTTGCTGGGCGCGAAGGTTTGCAGCCTTTTTCTTGCAGGGACAAGCCTCACTCGTCCTCCATGGCGATCAGCGAGGCGTTGCCGCCGGCGGCCGCGGTGTTGACCGAGACCACCTGCTCGAGCGCGAAGCGGGTGAGATAGTCCGGCCCGCCCGCCTTGGGGCCGGTGCCTGACAGGCCGGAGCCGCCGAAGGGCTGGGTGCCGACCACCGCGCCGATCATGTTGCGGTTGACGTAGACGTTGCCGACCGGCAGCGCGTCGACAATTTGCTCCACGGTCTCGTCGATGCGGCTGTGGATGCCCAGCGTCAGGCCATAGCCGGTGGCGGCGATGGCGGCGACGAGCTTATCCAGCTCGCGCGGCTTCCAGCGCACCACATGCAGGATCGGACCGAACACCTCGCGGGTGAGGCGTTCCGGCGAATCCAGTTCGATGATCGTCGGCGCAACGAAGGTGCCGCTTGCCGGAGCCTTGCCCTCATGGCGGATGGAGGCGAATGGCGCGGCGCGCATGGCGGCGACATGGGCGTCGAGAGCGGCCTTGGCCTCGCCGTCGATCACCGGCCCGATGTCGGTCGCCGGTTCGCGTGGATCGCCGAGGACCAGCTCCGCAGCGGCCCCCACGATCATCTCCAGCACCCGGTCGGCTACGTCGTCCTGCAGGCACAGCAGCCTGAGCGCCGAGCAGCGCTGGCCGGCGGAGCGGAAGGCGGAGGTCACCACGTCGTCGGCCACCTGCTCGGGCAGCGCGGTGGCGTCGGCAATCATGGCGTTGATGCCGCCGGTCTCGGCAATCAGCGGCACGATCGGGCCTTTCTTGGCGGCGAGCGCGCGGTTGATCGCCCAGGCGACTTCGGTCGAGCCGGTGAAGGCAACGCCGGCAATGTCGGGATGGGCGGTGAGCGCGGCGCCGACCCGGCCGTCGCCGGGCGCGAGCTGTGCCGCCGCCAAAGGCACGCCGGCCTTGTGCAACAGCTCGAAAGCGCGGAAAGCGACCAGCGGCGTCTGTTCGGCCGGCTTGGCGATCACCGCGTTCCCGGCGGCGAGCGCCGCCACCGTCTGGCCGATGAAGATGGCGAGCGGGAAGTTCCACGGCGAGATGCAGACGAAGACGCCGCGCCCACGCCGGATCAGCCGGTCGCTTTCGCCGGTCGGCCCGGGCATCGTCTCCGGCGCGAAGAGGCGCCGTGCTTGCGCTGCGTAATAGCGGCAGAAGTCGGCTGCCTCGCGCACCTCGGCGATGCCGTCATCGAGCGTCTTGCCGCCTTCGCGGGCCAGCAGCGCCACCAGCGCGTCGCGTTCGCCTTCGATCAAGTCGGCCAGCCGGTCGAGCGCGGCGGCGCGCTCGGCCACCGACACCCGCGACCATGCCGCAAAGCCGGCCTTGGCCGCCGCCATGACTTCATCGATCGATTCAACCGGCGCCTCCACGACATTGCCGACCTTGGCCGTTCCATCGGCGGGGTTGACCACGGGCCGGGTGACGCCATCGACCTTGGTGGCGGTCAGCGGCCGCGCGTCGATGGACGCATCGCCTGCCCTGGCCATGCCCGAAAGGAGCGCACCGAGAGCGGCGGCACTGCCGAACTCCAGCCCCAGAGAGTTCTTCCGGGCCGGCGCATAGAGGTCGCGCGGCAGAGGCACGCGGCTATGGCGGACATGGTCGCCACCGTTGAGCAGAACGGACGGCCGCTTGAGCAGGTCCTCCACCGGCACATCCGTGTCGCCGACGACCGAGACGAAGGAGGAGTTGGCGCCGTTTTCGAGCAGCCGGCGCACCAGATAGGCGAGCAGTTCGCGGTGGCCGCCGACCGGCGCGTAGATGCGGGCCGCGATGGCCGCATTGTCCTTGCGCAGCGCCGTGAACAGCGCCTCGCCCATGCCGTGCAGGCGCTGGAACTCGTAGCCGGACGGGCCGCCGGCCAGCTCCACGATGGCGGCGACGGTGAGGGCATTGTGACTGGCAAATTGCGGATAGATACGCGGGCGGAGCGCCAGAAGGCGGTGGGCGCAGGCGAGATAGGACTGGTCGGTGGCGGGCTTGCGCGTGAACACCGGATAATCGGCCAGCCCCCGCTCCTGGGCGCGCTTCACCTCGGTATCCCAATAGGCGCCCTTGACCAGGCGGACCATCAGCCGGCGGTCGAGCGCGGTGGCGACCGCGCCGACCCAGTCGACCACCGCCGCGGCGCGCTTCTGATAGGCCTGGATCGCCAGGCCGAAGCCGTCCCAACCGCGAAGCGAGGAATCGGCGAGCACCGCCGCCACCACCTCGAGCGATAATTCGAGACGATCGGCCTCCTCGGCATCGACGGTCAGGTTGAGGTCGTGTTGCTTGGCGGCGCGGGCCAAATCGAGCAGGCGCGGCACCAGCTCCGTCAGCACGGACACGCGCTTGACCGCCTCGTAGCGCGGATGGAGCGCCGACAGCTTGACCGAGATGCCCGGCCGGTCGGGCAGCGCGCCCTTGCCGGCGGCCTTGCCAATGGCGGCGATGGCGCCGGCATAGGCTTCGAAATAGCGCTCCGCATCGGCGGCCGTGCGGGCCCCCTCGCCGAGCATGTCGTAGGAATGGCGGAAGCCCTGCTTCTCCATGGCGCGCGCGCGGCCGAGCGCCTCGCCGATGGTCTGGCCGAGCACGAAATGATGGCCGAGGACGCGCATGGCCTGGCGGGTCGCGGTGCGCACCGCCGGCTTGCCGAGGCGGCTGACCAGGCCGGCGACCAGACGCTCCGGCGTGTCGCCGGGATAGACGATGCGGCTGGTCAGCCCCAGCGCCCAGATCGAGGCGGCGACGAACGGCTTGCCGCCGCGGCCTGAATGCTCGCCCCAGTCGCCGCTGCCGATCTTGTCCTCGATCAGACGGTCCTGGGTGGCCGCGTCGGGCACACGCAGCAGCGCCTCGGCCAGCACCATCAGCGCCAGCCCCTCGCGCGTCGACAGCGCGAATTCGCGCAGGAAATCCTCCAGTTCGCCGATGCCGCCGGCCGCATCGCGGATCGCGGTGATCAGGCCGCCCGCCAGCCGGTCGATCCGCCGTTCGGCTGCCTCGCCGAGGCGCGTCTCGGCAATGAAGGCGCGGATGAGCGCGGCGTCGTCAGGCGCATAGGGTTCGGCAAAAACGGGGATCGCCGCCCTGGCGGCTCCATTGGTCATCGGTGGCTCCTTCCTGCCCCGGCAGAGGATTGCAGGCTTTGTGCCAGCGCGACAAGCCTCGCCTCTCCGCGGCCGCGATTGCCGAAAATCGCCGGATCGCCTATTCGGATTCGGGGGTGCTTTCAGGGCAAGGCACAAGGAGCGCCGCAACCATGCTCGGCAGAGGTGTGAAAGGTCTCGCGTTGGCGGCGATCGTCGCGCTCGCCGCCTGCTCGCAGAAGGGCCCCTATCTCGACATCTCGGGCGGCGGCTTCATCTTCAACTACCGCCTGGCGGAGGCCTATGCCGGCTTCATCGCGGCGCCCCTGCGCACCCTGCCCGAGCATGCGCGCATCGAGGCGACCTTCGAGAACCCCTCCGGCGGGCCGCCGATCGTGCTCTCGAAGGACGTCACGCCGAACCGCCGGGAATATTCCTTCACCACCGATGCGCTGAAGGGCATCAAGGCCAACATCGACTACGACGTCACCGTCCGGCTGATCGGCGCCGACGGCAAGGTGATCGAGACCATCGACAAGAAGCTCCATTCCGATCTCGACCAGTCGGTGTTGGGCGACAAGCCGCTGACCGTCGGCCCCGGCTACACACCCAACCCGGACCTCGCCCCCTCCGGCCAATGAGTGCTGCCGCGGAGCTGCAACCGAGGAGAGGAAGGACCCGATGGCTGAATCACTTGAAGGCGGATGCTCATGCGGCGCGGTGCGCTTCCGGCTGACGTCGCCGCCGATGTTCGTCCATTGCTGCCACTGCCGCGATTGCCAGCGGCAGACCGGCGGCGCCTTCGCCATTAACGCCCTCATCGAGACCGACCGCATCGAGATCTTGTCGGGCTCCCCGCAGCCGGTGTCGATGCCGACAGACAGCGGCCGGCCGCACGACATCTATCGCTGCCCCAAGTGCCAGGTCGCGGTGTGGAGCGACTACGGCCGCCGGCCCTATCTCCGTTTCGTGCGTGTCAGCACGCTCGACGACCCGACGGCACTGACGCCCGACGTCCACATCTACACGCGCTCGAAACTGCCCTGGGTTTGCCTGCCCGCCGATGTTCCGGCCTTCGCGGAGTTCTACGACATGAAGACCCTGTGGCCGGCGGACGCGCAGGAACGGCGGCGCACGGCATCGGCGGCGGCACGCAGTTGAAATTTCCTCAGCCCCGGTCGAAACCGCCGCCGGCCGCTCGTCGTCGGAGACAGCGGGCCAGTCGGGGCATCCGCCGTTCCAATGGGAGGTATCGATGCGCAAGCTCACCGTCTTCAACCACGTCTCGCTCGACGGCTACTTCCAGGATGCCAACGGCGACATGAGCTGGGCCCACGCGGGCGCCGACCCCGAATGGAACGCCTTTGTCGAGGACAACGCCAAGGGCGGCGGCACCCTCGTCTTCGGGCGCATCACCTACGACCTGATGGTGCGCTACTGGCCGAGCGAGATGGCCAGGCAGAACGATCCGGTCGTCGCCGAGCGCATGAACGCCATGTCGAAGATCGTCTTCTCGCGGACGCTCAAGCAAGCAACGTGGACCAACACGCGGCTGTTCTCCGAGGACCCGGTCACCGTCATGCGCCGGCTGAAGCAGGAGGACGGCGACGACATGGCGATGTTCGGCAGCGGCACCATCGTCGCGCAGCTGGCCCCGGCCGGCCTCATCGATACCTACCAGTTGGTGCTGAACCCGCTCATCCTCGGCAGCGGACGCACGATGTTCGATGGCGTGCCCGTCGCCATGCGACTGAAGCGGACGGACGTGCGCGCCTTCCGGAATGGCAACGTGGTGCTCTCCTACGCTCCGGGCTGAGCGCCAAAAAAAACGCGCCGCCCGAAGG
Source organism: uncultured Alphaproteobacteria bacterium (assembly GCA_963762605.1). GTDB lineage: Bacteria > Pseudomonadota > Alphaproteobacteria > Rhizobiales > Kaistiaceae > CAVSRC01. Next base: position 284,882 of record CAVXLJ010000019.1, on the reverse strand, counting down.
CGGCGCGCCCATGATTTGATTGGTGAAACGGCTAGACCTTCACCCAGCCGCTGCCCTTGGCGTTCGATTTCACCGCCGCCTCGATGAACTGCATGCCGGCGAGGCCGTCCTCGACCGTCGGGAAGAGCACCTCCGGCGGCGGGTCCTCGTCGACACGGGCGGCGCGGATGGCGCGGGCGACTTCGCTGTAGATGTTGGCGAAGCCTTCCAGATAGCCTTCCGGATGGCCCGACGGGGTGCGCGTGACGCGCGCCGCATCGGCATTGGCGCCGGCGCCGGCCCGGGTGATCTTGCGGGTCGGCTGGCCGAAGGGGGTGAACCACAGAGTGTTCGGCTCCTCCTGCTTCCACTCCAGTCCGCCCTTGGAACCATAGACGCGCAGCGAGAGATTGTTCTCGTTGCCGGGCGCCACCTGGGTTGCCCACAACATGCCCTTGGCGCCACCCTTCCAGCGCAACAGGATGTTGTCGTTGTCGTCGAGCTTGCGGCCCTTGACGAAGGTGGTGAGGTCGGCTGCGAGCGAATCCAGCGACAGGCCGGTGACGAAGCAGGCGAGATTGTAGGCGTGGGTGGCGATATCGCCGAGCGCCCCGGCACCGGCCCGCTTGGGGTCGGTGCGCCAGTCGGCCTGCTTCTGGCCGGTGGCCTCCAGCCGCTCGGTCAGCCAGTCCTGCACATATTCGGCCTGGACCTGGCGAATCTCGCCGAGTTCGCCGGCGGCGACGATGGCGCGTGCCTGCCGGATCATCGGATAGCCGGTGTAGTTGTGGGTGAGCGCGAAGATCTTGCCGCTGCGCTTCACCGCCCGCTGGATGTCCTTCGCCTCGGTGACCGACATGCACAGCGGCTTGTCGCAGATGACGTGGATGCCGGCCCTGAGGAAGGCCTTGATCGGCGCCGCATGCATGTAGTTGGGGGTGACGATCGACACCGCCTCGATGCCGTCCTTGCGCTTGGCTTCAGCCTTGGCCATCTCCTCGAAATCGCCATAGGCGCGATCGCGGGCGATGCCGATCTCAAGTGCCGAGTCGAGCGCGCGCTGGCGTTGCGAGGACAGCGCACCGGCGACCAGTTCGTAGTTGTCGTCGATGCGCGCCGCGATGCGGTGGACGGCGCCGATGAAGGCGCCGTGGCCGCCGCCGACCATGCCCAGCCGAATGCGGCCGCCGCTCTTGGAGTCGCTGCGTCCTTCGACCATGTGAGTGCTTCCTTCTGGTTCCTAGATGCCGAGCATCTTGCGATTGGCCTTCTGGTCGACGCCGCTGGCGGCGAAGTCGTCGAAAGCCTTCTCGGTCACGCGGATGATGTGCGCCGCAATGAAGGGCGCGCCCTCGGCGGCCCCCTGCTCCGGATGCTTCAGGCAGCACTCCCATTCGAGCACCGCCCAGCGGTCGTAGTCGTATTCGGCGAGCTTGGAGAAGATGCCGCTGAAATCGACCTGGCCGTCGCCGAGCGAGCGGAAGCGGCCGGCGCGCTTCACCCAGGGCTGGAAGCCGCCATAGGCGCCCTGCTTGCCGGTCGGATTAAATTCCGCGTCCTTGACGTGATAGGCGTAGATGCGCTCGTGGTAGAAATCGATGAACTCGATGTAGTCGAGCTGCTGCAGCACGAAGTGCGAGGGATCGTAGTTGATGCCGCAGCGGGGATGGCCGTCGACCCGGTCGAGCAGCATCTCGAAGCTGACGCCGTCGTGCAGGTCCTCGCCGGGGTGCAGCTCGAAGGCGACGTCGACGCCGAGGCTGTCGGCATAGTCGAAGATCGGCCGCCAGCGCTTGGCGAGTTCGTCGAAGGCGGTCTCCACCAGGCCCGCCGGGCGCTGCGGCCACGGATACATGAACGGCCAGACGAAGGCGCCGGAGAAGGTCGGCATCGACGGCAGGCCGAGATTGGCGCAGGCCTTGATCGTCGCCTTGACCTGATCGACCGCCCATTTCTGCCGCTTCTTGGGGTCGCCGCGCACCTCCGGTGCCGCGAAGCCGTCGAAGGCCGAGTCGTAGACCGGGTTCACCGCCACCAGCTGGCCCTGCAGATGCGAGGACAGCTCGGTGATCTCGACGCCGGCGTCGGCGCAGATGCCCTTGATCTCGTCGCAATAGGTCTTGCTCGAGGCGGCCTTCTTCACGTCGATCAGGCGGCCGTCCCAGGTCGGGATCTGGATGCCCTTGTAACCAAGGCCGGCGGCCCACTTGGCCATGCCCGCCAGCGTGTTGAACGGTGCGTTATCCCCGGCGAACTGTGCCAGGAAAATTGCCGGCCCCTTCATTGTTTTCATTTTTCGTCTCCTCTCGTCCGGGCGCTCCGCGCGCGCGGCGCCGCTAGAGATAGCTGTTGATCAGGGACTCGAGATATTCCTGCTTGCCGCTCTTCGGCTGCGGCTCGAGATCCTTCTTGTGGACGTAGTCGGCAAGATCGTCGAACGAGCGCTTGCCGGCGAGGATGGCCTTGCCTTCCTTGCCCTTCCATCCGGCGTAGCGATCGGCGAGGAAGGCATCGAGCTTGCCGTCCTGGATGATCTTCTCGGCAATCAGCAGGCCGCGGGCGCAGGCGTCCATGGAACCGACATGGGCGATCAGCAGATCGTCCGGGTCGAGCGACTGGCGGCGGATCTTGGCGTCGAAGTTGTAGCCGCCCTTGCCGAGGCCGCCGGCCTTGAGGATGTAATAGGCAGCGAGCGCCATCTCCGGCACGTTCATGGCAAACTGGTCGGTATCCCAGCCGAGCTGATAGTCGCCGCGGTTGATATCGATCGAGCCGAGAATGCCGAGCGCGCCGGCCAACGCCAGCTCGTGCTCGAAGGTGTGGCCGGCGAGGATGGCGTGGTTCTGCTCGATGTTGATCTTGACCTGCTTCTCCAGGCCAAACTGCTGCAGCATCCCCCAGATCGAGGCGACGTCGAAATCGTACTGGTGCTTGGTCGGCTCCTTCGGCTTGGGCTCGATCAGGATCGTGCCCTTGAAGCCGATCTTCTCCTTGTGCTCGACGACCATGGTCAGGAAGCGGCCGAGCTGTTCGAACTCCTGCTTGAGGTCGGTGTTGAGCAGCGTCTCGTAGCCCTCGCGGCCGCCCCACAGCACGTAGTTGGCGCCGCCCAGCTCATGGGTCAGCTCCAGGGCGTTCTTCACCTGCGCCGCAGCATAGGCAAACACGTCCGGATCGGGATTGGTCGCCGCACCCGCCATGTAGCGGCGGTTGGAGAACATGTTGGCTGTGCCCCACAGCAGCCGCACCTTCGCCTTTTCCATCTTCCTGGCGAAGACCTCGCCGATGGTGCGAACGTTCTTGTTGGATTCGGCCAGCGTCTTGCCTTCCGGCGCGATGTCGCGGTCGTGGAAGGCGAAGAAGGGAACGCCGAGCAGGCGGAACATCTCGAAGGCGACATCGGCCTTCAGCTTCGCCGCCTCCATCTCGTCGCTCATGTGCATCCACGGACGCATGAACGTCTCGCCGCCGAACATGTCGCGGCCGTCCCAGGCGAAGGAATGCCAGTAGGTGACGGAGAAGCGCAGATGATCCTCCATGCGCTTGCCCAGCACCTTCTTGTTGGGGTCGTACCAGCGATAGGCGAGGCCGTCACCGGCCTTGGCACCGGCAAACTTGATCGGCTTTTCCTGGTTGAAGAAACGGGCACTCATCGGGACGTGGCCTCCTTAATGGCTGGATAGAGCTTCCGGTAAGTCGCATAGGCTGCGGCATAGGCCGGAACGAGTTCAGGGTCTGGTTCGATCGTCTCGCGAATGGCCGGCTGGGCGCAGACGGCGAAAGGATCGGCGTTCTCGGCCGCGATCAGGCCGAGGCGAGCGGCGCCGAGGCCGGCGCCGAAATCGCCTTCCTCCGGCACGTCGATAATGATGTCGAGCGTATTGGCGATGGTGCGCAGCCATTTCTTCGAGCGCGAACCGCCGCCGACAGCGAGCGCCCGCTCGACGCTGGCACCGGCCTGGGTCAGCGCGCCCAGGCAGTCGGCGAAGGCGAAGGCGACGCCTTCCAGAACGGCGCGGGTGAGCGCCGTCTTGTCGGTGGCGTAGCCGAGATTGACGAAGCTGCCGCCGATGGTGGCATCGTTGTGGGGCGTGCGCTCGCCGCCGAGATAGGGCAGGAACTGCACATCGCCGGGGCCGCTTCTGTCGTCTTCCAGCGGCTTGGTCAGCGCGGCGGCGCTGGTCGAAAACACCTCGGCCAGCCATTCGAGTGCGCCGGCCGCCGAGAGAATCACCCCCATCTGGTGCCAGGTGTCGGGAACGGCATGGCAGAAGGCATGCACCGCGGTCGCCGGGTCGGGCGAGAAACGGGCATTGGAAACGAACAGCACGCCGGACGTGCCGAGCGAGACGAAGGCCGTCCCCGGCCTGACCACGCCGACGCCGCAGGCCGAGGCCGCGTTGTCGCCGCCACCGCCGGCGACCACCACCTTGGCGCCCATGCCCCAGCGGCTCGCCAGTTCGGCGCGGAGCTGCCCGGTCGCCGCCGAGCCCTCGTAGAGCGCCGGCATCTGGGCGCGGGTGAGCTTGGTCGCCGAGAGCAGCTCGTCGCTCCAGTCGCGCTTGGCGACGTCGAGCCAGGAGGTGCCGGCCGAATCCGACATGTCGGAGGCGTAGTCGCCGGTCAGCTTCAGCCGCACGTAGTCCTTGGGCAGCAGCACCTTGGCGACCTTGGAAAACGTTTCCGGTTCGTGACGCGCGACCCAGACCAGCTTCGGTGCGGTGAAGCCGGGAAAGACGATGTTGCCGGTGATGGCGCGGAAGCGCGGATCGGCGTCAAGCTCCGCCGCCTCCTTGGCGGAGCGAACGTCGTTCCACAGGATGCAGGGTCTGAGCGGCTTGTCGGCCGCGTCGATCAGCGTGGCGCCGTGCATATGGCCGGAAAGGCCGATGCCGCGCACGCCGGAAAGTGCCGCCTTGTGCGTGACCGCGAGCTTGTCGAGCACGGCCTGGCAGGCCGCCCACCAGCTTTCCGGGTCCTGCTCCGACCATCCCGAATGCGGTCGGGAGACTTCAAGATCGGCGGTTTCGCTCGCGACGACGCGCTGATTGTCGTCGATGAGCACCGCCTTCACCGACGAGGTGCCGATGTCGAGGCCGAGATACATGGAAAGGCGCCCTCCTCGCGCAGCGCGAGGCGCGCCCCCCCGGATACGCCCGCTGCTTTTTATCTTTTCCGTTGATTAACCTGACTATTCGGCGATTGCAATTCGGCGTCGTGTCGCCATCGGCAATTTTCTGCGGAATCCGGATTATTGACCCTGCAGAATCGCTTTTCGGGGCGCGCGTGCTATCTATCCGCCCCGACAAGCCAGCGCCCCATGAAAGCCGGAGCCCCATGAAGACTGAGACGGCCCCCGTTCGCCTCGCCGACTATCGCGCCCCCGATTTTGCGATTGAGACGGTCGACCTCGATTTCCGCCTCGACCCGCACGCCACTGTGGTCACGGCGCGGCTTGCCATGCGCCCGACCGGAGCCGGCCTGCCGCTCGTGCTCGACGGCGATGAAGTGAAGCTGGTGTCGGTGGCGATCGACGGCGCGGAGCTGGGCACCGACCGCTACACGGCGACCCCGGACCGGCTGACGATCGCGGGCGTGCCGGACAAACCGTTCACCCTCAAGATCGTCACCGAGATCGATCCCACCGCCAATACCAAGCTGATGGGGCTCTACCGGTCCTCGGGCACCTGGTGCACCCAGTGCGAGGCGGAAGGCTTCCGCCGCATCACCTATTTCCTCGACCGGCCGGACGTGCTCGCCGTCTATACGACGCGCATCGAGGCGCCCAAGGACGCCGCCCCGGTGCTGCTGTCCAACGGCAATCTCGTCGAGACCGGCGACATTGCCGGCAGCGACCGGCACTTCGCCGTCTGGCACGACCCCTTCCCCAAGCCGTCCTATCTGTTTGCGCTGGTCGCCGGCGATCTCGGCAAGCTGTCGAACTCGTTCACCACCATGTCGGGACGCAAGGTGGCGCTGGCCATCTATTGCGAGCACGGCAAGGAGGCGCGCTCGGCCTGGGCGATGGATGCGCTCAAGCGCTCCATGCGCTGGGACGAGACGGCGTTCGGCCGCGAATACGATCTCGACGTGTTCAACATCGTCGCCGTGTCCGACTTCAACATGGGGGCGATGGAGAACAAGGGCCTCAACGTCTTCAACGACAAATACGTGCTGGCCGACCCGGACACCGCCACCGATTCCGACTACGGCTATATCGAGGGCGTCATCGCCCACGAGTATTTCCACAATTGGACAGGCGACAGAATCACTTGCCGCGACTGGTTCCAGCTCTGCCTGAAGGAGGGGCTGACGGTTTTCCGCGATCAGGAGTTCTCCTCCGACATGCGCTCGCGCCCGGTCAAGCGCATCGCCGACGTGCGCACCCTGCTGGCGCGCCAGTTCCCCGAAGACGCCGGCCCGCTTGCCCATCCGGTCAGGCCGGAGACCTATCACGAGATCAACAACTTCTACACGCCGACCGTCTACGAGAAGGGCGCCGAGGTGGTGCGCATGCTGAAGACGGTGCTCGGAGACCAGGGCTTCCGCGCCGGCATGGACCTCTATTTCCAGCGCCATGACGGCCAGGCAGTGACCATCGAGGACTTCCTCGCCGCCTTCGCCGATGCCACCGGCAGCGACCTCACCCGGTTCAAGCTGTGGTATTCGCAGGCCGGCACGCCGGAAGTCATCGCCAAGGGCAGCTACGACCCGCGCCAGAAGACCTATGCGCTGGCGCTCGAACAGTCCTGCCCGCCGACCCCCGGCCAGCCCAACAAGCAGCCGCAGCACATTCCGGTGCGCTTCGGTCTGGTCGGCGACAACGGCGATGACCTCACCTTCGAGCGCGTGACCGGCGGGCGGGTTGACGGCGACGTGATCCAGCTCACCGAGGCGCGCCAGACGATCGTTTTCCACGGCGTCGCGACCCGGCCGGTACCCTCGCTGCTGCGCGGCTTCTCGGCGCCGGTCAGGCTCAACATCGACCTCTCGGAAGCCGACCTGCTGTTCCTGCTGCGGACCGACGCCGACCCGTTCAACCGCTGGCAGGCGTCGCAGACGCTGGCGATGCGTTCCCTGGTGCTGGGCGCGACGGAGGCGGCGCGTGGCGAGATCGTCGATTTCGACGTTCAGTTGATCGATGCTCTGGCCGATGCCGCCGAAAATGAGGCGCTGGAAGCCGCGTTCCGCGCCCAAGTGCTCCAGCTTCCCGCCGAGGCCGATATCGCCCGCGAGATCGGCCGCGATGTCGATCCCGATGCCATCGCATCGGCGCGCAATCAGGTGCGGGCGCGCATCGCCGACCGGGTCGGCGGCCGCCTTGCCGAGCTGGTCGACCGGCTCCGCGTCGCGGCGCCGTTTTCGCCGGATGCCGCATCGGCCGGCCGCCGGTCACTGGCCAATGCCGCCCTCGATCTCATGGTCGCCAATGGCGACAGCCAGGCGGTGGCGCGGGTGACGCAACGCTTCGCACAAGCCGACAACATGACCGACCGTTCTGCGGCGCTCGGTATCCTCGCCGCATCGGCGCTGCCCGAGCGCTTCGATGCGCTGGACGCTTTCCACGACCGCTACCGCAACGATCCGCTGGTGCTCGACAAGTGGCTGATGTTCGAGGCGATCGTGCCGGCGCCAGAAACGCTGGATCGCGTCCGGGCGCTGCTTTCCCACCCGTCCTTCTCGATCGCCAACCCCAATCGCATCCGCGCGCTGGTCGGCGCCTTCGCCGGCGGCAACCAGACCCAGTTCAACCGCGCCGACGGCGCCGGCTACGATTTCCTTGCCGATTTCGTCGTCGATCTCGACCGGCGCAACCCACAGACCGCAGCGCGCCTCCTGGTCAGCTTCCGCTCATGGCGGGCGCTGGAGCCGCATCGCCGGGCGCTCGCAGAGAAGGCGCTCACCCGTGTTGCGGCCGAGCAGGCCCTCTCCTCCGACGTGCGCGACATCGTCACGCGGACATTGGCGTGAGGTTCGTGTCCCGGGCGCGGTGTATCGCGTCCGCGGAATGCGGTCAGCGCTAGCGCACGAAGGTGTTGCGCACGCGTGTCGAATACAGGAAATACGGAATCCAGATCGCGCAGGCAGCGAGCAGCATGCCAACAGTAATGGCGCTGTCGACGTCGATCATTGGCGCGTCAAAGAAGATCGCCATCGCCCAATACGCCGCCAAAAAGAAGAGCAACTGGCCGACGAGAAGTGCCCTGTAAAGCCTCGGCGCGTTCTTTCTATGGGTGAAGAACTGAACGGCCGTCGTCGTCGCCAGGAATGCAAAGGCGATCCACGCGAGGATTTTGACCATCGTCATGGTGTGGAGCAGCGTGCCCGGCTCGAGCAATTCGAATCGCGGAAAGTCGTCAAAAACATTCATGACGAATTGCACCGGCGCCACGACAATGCCGATGGCAGGCAGGATCAGCCATCCGCCGATTCCCACCGGCTCGCTCGTGCTCACCGCCGCTTGCGTCATGGTCCGCTGTCTCTCAAGTCGCCTCGCCAACCATACCCTGCCGCGGCCCATTGGTCGAATGTCGCGATTTGCCGCCGATATCCGCCACCGCGGCATTTCGTAAATATTTCGTTTACGGCACTGGACAACCCGAATCGCGTCGATTCAAATGACACTGATTCGGGCGTGGCGTCTCCCGGATTCATGCGGCGAAATCGAGGGGGCCTGCCATGGCGCGGGCAGAGGCGGCACTGTCGCCTGCGGTAAAGCATTATCCAAAATCGGTCGGCGGTGGACCGCGGCGCCCGGGGATTACGGGCCACGCGCGATTGCTGGCCGGGCCCGCCTACCGCAAGCTGGTGGCCGCCGAGCCATTCCTGCGCCGGCTCATCCCGATTCTCATCGCCATCTTCCTGCTGATCGTCGGGCTGGCCCGCTTCGTCGAGCTGTATGAGCTGCGCATCGATCGCGAGGCCGATGCGCAGAAGTCGATCGCCATGATCGTGCGCATTCTTTCGGATGCCTACGCCAAATCCGCCGGCGAACTCTCGCGCACCGACGCTCTCAACACGCTGTCCGATGCGCTGCCTGCCGGCGCCACCAGGGACGGCCGCAAGATCTACGTCACCGACGCCAGCGGCATGGTCATCGCCAGCGCGCCGCGCGACCTGGCGCACGAGGATCACCCGCTCGACGATGCCATCGGCAACGCTCAGCTTCTCACCACCTTCGGCGCGCGCGCCGGCGTTCTCGAGGTGGCGCTGCCCGGCGGCGACAAGGCTTTCGCGGCGCTCAACAATCTCTCCGCCCCGCTGGGCGCCGTCGCGGTCGTCGAACCGCTCGCCGGCATCTACGCGCCGTGGCGCTCCGACGTTTCGCTCAACGTCGCCATCTTCGTCGGCACCAGCGCCATCCTGCTGGTCATCCTCTACGGCTACTTCTCGCAGACGGCGCGCGCCGCCGAAGCGGACCGCATCTACGGCGAAACCCAGGCGCGCTTCGAGACGGCGCTCGCCCGCGGCCGCTGCGGCCTGTGGGACTGGGACCTGGCCAGTGCGCGCATCTTCTGGTCGCGCTCGATGTTCGAGATCGTCGGGCTCGATGCGCGCGACACCCTGCTCGGCTTCGGCGAGGTGGCCCGCCTCATCCACCCCGACGACGGCGATCTGCTGGCGCTGGTCGAATCCCTGTTCGAGGCCGGCGAGACGACGGTCGACCGCATGTTCCGCATGCACCATGTCGACGGCCGCTGGATCTGGCTCAGGGTGCGTGCCGAACTGGTCGATCGCGACAGCCCGCAGCCGCACCTCATCGGCATTGCCGTCGACGTCACCGAGCAGATGCGCCTGGTCGAGCGGTCGAAGACCGCCGACATCCGCCTGCGCGACGCCATCGAAACCATCTCCGAGGCCTTCGTCCTGTGGGACGCGGATAATCGGCTGGTCATGTGCAATTCCAAGTACCAGCAGCTGCACGGCATCCCCGATGTCGTGCTGGCGCCGGGAACGCCCTATACCGATGTCATCGCCGCCGGGCGCAAGCCGCTGGTGCGCTCGCAGGTGGTCACCGACGATATCCCAGAAGCCGGCGCGCGCACCTTCGAGCTGCAGCTCGAGGACGGCCGCTGGCTGCAGATCAACGAACGGCGCACCAAGGACGGCGGCTTCGTCTCGGTGGGCACCGACATCACCCAGTTGAAGCGCCACGAGGGCAAGCTGATCGAGGGCGAGCGCCGGCTGATGGCGACCATCGCGGACCTCCGCCAGTCGCGCCAGAAGCTTGAGCAGCAGGCGCAACAGATGGTCGAGCTGGCCGAGAAATATTCCGAGGAAAAGGATCGCGCCGAAGAGGCCAACCGCACCAAGTCCGAGTTCCTTGCCAATGTCAGCCACGAGCTCAGGACGCCGCTCAACGCCATCATCGGCTTCTCGGAGATCATGCAGTCGGGCATGTTCGGTGAGCTCGGCTCGCCGAAATACCTCGAATACTGCCAGGACATCCACGCCAGCGGCACCTACCTGCTCGGTGTCATCAACGACGTGCTCGACATGTCGCGCATCGAAGCCGGCCGCATGACGCTGCATCTGGAGGACCTTGTCCTCGACGATCTGGTCGAGGAGTCCGTGCGCGTGGTCCGCACCCAGGCCGCCGCCCAGAAAATCGCCGTCACGGCAGACAGCGAGCGGAACTTACGCATGCGCGGCGACCGTCGCGCGCTCAAGCAGGTCATGCTCAATCTCTTGTCGAATGCGGTGAAGTTCACGCCGCAGGGCGGCAGCATCCGCTTGCGGGCGCGGGCTAGCGGCGCGGCAATCGTCTTCACGGTCGCCGATTCCGGCATTGGGATCCCGCGTGATGCGCTGACCAAGCTCGGCCGCCCGTTCGAGCAGGTGAGCAACCAGTTCACCAAGGCCCATCGCGGCTCCGGCCTGGGGCTGGCCATTACCTCGTCGCTGGCAAGTCTGCATGGCGGGCGCATGCGCATCCGCTCGCGCGTCGGCCACGGCACCGTGGTCTCGGTGCGCCTGCCGACCGAACCGCCGCCGCCGGACGTGCCGCAGCAGTCGGCGGCGTAAGCTGCCGTATCACGCGTAGCCCGGATGGTGCGCAGCGCAATCCGGGGATGACGCTGCCGCAATCCGGACGACCCCGTCGGCGCCGGCCTTGCCATCGATGAGAACGGCGCAGCGCACGCACGCACCCGGCGGGCGGCCGTCAAGCGTCGCCGCTACTGCCCGGTGCTGTCACCGCCCACGTCGCTGGAGAGCAGCCCGTCGCAGGCGTCCTTCAGCTTCTGCAGCGATGCCGCCATGTCTTTCTCCGGCAATTGCAGGTCGACACCGACGCCCTTGAGGCGGACGCTCTTGGCGGTGAGCAGCAGGTCGTAGTCGGCCCCGGAGATAAGGTATTGCCAGGAATGGGACATCTCGTCGAAACGGATGTCGGCAACCACGCCGCCGGTGTCGTCCTGCTGCTGGCCGTCGAGCAGGTAGGAGACGGCAGGCACCACGTTCTTGGCGATCGATGCGCCAAGTTCCTTGGGGTCGACGTTCGAGATCACCGTTGTTTCGTCGCCGGTGGCGGCACAGCTCATGTAGAAGGGATAGGACTCGTCGCCCTCCTTGGCGGTCGAATCGACGACGCCGAGAAAGGCGGATTCTTCGTCCTGGTTGAACTGCCAGACGAGATCGGCCGCATAAGCGGGGTTGAGCCCGCCGAGCACCAGGGCCGCGACGGTTGCCTGGCAACCACGCAAGACACGCACCATGAGCGCACCTCCCGAAAGGCCGCCGGACAAGCCCGGTCGGACGCGCGCAGTATACTATGGCTCCGGCTTTTCCAGCACTGGTCCGACGAGCCGCTCGAAGGCCCCGCGCACCGCGCTTTCGGTGGCGCGCACATGGGCGTCGAGCGTGGCGAAATCGGGCAGCTCACCGGCCTCGGCCAGCCGCTCCAGCAGGGCGCGCGGCGCCGTTTCGGGGTCGAACGGCGCGTCGAGACAGAGGCGGATGATCTGGATGAGTGCCTGATAGAGGCCGAGCGCCGGCAGCAGGATGTCGGCGTCGGCCGGTGACAGCAGGCCGTCTGTCGCTGCGGCGGCGAGCACCGCCTCGGTCTCGGTCGAGATCAGGTCGGGGCGGCGGTGGGCGTTCACCAGCAGCAGCGCCTGCGCGATGAACTCGATATCGACCAGGCCGCCCGGCGCCTGCTTCAGATCCCAGGCGCCCTCGCCGCCTTTCGCCTCCTCGACCATCGCCCGCATCTCGCAGATGTCGGCGAGGATCTTCTTGGCGTCGCGGCGTGTGGTGAGGACGGTGTGGATGCACTCGCCAGCGCGCTTCATGAGCTTTCGGTCGCCGGCGATGATGCGGGCGCGGGTGAGCGCCATGCGCTCCCATGTCCAGGCGTCCTTGGCCTGGTAGGCGGCGAAGGCTTCGATGTGGGTGGCGAGCGGTCCGGACTTGCCCGAGGGCCGCAGGCGGAAATCGACCGCGTAGAGCGTGCCCTCGGCGGTCGGCGCCGAAAGCGCCGCCACCAGCCGTTGGGTCAGCCGGGTGTAATATTGCGATCCGTGCAAGGGGCGCGCACCGCTCGACGACGGCGACGCCTCGTCGAAGTCGTAGAGCAGGATGAGATCGACGTCGGAGGTGGCGGTCATCTCGCGCCCGCCGAGCTTGCCCATGGCGACCAGCGCCACGGCGCTGCGCTTCATCCTGCCATGCGCCTGTTCGAACTGACGAAGCGTGGCATCGAGCACCGCGGAAATGAGCATATCGGCGAGGTCGCTATAGGCATAGCCGGCCTGGCGCACGCTGATGGTGCCGGCGAGCACGCGCACACCGATGAGGAATTGCTGCTCCTGGCCGAAGATGCGAGCGCGGTCGAGCACGTCCTCGTAATTGCGGGCATCGGCCAGCGATTCGCTCAGCCGCTGGCGCAGACGTGCGGCGTCCGGCAGCGAACCGAAAAAGGCCGGGTCGAGCAGTGCGTCCATCACATGGGCGCGGCGCACGATGGTCTCGGCGAGCCGCGGGGCTGCCGCCAGCACCGTCACCAGCAGGTTGAGCAGGCCCTTGTTGGTTTGCAGCAACGAGAAGAGCTGGACGCCGGCCGGCATGCGGGCGAGGAAGCGGTCGAAGGCGGTGAAGGCCGCGTCGGCGCCCTCCCCGCCCGCGAGTGCCTCCAGCAGCACCGGCACGAACTCCGTCAGCCGCTCGCGGGCGCTGGCCGAGCGCGTCGCCGGATAGCGGCCGAAGTGCCAGCCGCGCACCGTGCGGCTGACTTCCGCCGGGTTGCGGTAGCCGAGCGCCGAGAGCGTGGCCAGCGTCTCCGGATCGTCGGTATCGCCGGTGAACGACAGACTGCCGACGGCGGAAGTCAGCGACGGCGCCGTCTCAAAGAGCGCCGCATAGCGGTCGCGAACCGTGGTCAGCGTCCTGGCCACCGCCTTCTCGAAGGTGCCGGCCGTGCGATAGCCGGCCATGCGTGCGATCACCGCCAGCCCGTCAGCTTCGGCCGGCAGGGTGTGGGTCTGGGCGTCATTGATCATCTGCAGGCAGTGTTCGATCGTCCTCAGCGCGCCATAGGCAGTCGCCAGCTCGTCGCTTGTGGCGCCGTCGATCCAGCCGAACTTCGCCAGCGCCTTCAGCATGTCGAGCGTGCGCCGCCCGCGCAGTTCCGGCTGGCGGCCGCCGGCGATCAATTGCTGGGTCTGGACGAAGAACTCGATCTCGCGAATGCCGCCGCGGCCGAGCTTGATGTTGTGGCCGGCGACCGCCACCGTCGCATGGCCGCGATGGTCGTGAATCTGGCGCTTGATCGAATGGATGTCGGCGATCGCCGCGAAATCCAGGTATTTGCGCCAGATATAGGGGGTGAGGTCAGCAAGGAAGGCATCGCCGGCCGCGTGATCGCCGGCTATCGTGCGCGCCTTGATCAGCGCGGCGCGTTCCCAGTTCTGGCCAAGGCTCTCGTAATATTGCAGCGCCGCTTCGGTCGACATGGCGATGTTGGTCGAGCCGGGGTCCGGGCGCAGCCTGAGATCGGTGCGGAAGACATAGCCGTCGGCGGTGTGCTCATGCAGCAGCGCCACCAGCCGCTGGGTCATGCGCACGAAAAGCACCTGCGGCTCGACGTCGTCGCCAAGGTGCGCGATCGCCTCGTCGAAGAGCACAATCAGGTCGATATCGCTGGAATAGTTGAGCTCGCCGGCACCCAGCTTGCCCATGCCGAGGATGATCCAGCCGCTCCCCTCCTCCGGCTTCTGCGGATCAGCCAGCGTGATGCGGCCGGTTGCGGCGGTCTCGCAAAGGACGAAGCACACTGCCGCGCCCACCGCGGCCTCGGCGAAGGCGGTGAGCGCCGCCGTCACCTGCACGACGTCCCAGACGCCGCCAAGATCGGCGAGCGCGGTCAACAGCGCCGTCTCCTGGCGACCGCGGCGCAGTGTCGCCATCAGCGCGGCGGCATCGTCTGTCTTCCAGGCGCGGCCGATCGCGCTCGCAAGGCGGCGCAGGCGCGCCGCCGGATCGACCGAAAGCAGCTTCGCCAGCCGCGCAGGGTCGTCGAGGATCAGGGTGCGCAGGAAGGGCGCGCAGTCCATGACGCCGGCGACAAAAGTGGCGACTTCCGGCCGCGTCAGTGCGTCGGCCACAGCCTCGCCGCAGCCCGCCGCGCCGGCCGCCGCCATCAACTCGGTCATCCGCGCCTTCGTGCGCGCGGCGGCGACCGGCCTCAGCCGCGGCGCGATGCGCTCAGCCAGCGTCCTGCCGGAAACGGCTTTGGCGGTAGACTTGGGTCTGCCTTGGCGCTTCCCCGGTGCGATGGTCATGCGCAGTCATCTGGTCGGCAGGCGAAGGGTGACGACGAGACCCGGCTTGCCGTCGCCGAGTTCGAGCGTCCCATGGTGAAGCCGCGCGACCGCCGCGACAAGGCTCAAGCCGAGGCCGCTGCCCGGCTGTGAACGGCTTTCTTCGAGACGCACGAAGCGCTGCAGAACCCGCTCGCGGTCGCCTTCCGGGATGCCCGGCCCGTTGTCGGCCACGCTGAACACGACGGTGTCGCCGTCGCGGGCGGTGGAGACGGCGATCCGCGGCACGATCTCCCGGCTGCAGCCCTTGCCATATTTGATGGCGTTGTCGATCAGGTTGGCGAGCGCCTGGCCGAGCAGCTCGCGGCTGCCCTTGAAGGTGATCGGCTCGGGCGTCTCCACCGTCATTTCGACGCCGTTTTCCTCGGCCACCGGCTCGTAGAGGTCGGCCACGTCCTGCACGATCTCGCGCGAGTCGAGCTCGGTCATGGCGCCGTCGGGCGAGCCGGCCTCGATGCGCGCGATCATCAGAAGGGCATTGAAAGTCTGGATGAGCCCGTCGGACTCCTCGATGGTCGCTTCCAGCGCCGAGCGGTACTTGTCCGAATCGGCGGACCCGGCAAGCGCCGCCTCGACCCGGTTGCGCAGGCGCGTCAGCGGCGTCTTGAGGTCGTGGGCGATGTTGTCGGAGACGTCCTTGAGGCCGTAGAGCAGGTGCTCGATGCGTTCGAGCATGGCGTTGAGGCTGTCGGCGAGGCGGTCGAACTCATCGCCGCTGCCGGTTATCTCCAGCCGGCCCGAGAGGTCGCCGCTCATGATCTTGCGGCTCGAGGCCGAGAGCGAATCGATGCGCTTCAAGACGCGCCGGCTGACGAACACCCACGATATCGCCGCCAGGCCGATCATCAGCGCCAGCGCCCAGGCGAGCGCCTGGGCAATGATGCGGCGGAACTGCTCGCGCTCGCCAAGGTCGCGGCCGACCAGCATGTGGTAGCCGCCGGGCAGGTTGACGAGCTGGACGAGGGCGAAATGGTCCTGGCGCTCGCCGGGAAAACGCTTGTAGCTGACGATGATGGGATTGCTGCTCGCTTGGTCGAGAAGGCTTTGCGGCACGTCGGAGACGTTGCCGGCGAGCGGGTGCTTGGAGGCGTCGGTGATCAAATAGAGGCTGGCGCCGGGCTGGCGGCTGCGGGCCTCGATGGCGTCGACCAGACCGGCCAGGCCGCCGGTGCGCGCCTGATCGGCGAGGCTCGACAGGTCGGTGGCGATCGTCTGGCGCAGTTGCTGGGTAAGCACCTCGTCGGTGGTGTAGGAAATGTAGACGACGAAGGCGACCGCGAAGATCGTGAAGACAGCAATATAGATCGCCGACAGCTTGAAGGCCGTGGTGCGGACGACCTTACCGAGTGGCGTCACGGATCATGTATCCGGCGCCGCGCACGGTGTGCAGTAGCGGTTCACCGAAGCCCTTGTCGATCTTCGCGCGCAGGCGCGAGACATGCACGTCGATGACGTTGGTCTGCGGATCGAAATGATAGTCCCAGACGTTCTCGAGCAGCATGGTGCGCGTGACCACCTGGCCGGCGTTCTTCATCAGATATTCGAGCAGGCGGAACTCGCGCGGCTGCAGCGGGATCACCTGGCTGGAGCGCATGACGGTGTGGCCGAGCCGGTCGAGTTCGAGATCGCCAACGCGGTAGACGGTCTCGGCCGTGCCCGGCTTCTGCCGGCGGCCGAGCGCCTCGACCCGTGCCAGCAGTTCGGAAAAGGCATAGGGCTTGGCGAGATAGTCGTCACCGCCGGCCCGGAGACCCGCGACCCGGTCATCCACCTGGCCGAGCGCGGAAAGAAACAGCGCCGGCGTCTGGTCGCCGCGCTGGCGCAGTTCCTCGACGATCGACAGGCCGTCGCGCTTGGGCAACATGCGGTCGACGACCAGTGCGTCGTAGCCGCCATCGGCGGCCATGGCGGCGCCGATCTCGCCGTCGGCGGCGTGGTCGGCGACATGGCCCGCCTCGCGTAGCGCTTTGGAGAGGTAAGCGGCGGCCTCGCGGTCGTCTTCGATCAGCAAGATTCGCATGGCGCCAAGATAGTCATCGTCGTCGGTTAATAAAGCCCCAGAATGGAGAACGGCAGGCCGGGGGGCCGGCCTGCCGTCCGCGCAAAGCGGAAGTCTCGGGGCGACGATAGAGCGCTTCCGCCTCTCGCGTTGGTCAAGTCTGGGCGAATGCCAGAGCGATAAACTCCGTCTGAGCACCGGACTTGATTCTGAGCAGCACCGCCTTGTGGCCACCGGCCTTGGCGTCTGCCACCATCTTTTCCACCTGGGCCGGCGAGTCGACCGAATGGGAACCGACAGAAAGGATGACGTCCCCTGCCTGCAGTCCCTGTTCGGCAGCCTTGCCCGTCGGATCCACATTGGCGATCACGACGCCGCCCTGGCCGGAGGTGTCTGGGCTGAGCGTCAGCCCGAAGTCTTCAAGCGCCGACGGCTGCACTGCCGGAGCCTTGCCCTGGTCGGCCGCGGCCATCTTCTGCGTGTCAGGCAGTGTGCCGAGGGTCACGTCGGCGGTGTGGCTTTCGCCGCCGCGCCAGTAGGTCACGGTCACCTTGGTGCCGGGGTTCATCTCGGAAATGCGCAGCGCCAGATCGCGTGAGTCCTTGACCGGCGCGCCGTTGACCGCCGTGATGGCGTCGCCGACCTTGAAGCCGGCCTTCTGCGCCGGGCTGCCGTCCATGATTTCGCCGACGATGGCGCCTTGCGCCTGCTTCAGGCCGAGGCTGTCGGCGATGCCCTGATTCACCGATTGAATCTGGACGCCGAGCCAGCCGCGCACCACCGAACCGTGCTTCATCAGGTCGTTGATGACGCTGGAAACGGTCGAAGCGGGGATGTCGAAGGCGATGCCAACGCTGCCACCGGAGGGAGAGTAGATAGCCGTGTTGACGCCGATGACCTCGCCATTGAGATTGAAGGTCGGACCGCCGGAATTGCCGCGGTTCACCGGCGCATCGATCTGGATGTAGTTGTCATAGGGACCGCCGATCTGGCGTCCTTCCGCCGACACGATGCCGGCAGTGACGGTGCCGCCGAGGCCAAACGGATTGCCGACGGCAACCACCCAGTCGCCAACGCGCGGCTTGCCATCGGCAAACTTGACGTAGGTGAACTTGTGGCCGGGATCGTTGACCTTGAGCAGCGCCAGGTCGGTCTTGTCGTCGGTGCCGATCACCTTGGCGGGCAGCTCGGTGCCGTCGTCGAGGACGACGGTGAAGGACGAACCCTGGTCGACGACGTGGTTATTGGTGACCAGATAGCCGTCCTCGGAGATGAAGAAACCAGAGCCGAGGGCCATCGAGAAGCCGCGCGGCGCCTGCTGGTTATTGTTGTTGCCGTCCGGGTTCAGCTGACGGAACTGCCGGAAGAAGCGCTCCATCGGCGAACCGGGCTGAAACTGAAAGGGAAAATCCTGGTTGCCCGACGACAGCTGCGGCTGCTTTTCCTTGACGCGCACGCTCACCACTGCCGGGCTGACCTTCTGCACCAGGTCGGCGAAGCTCGGAATCTGTACGCCCTGGACCTGAACGGGATCGGCAAAAGCCGGGGTCGGGCGCACAAGACTATAGGTTCCGCCGAGGACGCCGCCTGCCAACACCAGCGCCAGGGCGGTGCCGCCCAGGGCAAGCGCCCGCAGATGCTTCTTGTGGGAAATCGGGCTGCTCATTGGAAAACTCCGTCCTTTCTCTCCTGAGACCGGCATCGTCCCCACTCGCCAGTGCCGTGTTGTTGGCAGGCACTATGGCGACGGCGACCTTACGGGCCGCTGTCGGCGGCGTTAAATATCGGTAATGTGACGAGGTTTTTGGCGGCTTTTCAGCCGTCGTCCGACATCAGGCGGGCAAGGTCCGCTTGTTCGGCGGCGTTGAGTGGCAACGGCCCGGCCGGGCGCTTGCGGCGCTTCCAATAGAAGGCTGCGGCCACCAGCCCGCCGGCGACCAACGCTCCCGGCGGCACCAGCCACAAAGCCCAGGTGTGCCCGTTGAAGCGGGGTTTCAGCAGGATGAACTCGCCGTAGCGGGCGACCAGATAGTTGATGGCCTGCTGGTCGGTGTCGCCCTTGGCGATGCGCTCGCGCAGAAGCACGCGGATGTCGTGCGCCAATGCCGCGTTGGAATCGTCGATCAATTCGTTCTGGCAGACCAGGCAGCGGAGTTCCTGCGACAGCGCCCGGGCGCGTGCCTCGAGCGCCGGGTCCTTGAGCATCTCGTCCGGATTGACGGCAAGGGCGCTGCCGGCCGCAAGGAGGCCCAGCACGAAGATTGCCAGTGCCGCCAGCCGCCGCATCGCGCTATTCCGCCGGTGCCGGCTGGGCACGTTGCCTGGCAGGTTTCGGGGCGCCAACCCGCAGCCGCCGGTCGCTCAATGAAAGCAGGCCACCCAGGGCCATGACCAGCGCCCCCAGCCAGATCAGCGTCACCAGCGGCTTCCAGTAGAGACGTGCGGTCACGGTGCCGTCGGCGGCGATGTCGCCGATCGACAGATAGAGCTGGGAGAACCAGACGTTGCGAATCGCCGATTCGGTCGTGTCGGTGCCGCTGGCGGCGAAGCGGCGCTTGGCCGGCTCCATGACGGCGACGACGTTGCCGCCCTGACGCACGGTGAACTTCACCGCCGTCTCCTGATAGTTCGAGCCATTGCGCTGGACGAATCCGTCGAGCGTCATGTCGTAGCCGGCGAGCGTGGCGGTATCGCCCGGCTTCATCGAGCGGATGATCTCGCCCTGCCACGTGGTGACGGCGACGATGCCGAGCACGGTGAGGCCGAGGCCGGCATGGGCGAACATGGTGCCGAAGACCGAGCGCGGCAGGCCGGCGGCGCGGCGCAGGCTGTTGCCGAGCGCCAGGCTGCCGAGCTTCACGCGCAGGGCGAACTCGGAAACGGCGCCGGCGATCAGCCAGACGCCCAGGCCGATGCCGGCGAGCGCCAGCATGTCGTGGAAGCCGGCGAGTGCCCCGGCGAGGATGACCGTGGCCAGCGCAATGCCGAAGGCAAGCATCAGCCGCTGGCCGGCGGCCAGAAGGTCGCCGCGCTTCCAGGCAAGCAGCGGGCCGAAGGGCACGATCATGAGAAGCGGCACCACCAGCGGTATGAAG
Source organism: uncultured Alphaproteobacteria bacterium (assembly GCA_963762605.1). Classification (GTDB taxonomy): domain Bacteria; phylum Pseudomonadota; class Alphaproteobacteria; order Rhizobiales; family Kaistiaceae; genus CAVSRC01. The sequence goes on along the minus strand of CAVXLJ010000019.1, from coordinate 264,990 downwards.
GTGAGATTGAAGAAGGGCGCGCCGACCGAGATGCGCATGCCGGTCAGGGCCTCCAGCGCCAGCGGGTAGAGCGTGCCGACGACCACGGTCGCGGCGGCGGCAGTCAAGAAGACGTTGTTGACGATGAGCGCCCCTTCCCGGCTGATCGGGGCAAAGATGCCACCGGGCGCCAGGGCACCGGCACGCATGGCAAACAGCGTCAACGCACCGCCGATGAAGAGCGTGAGAATCAGGAGGATGAAGACGCCGCGGGTGGGGTCGGAGGCGAAGGCGTGGACCGAGGTCAGCACGCCGGAGCGGACCAGGAAGGTGCCGATCAGGCTCAGCGAGAAGGCGAGGATGGCGAGCAGGATCGTCCAGATCTTCAGCGCGTCGCGCTTCTCCATGACGATCGCCGAGTGAAGCAGCGCAGTCGCCACCAGCCACGGCATCAGCGAGGCATTCTCGACCGGATCCCAGAACCAGAAGCCGCCCCAGCCAAGCTCGTAATAGGCCCAGTAGGAGCCCATCGCGATGCCGACGGTCAAGAACATCCAGGCCGCCAGCGTCCACGGCCGCGCCCAGCGCGCCCAGGCGGCGTCGATGTGGCCTTCAATCAGCGCGGCGACGGCAAACGAGAAGGAGATCGAGCAGCCGACATAGCCCAGATAGAGAAGCGGCGGATGGATGGCCAGCCCGATGTCCTGCAGCACCGGGTTGAGGTCGCGGCCCTCGATCGGCGCCGGGGACAGGCGCAGGAACGGGTTGGAGGTCAAGAGGATGAAAAGGATGAAGGCGAAGCCGATCCACCCCTGAACGGAGAGAACCAGCGCCTTCAGCCGGTCGGGGAGGTTGGTGCCGAAGGCGGCCACCAGCGCGCCAAACAGGGCCAGGATCAGCACCCAGAGGAGCATCGAGCCCTCGTGGTTCCCCCACACGCCGGTGATCTTGTAGAGCAGCGCCAGCTTCGAGTTCGAGTTCTCGGCGACATTGAGCACCGAGAAGTCGGAAACGACGTGCGCCTCGACCAGCGCGGCGAAGGACAGACCGATGAGCAGGAACAGGGTCAGCGAGGCCGGGGCAGCCATGGCGGTCAGCCGGCGGTCGCCCGTCAGCGCGCCGTAGAAGGGAACGGTGGATTGGACCAGCGCCAGGAACAGCGCCAGCACCAGGGCGAAGTGACCGAGTTCGGGAATCATTTCGCCGCTGCCGCCTTTGCCGCCACGCTCTCCTTGGTTTCGCCCCAGCGGCCCTGCGCTTTCAGCGCATCGACCACCTCCTTCGGCATGTAGCGCTCGTCGTGCTTGGCCAGCACCGTATCGGCGTCGAGCGAATGGTTGGCGGTGAGGATGCCCTCGGTCACCACCCCCTGCCCTTCGCGGAAGAGATCGGGAAGGATGCCGGTATAGGTGACGGGGACCGAGGCGCTGCCGTCGGTGACGACGAAGCTGACCTTGCCGTCGGCGCCCTTCTTGAGGCTGCCGTTTTCGACCATGCCGCCGAGGCGGATGCGGGTTCCCGGCGGCAGCTTCTCGGCGGCCACGTCGCTGGGCGAATTGAAGAAGACGATCTTGTCGGAGAGCGCGTAGAGGATCAGCCCGGCGGCGATGACCAGCACGACACCGGCCAGACCGATCAGCATCAGCCGCCGCTGCTTGCGTGACATGCCCATCCGGCTCGGCGCTGCAATTGTCATTCCGGCACTCCCGCGGCCGTGGCCGCCTGGTTGACGCCTGCCAGCGCCGCAACGTCGCCGGCCAGCGCCTTGCGCGCCTTGACCAGTGCCGCCTTTGCGTCGTCCGCCTTGCCAAGAACCATATACGAGCGGATCAGTCTTGCCCAACCGGCGCCGTCATTGGGATTGGCGTCGAGTTCCGCCGCAAGCTTGGCCACCATCCCCTCGATCATCGCCGTGCGGTCGGAAGCTGACATCTGGCCGGCGGCGTTGATATCGGCGGCGGTCGGTCCGGCGGGCGCCGCGCCGGCGTCCGTCGCGACCGGCGGCGTGCCGCCCTGGAGCTTGGCCAACTCCGCCTTGGCGACATTGACCCAGGCTGCGGTGTCGGGGGCACCGGCGAGCAATGCCCGCCAGGCGGCGATGGCTTCGTCGGTCTTGCCTTCCTGACCGAGCGCCAGCGCCAGATAGAAGCGCGGCCGCACGGCGGTTGCATCGAGCGCCACGGCGCGCTCGAAGGCGGCGCGGGCTTGCGCGGAAACGACTCCGCCATTGGCGCTCACCATCGCCTCGCCGAGGTCCGCTTCGCTGGCAGCCGTGGCGCCGACGAGCCGGACGACGTTGCCATAGGCCTTGACCGCGTCGTCATAGCGGCCGAGGCGCATATAGACCGGCGCCAGAACCTGCCAGCCCTTGCCGTCGTTCGGATTGGCCGTGAGGTGCGCCTCGATGCGGGCGACCAGTGTTGAAATGTCCTGCTGGTCGGTCGGCGCGTCGAGCCGCGCGGCCAGCGGTTCGGCCGGCATCTCGGGTGAACCGACGAAGAGATAGAAGACCAGCGCCGCCACCGGCATGGCGATGACGGTCACCGCCGCGATCTTGCGCCCGCGCCCCTCGCCGGCCGTGGCCGGCTCCTCCTCTTCGTGGCCAGCGCGCAGCAGCCGGCGCGAAATCTCGGTGCGCGCGGCTGCAGCCTCGGTCTCGCCGATCACGCCGCGGTCGAGGTCGCGGTCCACCTCGCCGAGCTGGTCGCGATAGACCGCCAGTGCCTGCCCGCGCTCCGAACGGGCCGCGCGGGAGGCCCGATAGAGCGGCGCAAGCACCGAAAGGGACGTGGCGGCCGCGAGAACGGCCATGGCAATCCAGAGCGCAATCATGAGCGAGGGACGGTCAATACCCTTGGTGCCCGCGGCTTACCGCAGACAAAGTGTCGCGCAAAGCCTTTCCGCAACCGCTTAGCCTACCGTCTGCCAGTTGCCGTTGGCACCACGGCAGGCGGTGCCGCGGCCGGTTTCCGAGTGGCCGTCGGCGACGATCACATGGACATATTCGCGGCAGGTGGTGTCGTTCACCTTGTAGGGCGCGCCCGGCACGACCTCGCCATAGCGGCCGGTCAGGCTGTCGCTCCACGGCGTGGTGGCACCGGCGCGGCCATATTCGAGCGCGCGGTATTCGGCGGCGAGCGCCCGGCCGCGATCGCCCGGGCTGAGGCTCTTGCCGATCTCAACGCCGGCCAGTCCGCCGACGACGCGCGGCGAGGTACCGGTGATCGAGCCGACGATGGACGCGGAATCGGCCTGACAGCCGGCCAGTCCGAAAACCATGCCGGCGAGCGCGACGCCCCTGACGCGATGCATAAGACCTGCTCCTGTCCCCATGCCCCCGGTGGATCTACCATTCCATCCGCCAATGGCGGAAATGAGACGTTTTGGCAACTCTTCCCTCATGCCGCCGGCAGCTCCACGCGGGCGCAGAGGCCGCCCATGCGGGCGCGGTCGAGGGTGAGCTTGCCGCGATACATTGTGGTGAGATCGGTGACAATGGACAGACCCAGGCCCGAGCCCGGCTTGGTTTCGTCGAGCCGATGGCCACGGGTGGTCACCCCGTCGATCTCTTGCGCCGTCAGGCCGGGCCCATCGTCGTCGATGCGCAGTTCCAGCTTGCCGAGGTCGTCCGCACCATTCGGCGGCCGGTAGGTCGCCGTGACGGAAACCTTGGTTTTCGCCCATTTGCAGGCGTTGTCGACCAGGTTGCCGACGATTTCCTCGAAGTCCTGCTGCTCGCCGTGGAAGCGGGCGCCCTCGGGCACATCGCTGATCAGCTTGATGCCGCGCTCGTCGTAAAGGCGGCTCATCACCCGCACCAGCCGGTCGATCACTGGCTCGACCTCGGTCACCACGCCGATGACGTCGGCCTGGGCGGCGATGCGGGCGCGGTCGAGATAGTGGTTGACCTGCCGGCGCATCAGCTCGGTCTGCTCGACGATCTTGAGCGAGGCCGGATCGCGGTTCGCCCGCGCCTCGTTGATGACGACGCTGAGCGGCGTCTTCAGTGCATGGGCGAGGTTGCCGACCTGGGTGCGGGCGCGGTCGACAACCTCCTGATTCGATTCAAGAACCGCGTTCAACTCCTTGACCAGGGGGGAGATTTCGGCGGGAAAGGTCGCCTTCGATGCGGGTCCGCGTGCCGCTCCTGAGCTCGCTCAGCGCCTGGCGCACATGGTCGAGCGGCCTCAAGCCCCAGCGGGTCTGAATGAGGGTGGCGGCGATCAGGCCGATGCCGAAAACGGCGAGCGTGATCGCCACGCTGGCGCCGAAGGAAGCGATCTGGCCGTTGAGCTCGCCGGCATCGCCAGCGACAACCAGGATTGCCGGGGGACGCTTCTCGAATGTGACGGTGCGGGAAAGGAAACGCAGCGACTGCTTGTCGGGACCGACAAGCGCCCCGGAGGTCACGCCGTTCTCGAGCTTGGTGCCGGTCGCCTTGCTGACGTCGATGGTATCGGAGAACAGTGAGCCGGAGGCAAGCACGACCTTGTGGGTTGCGGCATCGCGCACCTGCCAGTACCAGCCCGAATAGAGCAGCTCGAAGCGCTGCTCGCCGAGATTGCCGGGATCGCTGAAGGGCTGGGTCGGGTCCTGCGCGGAGAGGCTGCCAACCAGCGTGCGCAGATAGACGCTCAAGCGCTGGTCGAAGGCGCTCTCGACGGTGGACCGGTAGAGCGAGACGAGGATCAGGCCGGCGGCGACCAGCGCCACCACGGCCCACAGCGTGGCCGCCGCGATCAGACGTGCGGAAAGCGAATTAAGCTTCATTTCCCGGCTCGACGATGCGGTAGCCGAGCCCACGCACGGTTTCGATGACGTCGGCGGCGATCTTCTTGCGCAGCCGGCCGACAAAGACCTCGATGGTGTTCGAATCGCGGTCGAAGTCCTGGTCGTAGAGATGCTCGATCAGCTCTGTGCGCGACACCACGCGGTCGCGGTGGTGCATCAGGTATTCGAGCACGCGGTATTCGTGGGAGGTGAGCTTGACCGGATTGCCGTCGACGGTGACGCGCCCGGCACGGCTATCGAGACGCACGGGCCCGCATTCGATCTCGTTGGAAGCGTGGCCGGCGGCGCGGCGCACCAGGGCGCGGACGCGGGCAAGCACCTCCTCGATATGGAAGGGCTTGGCGACGTAGTCGTCGGCGCCGGCGTCGATGCCCTGCACCTTGTCGCTCCAGCGGTCGCGGGCGGTGAGGATGAGCACCGGCATCAAGCGGCCGTCGCGGCGCCATTTCTCCAGCACGGAAATCCCGTCGAGTACCGGCAGGCCGATATCGAGAACGACCAGGTCATAGGGTTCGGTGTCGCCGAGGAAGTGCCCCTCCTCGCCGTCCATGGCACTGTCGACGACGTAGCCCGCCTCCTTCAGCGCCTCCGAAAGCTGCCGGTTGAGATCGGCATCGTCTTCGACAACAAGAACCCGCATCGCCCCCTCCGCCTATCGTGGTGCGCCGGTCGCTGCATCGATGCGCACGGTCACCACCTTGCCGCCGATCTGCACCTTCAAATCATAAACAAGATGACCGCCGACCTGCAGCAAACAGGCGTGGACGACGACCCCTCCATTGGTCATGGCGCGGATCAGAGGCAGGAAACTGGACAGGCCCCTGGGCGCGCTGCCGGGCGGCAGGCAGCCGTCGGCGGCGGATGCCGGCAACGTCGTCGCCGAGACGGCCGAGATCATTGCCGAGCCAACGATGAGCCCCCGGAGCAACTTTGCCAACATGGCACCGGCTTAGCCGCCTTCAGATGAACACGCCCTGAATACCAGCGGAACCGCCGGAATGACAGCCGGCGAACCTCACCCGCCCCGCCGCCCGACGATGGTGCGGGTGATCCGCTCGCCGCTTTCGGACAGGAAGATCGCAGAAATGATCCAGCCGGACCAGTCGCCGATGGGGGCCGGCAGGGCCGCCACGTTCCAGGTGAAGTGGAACAGCGAGTTGGCGATCACCGCCGCATAATAGACCGCCAGCGGATAGGCGAAGGCCGGCCGCATCAGCGCGGTCACCGCCCGTCCCTGCTCGGCGATCAGAACGTCGCGCTGGGCCTGGCGGCGCGCCAGTTCGGCCTTGATGTGCTCGATGGCCACATCGGCCGTGATCCGCTCGCGCTCGGTTTGGCTGTTCGCCTGTGCGGTAAGCCCCGCCATCACCTTGTCGATGAGGCCCGACGAGGCGAATTTCAGGACGGCAGCGGCGATCCAGGCAAGCATCAGCGTCGGTTCCCGACCGGCCCGGTGGTGATCAGCCGCAGCGCCACGTTGAGCGCGCCGAGCACGATCGGCACCCAGGCGTATTTCGGCGGCAGGAGATCGTTGAGGCCGGCCGTCTGCAGATAGGCCAGAACGCCGGCCAGGATCACCAGCGCGTTTGCGGCCAGCGTGCGCCAGCCCTTCAGTGCGGTCATGGGAGACTCCGGTTCAGGCGGGGATGCGCTTGCGCAGGATCACGCCGCGATAGCGCCACAGCAGGAAGCCGATGAAGACGACGAGCGCGATGGCGGCGCCCCATTCCAGCGCATGGACCAGCGTCGACCACTCGATCTGGTTGCCGTGCTGCACGGCGTCGACGCCGCCGCCTGTGCCGGCGCCGCCGAGGGTGGCGGTGGCGGCCGCCTTGCCGGCTTGCTTCGTTTCCACGGCGCGGGTCAGGGTCGCGCGGGTCGCCGGTCCGACGATCCCGTCGACGACCAGGCCGTTGTCATTCTGGAAGGCGCGCACGGCGGCCTGCGTCGCCGGGCCGGCGATGCCGTCGATCGCCCCCTGGTAGAGGCCGAGCGCGGCGAGCTCAGTCTGACAGGCTTTCACCTCGGCGCTGGCAGTCGAGACATGGGCGACCGCCGCCGCGCCGTAATCGCCGGCCTCCATCAGCAGCGCTTCGTCGGCCCGGCGGCGGACGAGGCCGGCGAGCTTGCGGCCACCGGCGGTCACCGCCGTGGCCCTGAGCTTGGCGGCGGCGGCGGCGATGGAGCGCACCGCGAGCTGTCGCGCCCATGACCATTTGAGCGAACCGGGCCCGCAGTTGAAGCAGAGGTCGGTGGCCGCATCGAACTCGTGCTGCCGGACACCTGTCCCGGCGAAGCGCTCGGCCACCGGCGGCGCATATTCGCCGTCGATCAGCTTGCCGAGCAGCAGGTCGCATTCCGCGTCTGTGATCGTGTCGCCCATGCGCAGCGCGTGGCCGCGCATCTGTCTCCAGTAGGACGAGAACACCTTCGACAGATTGGTGAAGCCGATGCCGATGGTCACCACGCCGCCGGCATCCCGGTACGCCTTGTGGACCTTGCCCTCATGGCGCGCGGTAAACGGGATCAGCGCCGGGCTCGCCGTCGTGACTGCGGTCATGTCTGTTTCTCAGCTTGTGGGCGCCGGCCGCGATCCATGCTCGGCAGCATCGGCCGGCAGCGGAAAGTCTCAACGCACCAGGATCAGTGGCGGGGCTCGCCCGTCTTGAAGGCGGTCGGAAACCCCTGGTTGAGCGCGTAAAAAGGTGCTGCTAGGGTCGCAGGATGATCTTGATCGCCAGCTTTCCGCACAGCGGCAATCATCTGGTCCGCTTCTTGGTGGAGTATCTGACCGGGCGGCCGACGCTCGGTTGCCTCGAAAATCCGAAAGACAGGCCACTCCACGAAGCCCCGTTTCCGCCTCAACCGGACGTTCTGGGCCATGTGGCTGGCGAAGCGGTCGCCCTCAAATTGCATTACGAGCATGAGATCAAACGAGCCATGCGCGAGTACGACATTCGAGGCGTCGTTTTTGTCGAGCGCAGTCCTATCGAGGCGGTCCTGTCTTATTTCGCGTCAGAGAAGGCGGCGCGGCGCTCACCCGACCTGCGGAAATTTGCCAAACGCTATTTTCTCCTGCGTCGATGGATGATGAAAACAAACTTTCCCGTGGTGCGACTGTCCTATGAAGACCTGATTGCAACCGAACGGTCACGATACGAACCGCAGATAATTCGGCTGGCAGCGGCTTTCCCCTCGATCGATGATGGGCGCCTGGCTACGCTGATGTCGGATTTCGATACACTTCGGTCAATTTGCCGCTGGGGGAAAGGACATGCCTATTGGGACAAGGTCCGCAGTTCTGGCGAACGATTTTGGGCCGATCACACGCCCATTCTTCAGCGGCTCACCACGCAGTTCTGGGTAGGAATCTATTCTATGGGAACATTTATCCATAGATGGATTTGAACGATGCCGTCGCCGTTGCCACTGCGGAATCGCTGGTGCTCCACGTCGGATCGATCGCTGCCGCGACCTCTTGGAACAGATAGGCAAATGACGCCGGGTGGTGGGTGTTCGCGACGTTCGTTATCTGGTCCGTGATCGTCAGGCCGCTATCGACCGTGAACGTCTCATTGCCGCGGCTGACCGAGAAGATGAGTTCCCAGTCCAGCGTTGGAGTAATGCTGCCAGCGCTAAGCGCCCCGTCTGAAGCATATTGATCCAGTGGATCAATCGGGGATGTCGCCGCTCCCGAGAAGACGAGGACGCCCATGGCGCCGTAGGTGCCTTTCACAGTGAATGTGTGGCCGGTCCCTACTGTCGGGTCTTTGATGTAATATAAATACACGGAGGCATAAGTGGAACTTGCTATGTGCGAAGTCACAAACTCCGCAGTATTTGACTTGTTGTCGGAAGGAACATCCGCACTGTTCTGGATTACGCCCAAGACGATCAGATTGCCCCCGGTGGAGTTTATGGTCGCGCTGGTTCCATCGGTGGTCCCATTTGCGACTGCGAAGGTATGAGCAATCAGCGTCCAGGGATTGGTCGCCGCCTCGCTCGCGATCCACGGGATGAAGATCACCGCCCGCTTCGCCTCCTCCCGCGTCATGCGGCCGGAGCGCACGAGGTCGGCGAGGATGGCACGGCCTTCGGCGCGCGTGCACGGGCGGAAGGCGCCCGGCCTGAGCAGCGCGTGTTCGGCCGGACGGATGACCGCCGGGGGAACCCAGAGCGGAGGAACGTCCCATACGATCATGTGCGGTGTCCGATGAGGGCGACCTTCAGGCCCTTGGCGGTGCCGTCGCCGACCTGGTCGATATCGATGGTGATCTCGGCGTCGTCGGCGAGGTCGGTCTCGGAGATCGCCGCCGCCGTCGCCGCCGTGGTCGAGGTCTTCTCGCCATTGTCGAGAGTGAGCTTGGTCGAGAGCACCGAGGTGCCGGCCTCGTTGATGTCGACGGTGAAGATCGCACCGCTCGTTTGCGCGGTGGCGAGCGACGCCCGAACCGCGCTCAGCGTGAAACCATAGGGCATGCGGAAGCTGCGCTTGGCCGTTCCGGAAGACAGCGCCGTGGTCTCGTCCGAACAGGCGATGACGATCGCCTCGGTCGGCCGGGCGAGATCGACGAGCGAGGCGACGTCGGCCTTGCGCACGGCGCCGCTCGCCGAGGTGTCGGCAACGAGCAGCTCGTCGTCGCGCGCCGGCGCGGCCAGGTCGGTTGCCCCGGCAATGTCGGCGGCGATCGCCGGATTGCCCGCGGCGCCGTCGCCATTGCTGACGGCGATGCCGTTCGATCCGCTGAGCGTGCGTGCCGCAGCGGTCCCGGCGCCGGTGCGCGCCAGCAGGCCGGCGGCAGAGACGCCGGCCAGTGCCGTCAGGTCGGCGTCGGCAGCCTGCTTGCCCGCAACGCTGCTTGCCAGCGCATCGAGCGCGTCCTTGACCGTGGTGCCGCTGACGCCGCTGTCATTGTCGACCTGGCTGGCGTCGTAGTCGCTCGCCGCAGCCGTCACCGCGCCGGTGCGGCCGAAGACGCTGACCACCGGGCTGTCGCCACCGCCGCCGCCGGCCGCCACCTCGTCGATGGCGTCCTGCACGGTGGTGGCCGAAAGCCCCGACGTGCCGTTGTCGTAGATGAGCGTCGGCAGGCCGCTATCCTTGTCGATGCGGATCGCCTCGATCCAGTTCGTCCCGTCGGGCGAGACCTTGAAGACGAAGTCGCTGTCACCGCAAAGGCCGACCTCCGCCCGCCCCGACCAGCCGCTCTGGAAGAGCAGCGAGGCGGTGTCGCCATCGGCTTCCTTGTTGACGACGAAGCGAATGTCACCGCTGCCACCGTCGGCCGCGTCGACGCCGGAGAAGAGCACCGCCTCGCTCTTCACCGCCAGCCGGTTGGTCTCGTCGGCGGTGGCGTTGATGCCAAAGGTATCGACCGTCGACGGCGCGCCGCTGACCACGCCCCAGCCGGAAGACTGGTGCGCCAGCAGAACGCCCGCGGCCACGTCGAAGGCAAGCCAGCCGCTTTCCGGCGTGTCGAAGTCCCAGGCACCGTCGACGAAGCTTGCCAGATCGCCGTCGTGGCTGGCCCAGGCGCCGCTGCCGCCGGTGGCGACGATGTAGCGGTCGCCCTCCTCCGGCGTTTCCGGCGGATCGGTCAGCGACGAGTTGATGACGGCGAGCTGGACGAGGCTGTCCAGCCGGCGCAGCGCCTCGTTATGGGTGACGTGCTTCTGCGCCTGTGCCGGCGCCAGATAGGGCAGCTTCAGGTGAAGGGATTCAAGCGGATCGGACATGGAGTGGTTCTCTTGCTATGCGCCGGTTGTCTTGCCCCACCTCTCCCGTGGGGAGAGATGAGCGCGCGGCCTCGCTTCACCCAACGGCGAGCGTTTGTGCCGTCGCAATTCCCGGCCCCTCGGTCGGGCTTACTTGGGCGACGGTAACGGAGAGGTCGTCGGGCAGGTCGCCGAAATCGGCGGTCTGGTCGGCGCTCGCATAGGTCGCCGAGGGCGCGGCAACGGCGATGGTCCGCTTCAGCGTTTCGCCGTCGAAGATCGAGACTTCATAGCCTTCGCCGGTCTCGCCGAGCGGCACCTCGACCGGCTCCCAGCCGTCACCGCCGATCCGCGTCTGGCGGACCCAGCCGAAGGTCACGTCGCCGCTTGCCGCGTCACGCGCGGCGACAAGATGCACCGGCGGCAGACAGGCAAGCCCGCGCCGGCACCGCCCAAGCGCCACATCCACGAATACGTCCGGATCGTAGATCGCGCCGGCGGGTCCGCAGCGCACGGTGAGGGCGAGACCCGATTCCGCTTCCGACAGGGTCAGCAAGGGCACCGCGCCATCGAGAGACACAAAGCGCGCGCCGGTGGCGTGCCCCGCTTCGGCGATGTCGCCGGTCCCCGCCTGGCCGCGGAGCAGGCTGTCCAGCCGCCAGCTGTTCGTGCCGGTGAGCGTCGCGGTCTGGAACTGGATCACCTCCCAGCCGGTCGCCGCACTGCCGATTGCCGCGAGATTGGCGCCGTTCAGCACGCCGAGGCGCGGCTCGCTCGCCAGCACCCCGCCATAGAGCGTCAGCGAGAGGACGTTGCCGCGGTCCCAGCGCGCGATCGGTCCGGCCGCCAGCGGCGCGGTCAGTTCGCCCATCACGGCGCGACGGGCGAGGGTCTGGCGGGCCACGAACCCGCTCTCGGCGGTGCCGAGCGAAACTGCGATCGCCCCCGGCCAGGGCTCGGCAAAGGCGGCGATGCGCGGCGCATTGCCGGGCTCGGCCCCGGTGATCAGCGGGAGGTCGAGGAGCAGCACTTCGGGCGGGCTGTCGAGGCCGACCGATTGCGGGGCGAGCGCGCGCGATGCCGCCGGCACCGGTGCCAGAATATCCGGCTCGATGGTGCGCGCCTCGATGCGCCGCAAGCCGGCATCTTCGACGCGGGTGACGAGCAGCGTGCGCGTGTCGCCATCGCCGAGATCGAGCGTGCAGATGTCGGCCGGCTCCAGCGCGAGCGCGCTCGGCGGCAAGGCGAGCGCCACCGTCTCGCGCCCGGCCCATATGTCCTGCAACAGCATATCGGCCAACCCGCCGGCCACCGCCGAACTCAGTACCGCGCCGCTGTCGTAGCTCGCCACCCGCCGGCTGCCGCCGGTGAGCCGGCGCGAATTGACGGAGCTTGAACGGTAGTCGGCGAGCGCATCGGCAAAGCCGATGGCGATCTCTGCCGGCAGCTCCGTCTCCTGCGCCCGTTTGATCGAGACCAGCGGATTCTTGCTCTCCTCGACCAGGTCGTCGCCGGTGACGGTCTGGTGCGGTTTGCGCCCGCGCCGCGCGAAGCGGAAGGTATCGCCGCTCTCATAGGCCTCAAAGGCGAGCAGGCGCGACAGCGGCGCAATCGCGTCACGCGCCGACATCACCTGGTCGACGAGATAGCCGTCGACCGTACCGTCGAGGTCGCTGACCGCGGTCGCTTGCGCGCCGTAATCGGCGAGGATCTGCGCGACCAGCGCCTCGGCCGTCGGCGCGCCCAGGCGGCCGTTCAGCCAGTGGCCGGTCTCCCAGTTGGCACCGTCCGACCACACGTCGCTCAGAAGTGGAAAGGCCGGATAGGGCCGCGCGTCCCAGGTCCACCAATGGATGGCGGTCGCATCCACCATGCGCCCGCCATAAACGCTCGAGACCGGATTGGCGTCTTCCGCAAAATCGGGATCGTCCGGGCTCCAGAACCCAAGCACGGCGGTGATGAAGCGCCGCTGGACGAGGTCGTCGCGGGCGCCGCTGGAAAAATGCGGCAGGCGGCTCACCGAGGACTTCGGATCGGGAAAGACGTTGGGCTGGTTCGGCCCCTTGTCCACCGCCGGGCAGCCGGTCTCGGCAAACCAGATCGGCTTGCCCTCGGGCACCCAGCCGGTCGGCGTCTCGCTCTCCACCCCGCCCGGCCGGTCGTAGTGGAGGTTGCTCCACCAGCCGGTGATGTCCTTGGGGCGGAACACCCACGGCTTGCCATAAGTGCCGTCGCTGATGGCGCTCCGCACCTGTGCGTCGCGGTCGGCATCGCTGGCATAGTACCAGTCGAAATATTCGCCGCCGGCAATGTTGGCGCGGAGATAGGCCGCGTCGCGGCCGGAGTCCCAGGTCGCCGCATCGAGATGATCGTCGCCGTCGCGCCAGTCGGAGAGCGGCATGTAATTGTCGATGGCGATGCAATCGATCGCCGCATCCGCCCATAGCGGATCGAGATGGAAGAAGACGTCGTTCGAGCCGTCGGTCGGGTGGTGACCGAAATATTCGCTCCAGTCGGCGGCATAGGAGACCCTGGTCCCCTCCCCGAGCACGCTCTTCACGTCGGCGGCGAGCGAACGCAGCGCCGCGACGAAGGGATAGGTGTCGGCATCGGAGCGGACAGTCGTCAGTCCGCGCAGTTCCGAGCCGATCAGGAAGGCATCGACGCCGCCGGCCGCCTTACACAGCCATGCATAGTGCAGGACCATGCGGCGGAGCGACCATTCATCCGGCCCGGAATAGGTGACCGTGTCGCCGGAGAGCGCGAAGTCGGTGGGCGCCGCCGCACCGACGAAAGCAGCGACCTCGGTGGCCGCAGTGCTCGTCTTGTCGGGCGACCCTTCTTCGCCCGGCGCCAGAGACAGCGTGATCGCGCCGCGCCAGGGATAGGCGGCCTGGCGCTCGCCGCCATAGGGGTCGGGCAGAACGTTGTCGGCGGGTACGTCCATCATGATGAAGGGGTGGAACGTCACCGCGATGCCGCGCTCGCCCAAGTCACGGATCGCGCGCACCACCGACGCATCCGTCGGCGTACCGCCGAAGGCCGGTTTGCCGTCGAAGGTCGAGTTGAGCCGCGCCGTTGCCCGCGTCAGCCCCGCCGCGCTCCAGTCTTCCGGCAGGGTCACCGTTGCGCGGTCGCTGACCGCCGGCATCAGAGTGCAATGGCTGGCGCGCAAATCGTCGCCAAACCAGGTCACCGCCAGCGCCACCCGGTCGAGGTCCGGACAGACCGCCTGCAGTTCGTCAAGCGCGGCCTGCCAGTCGCTGGCAACGCCGTCGACATGGCGGTTGAGGGCCACACGACTGCCCGGCGAGACGACCTTCAGCACGGCCTCCGGATCGTAGCCGAACTCGGTCGAGCCGGGGATCAGCGTGACGGCGCGGATGTCGCTCTCGACACCGGCGACCGGCCGGATCACCTCGAAGGAGAGCTGCGGGATGCGGTTGCCGAAATCCTCGAGCGGCAGGCGCTCGAAGACGATCATCGCGGTGCCGCGATAGGCCGGTGCGGCGCCCTGCTTGGCCGCGATCAGGCTGTCGATATCCTGCGTCTCGTCGCCCGCATAGAAGCGGCAGGTGCAGGTGGAAAGATCGAAGGGCTTGCCGTCGGCCCACACGCGGCCGATGCGCGCCACCGGCCCCTTGCTCAAGGCCACGGCGAAGTTGGCGTAATAGGAATAGCTGCGCGTCGTGCTGCCGCTCTGCCCGCCCTTGCCGCCGTCTCGGGCTTCGCTCGCCACCTCCTCGAAGCGCGTCGCCCAGATCACCTGGCCGGAAATGCGCACGCGGCCATAGACGCGCGGGATCGCGGTGCCCTCGCGCGAGGTCTGCGGCTCGAGGTCGGCGAGCCGCAGACCTCGCGCGTGGTGCTCTGGCCAAAGAGGGCGCTGTCGACGGCATAGCCGGCAAGCGCGCCGAGAGCGCGCCCGGCGATGGCGCCGACCGGCCCGAACAGCGCGCCGACCGCCGCGCCCGCCGCCTGAAGGACGAGTGTGGCCATGAGGGAACCTTCAGCAATTGCGATTTTGCTCCCTCTCCCGTGGGGAGAGGGCCGCGCACCTTATGAGCGTCGCGAATTAGGTGCGCGGGGTGAGGGCGTACGAATTCTCGTGAGGCAACATCCCCTCACCCGGTGCGCTGCGCGCACCACCCTCTCCCGCAGGGGGAGAGGGTGGCGAGGCCGCAGGCCGAGCCGGGTGAGGGGGCGCCGAGCTGGCCTTTGAGGTCAGTCACTCGCCCCCGGGAACCGGAACGCCTGGGCGATTCACCGCCGCCCATCGGCATCCTGTGGTTGCGCGCTTTGGACGAACACCGCACAATGCGGCTGATCCTGCGGGACGCCCGCTCAACGGCGCCCGGCAGCTTCGCAAAAGGGGAGGAACGCGGCTGATGTTTAGCTACGACTTTGGCGCCAAATTCACTGCGGACACGAACTTGGGTCCGAGCTTCGATTTCGGCATGCCTGCCGGGCCCAAGCTTTCCAGCGCAAACGGAACCGACCTTTGGTTTCGAGCGAACCATCGGGGAGTCCTCATCGAGGCCGCGGCTTGGCTCGACATTCCCGAGGGGTCGCTTCTGCTGGGCTTCGTCGCCGGGATCGGCACAGCCACAAGAATTGGCGCCTTCTCGAAGAAGCTACAGGTCTCCGCCAACATCTGGACCGACCCCGCACAGATCAACCACAAGGACTATCCCTCTCAGTCTGCCCCGCTGCCGGACAACTTCATCTTCGGCAAGGGCTCGAAATATGTCCTGTTCCTTCCAGAAGATAGCGAACTCTATTTATGGAAGCTGGACTTCGCTCCCTAGTCGGCTTCACACATCTGGTTTGTGATCGCCTGTCCCCGGAAACCGGAAGGCATAGGCGATGCGCCGGCGCCACCAGGGCGAGAGCGCCGCGAGCGCCACCGCGGCGCCCTGCTGGGCGTGGATGAACTTGTCCGGCGCAACCAGGATTGCCGCATGCTTTGCCGGCAGGTTGGCGCGCCAGCGGAAGAGCAGGACGTCCCCTGCCCCCGCCTCCGCAATCGGGATGGCAATCATGTGCCGTCCGGCCGCTTCTGCCAGCGTCTCGCGCCCAAGCGCCTCGGCCCAGTCAGGCGTATAGGCCGGCATCGCCTCCGGCTCGTCGCGAAAGAAAGCGCGCCATACGCCTCTGAGCAGGCCGAGGCAGTCGCAGCCGACGCCCTTGAGCGAGGCCTGATGGCGATAGGGCGTGCCCAACCAGCGCGTCGCCTCGGCGACGATGGCTTCTTTCGTGATGACCACAGTCATTCCACCACCGCGCTCCCGTCATTGCCGTCTCCCGCCCGCGCATAGGAGAGAACGAAGTCGTTGCCCGGCATGTGCGGGAAGCCGCGGAAGTTGACCGCGTTGGCGAACTTCGCCTGACAGGTGGCAAAAAGCTTGTCGCAGCCGGCGGTGACCGTGAACGTATCGCCCGGCTGAATCGTTCCGGCCATCGCCTGCCACAGCTCGACGCTGGCGACACCGTCGGCGACGCGGTGCGCGCGCACCTCGATGGCGCGGCCTTGATTGGCCCCGCTTGTCCAGGCAAGCCGGCCGCGGGTAAACCAGCCCTCGGCGAAATCGCCGAGCCCGCTCGCCGTGAAGCGCCGCCTGCCCGCCGCCGCGATCACCGCGCCAGTGCCGCGCCAGGTCGCGTCGGCAAGATCGATACCGCAGCGCTTGTCGCCGAGGTCCGCGTCGCAGCCATGACGGAAGACGCGGCCATTGGGCTGGTCGAGTTCGGCGGCAAGCCCGCGCAGCTCGGCGCGGAAGGTGCCGTCCTCGCGCGTCACCTCGCCGAGATGGCCGAGGCGGAGCAGATGGCGCTCGCCGGGCGTCGTCCAGTTGACCAGCCACACCGAAACCTCGGCATGGTCGTAGAGGCCGGCGGCGAGGTCGGCCGTGGTCAACCGCTCGGAAGAAAGTGCGCCGACGGCCTCCAGCCCGCCGATGGCGAAGCCGGTTTCGCTCACGTCCTCGCTGGCGTCGAGCCCGCTTTCCGGCTCGTAATCGACACCGTCGAAGGAGAGCGTGCGGTCGTGGTCGGTGAAGCCGAGCACGCTCAAGTCGCTGCGCGTCACCTTCCAGCAGCGGCAGAGCGTGGTCACCCCCGCCGCCAGATGGGCGGCGAGGCCGGGAGAGAGGATGCGCATGGGATCTCCAAAAAGCGGGCAGTCGGCAGTAGGCATTCGGCAGTCGATCACGTTTCCGATTGCCGACTGCCGATTGCCTACAAACGAATCTCCACCAGCGGCACCGCTGGAATATCCCCGGCGGTGAAGTGGGAGAGGTTGATCTCCAGCGTGTCGCTGTCGAAACGCACCGGAACGTCGAATTGGTAGCCGGCGGTGATCGCCGCCCCCTCCTCCGGTGCCGCCGAAAATGTCACCAGGCCGGTGGTGTCATCGCAGCTCCAGCCTTCGCTGAGCGGCACGCCGTCGACCGCCACCAGGATGGAGCCGGCGACCGGCTTGGCGATCGTGCGCGTCCACGGGGCGTGCTCGGCGCCATAGGTCTTCACGAGCTGAAAAGCGGTCGTCTCGCCGTCGCCGGTGCCGATTACCTGATCGCCGGCGGCCGGCGTCGCATTGGGCGCGCAGCTCTTCCAGTCGGCGCGGTCCTTCCAGCGAAATCCATAGAGCCGGCCGCGCCGCTCCTCGAAGAAGGCTATGACCGCATGCAGGTCGTCGAGCGACTTGACGCCATAGCCGGCATTGTAGCGCCGGCGCGAATCCGCCCAGCGGCTGTTGCGCTCCTCGTGGCCGGAGCCGAGCGCGACGATATCGGTCTTGCGCTCCGGCCCGCCACTGGCGCCAAAGGCGATGGCGGTCGGGAAACGCACCTCATGGAAGGCAATAAGCGCGGGCATGGGAATTCATCCTTCGCGTCAAACGTTGCCGCATGAGGGCAGTCGGCAGTAGGCAGTTGACTTAACCTCAATTCCGACTGCCGACTGCCGATTGCCGTCTTCCTTTTGCCGATTGCCGTTCCCTCACATCCCCCGCCGCCCCCGCGCCACGGCGCGGGCAAGCATGGCGGTCACCTGCGCCTCAGATTTGCGAAAGGAGTTGGCGTCGGCGGCGGTCACGTTGAAGGTGACGGCGATTGGCTGTGCGGCGCCGCTTTTGACGCCGAGCGTCCCGTCGGGCCCGCGCGCCAGCGGCAGCACCGCTTCGGCGCCCGCCTCGCCCATCAGCCCCAGGCCGCGGGAAAGCGGAAACAAGGTCGGCTGCGCCACCACCCCGCCATCGGCGAAGTGCTGCACCGCGCCGCCCGCCACGACCCCGCCATGAGCCAGGCCGAAGCTCTTGAACAGCGCGTCGATGCCGCTGCCGATGGCGCTCGTCACCGGCTGCAAAGCGCGGTCGAGCGCCAGGCCGGCGAGCTTCAGCGCGAGATTCGACAGGACGCTCTCGAAGCTCTTGCCGCCGGTGACGGCGTCCCTGAAGGCGCGCGAGATGGCGCCGGAGAAGTTGTTCGCCTGGCCGGTCAGCGCCCGCAAGGACGTCTCGAAGGCGCGCGTATCGGCGGTCACGGCGATGGTGAGGGTGTCGATCTCGGTGGTCATTGGCTTGTCCGTGGCTTGCAGCTTGCTCCCATCCCTCCCCGCGAGGAGACGGGTGGGGAGTTCTCATTCGTCCGGATAGCGCCTGATCAATGCATCCAGCGCATTGCGGTCGAGTGGCGCCGGGATTGGCCCGGCCACGCCCTCCACCGCCGCCGCCAGTTCGCGCGGCGTCATCGCCCAGAAGTCGCGCGATGAAAGCCCTAGCCGCCCGAAGCCGAAGGCCATCGCCTGCCGCCAGGGAAAGGTTTCCCCCTCACCCGGTGCGCTGCGCGCACCACCCTCTCCCACAGGGGGAGAGGGTTGGGATTCGCGGCGCCGCCACAGCGAACCCTCTCCCCTCGTGGGAGAGGGTGGCGAGGCCGCAGGCCGAGCCGGGTGAGGGGGAGCCTTCTCACTCATCCGCGCTGCCGAAGGTCGCCGCCAGCAGGTCCCCGACGATGGCGACATAGCCCGTCGCGCCGCCTTCGGCCCGCATGGCCGCCACCTCCGGGTCGCTGACGTCGTTGCCGGCGCCGCGGAGCCCAGCGCCGATCACGCGGATCGCATCGTTTGCTGCCAGCCTGCCTTCGCCGAAGCGCCGCGCCAGGCCCATCAGGTCGCCGGTATCGAGCGCCGCTTCCAGTTCGGCGAGCGCCGCCAGCGTCAGGCACAGCGTCCATGTCCGTCCGTCGAGCACCGCCTCGACCTCACCCCGCTGCCGGTTGACCATCACGCGTTCCTCTTCCGTTGTGCGAACGACCCCCTCCCAGCCTCCCCCTTTCAGGGGGAGGAGGGACTCGCGGCGCTGCCACAAGCGATCCCCCCCCTGCAAGGGGGAGGATAGGTGGGGGTCAGATGCTGCGTTTCGCTCAAGCTGCCGCGAACGCGATCGCGCCGGCCGATTCGAGCGCCATCTGGTAGGCTAGCTCGCCATTGTGCTCGCCGGAATATTCCAGCGCCGTCACCTGGAAGGCGCCGGTGAGCGTGCCGAAATCGGGCACCACGACCTGCCAGTCGCGAATGATGCCGTCGAAGAAGACGCCGCGCACGGTCTCGTCGCTTTCCGCATCGCGGAAGATGCCGGAACCACTGAGACTGGCGTGTTTGACGCCGGCGCCTTCCAGGAGCTCGCGCCAGCGCCCGGCGGAATCGGCATCGGTCACATCGACGCTTTCGGCATTGAAGCTGATGCGCCTGGCGCGCAAGCCGGCGACGGTCTGGAAGGTCCCTGCCCCGTCGCCGTCAATCTTCAGGAGAAGGTCCTTGCCCTTCTGTGCGGTCATGGTTTCAAGTCTCCGGTTGTTGAGAGATCGGCGAAGGGGCAGTCGGCAATAGGCAGTGGGCAGTCGTTCACAGCTCGCAACCGATTGCCGACTGCCGACTGCCGATTGCCTATTCCGGCTCGGTCACCGCGCGGAAGCACAGCCGGCCGTGAAAGGTGATGCCGTCGGGGTCGCGCATCGTGTCGCCGGTCTCGCAGCGCAGGTTGATCAGCCCGTGGCCGTCGAGCGCCAGCGCCGCGTCGTGCAGCACGGCGCGGATCGCCTCGGCGATGGCGTGGCACTCGCTCTTGCCGTGGGCGCGCGACCAGATGTCGAGCGTCAGCCGGTGCTCGGCGCCGTCCTCACTGCCCGTGCTCCAGTCGGTCGCTGTCATTCGGCCGATGGTGAGATAGGGAAACACCGCGTCGCGTGGCGCGCCGTCATAGATGCGGTCGCCGATCAGCGCGCCGACACCATCGTCGGCGACCAAAGCGGCATAGACCGCCTTCTGCAGGGCAAGTGCGGATGAGATCATGGCCATCGTCCTCCAGCCTCTCCGCACTCGTCCCCTCTCCCCGGCGGGGAGAGGGACAGGGTGAGGGGGTGCCGATCGATCCGGATAGCGTGGAGCCCCCTCACCCGGCGCTTCGCGCCGACCTCTCCCCACAGGGGAGAGGTGACTGTGCCGAGGGGCGTCATCGCCTCATCCCCGCATCGCTTGCGTGATGACCGGATCGCCCGGCCCATCCACCGACCCGAACTCGCGCGCGAAGAGCCCCTCACCCTCGATGCTGACGACATAGTCGCCGCTCTCACGCCGCGTGACGCGGGTCACGACCCCCGTCTCTTCGTGCACAAGGAGCGCCACCTCCTCGGCCTGTTGACGTGCCGCCCGGTCGATGGCCGGCGACGCGCGCCCAAGTGCCCGCACCAGGTCGCTGCCGGTCAGCCTCAGCGCGTCGTTCATGGCGCTTCCTCCATGCATTTGGCGACCAGATAGCGGCGGCGCTCGTCGGGGTCGTGGACGGCGAGAACGCGGAAGGTGCGTCCGCGGAAGGCGACGCGCATGCCGCCGGAGAGATCCTCGCGAAAACGGAAGGTCACCAGATGGGTGACGACGCCGGAGAGATGCCCGGCAACGATCTTCTCGCCGGCGCTCGTCGGCTCGATATGCGCCCACAGCGTCGCCAGCGTGTCCCACAGCACCGTCTCGCCGCCGGTACCGTCCGGCGCGCTGGCGCCGGATTCGACCGTCACCCGGTGGCGCAGCCAGCCAGTGTCGTAGTCCGCCGCCGCGCTCATAACGACAGGATCCGGTAGGGCGCGATCAGTGCGTCGAAACCCAGCGGTGGTATGGCGCCAGCCATGTCATGGCCGACGACGCCGCGATGCTCGTACCAGTGGGCGACCAGCATCATGACCGCCTGACGGAGCGGCGCCGGCACCTCGATGCTCGACGGGCCGTATCCCGCGGTCACGTCGATCTCGATGCCGTTCACCGCCTTGCCGACGACGACGGGCGCGGCGCCCGAGAGCACCAACCGTCCGGGCACGGCGACCGCATCAACCTCGTAGTCGTCCTCGCTGACCACAGTCGGGTCGCCATTGGCGTCGTAGACGGTGACCGCATCGACCGAGATCAGCGGCGCTGGCGTCAGCCTCACGATGCGCTTGCTTCGGCCACTGGTCGAGATAGACGCGCCAGCCCTGTTCGATGAGCAGGCGGCGCGTGAGCGCCTCCACATGCACGCGCGCCGCGACGATCGCCGCGTTGAGGAGCTGGTCGTCATCGTCCGCGTCGAGGCGCAGATGCGCCTTGGCATCGGCAAGCGTCACCGGCTCCAGCGCCGGCGCTGTAATGAGTGCTGCGGTCATGAAAATCTCCACGGCAATAGGCAATCGGCAGTGGGCAGTCGGGAGTTGGCGGCCGGCTCAGCAACCCGACTGCCGACTGCCGATTGCCGATCCACTGCCGGTCATCGACTGCCGATTGCCAGCTCGCAGACGGCCCCACGGGCTCATCGCCCGCGAGGCCGCCCGTCGGCACAGGCCCGGGAGGGACGGGGCGGCTCAGGCCGTGCCGAACTTGAGGAGCTTGATCGCGTCGAAGTCCTGCACGCCGCCGCCCACGCGCTTGGTGGTGTAGAAGAGCACGTAGGGCTTGGCGGAATAGGGATCGCGCAGGACGCGCACGCCGACGCGGTCGACGATCAGATAGCCGCGGCGGAAATCGCCGAAGGCGATGGCGAAGGCGTCGGAGGCGACGTCGGGCATGTCCTCCGATTCAGCGATCGGGAAGTTCATCAGGCTCGCCGGCTGGCCGGCGACCGCCGCGGGCTGCCAGATGTAGTTGTCGCTGTCGTCCTTCATCTTGCGGATCGCCGCCTGGGTGGCGCGGTTCATCACCCAGGTGCCGTTCTGGCGATAGCCGGCCTTCAGCGCATAGACGAGATCGACCAGGATGTCGGAGGGCGTTGCCGCCGGCCAGGCGCCGTCGACGCCGGTCACGACATAGCCGATCTTCTCCCAGGCCCAGTTCGGACTCGGCCACGGTCGTATAGGAGAGGAAGCCGGTCGGCTTCTTGTCGCCGTCGCCGGTGACGAAGGCCGTGCCCTCCTGTTCGGCGAAGACGGTCTCGACCTCGCCGGCCAGCCACTCGTCGATGTTGACGGCGCTGTCGTCGAGGAGCGTGCCGGTCGCCGCTGGCATGGCGTAGAGCTCCATGGTCGGGAACTCGAGCTCGGAGAGCGTCGGCTGAGGTGGTCTCAGGCCGTGCATCGGTCTCGCCCACCCAGCCGGTTGCCGCACCGGCGGTGACGAAGGGCTTCTTGTAGGTCGAGCCCGAAACCTGGCGCACGCCGGCGATCGCCCGGATCGGCGAAGCGGCGGACAAGCGCCGGCCGATCTCGCGCTCGGTCTCGTCGGGCACCAGATAGCCGCCGTCGGAGGCCACCGACAGCGCCTTCTTCTCGATCGCCCGCAGCGCCTCCTCGGCGCCACCACGCACATAGGCCTCGAAGGCTGCCTTGTGCTCGATGGCTGTTGCCGAGAGCGGCTGGCCGTCGCGGCCGAGAAGCGGCCGTCGCGCCTTCAGCACCAGCGAATCCATCAGCCGCTTCTGCTCGTCGAGCGCGCGATTGATGCGGTCGACCTTCTCCACCGTCAGCACGTCGGCGACGCGCTTCTGCTCGATCTCGGCGAGGCGGGAATCGTTCTCCGCCTTGAACGCCTCGAAGGTCGTCATGAAGTCTTCGAACGCCCCGGCGACATCGCCGGTCGTCTCCGCGGCCTTCAACTCGGGCGCGGGCACGGGTTCAGCCTGCATGTCTTCTCTTCCTTTCGGTTGTGGGTTAGGGGGTGTTGCCTGCGCGGCAATCGGCATTCTGCAGTAGGCAGTCGGACGTTGGCGGCTCGCTCGTCAATCCGACTGCCGATTGCCGACTGCCGACTGCCAACCTCACCGCATCGCGCCGCGCACCAACGCAGTCGCCCTTCGGATCGTCCGCGCCAGATGCACTTGCGCGTCCTTGACGCTGACCACACGCGCCTCGGGCAGCATGGGGAAGGTCACCACCGAGATCTCCCAGAGGTCGACCTCGTAGAGCGAACGCACGCCGGTCTTGGCGTCGGTGCGCCCGCGCACGGTGCGGTAGCCGATCGACAGCCCGTCAAGCGCGCCGGCGCGCATCAGCGACAGCACCTCGCGTGCCTTCTCCACCTGCGTGGTCAGCCGGCCCTTGACGAACAGCCCCTCGCCGTCCTCGCGGATCTCGAGCCACACGCCGATCGGCGTGTTGGGGTCGTGCTGGAAGAGCATCTTGACGCCACTTGGGCCCCGCCTGGCGAGCGAGGCGCGGAAGGCGCCGGGCATGACCATGTCGCGGCCGAGATCGGGCCTGCCGAAGAGGCTGGCATAGCCGGCAAAGGTGCCGTCAGCCTCGATGGCCGAAAGCGTCGCGGGCGAGAACTTAGTCTCAGTGAGCGTCATTTGCGAACCTCACAACGGTGGCCGACTGCCGTTTCACGCGGACGAACTCGGTTTCAATTAACGTCATAACGCGGCCTTCTCAAAGGTGTCGTCCCGGCGAAGGCCGGGACCCAGTATTCACAGGCGCATCGATGCGACGACGCTGCCGACTCAACGGTCATCCTCCGGCTTGACCGGAGGATCGCTTTCCACAGATTGCAGCGCCCTGTGTGCTGCACGCGATCCTCCGATCTCGCTTCGCTCGTCGGAGGATGACGGCGCGATAGAGGACAATGGGCTGGCTTCTCCTCCCGCCGACTGCCCGCCTTCCCTACAGCTCCACCGCGCGCACGCGCGCCGTCGCCTGCCGGCGCCCGATCATGCGCACCAGCGCCTCGGCGAAGGTGTGGAACACGGCGCGGTGTTCGTCCGAGCGCGTGCCGGCGATCAGCATCAGCATGTGTTTCATGGTCTCTCTCGTGACTGAGTTTTGTCGTCCCCTCTCCCCTCGTGGGAGAGGGACAGGGTGAGGGGGCGGTACGCCCGATTGCCGACTGCCGACTGCCTGATCCCTCAATCCCGATCGAAGAAGCGGTTCAGCCGCGCGATCTCGTTGACGAAATCGTTGAAGCGCCGGTTGGAGGCGGCAAGCTCCCTGAGCGCCCAGACGAGCAGCGCGCTCGCGCCGCTCGCCCACAGGAACAGTGCCAGGTGCGCGAGGTCGCCGCGTTCGACGAAAGTGTGCGTGAGGTCGTCCACGTCATCGGCGCTCCCAAGTCGCGTCCGTTATTTTCCGGGCGGCCGGCCGGCCGCCCCATGTGCTACGGTGGCCGCGTCCAGCCCTGCCCGCCGAACCCTGCCCATGCACCTGTCCACCTGGCTCACCTTCCTCGCCGCCACCGTCGTGGTGATGATCGCGCCCGGCCCGTCGGTGACGCTGATCGTCGCCAACAGCCTGCGTCACGGCCGCCGCGCGGGGCTCAGCAATGTCGCCGGCTTCCAGGCGGGCTTCGCCATCATGGTGGGGCTGACGCTGGCCGGTCTCGCCTCGCTGATCGCGGCGATCGGCGAATGGTTCGTCTGGGTGCGGCTTCTCGGTGCCGCCTATCTGGTCTTCCTCGGCGTCAAGCTCATCATCGCACGCGAAGACGCCTATGCCGGCGCCGCACCACACACGCCCCGCGGCGGCTACTTCACCCAGGCGATGATGGTCGAGGTCAGCAATCCCAAGGCGCTGCTCTTCTTCGGCGCCTTCTTCCCGCAGTTCATCGATCCGGCCGGCAGCGCGACCCTGCAGATCCTCATCATGGGTCTCACCGCCATGGCGGTCGCCGCGCTCACCGACACGATCTATGTGCTGCTCGCCGCCCGCGTCGCCACCGGCTTGAGCTCAGGCCGCGCCCGCTTCATCCGCTGGATGAGCGGCAGCCTGCTCGTCGCCGGCGGCCTGTGGCTGGCGCTCCGGGGGGAGTGAGGGCCAGCACGTCACAGGATGGGTTAGCGCCGAATGGCGCGTCACCCGTCAGCCGAGTTCGTCGAAAGTCCGATGGTGCCTTACCGCCGCGGCGGCTGCAGCCAGTCCCACCGGCCGGTCCGGGAATTGCGCTGGAAGGCCGGAAAGAAGCCGAAGCCCTTGTTATTCTTCGCAACAGAAGGCTTGCGCGTGATGAAGCCGCCCTGCGGATAGTCGCTCAGCACCGCGACGAACTCGGTGCGGTAGTTGGTCTCTGCGCTCAGCGGCTCGTCCGAGATGATGATCGAGGAGCGCGGCACTGCGGTCGGCGCGATGCGATCGAGCACATCCGGCGGGATGGTGATGCGGTCGAGGGCGTCCGTGGCGTCGTCCGCGCCTTCAATGGTCACCGCGCTCCAGCGCAGAGTCCCGTCGTCGTTGCTCGCCATGGCCGTGAATATGTGCGTGCCGATCGGCTTGTCGGGATCGCGGATGGTGACCGGAACCTCGATGGTCGAGTCGAACACCTCGCCGCCGTCCGGCCACGGCTTGTGCGTGTTGCGCCGCACGTAAAGCGTCTGCGTCGCGCGGCTGATGTAGACCGAGACCGGCTCGAGCGCGAGCTTCGCCTGGTTCGCCGCCGTGGCGGCGGCAGCCTTGCCGGTATCGGCCTCCTTGGCGGCGACCTTGGCGGCGGCAGCGGCATCGCCCTTCGCCGTGGCGTCGGCCTTGGCGGTCACAAGCTGCGCCGCCAGATCGGCAGCCTCGGCGACGGCCTTGTCCTTCAGGTCCTCGGCCCGCAGCTTTGCCTGATCGGCAGCGGCGATCGCCTTGTCGGCGGCGGCCAGCCTGGCGTCGGCGCTCGTCTTGGCGATTTCCAGCTTGCGCAGCGATTTCGCCAGCGACGCTGCCTCACGCGCCGCCGTAGCGGAGACCTTCTTCGCCGCGGCGTCCGTTGCGGTCTGCTGCCCCGATCCGGCATCGGCGACTTGCGTGCCCGCGCCGGCCTTGGCGGCATCGAGCTGGCCCGCCAGATCGGCGACGGTGGCAGCGGCCTTCTGCCTCGCGTCCCCGGCCCGCGTCTTTGCCTTGTCGGCGGCGGCGATCGCCTTGTCGGCGGCGTTGATCTTGGCGGCGGCGCGGCTGTTCAGCTTTTCCAGCTTGCGCACCAATGCCGCGGCCGATGCCGACTTGCGCGCCGCCGTCTTGACGGCTTTCTTCGCGTCGTCGGCCGCACTGGCGGCCGCCGCGGCCTGGCTGCCAAGCGTCTCGGCGCGCGCCGGAGCCGCCGCCAGCGCCTCGGCGTCCGGCTGGAAAAGCGCCGGGTGGGTGAAGTCGACCGGGGCCGCGTCGTTCGGCGAAATGATCACCCGCATCCCGATCCGCGTCTTGTCGAACATCGTCTCGGCAAAGCCGTAGGGCATCCGGATGCAGCCGTGCGAGGCCGCATAGCCGGGCAGCGGCCCGCCGTGCAGCGCGATGCCGTTCCAGGTGATGCGCTGCATGTTCGGCATCCAGGCGTCGTCATACATGGACGAGTGGTGGTCCTTGTCCTTCTCGATGACGGCGAAGACGCCGGCTGGCGTCTCGCGCCCCTTGACCCCGGTGGACACCGGAGCCCGCATGATCCAGCCGTCGGCGTCGTAGAAAGTGACCCGCTGGGACTTGATCGACACGATCGCCATGATCGGCTCGCCGGCCTCGCGCGGCGCCGTCTCCACGGTCTGTCGCGCGGCGGGCGTCTTTTTCGCCGTGGCGTCGGCGCTCTGCGCCATCAGTGCGGCCATCGCCGCGAGAATCACGACGGGGACAGGGCCCCAACGGCGCATCGCTACGGTGAATTGCGTCATCGCAGATCGGTCCATGGAGAACAGGAAGACAGTCTAGTCGCCAGTATCGAGGGAACTTCCCCAGTACATCCACCATAGGCAGACGCCGCTGAAAATGGAACGCCTTTGGTATGCCTGTTTAACTCTTAATCTTAACCTATGACACATGGGACACATAAGCGTCGGCCTTGTGTCAAATGCCGAGGTTTTGCCGTCCAAACGCCAATGCCTGCTTTGCTTCGCAAGCGGAGATCGCCCCCGCGCCGCGGCCGGCGACCGGCACGGTCGTTTCAAGAATCCGCGCTCGCCCCCTCCCCCTCCTCCACCGGCTGATAGCCGAGGGCGCATCCGCCCGGTCGGCATCGAGCCACCGGCACAGCGTCGGTTGAGCGGCGCGATACCCGGCATCTCCCGCGGCGGCGCCGTCGCCTGACGACGGCGCCCCACAGGCTGGTGGCCACTTGCCGCTAGTGGCGCGGAGCCAGGGCCTCGCGGGCCGCGACCCCCATCGATTCGCTCAGTGTCGGATGCGCGTGGATCGCCATGGCGAGGGCTTCCACGGGCATGTGCGAACTGACTGCCAACGTGCCCTCGCCGAGAAGCGGCGCGGCGTCCTCGACCAGGATGTGAACGCCGAGCACGGCGCGCGTCGCGTCGTCATAGACGATCTTCAGCATGCCCTCGGGATGACCCGCAACCTGGGCCCGGGCGTCCGTGCGATAGTCGTAGCGCGCGATGCCGACCTTGTGGCCGGCGGCGCGGGCTTCGCTCTCGGTCAGGCCGGCCATGCCGACTTCGGGCGTGCTGAAGACCACCGCGGAATTGTTCTCCGGCGTCGGGAAGCGCACCGGCCGGCCGAGCAGATGGCCTGCAAGCGCCAGGCCCTGGGCGGTTGCCCAATGGGCGAACATCGGGTGGCCGATGACGTCACCGACGGCGTAGATGCCCGGTTCGTCCGTCTCCAGCTTGCCGTCGACCTTGATGCCGTGATGATCGAAGCGCACGGCCGTATGCTCCAGTCCAAGGCCGTCGACATTCGGGCTGCGTCCGGTCGAGTCGAGAATGGAATTGGCGTCAGCCTCGTGCTCGGCGCCTGTGGCGTCCCGATATTTCACGCGGACGCCATTGCCGTGGCTGGAGATCGCCAGAACCTGCACACCGAGTTCCAGCGTGATGCCCTGGCGCTGGATGTGCGCCTGCAGGGCGGTGGCAACCTCCTCCTCGACCGGCGCGAGAATGCGCGGGCCAGCCTCGATCAACGTCACCTGGCTGCCGAACGCGGCAAAGACCTGCGCCATCTCGACACCGATGGGACCGGCACCGATGACGACGAGGCGCTCCGGCGGACGCTGGACCTCGAGCAACTGTTCGCTGGTGATCACCTGCGGCAGGTCGATGCCTTCGATCGGCAGCAGCTGCGGCACCGATCCGGTGGCGATGATCGCACCGGCAAATTCGACGTCCTCGGGCTCACCGTCGGTCGGAACAATCCGGGCGTGGCGCGGCCCGGTGAGCACGGCACTGCCGAACTGAACCGACAGGGTCGGAAGCTGATGCGCGTGCTGCAGGGCGCCTTCGGAGCGCCGGTTCAGGATCGTGGCCTTGCGCCCCATGATCGCGTGCCAGTCGATTTCGATCGGACCGGTCGGCACGCGCAGACCGAACTCCTCGGAATGCTTGATGGCGCTCAGGTGTTGAGCGCTCTCGCGCAGGATCTTGGACGGGATACAGCCCTCGAACAGGCAGGTTCCGCCCAGGCCCCTGCCTTTCTCGACCAGCAATACGTGACGGCCTGCACTTGCCAGCGCCATCGCCGCCGGTGTGCCGCCGGGTCCTCCACCAATCACCAATACGTCGACGTTCTTCATCTCCGTGTCCTCAACCAAATCCGGTGAGGCGCCGCCTACACTGCTGCAGGAGATAGCGATGTCTTGAGTTGTTCCAAAACGAAGAACCCCGCAGTGGAGGTCGCGCCTGGTTTCCACTGTCAGGCTGTATATGCGTGCGGCGGTCACGAACCCCAGTTGGACGAATTGCCGCATTCGCCGACGTTGACCTTCGCATCAAAGGCCGCATGTCCGGTCCGCCGGCACTGCACCGACGGCTCTTGCCTCCGATCGGCTGATAGCCGACCGCCGCGCGCTTCTCGTTGACGGATGAAGAAGTCGGCTTGTGCCACCCGCTCCCGTGAGCGCCGCGCGGTCGGCGGAAAGCGCATCGACCTGATCGGCATCGAGAAGGGCGGCTAGGTCGGCTTGAAGATGCCCTGCTCCAGCGCACGGATCGTCATGCCGGCATCACCACCTTGTGGTGCCCATTTCTCCTTCCGGATTTCCTCGATCTTCGCGCGAGCGGCAAGCGGTTCCAGCGCAAGCGTGGCCTTGGCGGCGTTCAGTTGAACCTGAAGATTCGGATGCTCGAACAATGTCAGCAAGGCACGGCGCTCGTCTCCGGGCCTGTTCCTCAATTCATCCTCAACTGCCCTCATCTCGGAGAAAAGGCGCCGGAATCGCCGGTTGTCGTCGCGCAGGATGGCGTCATCCTGTTCGACACCATTGCGGGCGTAGTGTTCCGTCAACATGGGCACACTGAGGTCTGAGAGCTGGTTGGTCGTCATGGTTTTAGGACTTTGAACTCGATCATTGCATCAAGGCCGACTCTGTATCGCTCCGCCCAGCTCTTTCCGCGCAAATACTCGCGCGGCGAAAGCCATCCATAGGTGGCGTTTGGTTTCGCAAACCAGCCCGTGATCCGCCAATGCTGCAGTGTCGGGATGCGCACCAGGTTCTCCGGAGCGTCGACCTCAGCGCGCGCAAATAGCCATCGTCAAGTGCCGGTGTCTTCTCCACGATGTGATGAACATCGTATCCTCTTTTCGGCTCTGATGTTGCCTGCTGCAATTCAGCTAGCGTCTTCGGCTTGTCGAGATACGCCTGAACGTAAGGCGCGTAATCATAGATCCACTCGGCCGCCTGGATGATGTCGAGCACGCGCCCCACCGGCGTTGCCTCGACGCCGATTCGGAAGACCCAGCGTGCCACCAGTTTGACGATGGGCCAGCGCAGAGAAGCCCGCGGCGGCTCCACCGCGGGAATCTCCGGCGGCGGTTCGTTCGATGCCGGTTGCACCCGCGGCCGGCTGCTGTGCCAACCTTCAACGCGCGTCCACTGCCCGCCGTCCGGCTCGCCGCGCGGCACGCGCGGTTGGTCGGGATCGAAATTGGCCTTGCCAAGCAGCGCCAGAACGCGCGCACCGGCCGCCATCACTTCAGCCGCGGCGAGCGCCGATTTCAGGCGTAGCGCCGCTGTCCGCAGACGGGCCTCCGCCTGCGTCGATACCGCCATCTCGCGCATGGCTCAGCCGCCGGCGCCGGTCAGCGCGCCGGCGCCCTCGCCCTCCTCCACCGGCTGATAGCCGACCGCGGCGCGCTTCTCGTTGACGGTCAGGAAGTCGGCCTTGGCGACGCGCTCCCACAGCGCCGCGCGGTCGGCGGAGAGCGCGTCCACCTGATCGGCGTCGAACCACAGACGTAGTCTCACCGGCTCGCCTGATCCGGCGGGCGCTGCGTCCTCGAACGACGGCGCCAGCCAGGCGCCGAGCGCTCCGGCGATCTTGCCGGTCAGCGGCAGCACGGTCGACCGCCAGAAGGCGGCGTTGGCCTCCTTGAAGTTGGCATAGGTGTTGTCGCCGGGAATGCCGAGCAGCATCGGCGGCACGCCGAAAGCGAGCGCGATCTCGCGCGCCGCGCCGTTCTTGGCTTCGAGGAAAGTCCATGTCCTTCGGCGACAGGCTCATCGCCTTCCAGTCGAGCCCGCCTTCCAGAAGCAGCGGCCGCCCGGCCTTGCGCGTGCCGGTGAAGCCGGCTTCGAGCTCGGCCTTCAGCCGCTCATATTGCTCGCTTGTCAGGTTGCCGCCGTCCTTGGCCTGATAGACCAGCGCGCCCGAGGGCCGCGCCGAATTGTCGAGCAGCGCCTTGTTCCAGGCGCCGGCGGCATTGTGGATGTCGAGCGCCACCGCCGCCGCCTCGATGGGCGCGAAGCCGTAGTGGTCGTCGAGCGGATGGAAGAGCTTCAGATGCAGGATCGGCGACAGCCCTTCGGGCGGGATCGCGAAGCGCAGCGAACGCCCATCGACGGTGTACTCATAGGCCTCCGGCCAGCCGTCGCGGCCGGGCACCACCTTCACGCGGTCGGGGCGCAGCATGTGCAGCTCGCGCACAACGCCATCGACGCCACCGCCTCGACATAGGCGTTGCCGGCGGTGAGCAGATAGCCGGAGAGCGCCTCGCGGAAGTCGGCGCCCGCCTGGCCGCGGTTCGGCCGCGCCAGCAGCGAAAGCAGCGGGTGCTCGTCGATCTCGGCCGCACCGTCATAGAGCAGCCAGGGCACGCTCGCCGAGGCTTCCGCGATCAGCCTTATGCAGCGATAGGCGATGGCGTTGCCGGCATAGCCTTCGCGCGCCAGTGCCGCATAGTTGCGCGGCGTCCACACCGGACGGCCGGCGCTTTGGAAGGCGATCAGCGGCCCGGCGGCGGACGCCTTGGCTTCCGCGCGCAGGGGTTCGGCCGCGCGCTCGCGCGGCGCCAGAAATGGGATGCGCATGTCTCAACCTTCGTTGTGTCGGCGGCGCCAAATCGGCGGCATGTCCGTATCCGTCCCCTCTCCCCTGGCGGGAGAGGGACAGGGTGAGGGGGATTGGAAGAGATGACGCCGCGAGTGCCGTGAACGGCCCGCCCAATTGGGCCGCGGCCTCGCGTCCCCTGTTCGCGATGCGCGTCGGCGACTAGGCTGCCACGCGATAACCGTTTTCGACCCGGAGCCCGCCATGACCTCGGAAGCCGCCTGGTTCTCCCGCACCGCCATCGCCATCGCCGGCATTCTGGGTGCCCTCGGCGTCACCGCAGCAGCCGGCAGCACGCATCTTGGCGATACGCATATCCTCGGGCCCCTGTCGCTGATCGCGCTCACCCAGGCACCGGCGGTGCTGGTGCTGGCGCTGCTGGCCGGCCGTCACTGGTCGACGCGCCTGGCGACCTTCCTGATCGGCGGCGGCGCGCTGGTCTTCGTGGCCGATCTCGCCGCGATCCACTTCTGGGGCGCCAGCCCGCTGCCGTTCCTGGCGCCCGTCGGCGGCACGGCCATGATCCTCGGCTGGCTTGTCCTCATCCCGGCGGCCTTCGCCGGAAAGCGGTAGCTTGACGGGTACAACTAACGATCCCAGCGCCTATAGATGTTGTCGTGTGGTCCAACGTCGACTGCGGCGTAGACGTCGTCGGCATCTCTCCGCAAGATTATCCTGTCCCCGGAATGGGGATTGATGATGAAATAACCGGGTGCACCTGAGAGAGGTCTGAAGCGCAAGCTAGGCAGGCCGGGGTTGGTCTGAAACTTGGCAAGCGCATCGATTGCGCGCCTTCGTCGATCCGGAGGCAAACTCCGTAGGGCTCGTTCAAAGGATCTCTCTGCGGAGATCCGCATCGGCTAAGCCGGCAGAGAATTCAGATGTCGACGCAGGGATTCAGGGTCAGAAAAGACGGTTCCACCGCGCGAGGTTGGATCAAGCTCGGCGCGAACGGCCCTTAGAAAGAGAGCCATGTCCGATCGCTCTGAGAGCTCCAGTGTTGCAAGCTCGATGATCTTGTCATCCAGCTCTCTTATCATTTCAGCGCCTTTGGGATTGATTGCGGCGATCCTCTTCCGAGAACGCCGAACGTCTCGCTCACGCTCGCGATCTCAAGGCGTCCCGTTCCATCGCTGCTTCAACGGCCTCGATCATTGGGACAAGAACTCTGGCTCCATGAAGCCGAAGAGATCACCGCGAGCGATAGCGTCCCAAATGCCCTTGCGCAGGCGTCTTCCCGCGGTGATCCAATCCGTAATGTCTCGCTCCGCGTCAGCCGCTTGCCGCATGGATTCGAGATGAAACCTCAGCTTGTCACCCTCTGAAGCGATGAACTCCCGCGAAATGAACGGGGGGCGCCAGAGCAAGTGGCTAACAAACTCCACGATTTGAGGCGCTGACGAAAGGGCCATAGCGGTCATAGTGTTGCTCATATAGCGCATTTTCGGGGAGAGGTCTGCCCGCCTGTCAGCCTCTCCCATGTGGTCAAAATTAGCGTCTCTCGCCCGCCCTACCAGAGCTGATGCACGTAGCTTGCGCGATGCGCTCGTCATAGACCTTCTTCGCCGCCGCCATCACGTCGGCCGACAGCGCGGGAAGTGACGCCGCGGCGGAATTCGCCTCCGCCTGCGCCTTGTTCTTGGCGCCGGGGATGACCACCGTCACCGCCTCGGCCATCAGGATCCAGCGCAGCGCGAAGGCCGCCATGCTGGCGCCGGCCGGCACCAGCTTGCGCAACGCCTCGACCGCGTCGAGGCCGACCTCATAGGGCACGCCGGCGAAGGTCTCGCCCTTGTCGAAGGCGGCGCCCTCGCGGTTGAAGGTGCGGTGGTCGTCGGCGGCGAATTTCGTGTCCGCCTTCATCTTGCCGGTCAGCAAGCCGCTGGCGAGCGGCACACGCACGATCACCGCGACGCCCTTCTCCTCAGCTTGCGGGAAGAACAGCCGCGCGGGCCGCTGGCGGAAGATGTTGTAGATGATCTGGATCGCGGCGACGTTCGCGAACTCGATCGCCTTCAGCCCCTCCTCCACCTTCTCGACGCTGACGCCGTAGGTCTTCAGCTTGCCGTCCTGCTTGAGGCCGTCGAGGATGTCGAACACCTCGGGCATGTAATAGACCGCCGGATGCGGGCAGTGCAGCTGGAGGAGGTCGAGCGCGTCCGTCTGCAGCCGCTTGAGGCTGGCCTCGACCGATCTGGTGATCGCCGCCTTGTTGTAGTCCTCCGGCTTGTTCGGTCCCTCGCGCCCGGTCTTGGTGGCAACGAAGGGCCGCGTGCCGCCGCGTGCTTTCAACACGCGACCGATGATCGTCTCGGAGCGGCCGTCGCCATAGACATTGGCCGTGTCGATGAAGGTGACGCCGGTATCGAGCGCGGCGTTCAGCGCCGCTTCCGCGTCGCTCTCGCTGACCTCGCCCCAGGTGCCGCCGATCGCCCAGGCGCCGAAGCCGATTTCCGAAACGGCGGTGCCGAGCCGTGATGCACGTCTCTGTTTCATCTGTTGTGTCCGTCTGATCTGTGGCTGAGTCAGGCGGTCATAGCCCCCGCCGCCGGCCCGCGCAACGCGGCCTATGGCCGTAGCCCGCAAGGAGCGCGGCGGATTGCGGCGACACGCGGGACCCCGTGTCCCGGGCGCGCCGCAGCACTTCAGTGGTGCGGCGCAGAACCGGGACCCAGGAATCCCGGATTGCACTCTGCTTTCTTCAAGCCACGTGACCTGTCCTCACACCCCCCTTACCTTCGGCTCGCCGCCGTCGCCGAGCATGAGTGCGGTCAGCGCCCAGACCAGAGCGTCGAGCCGGTCGGGCGAGCGGCCGGCGGAGAGCCCGTCGGGGCCGAAGTCGGCCATCTCGTCTTCGAGTTCCGGCAGCGCGCCGACATGGCGCACGCGCCCCTGCGCGTAGAGCGTGGCCACCGGCTCGGCGCGCAGCCACTTGCCGCGCGTGGCGCGCACCGGCTTCACCGGCACGCCCGCGTCCACCTCGCGCATGACGGCGGCGACCATGTCGCCGCCCTGGTTGACCTCGGCCACCAGCGCATCGGCATTGAAGCGCCGATAGAGCGCGATCGCCACCGCCGCCCATTCGGCCGGGCGCACCTCGCCGAGGCTGCCGTCGGCAAGCACATAGCCGATCTCGTCCTTGCCCAGCCCCGCGGCGACGATGCCGCAGGTGCCGCTGCGCTGCGAGGCCGGCGGGTCGACCGCCACCACGATGCGCTGAAGCTCCGGCGCCTTGGCAACGCGCGCCGCCTCGATCTGCCCGCGCTGCCAGAGCGCGTCGGCGCGCTCCTCGATCATCTCGCCCAGCAGCTCCTGCCGGCCGAGGCGCGTGCCGTGATAGCGCGCGACCACTTGGGCGAGGAATCCCGGCGCCAGGTTCAGCGCGTTGTCCGCCGTGGTGGCGCGGCTGACCGCGGTCGTGCCCGTGGCCTCCCCGGCGATCAGCCGCTTCAGAAGCGGGATCGGCCGCGGCGTCGTGGTCACCACCTGGCGCGGATGCGGGCCCAGGCGCAGGCCGAATTGCAGCATGTCCCAACAGGCATCCGGATAGCGCCATTTGGCGAGCTCGTCCGCCCAGGCGGCTGAGAATTGCGGTCCGCGCAGGCTCTCCGGGTCCTCCGCCGAGAAGGCCTGCGCCACCGTGCCGTTCGGCCACACCAGCCGGCGGCGTGTGCGCTGCCACTCCGGACGGTCCCAGGACGGATGGATGGCGAGCAGTCCCGAGACGCCCTCGATCATCACCTCGCGGGCATCGGCGAAGGTCTCGCCGACGAGCGCGATCGGCCCCGCCGGTCCGGGCTCGGCGGTGGCGATCGCGCGCACCCATTCGGCCCCGGCGCGTGTCTTGCCGGCGCCGCGTCCGCCGAGGATCAGCCAGGTCAGCCAGTCGCCGTCGGGCGGCTTCTGGTCGCGCCGGGCGTCCAGCGCCCAGATCGTGTTGAGACGTTCGAACTGGTGCCACGGCAAGCGGCGCAACAGGTCTACCGGTTCACTCCCCTCGTTCAGCCCATTCTTTAATGCGACGAGCAAGGTCCGCGTTGAGTCTGTCACGGTCGGCTGCTTCCGGTTCTTCGGTCTTCGCGCCGTCGTCCCGGTCGAGCGCAATCAATGTTTCGAGCGTCTTGGCGAGCACGGAGAGCGTGCGCGCGTCCTTCTCGTCGGTGGTGGCGTCCTTTCCCGCCCGCTTCTCGAGCGTGGCGAGCTGCCGCCCATAGACGCGGAAGAGACGGCCCATCAGCCGCTCGCGCGTGACGCCGCCGCTGGCGCCGGCGCGTGGCGTCGGTGCCCCCGCCGCCCGTACCCAGTCGTCCTGCCGGGCCCAGCCGATGATGGTCGTCCTGCCGACGCCGCACTCCTCGCCGATCGCCTTGATGGTCTTGGTCGTGCCCTCGTATTCCGCCTTCACCCGTTCGCGCAGCTCCAGCGGGTGGGCGCGGATCGGCGAGCGGCGCAGCGGCGTGTCGTCTGCCGGCGGTGCGCCCGCCGGCACATCGGGCGGCGCCATCGCCGGCGGCCCGGCGCTGCCGTTCGGCCGCGCGGCTTCAGTGTCCACAAGGCTCATGGGCATCGCCTCAAATAGAAGAACCCCCGCGGCGGGGCAGCAGCGGGGGTCCAGTAGAGGTCGCAGGAGCCTGGAAGTCTGTGGGCACGGGCGCGGCGGGGGGAGGAAGAGCCGATCGCCCACTTCTGCGACGTTAGCCGGACCATACAGGAGCAGCGTGACGCTGTCAAGAAAATATTCCTAGGAATTTTAGCCTGTTTCTTCATCCTTCATTCACCCCCACAACGGCGGAACCCGGGGCTATCGCATGTTCTCTCGTCCTGGCGGACGAACGCGGCGCCTGCCGTTTTCGTCCCCTCTCCCCTTGCGGGAGAGGGACAGGGAGAGGGGTATTGGCAAGGCCGTGCCTTCACCCCTCACCCGCCCGGCTGCGCCGGGCGACCTCTCCCGCAAGGGGAGAGGTGTCGCACTGTGCCATATGAAATAGCCCTCCCCGCTCCGGGGAGGGGGGACCATGCGAAGCCGCAGGCGAAGCATGTGGGTGGGGTGCGTTGACCCAAGCGCCTCCGTATCCGTCCCCTCTCCCCTCGGGGGAGAGGGACAGGGTGAGGGGGCGAGAGCCTATGCGGTTGGCACGGCACGCTCATGCTCGTGCCAGCATGTCGCCGGGGCGGTCCACACGAACACGATTGAAGGCTTCTGGTCGATCTTCAAGCGCGGCGTTGTCGGCACCTTCCACAAGGTCAGCCGCAAATACATGACCCTCTATGTCGCTGAGTTCCAATTCAGGTATAATAATCGCCTGAACGCGGACATCTTCGGGGCGCGATAGAGGGTTGCTGAGACGCTGGTTCTTTGTCTTCTTAGCCGGACTACTGCTTTGCGCAGCGTTGTGGTTTGCCGAATCGTCATCGGTTCACGCACCACAGCATCAGTACGACCACGCCCAATATGCCCCCCCAAATCACCAAGGGAATACCAGCAACCCACAGCCGTCTGACGCCGCGCTGGTAAGCATCATCCGCCAGATAGGTAGCTGGGGACGCGATGACTGGAATACTGCGTCCACTATAACTATCGCCCTCTTCACCATCGTTTTGGGTATTGGTACCGTCTTCGTTGTATTGGATGGCCGCGCCCATTCGCGGCACCAACTCAGGGCGTATGTTGGCGAGGACGAAGTTTCTGTCACGAAAATCGAAATAGGGAAGCGGGCCGGCGCCAGCATTTCGATGAAGAATTACGGCTCCACGCCAGCGTACGATGTGACGAGCTGGAATGAATTTAAGCGGTACCCGAACCCATTCTTGCAGAAATTTCCTGCTTCTGAATTCGAGCCTCATGCCCAAGTCCTTGATCCCGGCAACAGCTTTACAGTACACGCCAACGACGACATTGACGTCACCGACGAAATACTTAAGTCTATCAATGACGACGCGTCGAGATTTTATTTGTTCGGACAAGTTCGCTATCGCGACGCTTTCGGTAGAAAGCGGATCACGAGTTACCGGTTCCATTACGTGCCCCGCCTGAAGCGAATGGCTTTCAGCCACGAGGGCAATAGCGCCACCTAGAAAAGCAATGAGGCCGGCCTGTCTGATGGCCTTGTAAAAATTGGTTCTCATCTAGGTTCTGTACCCATAAAAGGTTTGCGGTTGTTGAGGGAGAGTGATTTAAGGTCCGGGGAGGACTTGGATCATGGCTCGATACGATCTGTCGGAGGCGGAGTGGCGGCTGATTGCTCCGCTTCTTCCCAATAAGCCGCGCGGGGTCGCTCGCGTTGATGACCGGCGGGTGATCAATGCGATCTTCTATGTACTGCGGACGGGCTCGCCCTGGCGCGATCTGCCGGAACGCTATGGTCCCTACACGACGGCCTACAATCGCTACAACCGGTGGGCCAAGGCGGGTGTGTGGTTGAAGGTGTTCGAGACCTTGGCGGCCCAATCCCCCCAGTCGATGCAGTTGATCGACAGCTCGATCGTCCGGGCCCACCAGCACGCCGCCGGTGGAAAAAAGGGGGCCCGGATCACGCCATTGGCCGTTCTCGTGGAGGACTGAGCACCAAGATCCACGCCGTGGTGGATCAGGATGGCCTGCCAGTGCGGCTCCTGCTATCGGCCGGCCAAGCTTCGGACATGGCTGCCGTCCCGCAACTCCTCGCTGGTCTGCCCACGCCGGCTACCGTGGTCGCCGACAGAGGTTACGACAGCAACGCCGTTCTCGACCTCATCGCTGCCTCCGGCGCCAAGCCCAACATACCCAGCTGCTCCCGCCGCATCGTCCGCCGCTCCGTCGACCCCGCCATCTATCGACAACGCAACCTCATCGAGCGCTTCTTCTGCAAACTCAAGCAGTTCCGGCGTATCGCAACCCGCTTCGACAAGCTTGCCAGGAACTTCCTCGCCGCCGTCCTCATGGCGTCAACAAGGCTTTGGCTCAGAGCTTATGAGTCCACGCCCTAGTCGAGTCCCGGATAATCGCCAATTTTATCTTTCGCCTTCACACTGCGTTCACCAAGGCGAAGCGATGTGCCGCGGCGCGAATCCCCGCGCGCCGGTGGCGGCCTGCGTCCTCACCGACACCGCCCACCATGATCTCGATCAAGGCGCGGTCATCGCAGCCATGGCGCATTGTCGGAAGGATGAGGTGACCGGGCCTTTTCGGCTCCGCCGGCAACCAATCATCTGCCGGCTTTCGGCGCCGTGCCACGCAAGTGCGCGCAGCGCTGCCGCGCGAGGGCGGCGACTGGGCCAACGATTTTTCGTGCCCGGCCGCCCTCCCGCGTTACCCTTCGAACGCAGGTGACCAGGCGCGGACTTGCGGCCGGCACAATTGCCTGACGTCTCTCCGGCAGCGCGCGCCATAATGCTTGAGTAATGTTGACCGAATAGCCAAGGTTAATGAACAGTAAATGGCGCTTACCCTTCCGCGTTAACGTTACGTTTAGCTTTTGCAAGCGCCGACGTGCCCGCACGCTATATCTAATAAAGTCTAAACCGCGGGCATCGCATGACCGTCTTCCTAACCTTCGCGACAGCACTGGCGGCCGGTTGGATCATCGACCGGCTCGCCTTCAATGGCGATTTGAGCGCGATGATCCGGGACGAGGTCGCGGTCATCCGCTTCCGCCGCAAGCCGCCGCCCAAGGCGCCGCGGCGCGGCGCCCGTCGCGGCTGACGCGTCTCGCCACAACAATCGCTATTCCGCCGGCACGCTCGGTGGCGTGCGGACGAACCGGTCGCGCAGGCCGCGGCCGAGCGCGTTCGCGGCCCGGCTGACGTCCTCCATGTAGAGATAAATCACCGGCGTGATGAACAGGGTGAGCGCCTGCGAAACGATCAGGCCGCCGACCACTGCCACGCCCAGCGGCTGGCGCAGTTCCGAGCTGGCGCCGACGGCGAGCGCGATCGGCAGCGCCCCCATGATGGTCGCCATGGTCGTCATCATGATCGGGCGGAAGCGGATCAGGCAGGCGGTGCGGATCGCATCGAACGGCGTGGCGCCGGCGCGCTGACGTACCAGCGCGAAGTCGATCATCATGATCGCGTTCTTCTTGACGATGCCGATCAGCATCAGGATGCCGATGATGGCGATCACGTCGACATCGAAGTGGAAGATGCGCAACGTGATCAGCGCGCCCGCCGCCGCCGCCGGCAGACCGGTCAGGATGGTCAGCGGGTGGATGAAGCTCTCATAGAGAATGCCGAGCACGATATAGATGGTCAGCACCGCGGCCAGCAGCAGCAGCCCCTGGTTGGCGGCGGCCTGCTGAAAGACCTGCGCGGTGCCGGCGAAGCTGGTGGTGATCGTCGGCGGCAGGGCGATCTGCTGCCGGATGACGGCGATCTGGTCGGTCGCCTGGCCGAGCGACTCGCCGGCCGGCAGGTTGAAGGAGATGGTCACCGCCGGCAGTTGCCCGACCTGGTTGACAGACAGGAGACCGGCAACGCGCTCGACCCGCGCGAAGGACGAGATCGGCACCAGCTTGCCGGTCGTCGCCGAGCGGATCTCCAGCGCATTGAGCATGTCCGGGGTCCAGGGCAGCGCCGGATTGTATTCGACGATGACTTCGTAGGTGTCGCCGGTCTTGAAGATGGTCGAGGCCTGGTTCGATCCGAATCCGGCATAGAGCGAATTGCGCAGCTGCGCGCTGGTGATGCCGAGCATGGCGGCGCGGGCGCGGTCGACCACCAGCACGGCCTGCGGCGCGTTGTCCTGCACGTCGCTGTTGACGTCGGCGAAATGCGGATCGCGTTTCATCGCATCTTCTATCTTCGCGGCCCAGGAGAGCAGCTGGGTGCGGTCGATGCCCTGCACGACGTATTGATAGGTGCTGTTCGACGACACACCGCCGAGGCGCAGGTCCTGCACCGGCGTGACGAAGGTCGAGATCCCGGCGACCTTGCCGAGCGAGCGGCGCAGGTCGCCGAGGATCGCGGGAAGTGCCGCCCGCTGGCTCTTGGGCTTCAGCTCGACGAACATGTGGCCGGTATTGGAGGTTGACGCCCCGAACCCGCCGCCGACCACCGAGGCGATATGCGCCACGTAGGGCTTCGCCTGGAGGACATGAACGACCTTCTCCTGCAGGGCGAGCATGTCCTTGAACGAGATGTCCTGACGCGCCTGGGTGGATACCGAGAGCTGGCCGATGTCTTCCGTCGGCAGGAAGCCCTTGGGCGAAGTTTCAAAGAGATAGACCGTCGCCACGACGGTTCCGATGAAGACGACCAGCATGATCGGCCTGAAGCGCAGAGCCAGGTCGAGCAGCCAGCGATAGCCGGCAAGCAGTCGCGTTTCGTGATGCTCTTCGTGACCTGCAGACGGCGCGCCCGCCCGTTTCGGCGAGAGCCGCGCCGCCAGCATGGGCGTCAGCGTCAGCGAGACCAGCGCCGAGGCGATGATCGAGATGGTCACCACCATGGCGAATTCGTTGAAGATGCGGCCGACGACGCCGCCCATCAGCAGGATGGGCAGGAACACCGCCACCAGCGAGGCCGTGATCGACACGATGGTGAAGCCGACCTCGCGGCTGCCGGCGAGCGCGGCCTCGAAGGGTGGCGTGCCCTCCTCGATATGGCGCACGATGTTTTCCAGCATCACGATGGCGTCGTCGACCACCAGACCGACCGCCAGCGTCAGGCCGAGCAGCGAGATGTTGTCGATCGAGAAGCCGAGCAGATACATGACGGCGAGCGTGGCGATCAGCGAGATCGGCACGGCGAGAACCGGGATGATGGTGATCGTCAACCGGCGCAGGAACAGCAGGATGACGAGCGCGACCAGGGCGACGGTGATGGCCAGCGTCATTTCGACGTCAGTCACCGCCTGGGTGATCGAGACGGCCCGGTCGTTGAGCACGTTGAGGCTTCCCGAGGGACCGAGGTCGCCGTCGAATTTGGGCAGCATCGCCCTGACCTGATCGACCACGGCGACGGTGTTGGCGTCCGGCTCGCGGAAGACTGCCAGCACCAGCGAGGGGCTGCCGTCATAGGTGCTGAGCGTCTGGGTATTGGCGACCGAGTTGACGACATTGGCGACGTCGCCCAGCCGCACCGGCTTGCCGTTCGGCGTGGCAATGACGATCTGGCGGAACTCGGCCGCCGTGGTCATCGACGTGTCGGGCTGGATGGCAAGGTTCTGGTTCTGGCCGGCAAGGGTTCCGGCCGGGGCGATCGAGTTGGCCGCGCCGATGGCCGAGGTCACCTGATCGATGCCGATGCCGAGGCCGGCGAGCGCATAGGGGTTGACCTCGGCACGCACCGCGAACTTCTGGGCGCCGAAGACCTGCACCTCGCCGACGCCCGCCAGTTGCGACAGCGCCGGCGAAACCACCTGCTCGGCGAAGTCGTCGAGCTGGGGCAAAGTCATCGTCTTCGACTGCAACGCCAGCAGCACGATGGGCGCGTCGGCAGGGTTGACCTTGCGGTAGCTCGGCGGCGTCGTCATGTTTGCCGGCAGCTGACGCAGCGTGCGCGCGATGGCTGCCTGAACGTCGGCCGCGGCCTGATCGATGTTGCGGTTGAGGTCGAACTGGATGACGATCTGCGTCGACCCCTGGACGCTTTTCGCCGTCATCGTCTGGACGGCGGGAATGGTGGTGAACTGCTTGATCAGCGGGGTGGCCACCGAGTTCGCCATGGTGTCCGGCGAGGCCCCCGGCAAACTGGCCGAAACCGTGATCACCGGGAAGTTTACGTTGGGTAGCGAGGCGACCGGCAGGAACTGGTAGGAGAACAGGCCGGCACCGACGAGCGCCACTGCCAGCAGGATCGTCGCCACCGGGCGGCGGATGAAGGGGGCTGAGATGTTCATGGTTTGCCGGCCCGTCAGTCGACCGCGGTCGGCTTCTTGCCCGCCGTGGGCCGCGCCCCGCTGCCCGGCACGCTGACCGACGA
This sequence comes from uncultured Alphaproteobacteria bacterium, assembly GCA_963762605.1. Lineage (GTDB taxonomy): Bacteria > Pseudomonadota > Alphaproteobacteria > Rhizobiales > Kaistiaceae > CAVSRC01. Next base: position 222,920 of record CAVXLJ010000019.1, on the reverse strand, counting down.
GCCTTCGGCGAGGTGCAGCTGGCCCTCGACGACCACCTTGTCGCCGGGCTTCAGGCCGGTGGTTATGATCGTTGAATCGGCCGATGCCTCGCCGACGGTTACCGTCTGTTCGGTGACCGTCGAGTTCGGCTTCACGAGGAAGACGAAAGCTCGGCTGCCGTTGAGCTGCACCGCGATTGTGGGCACGACGGTTGCATCGGGAATCGTGCTGAGCTGAGCCTCGACGTGCACATACTCGCCCGGCCATAGCACTTCGTCCGCATTGGCCACCGTCGCCTTGACCGTGACGGTGCCCGACGATTGATCGAAGGAGGAATCGATGAAGTCGAGCGTACCGTCGGCCAGCGACTTGCCGGTGTCAGCGTCAATGACGGAAACGGCGGCTGGCTGCTTGGCCTTGAGCGCCTTGCGGAAGGCATCGAGGTCCGGCTGCGGCACCTGGAACGACACCCACACCGGCGCCATCTGGGTGATGGTGAGCAAGGGCGTCGAGTCGCTGGCGTGGACCAGCGCACCGGCCGAATAGTTGACCTGCCCGACGCGGCCAGCGATCGGCGCGGCGATCGTCGTGTAACCGAGTTGCAGCTGGTCCGCCTGCAGTTGCGCCTTGTCGCTATCGACGTTGCCGGCCGCCACGTCGACGGCCGCCTGCTGCTGGCCGGCCTGCTGCTGCGTCACGTCGCCGTGCGTGAGCAGTGTGTTGATGCGCGTGAGGTCGGCCTGAGCCTGGGCCAGCGTCGCCTGATCCTTGGCCAGTGCCGCCTGGTCCTTGGCGATCGACGCCTGGATTGTTCTGTCGTCCAGCCGGAAGAGCACGTCACCGGCCTTGACTGTCTGTCCCTCGGTAACGCCGACATTCAGGATGACGCCGTCGATGCGCGTTCGTACCGCGACCGATGCGACCGGCTCCACCGAACCGACATAGCTTCTGGTGACAGGCACGTTCTTGCTTTGCGCAGTGGCGGTGACGACCGCGATCGAAGCGCTCCGCTGGCCGCCAGCCCTGCCGCGTGCCGCACTGGGCGCTGGGCCGGTATCGACGCTTGCGTGTCGCGCGCCGTTGGTTGGCGGGGCCTCAGGGGCCGCCTTCAGGCGCGGATAGATGAAGAAGCCCGAGACCAGCAGGATGAGAAGGCTAACCCAAACCAGGCGCTTGGCATTCATGTCGGTCACCGTGGTCCATCTTGGGACAATCGCCCTTCGCTCCACCTCCCTGGCCGGGGTCCGAACGGCGGACAGCGGCACGGGACCGTGAGGGGCCGGGCAATTCAACGGATCGCGCAGCGAATTCCGGCGGCAAATTGGCGAACGGTCGGATTAAATTGTTGTCACAATTCCCGGCGACCGAGTTCCATCAGCCAAACGAGACACTCCGGAGCTCTCGGTATTCACCGAAAACCCCGCCGACGCCTGCGATTCCCTGGTCTTTGCCGATAGCACCGGCAAGCTTGCAGAACGCCGTCATCTCATCGATGCACCGCGCCTATGGTCGCCTCCCCGCAAGAGGGGTTCAGTAGAACCCGATCTTCCGTCGCCGCGGCGGCTTGCGCTCGCTGATCTCGATGCCGTCGGCGGGGTCCTCTGCCGGCCATTCGACAACATGGTCCTCGAAGTCGTCGATCGACTTGCCGACTTCGCTTGTCGTGCGCCCGCGCACCGAAATGCCGGCCTGATGCACGGTCTCTGGGTCGCCGGAGACCAGAGGATGCCACCAGTAGAGGTCGCGCCCTTCGGCGACCAGCCGGTAGCCGCAGGTGGGCGGCAGCCATCTGAGCGCGCGCACCTCTTCCGGCGTCAGCGCGATGCAGCCCGGAACCTTCGCGTGACGGTGCTTGTAGTCCGTGCAGCGGCAGGTCTCGCCGTCGAGCAGTTCGCAGGCGAGGTCCGTCCATTCGATGGCGCCGGTGTCCTCATATTCGAGCTTGTTGAGACAGCAGCGTCCGCAGCCGTCGCAGAGCTGCTCCCACTCGGTCTTGCTGAGCTCCTCCAGCGTTTTCGCCCGCCAGAAGGGCTCCGCTGGTTCCTGTGCCTTGGATCTGCGACTCACCGACTGCCCCTTCCTGCCCCAAATCTTATGCCACGGACCACCGAAAACGGCGCTCGCACAAGCCGTATGCCATGCAACCGCGGCAATTTCTTGGGGAAAATCACGAGGTTTCTTGAGGCTATAAGTCTCTTTTTCGTTTCTTCTTGAAGTTATTCTCTAAGCTATTATAGATATCAATTTCCTATTTCATAATACATTCATGGTTGTTTCTCGTTGTCTTACCCACCTTTTGTTTTATTTCGAACATTGCATTGCTCAGCCATATGGGCGATCTTGCCTCAAATCATATGGACACACTCAATTACATCGCTGCCAATTGGCACCTGATCCTTTCGCGCACCGGTGAACACCTGTCCATCGTCGGCGTGGCTGTGGGGCTGGCCATTCTCACCGGCGTGCCCATCGGCATAGCCATCACCCAGAACCGGCGCGCGGCCGACGCCGTGCTCTATATCGCCTCGATCGTCATCACGATTCCGTCGATCGCGCTCTTCGGCCTGATGATCCCGGTGCTGTCGCTGATTGGCCACGGCATTGGCTATCTGCCGGCGGTGATCGCAGTGCTGCTCTATTCGCAGCTGCCCATCATCCGCAACACCTATACGGCCATCCACAACGTCGATCCGGCGTTGCGCGAGGCGGCGCGCGGCATGGGGCTGACCCGCCTGCAGCGCCTGCGCGAGGTCGAGATCCCGATCGCCGTGCCGGTCATCATGTCAGGCGTGCGGGTGGCGGTGGTCATGAACATCGGCGTCACCGCCATTGCCGCCTATATCGGCGCCGGCGGCCTCGGTGCCTTCATTTCCCGCGGCATCAGCCAGACCGATCCGCGGCAACTGATCACCGGGGCGCTGGCGGTCAGCGTGCTCGCCGTCGTCGCCGATCTCGCGCTGCTCGGCCTGCAGCGGCTCATCACGTCACCGGGGCTGAGGCAGTCATGATCCGGCTCGAACACGTCACCAAGGTCTTTCCCAACGGCTCGGTGCCGGCGGTCGATCAGGTCACCATGGAGGTGCCCGCCGGCGAGATCTGCGTCCTGCTCGGGCCGTCCGGCTGCGGCAAGACGACGACCATGAAGATGGTCAACCGGCTGATCGAACCGACCTCGGGCGAGATCTTCATCGACAACAAGAACACCGCCGAGCAAAACCCGGTCGAGTTACGCCGCACCCTCGGTTACGTCATCCAGCAGATCGGCCTGTTCCCCAACAAGACCATCGCCGACAATATCTGCGTCGTTCCCGACATCCTCGGCTGGGAGAAGGCGAAATCGCGCAAGCGCGCCGCCGAACTGCTCGAGCTGGTTGGGCTCGACCCGTCGATCTTTCTCAAGCGCTATCCGAAGGAACTGTCCGGCGGCCAACAGCAGCGCATCGGCGTTCTGCGCGCCATCGCCCACGATCCGCCGGTGCTGCTCATGGACGAGCCCTTCGGCGCCATCGACCCGATTAACCGGGCGGTCATCCAGGACGAATTCCTGAAGATGCAGGCGAGCCTGAAGAAGACCATCATGTTCGTCAGCCACGACATCGACGAGGCGGTGAAGATGGCCGACCGCATCGCCATCTTCCGCGAGGGCCGGCTGGTCCAGTACGACACGCCCGACAGCCTGCTTGCCCACCCCAAGAACAACTTCGTCTCGGATTTCGTCGGCGGCGACCGCACGCTGAAGCGCCTGCAGCTGCTCAAGGTGCCGGATGCCATGATGCACGACCCGCCCAAGGTGCGGGCCGAGGACACGCTGGCACGCGCAACCGCGCTGATGGAAGAGCACGGGCATACCGCCATCGTCATGGTGGGGCCGCGCGGCCGCGCCCGTGGCTATGTCGACCTGCGCATGGCACGCGAGACAAGAGGCCCGGTCGGCGAGCACGTCGAGGGCCTGCCGACCACGATCAACCTCTCCGAGAACCTGCGCACCGCCGTCTCGACGATGTTCCGGCATGACGTGGCGTGGCTCGCCTGCGTCGACGACGAAGGCCTGTTCCAAGGCTATGTGACGCTGCGCGGCATCACCCATCTGCTGGCACAGGCCTATCGCGATGGCTGATACGCTCGAGACGATTGGGCTGCAGCGGCTGTGGCGCAACGGCCTCTACGTGCTCGTCTTCGCGCTCGGCGCCTGGGCCTGGGCCGGTGGCATGCTGCCGGCCATTTTCGACCAGTGGGGCGACGTCACCTATCTGACGCGGCAGCACATTGAGTTGGTGGCGATATCGGGCGGCCTGGCGATCGCCGTCGGCGTGCCGCTCGGCGTGCTGCTGACGCGCCGACGCTTCCGCCGCTACAGCGACTACGCCCTCCAGACCCTGAACATCGGCGCAACCATCCCGACGCTGGCGTTGCTGGCCTTGTCGATGAGCGTGCTCGGCATCGGCGACGTGCCGGCCGTCTTCGGCCTCTTCGTCGCGACCATCCTGCCCATCGTCGCCAATACGCTGGCCGGCATCCGGGCAGTGCCGCCCCATCTGATCGAGGCGGCCTCTGGCATGGGCATGAGCCCCGGCCAGATCCTGTGGCAGGTGGAACTGCCCAACGCCCTGTTCGTCATCTATGCCGGCATCCGCTCGGCGCTGGCGATCAATGTCGGCACGGTGCCGCTGGCCTTCCTCATCGGCGGCGGCGGGCTTGGGCGAGCTGATCTTCACCGGCATCGCCCTCAACGATTTCCCCACGATGCTCGCCGGCGCCGTGCCGACGGCGCTGCTCGCCATCCTGGTCGATTTCATCATCGGCCAATTTCAGCTCTGGACGATCCCGCGCGGCGTCAACCCGCTGCGTTGACCACCAGAGTCACCTTCGCATAGAGAAACCAGAGAGGAGACGAACTCATGAAACCACTGACCAAGATTCTGGCTGCGTCCTTTGTAGCTGTATTCGTCGGCACATCCGCGCAGGCGGCAACCATCGTGGTGGGCGGCAAGGACTTCACCGAACAGCTCCTGCTGACCGAGATGACCGCGCAGCTGCTCAAGGCCAAGGGCTTCGACGTCGACAAGCGCGACGGCATGGGCTCTAGCGTGGTGCGCCAGGCCCAGGAGAACGGACAGATCGATGTCTACTGGGAGTACACCGGTACCTCGCTGGTGACCTACAACAAGCAGAGCAGCGCCGGCTTGAACGCCCAGCAGACCTACGACAAGGTCAAGAAACTGGACGCCAAGAAGGGGTTGACCTGGCTCAATCCGTCCAAGGCCAACGATACCTACGGGCTCGCCGTGCGGGCCAAGAATCCGAAGACCGATTCACTGAAGACGCTGTCGGATATGGCGGCGGCGTACAACGGCGGCAAGCATCCGGTGATGGCGCTCGGCGCCGAATTCTCAAAGCGGCCCGACGGCTTGCCGGGCATCGAGAAGGCCTATGGCTTCAAGGTCAGCCGTGACGACATCGCTGCGATGCAGGATGCCCTCACCTATGCGGCGCTGAAGGACGGCAAAGCCGATCTTGCCGAGGTGTTCACCACCGACGGGCGCATCAAGGCCTTCAATTTCCGCGTCCTCAAGGACGACAAGGAATTCTTCCCGAACTACGCCATCGCTCCGGTCGTGCGTACCGACACACTCAAGGCCAATCCCAGCCTGGCGCCGGTGCTCGACGCCCTGTCGGCGGAGCTGACCGATGCGGCCATGCAGCAGATGAATGCCGCCGTCGACGTCGACAAGAAGTCGATTTCGGACGTCGCGGCCAACTTCCTCAAGCAGAAAGGCCTGGTGAAGTAGGCGCTTCGCTTGCCTGTCGCCGGCGCCTCTCAAGCGCCGGCGACAGCAAAATCGGGGGTTATGGCGGCCCCTCGGGCACATCGGTTCAGCCGAAGGACGACAGCTTCCAGTCGTCCGGCTCGCCCTGACAATCGAAATGGCGACTTTCAGTATTTCGCGGTCAGCGCCAACGTGAACAGGTCGACCGGCGCTCCGGTGTATTCGTTGTTCCCTCTTTGATAGCCCGCGCTGACACCGACAAGCCCTTGTGGATCGATGTTGTAGGTTAATGACGCATCGAACCAATCGTAGTCCTTGCCCGAATACAGCTCTTTGTCCCAGTGATAGGTGAACTTCGCCGACAGCTTGTCGAAGAATGCAATCTGCGAGCCGAAGGATTTCATGATCAAGGTTGCGGCCGGTCCCACCCGCAGCGATCGCCCCATCCCGGAGAAGGCAGAGACGCTGCCATTGGGCATGGCATCATATTGCATCTCCAATTCCGGCTGGAAGCGGAAGATCAGAGGGGTCCCGGGGATGGCACACGGGTAGCCGATGCACCAATCGCCGTAGACCGGCAACCACTCGGCCGTGGCCGCAAGGCTGGTTGTCGATTTGATCTGATCGGAAACGGCGGCAACACGGCCGCGCAGGAACTGAAGACCGCCGAAGCCCACGAAGCCGACTTCCGCCGATCCGCCACCTGCGAGGGTATCGACATCTTTCGCTTTTGGATTCGAATGGGTCTCGCGATCAATCGCGACATAGGGCGCAACCGTCAGGCCCAGGAAGGAATCGTAGTCGCCGCCGATGGTGAGCGCCAAGGCAGCCATTCCCTGAACGGCCCATGCCGTGTCCGAAGTGACATTGTTCTGTGAATAGGAAATCTTGGCGCCTTTGGCCTGCTGTCTGCTGGTCGGATCTGCAAACAACCACAAATCGGAGAAGTCCTGACGAACCAGAACCGCCACGGAGCTCCCGGGCGGCTTGGGCTTTTTGGCGGTAGCGGCACCCGCGCCCGCCGATTTGGCCGCGCGAACCGAATCCACGATCCGTGTGGGAACGGCGGCAGCCGCTCGCGACTTGGCATCCGTCGCCGCAGCACTGTGCGCCGCGACATAGGCATCGAGTGCGGTGTGGTCCAGGGTGCCGTCCGGCTGCATGAAATCTGCCAGGTTGACGTCCATATCAGCCGCTCTGGCGACGTTCAGCATCGTCGCCAAAACGAGAGCCCCTGCCGCTCCAATTCCTAGCGCTTTCAACATCGCACCCCCCCTACTTTGACGCGACCAAAGTAATAAGGTCTCCTATCGTCTTACACTGGGCGATTTCTCCCGGAAAAATGTGAATTTTCAGAGCGCCGTTTATGTATATTCCGAGCTGCAATAAAGCTTCGGTCGAAAACAATAGGTCTTCCTGGAGCCTCGTGCTGTCTTTGAAATTCTCAATTGGCTGATGGAAGTGCACGCTGAAATAGTGCAATACATACTTCCGTGCTTTCGCTGTCCCTATAGACATGCCACCCTCCCCTTGTTTGCCAAAGGCGAACTGCCCATTATACGATTATTAACCCCGCTTTACAAGCATAGGTGGTTTTGGGGCCACGAGCCGCGCGCGGCAGCACCTTGCCAATACATTAATGTCTATCAGCAAGCCTTTACGATATTTCGTTGTTTAACGTGACGCTGGCGGCGCTCCAATCTACCCTGCCGGACCATGCGTATCGCGTTCAGCCGATTGGCCGGCATCGTCCCGGCCGCAATCATCGCCCTTTCCCTGCTTGTTCCCACCGCGCCGGCCCACGCGGCGATGGCGGTCGTCGCCTTCGATGCCGCCTATCCGCCTGGAACCATCGTGGTCAAGACGTCCGAACGCCGCCTCTATTTCGTGATCGGCGGCGGGCGGGCCGAACGCTTTCCGGTCGGCGTCGGCAAGGCGGGCAAGCGCTGGACCGGCTTCAAGCGCATCGAGCGGCGGATGTGGGAGCCGGATTGGGCGCCGCCGGCCGAGGTCAAGCACGACATTCCCAGCCTCCCGAACCTCATCAAGGGTGGCACGCCGGGCAATCCGATGGGAGTCGCCGCCCTGGTGCTGACCGGCGGGGATTACGCCATCCACGGCACCAATCGCCCCAATTCGGTCGGCGGCTTCGTGTCCTATGGCTGCATTCGCATGTACAACAGCGACATCACCCGGTTGTTTGCCCAGGTCAGCGTCGGCACCCCGGTCTATGTAGAGCCCTGAGGCCGGGGCGGGTGCTGCCGGCCGGGCATGCCGGCGTTAATCACTTTCCCAACGCCTGCCTCTCCCCTATCCTGCCCAAGCGCCGCCATCATCCACCCGTATAGGCTGTTGCGCTCACAGGATTTCACAAGGTGCGGGACCCGTTCCAGAGCAACCGCAAGCGCCGCCGCGGCCTCCGGCTGATCGAAGTCGACGCCTGGGTCGATTCGAGCCTGTTCCGGGCCGGCCGGGTGATCGCGGGCCAGGTCGAGGCGGTCTCGCGCTTCATGCACCGGTTCCGGGTGACCGGCGTCGCCCGCGTCATCGTCGAGCTGCTCGGCGAAGGCCTGACGCTGGGTGCGGGCGGTGCGGTCCTGATGCTTGCCTTCGCGATTCCGGCCTTTCACGCCACCGCCACCGACTGGCAGTCAAAGGGCGACCTCGCCGTCACCTTCCTCGACCGCTACGGCAACGAGATCGGCAAGCGCGGCATCAACCAGAGCGACGCGGTGCCGCTGGAGGAAATGCCGGACTACCTGGTCAAGGCGGTGCTGGCGACCGAGGACCGGCGCTTCTACGACCATTTCGGCATCGACGTTCCCGGCACGCTGCGCGCGCTCATCGAGAACCTGCGTGCCAACGCCGTCGTCCAGGGCGGCTCCTCGCTGACCCAGCAGCTTGCCAAGAACCTGTTCCTGTCCAACCAGCGCACGATCGAACGGAAGATCAAGGAAGCCTTCCTCGCCCTGTGGCTCGAAGCGCACTACACCAAAAACCAGATCCTCAAGCTCTATCTCGACAATGCCTACATGGGCGGTGGCACCTTCGGCGTCGAGGCGGCGTCCGAGTATTATTTCGGCAAGTCGGTAAAGGACATCAGCCTGGCCGAGGCGGCGATGCTGGCCGGCCTGTTCAAGGCGCCGAGCCGCTTCGCGCCGAGCGTCAACCTGCCGGCCGCTCGCGCCCGCGCCAACGAGGTGCTGACCAACATGGTGCAGGCGGGCTTCATGACCGAGGGGCAGATCATCGGCGCCCGCCGCCACCCCGCCGACGTGATCGAGCACGCCACCGACACCAATTCACCCGACTACTTCCTCGACTGGGCCTTCCAGGAGGTGAAGGATGTCGGCGATCTCGGGGACCGCGTGCTGGTGGTGCGCACCACGGTCGACATGGGTATCCAGCAGGCCGCCGATGAGGCGGTACAGAACACGCTGCGCCAGTACGGCAAGTCGTACGCCGTGAAGCAGGCCGCTGCGGTCGTCGTCAGCCCCGACGGCGCGGTACGCGCCATGGTCGGCGGGCGCGACTATGGCGAAAGCCAGTTCAATCGCGCCACCGATGCGCTGCGTCAGCCGGGCTCGTCGTTCAAGCCGTTCGTCTACGCGACGGCGATGATGAACGGCTTCACGCCGAAGAGCATTGTTCAGGATGCGCCGATCTGCATTGGCAACTGGTGCCCGCACAATTACGGCGGCGGCTTTTCCGGGCCGGTAACGCTGACCACCGGACTGGTCAAATCGATCAATGTCATTCCGGTGCGGCTCGCCCAGGCCTTCGGCCGCGAGAAGATCGTCGAGACGGCCAAGAAGATGGGCATCACCAGCGAATTGCGCATCACGCGGTCGCTGCCGCTCGGCGCTTCGGAGGTCAAGGTGGTCGACATGGCCGGCGCCTATGCCGTGTTCGCCAATGGCGGCTACCGCGCCAAGCCCTATGCCTTTACCCAGATCCTCAGCAGCCGCGGCAAGGTCCTCTACGACCGCCGGCAGGACGCCAAACCGCCGCAGCGCGTGCTGCCAGAAAAGGTCGTCGCCGAGATGAACGGCATGCTGAGACAGGTGCCGGAATGGGGCACCGGGCGGCGGGCCAAGCTCGACGGCATCGTCACCGCCGGCAAGACCGGCACCACGTCGGACTATCGCGACGCCTGGTTCTGCGGCTTCACCGGCAACTATGCCGCCGCGGTCTGGTTCGGCAACGACAACTATACGCCGACCCGGCGCCTCACCGGCGGCGCGCTGCCGGCGCAGACGTGGCGCGAGATCATGACGTTTGCCCATAACGGCATCGATCTCAAACCGATTCCCGATATCGACAATCCGTTCGAAAAGCCGCCGGCGGGCACCGCCGTGGCGACGGCAAATCCCGGCGACAGCGGCACCACCGCGGAAGCCGCCGGGCCGTCGACGCTGTCGGCGGCGACTACCGAACGCCTGCTCGCCATCGAGCAATTGCTGCGCAAGGCGTCGCGTCTCAAGCCGTTGGCCGCGCTTATCCCGCCCTTGCCGCTGGCGGCCGCCGAAGTGGCTGCCGGCGCGACCGCTGCGACTGCGGCAACGCCGGTGGCACGATAGTGCGCGCGCCGTGCATGCAATGATCCTCCGTCGTCAATAGGTCGCTTCCGGTGCGCCTTCTCATCGACATCGCCATCGCGCTGGTCCTCGCTGTGACGATCGGCGTATCGACGGCATGGTACGCGATCGAACACGGCTTCATTTTCGGCGCCGTCACGGCGGGCGCGTGGACGGCGTGGCCGACGGCGGGCAGCGCCAATGCCGACCCCTATTCCTTGGCGACGTTGGCGCGCACCGGCGAGGTGCCGCTCGGAGCCGGAGAAGGCATCGCCTTTACGGCGGAAGACGATTCGGCCGGCGTGCCGCTGTCGGGCACATGCACCTACGATATCGTCGGCCAGACTCCGGCTGCCCGCCTGTGGACGCTGACCGCCTATGACAGCGACGGCCGGCTGATGGTCAACGCCGCCCGGCGCTCCGGTTTTCATTCGCGCGAGATCGTGCGCCGGCCCGACGGGAGTTTCGACATCACGGTTTCGCCCGACGTGGCGCCGGGCAACTGGCTACCTGTCGCACGGGTCGCGCATTTCCGTCTCGTGCTCAGGCTATACGACACGCCGCTCACCACCGGCAGCCGCATCGCCGATCTCACCATGCCGGAAATCCGCAAGGTCCGCTGCCGATGAAGCGCACGATCATCTTCATCATCGGCGGCCTGCTGCTCGGCGGCATCATTCACATCGCCATCGTGTTCATGGTGCCCTACTACGCTGACCACGACGCCTGGGCGGAGATGCACCGTTTCGGCCGCGACGGGCAATTCCACGTCCTGCCAGTGCCCGAGCCGGGCGCCGAGCCGCTGGCTTCGCTCGATCCGCGCATGGTGCAGGCGGTCTGCCGGTTCAGCCTCGGACGCGGGCCGGCGCGCATCCAGGCTTCGTTCGCCGACGAGTTCTGGTCGGTGGCGGTGTTCGACCGCCGCGGCCGCAATATCTACAGCCTGAACGATCGTTCGGCGGACCGTACCCGCCTCGATCTCGTCATCCTTACGCCGGTGCAGATGGCGCAACTGCGCCAGAATCCGCCGGCCTCTCTCGAGACCGCGATCGTGCAGGAACTGCCGATCGATGTTGGCTTCGTGCTGCTCAGGGCCTTCGTCCCCGACGATTCGCTGATGGCAAGCGTCACCGCATCGCTCAAGGCGGCGGACTGCGCTGGAACCCTGTAGGCTCAGGAAGACTTGCGCGGACGGTGTCCGTTGTCCGCGCTGCCGTCGGACCGCGGATCGTGAACCTCGGCGGCAAACCGCGACTCTTCCCGTTCGATCCTCACGCCGGGAAATATGACGATCTCGCACTCAGGCAGCGGCGCGCCCGCGGCGATAGGCGCGGCGACCTTCGGCAACGGATTGAGGTGAATGATCGTACCCATGCGAAACGTCCATCGGCCTTGCGCCGGACGGACACTTGGTCGAGCGAATCCCACCGGCTCGGCCTCAGTTAGCGGCAATCAAGGTTAACAGTCCGCTAACGACTTGGGCCTAAAAATGGCGCCCGAGAACCCTTGCCGACGGGGCCAAGCATGCAATCACGAAAGCTCTCCGACGATCTCGCCGACATTGCGCGCGCGAACCAACAGACACGTGATTCCGCGCTGCTGCGCGCCACAACCGAGCTGTTCGTGCAAGACCTCACCCACAGTGAAGACGAGATCCGGCGCTACGAGGAACTGGCGATTCATTTCCTGCCGAAGGTACCGGTCGAAGTGCGCGCCACGGTCGCCGAGCGCCTCGCGATCTGCGCGGACGCGCCGCGCGCGGTGATCCGGACATTGGCACGGGACGTGTTCCAGGTGGCCGCGCCGGTCATCCGCCGTTCGCCGGTACTCGACTCGTTCGACTTGCTCAGCGTGATCGCCGCGACCGACATCGAGCATCACCGCCTGATTGCCCGCCGGTCCGACCTCGGCGACGACGTCACGCGGGCACTGCGGCTGACCGGCGATGCGGACGTGACCGGCTATCTCGACAACGGTCCCGCCATGCGTGCGACGCCGGCGGAGGATGCTGCGGCAATGCCCATGGCGCCGCAGCGGCCCGAGGGACCTGCCTCGCCACGACGTCGCAGCCGCTTCGACATCTGGCAATTCCTCGACCTCGACCGGGTGACCCGCCTCAGGGTGATCGCCGACATCGCCATGGGACCGCCGATTCCGCGCCCGGCCGCGGCGACCGCACAGACTGCCGACCGAGCCTTCCAGTCGATCCTCAGTGCCGCGCAGATCGTCGGCTTCGCGCGCAACGGCCGCATCGCCGAAATGATCGCCGCCATAGCTGACGGGCTCCAGCTCAATCCCGACGCGGTGGCCGCCTGCGTGCAAGACCACAGCGGAGAGCCCCTCGCCATCCTGCTCAAGGCGCTGCGTCTCGACGAGCTTCAGGCACAACAGGTCTTTCTGATGGCCAGTCCGGTCGGCCGCGACGTTCTGGCATTCTACCCGCTCACCGACCTTTACGCCGGCATGGACCATTCGACGGCAGAAACGCTGTGCGAGGCATGGCGGATCGTTACGGCGGAACGCAAGACCGGTCACGAGCCCTATCTGGCCGAGAATGCCGATCGCCGGCGTGGCACGATGGGGACGCCGGTGCACGTCGAGCGGAGCGAGCGCGAGGACCGGGCAAAGCGCGCCTGAGCGCGGCGTCTACACCGTATCGAGAAAAGCGCGGCCGTCGCGGTCTTCGATCGCGACGACCCAGAGATCGGGATCGAAACGCGCCTCGCGTTCGATGCGCGCATCCACCTCTTCCAGCGGCCGCTCTTCCGCCACAAGCTGGAAGAGGCGTTCGCTCGGCTGCGATTCGGAAAATGTTGCCTGCGGTGCCGGCGCATAGAGGTCGGCGGTGCCGCTCAGCCGGTCGACGATGACAAAGATGGCACCGGCTTCTTCGGCACCACGCCGCGCCACTGCGGCCATGGCGCCCTCGGCAAAACAGCGGCGAACATAGGCCCCGACCCACAGGGACGAGGTGACGCGCATGGTTTCTAGCGCCCTTCCGTCATTCGGCCTTCATGGCGCCGATACTGACCAGGCGCGTGATGACGGCGCCGTTCAGTTCACCGGAGACCGGCAGACCGTTGTCGAGTTGGAAGCGGCGGATGGCGTCGCTGGTCGACTGGCTCGCCCGGCCGTCGACGGCAAGCGGGCCGTAGCCGATCTGGTTGAGCGCCTCCTGGACCTTGCGTAACTGCTGGCCCATGGCAAGCGCGGTCTGCTCGCGGTCCAGTTCTTCAGCACGGGCGAGCGCGGCGGCGACCTGGTCGGTGCTGGCGGCCTCCTTGACGACCGCCGGCACGGGCGGCGGGGCCGGCGGGGCAGATGCTACCGGTTTGCGCAGAACCGCGAGGAGCTCGGGCGAAGGCTCGCCGGTGACCGGTATGGCGGCGGCCGTCTGCCAGGTGGAAATCGCCGCCTTCGTGCGCGGTCCGAGGAGCCCGTCTATCGCGCCGGTATAGATGCCGAGGCGGGCGAGCTCGCGCTGCACGGCGATGACGAGCGTCTTGGTCGCGTCCACCGGTGCGGGCGCGGCCTGTACCGGAACGGCGACTTTGGGCGGCGGCGCGGGAATTGCGGCTACGGCCTGTTCACGCGTGTGCGGCAGGGGAACAGTCAGCGCAGGCTTGGCCGGCGCCCGCGCGACCGCCGCCGGGCGGGTGGCAAACAGCGGCTCCGGGTGGTGTCCGGCCTGCAGAAACAAGGCGTTCGACACGATCGCCATGGCGGTGATGGTCATGACCATCAGTCCGCCGGACATCGCCGGATTGTCGAATGCCCTGTCGACGACGCGGGCGATCACGCTGTCGACGGCAGGTTCGACCTGGGGGCGGTTTCCTGCCGCGCGACGACGGGCGGGTTTGCCGGACACGTCTTCTTTCCTCTCGAACGCTGGTATCGACGAGCAGTCTCGCAAGCCTGGCTTAATGAACGCTAAACCATGACCGCCGCCGGGCGCCGGGACCGAGGTTGGATTCCCTAAACTTTTAGGCGATTTGCCCTCACCGATTGAACGCCACCTTCAGCCGCCGGCGCTAGCGTGCAGCCATAAGTCGCCCGCAAGCGTACAAGCGGATCGAATGGCATGATCAGGTTTCTCTTTCGCACGGTGTTCTGGCTGGGAATCGTCGTCCTGCTGATACCCGGCGATCCAAATTCAGGCACGGATGCGCCGCGCGTGTCCGCCATGCAGGCACTGGTGGCAACGCGCTCGGCGATCGCCGATTTCTCGACATTCTGCGATCGCAACCCGCAAACCTGCGCCACCGGCAGCACCGCCGTTCAGGTATTCGTGTCCAAGGTGCGCTACGGCGCCGAGCTTCTTTCCGGCTATCTCAATCACACCCAGACGGCGGGAGACCACGGCACGTTGAAGACCGAAGACATGCGGCCGGCATGGCGCGGAGAGCCGGCCAAAAGCGGATCGGCCTGATCCGCTCCACCACGACGCCCTCGGCGCCGACACGCCTCACTCAACTTGCGATCGTCCGGGATCGCGCCGCGAGCGGTTCACCTGCCCTGACCGCCCGCGGTTTCCTTTGGGTGGGCGCCGGCCGGCGTTTGCCCTGGCGCGCGCCGCTGTCTATATCGCTCACCCATGACCATCGACCAGATCATTGATGACTTCGAGTTTCTCGACGACTGGGAAGACCGCTATCGCTACGTGATCGAGCTCGGCAAGGCGCTCGATCCGTTGCCGGAGACGCAGCGCACCGAAGCCAACAAGGTGCGCGGCTGCGCCAGCCAGGTCTGGCTGGTCACGACCCGCGGCGAGGATGACGGCCACCCGGTGCTGCATTTCGCCGGCGACAGCGACGCCCTTATCGTGCGCGGACTGGTTGCCATCGCCATCACCCTTTTCGACGGCAAGTCGGCGTCGGAGATCGTCGCGACGGATGCCGAGGCCCTGTTTGACCGGCTGGGGCTCAGGCAACATCTTACCGCGCAGCGGTCCAACGGGCTGAGAGCACTGGTCGACCGCATCAAATCGGATGCACAGACGCTGACTGCGGCGACCTGAACCGCGTTCATTCAAGCTCGGGCCGATACCCCTCGGCGCCCCAATGGCGCAACGGCGCCGCGCCGGGTCCGCGCGCCCGGGTCGACAATCCGTAATGGCGAGCGAGCGCGGCAAGGGTCAGCCGCAAAACCACCTTGGCCGAGCGCGCCGGCCATTGCCGCTCGCTTTCGATCTGTTCCAGTCCCTTCAGAAAGCAGCAGAAGTCGACCGCGAGGTTCGCCATTTCCGGCTCAAGCGCGGTGAGCGCGGCTTCGACCCGCCGGCGCGCGGCGAGCGCCGATTCGGTCAAATCGGCGATGCCGTTCGCGCCCGAGCGGCGCTTTGCGGCAACCGCCGCAGTCCAGTTCGCCGTCACGCGGGGCATCAGTTGCGCCCGCTCATAATCCGCACGCAGCCGCTCGCCTGCCGCGAACTGGCTGGCGTCGATCATCGGCCGGCCGTGCGCATCCTTGCGGCGGCGCAGCCAGGCCAGCGGGCTTTCGTCGTGGTTGACCGTGGCCCGTCGCCGGCCAAAAGCCGGATCATCGAGCATGATCGTTCCGCGATCCTGATGCTGTGCGGCGTAGCTGTCGGTCCCGCCCGACCGACGGCGGCGGACGGCGGCCGCACCGGCGGCTGAAATCCTGAATTGCCCGCCGTCGGTGGCGACCACCAGGCCGCGGCCGATCAGCGTGGCTGCCAGCGCGGCATCAACCGTTTCTTCACGCACCGGCGTTCCGTCCTGGATCATGACTATCGCAAAGCGCTCCTTTGCCTCACGGACCAGCCGCCCGTCGCGTCTGGCCAGGCGACCAAGCAGACGCAATGCCTTGTCATCGCCTTGGTTGCTCATGCACAGTCGCCCCACTCGCCGTCGGTTTGCTGCCTGAGGTCGATCGCCCGTTCCAGGCAGTCGAGAAGGGAATTGAGCGTGGAGTCCTCGCGGCACTCTTCGATCACGCGGCAGGCGTGCGCGGCGGTCGTGCGGTCGCGGCCGAAAAAACGGCCGACCGCCGAATAACTCAGTCCCAGCCGGACGCAGGACAGGTAGATCGCGACCTGGCGCGCAAAGGCGACGTGTGCTGCGCCCCGGCCGGGCGCGTGCAGCGCCGATCTGGTGATCCCGAACGCCGATTCGACCAGCGTTTCGATGAAGTGGGTCATCAGGGCCACCTGCGACCGCCCGACCACCGCTTGGTTCTCGTTCCTCTCGCTTCCCACCTGCAAAGACATCGGACACTCCGCTCGCAACTTTTAATAGGAATATATTCCTGTCGCAGTCTAGGCGCGTTTGTGCCAACGGGGATAACTTTCGCAGGCATTCCTGCTGGGGGGATTGGCGGCCGGCTTATTCCCGCTCGCACCGGCCGCGAGACACTCGCCTTTGCTGAAGAAGCGGAGGCAGGGTGATGAGAGCAAACGATCGGAACTTTGCGGCGGGGCTCAAGTCCCGGGCGGCAGCCTCAATCGAGGCAGTGACGGCGGCCGGCGTCGAGGCCTATGTCCGCCAGCGCCATCTGCCGCGCATCCTGCCGGTCGGCCCGGACGAAATCGCCGATGAGAGCGTGGCGGGGCGGCGGCGCATCGTTGCCCGTCTGGCGCGGGCGCTGCGCGCCGAGCGTAACCGCGGCCGCGGCGGTCATTGGACCTACGACCTCAACCGGCATATTGCGCTACGCCAAGCCTATCTGGCAGAGAGCCGATGGCTCGATCGCCACGCGCGGCGTGTCCATAAGCAAAAAACCGCCGGAGGCGAGCCCCCGGCGGCTGATCTCACCTGACCGGATCCTGGCGTCAGGACTTCCGGCGGCGCTGCTGCCCGAGACCCATCTTCTTGGCAAGAGCCGAGCGGGCCGCGGCGTAATTCGGAGCAACCATCGGATAGTCGGCGGCCAGGCCCCATTTCTCCCGGTATTCTTCCGGCGACAGGTCGTAATGGGTGCGCAGGTGGCGCTTCAACGATTTGAACTTCTTGCCGTCCTCGAGACAGACAATGTAGTCGGGGAAGACCGATTTCTTGGGATTTACCGCCGGCTTGAGCGGCTCCGGCTCGGGCTGCTGCAGCCCCATCTGGGTATTGCTCAATGCGCGATGCACATCGGCAATCAGGGCGGGAAGATCGGCAGCCGGCACCGTGTTGTTGCTCACGTAAGCAGAGACGATGTCTGCAGCCAGATCGATGAGGTCAGCGCCGCCATTCTGTTCGTTCATTTGCTTCACCTGATTCCTTGGTTTCTTGTGCCCCCGAAGAGCGCAACTCGTATTGCTTTTAACAGGACGCTGCCCTCACGTTGCGCCACGTCCACAATCAATTTCCATATACTTGCGGTCCTCTATATGCGCGCTTTTGCGCAAAGACAAGAGGGTAACAAGGGTGAGTGTCAGGTATTAAAAGACAATTGACCCTGTCGAACTTTCAGCAAATTCAGGAAAACCTTGGCGCCTGCACTGGCGCTATCCTGTTCAGTTGAGTGGGCAAAATGTCGCAAGCCTGATTCCAATTGCAGATACGTGATCTTTGCCAAGGTCTGCACGTAATAGCTGTATCAAAGTACGTAATAGAGGAACAGGTATGCGGCGAGCATCAGGGTCGCCCAGAACGCCATACTGCCCGTCGGCCAAGCCCGGGCCAGGACGCCAGCGGGCCCGTGATGGCGATAGACGGTGGCCAGAAAGCGCGAGATGGCGCGCTCGGCACGGCCCATGACTCTCTGCCGCATCTCGCCTCCCAGACGATAAAGCGCGCCGGCAAGCCGGGCGCCGGGGCGGCGCCAGAGCCAGTCCCAATCGAGGGTGATTGTCGGCTTGCGCTTGAGCAGCGGCAGAACGATGACGAAGGCCAGCCCGCCAAACATCAAGAGCTGGATCATCGTCGCCACGTGGCCGACGGTATAGGGGTGGTAATCCACCGGGAAAGGCAACAGGCCGTAAAGCGTCCCCGGAAAGAGGCCGATGCCGAGGCAGAGCGCCGCGAACAGAACCATCGCCGCCTGCATGGGCAAGGGCGGATCCTGCGGGCGCAGACCCGAATCACGATTGAAGAAGATGTACCAGGGCCATTTGAGCCCGATGTCGATGAACACGCCCACTGCTGCGGCGGTTACCAGCAGCCAGACGATGGGCATATGGGCTTGCGCCGCGCCCTCGGCGATCATTGCCTTCGACACGAATCCGGAGGTCAGCGGCACGGCGGAGATCGACAGTCCGCCGATGATGCCGGCGATCATGGTCAACGGCATGTATCGATAGAGGCCGCCAAGCTCCGAGGCCTTGGTTCTGCCGGTCATGGTCATCACCGATCCGGCCGACATGAGCAGCAGTGCCTTGTAGATGATGTGGGTAAAGGCGTGGGCGGCGGCGCCGTTCAGCGCCATCGGCGTGCCTACGCCGATGGCTGTCACCATGAAGCCGACCTGGTTGACCAGCGAATAGGACAGGATGCGGCGGATGTCGTTTTCCAGAATGCCGTAGATGATGCCGTAGAACACCATCCACAGGCCGACGAAGATGAGCACCTCGGCGCCGGGGAAGCCGCGCAGCAACACGTAGACCGCGGTCTTGGTGGTGAAGGCGGAGAGGAACACCGTGCCGCTGTAGGAACTCGCCGGGTAGGAATCCGGCAGCCAGGCCGACACCGGCGGCGCCGCGGCGTTGACCAGGAAGCCGGCGATGATGAGCCAATTTGCCGGGCTGTCGGTGTGCATGGCGCTGAATACCGTCGAGCCGGTCTCGGCGATGTGGCCGGCGATGCCGGCCATCAGCAGTACGCCGCCCAGCAGATGCACGACCGCATAGCGCAGGCCGGCGGCGCGCGCCCCCTTGCCCCCCGACCAGACGACGACGGTCGAACCGATCGCCATCATCTCCCAGAAAATGAAGACGGTGATCAGGTCGCCGGCAAACGCGACGCCAATTGCCGAGCCGGAATAGCAGAAAGCCGCCACCAGTTCCGTGACGCTGCTCCGGTTCAGTGCGTACAGCGCGCCGCCGAAGGCCATGATCGAAAAGACGATGCCGAACAGCCGGCTGAGCTTGTCGCCGTTGACCAGGATCAGGTCGTGGCCGAGGAACGGCAGGGTGAGGCCCTGCCCGTCCGGTACGTACCAGACCAGAACCAGAGTGAGCGCGGGTGCCAGAAGCATGACCGCCTGGCGGGCACGCAGCGGCAGCACAGGCAGCAACAGGCCCGCGACGATGAGGATAAACCCCGGAGGCAGCATCATTTGCCCGCCTCCTTCCCGTCCTCGCCGTAATAGGTGTCGGGCCGGCCCAGCGGCACGCCAAGCCCCTTGGCGATGCCGATGATGACGAAGCCGCTCATCAGCCCGATCACGGCATAGGCACCGACAATGCCGTCCATGCCGAAATGGCCGACATGCCCAAAGACCGCATCGACGATGACGGCCAGCGCCATCACGGCAAGCGCCAGGACGGCAAGCGCACGCACGACGGCCGGCCGCATCAGCGGTTCGCTCTTCTGCTTCTTGGGCTCAGCTTTTGTCGCCATCTAGCCGCCAAGTGTCATCTGGGCGAGCCGCCACGGCACGCCGGGAAACAGGAACAGGAGGATCGTCAGCAGGGCCGTCGCCACCAATGCCGCCACGATCGGCCACGGCGCTTCCTTGATGGCCACCGGCTTGTCGCCGGCGGTCGGGCGGAACGCACGGTAGATGATCGGCAGAAAATAGCCGGCGTTCAGGAGCGTCGACAGGATGATGACCGCGACCGCAAACCACTGGGCACTGCCCGCGGCGCCGGTCAGCATGAACCACTTGCCCAGGAAACCTGCGGTCATCGGCATGCCGATCATCGACAGCGCGCCGACGGCGAAGGCACCCATCGTCCACGGCATGCGATAGCCGATGCCGTCCATCTCGCTGACATGGTCGATATGGGCGGCGGTATGCAGCGAACCGGCGGCGAAGAACAGGGTGATCTTGGAAACGGCGTGGGCGGCGATGTGGAGGATCGCGCCGACGATGGCGAGCGGGTTGAGCAGCGAGGCGCCGAGGACGACGTAGGAGAGCTGGCTGATGGTCGAATAGGCGAGCCGCCGCTTGAGGTGATCCTGGCGGAGCGCGATCAGCGAGGCGACGATCACCGTGAAGCCGGCGACATAGGTGAGCCATGCCCCTGCCCCGCTCGCCTTCAGCGTGTCGACACCGAAGACGAAGACGACCACCTTGACGATCAGAAACACGCCGGCCTTGACCACAGCCACCGCATGGAGGAGTGCGGACACCGGCGTCGGCGCGACCATCGCCGCAGGCAGCCAGGCGTGCACCGGCATGACGGCCGCCTTGGCGATGCCGAAGACGAACATGGCCAGCAGCAGCCCCAGGGCGACCGGCGGCAGCTTGCCGGCAAGGATGCCGCCGGCGTGGAAATCGAGCGTTCCGGCGGCAATGCCGGTCCAGGCGATGGCCGGCAGGAGAAGCAGGGTCGAGGTGCCGAGCAGCATCAGCAGATAGAGGCGCCCGGCGGCCTTGGCTTCCTCGTCGCCGCGGTGGGTGACCAGCGGATAGGTGACCAGCGTCAACGCCTCGTAGAAGAGGAAGGCGGTAAACAGGTTGCCGGAGAGCGCAACGCCCATGGTGGCGGCAATGGCCAGCGCGAAGCAGACATAGAAGATTGTCTGCCGCCGTTCGCCGTTCGCTCGCATGTAGCCGATCGAGTAGAGCGAATTGACGATCCACAGGCCAGAGGCGACAGTCGCGAAGAGGATGCCCAGCGGCTCGACATTGAAGGCAATGGTCAGGCCGGGCAGGACGTCGAGAATGTGCAGCGCCGGCCGGGCGCCGGAAAGCACCTGGGTGAGCAGCGCCAGCACGGTCACGAACAGGATGAGGGCGCCGACGAGCGTGGCGGCTTCGCGCTGGTTCGGCCGTTTGCGCAGAAGTGCGACCACAAGCGCCGTTGCGGTCGGCACCATGAGCGCCAGGGCACTCAGTTCGGCAGCGCTCATGGCGCGCCCCCAATGAGCAGCGCCGCGGCCTTGCCGGCTATGCCGGTGGTGAGGCCGGCGTCGAGACCGAAGAAGACGGTTGCCCCGGCGAGCAGCCAGATGGGCACAAGCATGACCAGTGGCGCTTCGCTCGCCTTGGCCGCCACGTCGGACGGTTCACGGAACCAGGCCACCTCGATCACGCGGCCGACATAGACGACGGTCAGAAGCGAACTGGCGACGACGAGGAGGCCCAGCCACCACCAGCCTTGCTCGAAGGCGGCGACCACCAGGTACCATTTGGAGACGAAGCCGACAGTGCCCGGTATGCCGATGAGGCCAAGTCCGGCGATGACCAGCGCCGCAAGCGTCTGCGGCATCTTGCGGCCAATGCCGGCGAGATCATCGATGTCGCTGGTCTTGATGCGCAGCACGATGGCGCCGAGCGCCATGAACAGCGCGGCCTTGATGAGCCCGTGGTTGACGATGTGGACGATGGCGCCGGTGAGGCCGGTCTCAGTGGCGATGGCAATGCCAAGCGTGATGTAGCCGATCTGCGCCACCGAGGAATAGGCGAACATGCGCTTCACGTCGGACTGGAATATCGCCACCGTGCCGGCGCCGAAGATGGCGGCGATCGACAACGTCATCAGGATCGGCGTGACCGGGTGGTCGGCAAAGACGAAATGGACGCCGAAGACGGAGAACAGGTAGCGGATGAAGAGATAGATGGCGACCTTGGTCGAGGTCGCCGACATGAACACCGTCGCGGTCGAGGGCGCGTAGGCGTAGGCGTTGGGCAGCCAGACGTGAAGCGGAAACAGGGCCAGCTTGAGGCTGATGCCGACGGTGATGAAGGCCAGCGCGGTCACGACCGCGCGTGTCGATTCGACCGCGCCGATGCGCTCGGCGATGAGGCCGAGATTGAGCGTGCCTGTCGCCAGATAGAGGAAGCCGACGCCGATGATGTAGAAAGTGGCGCCGATGGTGCCGAGGATCAGGTACTGGTAGGCGGCGACCAGCGCCCGACGGTCGCGCCCGAGCGCGATCAGGGTGTAGCTCGACAGAGACGAGATTTCGAGAAAAACAAAGGCGTTGAAGGCGTCGCCGGTGATCGTGATGCCGAGCAGGCCGGTCAGCGACAACAGGTACATGGTGTAGAACCACGCCACCCGGCCGGGCTCGATCTCGACGGCGACGCTGCGCCAGGCGAATGGCGCGATCACCGCTGCAATGCCGGACACCAGCACCAGGATCAGCGCGTTGAAAGTATCAATGCGATATTCGATGCCAAGCGACGGGTCCCAGCCGCCGATGTGGTAGGAGATCACGCCGGTGGTGAGCACCTGATGGGCGAGCGCGATCGCGATGGCGAAAGCGATCAACGAGGCTGCTGCCGTGATTACCCAGGCCGGTCCCGGCCGCCGGGACAGCGCCGCGAGCAGGGCCGCCAGTAGCGGCACTACCACTTGCAGGGCGGGCAGGTTGTCGTGAATCAACGCTTCTGGTCCCGCTCGAAGATCTCGTCTTCTTCGATGGTGCCGTAGGCCTCGTTGATGCGCACGACGAGCGCCAGCCCCAACGCCAGCGTGGCGACGCCGACGACGATGGCGGTGAGGATCAGCACGTGGGGAAGCGGATTCGAATAGACGGTGAAATGCGGATCGATGATCGGGGCGGTGCCGCCGACGATCTTTCCGGGCGAGATGTAGAGCAGGTAGACCGAGGTCTGGAACAGCGACAGGCCGATCAGCTTCTTCACCATGTTGCCGCGGGCAATCACGATGTAGAGGCCGGCCACCATCAGGAAGACGGTGATCCACTGGTTGTAGTGGGCGGCGATATCGGAGAGGAAGACGTTCATCCGCGCCCCCTGCCCGCGAAAGCATAAAATATGGCAAGCATGGTCGAAGAGACCGTGACGAAGACGCCCACCTCGACGAGGAACACGCCCCATTCCTGTCCGTGGACGTGATCGTGCGCGAGGTGGTTGTAGTCGAGGAAATGGCCGCCGTTCAGCATGGCGTAGACGCCGACCCCGGCATAGATGAGCACGCCGAGCGGAATGAGCGTCTCGACGATGGCGACCGGCACCAGCCGTGTCGCGGCGCCCAGGCCGTAGATCAGCGCGTAGAGGATGATGCTCGCGGCGGCGATGACGCCGGCCTGGAAGCCGCCGCCCGGCCCGTAATCGCCGAAAAACTGCACATAGGCCGCGAAGAGCAGCATGAACGGCAGGATGACCTTGGTGGTGACCCGGAGGATGACGTCGAGACGCATGGCCGGCCTACTTCCTGTCGCCACTTGTGGCGCGGCTGGCGGTCTTCTTGAGCAGCAGGAAGACGGCAATGCCGGCGGTGAAGATCACGGTGGTCTCGCCGAGCGTGTCATAGCCGCGGTAGCTGGCAAGCACCGAGGTGACGACATTGGCGATGCCCGTCTCATGGAGCGAGCGAGCGAGATAGTCGGGACCCGCCACCTGGATGGTCGAGTTGGCAATGCCGTAGGGCGGCAGCGCAGTCACGCCCCACATCAGGGCGAGCGCCGTCACCGCGGCCACGAAGAGCGGCAGGAGCACCGAATGCAGCGGCCGCGCCTCCTCCGTCTTGGTCAGATAGAGCGTGCCCAGCATCAGCACGGTCGAGATGCCGGCCCCGACGGAGGCTTCCGTCATGGCGACATCGACCGCGTCGAGTTCGATCAGAACGCTGGCCATCAGAAACGAATAGATGCCCGAGAGAACCGCGACCGCAAACAGGTTGCGCAGGCGCACGATGGCGATGCTCACGGCGACGAGCAGGGTCAGCAGGGCCGAGGGGATCAGCGTTTCGATGGCGCAGACTCCTTCGGCTTGGCTTCAGCGTCGGCCTCGTCGGTGAGCACCGGCTTGACGCCGGCGTGAAGCGCCGCGCGGGCAATGGCGTGGGTTGAGACCGGGCTCATCAGCCCGAAAAAGAGGATCAGGAAGGCGAGCTTGACGGCGGTGAGCGAGAAGCCCGCCAGAACGATCAGACCGATCAGAATGAGGCCGCCGCCAAGCGTGTCGGAGACCGAGGAGCCATGCATGCGGGTGAACACGTCCGGCAGGCGGATGAGACCGACGGCGCCAACGATCATGAACAGGCTGCCGACGAGCACCAGGCCGCCGCCGAGCCAGTGGCGAATGAGGTCGAAGGTCACGGCTCCTCCTCGCCGGCATCGCCGAGGGCGCCGAAGCGCAGGAATTTCAGCACAGCGAAGGTGCCGATGATGTTGAGCATGGCATAGGTGATGCCGATGTCGAGAAAATCCGGTCGGCCGGTGAGAAAGCCGTAGATCGCCAGAATGAGGATGGCGGCGTTGCCGATCGAGTTGGCGGCAACCAGCCGGTCGAACACGGTCGGTCCGGCCAGCGCCCGCACCACCATCAGCGCGGTGGCAATCAGCACGGCGATCATGGCGGCTGCCAGCATCAGCGCCTGCCCTCCATGACAGTGACACGGCGGTCCATCTCGCCGGCGGCGAGCCCGTCGGCGCCGGCCTTGGTCAGCGCATGGACGAGCAGCTCGTTGTCGTGGCGGCTGACCTCGACGGTGATGGTGCCGGGCGTGAGTGTGATGGAATTGGCATAGGTCGTCACACCGACCGCTGTCTTCTGCGAGGTCTTCACCCGGATCAACCGCGGCGAGATCGGCATGGCCGGGTTGACGATGATCGCGGCGACTTCGAGCGCGGCCTTCACCGCCTCCTTGACCAGCCAGGGCCAATAAAGAAGGCCGCGCGGCAACAGTTCGATGGGAACCCCCTCCTCGTCGGCATAGCCGAGAACCACGCCCAGCCAGGCGATCAGAAGGGCGCAGACGGCACCGGAAATGACGAAGAAGGGCGTGTAGTGCCCGGAAAGCAGCAGCCAGAACACAAAGAGCGCGGCTGCAAGGCTGAGAACGCGGAACACGGCCTGTGTCACCCCTCCGGCGGATTCGCCGGGTGCCTATTTGCGCCGATCCCGCGCGCCCGATCAACCCGCCCCGGCGGGTGCGGCCGATCCTGGCCTTGCTTGGGCGGCGGATTGCCGTTGAGATGGGCCGCCGGAGACCCCATCTTGGGGCGAACAAGGGCGGCAATCTACCGCCCATCCCTCAATCGTTCCCCGGCTTTTGGCGGCAACCGGCACGCACGAGCGCGGCATCGACACGCCAAAATTGCGGGATTGCGACTTAAATATACTGAAAGTGGAATATGATGAAGCACCCGAGACGCGACAGCGAAGCAACTGGAGCCGGCGCCGGGCGTCCGAAGAGCCTGACGCCACCGGTGGCTGAAAAGAGACCGGTGAGCGACACGCGCCACGGTATCGTGCGTACCGACGATTATGCCTGGCTCAGGGCCGATAACTGGCGCGAGGTGATGCACGATCCCTCGCTGCTGGCGCCGGACATCCACGCCTATCTGGAAGCGGAAAACGCCTATGCCGAGGCCGCGATGGCGGACGCGGAGGACCTGCGGCTGACGCTGTTCAAGGAGATGCGCGGGCGGATCAAGGAAGATGATTCCTCCGTGCCGGCGCCGGACGGCGAATATGCTTACGCAACGCGCTACGAGGAAGGCGGCGAGCATCCGATGGTCGTGCGCAGCCGGCGCGACGGCAGCGACGAGACGGTGCTGCTCGACGCCCATGCCATGTCCGAAGGGCTGGCCTATTTCCGCCTCGGCGATTTCGGCCACAGCCACGATCACCGGCTGCTCGCTTATTCGGTCGACGACAAGGGGGCGGAGTATTTCACCATCCATGTCCGCGACACCGAGACCGGCACGGACCTTTCAGACCGCATCGAGGGCACCACCGGCGATACGGTCTGGGCGGCCGACAGCAAGACCTTCTTCTACGTATGGGTGGACGAGAACCACCGGCCGGCGCGGGTTTATCGCCATACGGTGGGGACGAGCCAGGTGGACGACGTCATCGTCTATGAGGACCGGCATCCCGGCTTCTTCATCGGAATTGGTGAGACCCAGTCGCGGCGCTTCATCACGATCGCCACCCACGACCACGAAACCTCGGAATTCCGCGTGATCGAGGCCGACAAACCGGACAGCAAGCCCAGCCTGATCGCGCGGCGCAAGACCGCTGAGGAGTATCACCTCGACCACGGCGACGACCGCTTCTTCATCCTCACCAACGCCGACGGGGCCGAGGACTTCAAGATCGTCACCGCGCCGGTTGCCACGCCCGGCCGGCGCTATTGGACCGACCTGATCCCGCACGTTCCCGGCCGGTTGATCCTCAATTGCACGGTCTACAAGGATTTCCTCGTGCGACTGGAACGCGAGGGCAGCCTGCCGCGCATCGTCATCCGGCATCTGGCAAGCGGCGAGGAGCACGCCATCGCCTTCGACGAGGAAGCCTATTCGCTGGGCATGCTCGACGGCTTCGAGTTCGACACGACCACGCTGCGCTTCACCTATTCGTCGATGACGACACCCATCCGCGTCTACGACTACGACATGGCGACACGCACGCGCGTGCTGCGCAAGGAAGTCGAGATCCCGTCGGGCCACGACCCGGCCGACTATGTGACGCGGCGCGTCTTCGCGCCGGCCGCGGACGGCGAGACGGTGCCGGTGTCGCTCCTCTACCGCAAGGGCACCAGGCTCGACGGCAGCGCCCCCTGCCTGCTCTACGGCTATGGCGCCTATGGCATGGCGATGCCGGCTTCGTTCAGCATCAGCCGCTTGTCGCTGGTCGATCGCGGCTTCGTCTATGCCATCGCCCATGTCCGCGGTGGCAAGGAGAAGGGCTATCGCTGGTACTCGGACGGGCGCCGGGAGAAAAAGGTCAACACGTTCAGTGACTTTATCGTCGCGGCTGATTATCTGATTCAGGAGAAATACACCGGCCGGGGCCGCATCGTCGGCTGGGGCGGCTCGGCCGGCGGGCTGCTCATCGGCGCGGTTACCAACATGGCGCCGGAGCTCTTCGCCGGCATGATCGCCGAGGTGCCCTTCGTCGACACGCTCAACACCATTCTCGACGACACGCTGCCGCTGACCCCACCGGAATGGCCGGAATGGGGCAATCCGATCACCAGCGAGACCGACTACAGGCAAATCGCCGCCTATTCGCCCTATGACAATGTGACGGCGCGCGCCTATCCGGCGATCCTGGCGCTGGGCGGCATTTCCGATCCGCGGGTGACGTATTGGGAGCCCGCCAAATGGATCGCGAAACTCAGGGCGCTGAGGACCGACGACAAGCTGACGATCCTCCGCACCAATATGGATGCCGGCCATGGCGGTGCGTCGGGACGCTTCGACCGGCTGCATGAGACCGCCTTCGCCATGGCGTTTGCATTGAAGGTGGTGGGGCTGTCCCGGTAGGCCGCCGGGCGAACCCACTTCCCCCAATCAGTCGAGCGGAAACCGCCTCAGCGATGGCGATTGCTCGAAGGTCGTTGGCAAGCCGCGGTCCGGGCACCTTGCTTGACGTCGCGAGCCGGCATCCACGACATTGGCGAAACCGCATTGCTCGTGTGACCGGATCGCTCCAAATTTCCGGAGCGAGTCGTCCAAGTATTCGCGGCCACTTATTTCAAGTCTAGCTGACGCGGCCGAAATATTTCCATCCGAGATTTCTCGGGGTTTTCGCGACTTTTTCCGAATAAATCTCCAGAATTCACGCTGCGTCGTTGACAATAACGAGGTCCGTCCCTACCTACAGCATGAATTTGGCACTCCTCACCCGAGAGTGCCAACAGGCACGCCCTCGGGCGACCCGACGCCAGGTCGTCGCTTTCCGAAAAGGAAGACTCCATGAAATTCCGTCCGCTGCACGACCGCGTGGTCGTGCGCCGCATCGACCCCGAGACGAAATCCGCGGGGGGCATCATCATCCCCGACACCGCCAAGGAGAAGCCGCAGGAAGGCGAGATCATCGCCGTCGGCCCGGGCGCCCGCGACGAAGCCGGCAAGCTCATCCCTCTCGACGTCAAGGCCGGCGACCGCATCCTGTTCGGCAAGTGGTCCGGCACCGAAGTGAAGATCGACGGCGAAGATCTCCTGATCATGAAGGAGAGCGACGTCATGGGCGTGATCGAAGGCAGGACTGCCGGCCGCAAAGCGGCGTAAGGCCCTCCCCGATCAACGTCCCTCGCCATTTTCAAGGAAGGAATATTTCATGGCCGCCAAAGACGTACGTTTCTCCACCGACGCGCGCGACAAGATGCTGCGCGGCGTCGATATCCTCGCCAACGCGGTCAAGGTGACGCTCGGTCCGAAGGGCCGCAATGTCATCCTCGACAAGAGCTATGGCGCCCCCCGCATCACCAAGGACGGCGTCACCGTCGCCAAGGAAATCGAGCTTGAGGACAAGTTCGAGAACATGGGCGCCCAGATGGTGCGCGAGGTGGCGTCGAAGACCAACGAGATTTCAGGCGACGGCACCACGACCGCCACGGTTCTTGCCCAGGCCATCGTCCGCGAAGGCGCCAAGTCGGTCGCCGCCGGCATGAATCCGATGGATCTCAAGCGCGGCATCGACATGGCCGTCACCGAAGCGGTCAAGGAACTCGAAAAGCGCTCGAAGAAGATCAAGACCTCCGAGGAAATCGCCCAGGTCGGCTCGATCGCCGCCAACGGCGACAAGATGATCGGCAAGAAGATCGCCGAAGCCATGCATAAGGTCGGCAACGAGGGCGTCATCACCGTCGAGGAATCCAAGGCCCTCGAATTCGAGCTGGAGACCGTCGAGGGCATGCAGTTCGACCGCGGCTACCTGTCGCCGTACTTCGTCACCAATGCCGAAAAGATGCTGGTTGATCTGGACGATCCCTACATCCTCCTGCATGAAAAGAAACTCTCCAACCTCCAGGCTATCCTGCCGCTCCTCGAAGCGGTCGTGCAGACCGCCAAGCCGCTGCTGATTGTCTCCGAGGACGTCGAGGGCGAGGCACTGGCCACGCTGGTCGTCAACAAGCTGCGCGGCGGCCTCAAGGTCGCAGCCGTCAAGGCTCCGGGCTTCGGCGACCGCCGCAAGTCCATGCTCGAGGACATCGCCGTGCTCACCGGCGGCCAGGTCATCTCCGAAGACCTTGGCATCAAGCTCGAGAACGTGACGCTGGCCATGCTCGGGCGCGCCAAGAAGGTATCGATCTCCAAGGAGAACACCACGATCGTCGACGGCTCCGGCAAGAAGAAGGAGATCGAAGGCCGCATCGCGCAGATCAAGGCGCAGATCGAGGAGACCACCTCCGATTACGACAAGGAAAAGCTGCAGGAGCGTCTGGCGAAGCTCGCCGGCGGTGTCGCCATCATTCGCGTTGGCGGGGCAACTGAGATCGAGGTGAAGGAGAAGAAGGACCGCGTCGACGACGCCCTCAACGCCACCCGCGCGGCGGTCGAGGAAGGCATCGTTCCGGGCGGCGGCGTCGCTCTGCTGCGCACCAAGAAGGCGGTCGGCAGGTTGACGTCGGAAAATCCTGACGTTCAGGCCGGCATCAACATCGTGCTGCGTGCGCTCGAAGCACCGATCCGCCAGATCGTCGAGAACGCCGGTGTGGAAGGCTCCATTGTCGTCAGCCGGATCATGGA
The DNA here is from genome assembly GCA_963762605.1 of uncultured Alphaproteobacteria bacterium. GTDB lineage: Bacteria > Pseudomonadota > Alphaproteobacteria > Rhizobiales > Kaistiaceae > CAVSRC01. The sequence continues at coordinate 193,090 of CAVXLJ010000019.1, read as the reverse complement.
ATCGAAGTCCGAGACCTACGGCTTCGACGCCCAGGGCGAGGCCTATGTCGACATGGTTGCCGCCGGCATCATCGACCCGACCAAGGTCATGCGGACGGCGCTGCAGCACGCCGCTTCGGTCGCCGGCCTCCTCATCACCACCGAGGCGATGATCGCCGAGCACCCGAAAGGTGAAGCAGCGCCTGCAATGCCCGCTGGTGGCATGGGCGGCATGGACTTCTAGCCGGGCTCCGCCCGGAACAACATGGAAACGGCCGCCCCTCGGGGCGGCCTTTCTTATTGGGCGCGCGCCTTGATCGGAGAAGACCGCCTCTTGGGACGGGCGACCAAACCATTGGCCGCCGCGGGCTATTTGGCGAAATGCGCCGATTAATCGCCGTGAAAGGCAGCGCGCCTATAGTCAACAGTCGATAGCCGCTGCTCGGCGAGAGCGGCTGGGACGGTTTGCGAGGCGAAAGGAATGGTTAAGCATCGGCCGAAACGGCTGGATAGCGCCGCTGTCGACAAAACCGATATCCGGCTCGACCGCCTTGTCGCGGCCAATGCTCAGGTGCAGGCGGATGCCCAAGAGCGGCTCGGCGCCGGGCTGAACTGGCAGGTCGAACGCTTCGCGCTCAAGGCAATCATCAGCCAGTTGCCCGAACTCATCTACGCCAAGGACACCTCAGGGCGGTTCCTCGCGGCCAATAATGCGGTCGCGCGAGATACCGGCCTGGAGCGGTCGGAGGACCTGATCGGCAAGACCGACTTCGATCTGTTTCCGCCCGATGTGGCCCAGAGGTTCCATGAGGTCGAGCAGGAGATCATCGCATCCGGAATGCCGATGATCGACATGGAAGTGAACCGGATAGACGAGGCCGGCGCGCCTAAGTGGCTGCTAACGACAAAGCTGCCGATGAGAGACGACCGCGGCGAGATCATCGGGCTGATCGGCGTGGCGCGGGACATCACCGAGCGCAAACGGGCCGAACAGGCGTGGACGGCCGAACGCGCCTTGTTCCGGGCCATGATCGACCAAGTGCCGGATTACCTTTTCGTCAAGGACACCGCCAGTCGCTTCGTCGTCGTCAATCGGGCGGTTGCCGCGGACCTGGGTCTGCAGCCGACAGATCTGATCGGCAAGACCGACTTCGAGCTCCACTGGGCGGATCTTGCCCGAAAGTTCTTCGACGACGAGCAGAAGGTGATCAGCTCCGGAGAACCGCTCCTCGACATTGAAGAATACGTCATCGACGTCTCTGGCAACAAGAAGTGGCTATCGACGTCAAAGGTGCCGTTGCGCAACGACCAGAATGAGGTCATTGGCATCGTCGGCGTCAGCCGCAACATCAGCGAACGAAGGGCCGTTGAGGTTGCGCTTGCCGAGAGCGAGAGCCGCTGGAACTTCGCACTCGAAGGCGCCGGTCAGGGTGTCTGGGACCATGACCTGAAGCACGGCAAAGCCTTCTATTCGCGCATGTGGAGGCAGATGCGCGGCTTCGGTCTGGATGAGACCATCGACGGGTCGCGCGAAGCGTGGCTCGCGCGCGTTCACCCGGACGACCGTCCACGCATCATCGACCAGGCGGACCGACAGAATTCCGGCGAATTGGCTCAGAATTCTTTCGAATATCGCGAGCAGCACCGCGACGGGCACTACATCTGGATTCTGAGCCGAGGCAAGGCGGTTGAGTGGAATCCCGACGGCAGCGTCGCCCGGATCATCGGCACGGACACCGACATTACCAGCCTCAAGGAGGCCGAAGCACGGGCGGCTGAGGAGAAGGAACAGACCTACCGCAAGCATGTCGCCGCGCTTGAAAAGGCGCATGAGGCAGCTGAGGCTGCCCAGGCTCTCGCGCAGTCACTTGCCCGGCACGACGCGCTTACTGGCTTGCCCAACCGACGCGTCTTCGCCGAAGTGCTCGAAGCCGCAAGACTGCAGGCCGGTCGTGGTGGTGCGCCGTTCGCCGTTCTGAGCCTCGACCTGGACCGTTTCAAGCCGGTCAATGATATCTACGGCCATCAGGCAGGCGACGATGTCCTGCGCGAGGTCGCGACGCGGATCAGCTCAATCGTCAGGGTCGGTGACACGGTGGCGCGCCTGGGAGGCGACGAATTCGCCCTGATCATGCACTGCGCCAATTCGGATGAAGAGCCTGCCGCCGCTGCGGCCTTTCTCGCAGATCGGATCATTGATGCTGTCGGGCGCCCGATCAGCATTGGCGATCGGTGCGTGGATGTCGGAGCAAGTATGGGGATTGCCATCTGTCCGACGGATGGGACGGATCCGGAAACGCTGCTTCGCGCCGCCGATATGGCGATGTATCGCGCCAAGGAAGAAGGCCGAGACACCCATCGCTTCTTCCAGAGGAGCATGGAGGATGCTCTGCGGACCCGCCTCGCGCTGGAAGCAGACGTTCGATCGGCGGTTACCGATGAGAAGATCGAACCGCACTATCAGCCGCTGATGTTGCTGGCCGAAAAGCGCCTCGTCGGCTTTGAAATCCTGGCGCGCTGGCATCATCCGACGCGAGGAGACGTCGAGCCGGAACTCTTCATCCCGGTCGTGGAGAAGCTCGGCCTGATAGCGGAGCTGACCTACTCGCTCTTGCGGCGCGCCTGCCTCGACGCACGCGACTGGTCACCCGAGATCACGATCGCCCTCAACGTCTCGCCCAAGCATCTTGGCGATCCTCTGTTGACCGCAAAGGTACTTTCAATCTTGTCGGAGACGGCGTTTCCGCCAGAGCGCCTCGAAATTGAGATAACCGAATCGGCTCTGGTGAGCGATCTTCCTGCCGCACGCAACGCCCTCGTCGCCCTGCAGGAGCTTGGCATCAAGATATCGCTCGACGACTTCGGCACGGGCTATTCCAATCTCTGCAATCTCCGCGAGATTCGTTTCGACAAGATCAAGATCGACCGCTCGTTCGTGTTGTCGATGGAGACCAATGTGGAGAGCGCGAAGATTGTGCGCTCGGTGATCGACCTGGCGAAGAGCCTCGGATTGCCGACCATCGCCGAGGGCATTGAGCATGTCCAAACGATGAACCGGATCGTGCAAAGCGGCGGCGAATACGGTCAGGGATTCTATTTCTCGAAGGCACTGCCCGCGGCTGAGGCGGCCAAGCTTGCGAGAAGTGCAAAATCGGCGCCCGGGCCTCGCAAGCAAACCTGAGCCCAAGCCTGGAGGTTGCGACCGGGTCAAGCGCGATCGTCCGTCGAAACCACGGAGACGACGTTCATCTCGCGAAAGCCGAGATGCGCCGCGTCAGGCCGGACTCCGGTTGGGCGTTACAGCAAGGCAGTCCGACGTGACGCGCATGACCGCGGCTCACGGCGAAGGTTCGGTTCGATGACGGGGCAACACACCGACCGCCGTTCACCATGATTATCCAAGGTTGCCGCCATATCGCCGATTCACCCGCCGTCAACGCCTTCGACATAGCATCGACGTCCCTTCGCCAAGGAGCGAAGGACATATGGCCGGACCGCTGGCAACGAGCTACGCGATATTGATCAACGGGCTGACGCTGCTGGGGATGGCATTCATCCTCAGCCTCGCCATCCCGTGGTTGCGGACGCGGTCGGATCGGCAACGCACCATCGTCCTCAGCATCGCCTTCAGCGCGATGATCATCGGAACCATGACGAGCGCGTACCCGTTGGGTCCGGGGATCATCGGCGACTTTCGCAACGTCGTGATCGTCGTTGCCGCAATCATCGGCGGTCCCATCCCGGCGCTTGTCACCGCGGCTGTGGCCGCTGCCTATCGGATCCATCTCGGCGGCGAGTCCACCACGGCGCTCTTCGGGCTTGCGGCGGTCGTCGCGCTGTCGATCGGTTTCGCCCGCATGAAAATGGCGAAGACGACGCGAAATCTTGTCGTGTTCGGTGTCGTCATGGCGACGATCAACGCCTGGTTGCCGGTTGCCTTGTCCCTCTTCTCGTTCCTTGCACTGGAAACCGCGGTTCGCGTCAGCGCGCTGTTCTTTTCCTACTCGGTCTTCGTCGATCCGCTCGGTATCGTCGTGATCTTCCGGCTGCTGGAGCGCGAGCAGCGGCGGGCACGCGACGACGCGGAACTCAGGACACTCAACGCGGCACTCTCGATTCAGGCCGAGCGCGAGCAGGGCGTCTTCGAAAGTTCCGGCGTGGCGATCGCGTGGGCCGATCTCGCGACCGGACGCATCATCCGAGCCAATCCGCAATACGTCAGTTTCACCGGCTATTCCGAGGCGGAACTGACCAGCAAGCGCTTCGACGATCTCGCCGTCCCCGAGGAACGCGAAATAATTCCGCTGCGATCAAAGCGCTCGAGTCCGGCGCGCTGACCTTCGTGACCGACGAGAAGCGCTATGTGCGCAAGGACGGCAAGGTCATGTGGGCCTTGCGCACGCTCACCGTGGTCAAGGAGGGCGGCGCGGCGCGCTCCGCTTTCGTGACGCTGCAGGACATCACGGCACGCAAGCAGGCGCGCGAGGAGATCGCCTACCTTGCCGCGCACGATTCCCTGACCGGCCTGTTCAACCGACTCGTGCTGCACACCGAGCTCGTGGAAGCGATCGCCCACAGGGGAGCGGATGAGATCGTGGCGACGGTGTTCCTCGATCTCGACGGTTTCAAGGTCATCAACGATACGCTCGGCCACCCGACCGGTGATGCGATCCTGGTCGAGATGGCGCACCGGCTGCGCGAGACTGTCGCCAAAGGCGATATCGTCGCGCGCCTCGGCGGCAACGAGTTCGCGGTTCTGCGTCGGACCGCGACACATGAAGCCGAGATCCGTGCCCTCGCCGAACGCCTCCATGAGCGCATCACGGAGCCCTACGCGACCGACGGCGATCCGGTGATGACCAATGTGAGCATCGGGATCTCGTTGGGGCCGCGCGATGGCGAGGACGCCGACACCCTCATCAAGACGGCAGACATCGCGCTCCACGCGGCCAAGGCCGCCGGCAGCGACAGCCCCTATCTGTTCTTCGAGCCGCAGATGGAAGAGCGCCTCGTTGCCCGCGAGGAACTGAAAGTCGACCTCACAGCCGCACTGGCGAACAAAGAACTCGAGATCGAATACCAGCCGAGTATCGATCTGCGCACCGGTGCGGTGACCAGCTTCGAAGCGCTTCTGCGCTGGCGGCATCCGCTCAAAGGCATGATGCCCCCATCCGAATTCATTCCGCTTGCCGAAGAGACGGGGCTGATCGCACCGATCGGCTACTGGGTGCTCTATCAAGCGTGCCGGGAGGCGACGCGCTGGCCGGCGCATATCTCCGTTGCAGTGAACGTCTCTTCGGCACAATTCAGCGGCCGTTTGTTTGCGCCCCGCGTGGCGAATGCGTTAGCCAGGTCGGGATTGGACCCGCGGCGCCTCGAGCTGGAGATCACCGAGACACTTCTCCTCAGCGGCAGCGACGAGACCCAACGCGCCCTCCGCGACCTTCGTCAACTCGGCCTGAAGATCGCGCTCGACGATTTCGGCACGGGCTACTCGTCGCTCGGCTATCTGCAGCAATTCCCCTTCGACCGGATCAAGATCGACCGCTCGTTTGTCAGCGAGCTGGCCACACGCCCTGCGTCCAGAACCCTGGTCCGGGCCGTCATCGAACTCGGCCATTCGCTGGACATGCGGATCACGGCAGAGGGTATCGAAACCCCGGAGCAGCTCGACTTGGTCTCAGTCAAAGATTGCGACGAGGCGCAGGGCTTCCTGTTCAGCCGATCCGTGCCGCCACACGAAGTGCCGGCGCTGATCGCGCGGATCGAGGCGTCGAGCAAATTGCCTGTCGGCGCAACCGGATAGTCCCCGACCGACCGCGTTGCGCATGTGAATTTGGTCCGCTTGGGGTCGCACCCGATCATTGAGCAGGCCGGACCCGGTTTCCGGTTTGGGCCGCAACGCGCAGGTGGTGCGCGTTTCCGATGCGGTCATCGGCGGCTGGTTTCGGGGCCATCCACGTCTTCGATGTGCCCTCCCCGTTCTTGGCGGCGGCATTGTCCCCGGCAGGTGGGGAGAATGGGTGTCTGTGGCACCGCCGGCGCCTCGCCGATTGGCTGCCGGGATTGGCGCCGAAAGGCACGGTACCTGCACGGCAGTCGCTGGCCCCGGCTCATGCTAGAGTGGCACGCGGCGGCATGGAGGGAATCGTTGCAGGAACATATTGCCGATCTCACCGGCATCGCGTTCATCACGACGGTCGCCGTGACGCTCGGCTTCGTGCTCGTCCGCATGCGCCAGCCACCGATCGTCGGCTACATCCTGACGGGCGTTGTGCTCGGACCGACCGGTTTCGGCCTGGTCAGCAACACCGGAACGATCACGCTGCTCGCCGAGCTTGGCGTGATCATGCTCCTGTTTCTGGTCGGCATGGAGCTGTCGGTTCGCGCTTTCGCGCGCGTGGCCGGGCTGGCAGCGACAGTCGCCGTCGGCCAGGTCGCGGTGGCGCTGGCGATCACCGGCGCCTTCGGCTGGCTTTCTGGCTGGCCGGTCAGCCAGATGGTGGTCCTCGGCTTCATCGTGGCGATCTCGTCGACCGCAGTGGCCGTGCAGATGCTCGACGAGATCGGCGAGTTGCGTACGCCCATCGGGCAAATCGCAGTCGGCGTGCTGATCGCCCAGGATATCGCCGTGGTGCCGATGCTGATCGTCATCGGATCGTTCGGCGCCACCGACAGCAACAGTGGCGCCTGGCTGGCGGGGAAGCTCGCCGTCGCGGTCGTCCTTCTGCTCGCGCTGCTCGGCTATCTCGGTACGCGCCCCGGCAAGTACCGCCTGCCGTTCACCGAGGCGATCGCCGGCCGGGTCGACATGGTGGCGCTGGCCTCCATCGCCTTTTGCTTCGGCGCGGCGTCGATTACCGGCATCCTCGGCCTGTCGGCGGCCTTCGGCGCCTTTCTCGCCGGTCTGGTCATCGCCGGATCGACCTTGCGCGGCGAAGCGATCGCCGCCACCCACCCGATCCAGAGCATTCTGGTGGTCGTCTTCTTTCTGTCGATCGGGCTGCTCATCGACCTCCATTTCATCCTCGCCAATCTCGGTACGGTGATCTTCTTCGTGGTGGCGGTGCTGGCGGTGAAGACGGCGGTCAACCTGGTGCTGTTGCGGCTGGTACGGCAGCCGTGGGAGATGGCTTTCCCGGCCGGGTTGGTGATCGCGCAGATCGGCGAGTTTTCGTTCGTGCTGGCGGCCACGGCCGTCGTCAACGGCTCGCTCAGCGGCGACGCCTATCGCCTCGCCATCGCGGTCATCGCGGTGTCGCTGCTGATCAGCCCTCTGTGGATGATCTCGGTGCGCCGCTTCCACACCGTCGCGCGCAACGGCATCTCCGATTTTCGTGCGGCGCTGAGCGAGGTCTATGCCGGCGAGATCGAAGAATTCGAGCGCGGCCGAATGGCGCTGACCCGCCTCACCCGTTTCATTGCCCGGCAATCGAAAGCGGTGTGGATCGCCATGCGCCGCAGCGCCGCCGCCCGGCGGCGATCGGCCGCCCAGCCGCCGGAACTGGAAGAATCGCAACCCGCCGAACCGACGGACGCTTCCCGCTAGGCCGCGCCCGCGCTAGAGTCCACCAGAGGGCCGGGCAATCTTTCCTCAAGGAGACGAAGGATGCGGATTTTGGCCGGATTTTTGGGGCTGGCAGCCCTGATGATGGTGAGCGCCCCGCATGTGGCGCAGGCCGCTCCGCCGCGGGTCGCGGCCTACAGCTGCGGCTATCTGGCCTCGACCATGGGCGCGAGCCGTGTCTGGCAGACCTGGTTCACCGGCTCGCGCCGGCAGCTCTTCGGGCCGCCGCTCTACTACACGGCTTCGCCGTGCTTCAAGACCCAGGCCGCCTGCAAGGCCTGGCTCTATTGGGCGCAGACCGATTGGCCGCAGCGCAACACCTTCAGGTCGTGCCGCAGGGGGATCGGCTACTAGGTTTGAGCGATGAAAAAGGCGCGGCGGCTCGCGCCGCCACGCCCTTCATCAATTCGCGATCGCTGGCAATCAGGCGTGCGCGATCGCCTTTTCGTACATCTCGAGGACATAGTCCCAGTTGATCAGGTGATCGACGAAGGCCTCGAGGTATTTCGGCCGCGCATTGCGGTAGTCGATGTAATAGGAGTGCTCCCATACATCGACGCCGAGGATCGGCTCGGCACCGTGAACCAGCGGGTTCTCACCGTTCGGCGTCTTCATGACGACGAGCTTGCCGTTCTGCACCGCGATCCAGGCCCAGCCTGATCCGAACTGGGTAGCGCCGGCCTGCATGAAATCGGCCTTGAACTTGTCATAGCCGCCGAGGTCCGCATCGACCGCCTTGGCCAGCGTGCCGGGCAGCTTGGTGCCACCGCCGCCCTTCTTCATCCATTTCCAGAAGTGGATGTGGTTGTAATGCTGGCCGGCATTGTTGAACAGGCCGGCATTCTTCGAATAGCTGCCCTTGACGACGTCCTCGAGGCTCTTGCCCTCGAGCCCCGAGCCTTCCAGCAGCTTGTTGCCGTTGGTGACATAGGCCTGATGGTGCTTGTCGTGGTGGTATTCGAGCGTTTCCTTCGACATGTAGGGCTGCAACGCCTCATAATCGTAAGGCAGGGCGGGAAGTTCGAAAGCCATTGGGGCACTCCTCTGAAGCGTTGAACAAATGGGGGACGCCGGGACGGCGCGCCGAAAAGACAGGAAACTGACAAGGATTCGTCCCGGAACATAGGTCGCCGGGGTCGTTCCGGCAACCGCGGCCGGGCTTTCTTGAGGCTCAGCTTCTCAGGATGCTGCCGAGCACGCCGCGTACGATCGCCCGGCCGACGGAACCGCCGAGCGACCCGCCCATCTGCTTGCCGATGTCGGCCGCCAGGCCGCCGACGACGCGGGTGGTGACGGTGCGCGTCACCGAGCGCGCGACGCGCTGAGTGGTGGTGAGCCTGCTGCGCCCCCGGTTTGTGCCGAGCACGCCGCCGAGCAGGCCGCCAATGCCTCCGAGGATGTCGCCCCCTCCTCCCCCCGCCGTTGGCGGCTGAGCTTCGCCCTGCCCCGCGGGCGCGGTCTGGGTCGTCACCTTGGTCTCGACCCGGACGGAGAGGATCTCGAAGGCCGATTCGCGGTCGATCACATGGTCATAGATGCCGCCGACGGGGCTGGCGGCAATCACCTTCTTGCGCTCCTCGTCGCTGATCGTTCCGATGCGGGAAGAAGGCGGGCGCACCAATGTGCGCTCGACCATGGAAGGCACGCCCTTGTCGACAAGGGTGGAGACCAGCGCCTCGCCGACGCCGAGCTCGGAGATGACCTCGGCGGCGGAGAAGGCCGGATTGGGCCGGAAAGTGTCGGCGGCGGCCTTGACCGCCTTCTGGTCACGCGGGGTGAAGGCGCGCAGCGCGTGCTGCACCCGGTTGCCCATCTGGCCGAGCACGATGTCGGGCACGTCGAGCGGATTCTGGGTGACGAAGTAGATGCCGACGCCCTTGGAGCGGATGAGACGCACGACCTGCTCGATCTTCTCCAGCAGCGCCTTCGGTGCGTCGTTGAACAGCAGGTGCGCCTCATCGAAGAAGAACACCATGCGCGGCTTTTCGGGGTCGCCGATCTCGGGCAGCTCCTCGAACAGCTCCGACATCAACCAGAGCAGGAAGGTGGCGTAGAGCCGCGGCGACTGCATGAGTTTGTCGGCGGCCAGAATGTTGATAACGCCGCGTCCGGTCGTGGGGTCGGTGCGGATCATCTGCTTGATGTCGAGCGCCGGCTCGCCGAAGAAATTGACGCCGCCCTGCTCTTCCAGCACGAGCAGCTTGCGCTGGACGGTGCCGACCGTCGCCTTGGAGACATTGCCGTAGCGCGTGGTCAGCTCGGCGGCTTCATCGGCGACGTGGGTCAGCATCGCCTGCAGGTCCTTGAGGTCGAGGAGCAGCAGGCCTTCGTCGTCGGCGACGCGGAAGGCGATGTTGAGCACGCCCTCCTGGGTATCGTTGAGGTCGAGGAGGCGGGCGAGCAGCAGCGGGCCGACCTCGGAAACGGTGGTGCGGACCGGGTGGCCCTCAACGCCGAACAGATCCCAGAAGACGACGGGGAATGCTTCGAACCTGTACTCGTCGGTGAAGCCGATCTCGCCGGCCCGCTTGGCGAGGAAGTCCTTAGGCGTCCCGGCTTCCGCCAGTCCGGCGACGTCGCCCTTCACGTCGGCGCAGAAGACCGGCACGCCGGCGGCGGAGAACCCCTCCGAGAGCACCTGGAGGGAGACCGTCTTGCCGGTGCCGGTGGCGCCGGTGATGAGGCCGTGGCGGTTGCCATAGCGCAATTCGATGTATTCCGGCTTGGTGCTCGTGCCGATGAAGACCTTGCCCTGCTCAAGTACCGCCATGATCGCGCCCCGGTTTGGATCGATCGACCAGACTAGCCGCGGCGCGCGGCTGCCGCAAACATCGCGAATGACCGATAACATCGCGATGACAGATGCGTGAGCGGACAATTTGGCCTGTTGCCTGGGGCATTCCCTGACGCGACGATGAGCCGAACGTGGTCAAAAGGAGAGAAGCATGCGGGCGACGGTGACGTTGATGGCATTGGCTCTTGGGCTGACATTTGCGGGCGGCGCTTTCGCCGCCGACGACCCAATCCAGGCGCGTAGAGACATCATGCATAACAATCAGGAAGCGGCGAAGACCGTCTTCATGATGATCCAGGGCCAGGTGCCCTATGACGCGGCACAGGCGGCCGCGGCGATGAAAGCGCTGCAGGACGACATGGCGGTATTCCCGACCCTGTTCCCGGAAGGCAGCGACAAGGGCAAGACCCAGGCGTCTCCGGCAATCTGGCAGAACATGGAGGATTTCAAGGCACATGCCGCCAAGCTGGCCGCCGACGCCAAGGTGGCGGAAGCAGCGGCGCCGGACGGGCTCGACGCCTTCAAGGCGGCAGCAGGCGCGGTCGGGGGCGACTGCAACGGCTGCCACGAACTCTACCGGGTGAGGCGCAACTAGCTCGCGGCGAGACGGAACTGGAAGCGGCCGCGCCCCTCCTGGCGCGGCCATTCTTTCATTCGGCCAGCGCCGCCAGAACGCGCGCCCAGGAGCGGATGCCGCCGCGGAAGCTGGCGAGATCGTATTTCTCGTTGGGTGAATGGATGCGGTCGTCGTCGAGGGCGAAGCCGATCATCAGGGAATTCATGCCAAGGATCGACTTGAAGTCGCCGACGACGGGGATCGAACCGCCGCTGCCGACCAAGGCAGGATCCTTGCCCCATTCCTGCGCCAGGGCTTCCCGCGCCCGCGGCAGCCATGGCCCGTCGAAGGGCAGGCGCAGCCCCGGGCTGCGGCCGTGGGCGGCGAATGCCACCGAGCAGTCGGCCGGGATGCGGGCACGGACATAGGCGCGGAACAATTCGGCGATCTTTGCCGGGTCCTGATCGCCGACGAGACGGAACGACACCTTGGCCATCGCCTTCGACGGAATCACCGTCTTGAAGCCGGCACCGGCATAGCCGCCGGCGATACCGTTTACCTCGCAGGTCGGGCGCGACCAGACCTGCTCGAGCACCGAACGGCCAGCCTCGCCGGCCGGAATCGACAGCCCGACCTCGCCGAGAAATTCCTTCGCGTCAAAGCCGAGGCCGTCCCATTGCTTCTTCACGTCTGCCGGGAGCTCGGTGACGCCGTCATAGAATCCCGGCAGCGTGACGCAGCCATCGGCATCATGCAGCCCGGCCAGAACGTCGGCCAGAACATGCAGAGGATTGCGGGCCGCGCCGCCGTACATGCCCGAGTGGAGGTCGCGATCGGCGCAAGTGACCACAATCTCCTCGCCGACCAGGCCGCGCAGCGAGACGGTGATGGCCGGATGGCCGCGGCGCCACATGTCGGTGTCGCAGACCAGCGCCAGATCGGCGGTGAGTTCTTGCCGGTTGTCCTTGAGGAAGGGGGCGAGATTGGTGCTGCCCGACTCCTCCTCGCCTTCGAGCAGCATGGAAATGCGCGCCGGCAGCTTGCCGGTCACCGCCTTCCAGGCGCGTACCGCCTCGACGAAGGTCATCAACTGGCCCTTGTCGTCGCTGGCGCCGCGCGCCGCGATCATCTCGACGCCGTCGGCGCGCTTGACGATGCGGGGTTCGAAGGGCGGCGCATCCCAGAGATCGAGAGGGTCGACCGGCTGTACGTCGTAATGGCCGTAGAACAGGAGATGCGGCCCGTCGCCGGGGTGATGGCCAACGACGATCGGGTGGCCCGGCGTCTTTCGCGGGCTGGCCTCGAAGCCAAGACCGATCAGATTGGCGGCGAGCCAGTCGGCCGCCCTGCGGCACGATTCGGCGTAGGCCGGGTCGGTAGAGATGCTTTCGATGCGCAGCAGGTCGAACAGCCGGTCGAGGCTTGCCGGCAGGTTGCGGTCGATCCAGTCGAGGACGTCGGGGAGCATGGGCTTTCAACTTTCGGAAAATGCCAGTCGGCGGCAACGATAGCCGCCTGATGGTGGCGCAAAAACGTGACCTATGGCATCAAGCAGCCGTTGCACATGTGCCACGGAAGGCCATCATGGACCAGATCATCGAACAGATTGCTGCGACGACTGGAATCGACGCGCAGGTCGCGCGGCGCGCGACCGGCGTGATCATCAATTTCCTCTCTCGTGAGGGACCGGCCGATCCGATCAACAGCCTGCTTGATGCGCTGCCGGGAAGCCGCGATCTGGCGGCCGAAACCAGCGGCAGCAGCGGCGGCTTCATGGGCATTCTTGGCGACCTGACCGGCGCCGGGCTCGGCATGGGCGACATTCAGGGCTTCGTCAAGGCGCTGCTCGGCCAGGTTCGCGCCAAGGCCGGATCGGCAAAGGTCGATGCGGTCATAGCCGCCATTCCCGCACTTGCCCCGCTGATGTAACGGCGGTGGGCCTTTACATGGAAATCTGGCCGTAGCGCAGCGCTTCGACGACCGTGTGGGTCTTGTTGAGGGCGCGCAGCTTCTCGCTGGCGTTCTGCAGGTGTGCGTGCACGGTGCGTTGCGAGATGGCGAGGATCGCCGCGATCTCGCCGGCCGTCTTGCCGGTCGCCGACAGCTCGACGACCTTGCGTTCCCGTCCCGAGAGTTCGCCCGGCCGTTCCGGCCGGAGATAATTCAGCGCGAACAGGCGGCGAAAAGCGGCGACACACAGGAAATCCACGGCGAGGATAGCCGCGGTGTCCAGCTCGAGCTTGGCGCCGCCGCCGACGACGACGCCCTGATAGGGCAGGAAGGCGCAAATCGGGACGAGCAGCAACTCGCGCCTGCCCGAACCGCCGAGCTGAGCGAGAAGGACGGAGTCCTCCGCCAAAGGACTGTCATGTCCCTCGGTCCACACGAAGGCGCGGCGGGCTCCGAAAGCGTGGCGCAGGACGGGGTCACTGGCCGTGATCGCGGTGCGGCGGTCGCCGTGCAGATCGCCCCAATCGAGTCGCAGGAGTAGCTGATCGATGGGACGGCCGGGAAGCGGCATGCCGGAAACAAGGAAGTGTTCGGCACCGAACGTTCTGAACGTGGCTTGAAGCGCGTCCAGAACCTGCACACCAGCCGCCATCCCGGCAAAGCTTTCGCTTTGCGCGATCAGGTCACTTTCACTCGTCATTTTGCCCCACTCCCGCCCCGCTGCAACTAGCGGCAGGATTACACGGCATTCAATTGTGGAAAGTGACAGCAGCCGCCCCCGGCTTTTCCCGCTTCCCGTCACAGGCATCATATGATCGCCGATTGACCTCATACAAGCATAAACACCCGCAACGCACTGGAATACGGCTCAGAATTCAAGTCGACCGATGCTGTTTGCCGGCTATGGCGGCAAGCGCGTATAAACCAACCAGTTTTGCGCTAGATCACGGAGGCGGTGTGGTTCTCCGAATGCGTTCATGACGGCATCCGTGCCGCTGGCCGGCGGCTTTGCCGCCGTTGCCGAGTCCGACTGGCGCGCCGGCGTTTCGCGTTTCAACGGCCGCTCGGATCAAGATCCCGACGCAGCGAGCGACGACGGCATTCCTATCGGCCCGATCTACAGGCGCGTTGTTGCGGCCGAGCCGCTTGCCGGGCGTCCGCCCGGCCAGCCGTGGCAAATCGTCCAGCGCGTCGACGCCGCAGACGCGGGAGAAGCGCTGGTGCAAATCAGCGAGGCGCTGGCCAACGGCGCAAACGGCATTGCGCTTGTCTTCGCCGGCAGTGTTCATCCATTGGCGAGCCGCTTGCCGGTGGCGGCGGCCGCCAACATCGCCGCTGGGCTTGGGAAGGCGGTGGCGGACGGCGCATTTCTGACGATCGACGCGGGACCGCGGACGGCGGAGATCGCCCCGGCATTTGCCGGTATGGCGGCCGAATACAGCCTCGCCTTCGACCCGATTGCAGCAGCGGCGACCGGGCAGGTGTCGGACGCCGGCACTGCGATGGCAAAGCTCACCGGGCTCGCCGCTACAGTCACGGGCACGTTGGCACTGGCCGACGGACGCATCTGGCATGCGGGCGGTGCCTCGGAGGCGCAGGAGCTGGCCGCGGTTCTTGCAACCGTGATCGAACAACTCCGTCTGTTCGATGCGCATGGCCTGGCGCCTGACGATGCGGCGGCGCGAATCGGAGTCGCGTTGGCCGCCGATACCGACCAGTTCCTGACCATCGCCAAGTTTCGCGCCATGCGCCTTCTATTGGCCCATGCGCTGCAGGCAGCCGGCATCGTCCGTGCCCCTCACGTCCATGCCGAGACCGCCTGGCGCATGATGAGCCGGCGTGAACCGCGCATGAACGTGCTGCGCGCCACCGGTGCGGCCTTCGCCGCGGCGATCGGTGGCGCCGATTCGATCACGGTGCTTCCATTCGACGCGCTCGACAGTCGCCCGAGCGCAGCGGCACGGCGGCTGGCGCGCAACACGCAACTGGTTATCGCCGAAGAATCCCAGCTCTATCGTTTCGCCGACCCGGCCGCCGGGTCCGGCGCGGTCGAGGCTCTCACCGATGCGCTAGCGGAAAAGGCGTGGGCTCAGTTCCAGGTCATCGAGGCGGCTGGCGGCATGTTGGCGACGCTGGCAACCGGATCGCTGCTGCGCGAAATTGCCGCGACCCGCGATGCGCGCCTCGCCCGTGTCGCCGAAGGTGCGATCGAGATGGTCGGCGTCAACGCCTTCGTCGCGGCAAGCGGCGCCCCTCTCCCGCCCGCGAGCGAGCCACAGGCGCATGCCGACGGCGCGCTCGTCTTCGCGCGGCTGGCGGAGGGCGTGGAGGCGAACCCATGACCGGGCTGCCCGACTATACGCGGATCGGCTGGCTACGGCCGGCTACAGGCGAAACAGCAGCGGCCGCAGAGCCCTGGCAGACGCCGGAGGGAATCGCCATCCCGCCGGTGGTGCAGGAAGCGCACCTTGCCGGCCTCGACTTCCTCGACACCTGGCCGGGCCTGCCGCCGTATCTCCGCGGGCCCTATCCGACCATGTATGTCGAGCGGCCGTGGACAATCCGCCAATATGCCGGCTTCTCGACGGCGGAAGATTCGAACGCCTTCTATCGGCGCAATCTCGCCGGCGGTCAGAAGGGCCTGTCGGTCGCCTTCGACCTGCCGACCCATCGCGGTTACGATTCGGACAATCCGCGCATTGCCGGCGACGTCGGCATGGCGGGCGTGGCGATCGATTCCATTTACGACATGCGCACGCTGTTCGACGGGATCCCGCTCGGCGATATCAGCGTGTCGATGACCATGAACGGCGCCGTGCTGCCGGTGCTGGCGCTCTACGTCGTCGCCGCGGAAGAACAGGGCGTTCCGCAGAAGGCGCTGTCGGGGACCATCCAGAACGACATCCTCAAGGAGTTCATGGTCCGCAATACCTACATCTACCCGCCGACCGCCTCGATGCGCATCGTCTCCGACATCATCGCGCATACCTCGGCCCACATGCCGAAATTCAACCCGATCTCGGTCAGCGGCTATCACATGCAGGAGGCCGGCGCGACGGCCGACCTCGAGCTTGGCTATACGCTGGCCGACGGGCTCGAATATGTGCGCGCCGCCCGCGATGCCGGCTTGTCGGTGGACCAGTTCGCGCCGCGCATTTCCTTCTTCTTTGGCATCGGCATGAACTTCTTCATGGAGGTGGCGAAGCTCAGGGCCGCGCGCCTGCTCTGGGCCAAGCTGATGAAGGAGCGTTTCGCGCCATCCGACGAGCGTTCGCTGATCCTGCGTACGCATTGCCAGACCTCGGGCTGGTCGCTGGCCGCGCAGGACCCGTTCAACAACATCATGCGCACCGCGGTCGAGGCGATGGCGGCGACGCAAGGACACACCCAGTCGCTGCATACCAATGCGCTCGACGAGGCACTGGCGCTGCCCACAGACTTCTCGGCGCGCATCGCTCGCAACACCCAGCTTTACCTGCAGAAGGAATCCGGCACGACGCGGATCATCGATCCGTGGGGCGGCTCGTACCACGTCGAGCGGCTGACTTACGAACTGGCCAGGAAGGCGCTTGAGCACATTGCCGAGACCGACGCGATCGGCGGCATGGCGAAAGCCATTGAAGCCGGCTTGCCGCAGACGCGTATCGAGGAAGCGGCAACGCGCACCCAGGCGCGGCTCGATTCCGGCCATCAGACGGTGGTCGGCGTGAACCGCTTCCGCCTGCCGGAGGAAGACCCCATCGACGTGCTCAAGGTCGACAATTCGGCGGTGCTGGCGGCTCAGGTCGTCAAGCTGAAGCAGTTGAAGGCCGAACGCGACGGCGCGGCCGCGCAAGATGCGCTTGCCGCGCTGAGCGATGCGGCGCGCACCGGCAGCGGCAATCTTCTGGCCCTTTCCATCGACGCGGCCCGTGCCAAGGCGACCGTCGGTGAGATCAGCCTGGCGCTGGAACGCGCCTTCGGCCGCTACGAGACCGAGGCGCATGCCATCAGCGGGACCTATGCGCGCGACATGGACAGCAAGACGATGGAGCGGGTCGGTGCGCTCATCGGAACCTTCCGGCGGCATGACGGGCGGCCGCCGCGCATCCTGGTCGCCAAGGTCGGGCAGGACGGCCACGACCGCGGCCAGAAGGTGATCGCGTCGGCCTTCGGCGATCTCGGCTTTGAGGTGACCATCGGCCCGCTCTTCCAGACGCCGGAGGAAGCGGCGCGGCGCGCCATTGAATGCAATGTGCATATCGTTGGCGTGTCGTCGCTGGCCGCCGGCCACCTGACGCTCGTGCCGGCGCTCAAGCGCGCGCTGGAGGCGCAAGGCCGGCCGGACATCATGGTGGTGGTCGGCGGCGTGATCCCGCCGCAGGACTTCAACGCGCTCTACGATGTCGGCGTCAGCGCCATCTTCACCCCCGGCACGGTGATCTCGGACGCCGCCGAGCGGCTGATCCGTGATCTCAACCGCCGCCTCGGCTATGAAGAGGCGGACCGGGCGAACCTGGCCGTATAGAGACACCGCTGCCCGCGGGGCACCCATTGCACAGACCGCGTTTGAGGGTCCTCTCCCCCCTTGCGGGGGAGAGACAGAGAGGGGGGTATCGCTGAAGCCGTGCCTTCACCCCCCACTGAGCTTCGCCAACGGTTTCGCCGGTGCGAAACCGGGCTCCGCTATTCTCCCCCGCAAGGGGGGAGAGGGCTCGCCGTGAGGCTCTGCCAGGTACTGCGAAGATCAGCGAGGGTCACCTAGTTTTTCTTTAGAATACATATAAACTATTGATAACTATTTGCTTTCTGGAGTTCCTCCATTTATACGGACGCCCTGTCCGCGGCACATGTTCGCGTCGGCCTTGAACCGGCGCCGGTCGTGAAAGCCCAAGGACAGCGCCTGCGGAGAAGTCTGTTTTCGTCGTTCGCGTCGGCGTGTTTCGCGGGTTGCCGGAACGACACCCTCGTGCGCCAGCCGCCACATCTTGCGTGTCGGTTTGCCCGCACCGTTGCCGAAAGGGAGCCGGAACGAATGGTCGCTGCGTTTCTCATCATGCTGCGTGAGGGGCTGGAAGCCGCGCTCATCACCGGCATCATCGCCACTTATTTGACGCAGACCGGCCGCTCCGCCTGGCTGCCGGCCGTCTGGCTCGGCGTCTTGCTCGCCATTGCGCTGTCGCTGTTCGTCGGTGCCGGCGTGCAGTTGGCCAGCGCCTCCTTCCCGCAGAAGGCGCAGGAGCTGTTCGAGGCTGCGGTCCGCACCGTCGCCGTGGTGGTGCTGGTGTGGATGGTGTTCTGGATGCGGCGCGCGGCGCGCTCGATCAAGGCGGAACTGCACAGCTCGATCGACGCCGCCCTCTCCTCGCCTTCCGGCCAGAGTTGGGCGCTGATTGGCATGGTCTTCTTCGCCGTGGCGCGCGAGGGACTGGAATCGGTCTTCTTCCTGCTGGCAATCTTCCAGCAGACATCCGGTCCGGCGGCACCGGCCGCAGCCTTCGCCGGCATCCTGGTCGCCGCTGCCGCCGGCTACGCCATCTATGTCGGCGGGGCGCGACTGAATCTCCGCCTCTTCTTCCGCTGGACGGGTGTGTTCATCCTGTTTGTCGCCGCCGGGCTCCTCGCCGGCGTCCTCGGCAATCTGCATGAGGCAGGGCTGTGGAATGCGTTGCAGGCGCACGCCTACGACCTCAGCGCCATCCTGCCCGAATCGAGCCTGCCGGGCGTGATCCTCGGCGGCATCTTCAACTATCAGGAGGCGCCCACCGTCGGTCAGGCGATTGTCTATGTCGCCTTCCTCGTCGTCACCTTCTTCTTCTTCCTGCGCTCCGCGCCGGCTCCCCGACCTCAATTGCAGGCCGCCGACCTCCGCGGAGACGTCAATGCCGGCTCCTGACGCGACGACGGGCGGCGCGCCGCGTGCCCTGCGTTTCGCGGTGCCGGTCGCGGCCGCGCTGACTCTGGGCGGCGGTGTCGCCTTTTACGCCGCGAGCCAGATACGCGGAACGCCAAGCAGTCCCAGCGCCATCCGCATTACGGTGACCGCAAGCGCCTGCGAGCCGAACGAACTGACGGTGCCGGCGGGCAAGCGCAGCTTCGAGATCACCAACACATCCGACCGACCGGTCGAATGGGAAATCCTCGACGGCGTGATGGTGGTCGCCGAGCGCGAGAACATCGCGCCGGGGCTCAAGGCGACGCTCGATGCGCGGCTCGTGCCGGGCGACTACGCCATCACCTGCGGCCTGCTCTCCAATCCGAGCGGCACGCTGCACGTCACGGCGGACGGGGCGACCGGCGGGCGTGGCAAGACGCCGGACACCCGCGCCTTCATCGGCGCGCTGTCGGAATACAAGGTTTATCTGATCCTGCAGGGCAGCGCGATGGTGAGCGCGGCGCAGGGTCTGGCAAACGCCATCCATGCCGGCGACCTCAACCAGGCGCGCGCGCTCTATGCCGAGGCGCGGGTGCCTTACGAGCGCGTCGCGCCAACCGCCTGGCGCTTCGCCGACCTCGCCGATGCCATCGATCCGGTGGCGGAGTATCTCGCCAAGCGTGAGGCCGACCCCGCCTTCACCGGCTATCACCGCATCGAATATGCGCTCTATGGCGGTGGCGATGCCGCCGACCTGCCCGCCGTTGCGGACCGGCTGGTCAGCGACCTCGCAGCGCTGAAGGAGCGTCTCGGCGGACTGAAACTCCTGCCCGCCGACCTTGCCGACGGCGCGGCACGGCTGGCCGAGCAACTGGCCGAGGGGCGGATCGCGCAAGGCGAGAACCGCTATGCCGGCACCGACCTCAGCGACATCGACGCCAACCTGCAAGGCATCACCAAGCTCGTCGGCCTGCTGCGGCCGATAGCGGAGCCCGTCGCGCCGACGGCAATGGCGGCCGTCGACGCGAAGCTTGCCGCCGCATCGGGTGCGCTGGCCGCACTCAAGCAAGGCGACGCGTGGCCCGCCTACGACACGGTTTCAGCGAGTCAGCGCAAGGCGTTGGCCGATGACTTCAAGGCGCTGGCTGAAGCGCTCGCCGCCGTCAACGGCGCGCTCGGCATCGCCTGAAACCTGACCGAAGACTCCAGGAAGACTGCCATGTCCACGTTCGCCACCGATCGCCGCAAGCTGCTCCTCGGGCTTGGCGCCGCCGCCAGCGGAACGCTCGCCGGGGCGCTGTCGCCAGCGCGTGCAGACACCGCCGCCGATGGCGCACACGCCGCCGACGCACCCGCCCCCTTCGTCGCGGCGAGCGGCCGCCAGCCCTTCCACGGTGTGCATCAGGCCGGGATCACAACGCCGCGCCCGGCCAACGGCATGGTGGCGGCGTTCAATGTTGTGGTACGCGACGCAGCGGACCTCGAGGCGATGCTCCGCCGCCTGACCGAACGCATCGTCTTCCTCACCCAGGGCGGCCAGCCGCCGCAATTCGACCCCAAGCTGCCGCCGGCCGATTCCGGCATCCTCGGGCCGGTCGTCGCGCCGGACGATCTCACCGTCACCGTGTCGCTCGGCGCTTCGCTGTTCGAGGACCGGCCCTGGCTCAAGCCGCACAAGCCGCGCCAGCTTCAGCGCATGACGCAATTCCCCAACGACGCGCTCGAACCCGATCTCTGCCATGGCGATCTGGCGCTGCAGTTCTGCGCCAATACCCAGGACACGGTCATCCACGCGCTGCGCGACATCGTCAGGAACACGTCCGAATTCCTGGTGCTGCGCTGGCTGCAGGACGGCAACGTGCCGGCCGTGGTCAAGCGCAATCCCGACGGCACGCGGCAGAGCGCGCGCAACTTCCTCGGCTTCCGCGACGGCACCGCCAATCCGGATTCCACCAGCGCCGCGCTGATGGACCGCATCGTCTGGGTCGGCGCCGATCATGGCGAACCGGACTGGGCGGTTGGCGGCAGCTACCAGGCGGTGCGCATCATCCGCAATTTCGTCGAGCGCTGGGATCGCACGCCGCTGCAGGAGCAGCAGCACATCTTCGGGCGCAAGAAGGCGAGTGGGGCGCCGCTCGACGGCCGGCGCGAGCATGATGTGCCGAACTACGGCGCCGACCCGCAAGGCAAGATCACGCCGCTCACCGCCCATATCCGGCGCGCCAATCCGCGCGTCCCGGCAACTGAGGCAAACCTGATCCTGCGGCGGCCGTTCAACTATTCGGACGGCGCCACCCGGAACGGCCAGATCGACCAGGGGCTCCTGTTCATCGTCTACCAGGCCGACCTCGAGAAGGGCTTCATCACGGTGCAGAAGCGCCTGAACGGCGAGCCGCTCGAGGAATACATCAAGCCCGTCGGCGGCGGCTATTTCTTCGTTCTTCCCGGAGTCCGGGCGCCAGGCGGCTATCTCGGCCAGGAACTGGTCGCAGCGGTCGCGTCCGCGGCCACGAACCATCCCTAAGGCGACAAGGAGAACTCCCTCATGAAGCTTGCACCTCTGCTCGCGGCGGCAACGCTGGCGGTGCTGACCGCACCGCTCAGCGCCACCGCGTCCACCGATGCAACCCTCGATCTCGTCGAGCCGCTCGCCACCTACAAGCTCTACGTTGCCGAACACACGGCCAAACTGGTCAAGGACACCGGCGCGTTCGTCGACGCCATCAAGGTGGGTGATATCGAGAAAGCCAAATCGCTCTATGCCCCGACGCGCATGACCTATGAGGCGATCGAACCGATCGCGGAGCTGTTCAGCGATCTCGACGTGTCGATCGACGCGCGCGCCGACGACTACGAGAAGGGCGAGAAGGACCCGGCCTTCACCGGCTTCCACCGCATCGAATTCGGCCTGTGGGAGACGGACAGCACCGAGGGGCTCGACACCTATGCCGACAAGCTGCTTGCCGACGTCACCGACCTCGACCGACGCATCGCCGACCTCACCTTCCCGCCCGAGACGGTGGTCGGCGGCGCCGCGGCGCTGATGGAAGAGGTCGCCGCGACCAAGATTTCCGGCGAGGAGGACCGCTACAGCCACACCGATCTGTGGGACTTCAAGGGCAATATCGATGGCTCCCAGAAGATCTTCGAGCTGGTCAAGCCGCTGCTCAAGGACGACGCCTTCGTCGCCAAGGTTTCGGCCAACTTCCACACCGTCGACGAGACGCTGGCCAAGTACAAGCAAGGCGACGGTTACGCGACCTACGACAAGCTGAGCGCGGCCGACCGTACGGTGCTCGCGGCCTCCGTCAACACGCTGGCCGAAGACCTCTCGACGCTGCGCGGCAGGCTCGGGCTGGACTGAGGGCACGCCAGGCCGGACGTCCCATTCCGGCACGGTTCCGCCGGCACAAGACTTGAACTGCCTGCAGTCGATTCCGGAATCAGGAGTTTTCGGGCATGAATCGACGCAGTTTTCTGCTTGGCGCCGCCGGCGCCACAGCGGTCACCCTGCCCGCCGTTGCCGCCACCGACCCCAGCGGGCCGGTGCTGCGCGGTACGCTGAACGGCGCCGAACTCGGCCTGAACGCGCAAAAGGCGGAAGACCAGAGCCACATCCTGCAGCGCCTGCTCGAAACCGCCTCGCAAGAGGACCGTCAGGTCTTCCTGCAGGCCGGCACCTACATGATCTCGAACCTCAGGCTGCCGCCGCGCGTGCGCCTGTCGGGCGTACCGGGCGCGACGAAACTGGTGTTTTCCGGCGGCGACAGCATGATCACCGCAGCGCGCTCCGAGATGGTGGCGCTCACCGGCCTGACCATCGACGGCGCCGGCCTGGCCGTCGCCGACTATGTTCCGGGACTGGTGCATCTGGCCGAATGCAATGGCGTGGCGATCGAGGACTGCGTCATCACCAACAGCGCCGGCGGCGGCCTGGCGCTCGACCGCTCGGCCGGGCGCATCGCGCGTACGACGGTGACCAATGCCGCCGGTGCCGGCATTCGCGCGATCGAATCGACGGGGCTCGCGATCACCGACAACATCGTCACCGATTGCGGCAATGGCGGCATCCTCGTGTGGCGCTGGACGGCCGGGGAAGACGGCACCATGGTCAGCGGCAACCGGGTCGAGCGGATCGCCGCGAAGGCCGGGGGCACTGGCGAAAACGGCAACGGGATCAACATTTTCCGCGCCCACGGCGTGATCGTCGCCAACAACCGGATTGCCGACTGCGCGTTCACGTCCGTACGGGCGAATTCCGCCGACAACGTCCAGATCACCGGCAATAGCTGCCTGCGTTCGGGCGAGGTGGCGATCTATTCGGAATTCGGCTTCGCCGGAGCGCTCATCGCCAACAACCTCGTCGCCGGCGCGGCGAGCGGCATCAGCGTCACCAATTTCGACAGCGGCGGCCATATCGGCGTGGTGTCGGGCAACATATTGCGCGACATCACCGGCAAGGGCCCCTACCCGCCCGGCGCCAAGAGCCCGACCTTCGGCGTCGGCATCGGCGTCGAGGCGGACGTGGCGGTGAACGGCAACGTCATCGACGGGGCGGCGCTCTATGGCATGCAGCTCGGCTGGGGGCCGTATCTGCGCGACGTGGCGGCGACCGGCAATGTGATCCGCCGGGCACCGCTCGGGATCGCGGTCAGCGTCGTCGACGGTGCCGGCTCGGCGGTCATCAGCGACAACCTGATCTCAGGCGCGGACAGGGGCGCCGTGGTCGGCATGCGCTGGGACAAGGCGGCCACCGGCGATCTCGCCCAGAACGGCGCGAAGGACTATCCGCAGCTCATGGTCGAACGGAATCGGATCAGCTAGTTAGCGGCCTATCCTGTCGCAGTGATTCAACCAGGCCAGAGACCGGGCGGACCGTGCCGACGAGCGCACCCCTGCGGCTGAACACCGGTGGCGACAGGCGGTCGGCTAGGCGCTTGCGTTCCGCCGGGCTCATGGGAACAAGCGCGTCGATCACCGCCGCCATCATGGTCTCGGCGGCGCGTGTTCCGCCGTCGTCGCATTTCAGCGCCACGCCCAGCCCGAGCTCCGGCAAAGCCGCGCAGTAGACACCCTCGGCGCCGGTCTTGACGAAGACACGACCGGGCAGAGCCGCCATGACGTCGGTGCAGTAACGCTCGGTGCCGGCGACCATGAACGGCTCCGCCATACAGGCTTGGCTGAGCCGGCGCGCGGCGCGCGCACGTTCGGGCGAAAGCCCCTCGCCGGTGATGAAGCGGGCGAAGGCAAGCGCCAGACGGTCGATGGGAATTGCATAGGTGGGGATCGAGCAGCCATCGATGCCGCGCACCTCCGGCCCGAGGCTGGTGCCGGTCATCTCCGACAGCGTCGCCGTGATCTCACGCATCGCCGGATGGTCGGGCTGGACGTAGCCTTTCGGATCGTACCCGCGATGGCAGGCAAGGCAGATGAAGCCGGCATGTTTGCCCGAGCAGTTGTTGTGGATCGGCCCCGGCTCACGGCCCGCGCGCACGAGCGCTTCGGCAGCGGTGCGCGACGACGGTATCTGGGCGCCGCATTCGAGATCGGCTTCGCTTCTGCCCGCTTTCGCCAGCATCGCCGCCGCCGTTTCGACATGGCGCGGCTCGCCGTTATGGGAGGAACAGGCAAGCGCCAGCTCGGCATTGCCGAAACCGTAACGGTCCGCGGCGCCGCTCTCGACCAGCGGCAGGGCCTGCAGCGCCTTGACCGCCGAGCGCGGGAAGACGCGCTGCCCGATATCGCCAATCGCCGCCCGCGCGTTGCCCCTGGCATCGACCACGGCAATGGCGCCGCGATGAACGCTCTCGACCAGCGCGCCGCGGGTGACTTCGATCAGGATGGGGTTGCTCATTGGCAGGCTTCTACCAGACACCGGGCAGCAGGCGGTAGCGCGTCGTTTCGGCGTAATCGGCGTAGCCGGGGAGCTCCTGCCGCAAGGCGCGGTCCTCCATCGCGGTGCGCCAGACGAACAGCACGATGATCAGCGCCATCGGCACCAGGGCCCAGGCGGACCCCAGCACCAGCACCACCGCCGGCAGGCCGACAATCGTGCCGACATAGATCGGGTGGCGGACGTAAGCGTAGGGGCCGCCGGTAACGACCGTGTGGCCGCGATCGCTCTGGATGCGCACCGTGCCCTCGGCATGGCGATTGAGGGTCAGCGCCCAGGTGGTGAAGGCGGAGCCGGCAAGAAACAGGAGCACGCCCGGCGACACGGTCCATGCCGGCAGCGGCGCCCAGGCGAAGCGCACAGCATCCATGCCGGCGAGCAGCGGGTAGATCACCATGAGCGGCAGGAAGAAGACGTAGAATACCTTATCGAATCCCTTGGTCTCCTTGTGCATTCCCCGTGAACGCGCGGCCAGCAGGCCCGGATTGGCGCGGTCGACAACCACCGTTCCGCCGGCCGCCACTGCCACGAAGACCACCAGGTAGATCCAGCCGCGCGGCCAGTCGAGACGGCCGGCGCCGAGAAAGGCGATGGCGGGATAGATGGCGGAACCTGCCAACGTCCTGAGGAATTTCAACGCGCCGAGCGCGGGCTCGGCGGGCAGTCGATCGTTCATGCGCCGGTTTTACGCGCGCCGAGCCAGCCAGCAAGGCGCGCCAATGCCGCATCGAGTACTTCATCGCGCTTGGAAAAGCAGAAACGGACGAAGTGGCTTGGGGCCTCGGCATCGTAGAAGGCGGAAAGGGGCACGGCGGCAACACCGGCCTCGACCGTCATGCGCTTGCAGAGCGCGGCGTCATCCTCACCGATCCGGAGCGGCGAGACGTCGGTGGTGATGAAATAGGTGCCGGCACAGGGCACAACGCCGAAACCGAGCGCGGTGATGCCGGCGGCGAAGCGATCGCGCTTCTTCTCCAGTTCGCCCGACAGGCCCGCATAGTAGTCGTCGCCCTTGGCCAGCCCGAAGGCGACCGCCTTCTGCAGGTTCGGCGGCGTGGTGAAGGTGGTGAACTGGTGCGCCTTGGTGATCGGTTCGAGCAGGTGCGGCGGCGCGGTGACATAGCCGACCTTCCAGCCGGTGAGCGAGAAGGTCTTGCCGGCCGAGCCGATGCGCACAGAGCGCTCGCGCATGCCGGGAAGCGTCATCAGCGGGATGTGCCGGCGGCGATCGAAGAGGATGTGCTCATAAACTTCGTCGCAGATGGCGACGGCATCATGGGCAATGCAGAGGTCCGCGATCAGGGAAAGCTCCTCGCGCGAGAAGACCTTGGCGGCCGGGTTCATCGGATTGTTGAGGAGGATGGCCTTGGTCCGTGGACCGAAAGCGGCGGCAAGAGCGTCGCGGTCGAGGGTCCAGTCGGGTGGCGTGAGGCGCACCAGCCGCGGGATGCCGCCGGCGCGGCGTACCAGGGGCAGGTAGCAATCGTAGAGCGGCTCGATCAGCACCACCTCGTCGCCGGGCACGATCAGGCCGGCCATGCAGTCGGAGAGTGCTTCGGTTGCGCCGGAGGTGACCAGCACTTCGCTCTGCCAGTCGACATCGAGGCCGTAGAAACGCCGGTTAGCGTCCGCCACGGCCTTGCGCAGGTCAGCGACGCCCATCATCGGCGGATACTGGTTGAGGCCCGAGACAAGCTCTTGCGCGGCAACCAGCTTGACGTCGGCGGGGCCGTCGACGTCCGGGAATCCCTGGCCAAGATTGATGGCGTCCGCATCGATAGCGAGGCGCGACATGACCTCGAAGATGGTCATGGGCAGGCCGGTATAGACCGGATTGGTGGATTTCACGGGTGTTTCTCCCGGCGGGGCCGACGGACGGTAGAGCCCTTGCGCGCACGATGGAAGCACGACCATTTCTTGACCAAAAAGGCAATTCTCTTGATCTGCATCAAGACCGCCGCGAGATTCTTTGGCAGTGATGCCGGCGCTTCAACCAGGGAGGGAGCCGGCCATGCCAGCCGATGTCGCCATCGTCGTTTCGGGGATCGTTATCGTATTTGTCGTCTTCGCTGTGATGCTCGCCTGGGGCGAACGCCAGGCTCACTAGGGCACGCAGCATCGACACGCGGAATTGCCTGAATAGGCCGACTCGCCAGACGCCGTCGCGCGACTGTGGTTTTGCGCGCCGCCCTCCGTGACGGTTGCTGGACGCGTCCGTCTTCGTGTCACATGACGGGGCCACAATGGTCTTGCAAAGGTGTGTGCCGGCCACGAAGACGTTTGCCGTCATGGGGTGCGGCGAGCGTGGGCTGCCGCTCCAGGCGACGAAGATAGTTCGTAAGATATATCTTGACACTACCTGGGGGCGTGTCTACCTATATCGCACGATATATGGGAGGAGGCCCGGCATGCACTGTCATCAGGTCTCTGGGCCGCTCCGGCGCCCCTCTTACAATCGACTTGCGCATTGTTGTATGGGTTTCGCCGCTGCCGCGATGCGGCGGCGGAGAGCTTTTCCTCTGGCGTTGGATGGGTGACGCTGATGGCCTCTGGACTGCTCAAGCCGAGCCGCATTGTTGCGGCCGGTGTCGTCATCGTGGCCGCCCTGTGGATCGGTTCGGGCGTTTTCACCGGTAACTCCCACGCTGTCGAAGGCGGCAAACAACCGCCGACCGTTCCCGTGCAGAAGGTGGGCGTCGAGCCGGCCACGCCAGAACTCCACAGGCGCTACGTCACGCTGTCCTGCGTGACTCTGGCCGATCACAAGGCAAGCGCCGTGGCGCGCGGCGCCGGTGTGCTGCTCGGCCTTGCGGTCAACCGCGGCGACGTCGTCAAGGCCGGCACCATCATCGCCCGTATCTCAGACGAGGGCCGTCAGGCGGCGGTCGATCAGGCGCAGGCGCTGCTCGACCAGCGCATAGCCGAATACAACGCCAACAAGCGGCTCATCGACCAGGGCGACCAGCCGCGCAACAATCTGGCGGCACTGGACGCATCGGTCGCGGCAGCCAAGGCGGCGCTGGCCGCGGCTCAGGCCGAGGCCGACAGGGTCGCCGTCCGCGCTCCGATCGACGGCAAGGTTGACCGCGTGCCGGTGCAGGTCGGCCAGTCCGTACAGATTGGCACCGAGATCGCCGAAATCGTTGATCCCGACCCGATGCTCGCGGTGGGCGCGGTCAGCGAAGCGCGGCGGGCGAGTGTGAAGGCCGGTCAGGACGCGACCGTGCGCTTCATCGACAACTCCAAGGTCACCGGCAAGGTCACCTTCGTCAGCCTCAGCGCCGATGCCGCGACCCGGACCTATCGCGTCGAGACGCGCATGAATAACGCCGACGCCGCCATCGCCGACGGCGTCACCTGCGAAATGGTGGTCAACCTCGGCGCGGTCAACGCGGTCGCCGTGCCGCGCTCGGCGATCGTCTTCTCCGACGACGGGCGGCTCGGGGTGCGCATTGCCGACAGCAGCAGCCGCGCGCAGTTCGTCCCCGTCGAGGTCGTCGACGACGCCACCGACGTCATCTGGCTGACCGGCATCGACAAGGCATCGCGGGTGATCGTCATCGGCCAGGATTTCGTCAAGGACGGCGATTTGGTCGAGGCGGTTTCGGCGGCGGAGGCCGACGTCAAGGCGGAACCGCCCGCATGAGGCGCATCGTCGAGATCGCCATCACACGCTGGCGGCTGACGCTGGCGGTCCTTGCCTTCCTGCTCATTGCCGGGGCGCTCGCCTACCAGTCGATTCCCAAGGAATCGAATCCGGACATCACTATCCCCTACATCTACGTCCAGCTGTCGCAGCGCGGCATCTCGCCGGAAGATTCCGAGCGCCTGCTGGTCAAGCCGATCGAGACCGCGCTCAAGGCGGTCGGCAACGTCAAGCAGATGCGCGCGGCAGCCTTCGAGGGCGGCGGCTATGTGCTGCTCGAATTCGAGGCGGGCTTCAATCAGGACACGGCGCTGCAGGACGTGCGCGCCAAGGTTGACGGCGCCAAGGGCAATCTGCCTTCCGACGCCGACGAACCGAGTGTGCATGAAGTCGATATCAGTCTGTTCCCGGTGGTTATCGTCACCCTTTCGGGCGATCTTTCCGAACGCACGCTGACGAGCATCGCCCAGCAGGCGCAGGACGCCATTGAACAGGTTCCCGGCGTGCTCTCCGCCACGCTGCAAGGCACGCGCGACGAGGTCGTCGAGATCATTGCCGAGCCGATGCTGCTGAAGAGCTACGGCGTGTCGCTCGACCAGTTCGTCGGCGCCGCTGCCGCCGGCAACAGCCTGGTGGCGGCCGGCGCGCTGGAGGGGCCGCAGGGCCGCTTCGCAGTCAAGGTGCCGGCCCTGATCGAGACGCCGGAGGACGTGCTCAACATCCCGGTCGTCGCCTCCAACGCCGCTTCGGTGACGCTCGGCGACGTCGCCACGATCAAGCCGACCTTCCGCGACGCCACGTCGGTGACCCGCGTCAACGGTCACCCGGCGATCGCCATCGAGGTGGCCAAGCGCGCCGGCGCCAATCTCATCGACACCGTCGCCGGCGTGAAGAAGGCAGTCGCCGCCGCACAGAAGCAATGGCCGGACACGCTCAAGGTCGAGTTCCTGCAGGACCAGTCGACATTCATCAAGGACATGCTCGACGAGCTGCAGAACAGCGTCATCACCGCCGTTTTCCTGGTCGCGGTCATCATCCTGTTCTTCCTTGGCGGGCGCGCCTCGTTCTTCATCGGCATTGCCATTCCGTTCTCCTTCCTGGTCGGCATTCTCGGCCTCAGCCTCGCCGGGCTGACGGTGAATATCGTCGTTCTGTTCAGCCTGATCCTTGCCGTCGGCATGCTGGTCGACGACGCCATCATCGTGTCGGAGTTCGCCGAGCGACGCATGAGCGAGGGCATGCACCCGCGCGAGGCCTATGCCTTCGCGGCCCACCGCATGTCCGGCCCGGTGATCGCGGCAACGCTGACGCGCATCGCGGCGTTCTCTCCGCTGCTCTTCTGGCCGGGCATCGTCGGCGAATTCATGGGCTACCTGCCGATGACCCTGATCGCGACGCTGTCGTGCTCTCTGGTGGCGGCGCTGATCTTCACGCCAACACTCGGCGCGCTGATCGGCAGGCGCAGCATCGTGCATCACGACGTGGCGCCGCGCGAAGGCCCATACATCAAGACCGTGCGCCTGGCGGTGCGTCATCCGGGCATCACGCTGCTGCTTGCCTTCGCCATGCTGATCGGCGTGCCGGTCCTCTACGGCCAGGTCGGCAAGGGCGTCGAATTCTTTCCCAGTGTCGAGCCCGACCAGGGCGTCGTGCTCGTTCATGCGCGCGGCAACCTGTCGCTGGCCGAAAAGGACCGGCTGGTGCGCGCGGTTGAAGCACGCATCCTGCCGATGCGCGAACTGAAGAGCGTCTATGCGCGTTCCGGCGCGGTGGGCCAGGGCTCGCAGGACATCACCGAGGATGTCATCGGCCAGATCCGCTTCGAGTTCGTCGACTGGCAGGACCGCCGACCGGGCTCGGTCATCATGAACGACATCCGTGACCGCACGGCCGACATCCCCGGCATCAAGGTCGAGGTGCGGGCGCCCGAAGAGGGCCCACCGACCGGCAAGGCGATCCAGGTGCAGCTATCCAGCGACCACCCGGACGCGCTGCGCGCGGCGGCGCTTCAGGTCTCCGGCGAGCTTGCCAAGAGCCCCGAGATCCGCGACCTCGACAACGGGCTGCCGATCCCGGGGATCGACTGGCGGCTCGAAATCAACAAGCCGGAGGCTGCCAAATACGGGATCGGAGTTGGCTCGGTCGGCGCGGTCGTCCAGCTGGTCACCAACGGCCTCAAGATCACCGACTACCGGCCGCAGACCAGCGACAAGCCGGTCGACATCATCCTGCGCGTGCCCGAGGACCGCCGCACGCTGACCCAGCTCGACGAGCTGCGCGTGCAGACGGCGGCGGGCGCGGTGCCGATCGGCAACTTCATTGAGCGCGTGCCGGCGCTGTCGACCGGCATCATTCACCGCGTCGACGGCAAGCGCGTCATCACGGTGACCGCCAACGTCGCCGACCAGACGCAGACCGCGGCCGTGCAGGAGGCGGTCAAGAAGGAGCTCGCCGCAGCCGACTTCAAGGGCCTGGTGA
Organism: uncultured Alphaproteobacteria bacterium; assembly: GCA_963762605.1. GTDB lineage: Bacteria > Pseudomonadota > Alphaproteobacteria > Rhizobiales > Kaistiaceae > CAVSRC01. The sequence continues at coordinate 162,373 of CAVXLJ010000019.1, read as the reverse complement.
CGTGGAAGCTGAAGGGCTCCGACGAGGAACGCCAGAACGCCAGCGCCTTTCTCGCCAAAGCCTTCGGCGCGGCCATCTTCCTGATCTTCGCGGTGCTGCTGGCCCAGTTCAACAAGCTGACCAGCGTCGCGCTGGTGCTGTTTTCCGTCATCCTGTCGACCATCGGCGTGTTCATCGGCGTGATGGTGATGGGCCAGGCCTTCGGCGTGGTGATGTCCGGCGTCGGCATCATTGCGCTCGCCGGCATCGTCACCAACAACAATATCGTGCTGATCGACACCTATGACCGATTGCGACATGAAGGCGTGCCGGTCGAGGAGGCGATCCTGAGGACCTGCCGCGAGCGCGCCCGCCCGGTGCTGCTGACGGCGGGCGCGGCGGTGCTCGGCGTGCTGCCGATCGCATTCGGCATCAACGTCAACTTCGTGCACCGTGCGATCACGATCGGAGCGCCGTCGACACAGTGGTGGCTGCAGCTTTCCACCGCGATCGTCTTCGGCCTCAGCTTCGCGACCATTCTGACGCTGGTGGTGACGCCGGCACAGCTTGCCTTCGTCGCCAAGATGGCGACGTGGCGCCAGCACCTTGTCTGGCGGTGGCGCGCCCGCGCCCGCAAGGCGGCAAGCGGCGGCGGCAGCTTCCTGGCGTTCGCGCGCCGTACCGGCAACGGCAACGGAAACAGCAACGGCAAGCAGGGCTGACGCGGCCAATCCGCCGCGTCAACCGCCGGCAAGCTTCTTGCGCGTCTCGGGCGGCAGCGTCAGCAGCGAATCGATGGTCGCCGCCTGTGCCTTGCCCAGCATGGCGTCCAGCTCGGAGCGGATCGCGGCAAGCTTGGCATCGATGGCAGCGCGATCCGGCGGCTCGGCGGCCAGCAGAGTGCCGAGCTCGGTACGCAATGTGTGCAGGCGCGCGATATGACGCCGCGCATCGGGCCGCTCGGCGGCGACCGCCGCCTCGACCTTGGCCATTGCGTCGGGCGGCAGGCGCGCGGCAAGCCAGCGCAACTCGTAGCGCAGCACGCCGCTTCTGTGGCCCTCCTTGTCCTTGTCGAAGCGAATCATGTCGGTGGCCGCCGCACCGATGAAGAAGGCATTCAAGGCCAGCGACAGGACGAGGCCGATGCCGAGCCACCGTCGTCGGTTGCCGCGTGGGATCATCGCGGTTCGGCCACCGCCGGCCCGAAGACCAGCGGATCCATCACGACGACCTCCTGGCCGGGACCGGTGCGGTCGCCGACAAAGGCGAGGTCGGCGAGGCTGCCGAGCCCGGCGGCAACGATCAGGGCCGCAGCAATGGCAAACCAGACGGCGCGGCGCGCCGGGCGCCGCGCGACGCGCCTCATGACGCGGTCAGCGATGCGCTCGACGGCGCCGGAGGCCGCGATCTCGCGGTCGAGCGCCACCGCCGCGCGGGCCAGCCCGGCGTCGAGTGCACGAACTTCGTCGGGGATGATCGGGGTGTCACCGGTCATGGCTTATCACCTCCGTCTGCGAAACGGGCGCGCAGACGCCGGCGTCCGCGCGCCAACAAGGATTCGTAAGCCTCTTCGCCAAGCCCCATGACTGCGGCGGCTTCGGCCTGGCTGAGGCCCTGGTAGTGGCAGAGCACAATCGCGGTGCGCTGGCGCTCGGGCAGCGCCGCAACGGCCGCCTGCACCGCACGAATATCCTCAAGGTGCGACAGCCGCGCACCGGGCAGCGGCGCCGGATCGGCAAGATCGTCTTCGAGGGCGTCGATGGTGACGGACGGACGCTGGCGGCGCAGGCGGTCGATGCACAGGCGAGAGGTGACGCGGTGCGCCCAGGTCGAAATGCGGCCATCGGGTTGCCAGGTCGCAGCCTGCCGCCAGAGGCGGATCAGCACCTCCTGCACGACCTCCTCCGCTTCCGCCGGGCTGACGGCGAGCGCGGCGCGGGCAAAGCGAAGCAGCGCCGGCGTGAGTTCGCGCACCAGCCTGGAGAAGGCGGCCTCGTCACCCTCGGCAATGGCGGCCATGACCGCCTGGTCGGCGCGAATGCGCGCCCAATCTAGCGAATCGCGCGACCGATCCAAGCCGCACTCCCAAGCCGACGGACTGCCCCGCCGCCGACGATAGCCGATGATCGGGCGTCTCGCACGGCGCACATGGGCGGGCTGAGCCGGCTTCAAGCGTGCATGGCCGGCGGATGAGGCTATGGACAACAAGACGGCGGGCACCCTGCCCTCCTCCTATTCCGCTGCGGCCGAATAGCCGGTCACATCCCCCTCTTCTTCGGCTGTGGGTTTGAGACCGCCTCCGATCGCACGCGCTTCCTCCAGTTCGCGTTCGAGCCGCTGCTCCTCGGCGACGCGCGGCTTGGCGAAGCGGGCAAGCAGCGAATAGACGACCGGCGTCAGAAATAGCGTGGCCACGGTGGCGATACCGAGGCCGCCGACGATGACCCAGCCGAGGGCATGGCGCGCCTCCGAGCCGGCGCCACCGCGCAAGACCAGCGGCAGGCCGCCGAGCACGGTGGCGATCATGGTCATCACCACCGGCCGCAGGCGGATCAGCGCCGCGTTGCGCACCGCGTCGTGGATCGACTGGCCGGCATCGCGCAGCTGGTTGGCAAACTCGACGATCAGGATGCCGTTCTTCGACATCAGACCGACCAGCATGACCAGGCCGATCTCGCTGTAGATGTTGATCGAGCCGTGGGTGAGGATGATGGCGAAGACCGCCGCGGCAAGGCCGAAGGGAACCGTGGCGATGAGGATGAAGGCGCTGGAGAAGCTCTCGAACTGGCCGGCGAGCACGAGCAGAACGATGATCAGAGCGAAGATGAAGGTCTGCACGACGCCGCTGGTGGCGCTGTTCAGCTCCTTGGCCTCGCCGGTGAAGACCAGGCCGTTGTTGGCGGGCAGGATCTTGGCAGTCAGCGATTGCAGCTCATTCATCGCCTGGCGCAGATCGACGCCGTCGGCAAGCTGGGCCCCGATGGGGATGGCGCGGCGCTGATCCTGGCGCGGCAGGCTGGGCGCCACGGCCGACTCCTTGAAGGAGACCAGCGAGGAGAGCGGCACCATCTTTCCGTCCTTGGTGCGCAGCTGCATGTTGTCGAGGGCGCTGGTGTCCTGGACCATGCCGTCGGGCACCTTGGCGAGGATCTCGATCGGGTTGTCGCCGACGTAGTAGTTGCCGAGATCCTTGCCGCTGAGGATGGTCTGCACGGCGGCCGAGATGGTGTCGACCGAGATGCCGACTTCTGAGGCACGCTGGCGGTCGATCTGGATCGCCATCTGAGGCTGGGTGGTGTTGTAGTTGAGCTGAACGCGGCCGAAGACCGGGTCTTTCTCCATGGCCTGGATCAGCTTGTCGGCCACGCCGGCCAGCTGGTCGTAGTCGGTGCCGGTGATAGCGAACTGCAGGCCCTGCCCACCGCCGCGGATGCCCAGGCTGTTGGCGGTGCGGGCGAAAACCTCGACGCCCGGAATCCGCTGCAGCTCCCGGTTCAGCAGCGAGGTGATCTGGGCCTGGCTGCGGGAGCGGTCTCCCCACGGCGCCAGGGTGAGGAACATGAAGCCGCCATTGCCATCGCCGCGGGCGATGGCAAACAGGTTGGTCGCCTCGCCGCTCTTCAGCAGCGGCGCGGCGGTCTGCTCGACCAGCCTCATCTGGGCTTCGGTGTAGTCGACGGTCGAGCCCTGTGGCACCGAGACCGAGATCGGGACGAAGCCGCGATCCTCGTTCGGGGTGAGCTCGGAAGGCAGCAGGTTGAAGGCGGCAAGCGCCGCGCCGGCGAACAGAAGCGCGATCACGATGACGACCATCGGCGCCTTCAGCGCGGCATCGAGCAGGCGCGTATAGACATGGATGATGCGCTCGCCGAAGGCGGCGACGCGGCGGCCGATGGCGTTGTGCTGGTGATGCGCCTGCTTGTCGCTGATCAGGCGCGAGGCGAGCATTGGCGACAAAGTGAGCGCGACGAAACAGGACAGCGTCACCGCGAAGGCGAGCACGAAGCCGAATTCGGAGAACAGCGAGCCGGTGAGGCCGGGAAAGAACGAGATGGGGATGAACACCGCGGCGAGCGTCGCGGTGGTGGCAAGCACGGCAAAGAACACCTGACGGGTGCCGAGCACGGCGGCGGCGCGCGGACCGAGGCCGAGACCGCGCTGGCGCGAGATGTTCTCGATGACGACAATGGCGTCGTCGACCACCAGACCCGTCGCCAGCACCAAAGCCAGCAGGGTCAGCACGTTGATGGAGAAGCCGACCACCCACATGGCGGCCAGCGTGCCGATCAGCGCGATCGGCACGGTCACCGCCGGAATGAACGTCACGCGCACCGACTGCAGGAACAGGTAGATGATGGCGATGACGATGGCGGTGGCGATGATGAGGGTGATCAGCACCTCGTGGATGGCACCGCTGATGAATTCGGCATCGTCGGAGGTGATGGTCAGGTTGACGCCGGGCGGCAGCGAGCTCTTCATCTCGGCGATCGCCTTGCGCACGCCGGTCGAGATATCGAGGGTATTGGCGCGCGCCTGGCGCACGATGCCGAGGCCGACGCCGGTCTGGCCGTTGATGCGCAGCGAGGTGGTCTTGTCGGCCGGGCCGAAGACGACGTCGGCGACATCGGAGACCTTGGTCTGCGGGTTGATCTGGATGTTGGCGATTTCGGCGGCCGACTTGGCGCTGGCGTCGGCGCGCACGAGCAGCGTGCGGTTGGCGTCCGAAATGGTGCCGGCCGGCGTATCGAGGGTGACGTTGCCGAGCGCCGAATTGAGGTCGGCGATGGTGAGGCCGTGCGCGGCCAACGCGTTGGGGTTGATGATGATCTGGACGATCGGGCTGCGGTCGCCGAAGACCTGCACGTCGGCAACGCCGTCGACGGCGGCAAGCCGCGTGACGATCACGTCGTTGACGACCTGCGTCAGGTCCTGGATCGACATGGTCGACGAGGTCGCCGCCAGCCGCATGATGGCGTCGGCGTTGGCGTCGGCCTTGACGATGGTCGGCGGCGTGAAGTTGGCGTCGGTGGGCAGCGAGCGCAGATTGCCGATGGCGTCGCGCAGGTCGTTGGCGGCGACGTTGATGTCGGTCTTCTGGTCGAACTCGACCGTCACCTGGCTGCGGCCGGCGCTCGATGAGGAGGAAATCGAGACGACGCCGGGAACGCGCGCCGCAGCGCCCTCGATGACGCTGGTGACTTCCTTGTCGATGGTGTCGGGGGTGGCGCCGGTATAGTTGGTGCGCACGGTGATCACCGGACGGTCGATGTTGGGCAGCTCGCGCACCTCGATGCCGCGCCAGGCCGCCAGACCGGCGATGACGATCAGCAGATTGAGGACGATGGCCAGCACCGGCCGGCGGACGAACAGGCCGGCAATCCCGCCATTGCCGTCGGCGTGCGGATTGGTGTTGGTCTTTGCCATCGGTCCGCCCTGCTCAACCGTTCGGCGAGCGGCGTGGAGCGCCGCCCTGGCCAGCGCCGGCCGCCGCATCGGCCTCGGTCACCTTGCTGCCTTCGCGCACGCGTTGCAGGCCCTCGACAACGACCGCATCGTTTGCAGTCAGATCGCCGCTGACGATGACGGCACCGCTGCGCCGACCGAGGATCTGCACGGAGACGCGATGGGCGCTGCCGTCGGTCACCTTCCAGACATAGGCCCCGCTGCGGTCCCATTGCACGGCGAGCGAGGGCACCGAGGGCTGCGGCTTGCCGGGGAAGCTCATGGCGACGGTGAGCGCCATGCCCGGCTTCAGCACGCTGGCGTCGTTGGGCAGGGTCGCTTCGACGTGCAGGGTGCGCGCCACCGGGTCGACCCGGTTGTCGATCGCGCTAATGGTGCCCTTGAAGGTGCGGCCGGTCAGCGCCTCGGTAGAAGCGGTCACCGGCTGGCCGATGGCGACCAAGCCCGAGGCGCGCTCGGGCACGTCGAAGGCGACGGTGACCTTCGACATGTCGTCGAGCGTGGCAATCGCCTTGGAGGAGTTGATGAGGTCACCGACCGCAATATCGGTGAGACCGATGACGCCGGTAAACGGCGCCATGATGGTCCGCTTGGCGAGGTCGTTCTGGGCCGACTTCAGGCCGATTGCCGCGTTCTTCTGGGCCGTGCGGGCATCGGTCAGGGCGACGGTGGTGATGTTGTTCGACTTGGCGAGCTGCTCGGCGCGGTCCAGCGCCGACTGCGCGGTATCGAGCGCGAGCTTCGCCTTTTCGAGCGCCACCTGCTGGTCGGAATCGTCGAGGCGGACGAGGGTCTGGCCCTTGGCGACCGTGCTTCCCGGGGTGAAGGCGACATCGGTGACGATGCCGCTGTCCTGGGGATAGAGGGTCACCTCCTGCGCTGCCGCGACCGTGCCGATGGCGCGCACGTCGATCCCGGTATCTTCGCTGCCGACTGGCGCGGTGACGACCAGGACGGCGCCGCCGCGGCCGCCGCCAAAGCCCTGGCCCCTGGGGGCCCCACTGCCTGCCGGTCCCGACGCGGTCGCCACACCGCGGCTAGTGCTCTGGTGCGTGGAGAAATAGCCCTGGTCGTAGGCATACCAGCCCGCAGCGGCAATCAGGATAACGACGAGCGAGAGAACGATCTGTCTGGTGGCGGACATGCGGGACCGGCAGTTTTCGTTGCGCTAGAATAGGTTTAACGCGGGCCGCGGCACTTTCCGTCACCGGCACGCAGCATTTTACATGATTGGAGCAGACCCGGTTTGGCAAGCTATTGTTTTGCCTTGCGGTTCTGAACGCATCTGGAGCCCGTGCTTGCCCCCTGCCCTGGCCCCCGATATGACCGGGCCATTGCAAGCCGGAGAGCCGTGAAAACCCATGGACGCCAACGTTGTCGGACGCCTTGCTGGAGCCCACGTGCTGGTGGTCGGCGACGTGATGCTCGACCGCTTCGTCGAGGGCCGGGTGGAGCGGGTGTCGCGCGAGGCGCCGGTACCAATCCTGAAATACGGTGCCGTGCGCGCCTATCCTGGCGGCGCCAGCAATGTCGCGGCGAACGTGCTCGCCTATGGCGGGGCGGTGACCCTGGTGGGGCTCACCGGCACAGACGCCGCGGCGGACGAGCTTGCCGCGCTGTGCCGCGCCTTCCCGCGCCTTTCCGAACGGCTGATCGCCGATGCCAGCCGGCCGACCACCGTCAAGACGCGCTATTTGAGCGGCTGGCACCAGCTCCTGTGCATCGATGCGGAAGACACGCGGCCGGCGGCGGGCCAAGTGCGCGACCGCCTGATCGCAGCGGCACGCGCTGCGCTCGGCGCCTGCGGCGCGCTGGTGATATCCGACTACGGCCGCGGGGCGCTCGACGAGACGTCGATCGCCACGCTCATCGGCGCGGCGCGTGCGGCCGGCAAGCAAGTGGTGGTCGACCCGCGCCACACCGATGCATCGATCTTTGCCGGCGCCAGCGTGGTGACGCCCAATATCGAGGAGATGACCGCCTTTTCCGGCATTCGCGCCGACAGCGATGAGAGCGCGGTCGCCGCCTGCCGCAAGGTGCTCGACAGGGCGGCGATCGACGCGGTGCTGCTCACCCGCGGCTCGGCCGGCATGACGCTGGTCAGCCCGCGACGCCGAGCCGCTGCATGTGCGTGCCGAGACCCACCGGGTGTTCGACGTCACCGGCGCCGGCGACACGGTGGTGGCGACGCTCGCCGCGGCGCTCGCCGTCGGCGCACCGCTTGCCGATGCGGTGCGGCTGGCCAATGTTGCGGCGGGTATCGTGGTGGCCAAGCCGGGCACGGCGACGGTGCGCCCGCAGGAACTGACGCACGCGCTCGGCGCCGGCTTCAGCGACGGCGTGGTGAGCCGCGACGATGCGGCGGCGCGCCTGGCGGAATGGACGGCGAAGGGCTTGAAGGTCGGCTTCACCAACGGTGTCTTCGACCTGCTCCACCGCGGCCACCTGCATTCGCTGGAACAGGCGGCCCGCCGGGTCGACCGGCTGGTGGTCGGGGTCAATTCCGACGAGTCCACGCGGCGCCTGAAAGGGCCTGAGCGCCCCGTGCAAGACGAAGCGACGCGGGCGGCGGTGCTGGCGGCGCTGCGTTTCGTCGATCTGGTGACGATCTTCGGCGAGGACACACCCGAGCAGCTGATCCAGGCGGTGAAGCCCGACATGCTGTTCAAGGGCGCCGACTATTCCGGGCGCGAGATCCCCGGACAGGCGTTTGTCGAGGCCCATGGTGGCGGCGTGACGCTGCTGCCGCTGCTGGAGGGCTACAGCACCACCAGCACGGTCAAGAAGGTGCGCGAGGGGAAGGGATAGGCGGCACCGAGGTCAGCGTTCGGCAACGAACGGATTGAGGATCTGTACGCCGAACGACTCGAAATCGCGCACGTTGCGGGTGACAACCGTCAGGCCGTGCCTCAACGCCGTTGCGGCGATCATGGCGTCTTCGACCAAATCGTCGGGCCGGTGGTGCATCAGTTTCGCCCAGATGCGAAATGTCCGGCCATCGAGCGCCAGTATGGTCGACGTCTGCTCCACCTGGTCAACCCATGCCTCGATCTTGGCGGCCTTTTCAGGGTCCTGATCCCGTGTCAGTTCGATCCCGGCCTGGATCTCGCCCAGTGTCACGGCGCTGAGGTACACCGGCTCGGTCGGTATGCTTTCGAGCCATGCCAACACCGCACCATGCGGTCGTGCGCGGCGCAGCTCCGACACCACATTGGTGTCCAGCAGGTACATATCTCAATCGCCGAGAATGGGGATCGGCCGGCGCCGCCGCCGTCCGCGCTTCGGCACATCGAGGTCGAAGCGGTTCTCATCCGACAGCAGCAAGTCCTTCAGCGTCGGCTTGCGTGTCTGCTCCATCCGCGCCCACGTCTCCGCCGGCACCACGACTGCGGCCGGCACGCCGCGACGCGTTACCATCTGCGGTCCGTCCTTGAGGCTCGCTTCAAGCAATTCGCTGAAGCGCGCCTTCGCATCCTGAACCTGCCAAGCGCGCATGGCGTACCCTCTCTCAACTGACTAGTTATATGACTAGTCAGTTCGCGATTTCAAGCCTCCCGCCCCTCAGCAGAAGTCGAAGTCGCAGCCCTCGTCCGCCTGCAGGACGTGGTCGTGGTAGAGGCGGTCGTAGCCACGGCGGGCCGGCGGCTGAGGCCGGCTGGCCTCGAAGGCGGCGCGGCGCCTGGCGAGTTCAGCTTCGGTCACCAGCAGGTCGAGGCGGCGCTCCTTGACACTGAGCTGGATGCGGTCGCCGTCGCGGACCAGAGCCAGCGGGCCGCCGGTGGCGGCATCCGGCGTCACATGGAGGACGACGGCGCCATAGGCGGTACCCGACATGCGCGCGTCGGAAATGCGCAGCATGTCCTTGACGCCGGCACGGGCGAGCTTCTTCGGGATCGGCAGATAGCCGGCTTCGGGCATGGCGGCGTCGCTCTGCGGCCCTGCATTTTGCAGCACCAGGATGTCGGCGGGCGTGACGTCGAGATCGTCGGAATCGATGCGGGCCGCCAGGTCCTCAAGCGAGGTGAAGACCACCGCCCGGCCGGTGTGCTCGAGCAGCTTCTGGTCGGCGGCGGAGCGCTTGAGGATGGCGCCGCCCGGCGCCAGCGAGCCGAACAGGGCGACCAGCCCGCCCTGCGGCTCGATCGGCTCTTCGCGCGCCTTGACGATGGCACGGTCGACCGGATCGAGCGGCGGACGGGCGAGCCGTTCGCCGAGCGTCTCGCCGGTCACCGTCATGCAGGTGAGGTCGAGCAGCGGCATGAGTTCGCGCAGGACCGCATCCACCCCGCCGGCGGCAAACAGGTCTTCCATGTAGCCGGTGCCGACGGGCTTCAGATTGACCAGAACCGGAGTCTCTTCAGACAGTTCGTTGAAGCGCTTGAGGTCGAGGGCGAAGCCGCGGCGGCGGGCGATGGCGGCCAGATGGATGACCGCATTGGTCGAGCCGCCGATGGCGAGCAGCACGCGGACGGTGTTCTCGATCGAGGCCGGCGTGATGATCTTCGACGGGGTTAGGTCGGTGCCGATCAGCGCCGCAGCGCGGGCGCCACTCTCCTCGGCGATGCGCAGCCGGTCGGCATGGACCGCGGGCGCGGCGGCCGAGCCCGGCAGGCCCATGCCGAGCGCCTCGGTGAGGCAGGCGATGGTGCTCGCCGTGCCCATGACGGCGCAGGTGCCGGCTGTGGTGGCCAGCCGCCCCTCGACCTGCTCGATCTCCTCCTTGTCGATGTCGCCGGCGCGGTAGCGCGCCCAGAAGCGACGGCAGTCTGTGCAGGCGCCAAGGCGTTCGCCGCGGTGATGCGAGGTTGACATCGGGCCGGCGGCAAGCGCCACCGCCGGCAGGTCGGCGGAGGCCGCCGCCATCAACTGTGCCGGCAGCGTCTTGTCGCAGCCGCCCATCAGCACCACCGCGTCCATCGGCTGGGCGCGGATCATCTCCTCGGTGTCGAGCGCCATCAGGTTGCGGAATTTGAGGCTTGTCGGCGACAGGAAGACCTCGCCCAGCGAAATCGTCGGAAACGGAATCGGCAAGGCGCCGGCGGCAAGCACGCCGCGCTTCACCGCCTCCAGCATTTCCGGGAAGTGGCGATGGCAATTGTTGAAGCCCGATGCCGTATAGGCAATTCCGACCACGGGCCGGTCGAGCATGGCGTCGGTATAGCCCATCGAACGGGCGAAGGAGCGGCGCAGATAACGGGCAAAATCCTTGTCACCATAGTTGGTTAGGCCGCGGTCGATGCCGCGGGGGCCGTTCGCCTGGTTCTTGTCGTTCATGACATGCCCTGCCGGTGTTCGACGTTGCGCCGCGCCAGATAGGCGGCTTCGCGGGCCGCGCGCAAGAGCCGGCCGGTCGCAGGAACGCCACGTCAGGAGGTGTACGGGCCGCTGCGGTCGCGCATGATGCGATCGATGGTGTCCTGGGCGTTGGACACGATCTCTTCCATCGTGTCGTGGGCCGTCTCCGGATCGCCCCGGGCAATCGCTTCATAGACGGCGGCGTGCTGCTCCACCCCGATCTTGAAGCGCCAGGTCTCCCGGGCCTGCAGCCTGAAGCTCATGTCGAGGACCGGCACGATGATGGTGCTGAGCCGCTCGAACAGGGAATTACCGCTCGCCGCCAGCAAGGCGGCGTGAAACTCGGCATCGGCCTGCAGAAACTGCGCCTCGTCGTCGACGTTGGCGCGCATCCCGTCGAGCGCCGTCTTGATACGGGCAAGACGTTCGGGATCGACGCGGCGCGCCGCCAGCGCCGCGGCCGGCGGCTCGATCACCCGGCGAAGCTCGATCAGATCGTCGAGGAATTCCCGGCGGATGGTGTCGGGCGAGTGCCAGGCGAGCACGTCCGGGTCAAGCAGGTTCCACGACGAGCGCGGCAGAACCCAGGTGCCGGTGCGGCGGCGGGACGCAACCAGCCCCTTGGCGGCGAGTACCTTGAGGGCTTCGCGAACGGCTTGCCGGCTGAGACCGAACTGCTCGGCCAATTCCGATTCGCGCGGCAGGCTGGAGCCTTCGGCGTAGTGGCTGGTAACGATGCGCCGGCCGATTTCATGGGCCAGCCTGGCGTGCAACGCGCGCGACGGGTAGAGTTGTTTCTGCGGCAAAATCAAACGGTTGTTGTCCACATGACAAGCACGGCCGCAACCTATCAGCGATCCTGTGGCCGGTCCACACGAACAGCGCACTAACCTTGACGCGCGATCGCTGTCCTTGCCGGCAGAGATGACGGCGAGCGTTCAATAGGCTAGGCAATTCCGCGATGAAAGTGCGCGAACTCGGCCTGCCCGGCGTCCTCGAAATCGTGCCCGACCGCTTCGGGGACGAGCGTGGGTTCTTTTCGGAGACGTTCAACGCCGCCCGCTTCACCGCCGCTGGTATCGATTGCGTGTGGGTGCAGGACAACCAATCCCTGTCGCGCCCGGCCGGCGTGCTGCGCGGCCTGCATTTCCAGGTGAGCCCGTTTCAGCAGAAGAAGCTGGTCCGGGTCGTGCGTGGCGCGATCCTCGACGTTGTCGTCGACATCCGTCCCGCAGCGCCAACCTTCAAGCGGTGGATCGCGGCGGAGATCTCGGCTGAGGCCTGGAATCAGGTTCTCGTGCCGGAGGGCATGGCGCACGGGTTCCTGACGCTCGTTCCCGACACCGAGGTGCTCTACAAGGTTTCGGCACCCTACGCGCCCGAACACGAGCGCACGATCCGCTACGACGACCCCGAGCTGGCGATCGCCTGGCCGCTCGCGGCCATCAGCCCGGTGCTGTCGCGCAAGGACGCCGAAGCGCCTTTCCTGCGCGACCTTATGGACGAGCTTCGTGCCTTCCAGGGGTAGTCCGCGTCCTACCAGACCTCGTGGGCGATCTCGACGATCTCGCGCAGCTTCGCCCATTGCGCCTCTTCGGTGAGGACGTTGCCCTCCTCGGTCGAGGCGAAGCCGCATTGCGGCGACAGGCAGAGCTGGTCGAGAGCAACGTATTTGGTCACCTCGTCGATGCGCTTCTTGACGTCGTCCTTGTTCTCGAGCGTACCGCTCTTCGACGTGATGAGGCCGAGAACAACCATCTTGTTGCCCTTGGGCAGGAAGCGCAGCGGCTCGAAACCGCCGGCTCGCTCGGTGTCGTATTCGAGGAAATAGCCGTCCAGATTGACGCTGGCGAGCAGGGTCTCGGCCACCGGCTCGTAGCCGCCCGACGAGATCCAGGTGGAGCGGAAGTTGCCGCGGCAGACATGCATGGTGATGGTCATGTCGGCGGGCTTCGACTCCAGCGCCTTGTTGATGGTGCGCGCGTAACGCTCCTGCAGGCGGTCGACATCGTCGCCGCGCGCCTTGGCCTGTTCGAGTTGCTCGTCGGAGCACAGATAGGCCCATACCACGTCGTCGAGCTGCAGGTAGCGACAGCCGGCATCGTAGAAGGCACGGATCGCCTTGCCGTACGCCGTCGCAGCATCGTCAAAGAACGCGTCGATGTCCGGATAGATCGACTTGATGGCGTTGAAGCCGGAGCGGAAGTGCAGAACGCTCGGGCTCGGAATTGTCATCTTGGGGACGAGCGTCGTGTGCTCCTTGAGGAACTTGAAATGGTCGAGCATCGGATGGTGCGTCGGCCAGCCGACCTTGCCGACCACGTTGACGGTCTCGGCCTTGGTCTGCACGCCGTGGAAGGCGATGCCGTGGTCGAGCTGCACCAGCTTGCAGCCGTCGAGCCCGGCGAGAAAATCGAAATGCCACCAGGAGCGGCGGAACTCGCCATCGGTCGCCGATTGCAGGCCGACTTCGGCCTGCTTCGCCAGGATCTTCTCGATCTCGCGATCCTCGACGGCGCGCAGCTCTTCGGCGGTGATTTCGCCGGTCGCACGTTTGGCGCGCGCCTCCTTCAGCGGCTCCGGGCGCAGCAGGCTGCCGACCATATCGGCGCGGAACGGCGGTTTCGTACGCTGCATTTTGTTTCCTCCCAAACTAATTTGCCCGATTATGGCGAGCGCGGGCCGTCTCGCCAACTGCTAATCTGGCCAAGTGCGATCTAGCGGAAGCGCTTCCACAGCGAACTGGAGGCGACAGCCGCCAAAATGATCACGCCGACCAGGATATCGCGCACATAGCTGTCGACGCTCATCTGGGTGAGGCCGTTGTCGAGGGCCCCCAGGATGAGCACGCCGACGACGGTGGCATGGACCCGCGGCTCGCCCTCCTCGCTCATGGTCATGCCCAAGAAGACCGCCGCGATGGCGTTGAGCATCAGGCCACTGCCCTGGGTCGGATTGGCCGAAGCGACGCGGCTGGCATACATGAGGCCGGCAATCGCGGCGCCGAGGCCGGTGAGCGAGAAGGCGACGAGCCGCAGCTGTTTCACTGCCACACCGCTGAGGCGCGCCGCCTCGGAATTGCCGCCGATGGCATAGAGTCGGCGGCCGAAGGTGGTCTGCTCCAAGAGCACCCACACGATCACGATGACGACCAGGGCGACGATCGTCAGGTTGGGCAGCTTCAGCTGCTGCCCGGCAATGGTGCCGAGCGGCGGCCCGGCGCGGGCGAAGCCTGAGAAGGCCGCCGGGATGTCGCGTCCGAAGATCGTCCGGCCGCCGCTGATCAGGAAAGCGACGCCGGAAAAGATGGTCAGCGTGGCCAGCGTGGCGATGAAGGGCAGGATGCCGACGAGGCTGACCAGCACGCCGTTCAACGTGCCGCCGGCCAGACCGACCAGAAGCGCCAATCCGACCGCGGCCCAGACCGGGAATCCGAGGGTGAACAGGATCGCCGCGACGACACCGGCGAGGCTCGCCATCGAGCCGACGCTGAGATCGAAATCACCCATGACCATGACGATCGTCATGGTCACCGCCACAACGATCAACATGCTCATCTGCTGGCTGATGTTGAGCCAGTTGCGCCCGGTGAGGAATGTGTCAGGCAGGCTCACCGAAAAGAAGACGAGGATCGCGGCGAAGCCGATCAGCGTGCCGTAACGGCGCAGCAGCGAAATCATCACGCCACCTCCCGCGCTTCGGCGCCATGACCCCAGCAATGGGCGATCAGGCTTTCCTCGGTCAGGCCGGCCGCGTCGAGCACGACGGCAAGGGCGCGCTCGCGCATGACCATGATGCGATCGCACATTCCCAGAAGCTCGGGAAAATCAGACGAGGCGATGATGACCGCCATGCCGCGCGCCGTCCATTCCCGGACCAGCGAATAGATGTCGAATTTCGCCCCGACATCGACACCGCGCGTCGGTTCGTCGAGCAGCAGAACGGCCGGCTCGCCGGCAAGCGCCTTGGCGAAGACGACCTTCTGCTGGTTGCCGCCGGAGAGCTGGTAGCAGAGCTGGCGCGAGCCAACCGCCTTCAGCCGCACGTCGTCGCCACGGCTCTCGGCAAGCGCCCTCTCGCGACGGCGGTCGAGGAACATGCCGGCGCGGCTCACGGAATTGAGATGGGGCAGCGAGACGTTTTCGTAGATCGGCCGGGTGAGCACCAGCCCTTGCGAGCGCCGTTCGCGGGGAACATAGGCAAGGCGCGACGCCCAAGTCGCCTTGAGGCCGTGTTTTCTCAGCGCCTGACCGGCAACGCTGAGCCGGCCCCCGTGCGAGCGGTCGGCGCCCATAAGCAGCCGCAGCACTTCGCTCTGGCCGGCCTCCGACAGGCCAGCTATGCCAAGCACCTCGCCACGATGCAGGTCGAAGCTCAGCGGCTGCAATCCTTCGCCCTGCAGATCGCGGACGGAGAGCGCGACCGTATCGGTATCCACCGGGGCCGTGCGGGCGGGATAGGCGCCATCGACCTGGCGGCCGATCATCATGCGGACAATATCGTCATGGGTTGTCTCGGCGATCGGCCGTGTGGCGATCACGGCGCCGTCGCGCAGTACCGTAACGCGGTCGCAGAGCCGCACCACCTCGTCCAGGCGGTGCGAGACATACAAGACCGCCCGGCCGGCCTTGCGGATTTCCTGCAAGACCTTGAACAGGCGCTCCGCCTCCTCGCCGGTCAGCGCGGCGGTTGGCTCGTCCATCACATAGATGCGCGCCTCACCGTCGGCGGTGTCGAGGAAGGCGGCGGAAATGCAGACCAGCATCCGGTCGCCGACGCCGAGGCGCGCCATTTTGCGGCGCGGATCGATGTGGCCGATGCCGAGGCGCGCAAGCGTCGTGCGGGCTTCCGACACCAGGCGCTTCCAGTCGATCAGGCCGGCAATCGTCGTCGGATAGGCGCGACCGAGAAAGATGTTCTCGGCGACCGACAAGGTCGGCACGACATTCAGTTCCTGATGGATGAAGCGCAAGCCGTAGGCGAAGGCCGCCTGCGGGCTGTCGATGGTGACGGGCCGCCCGTCGATGGCAATCTCCGCCGTATCGGCGCTGGTGACGCCGGCAAGGATGCGGATCAGCGTCGACTTGCCGGCACCATTCTCGCCGACAAGAGCATGAATCTCGCCGGGCAAGAGCTCGAGCGAAACGGCGCGCAAGGCCGGCACGCCGGCATAGGCCTTGGAAACATTGCTGAGAGAAAGGAGACTCATTGCCCTACGCAAAGACCATGCCCCGCCGGCGACGGAGCATGGTCTCAATGCACCACCGTTTGTCGGGTGGCAACGGCGCTATTTCGCCTCTCCGACATTGGCCGCGGTGATCAGCTTGGTCGGAACATAGATGACGTTCTGCTTGACCGTCTGGCCGGCCAGAACCCGGGCAACGGCGTCGGCGGTCGTGGAGCCGATGCCTTGGAAATCCTGGGCCACGGAGGCCTCGAAATTGCCGCCCTTGGCAATCGCGGCCCGCGCCTGCGGATTGGCGTCCATGCCGGTGATGACGATGCCCTCGTTGCTGCGGCCAGCGGCCTCAATGGCCTGCAGGGCGCCCAGCGCCGGCTGGTCCCAGGCGCACCACACGGCCTTGATGCTGCCGGGCTTGGGATGCGCCGCCAGGATCGCCTCCATCTTGGCGCGCGAGTCGGCAATGCCGCCATCCGAGACGTTCGGCGTTACCCGTTCGATGACCTTGATGTCAGGGAAGTTGGAGAACACCGCGTCGGCAATATGGGCGCGGACCTGGACCGGCGGAAAGGCGTCATAGACGAACATGACGACATTGCCGGCACCGCCGATGCGGTTGGCGACATAGACCGCGGTCTCGGCGCCCATCGCATAGCCGTTGCTGGTCACGTTGGTCACCAACAGCGGATCGCTGCCGGCATCCATGCCGAACACCGGAATGCCGGCATCCTTGGCGGTCTGCAATCCGGCCTGCACCTGGGCCGGATCGACGTTGATGACAATGGCGTCGACCTTCTGGGTGACCTCGTCCTCGATGCGGCTGATCACCGCGGCGACGTCGCCCTTGGTGTCGATGACATTGACGTCCCAGCCCTTGTCCTTGGCCGCTGCCTGGAAGCCCTCGACGTAGAACTGGGTGCCGGGCTGTGCGAGGTAGGGCGTGATGACTGCAACCTTTGGCTGCGCATAGGCCGCGCCGGCCAGGGAAGCGGCAGCAATTGCCACGGCTCCGACAACCAGATTGCGGCATAATCCAAGCGGTGAACGACCGCGCATGTTTTCCCCTCCGAGCGGACTTTGCCTGCTTCCTTGCTCGCAGGGCCGCGTGTCCGCAAAATCGCGGCGCACCTGCTTTCTTCTGGCGGAAAAAACTATAGGGGATACGGGAGCGGAAAAGCCATAGGAGCCGTTGGGGAGCAACCATGACTGAGCCCACCTTGATCGGCATCGACGTGGGAACGGGAGCCGTCAAAGCCATCCTTATGGACTTCGACGGTCAGGTGCTGGCGACATTCGCTCGGCCCTATGCGACGGCGCGCCCGCGCACCGGCGAGGTCGAGCAGAATCCGCGGGACTGGACCGAGGGCGTCTTCGCCGCGCTGACGAGCTTCGCGGCGACGACCGATCCGAGTCGCGTCGTCGGCATCGGCCTCTGTTCGCAGGTCAACACCCACGTCTTCGTCGACGACGACGGCGAGCCGCTGCTGCCGGCAATGGTCTGGCAGGACGTGCGTTGCGGCAGCGATGCTGCGGCACTCGATGCCCGGATCACGCCGGAGCAGAAGACGGCCTGGTTCGGCGGGCCGATGCCAATCGATGCCAGCCACGCGCTCGGCCGGATGGCCTATGTCGCCCGCCTCCACCCGGACGTCTATGCGCGCAGTCGCTACCAGCTTCTGCCGAAGGACTATTGCGCCCTGAAGCTGACCGGCGAAGTCGCAACCGACCCGATCTCGGCGGTGGGCCTGGTCGATGCCGATCTCGCCTATGTCGAGGATCTGATCGCGCTGGTGCCGGGGGCGCGCGAGCGTCTGGCGCCATTGACCGATTTCACCCATTGCGTCGGCAGGGTGCGCAAGGGCTTTGCTTTCGCGGGCGTGCCGGTGTTCGTCGGCACGATGGACGCCTGGGCCGGCATGTTTGGCATCGGGGTGGTAGCGAACGACGACGCCATGTATGTCAGCGGCACCAGCGAGGTGCTGGGCATCATCTCTGCCCGGCGCGTGCCGACGCCCGGCGTCATCGTCTTCCCGTCCTATGAAGGGACGACGCTGCATGTCGCACCGACGCAGTCCGGCGGGGCATCGCTGATGTGGTTGACCAGCCTGTTGGGGCGCGAGCCCGGCGCGATTGCCGAACTCGTTGCCGAAACGCCGCCCTCGCCGCACGTCCCTCTGTTCCTGCCGCACCTGCAGGGCGAGCGCGCGCCCGTCTGGGACGCAAAGTCGCGCGCCGTTTTTGCCCGTGTGGAGACGGCGGCGGGCCCGGGCGACCTGGCCCGGGCGGTTCTCGAAGGCGTCGCCTATTCGGCGCGGCTGGCCTTCGAAGCGACCGAGCGTTCCGCCGATTGCGTGGCCGAGCATCTCAACATCGGCGGCGGCGGTGCGCGCCTGGACGTCTGGTGCCAGATCCGCGCTGATGCATTCGGCAAGGTGCTGCGCCGCGCGCGCGTGGTGGATGCCGGAACGCTGGGTGCGGCAATGATCGCCGGCGTTGGAGCCGGCGCCATGCCGTCGCTTTCCGCCGCCGCGCAGCGGCTGGTCGCCTTCGACCGCACCTTCGAGCCGAATGCAGCCTTGGCTGACTATCACAATCAGCGATTTGGCAAATATCAGGAGCTTTACGCCGACCTGAAGTCCTTCAACGCGGGGTACGGCTAGAAACGGCGATGCTGCGGCGGATGGAACCGCGGCACCATCGATGCGCGGCTTAACGAAACAGCAACCACGTACGGTAACCGGACCCGCGCATATTGCCCGTAGGGTGACGCGGGTTCACTCGTAGCAAGAGCGTCGAAGCCGTGCCCCGCTGGCTCATGCTGTTCTTCCGCCTGACGATCCGCGACGAGCGGGAACTGACCGCGTTCGTCGTGCGCACCTGCCTCATCAGCGCAGGTGCGGCGCTGTTCGTCGACGTGGTCAGCCAGACCGTCTTCTTCGAAAGCTGGACGACGAGCTTACGCTCGTGGAGCATTACGGTCACGCTGGCGACCGCAATCGCCTTCCCCGTGTCCCGCGCGATCGGCAAGGCACATCTGGCACTCTTCCGTGCCATGGCGAAGGTCGAGGTGCTCAGCCGCACCGACGAGTTGACCGGCCTGTTGAACCGGCGCGCACTCATGGAGATGGCGGCGACGCAGCCGCCGGAAACCATGGTGCTGGTCATCGCCGATATCGACCGCTTCAAGCGGGTCAACGACAACCATGGCCATATGGCCGGCGACGCGGTGATCCGCATGGTCAGCCGGATCGCGTCGGCTGAGCTCGGCGACCTCGGCGCGCTTGGCCGGTTCGGCGGCGAGGAGTTCGCGCTTCTCACCTCCGATGTCTCGCCGTCGCTCCTGGTGCTGCGGCTGGAGAACCTGCGCACGCGCATTGCGCTCACCCCGGTCGTCGCCGAAAGCGGAACCGCCATTCACGTCACCATCTCGGCGGGTGTAGCGATCCGTGGCGTCGACCGCGATTTCGATGCGCTCTATGCCGATACGGACCGGGCTCTCTATGCTGCCAAGGCGTCGGGCCGGAACCGCATCAGCTACTCGCCGCTTTTTGAAAAGACCTGCGGCACGACACTGGCGCATCGGGCAGCGATCGGCAGGCGCAAGGGCGACAGCGACGACGACCTTCGTCGGTTGCCTGACGGTCCCTGCCCTGCCTGGTGGGGCCGTCGACTTAACAGAAGCGAACGTGTTGGCCCCCTATCTCGACACAATCCCGGCGATGTTTCGCCGGAAAAAGCGAAGCCACCGAAGGCGCAAGGCTTTCATCGCCACGACGGCAACCCTCATTGCGGTAGCTATCGCCAGCTGACTGCCCGGCCAATGCCGGCGACCAATCACGGCCATGCCGTCAGCTACACCACGCACGGGGACACGATCCTCCTAAAGGCCCGCTGGGGCGCTTTCGCCCGTGTCGGCCAGGAGTTTGCGGCCATGGTCCTGTCGACGCGCCGAGGCCGCCGTCCGGGGCGCTCCCAGTCCGTTAACGAGATGTAACCATCTGGCCAGCGGTGCGTAATGCGGCCGGCGCCAAGGTGCGTACCACACAGCGGCCGAGGCCAATTCAGCTGGGAGAGTCCCCAGGCGGCCCTTGAAGCCGCAAGGAGGGTAAGATGGGCCAGTCAGCCGCATCCCGCCGCGATTTCGTCAGGGCCGCCATGCGCGCGCCCTACCTCGAGCGCGACGAAGAGCATGAGCTTGCAGTGCGATGGAAGGATGATCACGACCAGAAGGCGCTGCACCGCCTGACGGCGGCGCATATGCGCCTGGTCATCGCCATCGCGGCACGTTTCCGCAATTTCGGCCTGCCGATGGGCGACCTGATCCAGGAGGGCCATGTCGGCCTGCTGGAGGCGGCCGCCCGCTTCGACCCGGAGCGCGACGTGCGCTTCTCCACCTACGCCACCTGGTGGATCCGCGCCTCGATCCAGGACTACATCCTGCGTAACTGGTCGATCGTGCGCGGCGGCACCTCGTCGTCGCAGAAGGCGCTGTTCTTCAACCTGCGGCGGCTGCGCGCCCGCATGGCGCAGAACGCCGCAGAGCAGCCGCGCCAGGCCATGTATGCCGAGATTGCCGGCGCCCTGGGTGTGACGGAAAGCGACGTCGAACTGATGGATTCGCGTCTCTCCGCGCCCGACACCTCGCTCAACGCCCCCATCCACGAGACCGAGAGCGACACCGCCAACCGCCAGGACTTCCTCGTCGACGACGTTGCGCTGCCCGACGAGACGGTCGGCGAGCATATCGACAGCGAGCGCCAGCTCTCCTGGCTGCAGAAGGCGCTGAACGTGCTCAATGAGCGCGAACTCAGGATCGTGCGCGAGCGCCGGCTGCGCGAGGAAGGCGCGACACTGGAATTGCTCGGCGCCAGCCTCGGCATCTCAAAGGAGCGCGTGCGCCAGATCGAGAACCGCGCCCTGGAGAAGTTGCGCGAGGCACTCCTGCGCGAACACCCCGACCGCACCAATTTCTTCTGAGCCGTTCCGGGCCGCCTCATCCCGCGACGCCGCCATCGACTGGCGTCGCTAGACGCTCATGCCACCGTCGACCATCAGCATGGCGCCGGTGGTGAAGCGCGCCTGATCGCTGGCGACAGCGTGCGGCGCGGAAGCCGGTGACGCGTGACGACGGCACTGGTAGACCGCACCTCATGAGCAAGGAACACGACGACCCGTTCGCCCATCTTCACGACGAAGGCTATGTCGCCGCCTACGACGCGCCGCGCGCCGACCACCGCAGCATGGTCTTCATGGGCGGCCGCCGGCGCCATTCGCTGAACGGCGCGTGGCGCTTCACGCTCGATCTGTTCGATGTGGGACTGCGGCAGCGCTGGTTCGCCGACGAACCCGGCCCGGCGGAGACCTGGAGCGCGCCGCGCGACTACGACGCCAGCATGGGCGAGGAGATCGCCGTGCCGTCGTGCTGGACGGCGCTCAGGCCCGAATGGCGCTATTTCGAGGGCGGTGCGTGGTACACGCGCATGATCGACGGGGCGGATTTCGACCGGCGCGGGCGCACGGTTCTGCGCATCGGCGCCGCCGCGCAGGCGGCACGCGTGTTCCTCAACGGGCGCTTCCTTGCCGCCCATAGCGGCGGCTCGACACCCTTTTTCGTCGAACTGACCGACGGCCTTGGCGACGGCGCGAACCGATTGCAGATCAACGTCGACAATCGCCGCGACCCGAAGCGCGTCCCCATGAGCCACATCGACTGGTTCAATCACGGCGGCATACACCGCGACGTGGATATCCTGACGCTGCCGCCTGTGTTCATTGCCGATGCCGGAATTGCCCTTGCCCCCGGCAGCGACGGCGCGGCGCTCGCCATCGACCTGACGCTGTCCGATCCGGTCGACGGCACCGCCACCGTGGCGGTGCCGGACCTCGGCCTGTCGGTCGCAGTTCCGGTCCATGCCGGCCGCGGCACGGCGACGGTCGCGGCGAAGCCGCATCTCTGGTCGCCGGACGATCCGCACCTCACCACGGTGTCCTTCACCTTCGGCGACGACCGGGTCGTCGACCGGGTCGGCTTCCGCGATATCCGCGTCGTCGGCGAGCGCATCCTGCTCAACGGCGAGGACCTCTGGCTGCGCGGCGTCTGCGTCCACGAGGACGACGTCGCGCTCGGCCGGGTGACGAGCGAGGACGACATCCGCCGCCGCTTCCGGCATGCGCGCGAACTCGGCTGCAATTTCCTGCGCCTGGCCCACTATCCGCATCATGAGCGCGTGGCGGAGATCGCCGATGAGGAAGGCCTCATGCTGTGGGAGGAGATTCCGGTCTACTGGGCCATCGACTTCGCCGACCGGCAGGTCTTTGCCGATGCCGAGAACCAGCTTCTCGAACTCATCCGGCGCGACCGCAATCGTGCCTCGGTGATTGCCTGGGGCGTGGGCAACGAGAACGCCGACAGCGACGAACGCCTGGCCTTCATGGGCGGGCTGGCCGAGGCCGCCCGGCGCGCCGACCCGACGCGCCTGGTCACCGCCGCCTGTCTGGTCAATCCGCAGACGCTCAAGATCGAGGACCGGTTCGCCGACAGGCTCGATATTGTCGGGATCAACGAGTATTTCGGCTGGTACGAGCCCGACTTCGAGGGCCTCAGCCGGCTGCTCACCAATTCCCGCCCGGGCAAGCCGGTGGTCATCAGCGAGACCGGCGCCGGCGCCGTGGCCGGCATGCACGGTTCCGCCCTCGCCTTCTTCACCGAGGAGCGGCAGGCCGAGTTCTATCGGCGGCAGTTCGCCATCGTGCGCGATTTCGACACGGTGCGCGGGGTCTGCCCCTGGCTGCTCTACGATTTCCGCTCGCCGCGCCGGCAGTCTTCGTTTCAGCAGGGCTTCAACCGGAAGGGCCTGATTGCGGCGGACAAGCAGACGAAAAAGGCGGCCTTTGCGGTTGTCGCAGAGGCCTATCGGCAGATCGCGGAAGGATCTGGAATGGACACCTAGCGGGCGCTCCGCTGTATGATCGCGCTCGCCCATCTGATACAAACGCCCCCATGTCCGAGATCAAATCCGAGACGACGGCGCGCGACGGCACGACCGGCCCCGCCGGGTCGGCCGAGCCTGCCGACGATGGCGCCGCGCAGGGTGAGGTTCCTCCCCGAGGCCATACCGCCCCGCAGGATAATGGCGGCGCCCACAACAACGGTGCCGCCCTTCCCGCCGCGACCGCGGCAGCCGCGCCCGGCACGCCGGAGGCAGTCGCTCCCGACCCGCAGGCGTCGCTCGATGCGCCATCGCCCGACGCGGAGCTGGCCGCAGCCAGCACCGCCGATGCCGCGCAAGAACCGCCCCCAGGTCATCCGCTGGCCGCCGCCAGCGAGGTGGAACTCAAGCTTCTGGTCGCGGCCGACAAGCTGGCGGATTTCAACGAAACGTCGGTCATCGCGGCGCATGCGCGCAACAAGGGCACGCGCAAGCATCTGAAGTCCGTCTACTACGACACGCCGGAGCGGCTCCTGCAAAATAACGGCTTGAGCCTGCGGGTTCGCCAGAGCGGCCAGCGCTTCGTGCAGACGGTGAAAGCGGAATCGGGCGACGATCCGCTCCGGCGCGGCGAGTGGGAAGCAAGCGTCCCGTCGATCGCGCCCGATGTCGACCTGGCGATGCCGTTCGTTCCGGCCAAGTTGCGCGACGAGCTTAAGTGTCAGCCGCTGCTGCCGGTGTTCATCGCCGACATCCACCGGCACCAGCGCCTCATCGACCTGCCCGCCGGTACGGTCGAAGTCGCTTTCGACCGGGGCGTGCTGAAATCCGGCGATCGCTCCGAACCAGTCAGCGAGATCGAGCTGGAACTCAAGGAGGGCAGCGCGACGGCGATTTACGAGCTGGCGCTCGCCCTCGCCGACCACGGCGTCGTGCGCCCGTCGATCCGCAGCAAGGCAGCGCGCGGCTTCGATCTGGCGAGCGACACGCCGCCGCCGGCGAAGAAGGTGCGAAAGCTGGACGTCGATCCTTCGCTGCCCCTCGAGGAAGCCTTCGTCGCCATCCTCGGGGCCTGCCTGCGCGATCTTCTGGTGTCGATTCCGGCCGCCGAGGACGGCCGCGATCCGGAAGGCGTCCATCAGGTGCGCGTGGCCTCGCGGCGCTTGCGTTCGGCGCTGGATTCGATGCGCACCGTGATGACATCGGAGACGCTCGAATTGCTGCGGGCCGACGCCAAATGGCTGGCATCGAGCCTGTCGGCCGCACGCACCTGGGACATTTTCCGGGGAGAGACGCTGCCCGCCGTCGCCGGGTCGTGCCCGGCAGTTGCCGGCTTTGCGGCTCTGGACGAGGGCGCCGAGGAACGCCGGCTGACCGCCTACAACGATGCGCGTACGGCGCTTACCGACAATCGCAGCGCGCGCTTCGTGATCCGCCTGGGTGCCTGGATCGAAGCGCGCGGCTGGCGCAGCGATATCGGCCCGGAAGGCTTGCCGTTGCTGGCGGAGCCGGCCTTCGCCTTCGCGCGGCGCATCCTCTCGGTGCACCATTCACGGGTGCTGAAGCGCGGCCGCCACTTCACCACGCTTACGGCAGCCGAGCGCCACCGGCTGCGCCTCTCGGTGAAGAAACTGCGCTATGTGGCTGATTTCCTTCTGCCGCTGTGCACCGATCACAAGTCCGCAAAGCAGTTCACCAGCCGGCTGTCGCAATTCCAGGACGAACTCGGCGCCTTCAACGACATGGCGACGACGGGCGAGCTGCTTGCCAGTCTCGTCGAGGCGTCGGCCGAAAGCGGCCCGGCCGCTGCGGCAATTGCCGGCTGGCAGGCCCATGCCATGGTCGGCGCCGAGGCGCGCCTGAGAGACGCCTGGCGGGATTTTGCCAAGACGCGGCCCCCCTGGGCTCCGCCCGCCATGGTGTGAACGGCTGAAAGCGCCCGTAATCCCCAAGTCGTTTAGAATTACTCTTAAGTAAAGTAAGCTAGAATAAATTGCGTTCGCATTTGATCCTTATCTATATGGTGCCCGCGTAGGCCCTGTATGGTGCCTGCGAATGAGACGCAATCGGACAAACACCCCATGAGTTTCGCGCCTGAGGCACCCGAGCAGTTGCCGCCGCATTTCCCGCTGGGCCACGCTCGGCGCGGGTTTCGCGGCCATATCTGCACCATCAGTGTGAGCGACGAGACCTCCGGCCTGCCGACGGCGGAACTGGAACGCCGGCTTCTCGAACTCGGCTTCACCGAGGGGGCGGCCGTCGAGATCCTGCATGAGGGGATCATCGGCCGCGATCCGATCGCAGTGCGCGTCAACAATGCCACGGTTGCGCTGCGCCGCCGCGAGGCGATGTCGATCTTCGTGACCTGACCGGAAACAGCCATGAATGAGGCTGTTGCAGGGAGCCGCCATCTTGCTTTGGTCGGCACGCCGAATAGTGGCAAGACCGCGCTGTTCAATGCGCTGACCGGCAGCCGGCAGAAGGTCGCCAACTATCCCGGCGTCACCGTCGAGCGCAAGACGGGCGCCATCAACACACCGTCGGGACGCAAGTTCACGCTCGTCGACCTGCCGGGCACCTATTCGCTGAGGGCGCGCAGCCCCGATGAAGAGGTGACGCGCGACGTCGTGCTCGGCCGCTTCACGGGCGAACTCAGGCCCGACGTGCTGATCTGCGTCGCCGACGCCACCAATCTCAGGCTCGCCCTGCGGCTGACGATCGAACTGAAGCAGGTCGGCCAGCCGGTCCTGGTCGTGCTCAACATGATCGACATCGCGCGCCGGCGCGGAATCGAGATCGATCTCGACCGGCTTTCGACCGAACTGGGGGCGCCGGTGACGACCTCGGCAGCGGTTCGGCGCGGCGGCATCGACGATCTGATGCGGCAACTCGACGAACTGCCGTTGACCAGCAGCGGGCCGGCGCTAACCAGCGACTGGGCGCTGCCGTCTCTCGGCGAATTGCGTGCCGCCCAGCGCGAAGCCGACAGAATCCTGCAACTCGTCGTTCGCATGCCGGCGAAACCGGACACGCTGACCACGCGGCTCGACGCGGTTCTGCTGCACCCGGTGGCCGGCTTGATCATCCTGCTCGCCGTCCTCTTCGTCATGTTCCAGGCGGTGTTCACCTGGGCGCAGCCGCTGATGGACCTGATCTCCTTCGGCTTCGACGCACTCGGCAGGGCGGTTCATCAGGTGATGCCGGCCGGCCTCGTGCAGAGCTTCATCCAGGACGGCATCATTTCCGGCGTCGGCAGCGTGCTGGTCTTCCTGCCCCAGATCCTCATCCTGTTCCTGTTCATCCTGCTGCTCGAAGACCTCGGCTACATGGCGCGGGCGGCCTTTCTGATGGACCGCATCATGGGCGGCGCCGGCTTGCACGGGCGCGCCTTCATCCCGCTCCTGTCGAGCTTCGCCTGCGCCATTCCCGGCATCATGGCGACGCGGGTCATCGACAATCCGCGCGACCGGCTGACCACCATTCTGGTGGCGCCGCTGATGACCTGCTCGGCGCGCATCCCGGTCTACACGCTGATCATCTCCGCCTTCATCCCCGCCAAGCAGGTGTGGGGCTTCGCCAGCCTGCAAGGGCTGGTCATGTTCGGGCTCTATGCCGCCGGCATCGTCAGCGCGCTCGGGGTCTCGGCGCTCGCCAAGTTCTTCTTCTGGCGCGAGGACCCGACGCCGCCCTTCATGCTGGAGCTGCCGGACTACAAGCTGCCGCGGCCGCGCAGCGTGCTCTTCGGCCTCACCACGCGCGCCAAGATCTTCCTGCAACGGGCGGGCACCACGATCTTCTCGATGATGGTGGTGATCTGGTTCCTGGCGACCTTCCCGCGTCCGCCGGCGGGCGCCGTCGGACCGGGAATCGACTACAGCTTCGCCGCCATGATTGGCCACCTGATCGCGCCGCTGCTGGCGCCTTTGGGCTTCAACTGGCAGATCGCCGTCGCCCTGGTTCCCGGCATGGCGGCGCGCGAGGTTGCCGTGGCGGCGCTCGGCACCGTCTACGCCATCCAGGGCGGCGGCGAGGTCGCCGAGCAGATCGGCCATGTGCTCGCCCAGAACTGGAGCCTGGCGACGGCGCTGTCCCTGCTCGTCTGGTACATCTTCGCGCCGCAATGCGCCTCGACGCTGGCCGTCATCAAGCGCGAAACCGGCGGCTGGAAGTGGATGTGGGTGACCTTCGGCTACATGCTGGCGCTGGCTTATGCGGCCTCGCTGATCACCTATCAGGTGGCCGTGGCGCTGGGCGCTGGGTAGGTAGCCGCCCAGGCGCGCCTGAGCGGCGCCGGCAACGGCCGAAACGAAGCCTGAGCCTTGGCGTTTCGATATGCGGCGCCACATTGAGCGAAGCGATCCCTGATCCGGACTTTCGGCCTCACGGCAACTTGCAACGACGGAGGTGCACCATGGAGATGGCGTATCGGGAGCGGTGGCAGGCTGAGATTGCCGCGCTGCAAAGGATCCTGTCCGGGTTTGACCTGAGGGAGGAGCGCAAGTGGGGAAAGCCCTGCTACACGGCGGATGGAACGAACGTCGTCATCATTCAGGGCTTCAAGGAATATTGCGCGTTGGGCTTCTTTCAGGGAGCGTTGCTGAAGGACCCGAAGAAGGTGCTCGTACAGCTCGGCCAGGTTCAGGCAGCGCGGGTGATGAAGTTCACCAGCGCCAAGGAGATCGCGAAGAACGCGGCCACCATCAAGGCCTACGTGCGCGAAGCCGTGGCGCTCGCGGAGGCCGGATTGAAGGTCGAGACGAAGCCGCGGGAATTTCCGGTGCCCGAGGAGTTGAAGGAGAAGTTCCGCAAGGATCCGCGGTTCAAGCGCGCGTTCGAGGCGCTGACGCCGGGGCGGCAAAGGGGATACCTGTTTCACTTCGCCGGTGCGAAGCAGTCCAGCACGCGGATCGCGCGGATCGAGAAGGCGATGCCGGCGATCTTCGCGGGACGAGGGTTCCTGGAGCGGCGATAGATCGTGACGCGACGGCGCCATCGCCGGGTGCGGCATCCACGCCGCCCGTCCCTGGACGATGTGGCACGGAACGGTTGCCCTCGCCCTGGCAGCCGCCGGCGCGTCGGCTAGATAATCAGTCGCCCCTGCCCGCCTCCGAACGAATGGCGAAGCACCATGACCGCTGCCGATTTCGTGCTGGTCCTCGTCGCCCTGGCTTTCGCCTGGAGCATGGGGGCGCACTACACCGGCGCCTGCATGGGAATGCCGCTTGCGACCGGAAGCATTCGCCTCTGGCCCGCTCTGTTGATCATGGCGCCACTCACTCTGGTTGGTGCCACCTTGCTCAGCCACACGGTGCTTGAGAACGTCGGGCACAACATTCTCGTCGCGGATCGGCTCGGTACGACCCCGGCCATCGCTATCATCGGCGCCGCCTTTGTCCTGACAACGCTGTTCACCCAGCGCCGGATACCGACCTCGACGATTCAGATCCTCGTTTTCTGCATCGTCGGAGCCGGCGCGGCGCTCGGTCTTGCAATCCGGTGGCAGACGATCCTTCGGCTCGTCGTCCTGTGGGTGCTGGCGCCGGTGATTGCCTGTGCTCTCGGCTATCTCTTCACCAAGGCATTCGATGCGCTTCCCGGTTTTGCCGCCAGCGGCACCACCGGCGCGATCGGTCGCGCGCTGGTCGTGGTCGGCGGCGCCGCTTCGCTGACAATGGGGGCGAACGATGTATCGAACGCGACCGCAGTCTTTCTCACGACCGGCTTCTCCGGTCCGCTGGTCGCGGGACTGATCGGCGGCATCGGTCTTGCGGTTGGCGTTCTCACCTGGGGGCGACCGCTGGTGGAACGGGTCGCCTTCGACATCGTCAGGCTCGACATGCCCATGGCGACGGCCGCCCAGCTTGTGCAGGCGCTCGTCGTCCTGACGGCTGTGTTCTTCGGCTATTTCACCTCGATGAACCAGGCTCTCGTTGGCGCCATGGCCGGTGCCGGTCTTGCCCGTGGACACGAGACCATCGACAGGCAAGTGATCTCTGGCATCCTGCGGGGCTGGGTTATCGGCCCTGCCGCAGGCGCCATTCTCGGCTTCCTGCTCGCGTCGATTGGCAAGCTCTTCTAGCGAACGCAGCGCGCAGCACGTTGCGGGCGCGCTCGGCGCCGGGCAAGGGCTCCCGGCGAAAATTGCAATGATCCGAACCCGGATTCGCTGCCGTACCCCGATCCGCGGCCGGATTGCGCTGCTCGACTCACACGGCGTTCCATGAGAGACCTATTACAATTCAAAACAAACGACGGGCGCAGCCATGCCACAAGTCCACCGCATGTTCTTCCACTACAGCGAGTTTCCCTTCAGCCTGCGCACGCTGTTCACTGCGGCCCTCATCACACTCGGCTTTGGCTACGTCTTCGCGATGATCCAGGTCTACACAACCCACGCCGGGCTGGACGGCAAGCCGGGCATCAATGCCAACGACATCGCCATCGCCTATAGCGGAAACCAGGCCAGCAACCGACTTCAGGTTGCCTTGACCGGGCCGATGATGGGGATGGCCCCGTCGAGGGAGCGCCGCGCCATCATGGACTGGGCTTCAGACGGAGCCGACAAGGCACAATTTGAAAAAGACATTAAGCCGATCCTGGAAAACCGCTGCCTGCGCTGCCACGACGGCACCGAACCGGGCGCGCCCCTGTTCACGACGTTCGAGAAATTCGCCGAATATGCCAAGCCCGACACCGGGATGAGCCTCGCCACACTGGTGCGGGTTTCGCACATCCATCTGTTCGGCATGACGTTCATATTCTTCATCATGGGGCTGATCTTCAGCCATGCCTATATTCGTCCGGTCTGGTTCAAGTCGGCCGTCATCGTCGTGCCGTTCCTGACCATGATCACCGACATCGGCTCCTGGTACCTGACCAAGCTCAATCCCGGCTTTGCCTGGATCATCATCGTCAGCGGCGTGCTGATGGGGCTGAGCTTTGCCTTTCAGTGGTTCGTCTCGATGTACCAGATCTGGTTCTACAAATATTCTGAGGGGCATCCGGACCATCCCCCGCAGGCCACGGCGGTTTAGCGATAAGCGCTTTTCACGCATGGCCGGGCAGCCACCGGTTGCCCGGCCAGGCGCGCAGCAATCTCCGGGAACCCGGCGTTCAATCACGCGATGAGAATCGTTGTCGGCGGCAGCGCGCGGAACAACCGGGCGACTGACGCGCGCGCCGTGCATCGACGCGCTCGCGTTTCGAATCATCCAATCCGATAGGGAAGGTTCAGACGCGCCACGCAGCCGGGCGCGCCAGACGGGCAGGTATGACTACCGTTGCGCGGTTGCCTCCAGGCAACCAGAAAAGAGCGCGACGGCAGTCATACCGCCAAATCCATCAGGAGCGGCTCACTCCTTCGGGCCGAAGGTCTGCATATAGGCCTGGATGTTGTGCAGATCGTCGTCGGTGAGCATCTGGCCCGGCGGCTCATAGAGCCCGACTTTCCCGAAGACGGGCATGACCCGCATCGGCCGGCCATGGTCGTCCTTGCCGTCCACCACGGCGGTCTTGAAGGTCGCGAAGTCCCAATAGGCAGAATCACCGGCCAGCTTCTTGATTCGCACGGCACCGTCGGGCACGACCGATGCCGGGTAGCCCTGTCCTTTGGCGCCGTGGCAAATCGCACAATTGTCGTTGAAGAGGTCGGCACCGGCCGCGGCATCGGCAGCGAAAGAAGACTGAGCCGATGCAAGGAACCCGAACGCTGCAACCGAAACAAGCAATCTGTACATGGATCTCTCCCCGTTATTGACGTGTAGCCATGCAAATCGGCGGGCCAAATCGTGACGATGCCTCCGCACCGGGTCACCGTCTTGCGGGCCGGCTTGGCCCCTGACAGCGTTTAGACCCGTTCCAAACTCTATCACTTCGTGCCGACCGACGCACCTGCTTCTTCGTGGTGACCAGGCGAACCGATGCGCGGCCGTTTTGACTTCGATCAAATTCAATCGGTAGCCGCCGCCCTAGCTTCTCTTCCATGCTGACTCCGTTGCACGCAGAGCCTGCCGCGACGCCTTTGCGCCCCCTGCTGCAGGACGTGCGGGCGCTGTTGCTGGGCGCCGTTCCGCTGGCGCTGATCCAGCCGATCCTTGACCGAATTGCCAGAAATGTCGCGCGCGCGCGGCCTGAGCTTTTCGCCCGGCTGGGATCACAGTCCGGCAAACGCTTCCTGATCGACGCGACCGACCTGCCCTTCGTCCTGGTGCTCATCCCCGACCCGGCGACACCGAGCCTCAAGGCGTACCGGCGGTCGGACAAGCCGGCGCACGACGCATCCATCGCCGGCAGCTTCTTCCGCCTGCTCGACCTGATCGACGGCGAGCTCGACGGCGACGCCCTGTTCTTCACCCGCGACCTGCAGGTCCAGGGCGACACCGAGGCGGTGGTGACGCTCAGGAACGCGCTCGACGATATGGAAGGCAGCGCGATGGACAGCGTGCTCGGCTCTTTCGGTCCACTGGCGAAGCCGGCGAATTTCGTGCTTTCGGCGCTGAGGCCGAAGAAGGCTGAGGGCAATCATGGCTGACGGCGGATTCGTGCGTCCCGAACTGGTGTGCCCGGCAGGAACGCCGGCGGGCCTCAGGACCGCGGTCGAAGCGGGCGCCGACACCGTCTATTGCGGCCTGCAGAACGCCACCAACGCGCGCAACTTCCCCGGCCTCAACTTCACCCCGGCGGAACTGGAACAGGCGGTCGCCTATGCTCATGAGCGCGGCGCCAAGGTCCTGCTGGCGGTCAACACCTTTCCACCGGCGGGTCAATTCGATCTGTGGAAGGACGCGATCGACCTCGCCCCGCGCGTCGGTGTCGATGCTGTGATCGTCGCCGATATCGGCGTGGCCGACTATGCATCCAGCACCTATCCCGAGCTGAGGCTGCATCTCTCGGTGCAGGGCGGCGCCTCATCGCCGGAGGCGATCCGCTTCCATTGCGAAGCCTTCGGGATCAAGCGCGTGGTGCTGCCGCGCATGCTCACCGTGGCGGAGATCGCAGGCGTTCACAGCCGCATCCCATGCGAAATCGAGGCCTTCATCTTCGGCTCGATCGGCATGATGGCGGAGGGCCGCTGCAGCCTGTCGAGCTATGCCACCGGACAATCCACCAACATGGATGGTGTTTGCTCGCCGGCCGCCGACGTCCACTACGAAGAGGACGCGGCCCACAATCTGACGACGCGGCTGGGCGAATTCGTCATCGACCGCTACGCAGCGGGCGAGAACGCCGGCTACCCGACCATCTGCAAGGGGCGCTATCTGTGCGGCGCCAGCAACGACCCGGCCTATGCCTTCGAGGAGCCGGTGAGCCTCAACCTGTCGGCGCTGCTGCCGGATCTGGCGAAGGCCGGTGTCACGGCGCTG
The DNA here is from genome assembly GCA_963762605.1 of uncultured Alphaproteobacteria bacterium. GTDB lineage: Bacteria > Pseudomonadota > Alphaproteobacteria > Rhizobiales > Kaistiaceae > CAVSRC01. The sequence continues at coordinate 130,163 of CAVXLJ010000019.1, read as the reverse complement.
AAGATCGAAGGCCGCCAGCGCAGCCGCGCCTACGTCAAGACGGTCGTCTCCGCCTTCCGCAAGGCGGTCGACGCCATCATGGAGGGGCGCGACCCGGGTTTGGCCGACCTCCTCGCCCTGACCGAGGGGCACCGGGAAACGGAAGCCGCCTATCGGAGCAAGACATGGCGCTAGACGGGGCGACAGCGGAAGACAGGGCGGCGGCGGCGGCGACCAGGACAACGGAGCTCACGCTCGGTCCGGTGCTGTTCAACTGGCAAGCGGAGCGCTGGCGCGATTTCTACTTCCGCATCGCCGATGAAGCGCCGGTGGAAACCGTCATCCTCGGTGAAGCGGTATGTTCGAAGCGGGCGCCGCTGTTCGACGGCTATTTCGATGCAGTGGCTGGGCGGCTGGAGGCGGCCGGCAAGACGGTCATCCTGTCGACGCTGGCCGAAGTGTTCCTGCCTGCCGACCGCAAGCTGGTGACCGACATCACCTCCCAGGATGAATACATGGTCGAGGTCAACGATGCCTCGGCGCTGTACCATCTGGGCGACCGGCCGCACCATATCGGTCCGTTCATGAACGTCTACAACGAACGCACGGTCGCGGTGCTGGCAAAGGGTGGCGCGAAGAACTTCTGCCTGCCGGTGGAAATGCCGGCGCGCGCCATCCGCGAAATCGTTGCGCGGACGCAGGACCTCGACGTGAGCTTCGAAGTGACGGTGTTCGGACGCATGCCGCTGGCGCTGTCGGCGCGCTGCTATCACGCCAGGGTCCACGGCCGCACGCGCAACACCTGCCGCTACGTATGCGAGGAGGACGCCGACGGCATGGTGCTGAAGACGCTGGAGGGCCAGCCATTCCTTGCCGTCAACGGCATCCAGACGCTGTCCTATGAATGCCTGAACCTGGCCGGCGAGCTGGCCGACCTTGCGGAGATGGGCATCTCGCGCTTCCGCTTGTCGCCGCAGAGCTGCGACATGGTCGCCGTCGCTTCGGTATACCGCAACCTGCTCGACCGGCACATCGCCGCCGGCGAAGCGGCGGCGATGCTGGACGAGATTGGGCTGCCGATGCCCTTTGCCAACGGCTTCTACCATCGCCAGCCCGGACATCGCTGGACCGGGCCGACGCTTGGCCAATAGTTCGTTTGGATTGGCCATCCGATTCGACCTCGGCCGGCGTATCGCTGCGGGCGTGGATCGCGCTTTTCCGTTCCGGCTGCGGGGTGTTGCAGCCTGAGCTATCTTCCCGGCTCCCGCCATCTCAAGACGTGAATCAGGCTCTCCCATGACCGCCAATCCGAAAATCACATTCGTCGGCGCCGGCTCGACGGTGTTCATGAAGAACATCATCGGCGACGTGCTGCAGCGCCCGGCGCTGTCCGGCGCGACCATCGCGCTGATGGATATAAGCGAGCAGCGGCTGGAGGAGTCGGCTCTTGTCGCGCGCAAGCTGGTCTCGACGCTGGCAGGCATCGGCCACGATCGAAATCTTCACCGACCAGCGCCAGGCGCTTGCCGACGCCGATTTCGTGGTGGTCGCCTTCCAGATCGGCGGCTACGAGCCCGCCACGGTGACCGATTTCGAGGTGCCCAAGAGATACGGCCTGCGCGCCACCATCGCCGATACGCTGGGCGTCGGCGGCATCATGCGGGGCCTCAGGACCGTGCCGCATCTGTGGACGCTCTGCGAAGACATGCTGGCCGTCTGCCCGGGCGCACTCATGCTGCAATATGTCAACCCGATGGCGATCAACACCTGGGCGATCGCCGAGAAATATCCCGAGATCAAACAGGTGGGCCTGTGCCACTCGGTCCAGGGCACGGCGGAGGAACTGGCCAAGGATGTCGAGATACCGATCGAACGCATCCGCTACCGCGCCGCCGGCATCAATCACATGGCCTTCTATCTCAATTTCGAGGAGGTGATGGCGGACGGCAGCTATCGTGATCTCTATCCCGATCTCATCAAGGCATACGCGGAAGGCCGCGCGCCGAAGCCCGGCTGGAATCCGCGCTGCCCGAACAAAGTGCGCTACGAGATGCTCACCCGCGTCGGCTACTTCGTCACCGAGAGTTCCGAGCACTTCGCCGAATACACGCCGTGGTTCATCAAGCGCGACCGCCCGGACCTGATCGAGAAGTTCGGCATTCCGCTCGACGAATATCCGAAGCGCTGCGTCGAGCAGATCGAGCAATGGAAGACGCAGGCCGAGGATTATCGCAAGGCCGACAGAATCGAGGTGGCGCCCAGCCGCGAATACGCCTCGTCGATCATGAATTCGGTGTGGACCGGCGAGCCCTCGGTGATCTACGGCAACGTGCAGAACAAGGGCTATATCACCTCGCTGCCCGAGGGCTGCGCGGTCGAGGTGCCCTGCCTGGTCGACCGCAACGGCATCCAGCCGACCCATATCGGCGCCCTGCCGCCACAGCTCGCCGCCATGATGCGCACCAACATCAACGTGCAGGAGCTGACCGTGGCGGCACTGATGGAAAAGAACCGCAGGCACATCTATCACGCTGCGATGATGGACCCGCACACCGCCGCCGAACTCGACCTCGACCAGATCTGGAACCTTGTCGACGATCTCATCGCGGCGCACGGTGACTGGCTGCCGGAATGGACGCGGCGGGAGAGCAAGCCGCGCGTCGCGTAAGGCATACGGGAACGCCGGGTCGTGTCCCGGACGCGGTGCACCGTCGGGCGTGGCCGTTTCCGGCCGGTGCGACTGCATTCGCCGCCATGACCCGGATGGCGCCCGGTGCGCCGGCATTCCGTGCTGCCACAAGGTGCCTTCGCCGATGGCGGACATGAGAAAGAAAAGCGTTCCGTCGCTTCCGGCCATCGGCCGGCTGGCCGACGGCGTCGTCGCGATCTCGGTGGGCGCCGTCGTCGATGCCGTGCCGCTGGTCGCCGCGACGCTGACCTTCCTGGGCGGCCTGGTTCTGCTCATATCCGGCACCGAGCCTGCCGTGCACGGGCGCCTGCTGGTGCTGCGGACGTTCCTGCCGCTGCCTTTCTCGGAGGCCTCGCATCTTCTGGCAAGCCTCGTCGGTCTGCTGCTGCTGATCGTGGCGCGCGGGCTGCTTGCCCGCATGGCCATCGCGCGCACGGTGGCGATCGCGCTTCTGGTCGCCGGCGCCGCCTTCTCGGTCCTCAAGGCGCTGGACTGGGAAGACGCCGCGACCATGCTGGTCATTGCCGCAATCCTTGCCGCCTCCGGCAGAGCATTCTATCGGCGCGCCGAACGCCGATCCGACTGGAATGCGCTGCGCCCGACGCCCGGCTGGCTGGCGCTGCTGGCAGTGGTCGTCGCGGCGCTCGTCTTCCTCGGCCTCTACGCCTTCCAGAACGTCGCCTACCGCAACGATCTGTGGTGGGATTTCAGCTGGCATGGCAACGCGTCGCGCTTCATGCGCACGACGCTCGCGGTCGCGATCCTGGCTGCGGCGATCGCCCTCGACGCGCTGATCAATCGTCCGCGCCGGTCGAAGGCCGCGGCGGCCCCGGCGATTCCCGAGACTGCCCGCGATCTCGTCAGCCGCAGCGCTTCGGCGCAGGCCAATATCGCCTTCCTCGGCGACAAGCAGTTCATGATGTCGGACGGCGCGGACGCTTTCATCATGTACGGCATTGCGGGACGCAGCTGGATCGCCATGGGCGATCCTGTCGGCGACCGGCAAGCCGGCCGCGACCTGATCTGGCGCTTTGCCGAGCGGGTCGACCGCGCCGGGGGGCGTCCGGTCTTCTATGCCGCGGACGGGGCGTGGCTGTCGACCTATCTCGATCTCGGCCTCTCCATCCTCAAGGTCGGCGAGGTGGCGCGGGTCGATCTCCGCGAATTTGCGCTGTCTTCGCCGCATTGGGCCGAACTGAGGCGCGCCGACCGGCGGGCATCGAAGGAAGGCATCGATTTCGCCATCGTGCCGAAGGCCGATGTCCCTCCCCTGCTTCCCGGACTCCGCGCCGTCTCCGATGCCTGGCTGGCCGGCAAAGCGGGGCACGAGAAGGGGTTTTCGCTGGGCTTCTTCGACGAAGCCTATGTCAGCCAGTTCGACCTCGCCGTGATGCGCAAGGACCAAGTCCCGGTCGCCTTTGCCAATCTCTGGCGTGGCGCCGATCACTGCGAGCTGTCGCCCGATCTGATGCGCTATCGGCCGGACGTTTCCAAGGTGATGATGGATGCGCTGTTCGCGCGGCTGCTGGTCCACGCCGCCGAGGAAGGCTATCGCTGGTTCAATCTCGGGGCGACGCCGCTGGCCGGGCTGGCCAGCCACCCGCTGGCCTCGACCTGGAACCACTTCGGCACGTTCATCTATCGCTATGCGGAAGGCGTCTACAATTTCGAGGGCTTGCGCGCCTACAAGCAGAAATTCCATCCAACGTGGACGCCGCAATATCTCGCCTGCCCCGGGGGCCTCAGCACCTTGTCGGTTCTCTTCGACCTTGCCGCGCTGATGTCGGGCGGGCCGCTGCGCATCCTCAGCTAGTCGGCGGATCGACCGGGACGACGTCGACCTTCTGGCTGGTCTTCTGCGTGCCGGAGGTTCGGAGGACACCGGCGATCGGCGCGACATCCTGATAGTCGCGGCCGACGGCGGCAACGATATGGCTCTCGCCGGCGAAGGTGGCGTTGGTCGGGTCGTAGCCGACCCAGCCGGCCTGGCGGCCGCACCAGGCGCGCACCCAGGCGTGCATGGCGTCCGCCCCCTCCAGCCGTTCCGCGCCCGGTGGCGGGATGGTGCGCAGAAAGCCGCTGACATAGGCGGCGGGAATGCCGATGCCGCGCAGGCCGGCGATCATCACATGGGTGAAATCCTGGCAGACGCCGCGCTTCAGCTCGAAGACCCGGCGCGGCGATGTCTCGACTTCGGTCGACTTCCTGTCGTAGCGGAAGTCGCGGTGGATGCGCTCGCCGAAGTCCCTGACGATCTCCTGTACCGTCGCCGCCCGCTTGAGGCTGTCGCGCGCATAGACGGTGATCTCGTCATCGAGCGGCACGCGCGGACTGGGGCTGGCGAAGTGATGCGGCGAGTCAGGCGCCAACGAGCGGACGCTCGCCAACTCGCGCCCCAGCCTGGGAATATCCGGCGAGACATCGAGCATCGGCGGTTCGGCATCGACCCGCACGCGGGCGCTCATGCCGACTTTCAGCGTGGCGTGGGTTTGGCGATAGGCGATGGCGACCATCGCATTGCCGAAGAAATCGCGGCCGTCGCTGCGCTCGAACGGTTCGGGATCGAAGACGATCGACGCGGCGACGACGCGCTGGCCACCGGTCCATGCCGCCGGCGCCACACGGACGAGGTGGCGACCACCGACGACCGGCGGGTCGTATTCGTATTCGAGCTGCAGGCGGATGTCGTAATTCATGCCGCTAGCGGAAATAAGTTGCGTCGATCATGTCGGACAACGCGGCGAGCGATGCCGCGAGCCTGTCGAGGCGCTGCGGCGAGAGGTCTCTCGCCTCGCCGATCTGCAGTTCGGTGTAGAGGCGCAGGGCCTCGCGCATGACCGGATGCATGGTCGCGGCCTTCTCTCCGCCGGTCAGAAACGCAATCTGCGTTCTCACCCCGGCGAGCTGATAACGGATCGAACGCGGGTTGAATTCGTCGAGGGCGAGAAGCTCGATCGCCGCAAGGCGTCCCGAATTGAGCTTGTAGCGGCGGCGGTGGACCATGACGCTGTCGCCGACCTCGACCAGCAGGTCGAGCAGTTCCGCGGCGGCCTCCGGCGGGGCCAACAGCGCCATCAGGCGGCACATCTCGATGGCGCGCTCAAGCCGGCGGCCGATCTCGAGGAAGCGCCAGCCGGCGGCCTGGTACATGTTCTCGTGAACCAGCCCGGCGAAGCCCGCCAGCTTGCGCAGAAGCACCGTCATCGCCCGCGACGCGTCATCGCCGGAGATGACGCGCGTGCGGAAGCGATGGGTGGTCTTGGACAGGTCCATCAGCGCCAGCCAGCCGTCGGGCGAGAAGCGGTCGCGGATGCGGCCGGCGCTGGCCGCGGCGGCATCGATGCTGGCGACGAGCGCATCGGGGATCGGCTGGCGCACGTCGATGCCGATCTCGCCGAGGCTCATATCGATCATCGGCAGCAGAGGCTCCGCCGCCGACGACGTCGCCTCGGCGAAGCGCCCGTGATAGGCGCGCAGAACGCGCACCGTGCCCTCGGCGCGCTCGATATAGCGGCCGAGCCAGAACAGATTGTCGGCGGCGCGGCTGGGCAGGATTGTGGTCAGCTTGGCGTCGGCGGCGCCATCCTCACGGGCGGGCAGCAGCGTCACCCGCTCGACCGGCGCGCTCGCCACCACCCAGACATCGGCGGCGCGGCCGCCCTGGCGCATGGCGATGGCCGCGGTCTCGGGCGAGGCGCCGACGCGGGCGAAGCCGCCGGGCATGACCGTCCAGCCGGAGGGCGTGCGCATGGCGAAGGCGCGGAGCGTCACCGGACGCGGCTCGAGCCTGCCCTTGACGTAGTACGGCATGGTCGAGAGCGTCGCCGATTCCTGCGCGACGAAGGCGCCGCCTGAGGCGGCGAGCCGATCGGTGAGCATCGCGCGCTCGGCGGCGGAGAGCGAAGCGCCGAGAGCCGTGCCGCCGCTGTCGTCCACCGGCGGCAGGGTCGCCAATGCCGGTCCGATCATCATGCGGTCGAGATTGGCAAGAACGTGGGCGCGCTCGGCCGGCTGGCCGCACCACCATGTGGCGATGTGAGAAAGCTTGAGATCCTCGCCGGAAAGATGCCGGCAGATGCCGGGCAGGAATGCGAGCAGCGCGCGGGTTTCGAGGATGCCCGAGCCGATGGCGTTGACGATTGTTGCGCCGCCGTGACGGACGGCGTCGACCAGGCCGGGCGTGCCGATGCGCGATTCGTGCCTCAGTTCCAGCGGATCCATGAAGGCCGCATCGAGACGCCGCCACAACACGCTGAGCGGCCTTGGCCCCTCGACGGTGCGCACCATGACCTTGCCGCCGACAACGGTGAGGTCCTCACCCTCAAGCAGCGGCAGGCCGAGATAGCGGGCGATATAGGCGTGCTCGAAATAGGTCTCGGTATGCTGGCCGGGTGTCAGGATGGCGACGCCGGCCGGATCGTTGGCGAGTTCGAACAGGGCGTCGCGGAGGCCGCGGAAGAAGCCGGCAAGCCGGTGAACGTTCATGGCGCTGTGGATGTCGGAGAGCGCGCGCGACGTGGCGACCCGGTTCTCCAGCGCAAAGCCGGCGCCGGAGGGCGCCTGGGTGCGGTCGCCGAGCACCCACCAGCGGCCGTCCGGTCCACGGCCAAGGTCGAAGGCGACGAAATGCAGGAAGCCGCCGCTGGGCGCGATGCCGGCCATGGGCCGCAGGTATTCCGGGCTGGCGGCAATCAGCTCCGGCGGGATCAGGCCCTCCGCCACCAGGCGGTTGTCGCCATAGATGTCGGCGAGAACGGCTTCGAGAAGCGCGGCGCGCTGGGCGAGGCCGGCGGCAATCCCCTGCCACTCGGCTTCGGCGATCAGCAGCGGCACGTGGGCGAGCGGCCACGACCGCTCGTTGGAGCCGCCGGCGCCGTAGACGCGATAGTAGACGCCGGCATCATGCAGGTAGTGGTCGGCGCGGGCAAAACGCGCGTCCAGCTCCGTCCGCTCGAGCGAATTGAGCCGGTCGATCAGCGGCCGCCATGCCGGGCGGATGGCGCCGGAATTGTCGACCATCTCGTCGATGGTGCCGGGGCGCGCGCGGTAGAAGGCGGCGAGACCGTCGGTGCGGACAGCTTCGCTCATCGCGGGATGGGCTTCGGGCTCCATCGCCTCACAGCCCCGCCGGACGCCTGAGATCGAGCGTCAGGGGAAAGGCGATGCTGCGCTCTTCCGGTGGCGCGTGATAATCGCCGGCAGTATGGCCGCGCGGTTCGACACGCGCCAGCCGGCGCGCCTCCGCTTCGTTGGCATTGACGGGGAAGGTCTCGTAATTGCGGCCGCCGGGATGGGCGACGTGATAGACGCAGCCGCCGACGGCGCGGCCGGTCCAGCTGTCGTAGATGTCGAAGACGAGGGGCGCATCGACGGGGATCATCGGGTGGAGGCCGGAGCGCGGCTGCCAGGCCTTGAAGCGCACGCCGGCGACGCAGGTGCCGGCCTCATCGGTTCGCGTCATGGGCACGGTGCGTCCGTTGCAGACAATGCGATGACGTTCCGGCTGCAGCCCTTCGGTCTTCACCTGCAGGCGCTCGACCGAGGAATTGACATAACGCACGGTGCCGCCGACGGCGCCCTGCTCGCCCATGACGTGCCAGGGTTCCAGCGCCATTCGCAGCTCCAGCTTGACGCCGGCGTAATCGACCTCGCCACAGAAGGGGAAGCGGAATTCCTTCTGCGCCTCGAACCATTCCGGCCGCATGGCGAAACCTGCGGAGTTCAGGTCTTCAAGCACGTCGAGGAAGTCCTGCCAGACGTACCAGGGGAGCATGAAGCGGTCGTGCAACGCGGTGCCCCAGCGCACGAAGCCGCCGGAGAGCGGCGCCTTCCACAGGCGCGCGATGATCGCTCGGATGAGAAGCTGCTGGGCGAGGCTCATGCGCGGGCTCGGCGGCATTTCGAAGCCGCGGAACTCGACCAGCCCCAGCCGGCCGGAACTGGTATCGGGCGAATAGAGCTTGTCGATGCAGATCTCGGAGCGGTGGGTGTTGCCGGTGACATCGACCAGCAGGTTGCGGAAGAGGCGATCGACCAGCCATGGGCGCGGCGGCTTGCCCTCTCCCGGCAGCGGCACCTGGGCGAGAGCGATTTCCAACTCGTAAAGCGAATCGTGGCGCGCTTCGTCGACGCGCGGCGCCTGGCTGGTCGGGCCGATGAACAGGCCGGAGAAGAGATAGGAGAGCGCCGGATGGCGCTGCCAATAGAGGACGAGGCTCTTCAACAGGTCGGGGCGGCGCAGGAACGGGCTGTCGGCCGGCGTGTCGCCGCCAACCACGACGTGGTTGCCGCCACCGGTGCCGCAATGGCGGCCGTCGATCATGAACTTGTCGGCGCCGAGGCGCGTCTGCCGCGCTTCTTCGTAGACGGCGGTGGTGATCTCGACCGCCTCGCGCCAGTTGCGCGCGGGATGGATGTTGACCTCGATGACGCCGGGGTCGGGCGCAACGCGGATGACATTGAGACGCGGGTCGCTGGGCGGCGGATAGCCCTCGATCAGCACGGGCAAGCTGATGCGGCGGGCCGATTCCTCAACCACCTGGAGGAGATCGAGATAGTCCTCGACGGTCTCGACCGGCGGCATGAAGACGCAAAGGCGGCCGCCGCGCACCTCCACGGCAAATGCCGTGCGTATGGTGCCGTCGATGGAGCCCAGTTGCTGTTCAATACGATCCTGGCGCGCCGTGTCGTCGACGCTGAGCGAAGCGGCGGTCTGCTCGCGCTCGTCGGCCAGCTCCATCATCTCCTCGCGCACGCCGTCGTGGTAGGCCGGCTGGCCGGGGTCCGGCAGCTGGCCGCGCGGGATCGACGGGTCGAGCGGCACGATCTGGGACCGGTCCCCGGGAGGAACGTGGGGGAGCGAGCCCAGCGGCAGGCGATAGCCGACCGGCGAATCGCCAGGCACCAGGTACAGCTTGCCGCGACGCGTGCGCCATTTCTCCGAGCGCCAACGCGGTCCGCCGGCCTGTGCCTGCCAGCGCTGGATCGGCAGCACATAGCCGGTCGGGCTGGTCAGCCCACGATCGAAGACGCGCGCCATGCGGGCGCGTTCTTCCGGGTCTTCGAGCTTCGAATTCGACGGATCGACGTTTTCGGGAAGCTTGCCTTCCTTGAGCAGCCATTCGCCGGGATCTTCGTAAACGGCGGCGATGGCGTCGGCTTCCACGTCAAGCAATTCGGCGATCGCCGTCGTCAGCTTCTCAGCGTCGGCGGTAGCGGCGCCGATTTCGGAGGTCTCGGACGCCAGCAGCGCGGGATCGGACCAGAACGGCTTGCCGTCCTTGCGCCAGTAGAGCGAGAAGGTCCAGCGCGGCAGCGTCTCGCCCGGATACCACTTGCCCTGCCCGTAATGCAGCAGGCCACCGGGCGCGAAGCGGGCCTGCAGCCGGCGGATCAGCGCGTCGGCCTTCTCGCGCTTGGTGGGGCCGACGGCGGTCGTGTTCCACTCGGCCGATTCGTAATCGTCGATGGAGACGAAGGTGGGCTCGCCACCCATGGTGAGGCGGACGTCCTCATCCTTCAGCACGCGGTCGACCGCGTCGCCGAGCCGGTCGAGCGCCGCCCAGGATTCGTCCGAGAAAGGCTTGGTGATGCGCGGATGCTCGGCAATGCGGGTGACGCGCATGTCGAAATTGAAATCGACATTGGCGAAGCTCGCCATGCCGGAGATGGGAGCGGCGTTGCGATAGTGCGGCGTGGCGGCGAGCGGGATGTGGCTTTCGCCGGTGAGCAAGCCGGAGGTCGGATCGAGGCCGATCCATCCGGCGCCCGGCAGATAGACCTCGCACCAGGCATGGAGGTCGGTGAAATCGTGGTCGGTGCCGGGCGGGCCGTCGAGCGAAACGAGGTCGGGCTTCAACTGGATCAGGTAGCCGGAGACGAAACGCGCCGCGAGGCCCAGATGGCGGAAGATCTGGACGAGCAGCCAGCCGGTATCGCGGCATGAGCCTTTCGCCGAATTGAGCGTTTCGTCCGGCGCCTGCACGCCGGGCTCCATGCGGATGATGTAGCCGATCTCGCGCTGCAGGCGGGCGTTGAGAGCGACAATGAAATCGACGGTGTTGACCGGGGACCGATCGATCGAGGCGAGGAAGCCGGACAAGGCCGGGCCCGCCGGCTCCGGCTTCAGATAGATCGACAGGTCGTCGCGAATATCCTCAGGGTAGGCGAAGGGCCACTGTTCCGCCTGCGGCTCGACGAAGAAGTCGAAGGGGTTGTAGACGGTCATGTCGGCGACGAGGTCGACCTCGATCTTCAACTCGGTGACCGGCTCGGGGAAGACGAAGCGGGCAAGGTGATTGCCGTACGGGTCCTGCTGCAGGTTCACGAAATGGCCGGCGGGGCTCACCTTCAGCGAATGGGAGAGCACGCGGGTGCGCGAATGTGGCGCCGGCTGCAGGCGGATGGTCTGCGGGCCGAGCGTCACCGGACGGTCGTAGCGGTAGTGCGTCAGATGGTAGATGGCGGCTTGAATGGACATGCGGCTCGTCTGGTTGGCAGCCCGGCGCCGGGGAGGATTTCCCGGAACCCAAGCCTAGTTTGAGCACGAGTTTAGCTGCAGCACGAGACGTGCCAAGCCGCAAAGAGCCGTCAAATCCCCGTTTCCGCCAATTTCCCGGCCGGATGCTGCAGCACGCGAAGGCTGCGGCACCGGAAATTGCCATCAGGAGAAACAGCGCTTTGTCGCACGGACCGGCTCTACGGCCGGGCGGAACAGCCAGTTCGCCTCGGTCACCGCACCGGTCGCCCCGGCAATTTGCGCGGCAACAGAACCCGGCGCATCAAGCGGGCGGATGCCGAGAGCGAATTCCGGCAATCAATCGGCCAGGCTCGCTGCGCGACGCCCGCTTGCGCCTTCCATCTCGCCGATCTCCTGCAGCTTCTTCTGCAGCGACAGCGCGGTGAGGCCACGCAGGGGCAGGTTGGTGAAGATGCCGATGCGGGTCTTGAGATAGCGGAGCGCCTGGACGAAAGCCGCCTCCTTCTGGAGGTCGGTGCCCTCGACCCTGGCCGGGTCCTCGATACCCCAATGGGCCGTCATCGGCTGGCCCGGCCAGACCGGACAGACCTCGCCGGCGGCGTCGTCGCAGACGGTGAAAACGAAATCCATGGCCGGCGCCCCGGGTGCGGCGAAGACATCCCACGGCTTGGAATGGAGCCCCTCGGTCTCATAGCCGAGATCGGCCAGGACCTTGAGCGCAAACGGATTCACCACGCCCCTGGGATGACTTCCGGCGGACCAGGCCTTGAAGCGGCCGCGCGCGTCCTTGTTGAGGATGGCTTCGCCCATGATCGAGCGCGCGGAGTTGCCGGTGCACAAGAACAGGACATTGAAGACGCGGTCATCCACGAGCAACCTCCTTCGGACAGCCCGGTGCGAGGGCATCAACGACGGCGGAGCAGGTGTCGGGATCGCCGCCGCAGCAATCCTTGAGCAGAAAGGTCACCACGTCGCGGGCGCGGTCGAGATTGGCCCGGTAGACGATCGACCGGCTATGCCGCTCGCCGGCGACCAGGCCGGCACGCGACAAGACGCCGAGGTGCGACGACACGGTGTTGTGCGGCGCTGCCAGCCGGCGCGCGACCTCGCCGGCAGCCAGGCCGTGCGGTTCACCGGCGACCAGCAGGCGGAAGGCCTGCAGACGGGTTTCCTGGGCAAGCGCGGCGAAGGCAAGGATGGCGTCTGTCTCGTCCATATGTCCAGACTATTCGACATAATTAGAAAAGACAAGCCCACGCGTGGCCTGGACGAGCACGCTTTGGAGCCGTGCCTGTGCGTATCAGGTCGTTGGCGGGGCGAGCAGCCGGCGGAGCCGGTCGATATGACCTTCGGCCACGCCCGGCCGCCCGGCGTCGCCCAACGGGCGCTTGCCAGCGGCGGAATGCCCCGCCGAAAGCCGGCGATCGAGAGCGGCAGCGGCAGGTCGGTGCGGATCACGCCGAGCGCCTGCCCGCGCGCGACGAGCGTGCCGGTGGCTAGGGAGCGGTGGAATCACGGCCAGCAAAAAGCCAGAGCCCGCCCCGTGCCAGGGGACGGGCTCCGGCAAATTTCGCAGGAGCCGACGGGGCTCGATCAGGAGCGCTTTTCGAGCCCCTCGATCCCCTCGTACCTCCGGTCGTCCTGTATCTCCAGCCACATGGCGTTGACGACGGCGAATATGGCTGCCAGCGGCAAACCGAGGATCCAGGCAAAATACCACATGAGCGTATTCCTTCCTCAGTAGACCACGTCGCTGCTTTCGGTGACTTCCTTCTCGGTCACCTTGCCCCACAGCACCTTATAGACCCAGGCGGTGTAGGCCAGGATGATCGGCACGAAGATCACGGCGGAGACCAGCATGACGAAGAGCGTCTGGTGCGAAGACGAAGCATCCCAGACCGCCAGCGACGAGTTGGGATCGACCGTCGATGGCAGGATGAACGGGAACATGGTGAGGCCAACTGACGCGATGATCCCGATGATCGCCAGACTCGAGAAGAGCAGCGTCGTGACTTCGCGACCGGCCTTGAGGCCGAGATAGGTGAGCGCTGCGCCAGCGAAGCCGAGGATCGGGGCAACCACGATCCACGGACGCAGGCTGTAGGCCGTCATCCACGAACCCTGGCGGGCGACTTCGTTCAGAAGCGGGTTGGATGGCCCGTTGGCGGGCACCGCCGCAGTGAACTCGTAGGCGCTGACGCCGAAGGCCAGCCACACGCCGGCGAGCGCATAGGCCACGATCACCACCAGAGCGGCCCATGCCCCGATGGTGCGCGCCCTCGCCTGAACCACGCCCTCGCTCTTGAGGTTCAGCCAGGTGGCGCCGTGCATGACCAGCATCGACAGCGACACGATGCCGGCGAGCAACGCAAAGGGATTGAGCAGACCGAAGAAGGTGCCCTCGTAGGTGACCATCAGATCGGCGTTGAAGCGGAAGGGCACGCCCTCCAGGACATTGCCCATTGCCACGCCGAAGATCAGCGCCGGCACCGCGCCGCCGACGAACAGCGCCCAGTCCCAGCCGTTGCGCCAGGCGGCGCTGTCGCGCTTGGAGCGGTACTTGAAGCCGACGGGCCTGAGGATCAGCGCGGCCAGAATCACGAACATGGCCAGGTAGAAGCCGGAGAAGCTGACGGCATAGAGCGGCGGCCAGGCGGCGAAGATGGCGCCGCCGCCGAGGATGAACCACACCTGGTTGCCTTCCCAGACCGGGCCGATGGTGTTGATCGCCACGCGACGCTCCCCGTCGGTCTTGCCGACGAAGGGAATGAGCGCACCGACGCCCATGTCGAAGCCGTCGGTCAACGCAAAGCCGGTGAGAAGCACGCCCAGCAGCAGCCACCAGATGACCCGGAGGACGTCAAATCCAATCAGTTCGTAGAGGATCATTGTCGTTACTCCGCGGGCTGCAGCGTATTGTTGCTCAGGCGGTTCTGATGGGCCTTCAACCAATCGTCCGTCTCAGCGACGTCGATGTAGGGGCCCTTGCGGATGAATTTGATCATCAGCCCCATCTCGATGATGAACAGGATCGAGTAGAAGGCGACAAAGCCGGCGAGCGTGATGAGCAGGTCGAGGATCGACAGATTCGACACCGCCAGGGCCGTAGGCAGCACGCTGTCAACCACCCATGGCTGACGCCCGTATTCGGCGACGAACCAGCCGAGCTCGGCTGCGATCCACGGCGTCGGGATGATCAACACCGCGAACCACAAAGCGGGCCTCGAGAAGCGCATCCCCTTGAACGACGCCTGGTAGAAGAACCAGGCGAGCACGGCAATGAAGGCAAAGCCGAGCCCCACCATGATGCGGAAGGCCCAGAAGAGCGGCCACACCGTCGGGATCGTGTCGGTTGCTGCCTTGGTGATGTCGGCGTCGGTCGCCTTCAGCGGATCGGCGACGTAACGCTTGAGCAGAAGCGCGAAGCCGAGATCGGCGGAGTGATCCTCGAAGGCGGTCTTCACGTCAGGAGGTTCGGCGCCCTTGGCCTCGCGAATCTTGATCAGCGCGTCATAGGCGATGAGACCGGAGCGGACACGCGCCTCAGCCTTCTTCTCGAGCTGATCGATGCCAGGGATCTGGGTCGTCAGCGAGCGCGTGCCGATCAGACCCATGACCCAGGGAAGCCTGACGGCATAGTGCGTTTCGCGCGCCTGCTGATCCGGGATGCCGAAGAGGGTGAAGGAAGCCGGCGCCGGCTGGGTCTCCCACATGCCTTCGATCGCGGCGAGCTTCATCTTCTGGTTCAGCGTGACGTCGTAACCGGATTCGTCGCCGAGCAGGACGACGGAGAAGGCCGATGCCAGGCCGAAGCTGGCGGCGACCGCGAGCGAACGGCGGGCAAGCTCGACATGCCGGCCCTTGAGCATGTACCAGGCAGAGACGCCGAGCACGAAGACCGAGGCCGTCACATAGCCGGCGGAAACGGTGTGCACGAATTTCGCCTGCGCAACGGTGTTGAAGAGCACGTCGTAGAACGACGTCATCTCCATGCGCATGGTGATGGGGTTGAACGATGCACCGACCGGATTCTGCATCCAGCCATTGGCGATCAGGATCCACAGGGCCGAGAAGTTCGACCCGATGGCAACCATCCAGACGACCACCAGATGGGCGCGCTTCGACATCCGCTCCCAGCCGAAGAAGAACAGACCGACAAAGGTCGCCTCGAGGAAGAAGGCCATCAGGCCCTCAATCGCCAGCGGCGCGCCGAAGATGTCGCCGACGTAGTGGCTGTAGTAGCTCCAGTTCATGCCGAACTGGAACTCCATGGTGATGCCGGTTGCCACGCCGAGGACGAAGTTTATGCCGAACAGCGTTCCCCAGAACTTGGTCATCTGCCGCCAGATGGGGCGGTCGGTCATCACGTAGACCGTCTCCATGATCGCAACGATGACGGAGAGCCCAAGGGTCAGCGGAACGAAGAGAAAGTGGTAAAGCGCCGTCATTGCGAACTGCAGTCGCGACAGCTCGACAATATCCATGATTATGGCCCCCGCTATCTTGTCAGCACCGGCGTGCCCAACGCATTAGAAGATTTGCATATGGTCGCACGCCAAGACCGTATTTGATCTAGGTCAAATCGGCGCATTTTCTTTGGAAATCTTCCAATTCTAGACGAGTGGCACAGTCCATTTCGCCCATTCCCGCTCTTCCGGCCTGTGTGCGGCGATGAGTATAGCTGAGTCGGGGAAGGCCGCCCGCAACCGGGCAAGAACGGTTTCGGCGGTCTCGTGGGCCAGACCTTCGGTCGGCTCGTCGAGAAGCAGGATGCGCGGATTTCTGAGCACCATACGGGCAAGCGCGAGGCGGCGCTTTTCGCCGCCCGAGAGCCCGCGGCCGCTCTCGCCCAGACGAAATCCCAGGCCGCCCTTGTCGGCGACGACCGAAGCGAGTGCGGCCGTGTGCAGTGCCTGCCAGAGCATCTCGTCGGTCGCATCGGGACAGCCGAGCTTCAGGTTTTCCGCAATCGTGCCGCTGACCAGCGCGGTCCGCTGCGGCAGGTAGCCGATGATTCGCGACAGGTCCCGCGGCGGCCACGCCTGAACCGGTCGCCCAGCGACGCGGATCAACCCAGATCGCGGGCGCATGAGCCCACGCGCCAGATTGAGCAGCGTGGTCTTTCCCGAGCCGCTGGCGCCGGCCAGCGCCGTGCTCTCCCCTGCCCCGACGGCGAAGGAAACGCCATCGAACAGAACCCGCTCGCCGACGGCGAAGCTGACGCCTTCAAAGCTGAGAAGCGGCGCGTCGTCTGCCGGCGGGGCACCCGGCGCCACCGATGCTTCAGGCGGCACTTCCAACTGCCGGTCGATCCTGCGGGCAGCATCCACCATTCGCCCGAGTTCGCCGATGCCGCGGGCAAGGGGTGCCGCCACCTCGAACAAGGCGAGCGCGGCAAAGAAGCCGATCGCGGCGGCGGCCGCATCGAGTTTTCCGCCGAGCGCGGCATGGGCGCCGAGAAGCAGCGCGCCGGCCGCGGCAAAGGTGGTGAAGGCGGCGATGATGAACACGGACTGATGATCCGCCGCATCGATCTCGTCCTGCGCCCGCTGCAATCTCACATGGGCGTCCGTGACCGATTGCCGCCAGTCTTCCAGTCGGCCGGTCACCACCAGCTCGCTCTGGCCGCGCATCATGTCGATGAAGCGCATGCGCAGCGCCTGCATGGCACGCTGGCCCAGGCGCGACGAACGCCTCGTGCGCCTGAGCGTCACCAGCATCGCAATCGCGATGCCGACAAGGAAGCTGCCGATCTGCCAGGCGGCAATAAGCGGCGTGGTGAGCCAGGCGAGCAACAGATAGGCGGCGACGAAGATCAGAAACGCGGCGACCGCCGGGATGACCAGCCGCAGCGCCAGGCCGTCGAGGATATCGACATCGATGGTCAGGTGATTGAGGCGCTCGGACCCGCGCAGACGGGAGAGCTCCGCCACCGGCCGCCGCAGCATGGCGGCCAGCAGTTCGACGCGCAGTTTCGCCAGTCCGCGCAAGGTCGCATCATGCGTGGTCAGCCGTTCGCCGTAGCGCGCCGCCGCCCTGCCGAATGCGAGCGCGCGGACGCCGGCGCTCGGCGCGAAGACATCGAAGACCAGGCCCGCTCCGGCCAGGCCGGCCATGCCCGCCGCGGTAATGAACCAGCCGGACAAGCCCAGCAGCGCGATGCCGGCGGCGAGCGTCACGACCGAGAGCAGGATGCCGAGGGCCAAGCGCCCGCCACTGACCGCGCCAGACCCGCAGGAAGATATTGGCCAGGACCCTCATGGCACGCCCGCCAGCTTGATTTCGCGGTCCATGCGCGCGGCCAGGCGCGGATCGTGCGTGGCAACGATCAGGCTTGCGCCGTTCTGTGCCGCCGCGATCAGCGCGTCGGTCACCTTGTCGGCGGTCGCGGCGTCGAGGTCGGCGGTCGGCTCATCGGCAAGGATGACTTCGGCCCCGGCATAGACCGCCCGGGCAATCGTCAGCCGCCGCGCTTCGCCGCCGGAAACGCCGGCGCCGTTTTCGCCGAGGCGGCTCTCGACGCCGCGCGGCAGACCGGCAAGGATATCTTCGGCGGCCGCGGCCTTGAGGGCGTCCTCAAGCTTCCGTGGGTCGGCGCGGGCGTCGTTAAGCGCGATGTTCACGCGCAGGCTGGCATTGAGCATGTGCGGATGCTGGCCGACATAGCCGATGCGCTGCCGCCAGCCGTCTGCCGTGGTGTCATCGAGCGCAACTCCGGCGACCGTGATCGTGCCGCCGCCGGGGGCGACGAGCCCTGCGATCAGGCCGAGAAGCGTGGTCTTGCCGATGCCGCTTTCGCCGGTGATCGCCAGCTTCTCGCCGGCTGCCACCGTGAAATCCGGAAAACGCATGGTGCCGAAAGCAACATCGCTGAGGACGATCACCGGCGCCCCGGCGAGGGCCTCGGCCTTGCCGCCGCGGCCGAGTATGCGCGACACCGCCCGCTCTTCCAGTTCGGCGATCTCACCGGCAACGGCGAGCGCCGCCGCCCGGTCGTGCCATGCGGCGGCAAGCTCGCGCAGCGGCTGGAAGAAATCGGGCACCAGAAGCAGGATGAAGATGCCGCCGGCGACCGAAAGGGGCGCGCTGTAGGTGCCGAAGGCGAAGGTTCCGAGCAGGCTGAAGCCGACATAGACGGCGGCGAGCGCAATACCCAGCGCCGCGAAAAGCTCCAGCACGGTGGAAGACAGGAAGGCGATTCTGAGCACCGCCATGGAGCGCACCCTGAGGCTGTCGGCGGCGGAATCGAAACTGGCGACCGTCGCGGCTTCAGCATCGAGCAGGCGGATATCGGCGCCGGCGTTCAGCCATTCGAGCAGCAGGACGTTGAGCGTGCCGGTCTCGGCCATGTGCTTCTCGCTGGCGTCGCGGGCGGCGTAGCCGATGAGCGCCATGAAGAGGGGAATCAGCGGACCGGAGATAAGAAGGATGAGGCCGCCGGCCCATGACCAGAGGAGGACCGCAGCCAGGATCGCCAGCGGCACGATGGCGACCTTGATGGCAGCGATGCGATAGCGCGTGAGCCAGGGCGTGAGGAGATCGAGCTTGGTGCCGATCAGTGTCGCAACACCGGCGGACGAGCCTTGCGCGACGGCGAAGGGAGACGCGAGGCTTTCGCTTTCAATCAACGCGGCACGCTTGTCGGCGACGAGGCGCTGCGCCGCGCGGAAGGCGAGCCTGCCGGCAACCAGGTCGCCGGCATGGCGCAGAAGGCCGAGCACAACAAAGAGCGCCACCGCCAGGAGCGCATCGCGCGGCGTCGCTTCTGCCCGGGCGAGTCCGCCGATCAATGACGCGGCGAGCCAGGCCTGACCGATCCACACGAGCGCAGAGGCGGAAGCAAGGGCGCCGGCCGCGTTGATGGGGCGGCGGCTCGCCCGCTCAACTTCGTCGAGCACGCGGCGGGCGGGATCGTGATGGTCGGTTGCCGTCATTGTCCTGAAAGAACCACAGGGAGAATCCGGGGCACACTTATATGTCGTGAAATCCGCCGCGGGAGAATTCTCCGGCGCCAGGGGTGCGCCTGCCGGCGAGCGGACGTGCCCGCTTGATCGGCCCGGCAGACGCGGCCGCGGGTTGACCGAGGCCGATTTCGCGCGCTTTGTGGCCGCAATTGCCCGGGCGTTTCATGGCAAACGAAAGGAAGAATCGTGCGGCTTCGCGTCATCGATTTCGGCTATGTGTCCGCGCTGAGGAGCCAGGCGGTCTATCACGGTCTCGCCGCAGCAATGGGTGCGGACGACGACCCTGTCCTGTCGCTGGCCAATCCGAGCGACCCTTATGTCTGCGTCGGCGTTCATCAGGAAATCGCCCACGAGGTCGACGTCGACTTCTGCGCCTCGGCAAATCTGCCGGTCATCCGCCGTCGGGTCGGCGGCGGCGCAGTCTTTCTCGACCGCAACCAGATGTTCTTCCACTTCATCTATCCGCACGGCAAGGCGCCGCAATACGCGGCCAATCTCTATCCGCTGTTCTGCGAACCGGCGGTGAAGACCTATCGCGACCTCGGCGTTGCCGCCGAATACCGGCCGATCAACGACATCCAGGTGCAGGGGCGCAAGATCGGCGGCACCGGCGCCGCCTCGATCGGCGAGGCAACCGTGATGGTCGGCTCCTTCATGTTCGATTTCGACACCGCCATGATGGCGCGTTGCCTGAAGGTTCCTTCCGAGAAATTCCGCGACAAGCTGAAGACGGCCCTCGACGACTACATGACGACCATGACGCGCGAACTTGCCACGGTGCCGTCGCGCGAGGCGGTGAAGGCGCGCTTCCTCAAGCATTGCGAAACCGTGCTCGGCGTCACGGCGGTTGCCGATGAGCCGACCGCGGCCGAGGAGGCGGCGATCGCAGAACAGGAGGCGGCTCTCTCCGATCCGGCATGGGCGCAGCGGCAAGGACGCAAATTCGTTGAACTGGGCGTCAAGATTTCCGCCGGAACGCATCTCACCGAAAGCGTCTACAAGGCGCGTGGCGGCCTGATCCGTGCCCATCTTCTGGCGCGTGACGGCGTGGTCGCCGACCTGATGCTGTCCGGCGATTTCACCTGCCTGCCGGTGGACGGCGTCGACCGCCTGGCGGCGGCGCTGGTCGGCTCTCGGCTCGACCGGGAGACGTTGACCACCGCCACCAGGCAGGCGATGCGCGACCTGGCGCTCGACATGCCGGGCGTCGAGCCGGCGGACATTGCCACGGTCGTGATGGCGGCGGTGGCGCCGGCGGACTGAGACGCGCGCCGCGCTGTATCACGCGGCAGAGCCTTCCTCCCGCGGCATGGCGCGCCGCCAGCCCACGACGCATGCCGCTGCGTAGAGAAGCGCGAGGGCCGTGGCGGCAAGCGAGACCTTGATGCCGAGAGCCCACTCGGGGACTTCATAGCGAAGCCGGGCGAACGTTCCCCTGGAAATAGTGAGTGCGAGGGGCTGGTCGTTTTTCGAGACGATCTTTGCGGTCCCATCGGTGGCCGTTACCCGCCAGTCGCGGTGATGGTTGAAGTTGAAGCGCACGGTGGTCGGAACCGACGTGTGCACGACGATTTCGCCCCAGTTGATGCGCTCGACGGTGACGCCGGGATCGGCACTGAGCACAAATCCATGTTCCGCCTTGAGGTCCTTTGCCTGCGGGATGTCGAGTGCGTGGTAGCAGTCGAGAATGCCGACATTCGGTTCAAGAACGCTCATCATCCGGAACTTGTGGCCGGGAGCGGCCCATTTGAAGTCGCCGGCGGGCTGGGCAGGCTGCGGTCGGTAGACCCCCCGCTGCACTGAAAAGAGACTGAACTGAAGATAGCCAAAGTTGAAGAGCAGCAAGGGAGCCAGGGCACCGACGGCAACCCAGATGCGCACCCGCCTGCTCCATCGCCCTTTGTCGATCATCTGCTGCCATGCGAGCCCGGTCACGAGCAGGATGGCGGGAATGGCGTTGATGAAGAAGCGCGATGGCACGCGGATCGCCTGGTAGGCCGGAATGAACTTCCTCACGAGATCAAACGGCGTGACCGTGGGCAGGTGGAGCGGATGCAGGCTTCCGATCGCGGTAGCGAAAGCGAGAACTGCCACGATCACGAGCGGCATCAGGTTCCGGCGGAGGAAGACGCGCCGCCAAAGCCCGATGACGAAGATGATGAAGAGGACCGGGCCGATCACGTAGTAGCGCTCGAACTGGCTGTGCCGGTGCGTGAATTTCAGAGCGGCTATCGGCGAGATGAGCATCTGAAGAAAGCTCAGCGGATTCTCGAATTCTCCGGCTTCGAAGCGGGGGAATTCGTAGCTCCAAGCCAGATTTGGAAGCAGGAACATGCCGAGCATGCCGACCGCGAGCACGACGCCCAGACCGTAAAGCACCAGCTTCCTGGTGAGCAGCGGCTCGCGCCGTTGGGTCCACGCTTCCAGAAGGAAGTGCGCCAGCACGAAGGGAGAGCTGTAGGCGATGAAATCGTGATTGAAGAACGTTGCTAGCGCGATGAGAAACGGCAACGCCGCCACGGCTCGCATGTCACAACGCAGCGCGATGGATCGGTTGACCAGGAACAGGGCCGGCAGCAGGTAGAACGCGCTGAAGAGCACGTGCATACTTCCGAGCTGCCCGATGAAGAACCCGTTGACCGCCCATGCCGTTGCGATCCAGGCGGCCGGCGCGCGTTGCAGATCGTAGGATTCTGCGAGCTTCCACATCCCCCAGAAGCCCGCCGCCATCCACGGCAGGAACGACAGTCCGAGTCCGTTGACGGGGCCGAACAGCCAGTAGAGCAGGATGTTCGGATGAAACAGCGGTATCTGCGGATTGCCCACCAGGGTCGCCCCACCGCACATGAAGGGGTTCCAGGTCACGGAGTAGTCGCCGAGCTGGTGCCACCAGAGTGCGATCTGGGCAAAAGTTGCGAACTGATCGAAGTCCGCCACGCCGATCACGCCCCAGTTCAGGGCGAAGGGCAGAAATGTGCTCAACAGAGCGAGCCCGCACCAAACCCAGGGCTCGGGTGTTTTGAGTGAACCTCGCTCGCCTTTGCCTGAGGCGCGCGGCCGGTACAGGTTGGCAATCATGGCCGATGACGCGCCGCAGAATTCCCCAAGCCGCCCTCGCGAGTTAGGCGCAACAGATAGCGATCCCCACAGCGGGAGATTCTCCGTCGTATGCTAATTGAGCCGGCCGCAAGAACAAGCCGCCCGCGTAGGGCAAGCGGGCGTTAGCCTGCCGCCGGGCAGCGGCCGAACGATCCGCAGCGCGCGCAGAGCCGGCCTTAAAGCCCGACCAGCTCGGCGTGGACGCCCTCGCCGCGCACCGCGTCGAGAAGCGCGTGCGCGGTCACCCCTGACGGATCGTATTTGACGATCATCAGGTGCGGCTTTTCATCGTGATGGGTCACACCGGTCACACCGGCAAGGGCCCTGACCATATCGGCGATCTTCATGCGCCGGTCATGGTCGATGGTCTCGTCGACGTGAATGATGACATCCGCTGTCTGCATCAGCTGTCCTCCCCTCGCGATGCCTCCACCGGTGTTTTCATATCCGAAAAAGATGATATGTCCATGCAGTGTGCTTGGTGCCCGTGAGGCCGCATGAAGACCATCTGCGTCCTGCAACATATCGAAGCCGAATATCTCGGGCTGATCGAGGACCACCTCGAGGCGCGTTCCGTCCGCTTTCAATATTGCCGCCCGTTTGTGGCCGGCGCGCGTGTTCCTGCCAATGCGGACGGCTATGACGGGCTGGTTGTTCTGGGCGCCGGTCCCTACGGCCTGGTCAGCGGTTCACTGCTGGCGAGCCTGGCGGCGGAACTGAGGCTGACGGCCGATTTCCTTGATCGCGACCTGCCGGTGATCGGCATCGGGCTGGGTTCGGTGATTCTTGCCACCGCGGCCGGCGGCGGTGCGGTCGAGGCCCCTCTCCGCTTCACGGTCGACAATGTGCATCGCGTGACCGCGGATGCGCTTGGCGGCCATCTGCCGGAGCGCTTTCCGATGGCGCTCTATCTGCGCGACCGGCCGGACCTTCCCGCCGCGGCGACGGTGCTGGCGGAGGATGCGGCCGGCACGCCGATGGTCTTTCAGATCGGTTCCAAAGCGATCGGTTTCCTTGGTCATCCGGGCATCAAATCGGCTATGGTCGAAGACATAGCCATGGAATTCGATGAAACGCCGGACGAGCTCGCGGACAGCCTGGTTCAGTTGCGCGAGCGACAAGGGGCGATCGCAGAGGCGCTTTCCGAGATCATGGTCGGGCTGATTCAGCAGACTGACTGGATGGCGTCCTAGCCTCCGTTCCGAGCCGATATTCACAACCGGCGCATGCGAACCTTGATATTATTCTAAAAACGCAATATTAGAATGTGTTTAGGGAGCAGAAATTCCCGGGCCGCGCGGATTTGCGCGGCCACGGGGACTGGGGAGGAGCAGCCGCCGCATGGCGCACAAGCTGATCATCATCATGGTCAACACGGACCCCCGTAACGGTGAGGAACTGGGGGCGCCGTTCTTTCAGGCAACCGTCGCCGCGGCCATGGACTACGAGGTCGAGGTCATCTGCACGGCGACGTCCGGCCAGCTGATGAAGAAGGGCGTGGCGGAGAAGCTCGTGGTCAAGCCCGGCTCGCCGAAGACCGTCTACGACTTCATCAAGGACGCGCACGAGGCCGGCGCGAAATTCTACTGCTGCTCGCCCAATCTCGATCTCTTCGACATGACCGAAGACGACCTCATTCCCGAATGCGCGGGGATCGTCGGCGGCGCCAAGGTGATCGAGGCGGTGATGGAGGACGACGACGCCAAGGTGCTGACCTACTGAAGCACCGCCGGGAGGACGGAATGACGGGAGAGCATGCCGCGATCAGCGATCCGATCTCGCCGGCACCGGTCGTGCCGCAGGAGACGCTCGAGGAAGTCTTCGACGACATCCGCTCGCACATGCTCTACGACCACGAGCTGCACGGCTGTCTCAATTGCGGCATCTGCACCGCCACCTGCCCGTCCGCCCACTATTACGACTATTCGCCGCGCGAGATCGTCCAGTTGCTGTGGACGGAGAATCTCGAAGGCATCTACGACGCCATGCAGGAGAAGATCTGGGCCTGCGCCCAGTGCTACACCTGCGCGGCGCGCTGCCCGTTCGAGAATTCGCCCGGCGGCCTTGTCATGATCATGCGCGAGGTGGCGATCAAGCATGGCATGCAGTCGGCCAAGGACGTGCTGAGGCCGTTCTCGCGCGTGCTGCTGAAGGTGGTGTCGACCGGCAACCAGCTCGCCCCCAACATGATCACGCGCGAGGCGTTCCCAGACTGGGGACCGAACGTCTCCAAGGTCGACGCGCCGCTCAACATTCTCAGGAAGGCGATTCCGGTGCCGACCATGCACACCATGGACACGGCCTGGGAGGTCAACCTCAAGACCTCGGTCGAGCTCTACACGATCTGGGAAGCGACCGGCGTACTCGATCAGCTCGAGACCGTCGACGAGAACCTTTTCGACCTCGTCACCGACGTGATGGACGAGAAGCGCGAGGAATACAGCGAGTGGCTGGAGGAGCAGGCGGACGCCGACGATTGACGTGGGCGGCTTAGCGGAGGACATGCCGGATGGACAAGCCCGGGAACAGCAAGACGCCCGCCTTTAGCGGCTTCGGCGATGAGTGGCGGCCGTCGAACCTGACGCCGGCCGAGGCGCGGAAAGCCACGGCCTGGGTCGAGCAGCGCATCGACAAGCGCTCCATGCTGACCAAGAAGGACCGCGTCGAGGATATCCGCGACGCCATGTGGCAGCTCGAGAAGGACGGCGAGATCGTCGTCCACCGCATCGACGAGCGCCACAATCCGGTCATCGCGCGCACCCTCTACGGCTGGGAAAAGCGCATCCCGACCACCAATCTCTGGCACCACAAGTCGTGCGGCCAGTGCGGCAACATCCCCGGCTACCCGTCGAGCGTGATGTGGCTGATGAACCAGCTCGAGATCCCCTATCTCGACGAGACCGACCAGACCTCATGCACGGCGTGGAACTATCACGGCTCGGGCATCGGCAATGTCGTCAGCCTGGCCGCCGTGTTCCTGCGCAATTTCCATCAAGCCTATGTCTCGGCCAAGGCGCGCGGGCTGCCGGAAGGCACCTTCTATCCCCTCGTCCACTGCGGCACCTCCTTCGGCAACTACAAGGAGATGCGCATCTTCCTGATGCATTCGGCGGAGCTGAGGGCCGAGGTGAAGGCGATCCTCGGCAAGCTCGGCCGCCTCATCGACGGCAAGCTCCTCATCCCGGAAGAGATCGTCCATTATTCCGAATGGCTGCATGTGATGCGCCATCGCATCCAGGAACGTCAGGTGATCGACGTTTCCGGCATCCGCGCCACCGTCCATCCGGCCTGCCACGTTTATAAGATGGTGCCGGAGGACGTGATCTATGACGAGACGGTGCTGAACGGCGACCGCGTCGCCGTCTCCACCGGCCTGCTGCAGACGCTGGGCGCCGAGGTGGTCGATTATTCCACCTGGTACGATTGCTGCGGCTTCGGCTTCCGCCACATCATCGGCGAGCGCGAGTTCACCCGCTCGTTTGCCATCGACCGCAAGATCAAGGTGGCGGTCGAGGAAGCCAAGGCCGACGTGATGATCGGCCACGACACCGGCTGCATCACCACGCTCGACAAGAACCAGTGGATCGGCAAGGCGGTCGACAAGGTCTATGCCCTGCCGATCATGGCCGATTGCCAGTTCGCCGCGCTGGCGCTGGGTGCCCACCCCTACAAGCTGGCGCAGCTCCACTGGCACGCCTCGCCCTTCGAGCAGCTGCTCGAGAAGCTCGGCATCGACTGGGAGAAGGCCAAGGCCGAGTTCGAGGCCTATCTCGGCGAGGTCAAGGCCGGACGCATCGAGACACTCTACGATCCCAAGCGCGCCATCACCTCTGGCCCCGGCTACGTCAAGCCGGCGGAGGTAGCAGCAATCGGAGGGCCGGCGGAATGACTCGTCCGGTCCTCATCGTCGGCGGCGGGCCCGCCGGTCTGTCGGCGGCCCATGCGCTCGCCTCTGCCGGCGAGCCGGTGGTGCTGGTCGACAAGGCCGACCGCCTCGGTGGCGCGCCAATCCTCTCCGGCTACGCGCGGCTGGTGCCCTCGGGCGAATGGGCCAGGGACGCCATCGGCGGCATGGTCGACCGCGTCACCGGCGACAAGCTGATCGACGTTCGCCTCAACACCACGGTCAAGACGTTCACCGGCGGGCCCGGCGATTTCCACGTCACGCTTGCCGACGGCAGCAGCTTCGCGGCGGGGGGCGCGATTCTTTCCACCGGCTTCACCCATTTCGATTCGGTCAACAAGCCGGAATGGGGCTTCGGCACCTACCCCGACGTTGTGACCACCACCCAGGTCGAGCAGATGATCTCGTCGGGCCAGGGCGTGCGCTGCCCCTCCGACGGGCGCAAGCCGGACCGCGTCGCTATCCTCCTGTGCGTCGGCTCGCGCGACCGCCAGATCGGCCGCGAATGGTGCTCGAAGATCTGCTGCACGGTGTCGTCCAACCTCGCCATGGAAATCCGCGAGGAGCTGCCGAAAACCAACGTCTACATCTACTACATGGATATCCGCACCTTCGGCCTCTACGAGGACAAGTTCTACTGGGAGAGCCAGGAGCAGCATAAGGTCAAGTACATCAAGGCGCGCATCGCCGAGGTGACGTCGGACGGCAAGCGGTTGATCGTCAAAGGCGAGGACACGCTGGTCAAGCGGCCGATCACCATTCCCTTCGACATGGTGGTGCACGCCATCGGCATGGACCCCAACGTCGACAACATGACGCTGTCGGCGGTGTTCGACGTGAAGCTCGAACGCCACGGCTATATCGACAAGGCACCGAGCTATTCGTCGATGTCGGGCACGTCGCGGCCGGGCGTCTTCGTCGCCGGTGCCGCCACCGGCCCGGAAACGATCGACGATTCGATCGCGCAGGGGCAGTCGGCGGCGATGGCCGTGCTGGCGCTTGCCCGCGGCGCGGTTGCCGAGGCGGCCGAGTGATGGCGGCGATCCTCGCCTTCCGGGCAAAGACGCCGCCGGCGCCGACGGCGCCGGTGCTCGACCTGTCCGGGCCGCGGCTGAGGCGCGCCTTCGAGGATCTGGCGGAATCGGCGGAACCCTCCGGCGGCATCGAGCGCTATGTCGGCGCGCTGGCGCTGAAGGCCTCGCTGTTCGAGGAGTTGCTCGGCAAGGGCCGTGTCAGCGAGCTCACCGAGACCGAGTTCTGCGATCTCGCCGCCTTTGTCACGCCGGTTCGCCGGCGGATCGGCGTGTGGCTGCGCGAAAACAGCTACGCGCTCATCCACCGCAAGCTCTCCGCGCTGACCTGACGGCTGGTCGGACGTGAGCACGGCCGACGCGCGCATGGCCGCCTTCTACGGACGGCTTCCCGGCCGACCGGGCGCATCGCTGGGCGCGCGACCTGGCGGCGGAAGTGCTGCATTTCACCGCGCCGGACCGCTACCCGCTGATGACCCGCTGGATGTGGGACGCGCGGGTGGGCTCGGGCGTGTTGCGCGAAATCTGGTTTGCCGACGATGTCGACCGGGCGGTGATCACGGCGGCGGACGACTTCGTCACCCACAGGACGCTGCGCATGGAGCTGGAGGGCTTCCTCTCCGACAACGGCGTCTTCCGCGATCTGCCCTTCTATGTCGATCTGCTCGCTGCGCATGTCTATGCCGGCTACATCAACGATCGCGGCGGGCAGTATCTCGGCAACGATACGGTCTGCGGCCCGGCCTTCGACCGCATGGCGCACACAAGCCGGCTGCTCGGCCTCGACGCGGTCGATTCAGAATCCGGCCGCACCCGCCTGAAGCTGATCGACGGCGAGGCCCACGTACTGGGCCAGCCGCGATCCTTGAGCCACTGAGGCGCCGATGCCGATCCACGAAAAATCGCTGATCCGGCCGGAGAATCTCGTCACTCACGAGCACCTCGAGCTCGAGGGCATCGACGTCTCCGGCCACTGGTCGACCTTCATCGAGAGCCGCGCCGTCACCGACTACAACGAACGTCTGCAGGAGGAGATCGCGGAGCTGCCCGGCGGCGAATACATCCACCGCTGCTGGCAATGCGGCTCGTGCACCAATGCCTGCACGATCAACGCCATCAATCAGGATTTCAACCCGCGCTACTGGATCTACCTGATCCGGCTCGGGATGGAAGAGGAACTCCTGCGCGACAAGGACATCATCTGGCAGTGCGTCTCCTGCAACAAGTGCACCTATGCCTGCCCGCGCGATGTGGTGCCGGAAGGGGTGATGCGGGCGACGGCGCGCTGGCTGGAGCTGAAGGGGCACGTCGAGGAGAAGCCGGCGGAGGTCTTCGACGACGTCTTCTCGGAGCAGGTGATTGCCACCGGCAAGATCGAGGACGGGCGCGTGCTCAGGTTCTTCTTCCAGCGTACCGGGCAATCGCTGTTCCAGGGCTGGCTGGTCTCCCTCATCAGCGGGCTGGCGATGCGCTTGCCGGTCGGCATGCTGACGAAGATGGGCCTGGCCACCCTCTTCCGTCCGCGCACTCGTAGCTGGGCACCGGCGCGGGCGGCCATCGAAGAATATGTGGCAGAGCGCGAGGCGGCCCATCGCGCCACCCTCGGCCTTGAAGCGGAAGGAGCCGAGCAGTGAGCGGCAAGTACAAGAAGGTTGCCTACTATCACGGCTGCGCACTGGAAGGCACCGGCCACGCCTATAACCGCTCGACGCGGGCGGTGGGCAAGGCGCTGGGCCTCGATCTGGTCGACCTGAAGAACTGGAACTGCTGCGGGGCGATGGAGGTCAAGAACGTCGACCCCGAGCTGCAGACCTATCTGTCGGCGCGCAATCTCTCGATCGCCGAGGATATGGGCTTCGACACGGTGATGGCGCCGTGCAATGGCTGCTACCACAATCTCAAGAAGGCCGAATACGACCTCGGCCACAGCGAGCACTCGCGCGACGTCAATGAGCGCCTGTCGAAGAAGGCCGGCCACACCATCTACGAAGCCGGCAAGGTCGAGACCATCCACGCGCTTGACTGGATCAAGGAGGCGATCGGCGAGGACGGACTCAAGGCACGGGTCAAGAACTCGCTCAAGGGGCTGAAGATCGCCAACTATTACGGCTGCATGTATTCGCGCCCGCGCCACATCTTCCCGGAAAAGGACAAGGGGCCGGGATCGGAATCGACCTCCAAGCCGCACTTCATGGACGACCTGCTGGCCGCCGCCGGCGCCGAGAATGTCGAATATCCGCTGAAGACCGCCTGCTGCGGCGGCGCCCATACGCTGTCGGATTCCGACACCTCGACCCGGCTGGTGCTCAACCTGCTGACGACGGCGGAAGCCTGCGGCGCCGATGTCATCGCCACGGAATGCCCGACCTGCCACACCGGCCTGGAGATGCACCAGAAGCGCGCCGAGACGGTGTTCGGCAAGAAGACCACGGTGAAGATCCTCTACTTCACCCAGCTCATCGGCCTGGCGCTCGGCCTTTCGGCGCGCAAGGTCGGCATGCACGAGAACCTGTCGGATGCGCGCGATCTCCTCCACGAGCGCGGGGTGCTATAGTGGCAACGGCAGCCCGGCTCGAGACACCGATGGACCGGCTCGACACGATCATCGCCCTGCCCGACGCGGCGCTCGCCGCGTCGCCGGAGGTGCTTGCCGCCGAACTGATTGAAATCGGCGAGGCGGCACTCACGAGCTGGCTGACCGCCAAGGGCAAGACACCGACAGACAAGGAAGTCGAAGGCTTCCGGCTGCTGGCGCTGCACCGCCAGGGCGCACGCGGCGACCCCAGCTTCAACGCCTGCCGCGAGACCTGCCGCGAACTCGCCTACGCCTATAATTGCGTGCATGCTGCACCATCCGCTTCGGATTCGCCGCGGCGCCTCCGCCTCGGCGCCATGGTGGCGCGGCATCTCGTTCTCTTCATCGATGGCAAACTGGAAACCGCCGGCCTCGGCGAGTTCTGCTGCTCGGCACGCCCCTTGCGCGCGCAGGACGCCGTGCCCGCCGCCGGCCCCTGACAATGGAGCGACGACCATGACAACCGTGCGCGGTTGCAATCTTCCCGACGATCTTCTCTACGACGTCGAAAACAACATCTGGTATCGCGAGAACGGTGACGGCACCGTCACCCTCGGCATGACCATGGTGGCGACGGCACTCGCCGGGCCGCTGGTCGCCTTCACCCCGAAGAAAGCGGGCCGTTCGCTCGACAGCGGCAAATCCTGCGCCACGATTGAATCGGGCAAGTGGGTGGGCCCGGCCAAGATCGCCTTCCCGGCGGAGATCCTGGAGATCAACGAGGCGATGTCGGGCGATCCGAAGCTCGCCAATTCCGATCCCTACGGCGAAGGCTGGATGGTCAAGGTCAAGCCCGCCGACTGGGCCACGGCGAAGGCGACGCTGACGCCGGGCACCGCCGTTGCCGGCCCTTACGAGGCGAAGATGGACGCCGACAAGTTCGCCGGCTGCGCGGCGGCGGCGTAAGGCGCGCGGCCGTGAGCGACGTCGCCGCAATCCAGCCCCCTCACGGGCGGGCGTTCGCCGCCCTGCAGAAATACGCGCCCGGCGTGCTGGTCAGCGCGATCATCGCCATCGCGGCGACCTTCCTGTCCGACCACTATGGCGGTCCAGTGATGCTGTTCGCCCTGCTGCTCGGCATGGCGTTCTATTTCCTGTCGCAGGAAGGCCGCTGCATCGCCGGCATCGAGCTGGCTTCGAAGCGCATCCTGAGGATCGCCGTCGGCCTGCTCGGCGCCCAGATCACCATCGGCGAGATCATGCATCTCGGGCTGACGCCGGTGGTGATGGTGGTCGTGGCAGTGCTGCTGACGCTCGGCTTCGGCGTGGTAGCGGCGCGGCTCTTCGGCCTCAGCCGGCCCTTTGGACTCCTGACCTCCGGCGCCGTGGCGATCTGCGGCGCTTCCGCAGCGCTCGCCATCTCCTCGGTGCTGCCGAAAGGCGAAAACCACGAGCGCGACACGGTGTTCACCGTCATCGGCGTCACCACGCTGTCGACCATGGCGATGATCATCTATCCGATGATCATCGCCCTCTTCCATCTCGACCACGCGGCCATCGGCATCTTCCTCGGCGGCACGATCCATGACGTCGCCCAGGTGGTCGGCGCCGGCTTCAGCGTCTCGGATGAGACCGGCAACGTAGCGACCTTCACCAAGCTCTTGCGCGTCGCCATGCTGGTGCCGGTGGTGATGTCGCTGACCTTCATCTTCCGGGCGCACAATGTCAGCGCCGCCGGCCGCCGGCTACCCGGCTTCCTGGTGGTCTTCGTCCTCCTGGTTCTGGTCAACAGCACCGGCGTCATCCCGCCGGTGGTCCTCGATGGGCTGAAGAGCATCTCGCGCTGGTGCCTGGTCACGGCGATCGCCGCGCTCGGCATGAAGACGTCGCTCAAGGCGATGGCGGCAGTCGGCTGGCAGTCGATCGCGCTGATCGTGGCGGAAACCGTGTTCCTTGCCGTTCTCGTGCTGGCAGTCGTGGTGTGGAGGTTCTGAGCGCGTAAGCGGGCGAGCCAGCGTCGACGCGCCAAATCGTGGAGGAAATGCCATGGCCGATGGTACCGGAAGCAATACCAAGAAGCTGTCGATGATCGTCACCAAGGGCTCGCTCGACTGGGCCTATCCGCCGTTCATCCTGGCGACGACGGCGGCGGCGATGGGGCTGGAGGTGTCGATGTTCTTCACCTTTTACGGCCTCACCCTGCTCAAGAAGAAGCTCGACCTGCAGGTGACGACGCTGGGCAACCCGGCGATGCAGATGCCAATGTTCGGCATGCACATCGGCATGCCCAACCTGGTCTCGGCGATCCCGGGCGTCGACGCAGCGGCCAGCGTCATGATGAAGAACCTGATCAAGAAGAAGGGCGTCGCCTCGATCGAGGAACTCAGGGAGATGGCGATCGAGGCCGATGTCGAAATGATCGCCTGCCAGATGACCATGGACCTGTTCGAATACACCCTCGACGACATGATCGAGGGGCCCAAGCTCGGCGGCGCGGCGACCTACATCGAGATGGCCACCAAGAGCGACATCAACCTGTTCATCTAGACAAGAAGACGGCAACAAGGGGAGGAAACCGACATGGCCGATCAGCTTCTCGACGTGAAAGGGCTGAACTGCCCATTGCCGATCCTGCGCGCCAAGAAGGCGCTGAAGGATCTGCCGATGGGCGGCACGCTGGAAGTGCTCGCCACCGACCCCGGCGCGGTGAAGGATTTCGAGGCCTTCTGCCGGACAACCGGCAACGAACTGGTGGAATCGAAGGTGGAAGACAAGATCTACTCATTCGTGATCAAACGGCTGTCATAAGGACAGCCGACCGGGCGCGACGGCGGGTCAGGTGACCTCGCTCGGCGTCAACGTGAACTCGAAGAACGCCAAGGCCGCCGAGGACTTCATTGAGTGGGCCAGCGGACCGGACGGTGCGACGGTCGTCGCCAAAACCGGCACGACGCCGGCGCAGCGTACCGCCGACGTGATCAACATGATCACCGCGACGCCGGGCTTCCCGACCGATCCGGCAAGTGCGCAGGCACTGATCACCAGGGCCAGCTATCTGGAAATGGCGGTGGTCCTGAAGGTGCGCGAATATGAGCTGGTACTCAATCGCGTCCACGACGAGATCATGGCCAACAACATCTCGATCGACGACGGCATCAAGGAAATGAATGACGGCGTTGCTGTCATCAAGTAAACCGGACCGTGGCATCGGCCATGTGCCGGCCCCACAAAACGGTCCGGTGAATTGGCTGACACTCCGCTTTCGGCAAATCCGCTTCTGACCCGCGCCGACGTTGAGCGCGCCGTCGGCGACCTGTTCCTCCCTCTCCTTCCCTATTTCTCGACCTCCGGGGCGCGTGTGCGGCTGAGCGCGGCGGCGGCGCATTTCGACCGGGCGGCGGCCGATCTGGAAGGCTTTGCCCGCCCGCTCTGGGGGATCGCACCGCTCGCGGCCGGCAGCGGTGCCTTCGCCCATTGGCACCTCTATAGGCGCGGCCTGAGCGCCGGCACCGATCCAAAGCATCCCGACTATTGGGGCGCCATCAAACGCACGGACCAGCGCCAAGTGGAACTCGCCGCGATCGGCTTCGCCTTGCGCATGGCGCGCGCCGATCTGTGGGATCCGCTGGACAAGGCCGACAAGCGGCGCATCGCCACTTATCTGATTTCAGGGCGCGAGCACCACTTCGTCAACAACAACTGGAAGTTCTTCCGGGTCATGATCGACCTCGGCCTGATGCATTGCGGTATCGTGGTCGATGCAAAAACGCGCAACGCTTACCTGGACGGTGTCGAACCCTTCGTGCTCGGCAAAGGATGGTATCGCGACGGGCCGAGCAGGAGCGCCGACCACTACATTCCCTTCGCCTTCCACTATTACGGGCTGATCTATGCCGCCCTCTCGGACGACACGACACGGGCAGCACGCTATCGCGAGCGGGCCGCCGAATTTGCCCGCGCGATCCGGCATTGGTACGCGCCGGACGGTTCGGCCCTCCCTTTTGGCCGCAGCCTGACCTACCGTTTTGCCCATGCCGGCTTCTGGGGGGCGCTCGCCTTTGCCGGCGTGGAGGCGCTGCCCTGGGGGCAGATTAAGGGCTACTACCTGCGCAATCTGCGCTGGTGGGCGCGTCAGCCGATCTTCGACCGCGACGGTGTGCTGTCGATTGGCTACGCCTATCCCAATCTCCTGGTGAGCGAAGGTTACAATTCCGCCGGCTCGCCCTACTGGGCGATGAAGGCCTTCCTGCCGCTGGCGCTGCCCGAAGAGCATCCGTTCTGGGCGGCGCACGAAGAAGAGCCGGAGACCTTCGACGCGCCGGTTCCCTTGTCCGAACCGGGCATGGTGGCACAACACCTTCCCGGCCATATCGTGGCGCTTACTTCGGGCCAGCAAGAGGGCCACTGGCGCGGCATGGCGGAGAAATACGGCAAGTTCGCCTATTCGACGCGCTACGGCTTTTCGATCGAGGCCAACGACCGGCGCTTTGCCGACGCCGCTTGCGACGGAATGCTGGGTTTCTCCGATGACGGCGTGCACTTGCGCATGCGCGAGAGCAACGACGCGGCGCTGATCGTCGAAGACAAGCTTTATGCCCGGTGGCGACCCTATGCCGACGTCACGGTCGAGACCTGGCTGGTGCCGGCGGGCCTATGGCACATCAGGCTTCATCTGGTGACCACGCCGCGCCGGCTCGAGGTCGCCGAGGGCGGCTTTGCGATTACCAAACCGGATTTTGGCGCATGGAACAGACGGGTCCGCCGTCGGCAAGCGCAGGTCGGAACGGCCCAGGATGTCAGCGTGATCGTCGGCTACGACACCCGCGCCGCTCATGTGATCAGCCCATTTGCCAACACCAACGTGATGGCGGCGCGCACGCTCGTCCCGCAGCTTCGCGGGCTGGTGGAGGCCGGAACGACCCGCCTTTGCTGCGCCGTCCTTGCCTTGCCGCGCCTTGGCGGCGACGCAATTCCGCCGGCGCCCGCCTGCCCCGATGTGGACGACCTGCGCCGGCTCTTCGAGCAAGACGGGCGTGTCGTCCCGGTCTTCGATCGTTCGGCGTAGGTCGCTATAGAAGAACCGCCGGTGCCGAGCTGCGCACCGGGTCGAGTAGCCGCGCGGACCGGAAAAGAAACATGTCTCTCACACGCCGACAGCGAATGGATCGCCTGCGCAAGCGGCTGGTCGAGCTTGATCAATGGACCGTTCGCCAGACCACGGCGCTCGACGGGTGGACCTTCAACGGCGCGCCGATCGCGCCCGGCCAGCCGTGGCCGACGCGCGACGGGGTGGTGACCTTCCGCTCTGCGCCAGTGACGGTGCCGGGTGACTGGCCGCTGGAAGCGGCCCGCCTCGACCTCGACCTCGGTGGCGAAGGCCTTGCGCGGCTCACCTATGACGACGGCAGGCGCGCCGCTTTCGCACTCGACCCCAACCATCGCCGCTTCCACCTGGAGGGCTGGTCTTTCTCGATCAGCGCCGAATGCGTCGCCCGCTTGCCGTTCGGCGTGCCGAACCGCAATGCGCGACTGGAAAACGCGGCACTCGTCTGGCTGGAAACCGAACTTGCCGATTTCGTCCTGCTTATGCGCCAGGTGGTCGAGGCCGCCGACGCGCTGGGAGACCACGATGCGGTCGAGCCGTTGCTGTCGGCGGCCGAAGACGCCTTCGCCGGGCTCGACTGGCCGTCGTCGACCGGAAACTACGTCGCCCGCATGCAGTCGACCACCGAGATGCAGGACGTGTGGCAATTGCCAAACGGTCTGCCGACGCAGCCGGAGGGGCTGGATGCCGACGCGCGCGCTTCGGTCGCCACCGCCGGCCAAGCGCTCACTGTGCGCCTGAAGGCGCTTGCCGAGCGCTATCCACGGCAAGGAGCGCTGGCGGTCACCGGGCATGCGCACATCGACCTTGCCTGGCTATGGCCGCTGGAGGAGACGCGGCGCAAGGCGAACCGCACCTTCCACACCATGATCGGGCTGATGGAGCGCTATCCCGAATTCCGTTTCAACCAGTCGACGGCGCAGCTCTACGCGTTTCTCGAAGACGACGATCCGGCGCTGTTCGCCGAGATCAAGCAGCGGGTCGCGGCGGGCCAGTGGGAGCCGATCGGCGCCATGTGGGTGGAGCCGGACACCAACATGCCGACCGGCGAATCCTTCGTTCGCCAGCTCCTCTACGGTCAGCGCTATTTCGAGCGCGCCTTCGGCCGCCGCCATACGGTCTGCTGGCTGCCCGACTGCTTCGGCTTCTCCCCTGCCCTGCCCCAGCTCCTGAAGCTTGCCGGCGTGGACAGCTTCTTCACCATCAAGGTCAACTGGTCGGAGACCAACCCGATGCCCTTCGACCTTTTCTGGTGGGAGGGTCTCGACGGCAGCCGGTTGCTTGCGCATACCTTCAACAACCCAGTCGGCGGCTACAACGCCGAGATCGGCCCGCGGGCGTCGGTCGAGACCTGGCGCAATTTCCGCGGCAAGGTTCACGCTGGCGAAAGCCTGCTGTCATTCGGCTATGGCGATGGCGGCGGCGGGCCGACCGAGGAGATGCTCGAACGCCAAAGGCAGATGGCCGACTTCCCGGCGGTGCCGGCCCTGCGCCCGGTCGCGGTTGCCGCCTGGTTCGGCGCGCTGCACGCCATGCCTGGCGCCGGCGACCTGCCGGTGTGGGTCGGCGAAATGTATCTGGAGCTCCATCGCGGGACGCTGACCACCCAGGGACGCACGAAATACCTGCACCGGCGCGCCGAACGCGCGCTGATCGCGGCCGAGACGCTGGCGAGCATGGCGACGCTGCTGGGCGCGCCGGTGGCGCCCTCGCTGGAAGCGCAGTGGCGCATTGTCCTGCGCAACGAGTTCCACGACATCCTGCCCGGATCGAGCATCCGCGAGGTCTACCAGCGGACTGAAGCCGAGCTGGCGGAGGTCGTCGCCGCCGGAGAACGGGCGCAGGACGAGCATCTGTCCGCGCTTGTCGGGAAGCTCGGCCTTGCTGGTGGCAAGCCGGGCCTGCTGGTGGTCAATCCGGACCTGTCGCCACGGCCGTTGCGTATCGCCGTCAGCGGCGAAGACCTGCCCGGCGGTCAGCCGATCGAAGGCGGCTCTGTCCTCAGCGGAACCCAAGCGGTTCCGGGCGTGTCCGCGGTCACATTGACCGAGGCGACGGCACCCACCGGCCTGTCGGTTGAGCGGAATCGGCTCGAGAACGACGTGGTGCGGGTGGAACTGGCCGACGACGGCACGCTGAGGAGCGTCTTCGACAAGCGCGCCGGGCGCGAGGCACTGGCCGGTCGCGCCAACCAGATCTGGGCCTATGTCGACAAACCACGCAACTGGGATGCGTGGGACATCGAGGAGGATTACAGCCGCCACGGCGAGGAAATTCCGGCTTCTTCGCTGGCGGTCGTCGAGACGGGGCCGCATCGTGCTGCGATCCGTATCGTCCGAAGGTTCCGCAACAGCGAGATCGTGCAGACCGTGCGGCTGTGGGCAAATTCGGCCCGCGTCGAGTTCAAGACCGACATCGACTGGCACGATCGCCGCGTTCTTTTGAAGGCGCGCTTTCCTCTGGCCGTGCGTTCCGACTATGCGAGTTTCGAATGCGCCCATGGCGTCATCCGTCGCGCCACGCATCGCAATACCTCGTGGGATCAGGCGCGCTTCGAGGTCGCGGCGCATCGCTTCGTCGATCTCGCCGAACATGGCTACGGCGTGGCGCTCATCAACGACGGCAAATACGGCCATCACGCACTCGGCAACGAACTCGGCATCAGCCTGTTGCGTTCGCCGATCTATCCCGATCCGCTCGCCGACGAGGGCCGGCAGTCCTTCACCTATGCGCTCTATCCGCATGACGGCGACTGGTTGACCGGGGGCGTGCTGGCCGAGGCGGAGGATCTCAACCAACCGCTCATCTGCCGCGCCGTCCCGGTGGACAAAGCGCAATCGTGGACGGCGGTCGCCGTCGACGGCATGCAGCTCGGTCTCAGCGCCTTCAAACCGGCCGAGGATGGCAGCGGCCTGATCCTCAGAGTCTACGAGCCTGCCGGCGGCCGTGGCACCGTGTCGATCGCACGCGTCCGGACCATGGTCGGTTTCCGGCGCGGTTGATCTGCTCGAGGAGCCGGCCGGCGCCGCCGACTTGCAGGTTCTGCCGTTCAAGGTGCGCAGTTGGAAAATCGAGCGCGATTCCGGCTGAGGCGACGACCGTCGGGCAAGACCCAATGCCGCGAATCACCGTTGACTGCGGTACGGCGGACTTCGCGCTCGGCCGATTTTCCGTGACGCATGCGGGCCGGGCACTGTATGCAGCGACCTTGACGGCCCCTGGCTTATGCAGCCAACCTGAGCAGACAATCCAAAGCGGCAGATAGAATGCGCGAGACCTCCGAAAGCAAGGCAACACCGGCGTTCGGTACGAACAACAAGGGTCTGGCGGTGGTCAAGAAGCGCGCCGCGCCGCTGCGCCGTGACGTCGTCGATGCCCTGCGCAAGGCGATCATCGACGGCCGCCTGGCGCCCGGCGCGCGCCTGATCGAACGCGAACTGATCGACATGACCGGCGTATCGCGCACCGTGATCCGCGAAGCGCTGCGGCAACTCGAGAGCGAATTGATCGTCGAGACGATTCCCAACAAAGGCCCGATCGTCAGGCAACTGACGCGGGGGGAAGCCAAGGATCTCTATCTGATTCGCTCGGTGCTGGAGGGGTTGGCGGCCCGGATGTTCGTCGCCAACGCGACGCCACAAGACCTTACAGCGCTCAAGGATGCGCTCGACCGGACGGTCGCGGCCTACAAGGCCAACGTTCCGGAGGACATCCTGGCCGTGAAGAACGAGTTCTACAATATCCTGTTCGCCGGGGCGGGCAGCGAGACGCTATCGTCGATGATCGCGACGCTCTATGCCCGCATCTGGCGATGGCGCGCCATCGGTCTCGGCCACCCGCGGCGCTCGCCCGGGCGTTCGAAGCAGAGCATCGCCGCACTGCGCGAGCTTCATCAGGCGCTGAAGAACGGCGACGGCGAGTTCGCCGAGACGGTCGCGCGGCAGGAGGCGCTGAACGCGGCCGCCGAAATCAACCGGATCTTTGGCGAGACCGGCGCCGAGACCCTGTAGCCACAAGCCTCCGCAGTCCACACGGCCAACATATTTTTGTCGTGACGGCGCTTGCCGCACCGGCTCTTTTGCTCAATATTATCGTATTACGGTACGATGCTGCTTGAGGGAGGACGAGCCATCGCCAACGACGCGGACGCCCCGATCGTTCACGGGTTCAAGTTACTGGCGCAGCACGAGCTCGGTGGCTTCGGCGGCCTCGGCGAGGGCATGGCCATCCAGATCGCGCCGGACGGGCGCCGCATCCTGTGGCTGGCTCATGAAAGCGCGCCCAAGAACTTCAGCGGCGTCGACGTGAGCGACCCACGGGCGCCGAAGCTGGTCGTGCAGACCGACCTGCCGCAACCGTTCATGCGCTCCAATTCGCTGGAAGTGGTCGGTGACCTGATGGTAGTCGCGTACCAGACCAGGCTAGCGGGCCAGACACCGGCCGGCATGGAGTTGTTCGACGTGTCGGCGCCCGAGCAACCGCGCTCGATCGGTTTCTTCGACGCCTCGGGGCCGCATTCGCGCGGCGTCCACCAGCTCTGGTTCTGCGACGGCGACTATGTCCACATGTCCGCCGGCGCCGACGATTTCCAGTCGCATCGACCCGGCGACGACCAGTTCTACCGAATCGTCGATGTGCGCAATCCGTCGAAGCCGGTTGAAGCCGGCCGCTGGTGGCTGCCGGGCGTGCGCGTCGGCGACAGCGCGGACCTGCCGGTTCAGCACAATCCGCAGGGCGCCGGCTTTCGCGTGCACAACACCAACGTCTATCCACAGCGCCCGGACCGCGCCTATCTCGGCTATGTCGACGGTGGCGTCATCATCCTCGACATCGCCGACAAGAGCCGGCCGAAGATGGTGTCACGCTGGAACAATGCACCGCCCTATCTCGGCTTCACGCACACGGTGCTGCCGCTCTTCGCGCGCGGCCTCATGGTGGTAACCAATGAATCGATCAAGGACGCCGCCGCCGACTGGCCCAAGCTGATGTGGATCGTCGACATGCGCGCGGAAGACAATCTGGTGCCGGTGTCCACCCTGCCCTTGCCGCCGCTCGACGAATTTCGCCATCGTGGCGGCCGCTTCGGCGCGCACAATGTTCACGAAAACGTACCGCTACCGACGTCGTTCCAATCGGAAGAGATCCTCCTCGGCACCTTCTTCAATGGCGGCCTGAGGGCCTTCGACATCTCCAATCAGTTTCAGCCGCGCGAGATCGCGTGCTTCGTGCCGGCGGCACCGAAAGGCTCGCCCGCCGGCGCCGCCCAGATCAACGACGTCTTCGCCGACGAACGCGGCATCGCCTACGCGGTCGACCGCTTCACCGGCGGGCTCTACCTGCTCGAAATGAGTTTCTAGGCTGGCGCAGCGGGCCGCGTTTTCCCGCAATAAGTGTCGTTGACTCCGACGATCATCCCGTCATACCGTAATACGCACTGACAGGGCACAAGAAGAATGAACGCAGGCAAAGTCAAAATCGGAATTGTCGGCCTCGGACGATGGGCGCGTGTTCTCACCAACGCCGCCAAGCTCTCCGACAGGCTGGAGATCGTCGCCGGGTTCAGCCGGTCCCAGGAGAAACGCGACGCGTTCGCCCGGGACACCGGCGTAGAGTCGGTGGCGACCCTGGAGGCGCTGCTCTCGCGCGCGGACATCGCGGGCGTCATCCTCACCGTTCCCAACGAGCAGCATCTGCCGGTGGCGAGCCAAGTCGCCAAGGCCGGCAAGCACGTCTACACCGAGAAGCCGATCGCCAGCACGCTCGAAGACGGGCTGGCCATCGAGGCGCTGCAGAAGACCTACGGCATCACGGTGACCGTCGGCCACAGCGCCCGCCTGCTCGGCGGCATTCGCGAAATGCGCCGGGCGATCGATGCCGGCGAACTTGGCCGGGTCGGCTTCATCGAAGCCAACTTCTCCAATGAACGCGCGCTGGAACTGACGCCTGAGACCTGGCGCTGGTACAAGGACCGCGCCCCCGGCGGCCCGCTGTCGCAGCTCGCCATCCACATGTTCGATGTCGTCCACTATCTCGGTGGCGACGTCACCGAGGCGACGTCGATCGCCTCGAAGCTCTCTCCCGTAGGAGCCGAAGTCGACGATCAGTCGATGACGCTTCTGAAGTTCGCAGACGGCAAGGTCGCCTATGTCGGAACCTGTTGGACCTCGCCGGGCGTCTTCGCTGTTCGCGTCTTCGGCTCCAAGGGATTGATGCACTACGAGATCGACTTCGGCACCTGGGACACTCCGGAAAAGCTGCGCGCCAGCTCGCTACTCTACATCCAGCGCGGAAAGGACGGCTATGCCGACCGCGAGGTCCTGCAGGAACCCGACTCGAACATGTTCCGCGCCGAGCTGGAGCTTTTCGCGGAAAGCTGCCGATCGGGCAAAGCCAACGAATTGAGTGCCGTCAACGGCAACGCGGCGGTCGCCTGCGTCTATGCGGCGCTCAGATCGATCGAACGCAACGGCGCCCTGGTGCCCCTCGACGAGGTCCGCGCGACGGCATCGTCGAAAGTTCTGGAGAGGGCGTGACATGTTGCCTTCGCGTGTCTTCGCCAATCTCACCCAGCCGGAAATCGCCGCGCAATTCCGGCGCCATCCACTGGTTCTCATGCCGACCGGAAGCGTCGAGCAGCACGGTGCGCACCTGCCCGCCGGCACCGACTTCTTCGCCGCCGAAATGGTGGCCGAGGCGGTCGCCGAGCGCATGGACGGCCTCGTCCTGCCCTCCCCCATGGTCGGCGTGACGCCGATGCACATGCCCTATGAGGGCACCGTCACCTTCACGCCGGACACCTATATCCGCGTCATCACCGAGATCTGCGAATCCGCGGCGAAGCACGGCGCCAAGATGCTGATGATCGTCAACTGGCACGAGGGCAACATTCCCTCGCTTGCCATCGCTGCCGAGGATCTGCATCGCCGCGTCGGCATGACCGTACTGACCGTGCAGGCCTGCTACGTCGCCGAGGAGATGTTCGGCAATGAGTGCAACGGCCTCACCCACGGCGGGGAGATCGAGGCGCTGGCGGTGCTCGCCTGCCGGCCGGAGCTGGTTCACCTCGACCGGATCGACCACTCCTCCGACCACACCCGTGGCCACCACATGGATACGCTGCGCCGCACGCGGAGCTACCAGCCGGTGCTCACCGATATCCGCGATATCGCGCCGACCGGCTGGTACGGCAGCCCGGCCGGGGCGACGGAGGATCGCGGCCTCGACATGGTCGAGGCGATCGCCGATGCGATCGCCGAGGAAGCGACCGGGCTGTTCGAGCAGCTCAACCGCGTTCTCGGCGGCACCGCGGAAGTCAAGCGCCTGCGCGAGGTGACCTGATGGTGAGGGTCATTGCCCAGAAGGATGCGCGGGCAATGAACCTGCCGGGCCGGCGGGCTCTCGAAATCGTGGGCGTGGGGACCGGTTCGGCGAATTCGACCATGCGTCTGGTCGAGATCGATCCCGACGAGCCCGGCGCAAAGCGCCGCGGCCCGCATGTCCACTACGGATTCGAGGAGTGCATCCACGTTCTTTCCGGTGAAGGGGTCACGCGCACCGACACCGGCGAATACAAGGTCGCGGCCGGCGACACCGTGCTGGTTCCTGCCGGCGAGCGCCACGCCACCTACAACACGGCGTCAAGCGTTCTTCGGCTCCTGTGCTTCTTCCCGGTGAGCGACATTCGTCCGGGAACCGACGAATTCGTGTCGTGGGATTCAAACGAGCAGGTTCACTGATGTCGGACGTGCTCTGCCTTCGCCCGGAAGCCGATTTCACCCGCGTCGGCGTCACGCCGCCCGAGCGGCTGAAGATCGCCTATATGGCGCCGGACGACGCGGAGATGCCGGCCGCTCTGAAAGCGGCGAACGCGCTGGTCATTCCCGCCGTCGGCGCCAAGCTGCCGCTCGGCCTGTTCTCCGACAGCGCGATCCGGCTGGTCCAGGTGACCGGCGCCGGCGTCGACCGCGTCGACACCGGCGGCCTGAAGAAACTCGGCATCCCGGTCGCCAACGTGCCCGGCGGCAGCAACGATGCGCTGGCCGAATATGCCG
Organism: uncultured Alphaproteobacteria bacterium; assembly: GCA_963762605.1. GTDB lineage: Bacteria > Pseudomonadota > Alphaproteobacteria > Rhizobiales > Kaistiaceae > CAVSRC01. The sequence continues at coordinate 87,348 of CAVXLJ010000019.1, read as the reverse complement.
TGTCGTGCGCGGCCGTGCTGCTCCGGCGATTCACCCAGTCCACCGCCGCCATCCGCAACGGCGCTTACGCGGCATTTCGCGGCCGCATGCTTGGCGAAGGTGTCAGCGGCCTCGAAGGGCTGCTGGTCGGCATCGTCGGCATCGGCGTGATCGGGCGGGCGGTCGCCGAGCGGTTCAGAGAGGCCGGCGCGCGGATTGCGTTCTACGATCCGGCACCCGCCAGCGCCGCCGCCGCAGCGGCGCTCGGCGCCGAGGCGCTCGGCCTTGAGGACTTGCTGGCGCGTGCCGATGTGGTGTCGCTGCACGTGCCGTTGCTGCCCTCCACCGAAAACCTCATCGACACCAAGCGGCTGTCAATGATGAAGCCAGGGGCGGTGCTCATCCAGGCGTCGCGGGGCGGCATCGTCAATGAAGTGGCGCTGGCCGCGGCGCTCGAATCCGGCCGTCTCGGCGGCGCCGCCATCGACGTCTATTCCAGCGAGCCGCCGGCGCCGGACAACCCGCTGCTTTCTCTTTCCGACGCCGCTGCCGAGCGCACCATTCTCACGCCGCATATCGCCGGCGTGACCCGGCAGTCCTGGGCCTACCTGTTCCGCAGCGCGTGGCAGAACGTGACGCGCGTGCTGATTGACAACGAACCGCCGGAGCACGTGGTGCGATGACGGCGGCCCGAAAGACTGATGCAGGCAAGGTGGCACGGTGGACGGCGCCCTGAGCGCCCAAGAACAAACCGTCTGGGAGGACGAAAAGCGTGAGTGTGACGGGAACCAAGCCGCTGAATGCTACGCCTGACGCGTCGGCACCCGATACGCGCCGATCGAAGGTCGTCGCCCGGCACGTGTCGAAGTGGTACGGCGAGCTCGAGGTCCTGCACGACGTCAGTCTCGATATCTACGAGCGCGAGTTCGTGTGCCTGCTGGGCCCGAGCGGCTGCGGCAAGACAACGCTCTTGCGCATCCTCGACGGCCTCATCGCCGCCGACGAAGGCACGATCGAGCTCGACGGCGCAGAGATCAACGGGCCGCCGAAGCAGGCGGCGATGGTGTTCCAGCAGTTTGGCCTCTTCCCCTGGAAGACGGTCAGTCAGAACGTCGCCTTCCCCATGATCATCGCCCGCACGCCGCAGGCGCAGATCGACGAGAAGGTGAAGTGGGCGATCGAGCTGGTCGGCCTGAAGGGATTCGAAGGGGCGTTTCCCGACAATCTGTCGGGCGGCATGCGCCAGCGCGTCGGCATCGCCCGGGCGCTGGCCTTCGGCCCGGACGTGCTGATGATGGACGAGCCGTTCGCCTCGGTCGACGCCTATACGCGCGAACTCCTGCAGGGCGAACTGCTTTCGATCTGGGAACGCTTCCGGCAGACGGTCGTGTTCGTCACCCACTCGATCGACGAGGCCCTGACGCTGGCCGACCGGATCGTGGTCATGAAGACCAGGCCCGGCGAGGTCTACAGCGTCTTCGACGTGCCGATCGAACGGCCGCGCACGATCGTGACCGTCCGCCAGCACGCGGCCTACGAGCCGCTGCGCGAACGCATCTGGGCGGACATGCTCGCCGGCAGCGGGAGGGTCGTGTCATGAACGCCATGGACACGGGCGCACAGGCTCCCCACACGCGCGCTGCCGTGCGCGAGCGCGTCAAGCATCGCCGGCGGCAGAGCGAACAGAAGAAGCGCAACCGCCTGCTGGTGATCCGCGCGCTGTCATTCGTCGTGGTGCTGGGTGCCTGGCAGATCTACGGCCTCAACTCGCTGGAAATCATCTTCACGCCGTTCACGACGGTGATCGCGCATCTCTTCCAGATGCTCGTCGACGGGCCGCTTCTTGAAGCCCTGAAATACAGCGTGTCGATGTTCCTCGGCGGCCTGGTGATCGGCAGCGTCATCGGCATCGTGGTCGGCGTCGCCATGGGGCGCTTCGCCAGTTTCGACGCCGCCGTGGGCATGTACATCTACGCCATCTACGCGACGCCGCTGGTGGCGCTGATCCCGCTGATCTCGCTGTGGTTCGGCTTCGGCATCGAGGCCCAGCTCATCATCATCTCGATGTTCGTCTTCTTCCCCACGACCATCGCCGTCTACAACGGCGTGCGTAACGTCGATGCCTCGCTGATCGAGGTCGCCCGCTCCTTCCGCGCCAGCGAGATGGAGATGTGGCGGCACGTCATCATCCCGAGCGTCGTCCCCTACATCGTGACCGGTCTCTCGCAGGGCGTCGCCATGGGCCTGGTGGGGATGTTCATTTCCGAGATCTATACGGCGCTTTCCGGCATGGGCGAACTGCTGGCCTTCGCCGCCAACTCGTACAAGACGGCCGACATGCTCGCCGTCCTCCTGACGGTGATGATCCTCGGCGTCTTCTTCCGCACGGTCATCGAACAGGTCAGAAAACGCCTTGCCCCCTGGGCCAACAAAGAGACGGGACGCTGAACACCGCGCACCCGACAAGCGCATTCGATTCGGAGGAAACGGGACGGAATGGGTCTGATCCCGCCGGAATAAAAGGGAGGGAAGAAAATGAGCAGAACGATGCCAGGATGGTTGCGGAGCAAGCCGCTGGCCTTGGCGGCTGGCCTGGTGGCCTCGGGTCTGCTGGCCGGGATGGCCAGCGCCCAGGCGGCGGATGACTGGTCCAAGGTGACTGATTCCACGCCGTGGGGGGATATTGGCGCCACCGTGGCGGTGACGCCGCCCAAGGCGGTGTTCCTGGTCCCCTTCATCGCGAAGGCCGAAGGCTTCTTCGACAAGGAGCACCTGCACGTCAACCTGGTCCCCGAGGGCAGCGGCGTTCCGGCGTTCCTCAGCACCGTGGCCGGCTCCACCAAGTTCTCCTTCACCTCGGCCACCGACCCGATCATCGCCGCCTCGCACGGACAGGCGGCGCACGTGATCTGGTCCTACGGCCTCAAGCTCGACACCGTGTGCATCGGCAACGGCATCTCGTCGGCCAAGGAGCTGGTCGGCAAGAACGTCGGCGTCACCGACACCGGCGGCTTCGCCCAGACGCTGCTGCAGGCCTGTCTCAGCGCCGACAACGTGGACATCAAGTCAGTCCACCAGATCAACATGCAGCGCTCCGGCTTCGTGCCGGCGATGGTCAGTGGCCGCATTTCTGCCGCCGTCTTCCACGCCGACGGCGCCTATACCGTGCTGAAGAAGGCCCCGGGCGCCAAGGTGCTGGCCTATGAATGGGACACGCTGCCGCAATGGTGGTACGGGGCGCTGGCCGCCAACGACGCCTACTCCAAGGCGAACGCCGGCGAGGTCAAGCGTTTCGTGCGCGCGCTCGTGCTCGCCAGCCGCTGGATGTATGACCCGGCCAACAAGGCCAAGGTCATCGCCGACGGCGCCAAGGCCAGCGGCGAGGATCCGGCGGCCATCGAATATGCCTACAACCTGATGGTCAAAGGCAAGATCTGGCCGGTCAACCAGGGCCTGCCGAGCAAGGAGTCCTACGACTTCACCGCCGGCAAGCTGAAGGCCTTCGGCCAGATCGACAAGATTCCGGCCTACGACGAGACCATCGATTCCTCCTATGTCGACGCGGTCCTGCAGAACGTCGGCAAGGTCGACCCCGCAAAATACTGACCTCTCGACAACAACCGGACTGGACGCCGCCGCGGCGGCGCCCGGTCCGGCGCGGGAGGCTCAGCCTTCCGGCGACTGGTGCCGTTTTCCAAAAGGAGTGCACATGGCAACGCCCCAGCTTCTGGTTCACGATCACAAGGACAATGTCGGCGTCGTGGTGGTCGAGGGACTGACTGCCGGCACCGACATGCTCTGCGTCGTCACTGCCGACAACTCATCGTTCAAACTGACCGTCAATGCCGACGTGCCGATCGGCCACAAGGTTGCGCTCAGGGACCTCAAGACCGGCGACACCGCCGTCAAGTATGGCGAGGACATCGGCAAGATCGTTCAGGACGTGAAGAAGGGCGGCTACGTCCACGTCCACAATCTCAAGACCAAGCGTTGGTAAGGAGGGTCCGATGAGCACTTACGGCAAGCGCAAGATCAACGCCTATCGTCGCGAAAACGGCCGCGTCGGCGTGCGCAACCACGTCGTCATCCTGCCGCTCGACGACATCTCCAACGCCGCCTGCGAGGCGGTGGCCAACAATATCAAGGGCACGATGGCCCTGCCTCACGCCTATGGGCGGCTGCAGTTCGGCGAGGACCTCGAGCTGTTCTTCCGCACGATGATCGGCACCGGCGCCAACCCGAACGTCGCCGCAGTGGTGGTCATCGGCATCGAGCCGGAGTGGACGAAGGTGATCGTCGACGGCATCGCCAAGACCGGCAAGCCGGTCGAAGGCTTCTCGATCGAGCAGAGGGGCGACCTCGACACCATCGCGGTTGCTTCGCGCAAGGCCAAGGAGTTCGTCCAGTGGGCGAGCGAACTGCAGCGCGAGGAATGCGACCTATCGGAGCTGTGGATCTCGACCAAGTGCGGCGAGTCGGACACCACGACGGGCCTCGGCTCGTGCCCAACGGTCGGCAACATGTACGACAAGCTGATCCCGGAAGGAATCTATGGGGTGTTCGGCGAGACCTCGGAGATCACCGGCGGCGAGCACATCTGCAAGGCGCGGGCGGCGACGCCCGAGGTCGGCGAGAAGTTCATGAAGATTTTCCAGGCCTATCAGGACGAGGTGATCGAGCCCTTCAAGACATCCGACCTCTCCGACAGCCAGCCGACCAAGGGCAACATTCTCGGCGGGCTCACCACCATCGAGGAGAAGGCGCTCGGCAACCTCGAAAAGATCGGCCGCACCTGCCGCTACATCGACGCCATGGGCCCGGCCGAGACACCGGAAAAGGGTCCGGGCCTCTACTACATGGACACCTCTTCCGCCGCCGCCGAATGCGTCACCCTGATGGCGGCGGCCGGCTATGTCATCCACACCTTTCCCACCGGCCAGGGCAACATCATCGGCAACCCGATCCTGCCGGTCGTCAAGATCAGCGCCAATCCACGCACCGTGCGCACCATGTCGGAGCATATCGACGTCGATGTCACCGGGATTCTCCGCCGCGACATGACCATCGACCAGGCCGGCGATGCGCTGATCGAGATGATCGTCAGGACCGCCAACGGCCGCAATACGGCGGCCGAAGCGCTCGGCCATCGCGAATTCGTGCTGACCAAGCTTTACAGAAGCGCCTGAACAAGGGGGGAAGCGCCCGTCCGGACCGCCGTCAGTCCGGACGGGGCGTCCCGGAGGCGCACGGGTCGCCCTCGTGCGCCTCCACATTCCTGCATGCGGCAGGCCTCGACCGGTCGATGACCGTGTCGTATGCCGCTTTCGGCTGTCTGCTCATGAAAGAAAGCTCTGCAATGCAATACATCTTCCCCCCGCCCCCGGTCACGGTCCTGCCGATCCGCGGCACGGACTCGGTGTTCCCGGTGCATCGCATCTATTGCGTCGGCCGGAACTACGCCGCGCACGCGGTCGAGATGGGCCACGACCCCGACAAGGACCCGCCGTTCTTCTTCCAGAAGAACCTCGACAATCTGATCACGACCGGCGAATTTCCCTATCCGGTCGCGACCAGCGACGTCCATCACGAGATCGAACTGGTGGTGGGCCTCGGCAGCGGCGGCACGGATATCGCCCGCGACGCTGCGCTTGCGCATGTCTTCGGCTATGCGGTCGGCCTCGACATGACCCGGCGCGACCTGCAGCAGAAGGCGAAGGACATGGGCCGGCCGTGGGAGGTCGGCAAGGCGTTCGAGGCGTCCGCTCCCTGTTCGGAACTGGTGCCGGCAAGCACCATCGGCCACCCGTCGGCGGGCGCCATCTGGCTCGACGTCAATGGCGACAGGCGGCAAACCGGCGACCTCAACCAGTTGATCTGGAAGGTGCCGGAAATCATCGCGCATCTGTCCGGCCTGTTCACGCTGACGGCGGGCGACCTGATCTTCACGGGGACGCCGGCCGGCGTCGCCGCGGTCAAACGCGGCGACCGGCTGTCGGGCCATGTCGACGCGGTCGGCGGGCTCGAGGTTACGGTCGTCTGAACGGCGCGGGAGAAACGCCGCCTCAGCCGAGGCCGCCGACGCAGACATATTTGACGTCGAGATAGTCCTCGACGCCGTATTTCGAGCCTTCGCGGCCCATGCCCGATTCCTTGACGCCACCGAAGGGCGCCACCTCGGTGGTGATCAGCCCCTCGTTGACGCCGACCAGACCGTATTGCAGCGCCGAGGAGACGCGGAAGGCACGGGCGAGATCCTTTGTGTAGAAATAGCAGGCAAGGCCGAACTCGGTGTCATTGGCCATGCGCACGCCCTCTTCCTCGGTCTCGAAGCGGAATAGCGGGCTGAGCGGACCGAAGGTCTCGTCGCGGGCGACGATCATGTCCGGCGTCATGTCGCGAATGACGGTCGGTTCGAAGAAGGTGCCGCCGAGCGCGTGGCGATGACCGCCGGCGATGACCCGGCCGCCCTTGCTGGTGGCGTCGGCGATGTGCTCCTCGACCTTGGCCACTGCCTTCTCATCGATCAGCGGCCCCTGCTCGACGCCCTCGGCGCGGCCATTGCCGACCTTGAGCCCGTTGGCGGCAGCGGCGAGCTTCTCGGCGAAGGCATCATAGACGCCGGCCTGCACGTAGAAGCGATTGGTGCACACGCAGGTCTGCCCGGAATTGCGGTACTTGGCGATCATCGCGCCTTCCACCGCCCGGTCGATATCGGCATCGTCGAAGACGAGGAAGGGCGCGTTGCCACCGAGTTCCATCGACATGCGCTTGACGGTCGCCGCGCCTTGCGCCAGCAGTTTCTTGCCGACCTCGGTGGAGCCGGTGAAGGAGATCTTGCGGACCAGCGGGTTGGCGGTCAGCTCGCCGCCGATCGCGCTGGCCGAGCCGGTGAGGATGCTGACGATGCCGGCGGGCACGCCCGCCTTCTCGGCAAGCGCCCCCCAGGCAAGGCCCGAATAGGGCGTCTGCGAAGCCGGCTTGATGACGATGGCGCAGCCGACGGCGAGCGCCGGCCCGAGCTTGCGGGCGATCATCGAGGACGGAAAATTCCACGGCGTGATCGCACCGACGACGCCGACCGGCTGCTTCTGCACGAGAATTTGCCGGCCCGCCCAGGGCGACGGAATGATGTCGCCGTAGACGCGGCGCGCTTCCTCGGCGAACCATTGCACGTAGGCGGCGCTGAAATTCACCTCGCCCCTGGCTTCGGCCAGCGGCTTGCCCTGCTCGACGGTGAGCAGCATGGCAAGTTCGTCGCTGTTGTCGCGGATGATGCGGGCAAGCCGGTGCAGGATCTCGGCGCGCTCCGCCGCGGGCCTCGCCGCCCAGGCCGGTTGCGCCGCGGCGGCCGCTTCGATGGCGCGGCGGGTTTCGGCAACGCCGCAGTTCGGCACGGTACCGATGACTTCGCCGGTGGCCGGATCGGTCACGTCAACGGTCGTGCCGCTGTCGGCGCCGACCCACTGACCGGCGATGAAACTGGCTTCGCGCTTGAATTCGAGCTTGTGCAGCATTGAATCGCTCCTCGCATCCCCCGAGCGTGCATTGACGCTTAACGTTCGTCAGTACTAATCTACACCGATTATAGAAAGCCACACCGACAGGAGGGGAAATTGCACCATTTCGTGCGGGCCGCGGACATTAAGCCGCAGAGCGAATATGTCCAGCACAGCGTCGGGTTGACGCGGGCGAGCCTGGTCGACCGTTCGGTTGGCGCCGTCCATACGGGCTTTGGCCGTTGTGCGCTCTCGCAAGGCGGCTCCGTGGACACGCACGTTCATTCCTTCGAGGAGCTGTTCTACATTCTCGAGGGATCGCCGGTGCTGGTGTTCGACGGCCGGGCGATCGAGCTTCTCCCCGGCGCCTGCGGCGTGATTCCGGTGGGCGTACCGCACGCCTGGCGCGGCCCGAAGCAGGGCACGGCAAAGTGGATCGACCTGCTGACGCCGATCCCGCGCACGGACACGAAGAACCCCGACACCTTCTTCCTGGGCAGTCCGTCGCAGGCGGCCGCCGAGCCGCTGGACATCCGCGATCCGCGCAACCGCCACCTGTTCCGAATGACCGAAGACGACATCACCCTCGAAAAGCTGCAGGTGGGATCGCGGGTGAACGCGCCGACCGTTTCGGCGAGCATGGCGACGGCGTTGCTGGCCTATAGCGGCATCGCGCTCAAGATGCTGGTCGACGAGCGCCTGAGTGCGGTCCTGGCGAACATGTTCATGGTCGAGTACCAGCCCGGCGGGGTCGCCCATCTTCACGACCATCCGCTGGAAGAAGCCTATTACATCATCCACGGCGAAGTGGAGGCGGTGGCCGACGATGCGACCTATCTGATGAAGCCGGGCGACACACTGTGGACCGGTGTCGGCTGCATCCATGCCTTCTACAACAGAAGCGACACGACCGTGCGGTGGCTGGAAACCCAGTCGCCGCAGCTGCCGCCGCGCTATTCCTACCGCTTCAACCGCGATTGGGACTATCTGACCGAAAGGCTTGAAAACAAGGCGTAGCACCGGGCCCGGTGCCGCCGGACCGGTCAATTGCGCCGTTGCCCCGCGCGGGCGACGGCGCCCTCCTCACATCAAAAGCCAGCCGCCGTCGATATTGAGATTGACGCCGTTCACGGCTTCGTTGTCGAGAAGGAACAGTGTTGCGCCGACGACTTCCTGCATGGTGGCCAGGCGTCCGATCGGCGTGCGCGCAATGGTGCGGGCGAGCGCCTCGGATTTGCCGGCCCAGTAGGGGCTGTCGCCAATGATGCCGGGATGAATGGCGTTCACGCGCATCGGCGCCAGCTCCAGGGCCAGCGTCCGCACCATGCTGGTGACCGCACCATTGACCGACGTCACCGTGGTCGAGCCCGGATAGGGACGCTCCTTGGCGAGGCCGCCGAACAGAATGATCGACGCATTCGGCGCGAAACGCCCGAGCAGGGTGTGGATGACTTCGGTGTAGCCGACGAGCTTCATCGTCACCAGTTTGATGGCGCGCTCGATGCTGTAGTCCTTGACGGAGTTCGTATCCCGCTCGATCGCGGAAATGACGAGGTGGCGGACGTTCTTGACGCCGGCCAGCGCCGCGGCAATCTCGTCAGGCTTGGCAATGTCGACGGCGATGCTCTGTACGTTGTCGCCGAGTCCTGCGGCGGCCGAGCGTGCCCTCTCGCGGTCGCGGCCCGTGATGATGACATCGCCGCCGCGCAGCGACAGCTGGCGGCCTATCTCCGCTCCGATTCCAGCGGTTCCACCAATAATCAGACTGGTCTCAGCCATATGCCCTGCTCCAGATGGGGGTGAGCGGCACGCAACGGCGGCAACGAGCAGAAAACCGGCGAGTTGGGACCCGTCTTCGTTCGCGATGCCAGTGGTGCGATCCAGCCTGCGCCGGAAGCCGCGCTTGATGTTTACTCTAGCTGACTATACGAGTTGAGTTTGCCGCTTGGCAGCATGGAGCAGACAGAGATGAAGGTCGGAACCCGGCTGGCGAAACGCAGCGACGCACCGAAACTGGCCAACGGGCTGGGAGCGAGGCTCAGGGACTACCGCGAAAACGCGTCAATGAGTGTGCGCGAATTCGCCCGGCGAAACGGTGTCTCGCCCAGCCTGGTATCGCAGATCGAACACGGCAGAGTGACGCCTTCGGTGGACACGCTGTATCGATTCGCCAATGAACTTGGCCTGACGGTCGACAAATTCTTCAACGACGGCGAACCGTCCGCGGCGGGCTCGCCGAAGCAGCGCGGTCGTGCCCACGCAGACCCGGCTCGTACAACGCCGGCAAACGCGCAGGAAGATCCAGCTGGCCGGCGGCGTGACTTGGGAAAGGCTCACCCCGACGGCGGACGACGACGTCGAATTTCTCTATGTTATCTATGAGGTTGGCAGCGAATCGTGCTGCAAGGATTCACTGATTCGGCACGGCGGCAAGGAGTATGCGTACGTGCTCTCCGGCCGCCTGGGCCTGAATATCGGATTCGAGGAATACGAGCTCGGCGCCGGCGATTCGATCGCATTCGATTCCCACATCCCGCACCGCGTCTTCACGGTTGGCAGCGAGCCGGCCACCGCCATCTGGGTCGTCCTCAACCGTCAGGGCGACACGCGCAGCCGGGCACCATAGCGCGTTTGACGATTTCCTGCGCCGCGAAAGGCGCCTGCCGTCTTCAGCCGCACGCCTGGGGCCAGCCGCTGACGACGACCAGACGCGCGTCGGCCATCGGCGGCACGGCATCGGCGCTGCCGTCGCCCATGCGGCCCGAACGTTGGCCTTCCATCGGTGTTCATGGTGGATTGACACCACCCCTCACCGCACCTTAGACATAAGACAAACTAAACATAGGAAGACGCGCTGAACAACAGCGTGGATGCAGACTGGCAAACTCGGGAGGGATAAGCCAATGCAAACGATCGCACGAGTGGTTTATGGCGCGGCTACGGCCGCGGTCGCGGCGATGTTCGTCGCCGGCAGCATGCTGCCGGCCGCCGCGCAGAGCAAGTTCGCTGGCCTCGATATGGCGCCCAACAAGATCGGCGGCATTCAGGACATGCAGGACATGTCCAAGTTCTGTGGCACCAAGAAGATCAAGGTCGCCTTCTCCGACGGTTGGGGCGGCAATTACTGGCGCCAGATCACCCGGCGGGAGTTCGAGGACGAAGCCAAGAAGTGCCCGAACATCACCGAGGTGCGCTACACCGACGGTGAGTTCAAGGCCGAGAAGCAGATCGCCGACATCCAGGGCCTCATCGCCCAGCATTTCGACGTCATCATCGTGTTCGCCGATACCGGCGTCGCGCAGCTCAAGGTCATGCGTCAGGCGACCAATGCCGGCATCGCGGTGGTGCCGTTCACCGTCGGCGAGGCGCCGTTCGGCAAGATGGGCACCGACTACCTGGTGCGCGTGACCGAACGCCAGACCGAGCTTGGCAAGATGCTGGCCGAGTGGATGGTCAAGACGCTCCACGGCAAGGGCAACGTCATCGTCCAGGGCGGCACCGCCGGCAATCCGATGACCGCCAGCCAGGCAATCGGTTGGCGCGAGGTCTTCGCCAAGAACCCCGGCATCAAGGTGCTCGAAGGCCCGGTCGACACCAACTGGGACCCGGCACTGGCGCAGAAGGTGACCGCGGCCGAGATCGCCAAATATCCTGAGATCGACGGCATCATGGCCGAGACGACCGGCCCGATCCGTGCGTTCGTCGCCGCCGGTCGGCCGATCCCCGCCTTCGCCGGCCAGGACCTCAACGAGCTGAGCTGCCTGTGGCAGGACCTGCACGCCTCGAACCCGACGTTCAAGCTGGCGACTGCCAGTGCCCACACCTGGCTGGCCCGCCTGGCGCTGCGTAAGGGCGTCGCCGCGGCCGAAGGGCTGAGCAACACCGAGCCCAGCCTCATCAACCTGCCCTTCTCCGAGGACAGCACGTCGTCCGATCCGGCGCTCGCGGTGAAGTGCGACAAGAGCCTGCCGCCGACGGCCATTCCCTCGGCCATGGTGTCGAAGGACGAAATGCGCCAGCTGCTGTCGAAGTAACCGGCAGATGTGCTGAGACGAGTCGCCGGGACGGGTGGTAGACCGCATGACCAAAGACGACGACAAGGCTTCTGGTCTTCGCCTTCGACCATCCGTCTTCGGCAAACGTGGCGTGCCGCTTTCGCAGGTCGCGAAAGCGGTGCTCGCCACACTGATCCTGCTGATCGTCGGCGGACTGATCGCGCCGAGCACCGTCTCGCCCAGCGCCGCCGCGTCCATGCTGCCGTTCTTCGCCGTTCTGGCAGTCGCCTCGATCGGTCAGCATCTGGTGATCCAGCAAAGAGGACTGGACCTGTCGGTGGCCGGCATCATGTCGTTCGCCGCCGTCATGGTCTCGGTGCTCCCCAGCGATTCGACCGGGGTGTTGGGGACGATCGGCTACGTCCTTCTGGCACTCATGATGGGGCTCGTGGTCGGCGGCTTCAACGGTCTGCTGGTAACGTTCCTCGGGGTTCCCGCGCTGGTCACCACCATCGGCGTGAACTCACTGATGCTCGGCGCCACGATGTATGTCTCGGGCAGCTTCGCCCAGCAGGTGCCGCCGCCGCTGAACGCTTTCGGCTTGGCCCGCATCCTCGGCGTTCCACTGACGGTCTACGCCATGGTGCTGTTCACCGCGGGCGTGGCGTTCGTTCTGGCGCGAACGGCGATCGGCCGGCGCTTCATCGCCTCGAGCGTCAATCCCGGAGCTGCCATCGCCGTCGCCATCCGACTCGATTACTACCGCATCGCCACCTACGCGCTGGCGGGTTTCTGCTATGCGGCCGCCGGCGTGTTGCTTGCTGCCTATGTACTGTCGCCAACCGTTGACTGCGGCGTCCCCTACATGCTGGCGACCATTGCGGCGGTCGTCGTCGGCGGCAATTCGATCGGCGGCGGCCAGCGCGGCAGCGTCGTCGCAACGGTGATCGGGGCGCTATTCCTCACTTATCTCGGGCAGCTCGTACTTTCCGTCGGCTTCGGAACCTCCGCTCAGAACATCGTGCAGGCCGTGATCATCATCGCCAGTTTCGCCCTGCCGGAAATCGCCCGCTGGCGGCGACTGATCCCCGTGACGCGGTGAACGATGAACCTCGTGGCCGAAAAAGAAGCGGACGTGGTGCAGTCGCCCGACACGGCGGCGCCGGTCATGATCTTGCGCGGCATTCGCAAGGCGTTCGGTCCGGTGCAGGCGCTGAACGGAGTCGACCTGGACGTCCGGCCGGGCGAGATCCACGCGATCGTCGGCGAGAACGGCGCCGGCAAGTCGACGCTGATCGCGATCGCTGCCGGCGTTTTGCAGGCCGACGAGGGATCGATCACGCTCGCGGGCCAGCAAATCACAGCGCCACACGCGAGTGCCCTGCGCGAAGCCGGAATATCGGTGGCGTTTCAGCATCCGGCGCTGGCGCCCGATCTGACGGTTCTGGAAAATCTGCAACTGGTTTCGTCTGCCCTGAGCGGACCGCAGGGACGGGCGGAGGCGGAACGCCTGCTGCGCGAGGTCGCCACCGACGAACTGTGGACACCGCTCGACCGCCGCGTGGCGGAGCTGTCTCTGGCGCAAATGCATGTGGTGGAGATCGCCCGTGCGCTGGCGACAAAGCCTAAGGTCATCTTCTTCGACGAACCCACCGAGCCCTTTCAGCAGGCCGAAGTTCGCAAGCTCTTCGAGCTGATCAAGTCCCTGCGCCAGAAGGGGCTGGCGATCATCTATGTGTCGCATCGCCTGCCGGAGGTGAAGGAGCTGGCCGACACCATCTCCGTCATCCGCGACGGCCAGATTATCGACAACCGTGCGGCGCACTCGATCAGCGACGCCGAGATCGTCACGCTGATCGCCGGCCGCCCCCTGGGCCAGGTCTTCCCGGACAAGGCGACCGCGACCGGCGAGGTCGTGCTGGAGACCCATGGCCTCAGCGGCCCCGGATTCCACAATGTCGATTTCACCGCGCACGCCGGCGAGGTGGTCGGCCTGGCCGGCGTCGAGGGCGAAGGCCAGCGCGAATTCATCCGGGCGCTTGCCGGTGTCGGCGAACACTCGGAAGGCACCCTAACCGTCAAGGGTCACGCCCTGCATGGGCACCATCCATCGGGCGCGATGCGCCGCGCGGGCGTCGGGTTCGTCCCCGACGATCGGCACGCGGAGGGCCTGTTCCTGACCCTGTCGGTGCGCGAGAACCTGGGAATCGGCTCTCTCGACCGGATGTCACGGAACGGCCTGATCGACCGACGCGCGGAGACAACGGTCGGCGACGACATGAGCCGGCGCCTGCGCATCAAGACGCCGTCGCTGGACGCCTCGGTCGCCGACCTGTCGGGCGGCAACCAGCAAAAGGTGGTGATCGGCCGCGAAATGGCGGCGGCGCCGCGCATCCTGCTCGTCGACGAGCCGACCAAGGGCGTCGATGTCGGCGCCCGCGCCGAGATCTATCATCGGCTGAGGGAACTCGCCGATCAGGGCCTCGCGGTCATCCTATGCTCGTCCGACGGCATCGAGCTGGAAGGCATGTGCGACCGCGTGCTGATTTTCGCGCGTGGCCAGATCGTCAAGGAACTGAGCGGGGACGACGTCACCGACGCGATGATCACCGAGGCCAACCTGACGGCCACGGTCTCGCGCTCGGTCCGGCGTCCCGGAGTGCAACAGAGGGAACGCTGGCGGGAGGTGCTGGCGAGCGATCACTTTCCGGCGGCGATCCTTGCCGTCCTGACGGCGATCATTCTCGCCGGCACGGGAGCGCTGAATCCGTTCTTCCTGTCCGACTTCAACATCCAGACCATGCTCGCCTTTCTGGCGATCGTAACCTTCATCTCGGTCGCGCAGATGGTGGCGGTGCTGGTCGGCGCGATCGACCTGTCGGTCGGCGCGCTCGCCGGCCTGGTCGTCGTCCTGGCGTCGTTCCTGGTACCGATCGATGCGGGGCCGGTGCAGGTCATCGCCGGCATCGTCGCCATACTCGTATGCACGACGGCCTTCGGCCTGTTGCAGGGGTGGCTGGCGACGGGGATGCGCATTCCGCCCATCGTCGTCACCCTGGCCGCGTTCGTCGGCCTGCAGGGCGTCTCACTGGCGCTGCGGCCGACGGCCGGCGGCCAGATCAGCGATTCAATCTCCAACGTCGCGCAGTTTCCCGTGGTCGGCATCCCGTTGGGGATGATTTTCGCGCTGATCGTGGTGGCGGCCTTCGAATGGGTCCTCTATCGCCACGCGCTCGGACGCAACGTTCGCGCCGTCGGATCGAGCCCGCTGGCCAGCGAGCGGCTGGGCATCAATCGCAAGCGCACGGTTCTGTTCGCCTTCGGACTGTCCGGCCTGCTGACCGGCATTGGCGGTCTGATGCTCGCAGGCCAGGTCGGCATCGGCTCGCCGGCAACCGGCATCGACTATACGCTGATGAGCATCACCGCCGTGGTGCTCGGCGGCGCCAGCGTCGCCGGCGGACGCGGTTCGATCATCTGCACGCTGATGGGCGCGACGCTGGTCCAGGTGATCAGCAGCGCCTCGTCATTCACCAATTCCGATTCGTCCGTGCACTACGTTGTGCTCGGTCTGGTGACTCTGCTGGCCGCGATCTTCTTCAGCGTGGCCAGGCTGCGTCAGCGCGCCGGGCGATGAGGGTCCATTTCGTCCGGCTGCTGCCGCCTGCGGCACAGGGACAATCGAAGGCGATGGCAGTTTCTCGGGCAAAGGGACTCGGGACAAGCAAGGGAGGGAACACATATGTGTGAGCTTTGTAGACAATCGCGGATGCTGATGTCGGCCGGATCCGGCGGCGCGGCTTCCGGCGCCTCGTTCGCGACCGGATCGTCGGCTGCGGCGCGGGGCTTGCCGGAAAAAAGCGGGCAAGCCGGACGCCGGATGCTGATCAAGGGGGGCGCCGTGCTCTCCATGGATTCCGCCGTCGGCGATTTCGCCGAGGCTGACGTTCTGATCGAGGGCAAGAAGATCGTTGCGGTCGGCCCGAATCTCAGCGCGGCCGATGCCGCCGTGATCGACGCCAAGGGCATGATCGTCATGCCCGGATTCATCGACACCCATCACCACGAGTTCGAGACGGCGCTGCGCGGTTTCCTCGCCGATGCCCTGCTCATCAACGATGGCAAGCCGCACGGCGTCTACAACTACATGGAATACATCCTCGGGAAGTTCTCGATGGTGTACCGACCACAGGACGTCTACACAAACGTGCTCTTCGGATCGCTGGCCCAGCTCGACGCCGGCGTGACCGGGGTCATGGATGTCTCCCAGATCCATCATACGCCCGAGCACTCCGATGCGGTTGTCAAGGCGCTAGCCGACGCCGGCCGGCGCTCCGCTTTCGGCTATTTCGAAGGTTGGGGCGACAAGCTGCAATACCCGGGCGATGCCAGCCGCCTGAAGCAGCAATATTTCACCTCCGACGACCAGCTCATGACGATGATTATGGGCGGTGAGGTCTACCTCCCCGGCCATGAGAAATCCTGGAAGATCGGCCGCGAACTGAATATCCCGATCGCCATGCACATCGTGGGTGCTTTCCCGATGGCAGAGCTTTTTGATCAGCTTGCCTCGACGGGGCAGTTCGGGCCCGACCTCATTTTCATCCACATGACCGGGATGAGCGATATGGCCTGGCAAACAGCGGCTGATGCCGGCTGCAGGCTGTCGCTGGCCGTGCCGATTGAAATGACGATGCGTCACGGCACGCCGCCGCTGCAGAAGGCACTCAGCCTCGGCATGCAGCCCTCGCTGTCGTCGGACGTCGAGTGCACGATGACGGCCGACTTCTTCACGCAGATGCGCTCGGCGATGATCCTCCAGCGCTCCCTCGTCAACCAAGCGGCGCTCGACGGCGGCGAGGACCTGCCCGAACTCCTCACCTCGCGCGACGTCATCCGCTTCGCGACGGTGGAGGGCGCGAAGTGCTTGGGCATCGACAAGAAGGTGGGATCGCTGACGCCGGGCAAGGAGGCCGACCTGATCATGCTCGACGCCACGGCGATCAACGTGACGCCGCTCAACCATGTCCCTGGCGCGGTCGTTACGCTGATGGATCGCACCAACGTCGACACGGTGTTGGTCGCCGGCAAGATCCGCAAATGGCACGGAACGCTGCTCGATGTCGATATCGCCAAGCTGCGCACCGAACTCGAGGCGAGCCGCGACTACGTGTTCGAGACCGCCGGAATTCCGCGCGATCTCTTCCGGCAGTCCTAGGTCGCTTGACCAAGGCTGCTCGATGAACGGTAATCCAGGGCGGACGGACGGCGCTTCGTCGCCAGCCGCCGCCCTGGGGGAGCCAGAACCAACTGAAACCGATCGGCGATCGCGTGCCGACGGAACCCTCCCGGCCGCGGCCCGACAGCAATGGCGGGTCGTTGCCGCTTCCTGGAATGACAAGCATGAGGACGACCCTTGGCAAAGAAGGCTAGTGGCGCATCCGCGGTCAAATCACGGGCCCGGATTGCCAACGACGACATCGGCGAGGGGCTGCGGCTGCAGCTGTACCGGACGCAGTACGTGATCAGGCAGGCGGAGCAGCGGGCCTATGACCTGTTCCTGCAGAACCTGGTGAAAGGCACGAGCCATCTTTCGCTGGGCCAGGAGGCGGTGGCAGCCGGCTTCGCTTCGGCGATGCAGCCTGGCGACCTGTCATTCTGCACCTATCGCGGTCATGCCCACACGCTGGCCCGCGGCGTGTCGGTGGAGAAGGTGCTCGGCGAACTCATGCAGCGCGACAACGGTCTGATGCGCGGCAAGGGCGGGTCGATGCATCTGACCTCGGTCGACCATGGCGTCATGGGCTCCTATGCGATTATCGGCGCTCATCTGCCGATCGCCTGCGGCGCCGCCTGGCGGGCGCAGTACAAAGGCGACAGCGACGTGTCGGTCTGCTTCTTCGGCGACGGCACGACCAATATCGGCGCCTTCCACGAGGCGCTCAATTTTGCCGCGATCTGGAAGCTGCCCGTCATCTTCGTCTGCGAGAACAACCTCTACATGGAGTACACACCGATCTCCGAGGTGACCGCCGTGCCGCATCCGGCGGCCGATCGCGCCGCCGCCTACGGGCTCGAACGCATCGTCATCGACGGCAACGACGCCGACGTGGTCCACCGCACTGCGCGGGCCGCCTACGACAAGGCGCGGGCCGGAAACGGACCGTCGCTGATCGAGTGCCTGACCTATCGCCACAGTGGCCATTCGCGCGCCGACCCGGCAAAGTACCGGCCCGCGGGCGAGCTGGACGCCTGGAAAGAACGCGATCCGATCAAGATCTATCGCGAGCGGCTGGCGCAGTTCGGCATCGCCGAAGAGGCGATCGCACGCATCGAGGCCGAAGTGAACGAGGAAGTCGACGCGGCGACCGAGACCTGCAAGGCGGCGCCGACCACCTCCCCCGACGTCCTGACCACCGACGTCTACGCTGATGGAGGCTGGGCATGGCGGAACTGAGCTATCGCGACGCGGTCATCCGCGGCATCGCGCAGGAGATGGAGCGCGACGCCGATGTCGTGTTCCTCGGCGAGGACATCGCCAAGGCCGGCGGCGTGTTCAAGGCGACGGTCGGCCTCTACGAGCAGTTCGGCCCGCTCAGGGTGCGCGACACGCCGATCTCCGAACAGGCGATCATGGGTGCGGCGATGGGTGCGGCGATGACCGGCCTCAAGCCGATCGCTGAGATCATGTTCTCGGACTTCTTCGCGGTGTGCTTCGACTACATCGCCAACGAGTTCCCCAAGAGCCGCTACATGACCAACGGCCAGGTCAAGGTGCCGCTGGTGGTGCGCACGGCCAATGGCGGCGGCTCGCGCTTCGGCGCGCAGCACAGCCAGAGCGTCGAGAACTGGTGCATGATGATCCCCGGCCTCAAGGTGGTGGCGCCGTCTTCGCCGGTCGACGTGATCGGGCTGTTGGCCGCATCGGTGCGCGATCCCGATCCGGTCATCTTCCTCGAGCACAAGTCGCTCTATGCGGTGAAGGGCGAGGTGCCGGACGGCGAGATCGTCGATACGCTGGGGACGGCCAAGATCCTGCGGCCGGGCTCGGACGCCACCATCCTGGCGCTGGCGCTGATGGTGCCGCGGGCGCTCGAAGCAGCAGAGGTGCTGCAGCGCGACCACGGCATCGACTGCGAAGTGATCGATGTGCGCAGCCTCGTGCCGCTCGACACGCAGACGATTCTCGAGTCGGTCGGCCGCACCGGGCGCCTGTTCACGGTCGAGGAAAACCCGCGCCTGTGCGGATGGGGGGCGGAGATCGTGTCGATCGTCGCCGACGAGGGCTTCTACGATCTTGACGGACCGCCGGTCAGGATCACCACGCCGCATATCCCGCTTCCCGCCTCCGATGCGCTGGAAGACCTCGCCATCCCCAGCACCGCCCGCGTCGTCGAGCGCGTGAAGCGGACCCTTGGCAGCTAGGAGCGCATGATGGACGTCCTGATGCCCCAACTCGGCGAGACGGTTGCCGAAGGCAAGGTCGCGACCTGGTTCAAATCGGTCGGCGACACGGTCAAGGCGGGAGAGAGCCTGTTCGAGATCGAGACCGACAAGGTGACGATGGAGATCCAGGCGACCGAAGGCGGCACCCTGTCGGAAATCCGCGTCCAGGCCGGCGAGACCGTCAAGGTCGGCGCGGTGGTCGCGACCATCGGCGCCGGTAGCGCCGCAACACGGGCGCCGGCGGCGTCTTCTGCGCCGGCCCGCGCTCCAGCTCCCGTTGCGGCGGCACCCTCCCCGGCCCCGGCCTCGCCGCCGGAAGCGAGAACGCCGGTCGCGCTCGACCCCTATTTCGAAGTGCGCACGCCGACGAAGCACTACGGCGCCGCCAAAGGAGCGAACGGCGCGTCGATCACGCCGCTGGCGCGTCGCCTTGCGGCCGAGGCCGGCCTCGACGTCGCGGCGCTCAAAGGTTCCGGCCCGCACGGCCGCATCGTTGCCGCCGACATCCGGGCGCGGCCGAGCACGCCGCCGTCAACGGCCAGCATGGCGGCCGGACCGAGCGTTGCCGAGATCATGGCGCTCTACAAGGACACGCCGTTCGAAGAGATCGCCGTCGACACGATGCGCAAGACGATTGCGAGCCGCCTGCAACTGGCCAAGCAGACGATCCCGCATTTCTACATCGTCGACGACATTGCGGTGGATGCGTTGATCGCGGTGCGCGCGGAGCTCAATGCCGCCGCGCCGCGCGACAAGACTGGTGAGCCGGCCTACAGGATTTCGCTCAACGATTTCCTCATCAAGGCATGGGCGGCGGCGCTTCAGGCCGTGCCTGCTGCCAATGCCGTGTGGGCGGCGGATCGCATCCTGCGCTTCTCACGCTCAGATGTGGCTGTTGCCGTGGCGCTCGACGGCGGCCTGATTACGCCGGTCGTTCGCAGTGCCGAATCCAAATCTTTGCGCGCCATCGCCGGCGAGATGCGCGACCTTGCCGCGCGCGCCCGCACGCGCAAGCTGCAGCCCGAGGAATACAAGGGCGGATCAAGCGCCATCTCGAATCTCGGCATGTATGGCGTGCGCGAATTCTCGGCCATCATCAATCCGCCGCACGGCACCATCCTCGCCGTCGGCACGACGCGCCGCCAGGCGGTCGAGACCAAGGATGGCGGCGTCGCCTTCGCCAGCGTGATGGCGGTGACGCTCTCCTGCGATCACCGCGTGGTCGACGGCGCGCTCGGAGCGGAGCTGCTGGCGGCGTTTAAGGCGATCGTCGAATCGCCGCTCCGCATTCTCCTCTAGGCGATAAAATCTCGGAGGCGCCGTGCCGCGGCGCCTCCACACAGCCGCTCATTCCATGGCGCTTGCCCGCGCCTGCTCGTCCGCCAACACCGACCAGTCGCGATCGCCATTGCCGCGGGCAATCGTACCGATCAGGCGGTCGCGGCAGACATTGGCGCTCGGCAACGGCACGCCGGCGCCTTCGCCGGCGGCAAGCGCCAGGTTCACATCCTTCAACGCAGTCGTTGCGGCAAATCCGGCCTCACCGAGATAGCCCTTCTCGGCGATCAGCTTGCCGTAGATCTTGTAGGCCGGCGATGCGAACAGCCCGTCGGTGAGGACATCGTAGAAGGTCGATACCGGGACGCCGTTCTTCTCGGCCAGAACGAATCCCTCGCTCATCGCCTCGAGGGCGCAGGCAAGAACGAAATTATTGGCGATCTTGGCAGTCGCCGCACCGGTCGGCGCCGTGCCGCAATCGAAAACGCGGCGTCCCATGAACTCGAACAATGGCTGGCATTTGGCAATGGCATCGGCCGGGCCTCCGGCGAGGATGCCGAGTTGGCCGGAGGCGGCGACCGGCGGCCGACCCATCACCGGCGCGCTGACCAGCACCTGCCCCGCTTGCGCATGCGCTTCGGTCAATTCGGCAATCAGGGCAACGCTATGCGTGCCCATCGCCAGATGGATGCCGCCTTTCGGGAGGGATTGAAGCAGGCCGCCACCGTGATGCACGACGCTGGCCAGCGCCTTGTCGTTTTCGAGCATGGTGATCACCACCTCGCCGAAGGACGCGGCCTCGGCGATGGTTTCGGCAAGCGTGGCGCCACGGCTGACAAGATCGGCGCATTTCGATGCGGTGCGATTGTAGACCGCGATGTCGTGGCCACCGCCGAGGATGCGATCGGCCATGGCCGCCCCCATGCGCCCAAGCCCGATGAAACCGACCTTCATGACTGTCTCCATGTAACCAGATCGACGCCGGCGACGGCCGGCGACAATGAACGAAAGACCCAACCGCCGCTCATCCGTGCATGGCGACGACGATGCAGGCGAGCGCCCAGAACACGCAATATTCGACGCCGCCGATGTGCCACAGCCACTTGCCGTTGAACCGGTAAGTCGCGCCGGCGGCGACCAGCAGGTGAATGGCCGCGATTGCCGCGACGAAACGCGTGTAGATGCCGAGGACGAGACCAACGGTGAGCACGATCTCGATGGCGCAGGCGAGATAGAGCCAGAAGCGCGGCGGCTTGAAGCCGAAGGAACCGAAAAGCTCAAGCGCCTTGGGCTCGGTGAACTTGCCGATGATGTGCGGGATGAAGAACAGCCCCGTCATCAGCCTGAGGATGTTGAACTCGTTCAGCAGATTAAAGTGCGACCACATGGGCGTTCCCCTCCCATCGCCTGTTCCCGCCGACCGGGGGCCGCGATCAGTTCGATTCGGCGCGCTGTCGCGCTTTTGCGGTCCGCGTCGCCACCCGATCGAGCAGACCGATCATCTCTTCGACGGAGGCGCGATCGATATTCTGGGTGATGAACACGATGCGGGTTCGCCGGTCGGCGTCGGGCCAGCGATCGAGCCACGAGATGTTGTGCAGCAAATGCTGCGCGCCCTGGATCACCGCCGGCCTGTCCGGCTCGTCGTCGACGTTGACCAGGCCTTTCACCCGCAAGAGGTTCGGCCCGAGATTCTGTTCCAGCGCATTGAGGAGAAGCTGCAGCGCATAACGCGAGGTCGGTTCCTCGCGGATAAAGGCGAAGGATGCGATGTCGCTCGAGTGATGATGGTGGTGGGCGTGTTCATGATCATGGTCATGGTCATGGTCATGGTCGTGATCGTGATCGTGATGCTCGTAAGCTTCGAGATTCAGCCATTTCTTGGCCGCGGCATCGCCTTCGGCGGGGTCCAGTCCCGGTTCGCTCAACAAAGCGACGGCGTCGAAAGACGGATCGTCGACGCGCTTGATAACGGCGGCCGGGTTGAGATCGCGCAAACGGGCGGTCAGCGCCGCCTCCGTCGCCCGCCGTTCGGCCTCCGCAACCAGATCGAGCTTGGTGATCAGGATGTAATCGGCAAGCGCCACCTGGCGAACGGACTCGTCATGGCGTTCGAGCGTGCCCGGCCCGTTCACCGCATCGACCATGGCGATCACGGTGCCGACACGATAAAGCCCGGCAAGCGTCGGTTCCGACAGGAAGGCCTGCGCCACCGGCGCCGGATCGGCGAGGCCGGAGGTTTCGATGACGACGTGATCGAAGGGCGGAACCTCGCCCGCCTCACGCCGGTGATAGAGCGCGTTAAGGGTGCCGACCAGGTCGCCGAAGACGGTGCAGCAGAGGCAGCCGTTCTCGAGAACCACAATCGTGTCGTCGCTGGTGGTCGCCAGCGCATGATCGAGGCTGATCTCGCCGAACTCGTTGATGACCACCGCGGTGCGCGCCAGCGCCGGATGGCGCAGCGCGCTATTGAGGACCGACGTTTTCCCGCTGCCGAGAAAACCGGTGAGAATGGTGACCGGGGTGAGCGACAATCGGTTGTTTCCCATAGGGAGGCCGGCGTTGTCCGACCTCCCGGTCCATAACTGGCGTCCCTAGAACACTTCGCAACCCGGCAGTCCACAGGAGATGAGGCGATCCGACGGGAAGTTGGTGATGATCTCGCAGCCATCCTTGGTGACTACCACCTCCTCCTCGATGCGCGCCGCGCCCGAGCCGTCGTCGGCGCCCTTCCACGTCTCCAGCGCAAAGACCATGCCTTCGCGCAGCGGCGTGTTCTGGCCGGTGAAGCGCTTGGAGAAGATCGGACGCTCCCACAAGGACAGGCCGACGCCGTGGCCGTATTGCAGCAGGAAGGCTTCCGCCTCGTCGCGGTAGCCGAAGTCCTTGGCGTCCGGCCACACGCTGGCGATCTCGTCCGGCGTCACGCCCGGACGAACCATGTCGATCGAGGCGCTGATCCACTTCGATGCGGTCTCGTAGGCGTCGATCTGAGCGTTGGTCGGCTGGCCGCAGACGAAGGTGCGGTAATAGCAGGTCCGATAGCCGTTGAACGAATGCATGATGTCGAGAAAGATCATGTCGCCAGGCTGGATGATGCGATCGGAGAAGGTGTGCGAGTGCGGCCGGCCGCGCGGACCGGAAACCGAGTTGACGCATTCGACGCGTTCCGAACCCAGGCGGAACAGGCGGTCGTTGGCAATGGCAACCAGCTCGTTCTCGCGCGTGCCGGGCCGGATGGCGCGGGCGATATCGACATAGGTGGCGTCAACCATGGCAGCGGCGAGCTTGAGCAGTTCGATTTCGTCGGGAGTCTTGATCTCGCGCGCGTCGAGCATCGCCTGCTGTCCGTCGACGACCTCGATGCCTTCTGCCTCGAGCGCCCGCAACATCGGCAGCTCCATGAGGTCGATGCCGATCGGCTCGTTCTCGATGCCGTAGTGGACGAGAGCCTTCTTGATCTGCTTGGCGAAGTCGGTCTGCACGCCGAGGAAGGGCGGCAGCGCACCCTGCATGGTCGAGATCGGCGCCGCGATATTATCCTTCAGCCAAGGGGAGGAAATGCGCTTGGCCGGCGGCGCCGGGTCCCAGAGAAAGGGCGGGCCCTCGACCGGGCAGAGCGCGTAACGCATCTGCTTGTCGCGCGCCCATTCGCCGATATGGGTGCCGGTGATGTAGCGGATGTTGTCGAAATTGAAGCACAGCACCGCACCGAGGCCGGCATGGCGGACTGCTTCCTGGGCGCGCTTCAGCCGGTCCTTGAACAGCCGGTTGTAGTCGATGCCACCTTCCCAATCCTTGGCCTGGGTACCCCAGGAAGCAGTTGCCTGCGGACGATTGTATTTCACGATTTCCTCCGACGAATTTGCCCTGAATGCCGCAAGGATTTCGGGGCCCGGCAGCACTCTTGATTTTAGCGTAGCTGAACAGGCATTTAAATAGCTAACCCCGCAAAAAATCAGATAAAATTGGCTTCTTTGGGACTGGTCTTAAGGGGATTCTCCATGCTAGCTTAACAGGGGCGTCGGACGGCCGTTTTGACGTCCATGTGACGGCAGCCTGGCCGTGCAAATTCGCCAAGATCAGCCGGTCTTCTTGCTACCGGGAGGAGCCTTCGAAATGGATCGTCCGCCGCTCGCCGAGCTGTTGCCAACCGAGATGACCGCGTTGCGGTGGCGTCCCCTGATGACGTTCTTCCTCGACATCAAGAAACCCTACGTGGTCGGCAAGACGCCGACGGCTGACCGGCGCATCGCCGAACTGCCGGGCGGCTATTTCGAGGGCGAGCGGCTGCAGGGCAAGATCCTGACCAGCGGCAGCGACTGGCAGAGCGTGCGCGACGACCGGGCGTGGACGATCAACGTGCGCACCCTGCTCGAAACCGACGACGGCGCCTTGATCGGCATGAGCTACACCGGCCTCCGCCACGGCCCGAAGGACGTGCTCGAGGCGCTCGGCCGCGGCGAACCGGTGAGCCCGACCGCCTACTACATGCGCGTCGTGCCGGTCTTCGAAACGGCCTCGGAAAAATACGGCTGGCTCAACCGCATCGTCTGCGTCGCCCATGGCCATCGACTGTCGAACGGCGCGATCTACAACGTCTTCGAAATCGTCTGATTTCTCCGGCGGTCGTTGACGGTGATCGGAGACGATGCTGGTCGGTCAACGTGGCTCGACGACGAGATCTCCTGGCCTTGGATGAAACCGGAGCGCCGGTAGCCGTCCGTGATGGCGTTTGGTTCATCATCGCGCTCGACGGACCGTGGCATGTGAACGACCCCGGACGATATCGGCTGCGATGATCCAGCGGGTCGCGCCCGAGGCATCGCGGCGCGATATTTCCCTTTATTTTCAAATACCTATATGGGAGCGCCAAGCCCCGTTCGCGGCGTGCCGTATCCGCCAGGGAGGCCGCCGCCCAGCGACATCGCGCAGCACAAGGACCATAACGGCGACGTTCGCCAATGACGGTGTTGCCGGGCAACGGTTGCCGACGTAGGTTCGAAGGCAGCACGAACATGCACATTGGGGAGACGGAATATGAAAGTAGCAAAGTTCCTCGCGAAATCATTGCTGGCCCTCGCACTCGCGGGCGCTGCATTCGCTGCGACCTCGGCCTCCGCCGAGGTCGTTCTGCATCGCGGCAACGGCGGCGAGCCACAGACGCTCGATCAGGCCCACACCTCCATCGACGTCGAGGCCAACATCCTGAAGGACCTCTATGAGGGCCTGACGGTCTATGACGCCAGCGGCACCATCATCCCCGGCATCGCCGAGAGCTGGACGGTTTCCGACGATGGCCTGACCTACACCTTCAAGCTCAGGGCCGACGCCAAATGGTCGAACGGCGACCCGGTCACGGCGGGCGACTTCGTCTATTCCTTCCGCCGCATCGAAGACCCGAAGACGGCGGCGGGCTATGCCACCATCCTCTATCCGATCAAGAACGCCGAGGCGATCAACACCGGCAAGGGCGACAAGGCGATGGCGCCCGACCAGCTCGGCATGAAGGCGCTCGACGACAAGACGCTGGAGATCACTGTCGAGCGGCCGACCCCCTATTTCCTCGAGCTGCTTGCCCACCAGACCGCGCTGCCGGTCCATCCGGCGAGCGTCGAGAAATACGGCGAAGACTTCGTCAAGCCCGGCAACATGGTCTCCGACGGCGCCTACATGCTGACCGAGAACGTCGCCAACGATCACATCACGCTGGTCAAGAACCCGCACTACTACGACGCCGCCAACGTCAAGATCGACAAGGTCATCTACTACCCGACCGAAGACCAAGCCGCCGCCATTCGCCGTTTCCAGGCCGGTGAACTCGACCTGCAGTATCAGTTCCCCGCCGATCAGATGGCGTTTCTGAAGAAGACGCTTGGCGAGGGCGTCGTCCATTCACCGCCGGCGCTGGCCACCTACTACTACGTCTTCGACACGCGCCATGCGCCGTTTGACGACGCCAAGGTGCGCCGGGCGCTATCCATGGCGGTCGACCGCGACTTCCTGGCCGACAAGATCTTCGCCGGCGCGCAACTGCCGGCCTACAGCTTCGTGCCGCCGGGCATTGCCGGCTACACGCCGGGCGTCGCCGACTTCGCCAACATGTCCCAGCTCGACCGCGAGGACGAGGCGAAGAAGCTGTTGACCGAGGCCGGCTATGGCCCCGGCGGCAAACCGCTGAAGATCGAGATCCGCTACAACACCAACGCCAACCACGAGAAGGTCGCCACCGCCGTGGCCGACAACTGGAAGGCGCTCGGTGCCGACGTCACGCTGATGAACCTCGACGTCAAGTCGCACTACGCCTACCTGCAGGAGGGCGGCTCCTTCGATGTCGCCCGCGCCGGCTGGGCCGCCGACTACGCCGATCCGGAGAACTTCCTGTTCCTCAACCTCAGCACCAACAACACGTTCAACTATGGCCACTACAACAGCCCGAAGTTCGACGCGTTGATGGAGCAGTCCTACGCCGAGCGCGACCGCGCCAAGCGGATGCAGATTCTGCACGATGCCGAAGTGCTGCTGATGCAGGATCAGCCGATTGCGCCGCTGATGTTCTCGGCCTCGCTGTGGCTGGTTTCGCCCAAGGTCAAGGGCTTCGTTGACAACGCGGTCAACTTCCATCTGACCCGCTATATGTCACTCGAATAGGATCAGCGGTTGCGGGCGCCGGCTTGCCGACGCCCGCAACCGGTCCAACCGGTCGCATGCCAAGTTTCATCCTCCGCCGGCTCGCCAGCGCCATACCGACGATCTTCATCGTCGTCACCATCTCCTTCTTTCTGATGCGTTTCGCCCCGGGCGGTCCGTTCAACCTCGAACGCGCCTTGCCGCCGCAGATCATGGCGAACATGCTGAAGGCCTATCAGCTCGATCAGCCGCTCTACATGCAGTACCTCCACTATCTGTGGAACGTGCTGCACGGCGATTTCGGCCCGAGCTACGTCTATCGCGATTTCTCGGTCGCCGAACTGATCGGCCAGAGCCTGCCCTACTCGCTGGAGCTCGGTTCGTGGGCGATCGTGGTCGCCGTCTTCGGCGGCGTGATCGCCGGCGTCGTTGCTGCGCTGCGCCAGAACGGCATCATCGATCATCTCGTCATGGCGCTGGCGACCGTGGGCCTGACGGTGCCGAATTTCGTTGTCGGCCCAACGCTTTCGCTGATCTTCGCGGTCATGCTGTCGTGGGCCTCGGCGGGCGGCTGGGGAAACGGATCGTTGCGCGATATCGCCCTGCCGGTGATCGCGCTGGCGTTGCCGCAGCTCGGCGTCTTCGCGCGCCTGACGCGCGGCTCGATGATCGAGACACTGCGCGCCGATCACATCCGCACGGCGCGCGCCTACGGACTGCCGCCGCGCGCCGTCATCGTCGTGCATGCGCTGCGCGGCGCGTTGCTGCCCGTCGTCACCTATCTGGCGCCGTGCGCCGCCGCCGTGCTCACCGGCTCGGTGGTCATCGAGACGATCTTCGCCATCCCCGGCGTTGGCCGCTATTTCGTGCTCGGCGCCATCAATCGCGACTACACGCTGGTCATGGGCACCGTCGTTCTGGTGGCGGTGTTCATCATCGTCTTCAACCTGATCGTCGACATGCTCTACGCGGTGCTCGACCCGCGGGTGCGTTATGACTGACGCGGTCGCGACCTTCGCGCAGTCGAAGAGCCGCAGCCTGACGGCGCTGGCCATGCGCCGGCTGGCGCATAATCGCGCCGCCGTCGTCAGCCTGGTGGTGCTGGCGCTGGTGACGGTGATGTGCGTCGTCGGCCCCTTCGTGACGCCGCACGGCTACAGCCAGATCTTCGATTCCTACGTGCGCACGCCGCCGAGCCTGCAGCCCTATCCGCTGGCCGACTTGCTGAAGGCCGTCATGCAGACCGCAGCCGACCGCGCGCGGGTGACGCTCGGCGCCTTCGCCGTGACCGGCGACGGCTTCACCGCCACCTTTACCGGCGACAAGCCCATCGACCCGCGCGTCACGCGCTATGTCGACCGCGCCAACGAGTTTCACGATACGCGCGTCGTCGGGACAAAGGACGACGGGCGCACATTGCTGATCGCGGGCAAGGTCAAGCGCGAATATTTCCTGATGGGCACCGATTCCAACGGACGCGACCTCTTTGCCCGCATCATGATCGGCGGCCGCATCTCGCTGACGGTGGGCGTTCTGGCGACGCTGGTCAGCCTGCTGGTCGGCGTCACCTACGGCGCCATTTCCGGCTTCGCCGGCGGACGCGTCGACAACGTCATGATGCGCCTGGTCGAGGTTCTCTATTCGCTGCCCTTCGTCTTCCTGGTCATCATCCTGGTCGTCTTCTTCGGCCGCAACTTCATTCTCATCTTCATCGCCATCGGCGCCATCGAGTGGCTCGACATGGCGCGCATCGTGCGCGGCCAGACGCTGTCGCTGAAGCAGCGTGAGTTCGTCGCCGCGGCCGAGGCGATGGGCGTCAGCTACTGGCAGATCATCCGCCGCCACATCGTGCCCAATACGGTCGGCCCGGTGATCGTCTTCATCACCGTTGTGGTGCCCAAGGTCGTGCTGCTGGAGAGCTTTCTGTCCTTTCTCGGTCTCGGCGTGCAGGAGCCGCTGACCAGCTGGGGCGCGTTGATCGCCGAGGGCGCCAACAACATGCAGGCGGCCCCCTGGCTGCTCATCTTCCCGTCCATCTTCTTCGTCGCCACGCTGATGTCGCTGAATTTTCTCGGCGACGGGCTGCGCGACGCCTTCGACCCGCGCGACCGGTGAGCGCCATGGCGGAGCCGGTTCTCCAGCTCAGCAATCTCGACGTGCGCTTCGACACTCCGGACGGCGAGGTCCATGCGGTCAAGGGCATCAACCTAGAAGTCGGGCGCGGCGAGACGGTGGCGATCGTCGGCGAATCCGGTTCCGGCAAGAGCCAGGCGATGCTCGCCGTGCTGGGCCTGACCGCCAGCAACGGGCGGGTCAGCGGTTCGGCGCGCTACCGCGAGACCGAGATGGTCGGGATGGACCAGCGGAGCCTCAACCGCATCCGCGGGGTCAAGATCACGATCATCTTCCAGGAGCCGATGACCTCGCTCGATCCGCTGTTTCCGATCGGCTATCAGATCGAGGAGCCGCTGATCTATCACGGGCACATGAAGCGGGCGCAAGCGCGAACGCGGGCAATCGAACTGCTCAACCTCGTCGGCATAGGCGACCCCGAGCGCCGTCTCGGCTCCTACCCGCACCAGCTTTCCGGTGGCCAGCGCCAGCGCGTCATGATCGCCATGGCGCTGGCCAACGATCCCGACATCCTGATTGCCGACGAGCCGACCACCGCGCTCGACGTCACAATCCAGGCACAGATCCTCGAGCTGATCAGCGATCTCCGACGCCGGCTGGGTATGTCGGTCGTCTTCATCACCCACGACCTCGGCATCGTCGATCGCTTCGCCGACCGCGTCTATGTCATGTGCGCCGGCGAGATCGTCGAGGATGGTGCCACGGCGCAGGTCATCAACGCGCCGAAGCACCCCTATACGCAGATGCTGGTTGCCGCCGAGCCGCGCGGCAGCAAGGCACCGCCGCCGATGCAAGCGTCCGTGCTGCTCGAAGGCGAACATATCGGCGTGACCTTCGCGATCGGCGAAAGCGGCGGCGTGTTTTCCAGGAAGCGGATCGAGCTGCGCGCCGTCGATGACGTCTCTCTCAGTCTGCGGCAATCGCAAACCATCGGAATCGTTGGCGAATCCGGCTCAGGCAAATCGACGCTGGGGCGCGCGCTGCTGCGCCTGCTGCCCTGCGACGGCCGCGTCCGCTTTCTCGGCCAGGACATCACCAGCTTGAGCCGGCGCGAGCTGCAGCCGCTGCGCCGCCAGCTGCAGATCGTCTTTCAGGACCCCTACGGCTCGCTGTCGCCGCGCCTGACGGTGGGCGAGATCGTCACCGAGGGGCTGCTGGTGCACGAACCGTCGCTCACCGCTGCCGATCGTGGCGAACGCGCCGCCGCCGCCCTCACCGAGGTCGGCGTCGATCCGGCGAGCCACAATCGCTATCCGCACGAATTCTCCGGCGGCCAGCGCCAGCGCATCGCCATCGCCCGCGCCATCATCCTCAAGCCCAAGGTCATCGTGCTGGACGAGCCGACATCGGCGCTCGACCGGACGATCCAGCGCCAGATTGTCGAGCTGCTGCGCCGCCTGCAGGCCGAATACGGCCTCTCTTACATCTTCATCAGCCACGACCTGGCCATGGTGCGGGCGATGGCCGACACCATTCTGGTGATGAAGGACGGACGGATCGTCGAACAAGGACAGACCGCGGACATGTTCGAACGGCCGCAGTCGGATTATGCCCGCACGCTGATCGCGGCCGCCGGGCTGGACGCGTGAATTCGCGTCACCGGCCGCGGCAGGCGCGGCGTCCCCAAGTTCAATTGGCCAGAACAACACACCGCCCCGGCGGCGGGGAAATGGCAAGCTCCATTCCGGCCGGCCGCAGTTCGTGCCTGCCGAGACCGTCCCGGCGTGCGCCGCGATGCGCACTGGCGGTGCGAACCGGGGCGCCGCCAGGCACCGGGCGACGGCGATGCGCGGCTGCGTTTCCATGTAGCAAAACGCCAGCCGGTGGCCTTGCGGCCGCGTCGGGAATGCCGCTCGCCAAACGCCGCCCGATCATCGCTCCGGCACTGGATTGACGCCTGAAGATCGATGTATTATGCGTCAACACTAATTTCTGACAGCCAATTCCTGATAGATGATATCTGCTGGCCAACTTAGGGCGGCCCGTGCCCTGCTCGGTATCGATCAGCGCCGTCTGGCGCAGCTCGCCGGCCTGTCGGTGCCGACCATCCAGCGGATGGAGGCGAGTGATGGCGTCATCCGCGGCACCGTCGACTCGCTGACCAAGCTCGTCGCGGCACTTGATGCCGCCGGCATCGAGCTGATCGGCGAAGGCGCCGCGAGTCCGGCCGGCGGACGTGGCGTTCGTCTGACGGCTCCTGCGTGACCCCTCGATGACGGTCGTGGTTGCCCTCGCTTGCGTGGCGGTCTTCTTCGCAGTTGCGGCCATCGCGGTGGCGCTGGCGCGAAGGACGACGGCAACCTCGATCGTCTACGGGCTCAGCCTTGTTCTCTCGCTGGTGCTTCTGGTTGTCGCCGTTACCAGCCTGCTTGGACGGGCGGCGGCGGAAACGCTGGTCCTGCCGCTGGGCCTGCCGTGGATCGGCGCGCATTTCCGCATTGATGCGCTCAGTGCCTTCTTCCTGCTGGTCGTCAATCTCGGCGGCGCCGGGGCGAGCCTGTTCGCGCTCGGCTATGGCCGTCACGAGCACGCGCCCGAGCGGGTGCTGCCGTTCTATCCGGTGTTCCTGGCCGCCATGAACCTGGTGGTTCTGGCCGACGACGCCTTTGCCTTCCTGTTCTCGTGGGAGTTCATGTCGCTGGCGTCGTGGGCGCTGGTGATGGCCCACCACGAGAAGGCTGAAAACCGGCATGCCGGCTTCGTCTACATCGTCATGGCCAGCGCCGGCACGCTGGCGCTGCTGCTCGCCTTCGGCCTGCTCGCCGGCGCCACCGGTGACTACGCCTTCTCCGCCATGCGCGCGACCTCGCTGGCACCCGCCGCGGCTGTTCTGGTCGTGGTGCTGACACTCATCGGCGCCGGTTCCAAGGCCGGGATCGTACCGCTGCATGTCTGGCTGCCACTGGCCCACCCGGCGGCGCCCAGCCACGTCTCGGCGCTGATGAGCGGCGTGATGACCAAGGTGGCGGTCTACGCCTTCATCCGCATCGCCTTCGATCTGGTCGGGCCGCTGCCCTGGTGGTGGGCGACGATCATCGTCGTGCTTGGCGGCGTGACCGCCGTACTCGGCGTGCTCTACGCGCTGATGCAGCACGACCTCAAGCGGCTGCTCGCCTATCATACGGTCGAGAACATCGGCATCATCTTCATTGGCCTGGGTCTGGCGCTTGGCTTCAGGACCAACGGCATGGCGGCAGCGGCGGCGCTGGCAATGACCGCGGCGCTGTTTCACGTGTTCAACCACTCGCTATTCAAGAGCCTGCTGTTCTTCGGTTCCGGCGCCGTCCTCAACGCCACCGGCGAGCGCGACATGGAGCGCCTCGGTGGGCTGATCCACCGCATGCCGGTGACCGCCTTCGCCTTCCTCGCCGGCAGCGCCGCCATCTCGGCCCTGCCGCCCTTCAACGGTTTCGTCTCCGAATGGCTGACCTTCCAGGCGATCCTGCTCAGTCCCGACCTGCCGCAATGGGACCTGAAGATCATGGTGCCGGCGGTGGGCGCGCTTCTGGCGCTGTCGGCAGCGCTCGCCGCGGCCTGCTTCGTCAAGGCCTACGGCGTGAGCTTCCTCGGCCGGCCGCGCAGCGAGCCGGCGGCGACGGCAAAGGAGGTCGATCGCTTCTCGCTCGCCGCCATGCTGACGCTCGCTGCCCTCTGCCTTGTTGCCGGCCTGTTTCCCGGCTTCGTCATCGACGGCCTGTCGCCGGTTGCCACACTGCTCACCGGTGCCCGCATGCCGGTGCAGTCGGCAGTGTCCTGGCTGTCCATCGTGCCGGTGGCGGCCAGCCGCAGCTCCTATAACGGCCTGTTGGTTTTCGTCTTCATCGTGCTTTCGGCGGGAATTGGCGTTGTCGCCATCCACCGCTTTGCTTCGCGCGCCGTGCGGCGGGCGCCGGCCTGGGACTGCGGCTTTCCCGATGCCAGTCCGGCGACGCAATACAGCGCGGCGAGCTTCGCGCAGCCGATCCGCCGGGTTTACGCGACGGTGCTGTTCGGCGCCCGCGAGGCGGTCGACATGCCGGCGCCGGGCGATATGCGTCCCGCCGCATTTCACCTCACCCTTCACGATCTCATCTGGGAGACGCTCTACCTGCCGGTGGCGCGCTTCGTTGGCAGCGTTGCGACCACGCTCAATCACTTCCAGTTTCTGACCATCCGCCAGTATCTCAGCCTCGTCTTCGCGGCATTGGTCGCCCTTCTCGTGGTGCTGGCGATATGGACGTGATCCTCAATCTCGCCGTCCAGGGCCTGCAGATGATCGTGGTGCTGGCTCTGGCGCCGCTCCTGACCGGCTTTGTGCGCAAGGTGAAGGCGCGGCTCGTGCGCCGGCAGGGGCCGCCGCTGATCCAGCCCTATCGCGACCTCGCCAAGCTGCTGCGCAAGGAGGTTGTGCTGGCCGACAACGCCTCGTGGCTGTTCCGCGCGGTGCCCTATCTCGTCTTCGCCGCCACCTGGGTGGCGGCGGCGCTGGTGCCGACCTTTGCCACCGGGCTCATCTTCTCGTGGTCGGCCGATCTTATCGCCATCATCGCGCTGCTCGGCAGCGCCCGCTTCTTCCTGGCGCTGGCCGGCATGGACATCGGCACATCCTTCGGCGGCATCGGCTCAAGCCGTGAGATGATGATCGCCTCGCTGGCCGAGCCTGCCATGATCATGATGGTCTTTTCGCTGGCGCTGGTCGCCGGCTCGACTCAGCTCTCCACGGTGGCGAGCGAGCTTGCCGCCGGCGTGGGTCTGCGCGTTTCGCTGGGCCTGGCCCTGGTCGCCCTGGTGATGGTGGCGATCGCCGAAACCGGGCGCATTCCGGTCGACAATCCGGCGACGCACCTGGAACTCACCATGGTCCACGAGGCCATGATTCTCGAATATTCCGGCCGCCACCTGGCGGTGATCGAGCTCGCAGCCTCGTTGAAGTTATTGCTCTATGTCTCGCTGATTGCCTGCGTTTTCGTGCCGTGGGGGATCGCACCGCCGGGCGCGGCGCCGGCGGCCTTCGCGCTCGGTTTTGCCGTCTATGTCGGCAAGCTGGCGGTCGGCGGTGTGCTGCTCGCCGTCTTCGAGACCACCGTGGCCAAGATGCGCGTCTTCCGCGTGCCCGAATTCATGGGTGCCGGGCTGATGCTCGGCCTGCTCGGCACCCTCCTCCTCTTCGTGACGCGGACGCTGCAATGATCGGCACCGGCACCGGCATCGATTTCGACATTGCCCATCTGCTCGCTGGCGGCCTGGTGCTGGTCAGCTTCGTATTGCTCTACCAGGACCGCATGTATGCGCTGATCAACGTTTATGCCGTGCATGCCGTGGTGCTGGCCCTGTCGGTAGCCTGGCAGGCGCTGGTGCAACACGCGCCGCACCTTTTCGTCACGGCCGCGATCGCGCTTGCTTTCAAGGCGATCGTCATCCCGACCGCTCTGCATCGCATCGTCGCGCGCTTCGGCATCCATCGCCAGATCGAGGCGGTCGGCGGCGTCGCGCTGACGATGCTCGCCGGCATGGCGCTGGTGGCGCTGTCGATGGTGGTGATGCTGCGGGTGACGGCGACGGCAGGCCCGCTGGCGCGTGAGGACATGGCCTTCGCCCTTTCGGTGGTTCTGCTCGGCCTGCTGATCATGGTCACGCGGCGCAATGCCGTTTCTCAGGTGATCGGATTCATGTCGCTGGAGAACGGGCTGGTGCTCGCCGCAACGGGCGCCAGGGGCATGCCGCTGGTCGTCGAAATCAGCGTCGCCTTCTCGATCCTCATCGCCTTCATCGTCATCGGCATCTTCCTGTTCCGCATCCGCGAGCGTTTCGACACGGTGGACGTGCATGTGCTCGACCGTTTCCGGGGAGACCGGCCGTGAGCGGGTTCGCGATCGAGATCGCCATCCTCGCCATTCCGCTGGTCGCCGCCGGCCTGCTGGCGGTGCTGCCCGGCTATCGGCTGACGGCGCGGCTCAATGTGGCGGCGGCACTTGCCACGCTGATCGCGGCGCTGCTGCTGTTCGTCGTGCCGCGCCCCGAGCCCGGCCGCTATCTGCTGATCGACGACCTCAACATCGTCTTCGTGGTGCTGAACACCTTCGTCGCCTTCACCACCAGCGTGTTCAGCGCCAGCTATATCGGCCACGAGCTGGACAACGGCCGGCTGACGCCCGCCTATCTGCGCTTCTACCACGCCATGTATCAGCTGCTGATGTTCGGCATGAACCTGGCGCTCATCGCCAACAATATCGGCGTGATGTGGGTGGCCATCGAGCTGGCGACGCTGACCACGGTGCTGATGGTCGGCATCTATCGCAGCCATGAGGCGCTGGAAGCGGCGTGGAAGTATTTCATTCTCGGCAGCGTCGGCATCGCCCTGGCGCTGTTCGGCACCATCCTCGTCTACATGGCGGCGCGGCCGGTGATCGGCGAAGGGCCCGACGCCATGGTGTGGACGGTGCTCGTCCAGAAGGCCAGCCAGTTCGACCCGGCACTGCTCAACCTCGCCTTCGTCTTTCTGCTGCTCGGTTACGGCACCAAGGTGGGCCTGGCGCCGCTGCATGCCTGGCTGCCCGACGCCCATGCCGAAGGCCCGACGCCGATCTCGGCGGTGCTCTCCGGCCTGCTGCTCAACGTGGCGCTTTACGCAGTGCTGCGCTTCAAGCTGCTGCTGGCGGCCAATAGCGGGGCGCTGGCGCCGGGGCCGCTGCTGGTGGTGATGGGACTGGGATCGCTGGTCTTTGCCGCCTTCATGCTCTACCGGCGGCGCGACATCAAACGCTTCTTCGCCTATTCGTCGATCGAGCACATGGGCATCATCGCCTTTGCCTTCGGGATGGGCGGGCCGCTGGCCAATTTCGCCGGGCTTTACCACATGGTCATGCACTCGCTGACCAAGTCGGGCATCTTCTTCGCCGTCGGCCATGTGGCGCAGGTCAAGGGCACGCAGAAGATCGCCGACATCA
Source organism: uncultured Alphaproteobacteria bacterium (assembly GCA_963762605.1). Lineage (GTDB taxonomy): Bacteria > Pseudomonadota > Alphaproteobacteria > Rhizobiales > Kaistiaceae > CAVSRC01. Next base: position 51,465 of record CAVXLJ010000019.1, on the reverse strand, counting down.
AGGGGCTGACCGCCAGCCATCCGGTGCTCGGCTGGACGCTGGTGCTGGGTGTCGTTGCCATTGCCGGGCTGCCACCGCTCGGCGTCTTCATGAGCGAGTTCCTGGTCGTCTCCTCGACTTTCGCCCGGGCACCGCTGCTGGCCCTCATCTTCGTCGGCGGCCTGCTCGTCGCCTTCGCTGCCCTCATGCTGCGCATGCAGGGGCTGGTCTTCGGCGAGCCATCGGGCAGCACGGCGCCGGTGAAGGCATCCTACGTACCGATGTTCGTCCATTTCGCCCTGGTGCTCGTCGCCGGCTTCTACATGCCGCCGATGCTGGTCACCTGGTTCCAGCACATTGCGCGGATGCTCGGATGACGGTACGCGACGCTCTCATCGCCCGTGGAACACCGGTTACCGGCCATCGGCCGTGGCCGCGGGTCGTGGTCGATGCCGACGGCTGGCGCGACGTGATCAAGACGCTCGTCTCGGGCGAACTGACGCTGGTCAGCGAATGGGGCGAGACCGACACGGTGCACATGGCAGTCGGCAACGCCGGCGGCCTGGCGGTGGTCAGCCTCGCCGCGCCCGACGGGCAATATCCCAGCGTCGGCGCCAGTCACCCGCCTGCCATCCGTCTGGAGCGGGCGATGGCTGACCTCTACGGCCTGACGCCGGAAGGGCTCGCCGACACGCGCTCGTGGCTGGACCACGGTCGCTGGGGCGTCCGCCGCCCCCTGGCGGCGCAGCCCGACGCGACCGCGCAGGCACCTGTTCCGGCATCGGCCTATGCCTTCCTGCCCGTCGAGGGCGAGAGCCTCCATCAGATCCCGGTGGGACCGGTGCATGCCGGAATCATTGAGCCCGGCCATTTCCGCTTCACCGCGAGCGGCGAAACCGTCGTCCGCCTGGAAGAGCGCCTCGGATACGTCCACAAGGGGATCGAAGGGCTGATGCGCGGCGCCGATCTTGGCGAGGCGGCGCGGCTGGCGGGCCGTGTCTCTGGCGACAGCACCGTGGCCTATGCGCTGGCCTTCGCCCGTGCGGTCGAGGCGGCCACGGACATCGAACCACCACGCCGGGCCGTGTGGCTCAGGGCGATGATGGCCGAGCTCGAACGCATCGCCAATCACCTGGGCGATATCGGCGCGATCTGCAACGACGCCGCGTTCACCCTGATGCTGGCACACTGTGCCGTGCTGCGCGAGCGCGTATTGCGCTTCGCCGAAACCGCATTCGGCCACCGCATGATGAAGGACCGCATCGTGCCCGGCGGCGTCGCCGTCGACTTCGCCGATCGCGAGGCGCTCGTCGCTCTCACCGGTGAGATCCGGCGGAGCTTCCCGCGGCTGGTCGAGCTCTACGACAAAACGGCCTCGCTTCAGGATCGCACGGTGGGGACCGGTTTCCTGCTACCCGGCACTGGCGCGCCAGTTCGGTGCGGGCGGGCTATGTCGGCCGCGCTTCCGGGCGCTCCTTCGACGCTCGCAAGGCCCTGCCATATGCACCATACGACGCGCTCGCATTCGACGTGCCGGTGATCGCCGATGGCGACGTCAACGCGCGGGTCTGGATCCGTATCCGCGAGGTCGAGCAGAGCCTGGCATTGCTCGACGTGCTGGCCGACCCGCCGGAGGGTCCGCTTCGCGTCGATGTTCCGGCGCGGGACGGCGAAGGCGCCGCGCTCGTCGAAGGGTTCCGCGGCGACATCTTCGCGTGGGTGCGCCTCGATATCGATGGCCGCGTCGCGGGTTGCCACCTGCGCGACCCGTCATGGTTCCAGTGGCCGCTGCTGGAGGCCGCCATTGAAGGCAACATCGTCGCCGACTTCCCGATCTGCAACAAATCGTTCAACTGCTCCTATTCCGGACACGACCTCTAGAGCCTGACCGCCATGCGCAAGCTCCTCTTCCAGGGTCTGACTCATGCCCCCCTCACCGAGCCACCGCCGGTGGCGGACGACGACGTGGCGGAGCTTGCGCGCCAGGTCGATGCGGCCGCGCGGCGCCGCCTTGGCCGCAGCCTGGCCATCCGCCAGGTCGACGCCGGTTCATGCAATGGCTGCGAACTCGAGATCCATGCGCTCAACAATGCCTTCTACGATCTCGAACGCTTCGGACTACATTTCGTTGCCTCGCCGCGCCATGCCGACGTGCTGCTGGTGACCGGCCCGGTGACGAAGAACATGCACGAGGCGCTCGAGCGCACCTACGCCGCGACGCCCGATCCGAAATGGGTCGTGGCCGTGGGCGATTGCGCTCGGGACGGCGGCTGTTTCGCCGGCAGCTACGCCGTCAGCGGGGGAGTCTCGGTCGTCGTCCCCGTCGATCTCCACATCGCCGGCTGCCCACCGGCTCCCAAGCAGATCCTTGCGGGCCTGCTGGCGCTCCTGCGGCGCACAGCCCGGTAGCCTGGCCGACGTCCCGGCGGCACGGCCGCCACCAGGCTGTCGCTCGCGGAAGGCGCGGGCGAGCTGGCTTGTCGGCTTTCGGTGGCTTCATTCACCGAGCGTGTGGACAAGAATATCAGCAAGAGCCCACCGACAAGACGTCCCGTCGCACTGAAAGCCAGTTGAAAGATTCGACGGCTAGCTTTGCGCTGCGTCGTCCTGTGACCCAAGAGGCAGAAGACCTCGATGGACGTCGCGAACGAGGAAGAGGAACGCCTGAATGACATCTTGTCGAGGGCGGCTGCGGGCAAGCCTTGCCCAGGCCGTGACACTCTCCCCTGTTTCCGGGCTGGTGCGGTGCTTCTCGGGGCCGACCGGAGGAGATGCCTGATGCCGCCGGCAAACGGGCTCGGCGGCATTGAGCTGACCAACGTCACCAAGCGCTTCGTCACACCGTCCGGCTCGGTGATGACGGCCATTCGCGACGTGAATTTGACGGTCGCGCCCGGTCAATTCTGCGCCATCGTCGGGCCGACAGGCTGCGGCAAGTCGACGTCTTTGACCTTGGCGGCGGGGCTGGACATGCCGAGCGCCGGCACGGTGCACGTCAACGGCAAGGCGGTCGACGGCATCACCAAGGGTGCGAGCTTCGTCTTCCAGACCGACGCGCTGCTGCCATGGAAACCGGTGGCCGCCAACGTGGCGCTAGGCCCGATGTTTCGCGGCGTCGCCAAGAAGGAGGCGATGGCCAAGGCGAAGGCGTGGCTGAAGACCGTCGGGCTCGCCGGCTTCGAGGACCACTATCCCCACCAGCTTTCCGGCGGCATGCGCAAGCGCGTCAGCCTGGCGGCGGCGCTCATCAACGATCCGGCGATCCTGCTGATGGACGAGCCTTTCTCGGCGCTCGACGTGCAGACACGGGCGATCATGTCCAACGAACTGCTGGCGCTGTGGGAGCAGAGCGAGCCGTCGGTGATGTTCGTCACCCACGATCTCGAAGAAGCGATCGCATTGGCCGACAAGGTGGTCGTGATGACGGCCGGGCCGGGCACGGTGAAGGCCGTCTACGACATCGACCTTCCGCGGCCCCGCGGCGCCGTCCAGGAGATCCGCTTCTCTCCGCGTTTCCTCGAATTGCACCATCAGATCTGGGAGACGCTGCGCGACGAGGTCCAGCAGGCCTATTCGCGAACGGCGGTGGCAGCGCGCGCAGGGGGAGCAGCGGCATGATGGCTGAAGCCGTGACGGCCGGGCCGGCCCCGGCCCCCGCCGCCGACGAAGAGACGATCGCCGCCAGCGCGCGTCTTCGTGCCCGTCGCCGCAGGCAGTCCGTCCTGATCGGGCAGCTGGCCGCCTTCCTCATCGTCGTCGGCGGCTGGGAGCTGGCCAGCGACCTGAAGTTCATCGACCCCTTCTTCTTCGGCTCGCCGCTGGGCATCGTCCTGCGCCTGGCGGATTGGGCGGTGAACGGCACCGCCTACGGTTCGCTCTGGCTGCAGATCGGGGTGACGCTCGAGGAGTCCCTGCTCGGATTCATCGTCGGCGTCGGCAGCGGCATCTTCTTCGGTGTGCTGCTCGGTGAAGTCCGCTACCTCGCCGATGTCTTTGGGCCTTACATCAAGGTCGTCAATGCGCTGCCGCGCATCGTGCTCGGTTCGATCTTCACCATCTGGCTGGGCCTCGGCCTGTCTTCCAAGGTGTTGCTCGCCGCGGTGCTGGTGTTCTTCGTGGTGTTCTTCAACGCCTTTCAGGGCGTGCGCAGCGTCGACCGCAATCTCGTCGCCAATGCCCGCATCCTCGGCGCCTCGCGCTGGCAGGTGGTTCAGCACGTCGTCTATCCCTCGGCGCTGACCTGGATCATCGCCAGCCTGCACGTTGCCCTCGGCTTCTCGATCATCGGCGCGATCGTCGGCGAGTTCCTCGGTGCCCAGCGCGGCCTGGGCCTGGTGATTGCGACGGCGCAGAACACCTTCGACGCCAACGGCGTCTTCGGCGCCATGCTGGTGATCGGCGTTCTGGCGCTGAGCGCCGAAGCATTGATGGCCATGATCGAGAAACGGCTGCTCGCCTGGCAGCCGGCATCGACCTCTCAGAAGGATATCGCGGGCATCTGACCGCGGAACAATCGGGCGGCATCAAGGAGAGGCGCGAATTCGGGCCTCGAAAAAGCGAAGGGAAGGAGCGATGAGCATGAGAAAGCTGACGTACAGGCTCGCCGGCGCAGCGGCCGTTGTGGCCATGGGCGCGTGTCTCTCGGGAGCGGCCGTGGCGGCCGACATGCCGACATTCAAGTTGATGGTCGGCGGCATCGACAAGCAGATCTACCTGGAATACCAGCTTGCCCACAGCCTCGGCTTCTTCAAGAAGTACGGCGTCAACATCGAGCTGAGCACGGAACAGGCCGGCGGCGTTGGTGCCGAAGATGCGATGGTCTCGGGCCAGGTCGATGGGGCCGGCGCCTGGTACGTCCATACCATCGACTTTCAGCAGAAGGGCAAGGACGTCATCAACCTGATCCAGTTGGCGGTCGCGCCCGGCGAGCGGATCATGTGCGCCAAGGGCTCGAACGTGAAATCGCCCACTGACTGGAAGGGCAAGTCGGTCGGCGTGACCGACATCGGCTCCGGCACCGATGACCTGGTGAGCTATGTCTCGACCCGTGCCGGCATGACCTCCAAGGACTACAGCAAGATCGCGGCCGGCGCCGGCCAGACCATGATCTCCGCGCTGAAATACGGCAAGGCGATCTGCGGCATCACCAGCCAGCCGACCGTGAACGCGATCGAGAAGCTCGGCGTCGGCTATTCGGCCATCGACCTTTCGACGGGCGCCGGCGTGCAGAAGTGGCTCGGCGGCGACTATCCGGCGGCGGGCGTTCTGGTCCGGGCCGAGTGGCTGAAGACGCACCAGAAGGTGGCCCAGGGCGTGGTCGACGCGCTGGTCGCCACGCTGGAGTGGATGAAGAAGCACGATGCCGCCGCTGTCGCCGACAAGCTGCCGAAGGATTTCGTCAGCAACCCGCTGACCTCGAAGGCGGAATATGTCGCCGCGTTGAAGGCGGACTGGGGCCAGTTCAACCTGGATGGCCTCGGCATCATGCCGAAGAGCGGCCCGCAGACCGTCTATGACATCCAGAAGGCGGCCGGCAAGATCACCGGCAAGGTCGACCTCGCGAAGACCTACACCAACGAGTACGTGATCAAGGCCAAGAAGGTGGAAGGCATCATGTAGCGGCAGTCGGCCGGCGCGACCGGCCCGTCAGCGGGCAATCGCGCCACGCCGGCATGAGAATGAGAAGAGGCGGCCCAGGCAAGGGCCGCCTTTTCCTGTTTTGGCGGCCGGTGGGATGGCGTCGCCAGAGCGCACGCACTTCTGTATGATTTGGCAGCAAGGCTCGCCGGGTACACGAAGCCTGCCGAATTCCCCCCGCGTCCGAAGGTTCCGGGCGGAGAAGGGGAGAAACGTCCGCCGGCATCGACGCGGCGGGGGAGGAATGGGGGACGTCTGCATGGCATTGCGTTTCGCAACGCCCGCGGTTGCAGCCATTGTTGGCGCGCTAGCGCTTGCCTCCGCCCATGCCGAGGACGTCTCGATCATGATCGGCGGCATCGAGAAGCAGATCTACCTTCCGGCCGTGCTTGCCGAGAAGCTGGGTTATTTCGACGCCGAAGGGCTGAACGTTTCTCTGCTCAGCGAACCGGCAGGCGTCGAAGCGGCCGACGAAATGCTGGCCGGCGCCGTCCAGGGCGTGATCGGCTTCTACGACCACAACATCGATCTCCAGGCGCTCGGCAAGTACACCGAGTCGGTGGTTCAACTGAGCCGGGTTCCCGGCGAGGTCGAGCTTGTTTCGAACGCGCACCCGGAAATCCGCTCGGTCGCCGATTTCAAGGGCAAGCGCATCGGAGTGACAGGCCTCGGCTCGTCAACCGACTTCCTGACCCAGTACCTGCTGCTCAGGGCGGGGGTCAAATTCAGCGAGGTGACGCCGGTTCCGGTCGGGGCAGGCGACACGCTGATCGCGGCCATGCAGCATGATCAGGTCCAGGCGGCCATGACCACCGAGCCGACGGTCTCGCGGTTGCTGAAGTCCGGGCTGGCGAGGGTGCTGGTCGACATGCGCGACGACGCCGGCACGACCGCCGCCCTCGGCGGCATCTACCCGGCTGCCTGCCTTTACATGGAGACGGCATGGGTCGACACCCACAAGGCGACCGTGCAGAAACTGGCCAACGCCTTCGTCAAGACGATGCGTTTCATCCATACGCATACGGCGGAAGAGATTGCGGCGTTGATGCCGGCAGATTTCTACGTCGGCGACAAGGCCATGTATGTGGCGGCGTTGGCGCGCGGCAAGGCGATGTTCACCGCCGACGGCCGCATGCCCGAGGGCGGACCGGAAAATGTGCTGGCGGTGCTCTCGGCGATCGAATCGCGTGTCCACGACAAGCCGATCGATCTCGCCGGCACCTACACGACCGCGTTCGTCGACGCGGCGAACGCCAACCAATAGGTCCTCAAGCCTGCCTGATCGGGTCTGGTTGCTGGTTGCGAGGCGCGGCGAGCGGCAACCTGACCACCACGCAGAAGCCTTTGCCGCCGGCGGGCGCGGCCAGTTCGGCCGAGCCGCCGAACATCTGGGCGATTTCGGCGACAATCGAAAGTCCGAGGCCGCTGCCGCCCTCGCGCGCGCCGCGGCCGCGCCGGAAGCGCTCGAAAAGCGCCGGCAGTTCTTCTTCCGTCACGCCGGCACCGGTGTCTTCCACGGCCAGGACAGCAGCGTCGGGCTCTTTGCGGACGGAGACCGTCGCCGTGGTGCCGGCACCGGCGTATTGGATGGCATTGTCGATCAGGTTGTTGACCATCTCCCGTGCCAGCACGGCGCTTGCCATGACCGGGCAAGGCGCCCCGATCTGCAGGACCAGCTCGACGGCATGATCCAGCGCCCGCGGCGCGGCATCGGTGACTGCATCGCGGGCGACCGCGGCAAGGTCGACGAGTTCGCTCGGCAACGCCGCGCGATCGTGATCGACGCGGCCGAGGGTGAGAAGCTGGTTGGTCAGACGCGACATGGCGGTCAGGTTCTCGTCGACCCCAGCCAGCGCCGCGCTGCCTTCGGCCTTGTCTTGCGTGCGCCGGGCGACCCCGATCTGCGTCTTCATGATGGTCAGCGGCGTGCGCAGCTGGTGCGCCGCGTGTTCGAGGAATTTCTTTTGCTGCTCAAGGTGTTGGCTCAGCCGTTCCATGTGCCGGTTGAGGGCATCGACAAGCGGCCGGATCTCCGATTGCACCGATTGAGCGTTGAAAGGCTCGAAGCGGTCGGCCGGCCGCGCGAGGACCGCCTGGCGCAAACGCAGCAACGGCTGAAGCTCGCGATTGATCCCGATCCAGATCGACAATGCCGCGGCAAGCACCAGGGCTGCCTGTTCGGCAAAGCCGCGGAGCCACAAGGTCCGGAACAACTCGCTTCGCGCCTTCTGCGTTTCACCGACCATGACCGCAACCGTGACCGTCCCGGCCGGTGTCACCACCGGCTGGCGCAGGATCACGGCGCGCATGGCTTCGGTGCGGAACATGGTCTCGAAGAAGTGCGATTCGAATTCCGGAGGCAGCGTCTTGGGAGCCGTCAAGCCGGGGAAGCCGGCGATCAGGTCGTGCGTCGGTCCGAGCACCGCATAGGCCACCTCGTCGTGGCTGTCGGATGCGAACAGCTCGAGCGCGGCGGGCGGGATGACGACGCTGATTTGACCGTCACCATATTGCAGCCGCTCGGCGATGATGCGCGCCGACGCGGTCAGGTTGCGATCCATCACCAGCGTGGCCTGCCTGAATGCACTGCCATAGGAGAGCCACACGCTCACCGCCAGGATGGCGACGACCGGCACCACCAGCCACGCCATCAGATTGAGGCGCAGGCTGCCGCGGCCGCGAGCGGGCGCGTTCAAGACGGATCGAGCCTCAAGAGGTAGCCCAGCCCGCGCAACGTGGCGATCGAGACGCCGGAATTTTCGAGCTTCTTGCGCAGCCTGTGGATATGCACCTCGATGGCGCTGAGGTTGACGTCGTCGCCGAAGCCGTAGCTGCTCTCGAGCAACATCTCCTTGCTGACCGTGCTGCCCGCCCGCCGCAGCAGCGTTTCGAGCAACGCGTGTTCGCGCGGGGAGAGATGAAGGCTGGCCCCGTTGATCGCGAACAGGCGGGTATTCTGATCGAAGGACAGGGCACCAAAGCGCAGGTCCGATTTCAATGTCGTGTTCGAGCGGCGCAGCAGTGCGCGCAGGCGCGCATCCAGCTCCTCCACCTCGAATGGCTTGGTCAGGTAATCATCCGCGCCGGCATCGAGGCCCTCGACGCGGCTCTGCAATGCGTCCTTGGCTGTCAGGATCAGGATGGGCACCGAAAGGCCCTTGGCGCGCACATGGCGGACGACGTCGATGCCGCTCATTCGCGGCAGCGCCAGGTCGACGATCAGAAGATCGTAATTGTCGAGGTCCGTGCCAAACACCGCCGCCTCGCCGTCGTGAACGCAATCCACGACGTACTTGACGCCGCGCAGAAGCTTGGCGAGCCAGTCGGCCAGGGTGGTGTTGTCTTCAACGATGAGGAGACGCATTGTCCGCGAACATCGGTTTGGCCACTACCAATACTGTACTAGAGCCTTTTTCGCCCAAATAGCGCCAATTCGGTTTGCCGACCGGCTTGGGTGTCCAGCGCCGGGCCCGGCGCGGAGCGAATGGCCAAGGTCGCAAGATGCTAGTCGTGGCGCAGTTTCTCGATCGTCGACAGGCGGTCACGGGCCTTCGGCCCGAGTTCGCGGGCCAATGCCGCCAGGATCGCCTCGGTGATCAAGAGCAGCCCGCCGGAGGAATCCCAGATCGAAGGCACCGCGACGCGCGCGGGAAGGACATGCGCCGCCAGCCGCGAGATCGGCGACATCCATTGGTCCGTGATCAGCACAATCGTGGCGCCGCGTCCGACGGCGCTTTCGGCGAAAGCAGCCAGGTCGGTCGAATAGCGGCGGATGTCGAAGAGCACGACCGTGTCGCGTTTGCCGACATCGAGCAGTTGATCGAACCAACTCGCCCGTCCGCCGGTGATATGGCGCACGTTTGGCCGCAAGACGCGCAGATGAGCGCCGAAGTAGCCTGCCAGTGAATTGGTGAAGCGTCCGCCCAGAATATAAGCATGGCGGTTGGTATCGGCGAGCAAACGGACCACCGCCTCGAACTCGTCGCGGGCCACATTGGCGGCCGTCTCGCGGATGTTGGCGATGGCCACTTCGGCGAAACGGCCGAGCCGGTCGTTGCCGAGCGCGGTATCACCGCCCTTCATCAGCGGCGTAGCGAGTCGTTGGGCGAGCTCGGCACGCAGGGCCTTCTGGAAACCGCCGTAACTCGAATAGCCGAGCTTGGTCACCATGCGCAGCACAGTCGGAGCGCTGACGCCCGCGGCCTTGCCAAATCCTGCCAGGGTGTCCAGCCCCGCCATCGGAAAGTCGGCCAACAACCGGTGCGCCGCGCGGCGTTCGTTTGGCGTGAAGGCCCCGAGATCGCGGCGGATTCGTTCGGATATGGAGACTTGTGCGCGCCCCGCTGTGGCTGATTCCTGCCGTTTTGCCATTTTGCCCAGCCCGACGCTGTTGTTTCAGGTTGATGATGATTGGAATTATTGTAACGTATATTTCAGGCGCCGCTGCCGCGCGACTTTTTTTGCCGGGGCGAAGGGGGTGTGGATGAACGCGCTGATCGGTCCCGACGAAGGGCCGGTAGTGGAGACGCGCGAAGGCGACGGTCCCTTTGTCGTCGCTTGCGAGCATGCGTCCAATCGCCTGCCGCGTGCGCTCGGCAGCCTGGGTCTTTCGCAAACCGATCTCGAACGTCACATCGCATGGGACCCGGGAGCGGCCGAAGTTGCCGACGGGATCGCCGCCGGGCTCGGCGGTGATCTCCTGAAGCAGCGTTTCTCGCGTCTTGCGATCGACTGCAACCGCTCCCCGGACCTCCCCGACGCCATAACCGAGTTCTCGGAGGACACGGCTATTCCCGGCAATGTCGGGCTGACCGCCGAGGCGCGCGCCAATCGCGTCGCAGCGTTCTGGGCGCCATTTCACGCCGCGCTCGAAAGGCTCCTCGACCGGCGCCGCCGCGAGCGGCGGCCGACGGCCCTGGTGACGGTTCACAGCTTCACCCCGGTCTATCGCGGGGTCGCGCGGCCGTGGCACGTCGGGATCATCTCGACCAATGAACGTCGCCTGGCGGATGCCCTTCTCGCCGTGCTGCGCCGCGACCGCTCCCTGGTGGTCGGCGACAACCAGCCATACTCGGCCAAGGACAACGTCGATTACACGATCCGTCGGCACGGCCGCGACCGCGGCCTGCCGCACGTCATGATCGAAATCCGCAACGATCTCATTCGCGCGGCCAAGGACGTCGCCGCGTGGACTGAACTGCTCACCGGCGCGCTGCTCGACAGCGCAGCAGCTTTGGAGCTCGTGCCGGCAAGAGTGCAGCGCAGGCGCGACACTTAGCGCTTTACCGCTGACAGTGAGCGGCCCGGCTTATGCATGGAGATGCCGGGGATAACATCGTTGGTAAGCGCGTTTTGGCAGTCAGAATAGAGACAGGGGGTATGACATGGCTGAAATGAAGAAGCATGAAGGGGGCGTCTCCTACCACATCCCCGGGGTCGAGTATTTCGAGAAGCGTGTCCTGAAACGCCACGCCGGCGTGTTCTCGCTGTGGGCACTCGGCGTCGGCGCGGTTATCTCAGGCGACTTCTCGGGGTGGAACCTCGGCTTCGCCGTCGGCGGCTGGGGCGGCATGTTCATCGGCACGATCATCATCTCGATCATGTATCTCGGCCTGACCTACTCGATCGCCGAGATGAGCCCGGCCCTGCCGCACACCGGCGGCGCCTACTCGTTCGCGCGCACGGCCTTCGGGCCGTGGGGCGGTTTCATCACCGGCATCGCCGAGAACATCGAATACGTGCTCACCCCGGCGGTGGTCGTCTACTTCATCGGCACGTACATGACCGGCATCACCGGCACGCCGGATGCCTGGCAGCCGCTGTGGTGGTTCATCGGCTACGTCATCTTCGTCGGCCTCAACGTGCGTGGCGTTGCCCTGTCCTTCGCGGTCACCGTGATCGTCACGCTGATCGCCATCGCGATCCTCCTCTTCTTCTTCATCAGCGCGCTCTTCTCGGGCGAGTTCGATTTCATGAAGTGGGCGATGAACGTCGGCGTCGATGCCAGCGGCGCAGGTGTGGCACTGCCAAACGGGCATGGACCGTTCCTGCCGTTCGGCGGCTACGGCATTCTTGCCTCAATGCCCTTCGCCGTCTGGCTGTTCCTGGCGATCGAGCAGCTGCCGTTGGCCTCGGAAGAGTCGGTCGATCCCAAGCGCGACATGCCGAAAGGCATCATGCTCGGCATGTTCACCCTGATCGGCCTGGGCTTCCTGATCCTGATCATCAACCCGTCCATTCCAGACGGATCGTTCGCCTACGGCACGTCCGGCCAGCCGATCCTCGACGGCTTCACCTTCATCTATGGCAGCGGCTGGGCGAAGATCCTGGCCCTGTTCGCCGTTGCCGGGCTGGTCGCGAGCTTCCATGCCATCATCTTCGCCTTCGGACGGCAGATCTACTCGCTGTCGCGCGCCGGCTATTTCCCGCACTTCCTGTCGGTCACGCACGGCGACCACAAGACCCCGAATACGGCGCTGATCGCCGGGGCGTTGGTTGGCTTCGTCGTGATGCTGGTGGTGTGGGTCACGCAGGGCGGAGAAGCGGCCGGGACGGTTATCGGCAGCGTCCTGCTCAACATGGCCGTGTTTGGCGCCATGTTCTCCTACCTGCTGCAGGCGCTGACCTTCCTGGAACTGCGCCGGCGCTTCCCGCACATCGAGCGGCCCTACAGGAGCCCGTTCGGTGTCGTCGGCGCGTCGCTGACGGCGATCATCGCGGTGGTGACCATCTACTTCCAGCTCACCGATCCGCTCTACCGCACGGGCATCATCGGCGTGGGGATCTGGTACATCATCGCCATCGTCTACTTCGCCGTCTACGGCCGGAAGACGCTGGTCTTCTCGCCGGAAGAGGAGTTCGCTGTGAAGCATCGTGAAGGGGCGATGTAGGCCGTCGCGCCTTCGACCCATAGAAGAGATGCCGGCCCGCGCCGCCAACCAGCGCGGGCCGGCCATTGGATTGGCAAGGGAGCTTGGCCAGATGGCGGGCATGCTGACGTTTAGTGAACTCCAGGCCGCGGCCGGCAAGGGCGAGATCGACACTGTCATCATCGCGTTTCCGGACATGCAGGGCCGTCTCATCGGCAAGCGCATGCAGGTGGACTACTTCCTCGAAACCGCCCACGAGGAGACCCACGGCTGCGACTATCTGCTGGCCAACGACATCGACATGGAGCCGGTGCCGGGCTACGCGGCGGCCAACTGGGAAAAAGGCTACGGCGATTTCGTCATGAAGCCCGACATGGCGACGATGCGCCGCCTGCCCTGGCTGCCGGGAACGGCCCTGGTGATCGCCGATATCCTGGACCATCACCACCACGAGGATTTGCCGCATTCGCCGCGGGCGATCCTGAAGAAGCAGATCGCACGGCTGGCGGCGGAGAAGATGAGCGCCTTCTTCGCCTCCGAACTCGAATTCTATCTCTTCGACGAGACGTACGACAGCGCCGCCGACAAGCGCTACCACGACCTCAAGACCGCCGGGCGCTACATCGAGGACTATCACATCCTCCAGACGACCAAGGAGGAAGGCGTGATGCGGGCGATCCGCAACGGATTGCACGACGCCGGCATCCCGGTCGAGAACTCCAAGGGCGAATGGGGGCCGGGCCAGGAAGAGATCAACGTGCGCTACACCGACGCACTGTCGATGGCGGACCGCCACGTCATCCTGAAGAACGGCATCAAGGAGATCGCACTGCTGAACGGCAAGGCGGTCACCTTCATGGCCAAGTGGCGCTACGATCTTGCCGGCTCAGTTCGTCGCACATCCACAATTCATTGTGGGACCTCGCCGGCAAAAAGCCCCTGTTCGCCGATGCGAAGGGCGAGCACGGCATGTCCCAGCTCATGCGCCACTACATCGCCGGCCAGCTTGCCTATGCCCGCGAAATCACCTGGTTCCTGGCGCCCTACGTCAATTCCTACAAGCGCTTTCAGGCGGGCACCTTCGCGCCGACCAAGGCGATCTGGTCGGTGGACAATCGTACCGCCGGCTTTCGCCTGTGCGGGCCACGCACCAAATCACTGAGGATCGAATGCCGCATTGGCGGGTCCGATCTTAACCCGTATCTTGCGTTCGCCGCCCTGATCGCGGCGGGCCTTGCCGGCATCGACGAGAAGCTTGAGCTGGAAGCGCCCTATGTCGGCGATGCCTATCTCGGCAAGCGGCTGCGCGAGGTGCCCAAGACGCTGCGCGAGGCAACGGCGCTGATGGCAAAGTCCAAGATGCTCCGTGCCGCTTTCGGCGACGACGTCATGGATCACTACGTGCACACCGCCGAGTGGGAGCAGTTTGAATACGACCGGCGCATCACCGATTGGGAACTGATGCGCGGGTTCGAGAGATACTAGTGGAATTTCCGCGATCCTCCGGCGCGGCCGGAGGAAACGGCAGCTGTTGAGTGCCCTCCGTGAACACCACCTTCAAGATCATTTCCCCCGTCGATGGCTCGGTCTATGCCGAGCGGCCGCTGGCCGATGACAAGACGGCGCGCGCCACACTGGAGCGCGCCCGCGCTGCGCAGCGCCAATGGCGTCACGTGCCGGTTGCCGAGCGCGTCAAGATCGGCACCGCCTTCACCGATGCCATGGTTGCCGACAAGCCGCGCGTTTCGGAACTGCTTGCCTGGCAGATGGGCCGGCCCATCCGCTACGGGCCGGGCGAGATGCGCGGCTTCGAGGAGCGCGCCCGCTACATGCTTGCCGTGGCGCCGGAGATGCTGGCCGACATCGACGTCGGGCCGAAGGAGGGCTTCAAGCGCTATATCCGCCGCGAACCGCTGGGCGTCGTGCTCAATCTGCCGGCGTGGAACTTTCCCTACATGACCGCACTCAATGCGGTGCTGCCGGCGATCCTTGCCGGCAACACGGTGGTCATGAAGCATTCGAGCCAGACCGCTCTTGTCGCCGAACACTTCGCCGACTGCTTCAAGAAGGCGAACCTGCCGGAGGGCGTGTTCCAGTTCCTGCACATGTCCCACGAGACCACGGACAAGGCGATCCGCTCCGGTCTCGTCGATCAGGTCGGCTTCACCGGCTCGACCGCCGGCGGACGGCTGATCATGGCCGCCGTTGCCGGCGCGACGAACTTTCCGGCGACCTGTCTCGAACTCGGCGGCAAGGACCCGGTCTATGTGCGGCCGGACGCCAATATCGCCTTCACCGCCGAGAACGTTGTCGATGCCGGCTTCTTCAATTCCGGCCAGTCGTGCTGCGCGGCCGAGCGCATCTACGTCCACGAGGCGGTCTACGACGCCTTCCTGGAGGCGGCGGTCGCCATTATCAACGGCTATGCGCTGGGCTCGCCCGCCGATCCGGACACGACGCTCGGTCCGGTCGTGCGCACCAAGGCGGCCGATTTCGTGCGCGGCCAGGTCGAGGCGGCGAAGCGCCAGGGCGCAAAGCCGCTGATCGACGAAAGCCGCTTCGCCAAGGCCGCCGCCGGCACGCCCTACCTGGCGCCGCAGCTCCTGGTGAACGTCGACCATTCCATGTCGATCATGACCGAGGAGACCTTCGGCCCGGCGCATGGCGTCATGAAGGTGAAATCGGACGATGAGGCCGTTCGCCTGATGAACGACTCGCCCTTCGGCCTCACCGCATCGATATGGACCGAGGACGTCGACGCGGCCGAGCGCATCGGCGACCTGATCGAGACCGGCACCGTCTTCATGAACCGCGCCGACTATCTCGATCCGGCGCTGGCCTGGGTGGGCGTCAAGCAGACCGGGCGCGGTGTGACACTGTCCAAGGTCGGCTACGAGCACCTGACCCGGCCGAAGAGCTTCCATCTGAGGACGCGGACCGGCTAGCCGCGACAAGCGCCCTCCCCTGAACGTGCGGCCGGCGCATCAACCAATTCCTACGGAGTCATCATGATCGACCAATATCCGTCGCTCCGCGCCAACTGGTCCTATCCGACCGCTGTCCGCTTCGGACCCGGCCGCATCAAGGAACTGCCGGAGGCGCTCGCTGCCGCCGGCATCTCCAGGCCCTTGCTGGTCACCGACCCGGGCCTCGTCGATCTGCCTATCGTGGCCACGGCCCGCGACATCCTCGCCAAGGCGAAGGTTCCCGTTGCGATCTTCTCCAAGGTCGACGGCAATCCGACGCTGAAGAACCTCGAGGATGGCATCGCCGCGTACAAGGCCGGCGGCCATGACGGCGTCATCGCTTTCGGCGGCGGTTCGGGCATGGACGTCGGCAAGCTGATCGCCTTCATGTCGGGCCAGACGCGCCCGGTCTTCGATTTCGAGGATCGCGAAGACTGGTGGACGCGGGCGAACGCTGGCGGGATTGCGCCAATCGTCGCCGTTCCCACCACCGCCGGCACCGGCTCCGAGGTTGGCCGCGCGGCCGTGGTCACCGACCCAAGTGACCATACCAAGAAGATCATCTTCCACCCGCTGATGCTGGCCAAGGTGGTCATCGCCGATCCCGAGCTCACCCTCGGCCTGCCGGCGAAGATCACGGCATGGACCGGCATGGATGCGCTGTCGCACTGCCTGGAGGCCTATTGCAGCCCGTTCTTCCATCCGCTGGGCGAGGGAATCGCGCTGGAAGGCATGCGGCTCACCAAGGAATGGCTGCCGGTCGCCGTGCGCGACGGCAAGAACATCGAGGCGCGCGCCTTCATGCTGGCTGCCTCGTCCATGGGGGCGGTCGCCTTCCAGAAGGGCCTGGGCGCCATGCACTCCATGAGCCACCCGAGTTCGAGCTTGCGCGGCACCCATCACGGCCTCACCAATGCCGTCGTCATGCCTTATGTGCTCGCCTACAACGCTGAAGTCGTCGGCGAACGGCTGGCGGCGCTGGCGCGCTACCTCGATCTCCCCAAGAAGAGCGCCGACGGGGTCATGGACTGGGTGCTGGCGCTTCGCCGCGAGATTGGCATTCCGCACACGCTGAAGGAAATCGGCGTCGACGAGGACATGATCGCCGAGGCCGCGCCGATGGCCGAGAAAGATCCCTCCACGGGCGGCAACCCGCGGCCAGTGGTGACGCGCGACTACGAGGCGCTCTACCGCAAGGCGATCCGCGGCGAGCTGTGAGCCACGGCAATCCTGCGCGCTCGCATGCGACGACTGATGCCCCGCGCAGCCGGTAAATCGTAAGCAACCGGAGTTCATTTCGAGCTGCTCCAAATGACCACCGGCATCTCGTTGCCGCACGTGGCTGCGACCTATGCTGTTGCGCCCTTGAGCTACTGTGTGAATTTGTATCCCGTAAAACGATTAGAGGCGCTGAATGCGTCATAAATCTTCAACCGTTGATCCTTGCTGACGCTCACATTCGTGCGAAAGCCGGACTTTGCGCGGCTGTTGATCCTTTCAAATGCTAGCCCCAAGGATGTCACCAAATCGGATAGCTCTGCTTGCAGATTTTCATATTTTAGGATCTTGTCCACAATCAAGGTACCGCTCTCGTCCGTGTATTTATCTGCATCCACGGGAAATCTTCCGGCGTTTACATAATTCTCCGACGTCAATTCCATTTGATTTCTATTGTGAGTTGGACTGTTCTTCCGCATCGAATAGTCACTTATGCATTTATCAACCGGCTCCCGCTCGACGCAGAATTTGAAGTACCTATCGAACTTGTCTTTGCCGATCAATTGCCTAACAAGCAAGGCTGGCATGTGGTTGAAGAATTGTACGCGCCTGTTGTTCGGGCCGACAGTGACATAATTGCGCGGAACATGTTCAGGTTCCGGGGGAATAATTGGAGTGACGACGTCAAAATCCGACATTTTTCGGCTTAACTCGACTTCGATTGATGTACCCGCGGTCTTCAAGGTCTTTATGAAGATAAATCTATATTTGTGGCATATCAGCATTTGCTTATTTATTCTTCCAACGCTCTGCCAATGCACCGGCTAGAACCGGGTATTGCGTCGCAATCATCGTCTGTCTCGCAATGCCGTCCGGCCCGACGGCACTCGACAAGAGCCCGGCGGCCTGCCGGGGCCGCGGTGATCGACCCCGTCCTCACGGGATTGTCGATTTCGGCAACACGCGTAATGCCCCAGCCTCAGCATTGCCAAATTTCCGGATCCTCAGATATCCTCGTACCAAAGGAACTACACTTTTGCTCCGCTCTTGGCGTTGGGCAACAGCTTCTTCATCCACGCTCCCGTTCATCGACGCCGTGGCCGCACCTTGGCATCGCTGGTGATGATCCTCACGACGACGGGCAAATCACTGGACAGGCGACGAATCTTGGCGTGTTGAAGAACGGCTCGCCGCCGACAAAACCAACGGTGCCCAGCCGCTCCTCGCAGGCGTGACAAGAAGACCGATGCCGCGGCGGACGCCACCGCCGCGGCATCGCAACGCGCGAAAATCAGCGGCCGCGCCAACGACAGATCAATCAGCACGCGCGCCAGGCCCTGAGTAGATTCCGAGGCTCGTGCTCCACATTGCCCGCGGCTATCGTCAGACGTGCAAGCTGGACAACGCGCACGTTCGGCGGTAGGGCGACCGTCGAGCGTCGCTGCGCACATGGCGCGGCGAGATCAGGATAAGGGCAGTCGAACATGGCGCTTCACAAGAGAAACGACATTCGCCAGCAGATCGACGCGGACATCTACGGCACGGTGGCGGCCGACGTGTCGGTGCCCAAGTATCGGATGCCTGCGGGCGAGCTGAGGGCCGACGTCGCGCATGCGCTGGTCAGCGACGAACTCATCCTCGACGGCAACGCGCGGCAAAATCTGGCGACGTTCTGTTCGACCTATCTCGACGCCGAGATTCACCAGCTGATGGACGTGTCGATCGACAAGAACATGATCGACAAGGACGAATACCCGGCCACGGCGGAACTCGAAAAGCGCTGCGTCCACATTCTCGCCGATCTGTGGAATGCGCCGAAATCGGCCAATGCGACGGGCTGTTCGACCACCGGATCGAGCGAGGCCGCGATGCTGGGCGGCCTGGCGCTGAAGCACAAATGGCGCGATCGAATGAAGGCGGCGGGAAAGCCCACCGACAAGCCCAATCTGGTCACCGGTCCGGTTCAGGTGTGCTGGCACAAGTTTGCCCGCTACTTCGACGTCGAGCTGCGCGAGATACCGTTGGAGCATGGCCGCCTGGGCATGACGCCGGAAGAGGCGCTGAAACGCGTCGATGAGAACACCATCGGCGTCATGCCGACCTTCGGTGTGACCTTCACCTGCCAATACGAGCCGGTGGCGGAAATCGCCGAGGCGCTGGACCGCCTGGCGCGTGAGACGCAGCTGGATGTGCCGATCCACGTCGATGCCGCCTCGGGTGGCTTTGTCGGACCCTTCGTCGAGCCCGACCTGGTTTGGGATTTCCGGATTCCGCGCGTGCACTCGATCAACAGCTCCGGCCACAAGTTCGGGCTGGCGCCGCTCGGTGTGGGTTGGGTGTTGTGGCGCGAAGAGGCCGACCTGCCGGAAGATCTGATCTTCTACGTGAACTACCTGGGCGGCAACATGCCGACATTCGCGTTGAATTTCTCGCGTCCCGGCGGCCAGATCGTCTCTCAGTATTACCTGTTCCTGCGGCTGGGGCGCGAAGGCTATCGGCGCATCCACCAGAACGCCTACGACACCGCCCAATATATCGGCCAGGAGATCAGGAAGCTCGGTCCGTTCGAGCTGTTCTTCGATGGCTCCAGCGCCAAGGGTATTCCCGCCGTCTCGTGGGTGATCAAGGACGGCGCCAGGCCGGGTTACACTCTGTTCGACCTCTCCGAGCGACTGCGCATGCGCGGCTGGCAGGCCGCGGCATACACGATGCCGCCCAATATCACCGACGTGGTGGTGATGCGGCTGCTGATCCGGCATGGCTTCAGCCGTGACATGGCCGACATGCTGCTCGAGGACTTCCGGCGCGCGATCGATCATCTGCACAAGCATCCCTCGACCAGGCCGACGTCGGCAGACGAGGGAGCGACCTTCACCCATCATGCCCTGCCGAAGGAAAAGCTGCCGGTGCGAACTCCCTGACCTGCACGGAACGGGTTGTTGCTCACGACTTCACGTGCAAAACGAAGATTGGAGGCCGCGTCATGGCGCAGGCCAAGGACAGCCAGAAAACTCTGGGCGTATTCTCGATCGGCCTCATGACCGCGGCCGCGGTCGTGACCAGCTTGCGCGGCCTGCCGCTGCTCGCCAAGGAAGAGATGACGATGTTCGCCTATCTGGCGTTCACCGTCGTCTTTTACCTGATCCCGGCATCCCTGGTCTCCGCCGAGCTCGGCGGTGCGTTTGCCGAGAAAAAGGGCGGAATATACGCCTGGGTCGGCAAGGCCTTCGGCACCCGCTGGGGGTTCCTGGCGATCTGGCTGCAGTGGATTCAGAACGTCGTCTGGTACCCGATCACCCTGACCTTCGGCGCCGTTGCCCTCGCCTACACCATCGGCCTGCCCGATCTGGCCAAGAACGGCATCTATGTCGGGCTGTTCTGCATCGTCGTCTATTGGCTTGCGACGTTCGTGGTTCTGCAAGGCGTCGCGGCGCTCGCCAAGATCGCCAACTGGACATTCCTGATCGGGACGGTCCTTCCGGGCGCGGTTCTTCTGCTTCTCTTTGGCTACTGGATCGTGTCCGGGCACGCCATCGGATGGCAGCATCTCACCGACCCCGCCGTGTCGGACAATGGACAGGCGCGCTTCTGGCCGTCGATCAACGGATTGGGCACGGTGGCGTTCCTCGCCGGAATCGTGCTGCTGTTCGCCGGCGTCGAAGTGCAGGCGGTTCACGTCGTCGACATGAAGAATCCGAAGACAGGATTTCCGGCGGCGATCGGGCTGGCGGCCATCGTGTCTCTGCTTCTCTATGCGGTCGGCGCCGTTCCGGTGGCCGCGATCCTGCCCTACGCCAAGATCTCCCTGCAATCCGGCGTCTTCGACACCTTCAACGCGGTGATCACAGACGTCTGGCACATCGGATGGCTCGCGCAATTCCTGGCGCTGCTGGTGGGAATCGGTGCGATCGCCGGCGTGTTTGCCTGGCTCGGCAGCCCGAGCAAAGGGCTGCTCGCCACCGCGCATGACGGCAACTTGCCGCGCGTACTGCATGCGACGAATGCCAACGGCATGCCGACGCATATCCTGATGGTGCAGGGCGCGGTCGTGACGGTCATGTCCAGCCTGTATTTTGTCATCAAGGACGTGTCGGTCGTGTTCTTCCTGGTTTCGGCGATGACCGTCGCGCTCTATCTGGTCGCCTACATGCTGATGTACGCTGCCGGTATTCGCCTGCGCTACAGCCAGCCGAAACTCGCGCGGCCATTCAAGGTGCCGGGCGGAATGGTCGGCATGTGGCTGGCCGCCGGCATCGGCTTCGCTCGGGGTGCTGTTCAGTTTCCTGGTGGCCTTCTTCCCGCCCGCTCAGTTGCCGGTGGGCTCGCCCGTTCTCTACGTTACGCTGGTGGTCGTCGGCACCGTGGTGTTCTGCGGCGTGCCGCTTGTTCTCCATGCGATGCGCCGGCCGAACTGGGTGAAGGACGCGACCGTGCAGCCGGCGGCGTAGGTCGAAGCCTATGCGTGGCCCGGGGTCGAAAGAACGAACGGTCGATCAAGCGGCACCGGGCGCGAACCTATCGCCCATGCGCCCCGCGCCCACCAGCGTGATCCTGTCGCCAGATCGCTGCGTCGGAATGGGTCTATCTGGTCGAAAACGGCGCTAGTCGTGAACGATGACGTTGAGGAGCCCAGCGTGCACCTTGATGTCACCGTTGTATTCGATCAGGCCGAGCTTCCGGAACTTGTTCATGAATTGGTTGACGCGTGAGCGGGTCGTGCCGATGCGCGCCGCCAGCACGTCCTGGCTGATCTTCGGAACGATCGGACGCAACTGCCCGTCATCGCTGAAGTTGGCAAGCAGAAGGAGGACCCGCGCCAGGCGTTTTTCGCTCGAATTGAAAAGCTGGTCGACGAGATCCGCTTCGATCTGGATGTTGCGGGTCATCAAGAAGGCCATGAACTTCTCGGAGAAGTCCTTGTCTTCGTGAAGCCGCCGGGCCATCGCCACCTTCTCGATCCGAATAAGGCTCGATGCTGTCGTAGCAACCGCAGAAGCCAGCCGACGCGTCTGGCCTGACAGACATCCCTCCCCGAAGAAATCGCCGGGCCCCAGGAGCGCGATAACACCCTCCTTGCCCTGATCGGAGACGATGGTGAGTTGCACCCCGCCACTGACAAGATAGAAAACCGCGTCAGCGGGATCGCCCTGACGGAAGACGACATCTTTCGCATTCAGCTCCGGATCGGTAAAGAAACCGGCAAAGCTGGCAGTCACCGTCATCGGGTCAAGGTACGCCGGCTTAGTAACCATCGATCTTCTGGTCGATCTCGTCCGCCTCGGCCTCGAGTGGCACTTAGAATTGGTCGAATTGTTAACAGACGTGAATATCGTACAACATTCTGTTTAGCCTGAAAAGTAAAAACCTCGCAATATGTGCAAAATTGAACATCGCCAGGATTTCAGGCGTGGCTACCTGTAGCAACCGACAATATCCCTCGATTCGGGGGAGATCAGGATGGTTGACATCGCACAGCTCCGCCCAAGCCGGACTCGGAACATTCTGTTCGTTGGTCCTGATCGCTTCGAACGCGTTGGTGTCGAGGACTGTCTTCTTCGCGTCAAGAACAGCATGCCGCGCGATAAGCGCCGCCCGATCCGGATGCACTGGGAAAGGAAGCTTTCGTCTGCCCTGAAGACACTGGAGGGCGGCAATTTCGAGGGCGTCCTTCTCGACCTGTTTCTGCCCGGCAGCAGCGGACCTCAGGCCCTGGAGGCCATTCAAAAAGCCGCGCCCGGCGCCTTTGTGATGGTCATTGCCACGACCGACCAGGCGGTGGCGGGGTCAGCCGCAAGGCGACAAGCGCGCGACGCGCTTGTTGGGGGATTGCTCGAAGTCCGGCCGCTTTCACCGGTTCTGCGAAACCTGATCGCGGGAAAGCCGGCTGACGCGGCCAAGTTTGCCGAGGACGCGCGGGCCAGAACGACCCTGGAGTCGATCGGTGATGCGGTCCTGTGCACCGACACCATCGGTTACGTAACCTACCTTAACGGCGCCGCCGAGAAGGCCACCGGATGGCCCAGCAAAGAGGCCGTCGGCCGCTTGGCGAACGATGTATTCCGCATTATCGACGGCTCAACGCGCGAACCGATCCGCGATCCGCTGCAGCTTGCCATCATCAAGAACAAGCCGATGGTGTTGAAGAGCAACGCCATCCTGATCCGCCGAAATGGAAGCGAACTGACCATTGCGGATACCATCGCCCCGATTCACGAGCGCAATGGAGACGTGACGGGCGCGGTTGTCGTGTTCCAGGATGTCAGCGAAGCACGCGCTGCCGCGCTCAAGATATCCCACCTGGCGCATCACGACTTTCTCACCGACCTGCCCAACCGGGTCCTGTTCGACGACCGGCTAAATCAGGCAATCAGCCTGGCGCGGCGCCACCAGCGGCATATCGCCGTTCTGTTTCTCGATTGCGACAACTTCAAGAACATCAATGACTCGCTCGGTCACACGATGGGCGACCTCCTGCTCCAGTCGTTGGCCAAGCGGATCATGTCCGCCGGGCGCAGCTCCGACACGGTCAGCCGGCAGGGTGGCGATGAATTCATTATCCTTCTCCCCGAAGTGAACACCGTCGAGGACGCCACGACATATGCGAGCAAGATCCTCGCTGAAGTCGCCAAGCCGCATCTCATCGGCGAGCACGAACTTCACCTGACGGCGAGCATCGGTATCGCCCTCTATCCAGCCGATGGCCGCAATGCCGAAACGCTGGTCCACAATGCCGACATCGCACTCTACGAAGCCAAGGAGAATGGTCGCAACACGTACAAATGCTTCCACCCCGGCATGAAGGCCCCGGCGATCGAACGGCAATCGGCCGAAGGTGGTCTTCTGAACGCCCTGGAGAACGACGAGTTCCTTCTGCACTACCAGCCGCGCATGAGCCTGCTGACGGGCGCGGTTACAGGTGCCGAAGCGCTCCTTCGCTGGCGCGATCCCGAGCGCGGCATCGTCTCGCCGGACGATTTCATTCCGCTGGCCGAGGATTCCGGATTGATCGTGCCGATCGGACGGTGGGTGCTGCACGAGGCGTGCCGACAGGCAAAGAGCTGGCGGGACGGCGGGCTGCCGATCGGCACCTTGGCGGTCAACGTTTCTCCGGTCGAATTCCGCAACGCCGCCTATCTGGACGGAATTACCGGTCTGCTCGCCAACGGTATCCTCGAGCCCGGCATCCTCGAACTGGAACTCACCGAGCGCACGCTTGTCCAGGACCAGCAAGTCACCAACACCACGCTGAAAGCGCTGTCGGATCTGGGCATCAGGCTGGCGCTCGACGATTTCGGCACCGGGTTTTCGAGCCTGAGTTATCTCCAGCGTTTCGCCATCAGCACCCTGAAAATCGATCGCTCATTCGTCGAGAGACTTCCGGAGGAGGCCCGCGACAGGTCGCTGGTCGGAGCGATCATCAATATGGGCAAGAGCCTGGAACTGGCCGTGGTCGCCGAGGGGATCGAGACTGAGGGCCAGCTCAACATTCTGCGCGAATTGAACTGCACCGAAGGCCAGGGTTTCCATTTTTGCCATCCGCTTCCACCGGAGGAATTCGCGACATATTTCGGCGCGTCGCGGAACCAGTGAGGGCTCACGCCATGTCGACAGAAGCACACCGCGAGAATGCGACAATTGTGAAGCCAAACGGGCGGGATGGAACTGCCCGTATCCAGCCGCTCGAAAACGGCCGTAGCGAAAGATCCGTGCACGTGCTGGTCGTTGGGGACACGGGCTACCACAAGAAGGTCGTCGATGTTCTCGCTGCGGCGGAAATCTCTCTGATCGAACACGCGGCAACGGAAGACGAGCTCTTCGAAAAGCTGCAACGCGAGGAGTATGACTGTCTCATCGTCGGCCAGACCGCCTGCGGCCGCAACAGCATTGAGCTTCGCGAGCTGATCGAGCAGCGTGTGCCAAATCGCTCCGCGACGATCATGCTGACCGATGCCGCCAATCAGAGTGTGATCCTCAAGGCATTCCGAAGTGGTTTCAGCGACTTCGTTTCCATGGATCACGAGTTTGGCCGCGAACTGGTCCAGGCGGTGCGCCGCTCGGTGGAGCGCAATCGCAAGACGCAGATCCTGATCGACGAGAACGAGCACCTGTCGATGCTGGCGCACTACGACCGGCTGACCGGCGTCCCCAACCGCAGCTTCCTTGAGGAGCGGCTCGCGACGCTGCATGTCGGTGCCAAGAGGCACGCCGAGGCGTTTGCCGTATTGTTGATTGGTATCAACAACTTCGAAGAAATCGGCGATACCCACGGCCAGGCGGTGGGCGACCAGGTTCTCAAGACTTTCGCCCACAAGCTGATGTCCGCCGCACGCGCCTCCGACACGTTCGGTCGGTTTAGCCACGGCGAGTTCCTCTATCTCATGGACCGCGATGTGTCCTACGCCAAGGTCGAGCAGGCCTGCGTCCGGCTCACCGCGGCATTGTCATTCACCGCCGAGTTTGACAGCGTCGGAGTGACACTGTCCGCCAGCATCGGTGGCGCCGTATTCCCGTTCGACGGCAACACCAGCGACGAGATTCTAAGCTCTGCCAAGCAGGCGCTGCAGACCGCGAAGACCAACGCCAACGGATATCATTTGCCGCACCAGGCGCAACCAGCGCCGGCGGATACAAGCCAGACCGCGACACCGGTCGCCGATCCCGAGGCGAACGGCTCGGCCGCGCCCGCGGCGACTGCGGCAACGGATGATGCAATTCCGGCCGAACGTGTCGAGAACCGGCGCCGCGATCGCCGCGACCGCGTGCTGTTTCGTGGCAGGATCATTCTCGACGGCGGCGTTTCGACGATCGACTGCGTCATCCGCGATCTGTCAGCCCACGGCGCAAGGGTAACGGTCGAGGACCACGCGGTCGTTCCGCGGATGCTCTCCCTGACCGTCCTCGACACCGGTCGCATCTATGACGCCATCCGTCGGTGGCAGCGTGGGCAGACCATCGGTCTGGAGTTCCTGGCCGAACAAGGGCGGGAGGCAAGATTACAACCATCGGCCCCCTGACCACGGCGGACCTGAGTCGCGAAGTATCAGTCGTGAGGCATCTGTCTCGGCGACGCGCCTCCGACCCAAATTCCCCACCGACCCGGTCGCCTCGAGTCACTGGGCCGGGCGCCAGCTCAGATAAATATCTGAAAATCGATATGGTCTATAATTTATCTCGGTCAACAATTAGATTTTTAGTTTTCTGTCTTGGCTTCATAGTCCAATTCACGTTTTTTAATGAACTTTAACTGGAGACCGACACAATCCGGAACCGAATCTTATCAAAGGAACAGTAATTTTGCCGCGACAAACCTGAAATTCCGGCCAGACCGCATGTCAATATTGGAGTCGTTGCAAAGATCAGGAGCCTCGGTCGCCGCAGATGTGAAGCGGCCCTCTTCCGCGCTTGCCGCGGTGGGTTCCCGGCTTGAGCCAAAGGTGCGCTTCGGCCTCGCGGCTCGGATCGCCGTCTGGGCGACCCTGCTCGGAGCGATCACCGCGGGCGCAATCGCCCTTTTCATGTACCAAGGCGCCGTCGATGCATTGATCCAGCGCGAGAAACAAGGCCTCTCATCGTCGGTCAATGCCGTCGTCCTTCGCCTTGTCGCCCGGAGCGATTTTGCTCAGCAGGATGTGCTGTTCTTGTCGCGGACACTCCCGGTGGAGGGCATCGTTCGTGCCCAGCTCAATAATGGTGTCGACCCATCCGACGGGGTCAACGAAGCCGAGTGGGAACGGCGCCTCGGGGCGATCTTCAAGGCTCTCCTCGAGAGCCGGCCGTCCTATGTGCGGCTGCGCTACATCGGCATGGCCCATGGCGGCAGGGAGATTGTGCGCGTTGATCGCGGCGCCGACGGCATGATCCGACAGACGTCGCCGGACCGGCTGCAGGTCAAGGGTGGCCAGTCGTTCTTCGACGAAACGGCAAAGCTCGCCAAGGGTGAGGTGTATGTCTCCGAATTCGAGCTCAGTCAGGAGCTCGGCAAAGTCGTGGTGCCCTACCGCCCGGTGATTCGAACCGCGACGCCGGTCTTCGACGAGACCGGCACGTTGCGTGGCGAGGTGATCATCAACGTCGACGCCGTGTATTGGTTCAACCTTCTCCGGGATACGCTGGCAGGCGACGAGACCTTGCTCGTCGCCAACCAGGCGGGGGACTATCTCGCGCACCCCGACTCGTCGAAGACCTTTGGTTTCGATCTCGGCGACCGCCACCGGATGCAGGATGATATCGTCGGCGTCGACGTCTTGTTCGATGGCGGTGCGCCGGCATTCTCAGGATTGGTCCGGGCGGCGGGCGGCGATGAACTCGTCTCCGCGAAACGGGTCTACCTCGACCCCCGGCAACCGGATCGCTATGTCGTCGTTGCTGCCAAGCTCGACAGTCAGGTGCTTCTGAGCGGCATCCAGGCCCAGCGCAAGACTATGATTTTGATCGCTCTCGGCCTGATAGCGGGCGGCGCTTTCTTTGCCGTATTGCTGGCGAGCGCCGTCACGCGGCCGCTTCGCGACCTGACGGTTGCCGCGACCACCATCGCAGCCGGCGGCCGCGCCATCAACATCGAAGCGGCGACGCGCCGTGGCGACGAAACCGGCGTACTGGCCCGCGCCTTCAAGACGATGACCGCCGGGATCGCGGAGCGCGAAGAAGAAGTCGCGGCCAAAGCCGAGGAACTGCGGCGCTCAAATCAGGAACTGTCGCAATTCGCCTATGTCGCCTCCCACGACCTGCAGGAGCCGCTACGCATGGTCAACAGCTATCTCGGTCTGCTCACGCGCCGCTATCATGGCAAACTCGACGCCGAGGCTGACGAGTTCATCGGATATGCTGTCGATGGCGCCGAGCGCATGAAGCGCTTGATCAACGACTTGCTCGGCTACTCGCGCGTCAGCAACCGGCCACTGAACCTGGAAAACCTGGCCGCGGGCGACAGCGTCAAGGGCGCAATCAAGGCGCTCGACGATCAGGTCGTGGCAACCGGCGCCGACATCGCGGTCGACCCGCTGCCGGAAATCGAGGCCGACCCGGTCCAGATGGATCGGTTGTTCATCAATCTCATCGACAACGCACTGAAGTATCATGGCGACGCGTCGCCTCAAGTCCGCCTGGCGGCCGAACGTCGGGGCGACTTTTGGGAGTTCTCGATTGCCGACAATGGCATCGGCGTCGAACCGGAGTTCCGGGAAAAGGTCTTCGAGATCTTCGCGCGCCTGCACAGCCGGGAGCGCTATCAGGGAACCGGAATCGGCCTCGCGTCGTGCCGGCGGATCGTCGAGCGCCATGGCGGCAAGATCTGGGTCGACCAGGCACCCGGCGGTGGTTCGATCTTCCACTTCACTCTGCCGGCGGCGCGAGCAACCACGGAGATGAGCAATGACAAGTGAGGGACGGGTCCGGCCGATCGAGATCCTGTTGATCGAAGATAACCCCGCCGACGTGCGACTGACGGTCGAAGGCCTCAAGGAGGCAAAGGTCGCCAACAAGCTGCACGCCATTATGGATGGCAGGAAGGCGCTCGACTTCCTTTTTCATCGTGGCGAGTACGTCGACGCACCAAGGCCCGATGTGGTCCTCCTCGACTTAAACTGCCGGGCGTGGACGGACGCACGATCCTCAAGCAGATCAAGGGCGATCCGATCCTGCGCGTAATCCCGGTTGTCGTGATCACATCGTCCGAAGCCGAGGCGGACATTATCAAGTCCTACGAGTCCCACGCCAACTGCTTCATTTCCAAACCAATCGATTTCGAGGGGTTCCTGAAGATCGTGCACTCCATCGAGGACTTCTGGTTCGAGGTTGTGAAGCTGCCGCCGGCGGCGGCCTGACGGCGTTGGTGCGCCCATGAGCGAACTTGCCGATCGGTTCACCATCCTTCTGGTTGAGGACAATCCAGGGGACCGTCGCTTGGCGGAAATCGCCTTGCTGGAGGCTGGCAGAGACGCACAAATTCGCTGCGAACTCCAGATGGCCGGGACACTCGCCGAAGCCTTGTCCCGGCTTGGCGACTCCCAGATTTGTTACGATGCGGTGCTTCTCGATCTCGGCCTGCCCGATGCCAAGGGGCTAGACGGCCTGCGCGCGGCGCGGGTCGCGAAGCCGGACGTGCCAATCATTGTGTTGACCGGCCTTTCCGATCTCGCTACCGCGACCGAAGCACTCAAGTTCGGCGCCAGCGACTACCTTGAGAAGGCCGAGGTGCAACCGCGGCCACTGCTGCGCTCGATCCGCTACGCGATAGAGCGCAAGAAGAGCGAGGGCGAGCTGGTCCACCTCGCCAATACCGATCCGTTGACCGGCCTCCTCAACCGGCGGGCATTCTTTGAGCAACTCCGCCGTGCGCTGGCCGACGCCCGCCGCACGGGGTTCGCCTGCGCCCTGCTGATAATCGACGTTGATCACTTCAAGGAGATCAACGATCTGTATGGCCATGAGACCGGCGACATGCTTCTCACCAAGGTCGCGCGGACACTCGAAGGACAAATTCGCGAGACAGATTCCGTTGCCCGCCTCGGCGGGGACGAGTTCGCGGTGCTGGCCGCCCATATAGGGTCGGCGAGCGCCGCCATAATGATCGCCGAGAAGATAAGCTTCGCAGTCAGATCGATTGTCGATCTGAACGATACGACCGCCGAGGCGAGCGTCAGCATCGGCATCTCGGTATTTCCCATCGACGATGTCGAAGTCGGCGAGTTCGTGTCCCATGCCGACGTGGCGCTGTACAAGGCAAAGATGGTCCGCCGCGGCTCGATCAATTTCTACGATGCTACAATGGATGCGGCGGCCAAGGCCGAGCACGCATTAAGGCTGCGTATGCCCGAAGACATCGCCAACAGCCGGCTTTTCCTGAATTTCCAGCCAATCGTCGACGCAAATACCCGCGCCATCGTCGCCGCCGAAGGGCTGGCCCGGTGGCGGAACGAGAAGGGAGAACTCATTCCTCCGAGCGAGTTCATTCCATTGGCGGAGACCTCCGGCCTGATTTCGCAGCTCGCGCACCACCTGTTGGAGGAAGCGTGTGGCTGTCTGCGGTTATGGATCGACGGAGGTCTCAAGGTCGTTCCAATCTCCATGAACGTCTCTCCCGTCCAGTGCCGGGATCCGGCGTTTGGTCCGCAGTTGGTCAAGACGCTCGAGAAGTTCCGTATCCCAACCTCGCTGATCAACATAGAGATTACCGAGTCGACGATCACCAACAGCCTGAACGTGACCCGTGGCAATCTCCAGTTGATGAAATCGCTCGGAATGGCCGTCCACATTGATGACTTCGGTACCGGCTATTCATCCCTGTCGCTGCTTAACGACCTCGCGTTCGACGTACTCAAGATCGACCGCAGCTTTGTCTCCCGCCTGGGCACCGGCGCGAGGTCCGAGGCAATTGTCCAGGCGGTAATTGATCTGGCCCTCGCGCTCGGGCTCAAGACGATCGCAGAGGGCGTCGAGACGGAGGCACAGGCGTTGAGCCTCACGCAATCTGGCGTCGATTTTCTGCAAGGTTACCTCTTCTCGCGGCCCGTGCCTGCGGAGCAGTTCGCGAACTTGCTCAAAACCGGCATACCGAACCCCTCCGCCACCGTTCGCCTGTCGGCGGCGTCGTAGTCGCGGCCAGACGCTTCTTGTCCGCTTCGAGCAACTCCCCAAGTCTGAGACAACAGAGGTACTGGACGCCCACTTCGCGCCGGCCGAACGCGGTGATCCTGGCCTCGCCGCGCGATCCCTCCAGCACAATGCGGATCTTGTCGTCGGCAAAAAGATGCCGCTGCGTCGGCCGGCGAATGTTCTTCGCGACCTGCTCGGCCGACACGCTCGCCGGCTCCGATTTCTGGTTCATCGGCGTGCCCGTCGCGGGCTGCCATCACCGCGAAGTTGCCCGCTCCTCGATCCGCAAGACCGCTCGCATCGGTGCTGATGACGGGCAGCAAGGGCACGCGCCGGCTTTCGGTCGTCGCTCGGTCCGACTCTCAGGGGGCACGGCCACCGCTGGCGTCCTCCGCGTCGCTCAAACTGAGTGCTGCGGGATTCCAGACGTGCCAACGGTCACACACCGGGCAAACGACGCCAACGGGCGCGGCCAGGCCCAGCAGGCTGTCGCCGATAAACACTCGACTGCCCGTTCGTGGGCAGATCGCGGTGAAGGGTCTTTCGGTCATGGAGCCCACGGCCCACCTTGCCTTCTTATATCAACCAGGCGGGAGCAAATCGTCGGCGGACCCAGTCACCGGAGCGTAACGGTCGAGATCACCGGCAATGATACTCATATGGCGTTTGTGCCGGCCGTTTGCGGGGCACAATCGGACGACGCCGCCAACACACCGCACGGCCCACGCCAGAATCTTCCGGGAGTCGACATCCGCCGCAGCACATGGATCGATCGTCCAGCTATGCGGGAAGATCCATGTCCGCGTCATCGAAGGGGAACGGAGCAACGACGACGCGATTGCGGCCACGATTCTTCGCTTCGTAGAGCGCACCGTCCGCGACTGCAATAAGCTTGTCGACGGACGTCTCCGCGCCGGTGGCGAGGACACCGCCGAAACTCGCGGAAATCGTCCTCCATTCGGAGCCAAGGTCAAAAGGAGAAGCACAGATTGCCTGGCACAATCGCTCCATGGTCATATTGAGCGATTCAGGCGTGGAGACACTGGCAACGACAAGGAATTCTTCGCCGCCCATGCGACCGATCTGATCGCCATGGCGGAGTGCCTGGGCAAGGCGATCGGAGAATTTCTTCAAGGCTGCGTCGCCCGCGCCGTGCCCGAGGCTGTCATTGATCTGTTTGAAATGATCAATGTCGACCATGACAAGGCCGACCGGATTGCCAGTCTCGGCGGCTCTCTTCAAGGCGCTCTCCGCCACGCGCACGATCCCGCCCCGGTTCAGGGCGCCGGTCAATGCATCGCGGTTCGCGGCCTCCTCGAGCATGTGCCTTTCGTCGACGAGTTGGCGATCACGCTCAGTGATCTGCTGATAGACACGACCTTTGTCGATGACGGCGGAAAGCTGGTTTGCGATCTGGCGGAAGAGACCCTGGTGCATCTCTTGATAGGCGTTCTTGCGCCCGCTGGTGAAGAAGAGAAACCCGATCGGACGGTGGTCGACGACCAGCGGGCATGTGAGGCTCGAACGGCCACCTTCGCGCACGATTCGTCGTGTCGATGCCGAACTTGGCTTCGCTTCCAGGTAGGCTTCCAGGTCGTTCAGAATGCGCGGATGGCCCGTTGTCAGAATCGGCTCCAGGCTGCTTCCGGCAAGCGGTTGGGTATACCCGGTCGAAATGCGAATCCTGCCCAGGTTCGATCGTGCCCAATAGGCAGTCACGCGAGCGCCGTCCGGCGACAGGAACGCACAGCCCATGCGGTCGTAGGGGATCAATCCCGTGAAATTGTCAAACATCCGGTTGAGGACGTCTTCCACGAGCACGCCCCGTTCAACCGTGTCGACCAGGTCGAACAACCGCTGAAGCTCACGTTCGCGACGGTTCAGCGTTTCGGAGAGGAGTTGCAGTTCCTTCCCAATTTCGGCAAGCGGATCGTCGGCGTCGAACGCAAGGTTCGGAACCGATTGGCCCGTTCGGAGGAGTTCGATCCAAGCGGCATAGGCGCTTGCTCGCTTCCTCACCTCGTGGCGCGCAATTGTCACGACCGCTCTCACAAACCCGTGCTCTCCGGATCCGATCCGATACCGGGAGAGCTTGCAATTGTGCACATCTTCTTGAACCTTAAAACTTAATAGTCACTCCAAAGTACATGACGTAGACTCAGATAAAGCTAATAATTGAGCAAATTTCTTAGTTAAATTGAGATTGACGCAATCGAATTCTTGAAGCGACGCGGCGCAAATTTGCCGGGATTTTCACCGCAAGCCGCGGTCCGGCGGGCCGGGTGCAGGTGGCCCCGCGGCGGTTGGAAGATTCCCGGATCGTTTACCGTCCTCTTCGTGAGGGCGGGGAGTCGACCGAAGCGACCGGCGACATGGGCTCGCGGGTCCGGTGACGCTTGCAATGTCGGTCGCACGATGGGTTGACGTTCGCCTGGGCAAGATCCGCACGCGGCGTTCAATGCCGGTTGGACTGTTCAATTCGAGATATCGCCGGGCTCAGGGAATGCGTAAGAATAAGTATTGCTTCACCCGGGCGGAGGGCTGCGCATGAGACCATACCGCCTCGTCCCCGATATGGATTTCATCGTGCGGCGGCTCCACGCCGGCGATCGGCTCATTGGCCCGGTCATCGTCCCGCAGCCGGGCTCCAGCTTTCAACCGCGCCCGTGGGGCTTCACCAGCGGCGCCCGCGCCGACAAGCGCTCCGTCGACGGGCTCGCAGCCCGCGGCGTGGTCGCGGTCGAGGAAAAGGACGGTCGCCGGCGCGCCTGGCTTATCGCCGGGGAATAAGCCATGAACGCGCCCTCTGTCTGCGCCTTCTGGATTCCAGCAGGGACCGGAAGATATGACAGGGGCGTCCGCCTCCGCTGCTCTCGGCATGCTCAGGGGTGCGCTTCCTCCACAGAATTTCCAGTTTGGCATCGGCGCCCGTGGGACGGATTAAGTTGATTGAGATCCGCATCGTGCCTGCCGGTCGCGGCGCGGATAGCGGCTGCAGCGCGGCGGGCCGTTGCGGCGCGGGCTCGAACATCTGCCGGTCAACCGCCCAAGTCGCATATGCGTTATTTGCGGACGCCGGACGAAGCTGGCACCTGCCGCTTTGCTACCCTCGCCCGAGCGCAGTGCCGGATTCGGCGAAGACGTGAAGCGCCGAGGCGGGTGCCGACATCGTAATGCGTGATCCGGGGATGGTCGGGCTGTCGCCCGGCGTGCGCGCGATCACGATGGTCCCGTCGTCGAGATGCATATGGATCAGGCTCGATTCGCCGAGATGCTCCACCGCGTCAACCTCGCCCGAAAGGTTGAGGCCGTCGCCTTGGCTGTCGATCAGGTGTTCCGGCCTGACACCGACGGTGACCTTGTCGCCGACGGCGGCCGGCGCATCCGCCAACGGCACGGTGACGTCACCGCCGACATCGAGGGTGACCGACAGGCCGCCGTCGCGACCGCTCACCCTGCCGGTGGCGAAGTTCATCTTCGGGCTGCCGATGAAGCCAGCGACAAACAGGTTCGCCGGCCGGTGATAGACGTCGAGCGGCGCCCCGATCTGTTCGATCCGCCCCTGGTTGATGACCACGATCTTCGAGGCCAGCGTCATCGCCTCGACCTGGTCGTGGGTGACGTAGACGGTCGTGGCCTTGAGCGAGCGGTGCAGCTTGGCGATCTCGATGCGCGTGTTGATACGCAGCGCCGCATCGAGGTTGGACAGTGGTTCGTCGAACAGGAACACCGCCGGCTCGCGCACGATGGCGCGGCCGATGGCGACGCGCTGGCGCTGGCCGCCAGAAAGGTCGCGTGGCCGCCGGCTGAGGTAGGGCGTGAGTTGCAGCGTCTCCGCCGCGCCGCGCACGCGCCGGTCGACCTCCGCCTTGTCCGCTCTGGTGAAGCGCAGACCGAAGGCCATGTTCTTGTAGACGCTCATATGCGGATAGAGCGCGTAGGACTGGAACACCATGGCGATCTTGCGCTCGGCCGGCGGCAAGTCGTTGACCTTGCGCCCGCCAATTGAAATCTCGCCCGAGGAGACCTTCTCCAGTCCCGCAATCAGGCGCAGAAGCGTCGATTTTCCGCAGCCCGACGGACCGACGAAGACAACGAACTCGCCGTCCTTCACGTCGAGGTTGATGTCGTGGAGGACGTGGGTCGCCCCGAAGGACTTGTTGACGCGGCTGAGCGATACATCGGCCATTATTTGACGGCTCCCGCGGTCAGGCCCCGCACAAGAGAGCGCGAGAACAACAGGTAGAGGACAAGGACCGGCGCGATCGCCAGCGACAGCGAGGCAAGCACCGCATTCCAGTCGGTGACGTATTGGCCGATGAACTGCTGCACGCCCAGCGTCACCGTCTGGGTCTCGCGGCCGGGTGCCAGGATCAGCGGGAACCACAGGTCGTTCCAGATCGGCACCATGGTGAATATGGCGACGGTCGCCAGCGCCGGGCGGATCAGCGGCAGGATCACGGCATAGAAGATGCGGTATTCGCTGACCCCGTCACAGCGTGCCGCATCGCGCAGATCTCGCGGCACCTGCTGGATAAATTCGGCCAGGATGAAGATGGCAAGCGGTAACCCCATGGCCGTATAGACCAGGATGAGCGCGGTCAGCGTGTTCACCAGGCCGAGGCTCACCATCATCTTGAGGATCGAAACGCTGCCCAGCCGTATCGGCACCATGATGCCGATCGCCATGTAGAGCCCGACCAGCGCATTGCCGCGGAAGCGGTATTCGGTGAGCGCCCAGGCGCACATGGCGCCGAAGGCCAGCACCAACGCCAGCGACACCACCGTGACGGTCATGCTGTTGAAAAAGTAGAGGCCGAAATCCGACTTGGCGAGGACCGAATTGTAGCCGACCAGCGAGAAGGACTTGCCGATGGGCAGCCCCAGCGGCGCGCCGAAGATCGCCCGGCGCGACTTGAACGAATTGATGATGATCAGCAGCACCGGCCCGATCGCCAGCAGTGTGTAGAGGATCAGCGCCGCGTGAACGGCAGCTCGGGACGCGCGTTGCTTGTTCATGCGTCGCCCCTCCTCACGAAATGTAGTGCTGCATGCGGCGCTGTACGCCGAACAGGAAGGCCAGGACGCCGACCAGAATGGTCAGCAGCATCATGGTCGCCACCGCCGCGCCCATGGTCGGGCTGCCGGGCTGCAGCTGGTAGCCGAAAAAGGTGCGATAGAAGAACGTGCCGAGAATGTCCGAAGCGAAGTTCGGCCCGGCGAGCGCCCCCTTGATCGTGTAGATCAGGTCGAAGGCGTTAAAATTGCCGACGAAGGTGAGAATGGTGATCACGCCGAGCGTGGGCAGGATCAGCGGCAGTTTGATCGACCAGAAGACGTGCCACTGATTGGCGCCGTCGACGGTGGCGGCATCGACCAGATCCTCGGGGATGTTGAGCAGCGCGGCATAGATCAGCATCATCGGGATGCCGACGAACTGCCATACCGAGATGAAGGCGATGGTGACCAGCGCCGTGCCTTCGAGCCCCAGCCACGGTGCGAACAGCCCGCCCAGCCCGAAGACGTTGAGCGCCCCCTTGGCGATGCCCCATATCGGCGACAGCATGAGCTGCCAGATGAAGCCGATGATGACGAAGGACAGCATCGTCGGCAGGAAGATCAGCGTGCGGTAAACGCCACGCCCGGTCAGCGCCGGCAGGCTCAAGAGAACGGCGAGCGCCAGGCCGATCGAGTTCTGCACGACCATGTGGATCGCGAAGAAGACCAGATTGTTGCGGAAGGCGTTCCAGAACGGTCCGGCCCAGTTCGAGTCGGTCAAGAGCGTGACGAAATTGGCAAAGCCGGTGAAGTGAACGGCGCCGCTGCTGTCGGCCGTATAGAGGCTGAGCCGGATGGTATCGATGAGCGGATAGATCGAGAAGATCGTGTAGACGATGGCCGCCGGGGCGAGAAAGGCGACGATATAGGTCGTCCAGGGCGTTGCGTCCCTGGTGTCGATGCGTGCCAGAGCGGTTTCACCGCCGGTTTCCGCCATTGCCCCTTTCCCCTGCGCTGTTCCGCATCGCCCATGCGGCGGCCCTCATGACGCGGCAGCGCTCTGAGGCGGAACTGTAGGGTCCCTTTGCCGGAAGAATCAATTCTCGTCCCGAGAAGAAAGAGCCGGGCCGAGCAGGCTCAAGCTGCGCGGCCCGGCAGTTCAAATGGCGCTACTTCG
The DNA here is from genome assembly GCA_963762605.1 of uncultured Alphaproteobacteria bacterium. Taxonomy (GTDB): domain Bacteria; phylum Pseudomonadota; class Alphaproteobacteria; order Rhizobiales; family Kaistiaceae; genus CAVSRC01. Next base: position 15,028 of record CAVXLJ010000019.1, on the reverse strand, counting down.
CCATCGGGTGGTACCAGGAATCGAGACCTTCCTGGACCTTCTTGCCGGCCTCTTCAGGCGTCATGGTGTGGTTCAGAACCTGCGCGCTGACGTTCCACAGGTCGTTTTCCAGGTTCGGCGTGCCGCGCGAAAGAATCTGGTACGAGTTGCGGATCGTCGAGTGGCAGCTGTCACGCCAGCTCACGAAGGTCTTGGCGACCGGATCCTTGATGTCGACCTTGGCGGACGACAGCGGGAAGAACCCCGGCAGAGCGTTGGCATAGATGCTCGCAAACGCCGGCGAAGCCACCCATGACATGAAGGTCTTAGCGGCTTCCATGTTGGGCGTTGCGGCGTTGATGCCCATGCCGATGTCGACGTGGTCGCTGATGTAGCAGTCCTGTCCGGCAACCGGCAGCGGCGGCGGGAAGGCAGAGAACTTCAGGTCTGCGCCGCCCTGCTTCTCGAAGGTCGCGATGTCCCACGAACCGGCGGGATAGATCGCCGCGCGACCGAGCGAGAACAGGTTCTGGCTGTCGGGATATTTCTGCGCCTGATAGCCATCGGCAAGATAGGGCGACCACTTGGCCATCTGGGCCCAGGTGTCGATGTAGGGCTTGTCGGTGAACTTCTGCGTGCCCGCGATCAGCGCCTTGCGGCCTTCCTCGCCCTTCCAGTAGTTCGGGCCGATGTTCTGGAAGCCCATGGTCGCGGCTTCCCACTGGTCGGCAGTACCGATGTCGAGCGGCACGTAGGTGCCGTCCTTCTTGATCGCGTCGAGGACCTTGAAGAACTCGTCGACGGTCTTCGGCGGGGTCAGCTTCAGTTCGTTGAAGATGTTTTCATTATAGATGAAGCCGTGGATGACCGAGGCCATCGGTACGCAGAAGGTGGTCTTGCCGTCGTCGGTCGTCCAGGCGACGCGCGCCACGTCCGAGAAGTTCTCCATGCCGGGCAGGTCGTTGACCGACGTCAGCTGCCCCTTCTTGAAGAGGGCCAGCGATTTGTCGAACGGCCGGCAGGTGATGAGGTCGCCGGCGGTGCCGGCTTCCAGCTTGGCGCCCAGCGCGGCGTCATATTCCTGCGGAACGTAGCCGTTGAACTGCACCTTGATGTCCGGGTGATCCTTCTCGAAGGCCGGAATGATCTGGTTGTTCCACAGATCGGCGTCGTCGTTGCGCCAGCTTTCGATCGTCAGTGTCGTCTCGGCCAATGCGATGCCGCTCGAAAGCAGCAGGGCCGCAGCGGCCGTTGCCGCGATCCGCTTGAAGTTCAGTGCACGTCCTGTCATCCGTCACACTCCCTGTTGAGACTTCGTTCTGCCGGCAGCATGCCGCCGGTCTCTCCGCGCCCCCAATTGGCTCATCCCAGTCTTGCCATCGCGGCGCGCAGATTCCCTCGTGTCTCGGCCAGCACCCGCGCCGCCTCCTCGGGCGCAATGCCCTTGGCGACCAGCGCTGCCTGCTTGATGTGGCCGTGACAGGCATCGAGCGCTTTCGACGCTTCGCGCTCGTCGACGTGGGCGATGTCAACTAGCATCGTGACGGCGCGCTTGTGCAGTTTGGCGTTGTCGACCCTGAGGTCGACCATATGGCCGTCGTGAACGTGGCCGAGGCGGATCATGATCAGGCTGGACAGCAGACCCAGGGCCGCCTTCTGGGCGGTGCCGGCGCCCATGCGGGTCGAGCCGGCGATGACTTCGGCGCCGGACTCGAGCAGCACCGGCTGGTCCACCTGGCCGAACAGCGGCGCTTGCGGGTTGTTGGCAAGGCCCACCGTCAGCGCGCCGGCCTTGCGGGCGGCCGCGACCACGGCGAGCGTGAAGGGTGTCGTGCCGCTGGCGGTAACCGCGATGACGACGTCGGCGGGCTGCGGCTCAAGACGGGCGAACACGGCCTCTGCCAGGGCCGTGTCGTCCTCGCTACCGCCGGTCATGCCCGGCTTCAGTTCCGTGCCCTGGGCCAGCAGGAAGATGGTGCGTTCCTCCGGCCAGTTGAAGGTGCCCGCCAGCTCCATGCCGTCGAGTGCGGCAAGCAACCCCGAGGTTCCGGCGCCGACATAGATCAGCCGGCCGTTTTCGCCGAGCCTGGTGACGATCGCCCGCGCGGCTGCCGCGATCGCCTCGCCGGCGCGGTCGACAGCGGCAATCGCGCGCTTCTGCCCGTCGACGAAGGCCGCAAGAATCGCGGCATCGTCCCAAGCGTCGAGGCCGCGATAGTGCTGGCTGATGGTTTCGGTTGCGGACATCGCGGCGAGCGTAACGACCCTCCTCGTTGCGACACGTATTAGATTGGTATCATATCATGCCGGCATCCGACAAGAGCGCGCGGTGATCGGCGATTCCGGCCGGTATGGTTGCGGATTGGGCAAAATTCACGCAGCATGCCACCGAAAAGGCTGGGCCTATCCTCGACAGCTTTTCCGGTTGGCTTTGAAGTGGCATTATCCTATTGCTTGGACAATGACGTGACTGGGAAGAAGCCGGAGGAGCCCATGGCACAGCCTCTCTTGATCGGGGAAGCCGGCGGCACCCTTCTCATGGCGCGGCTGGCAACGCGCGCGGAGGACTAGCGCCGGTGTTGGATTCGGCCGTTGCAGGCGATGCGGATGCCGTGCTCGACGAGATGAGCCCGACGCCGCTGTACCTCCAGCTTCAGCGCCTGATCCAGAATCAGGTGCGGGCGGGCAAGCTGCGGGCGGGCGAGGCCCTGCCCAGCGAACGCGACCTTGCCCATCAGTTCGGCATTTCGCGCGTCACCGTGAGGAAGGCGATCGCCGGTCTGGTCGACAAGGGTATCCTCGTCCAGCACTGGGGGTCGGGCACATTCATCGCGCCCACCATGCACGTCGATCAGGCCCTGTCGCGCTTGTCGAGCTTCACCGACGACATGATGATCCGCGGGTTGACGCCGGGGGCGCGGCTGATCGAGCGCTCGTGCGGCCCGGCGGCGCCGAAGGAGTCAATGGCGCTGGGGCTGTCGCCCGGCGAAAAGGTGAGCCGCCTGAAGCGCCTGCGGCTGGCTGGCGACGTGCCCATGGCGATCGAGCATGCGACAGTGCCGGCACGCTTCCTGCCCGACCCCGATCTCGTCCGCCACTCGCTCTACGCCGCCCTGGCCGAGCGTGGCTGCGCACCGCGCCGGGCCTTGCAACGTCTCCATGCCGTGCTGCTTGACGGCGAACAGGCAACGCTGCTCGACGTGCCGCCGGCGAGCGCCGCTCTTTACATCGAGCGGCGGTCGTTTCTCGAGGACGGCACCGCGGTTGAGTTCACCGCCTCCTATTATCGCGGTGACGCCTACGATTTCGTTGCCGAGCTTTCGATCGGGTCGAACGAACGATGAGCAAGAATTCCACCGGCCGTGACAATGACGGATCCGCTTCGAGCCTCATGCTGCGCGAGGCGGAGGCAGCGCCCGAGGTGGTGGCGCGGCTGATCGCGTCGAATGCAGCGGTGTGCCGTGATCTCGTGCAGCGACTCGATGCGGCGCCGCCGCGCTTCGCCGTGACCTGCGCCCGCGGCAGCTCGGACAGCGCTGCCATGTTCGCCAAGTACCTCCTCGAAATTCGCCTGGGCCTCGTGGTCGCTTCGGTCGGCCCCTCGGTGGGCTCCATCTATGGCGGCAGGCCGCAGGTCGAGGGCGCGCTGTTCCTGACGATCTCGCAATCGGGTCGCAGCCCGGACCTGATCAAGCTGACACAGGCGGCGCGCGAAGGCGGCGCGCTGACCGTGGCGATCACCAACGATCCAGCCTCGCCGCTGGCCGATTGCTGCGAGGTCGTCCTGCCGCTCCATGCCGGGCCGGAGCGCAGCGTCGCCGCCACCAAATCCTACATCGCCTCGCTGGCGGCGCTTCTTCAGTTGCTCGCCGCCTGGAGCCAGGATGCGGCGCTTGTCCGCGCCGTGGAGCGCCTGCCCGACAATCTGGCCGATGCGCTCAAGCGTGATTGGCGGCCGGCGGCCGCCACGCTTGTCGATGTGCAGAGCCTCTATATCGTCGGCCGTGGCGCCGGCTATGCCGCCGCGCAGGAAGCGGCGCTGAAGCTCAAGGAGACCTGCGGGCTTCACGCCGAGGCGATGAGCGCCGCCGAGATCATGCATGGTCCGTGGACGCTCGCCGGGCGGGATTTCCCCGTCGTCCTCTTCAGTCAGCACGACGAGGCATTGGCTTCGCTCTCCGAGCTTGCCGCCAACCTCACCGCGCGCGGCGTCCCGGTGCTTGCCGCCGGCCCGGTGGCGGCTGACAGGGCGGTGCGGCTGCCCACGGCCGACGGCCTGCATCCCTTTGCCCAGCCAATCGCGCTGGTGCAGAGCTTCTATCCCCTCGCCGAGGCGCTTGCCCGCGCCCGCGGGCGCGATCCCGACCATCCCCCGCATCTGCTGAAGGTGACGGAGACGCGGTGATGAGCATTGCCCTGACCGGCGCCCGAATCTTCGACGGTACGCGCATCGTCGATGGCCACAGCGTTGTCATCGCCGATGGCAAGATCGCGGCGCTCGTGCCGGATGGCGAACGCCGGTCGGATGTCCCAGTGCGCCGCGTCGAAGGGCTGCTGGCGCCGGGCTTCGTCGATGTCCAAGTCAATGGTGGCGGCGGCGTGCTCTTCAACGACGAGCGGACCGTGTCCGGCATCGCGGCTATCGCGGCCGCCCACCGCCCCTTCGGCACCACCGGCATCCTGCCGACATTCATCTCAGATACGCGCGAGCATATGGCCGAGGCCATCGCCGCCGCCCGCGCGGCGCTCCAGGCGCAGGTCCCCGGCGCGCTCGGCATCCATATCGAAGGGCCCTTCCTCAGCCCGGCGCGCAAGGGCGTCCACGATCCGAAGCTATTCCGCGACATCGAGGAAGAGGACATCGCGCTGGTCACATCGCTTGGGGCTGGCCGCACGCTGATGACGCTGGCACCCGAACGCGTGCCGCCGGAGATGATCGCACGGCTGGTTGCGGCCGGCGTCATCGTGTCGGCTGGCCACACCGCCGCCAGCTACGAGACGGTGGCCGCTGCGAGGGTCGCGGGCCTGAGCGGATTCACCCATCTTTTCAACGCCATGCCGCCGCTTGCCGGTCGCGCGCCGGGGCCGGTCGGCGCCGCACTCGACGATCCGGATTCCTTCGTCGGCATCATCGCCGACCTGTTCCACGTCTCGGCGGCAAGCTTGCGCATCGCCATCGCCGCCCATGGCTGGCAGCGGATGGTGCTGGTCACCGACGCCATGCCCTCGGTCGGCAGCGACCTCACCGAATTCCTGATCGACGGCAATGTGATCACCCGCCACGACGGCCGGCTGCTGCGCGGCGACGGTACCATCGCCGGCTCCGATCTCGACATGGCGACCGCAGTGCGCAACTGCGTCAATGCGCTTGGCCTGCCGCTCGAGGCGGCGCTCACCATGGCGTCGCGCGCGCCGGCCGAATATCTGCGGCTGGGTGACGAGCTTGGCCGCATCGCGCCGGGTTACCGCGCCGACCTCGTCCTGCTCGATGACGACCTCACGGTCACCGAGACGTGGATCAACGGTGTCGGCACTGAGGGCTAGGAGGGGGAAATGGCGCGCAAGACAGTCTTGTCCGTCGGGCTCGGCAACATGGGCATGAGCCATGCGATGGCCTATACGCGCATAGACGGTTTCGAAATCGTCGGCATCTGCGACCGCAACATCGCGGACCGGACGCTGCCGGCCGAGATGGGCAGCGCCAAGCGATTCACGGACTATGACGCGGCACTGGCAGCGCTCAAGCCGGACGTGGTCTCCATCTGCACTTGGGCGGACACCCATGCCGATTTTGCCATCAAGGCGATGCAGGCGGGTGCCCACGTCTTCGTCGAGAAGCCGCTGGCCGCGACCGTGGAACAGGCCGAGCGCGTGGTTGCCGTCGCCCGCAAGACCGGCCGCAAGCTGGTGATCGGCTATATCCTGCGCCACCATCCGAGCTGGATGAAGTTCATCGAACTCGCCCGCACGCTGGGAGCGCCGTACGTCTTCCGCATGAACCTCAACCAGCAGTCGAGCGGTGCCGCGTGGGCGACCCACAAGCGCCTGCTGCAATCGCTGTCGCCGATCGTCGATTGCGGCGTCCACTATGTCGATGTCTGGTGCCAGATCACCCGCGCCGCGCCGCTGACCGTCCACGCCGTCGGCGCACGGCTGACCGAGGACATGCCAAAAGACATGTACAATTACGGTCACTTCGAGGTGACCTTCGCCGACGGTTCGGTCGGCTGGTACGAGGCTGGCTGGGGCCCGATGATGAGCGAGACCGCCTTCTTCGTAAAGGATGTGATCGGGCCGAAGGGCTCGGTGTCGATCGTCGTGGCCGAAGGTGCCGGATCGGCCGACATGGACACCCACACCAAGACCAATCAGATCCTCTATCATCCAGCCGAGCTGGCCGCCGACGGCTCGCTGGCCAAGCCGGACGAGCGCATCACCACCGCCGACGAGCCCGGCCACGACGAGCTCTGCGAACGCGAGCAGCGCTTCCTGCTCAAGGCGATCGAAGAGGACATCGACCTCGGCGATCACATGGAAGACGCGATCAAGAGCCTGCGTATCGTTCTGGCCGCCGACCGCTCGGTCCGCATCGGCGAGGTCGTCCGCCTCTGAACGGTGTCACCGACCGCGTTGGCGCGCCGACTGCAGCACTCACAGAAAGCAGGGAATGACGGTGGTGCGCGCGCCTATTCGTCGTCCAGATATTTCCCAATCAGCGACAGGTCGGCGGGACCCAGGCGATCGCGTGCGAACCAGCCCTGATGCCAATAAGGGTAGGCGAGGTTCGGCCGCGAGACCGCGTCGAGCCGCTTGAGGTCTTCCTCGCTCAGCTTGAGATCGGCGGAGGCGAGATTGTCGGCAAACTGCTCGTGCGTGCGCCCGCCGACGATCACCGAGGTGACGGCCGGCTGGTGGAGCAGCCAGGCCAGCGCCACGCGCGCCGCCGAACAATCGTGCGCCTTGGCGACGTCGACGAGGACATCGATGATGTCGAACAGCTTGTCCTCGTCGTAGATCGGCGGCTCGCGCCATTTGCGGTCGAAGTGACGAGAGTCCTTCGGTCCCGTCTTGTTGTCGCGGCGGAACTTGCCGGACAGCAGGCCGCCGGCGATCGGGCTCCAGACGAGGATGCCGAGCCCCTGGTCGAGCGAGATCGGCACCAGTTCGTATTCCGCCTCGCGCGCCTGCAACGTGTAATGGATCTGCTGGCTGACGAAGGGCTGACGCCCGGCGGCGCGCGCCACGCCGAGCGCCTTCATGATGTGCCAGCCGGAATAGTTCGAGCAGCCGATGTAGCGCACCTTGCCCTGCTGGATCAGGCGGTCGAGCGCCTCCATCGTCTCCTCGATCGGCGTCTGGCCGTCCCAATTGTGGACCTGGTAGAGGTCGATCCATTCCGTGCCGAGGCGCTTCAGGCTGCGCTCGCACTCGGCGACGATGTAGTGGCGCGAGAGGCCCTGATCGTTGGGGCCGGGCCCCATGGGGAAACGAACCTTGGTGGCGATCAGGACATCCGGGCGCTTCTTGCCGAGCGCCTCGCCGACGATCTCCTCGGAGGCGCCGCGCGCATAGACGTCGGCGGTATCGATGAGATTGACGCCGGCGTCGATGCACTGGTCGATCTGACGCCTGGCTTCGGCGGTATCGACAGAACCCAGCACGCCGTCCTTGGCGCGCCCGAATGTCATCGTCCCCATCGTGACGACGGAGACCTTCAGGCCGGAGCGACCCAACGAACGATATTCCATGTCAGTACCCTTCTTTGCCGCAGGCCGCCGTCAGGCCTTGGTCTCCGGCAGCCATACCGACATAGCGCCTGCTCCGCGATTGCTCCACAGAAAATAGGGAATGGCGGTGACGCTGACTGGCACCTCGCGCGGTGGCTCCGTGGCATAGAGGGCGGACCCCCAGGCCTCGAGGTCGGCAGCGGTACCGGCGGTGGTGAGGGTGACGACGCCGTCGAACAGGTCCTGCCGCTCGACCGCATTGATCTCGGCATCGCGCGACAACTTGGTGGCCGTAACCAGGCCACCCGGATTGTCCGCCTGCTCGGCACAATAGACGAACGGACCCCGCTTCAACGCGACGCGGCCGACATCCTGGCGAACGTTGGGATTGGCGTAGACCCGCTCCGCCGGCATGGGCAGGTCGAGGGCGACCGCATCGCCTTTCGACCATTTGCGGCGGATGGCGACGTAGCCGTCGCTGATATTGGCCGCAATGTCGACCGGCGCGCCATTGACCGAAAGCTTCGCCTGCCCTGCCCGGACCCAGCCCGGAATGCGCAGTTTGAGGGCGAATTCTGCCGGCGTCTCGGGATCGATGGCGATGGCGATGGCGCCCGACCAGGGATAGTCGCCCTTTTGCCTGACATGGACCCTGGTGCCGGCGACGGCGACGGTGGTGCTGGTGCCGCCATAGAGATGGACGGCCAATTGATCGGCGGCGGTCGAATAGAAATAGCCGCCGACCGAGGCGACCAGCCGCGACACGTTCATCGTGCAGCACGGGCAAACGTGCCAGGTCCAGCGCTCGTGGCTACCGTCGCTCTCCAGCGGGTTGGCGTAGAAATAATGCTCGCCGTCGCGCGACAGGCCGGAGAGCGCGTTGTTGTAGAGCGCCAGCTCGAGCGCATCGGCGTATCTGCCGTCGAGATCGAGATTGAGCATGCGTTGCGCCCAGAAGATCAGTGCCACGGAGGCGCAGGTCTCGCAGTACGCCGTGTCGTTGGGCAGATCGTAATCCTTGGTGAAGCCCTCATTGGCTGCCGCCGGACCAAGCCCGCCGGTGACGTACAGGCGCTTTGTGGTCAGGTCGTTCCACAGCACCTCGCAGGCGCGTTTCAGGGCATCGTCGCCGAGATCGGCGGCGAGGTCCGCCATGGCCGTGTACATGTAGAGGGCGCGGACGGCATGGCCGACGACCTTGTCCTGCTGGCGCACCGGCTTGTGCGACTGGTTGTATTCGAAGGTCCCCTGCCAGAAGTCCTCGGGCCGCTCGCCGCGTGCCTTGGCCTCGGCCTCGAAGTAATGCGGCGCGCGGCCACGTTCGTCGATGAAATAGGCGGCGAGATCCAGGCGCCGGCGGTCGCCGGTCAGGTGATAGAGGCGAACCAGCGCCAGCTCGATCTCCTGATGCCCCGGATAACCATGCTTCTGGTCGGGACCGGGCCCGAACACGCTGGCGATATGATCGACATACTTCTCCATGATATCCAGCAGGCGGCGCTTGCCGGTCGCCATGAAATAGGCGATGGCGCCCTCCAGCATGTGGCCGGCGCAATAGAGTTCGTGGTTGTCGCGGAGATTGGTCCAGCGCCTGTCGACTTCGCGGCCGACGTACCAGCAATTGCAGTAGCCGTCGGGAAGCTGGGCCTTGGCGAGCTGCTCGGCGATCGCGTCGATCTCGGCCTCGATCTTCGCGTCGCGGCCGTGGAAGAGCGCATAACTCGCCGCCTCGACCCATTTGCCGATGTCGGAATCCCAGAAGATCTGGGTGGTGAAGCCCTGGCGATTGCGCGGAATGGTGAGCGGCGGCGGCGGCTGGGCCACGTCCAGCGACTCCAGCATGTGGTGCCCCTGAAGCTGGCGGTACTGGCTCGGGATCGTGCACTTGAGCACGGTGTCGAGACGCTCGCGCCAGAAGGTGCCGTCGACCCTGACCTCGTTAAACCGAACCGGTGAGTATTGGCGCATTTCCGTTCCCTCTGTCCGTCTTCTTCTTCACCGGAAGCCCGCCGTTGGCGCCGCATGAACTGCGCACGACCAGCGTGCATGGCAGCCGTTCGACGCCGCGCAACTTCTTGCCGGCAATCTGGTCGAGGAGCCTCAGGCCGGCATGGCGGCCGAGATCCTTCAGGTTCATGTCGATGCTGGTGAGCGGCGGGCGCGTGGACTCTGCCATGATCTCCCAATTGTCGAAGCCGACGATCGAGACGCTATCGGGCACGACGATGCCGCGCTCGCGCAGCGCATCGGCGGCGCCGCGGGCAATCTGATCGTTGCCGCAGAAGATCGCGTCAGGTGGCTCATCGCCCCTGCCGCGGAAGAGCTGGGCGACGGCTTCGCGGCCCCAGCCTTCCGACCAGATGCCAGGCAGGTAATAGGCGCCGGGCGCCTCGAGTCCCGCAGAGGCCAGCGTCTTGCGATAGCCGTTGGCCCTCAGACGCACGGCCTCGAACCGCTCCGGCCCGGTGATATGGGCGATGCGACGCCGGCCGAGGTCGATCAGGTGCTGCGTCGCCAGCGCCGCGCCGCCCTCGTCGTCGGGCAGCAGACAACAGGCATCCGGATCGTCGACCTGGGTGAAGACGTAGATGACCGGCACATCGGACAAGGGCACCTGCAATTTCGGGCGCCGGTCGGCGCGCCGGGCGGTGACGACGATGCCGTCGACCCGCTTGCCGAGCAGCGATTCGACGTGCAGCGCCTCGCGCTCGGGATCGTCGGTGGCGTTGCACATGAAGACGGCCATGTGCCGGTCGGTCAGGCACTCCTCCAGGCCTTCCATGATCGGCATGGTGAAACGGCCAAAGCTGTCGGTCGAAATCAGGCCGACGGTCAGGCTCTGGCCGCGATGCAGGCTCTGGGCGAGATCGTTGGGACGGAAGCCGAGTTCGCGGGCGGCAGCGATGACCCGGTCGCGGGTTTCCTGGCGCAGGCTGCCGCTATTGTTGAGCGCCTTCGACGCCGTGCCGATGCTGACATTGGCGAGCCGTGCCACATCGCGGATGGTCAGGCTGGACCGACCCGCGGGCCGCGTGACGTGGGGCGGTAATTCCGCGCTGGTGCCGGATCGCCTGCGTTTTGCCATCGCCCGGCGCTCCCCTATTTCACGGCGCCGCTGAGCAAGCCCGAGATGTAGTACTTCTGCAGGAACAGGTAGAGAGCTACGCACGGGATGATCGAGACGATGATGCCGGCCTGTAGCGCGCCCCAATCGACGGCGTGTTGGTGCCCAGTGCGCACGCCCACCAGCATGATCGGGACGGTGAACTGAGCTTCCCTGTTCATCACCACCAGCGCGCCCAGGAACTCGTTCCAGGACATGATGAAGGCGAACAACGCAATGGTAATGATACCCGGCACCGCCAACGGCAGCGCGATGCGCCAGAAGCACTGAAAGGCGCTCGCCCCGTCGATCATGCCAGCCTCCTCGAGGTCGACAGGCACGCCTTCGAAGCTGTTGCGCATGAGATAGACGCTGAAAGGCAGCTGCAGCAGGGTGTGGACGATAGCCAGGCCCACATAGGTGTTGGCCAGCCCGATCTTGGCGAACATCAGATAAAGCGGGCTGAGGAGCGCCTGGTAGGGGATCATCAGCGGCAGCAGCAGCACCAGAAAGAAGACTTCCTTGCCACGGAACCTGGAGCGCGCGAGCCCATAGCCGGCAGGCACGCAGAGCACCATGATGAAAAGTATGGTGAGCAGAGCCACGATCAGGCTGTTGGACACGTAAGTGAAAAGGCCCGCCTGATAGTGGATGACCTTCAGGTAATTCTCGATGCTGAGTGTGTGCGGCAGGTAGCTCGGCGGTATGGCAAGGGCGTCGGCCGAAGTCTTGATCGAGGAGAGGAACGAAAGAACGATCGGCCCCACCATCAGGGCGGCGATGAACATGGCGATTGCGCCAATGAGGTAGCGCACCGGCGCAGTGGCCGCGATCGCCGTGCCCGTGCTGGCCCGTGCGGCGCGATCGGTGCGAAGGGCGCGAACGGACATCTCGCTCATGCCGGAGCCCTTCGTGCAGTGAAAGCAATCTGGATCGCTGCCCCGATCATGATGATGATGGTGAGGATCACGGCGAGCGCGTCACCATAGCCGAGCCTGAAGCTTATGAACGACGTTTGGTACATCCAGTAAACTGCCGTGAAGGTTTGTCCGCGCGGCCCGCCGAGCGTCATGATGTAGAACTGGTCGAAAGCAAGCATGGAACCGATGGCCGAAATCAGGGTCACCAACAGCACGGTGCGAAAGGTCAGCGGCAGGTAGATCAGCCGCACGCGCTGCCAATAGCCGGCACCATCCATAAGCGAAGCCTCGGTTACCTCCTGGCTGATCGACTGCAAGGCGGCCACGAACAGCAACATGCCGAAGCCGACCACCTTCCAGACCACTGAGATGATGACGCCCCAAAGCGCCCAGTTGGCATCGATCCACCAGACGATCGCGGTCTTCGAGATGTGCAGATCGACCAGCAACTTGTCGAACAAACCCACCTGCTGGTCGAAGAGCCAGAACCAGAGCAGGCTTGAAGCACCTAGTCCGATCACCACCGGCATGAAGATCACACCGCGCGCGAATTTCAGTATCGGCCGGTTGTCGGCTGTCAGCAGGGCCAGCAAATAGCCCAGGATCATCAGGATCGGCGTGATGAACACGGTGTATTTGATGGTGAAACCCAACGACCTCACGAATGTCGGGTCGTGGATTGCCTGCGCATAATTGGCAAGGCCGACGAAGCGGCCGCCGCCGAGCAACGACTCGCTGGTCAACGATGTCTGCACCAGCTGCGCGAAGGGGTACAGCACGAACACGGCAACGAACAGCAGCGCCGGGGCCATGTAGAGCAGACCCTGCAGGGTTCGAGTGCGCGGATGCATCGGATCCCGTCGCTTACCTATGCTCAGCCGATTCTGTGGACCGGACGTCCATCAATGCAAGCCCAAAGGAAGGGTGGGTTCGACCGCGACGCGCGGTCGAGCCCACGCCCTTGGGAGGAGAGATCTACTGGTTGGCGATCTGCTCCATGGCGTCCTGTGCCGTCTTGATGGCGCTGTCGATGTTCCCGTCAAACACCGCCGACTGGATCATCTGAAGCCACGGGCTCGAGTCGGCGTTGACCATGTCGTTGAAGTGGAATGCATACGGCGTGAAGCCTACGCGCAGCGCCTCGGCAGTGACCAGAATACGCGGATCGGAGAACACCTTGCTGGTGATCAGTTCCGGACGCGACGGAATGATGTTGTTCTTCGCCAGCGCGTTGATCTGCGCGTCGTCGGTCATCTCCCAGTGGATGAACTGGAGGGCGAGGTCAGGATGCGCGGATTTGGCCGGGACGGCAATGACGTCGCCACCCACGAAGGCCGAGTGTTCGCCGGGCTTGGTGCCGGGCAGCAGACCAACGCCGAAATTGAGGTTCGGAACCGTCTTCGTGATGTCCGAGACCGAAAGGCCGCCAGAACCCTGGATGCCGATCTTGCCGGTTTCGAAGGTGGCGGTGAAGTTGGCGCCGTTGTCGGCTTCGGCGCTCTGAGGGATGAGGCCCTCAGCCCACATCTCGTGCATCTGGGTGAGCACGTCCTTGATACCGGCGCCCTGCAACGCCTTCTCGCCAGGCTTGGCTGGCAGCAGCGTAGCGCCGGCTGCAACCATCATCGGCGAGGCCACGAAGATGTTGCAACCCTGGCAAGCACCCGAGAAATAATAGCCATAGGTGTCCTTGCCGAGCGCACGAATCTTTTTGGCGTCGGCGTGGATCTCTGCCAGCGTCTGCGGCGCCTTTTCGGGATCGAGCCCGGCTTGCTTGAACAGGTCCTTGTTCCAGACGAGAACCGACACGTCGGGCGTGAACCCGGTGCCGTAGAGCTTGCCGTCATAGGTGGAAATGTTTTTGTACGCCGGCGCTTCAGAGGCGTAATTGGGGTCCGCCTTCAACTCGGCGGTGATGTCCTTCAGCAGGCCCGCCCTCATGAAATCGGGCATGTAGATGAGGTCGAACGCCACCACGTCCGGAACTTGACCGGCCTGACTACCCTGGGCCAGCTTGGGCACCATCTGGGTATCGGGAATTACGGTCATCTGAATCTTGTCGGCGTGGGTCTTGTTCCACAAGTCGACCACGTGCTGGGCGCCGTTGGCCGCCGACTGACGCACCCACATGGTGATATCGGTCGCGCTTGCAGGCAGCGATGCTGCAAACACAATTGCGACCGTGCCCAAGGCCAGCCGCGCCAGATGCTTGGATAGCTTCATCGTATCTCCTCCCAAGAGTTCATTCTCGGCGCCAGAGCGCGGCCGCGTCCTCTCGCCAACCGCTACGGCGCAGAAGAGCCTTTCCTCCCGGCAATCATCCGTGACCGAATAGGAAAAGCTTTTCTTAGAACCATTACGCCACGAATCCTGGCGTCGTTCAAGAGGGCAAAATTGGCTCTCAAGCGGCGAAACGGGGGCAATTCGTTGACAGATGGTGGCGAAATGCGCGAACCGGCTGATTCCAGAAGGAAAACGATTGCCGATCCGCCAGCGCACCTGCCCCCGCCCGCCCCGAACGATCGCGATCGGGTCAGCGCTTGAGATGCAACCGCATCACAATGTCCTGGTCGTAATTGCCGAAGCCCTTGCCGAAGATGTTGACGCCGCCGGGATGGCTGGCCTTGGCGTCGATGCCGATGCGCATGCGGATGGAATGGTGCTGCGACAGCTCAAGATCGTCGACCTTCACGCTGGAGATGCGCACGCCATCGACGAACGAGCCGGCCTTGCTCACCCGCCAGGTCTTCAGCTTGCCGTACTGGGAGCCCTCCAGCTTCCACCAGTTCGGCGTATAGACCCCGCGCTTGTCGCCGAAATCGCCGGGCGAGGTCCATGTGCCGATGGCAACGCCATTGACCCAAAGGGTGATGTCGGATGGCCAATTGACGTTGGTGCCCGGCACCTCCGAGGAAAGCTCCATGGAGAATTCGACCGATTCGACGTCCGAGTTGAGCAGCTTGGCGTTGTTGGGGAACTTGTATTCGACAAAGCCGCGGCCGAACCAGATCAACGCGGCACGCACCCGGTCGGGATCGAGAAACAGGTCGGGCACGTCGAGCAGGCCGATGACACCCTCGATCGAACAGAGGCCGCAGGGAGCACTGACCTCGCAGCTGGTCATCAGGCCCAGCGGCATCTGGACCTCGACCAGGTTCTTGTCGCGAATTGGCTCTTCGGCTTCGAAGCGCACGATGATTTCGTCGAAGCGCGCCGAGCACAGCTTCTGATGGCCCTTCTTGGCCTTGATCGTATGGGTGTCGATCAGTCCGGCGTTCTCAAGCACCTGAATGTTGATG
>CAVXLJ010000018.1:0-309596 GCA_963762605.1 uncultured Alphaproteobacteria bacterium | reverse complement strand
CCGCCCCCTCGACCATGATCAGGCCGCGGTCGACGTCGGTCTTGACGATCTTCAGGTTCTGCGTGGTCACCCGTTCGTCGCCCATGTGGCCGGCCATCTTCTTGCCCTTGAACACCTTGCCGGGGTCCTGGCGCTGGCCGGTCGAGCCGTGCGTGCGGTGGCTGACCGAGTTGCCGTGCGTGGCGCGGCCGCCGCTGAAATTGTGCCGCTTCATCACGCCCTGGAAACCCTTGCCCTGCGAAGTGCCGGTGACGTCGACGAACTGGCCGACGATGAAATGATCGGCGGTCAGCTCGGCGCCGACCTCGATCAGGTTCTCCGGGCTCACCCGGAACTCGGCCACCTTGCGCTTCGGCTCGACGGAGGCGGTGGCGAAATGGCCGCGCAGCGCCCGCGGCGTAGTGCGTACCTTGCGCAAGCCGACGCCGAGCTGCAGCGCCGAATAGCCGTTCTTCTCGACGGTGCGCTGCGCCACCACCTGGCAATTGTCCATCTTGAGCACCGTGACCGGCACCTGTTCCCCCGCCTCCGTGAAGACGCGGGTCATGCCGACCTTCTGTGCGATCACACCTGAACGCATGACTGTTTCAGCCTTCCTCGCGCGCGGGCCTAGAGCTTGATCTCGACGTCGACGCCGGCCGCCAGGTCGAGCTTCATCAGCGCGTCCACGGTCTGCGGCGTCGGGTCAACGATGTCGAGCAGGCGCTTATGAGTGCGCATCTCGAACTGCTCGCGGCTCTTCTTGTCGACGTGAGGCCCCCGGTTGACGGTGAATTTCTCGATCCGGGTCGGCAGCGGCACGGGCCCGCGCACGCGCGCCCCGGTCCGCTTGGCGGTGTTGACGATCTCACGGGTCGACGCATCGAGGATGCGATGGTCGAACGCCTTGAGCCGGATGCGGATATTCTGGCCGTTCATCGATGGGTGCCTTGTTGGTGTCGTTGCGGGTTCCCGTAGGATCGGGAACCCGCCATATTCTTTCCGGCCTTATTTCAGGATCTGCGAGACGACGCCCGAGCCGACGGTGCGACCGCCCTCACGGATGGCGAAGCGCAGCTTTTCCTCCATGGCGATCGGCACGATCAGCGTCACTTCCATCGAGACGTTGTCGCCCGGCATCACCATCTCCGTGCCTTCCGGCAGCGTGACAACGCCGGTCACGTCGGTCGTGCGGAAGTAGAACTGCGGACGGTAGTTGGTGAAGAACGGCGTATGGCGGCCGCCCTCCTCCTTGGTCAGGATATAGGCCTCGGCCTTGAACACCGTATGCGGCGTCACCGAGCCGGGCTTGCACAGCACCTGGCCACGCTCGACGCCGTCGCGGTCGACGCCGCGCAAGAGCGCGCCGATATTGTCGCCAGCCTGGCCCTGATCGAGCAGCTTGCGGAACATCTCGACGCCGGTAACCACCGTCTTCGAGGTGTCGCGGATACCGACGATCTCGACTTCATCGCCGACCTTGACCACGCCGCGGTCGACACGGCCGGTGACGACCGTGCCGCGGCCGGAGATCGAGAACACGTCCTCGATGGCCATCAGGAAGGGCAGATCGACCGGACGCTCAGGCTGCGGAATATAGGCGTCGACGGCTTCCATCAGCTTGAGGATGGAATCATGACCCATCGTCCTGTCGCCGTCTTCCAGCGCCACCAGTGCCGAGCCGCGGACGATCGGAATGTCGTCGCCGGGGAACTCGTACTTCGACAGCAACTCGCGCACCTCAAGCTCGACCAGGTCGAGAAGCTCCGGATCGTCGACCATGTCGCACTTGTTGAGGTAGACGACCATCGCCGGCACGCCGACCTGGCGGGCCAGCAGGATGTGCTCGCGGGTCTGCGGCATCGGGCCGTCGGCGGCTGAAACCACCAGGATGGCGCCGTCCATCTGCGCCGCGCCGGTGATCATGTTCTTCACATAGTCGGCGTGGCCGGGGCAGTCGACGTGGGCATAGTGGCGCTTGTCGGTCTCGTACTCGACATGCGCCGTGTTGATCGTAATGCCGCGCGCCTTCTCTTCCGGAGCAGCGTCGATCGAGGCGTAGTCCTTGTATTGCGCCTTGCCCGTCTCAGCCAAGACCTTGGTGATCGCCGCGGTCAGCGACGTCTTGCCATGGTCGACATGGCCGATCGTCCCAATGTTGCAATGCGGCTTCGTCCGCGAAAATTTCTCTTTGGCCATCGGGGGCTCTCCGTCTTTCCTTTAAGTCCTGTTTCGGGCCGTGAGCTCAGGCGAACTTCGCCTGAACCTCCTGCGCCACCGCCTGAGGTACCTGCTCGTAGTGATCGAACTGCATGGTGTATTGCGCCCGGCCCTGGCTCATCGAGCGCAGTGTATTGACGTAGCCGAACATGTTGGCGAGCGGCACCATGGCGTTGACCACCTGGGCGTTGCCGCGCGAATCGGTCCCGGCGATATGTCCGCGCCGCGAATTAAGGTCGCCGATCACCGAACCGAGATAATCCTCCGGCGTCACAACCTCGACCTTCATGATCGGCTCCAGCAACACCGGACCGGCGAGCTTCAGCGCCTCGCGCAAGCCGGCGCGCGTCGCGATTTCGAAGGCCAGCGCCGAGGAGTCGACGTCGTGGTACTTGCCGTCGACCAGCGCCACCGAGATGTCGACCACCGGGAAACCGATGAGCACGCCCGAGGTCAATACCGATTCGTAGCCCTTCTCGACGCCGGGGATGTATTCCTTCGGCACCGCGCCACCGACGACGCGCGCCTCGAAATGGTTGCCTTCGCCGGCGCCTGACGGCTTGATCTCCAGCTCGATCGCCGCAAACTGGCCCGAGCCACCCGACTGCTTCTTGTGGGTGTATTGGTGCGTGATCTCTTTGGTGATCGTCTCGCGATAGGCCACCTGCGGCTGGCCGACATTGACGTCGACCTTGTAGGTCCGTCTCAGGATGTCGACCTTGATGTCGAGGTGAAGCTCGCCCATGCCCTTGAGGATGGTCTGGCCGCTCTCGGCATCGGTAGACACCCGGAATGAGGGGTCCTCGGCCGCCAGCCGCTGCAGTGCGGCGCCGAGCTTCTCCTGGTCGCCCTTGGTCTTCGGCTCGACCGCGATCTCGATGACCGGATCGGGGAACTCCATCTTCTCGAGGACCACCGGCTTATGCGGGTCGCACAGCGTATCGCCGGTGCGCGACTCCTTGAGGCCGGCCAGCGCGATGATATCGCCGGCAAAGGCTTCCTTGGTGTCCTCGCGGTGGTTGGCGTGCATGAGCAGCATGCGCCCCACCCGCTCCTTGCGGTCGCGCGGCGAGTTGAGCAGCTGCTGGCCCGTCTCCAGCTTGCCGGAATAGATGCGACAGAAAGTGAGTGAGCCGACGAACGGATCGTCCATCACCTTGAAAGCCAGCATGGCCAGCGGCTCGTCGTCCGACGAATGGCGCACGACTTCCTCGCCGTTGCGCGGATCGATGCCCTTGATCGGCGGCACTTCCAGCGGCGACGGCAGGTAATCGACGACGGCGTCGAGCAGCGACTGCACGCCCTTGTTCTTGAAGGCGGAACCGCACAGCACCGGGAAGAAGGCGCCGATCAGCACCGCCTTGCGGATGAGGCGCTTCAGCGTCACCTGGTCGGGTTCGTTGCCCTCGAGGTAGGCCGCCATGGCGTCGTCGTCCATCTCGACGGCCGCCTCGATCATCTTCTCGCGATACTCTTTCGCCTGGTCGAGCAGTTCGGCCGGGATCTCGGTGTCCTCGAACTTGGCGCCGAGCGACTCGTCGTCCCAGATACGCGCCTTCATGTTGACCAGATCGATGAGGCCCTTGAAGTCGTTCTCCGCGCCGATCGGCAGCTGGATGGCGATCGGCCGCGCCCCGAGGCGCTTCACGATATCGTCCAGGCACTTGAAGAAATCGGCGCCCGTCTTGTCCATCTTGTTGGCGAAGACGATGCGCGGAACATTGTACTTGTCGCCCTGGCGCCAGACCGTCTCGGTCTGCGGCTCGACGCCCTGGTTGGAATCGAGCACGCACACCGCGCCGTCGAGCACGCGCAGCGAACGTTCGACCTCGATGGTGAAGTCGACGTGGCCGGGAGTGTCGATGATATTGAGGCGCTTGCCGTTCCACAGAGCGGTCGTCGCGGCCGACGTGATCGTGATGCCGCGCTCCTGCTCCTGCTCCATCCAGTCCATCGTGGCGGCGCCATCGTGGACTTCGCCGATCTTGTGGCTGCGACCGCTATAAAACAGAATCCGCTCGGTGGTCGTGGTCTTTCCGGCATCGATGTGCGCCATGATGCCGAAGTTGCGGTAGTCCTCAAGAGCGTGGGTTCGCGGCACTTGTCGGCGCTCCTTACCAGCGGTAGTGCGAGAAGGCGCGGTTCGCTTCCGCCATGCGGTGCGTATCTTCGCGCTTCTTCACCGCGTTGCCGCGGTTGTTGGCAGCGTCGAGCAGCTCGCCCGACAGTTTCTCGGTCATGGTGCGTTCGTTGCGTCCCCGCGCCGCAGCCAGCAGCCAGCGGATGGCCAGCGCCTGACGGCGGTCGGTGCGCACCTCGACCGGCACCTGATAGGTGGCGCCGCCGACGCGCCGTGAGCGCACCTCGATCGACGGCATGACGTTGTCCAGCGCCGAGCGGAACACACCCAGCGGGTCCTGCTTGGCCTTCTGTTCGATGATGTCGAAGGCGCCGTAGACGATCTGCTCGGCGACCGATTTCTTACCCTGGTACATGACCGAGTTCATGAACTTGGCCACGACCTCGTTGTGGTACTTCGGGTCGGGGGTGATCAGTCGCTTGTCGGCACGGTGGCGACGGGACATCTGGCTGCTTCCTGGTTCCTTAAAGACGCAAAAAACGACCCGAAATTATTTGGGTCGTTTCGCTCCATACTTGGACCTGCGCTGCTTGCGGTCTTTGACGCCCTGGGTGTCGAGTACGCCGCGCAGAATGTGATAGCGGACACCCGGAAGGTCCTTGACGCGGCCGCCTCGGATCATCACCACCGAGTGCTCCTGCAGATTATGGCCCTCGCCGGGGATGTATCCGATGACCTCGAACTGATTGGTCAAGCGCACCTTGGCGACCTTGCGCAAGGCGGAGTTTGGCTTCTTCGGCGTCGTCGTATAGACGCGCGTGCAGACGCCCCGCTTCTGCGGGCTCTCCTGCATCGCCGGCACCTTGTTGCGCTTTACCGGCGCCTGGCGCGGCTTGCGGATAAGCTGGTTGATCGTCGGCATTCCCGGCCTTTCAATCCTCGTTGCCCGTCTTCGGGCTCGCCTCAACGGTTACGCTTGCACGAAACCGCGAGCGCCTTTCCCGTTCTCACGGGAGGCGCTCTCAAGAAACAGAGGACCACGGTCAAAAACCGCGATCGTGTTTATCGCGAACTTCTTCGCATGAACCGGTCAGTGTCTAAGTCTTCTGGTTCCACGGCTTGGACGCCAGCGGAAGAAAAACACTTACCACCTGCCCGAAAGCGCGCGGAACCTATGCTTTCGACCCTGCAACGTCAACCCCTGGGCCCATGCTTTTTTGCAGGCCTGCCGGCGCCATGCCGCGCCGCATGGCGGGACCCACTTTGCGGGCTCCAGACTTCGATCAAAAGCAATTCAGGGTTGCGGATTCCGCCCCCTTCCCGGCACCGATGGTGCATTACACGCGCTTCGCCGGCCGGAAATGGGAATTGACTCCATCGGGCCGGCAAAACGCCCTAAACATCGCCCCGGCGCCGGACCCGGCGCATGGTTCCGCCCTCCAGACAGCATTCCCAATGCCGACCACCCGATTGCTGACGCCAGATCGCGGCCGCCGCCTGTTCCGCGCACGGGTGGCCGATTCGTACGCCTTCCTCGTTTCCGGCGTCGGCATGGGCGTCTGGGCGACTCACATCCCGCTGGTCCGGGCGCGCCTGGCCATCGACCCGGCGGTGCTCGGCCTCGCCCTCTTCGTCATGGCTTTTGCCGCCACCCTCACCATGCCGCTGGCCGGCGTGGCGCTCGGCCGCTTCGGCTCGAAGCCGACCACGGCGGTGCTCATGCTGGCCTTCACCGCCTTGCTGCCCCTGCCGCTGCTCGCCGGCACCGTCCCCGTCTTCTTTGCCAGCGTCTTCATCTTCGGCACCACCATCGGCGCGCTCGACGTGTCGATGAATCTGCAGGCAACCGAAATCGAGGCAGCCCGAGGGCGGCCGACCATGTCGTCCTTTCACGGCTTCTTCTCGCTGGGTGGTCTCGCCGGGGCGGGTCTCGGCGCCGCCATCATCGCCGCCGGCTGGGGCGACGGCAGCGGCGCCGCGCTGCTGGCCGTCCTGCTCTTCGCCCTGGCGATCCTTGCGAGCCTCAACCTGTGGCCAAGCACGCCAGCGACCCACGCCGGGCCACATTTCGCACTCCCCAACCGGGCTGCGCTGGCCCTCGGACTGCTCGCCCTCCTGTGCTTCGGCATCGAGGGCTCGATCACCGACTGGAGCGCGCTCTACCTCGCAACGGTCAAGCACGCGAGCGTCGCCGGCGCGGGCGCCGGCTTCGCCGCCTTCTCGGTCACCATGGCGCTCTTCCGGCTGGTCGGCGACGCCGTCGTCGCCCGCCTCGGTCCGATGACGACCGTTGCCGGCGGTGGCGCCATCATCACCGCCGGCCTGGTTCTGGCGATCGTCGCGCCTTGGCCGACCCTGGCCGCGGTCGGCTTCGCGCTGGTCGGCCTCGGCGCCGCCAATGTGGTGCCGGTCGCCTTCAGCGCCGCCTCGCGAGTGCCGGGTATGACCTCCAACCTCGGCGTCGCCGCCGTGACCACAATGGGCTATGTCGGCTTCCTGGCGACGCCGCCGATACTAGGCTTTGTCGCCCACACCTTCGGCCTGACGACCTCGATGGGCGTGGTTGCCCTGATGGGTGCAGCGGTCGCGGTCATCGCCGGCCTGCGGCCACGCTAGCGCGGGCCGCCGGCCGGCCGGTCTCCCTGCGTTCCAATCAGTCGCAGTACTTGCGGATGCACTCATTCAGCCACTCGATGCAGATATTCTTCGCCCAGCCGACGCACACCCGCTTGAACTCCTGACACCAGCAGCTAGCAACCTGGGTACCGCCGGCATGCAGCGCGCCTGGCGGGATCGGCGTCGCAGGGGCCGTCTCGGGGACAAGCGAGGCGAGTTGGATCGGCAGTGGTGCCGGGATCGACAGGCCGGCCGCAGCCGGCAAGGCGAAGCCGACGCTGGCCACCACCGCCACGAAGATCGCCTTGCGGGCGAAGTCATTGGGCTTCATGAAATCATGGAGTTTCATTGGCTTGGCTCGCGTTTGTTGCAAGGGCCGGGACGTCCGGAAACGAGCCCAGTCTTGCGGTCTCCGCCCGCCCGCGCATCCCCCAAATGGGATATGCCATCGAAGTGACTGGAGAATTGGAGCCGTGCCGCCCGACAAGCCCGGGCGTCGCCGCGGCGCCATGTCAGGCGTTGCTTTCGGGCGGCATCGCCGCCGAAACGCCCCGCAGCAGCCCGCGCAAGTCGGCCCGCCGACAGAGGCCGGTCTTGCCGAACGACGACGACCACCACGGTTCAACCGCAAGCCGCAGCGCAAAAAGGGCCGCCCCGGGGGGCGGCCCTTCTTGTGTGTTGCCTTGCCTGTCCGCCTATTCGGCGCCGGTCAGCACCTCGACCGGTTCGGCCTCCTCGCCGGCGGCAACGGCAGACCGCCGTCGTTCGTCGAGGATCAGCTCGTCGCGATGGCTGGCGACCTGACGGACGCGACCGATGGTGGAACCGGTGCCGGCCGGAATCAGGCGGCCGACGATGATGTTCTCCTTGAGGCCCTCGAGCGGATCGACCTTGCCCTGGACCGCGGCCTCGGTCAGCACGCGGGTCGTCTCCTGGAAGGAGGCGGCCGAGAAGAACGAGCGGGTCTGCAGGCTGGCCTTGGTGATACCGAGCAGGATCGGCACCCCCACCGCCGGCTGCTTGCCCTCGGCGACAAGCTTCTCGTTCATGGCGTCGAAGTCGAGCCGGTCCATCTGTTCGCCGGGGAACATGTCCGAATCGCCGGATTCGGTGATCTCCATCTTCTGCAGCATCTGGCGGACGATCACCTCGATATGCTTGTCGTTGATCGTCACGCCCTGCAGCCGGTAGACGTCCTGGATCTCGTTGACCAGATAGGCGGCCAGCGCCTCGATGCCCTTGATCGCCAGAATATCGTGCGGCGCCGGATTGCCCTCGAGGATGTAGTCGCCCTTCTCGACGGTGTCGCCTTCCTGCAGGTGGAAGGGCTTGCCCTTGGCGATCAGGTACTCGACCGGCTCGGCATCCTCCTCCGTCGGATCGACGATGATCCGCCGCTTGTTCTTGTAGTCGCGACCGAAGCGGATGGTGCCGCCGGACTCGGCAATGATGGCATGGTCCTTCGGGCGCCGCGCCTCGAACAGCTCCGCCACCCGCGGCAGACCGCCGGTGATGTCGCGCGTCTTGGCGCTTTCCATCGGGATACGGGCGAGCACGTCGCCGGCCTTGACCTGGGCACCGGGCTCCACCGAGAGGATGGTATCCACCGGCAGCAGGTAGCGCGCCTCGGCGCCGCCGCGACCGCTCTTGCGAGCCTTGGAATCGGCACCCTGGACCACGATGGCCGGCTTCAGGTCGCTGCCGCGCGGATTGGCACGCCAGTCGGTGACCACGCGCTTGGTGATGCCGGTCAACTCGTCGGTGGTTTCCGACACCGACAGGCGATCGACCAGATCGTCGAAGCTCACGACACCATCCACTTCCGAGATGATCGGACGGGTGTAGGGGTCCCACTCCACCAGGCGCTGGCCGCGCTTCACCGTGTCGCCCTCGTCGACCAGCATGCGCGAACCGAAGGTGATGCGGTTGGCCGCACGCTCGGTGCCGTCGCGATCGACAATGACGAGCTGCATGTTGCGCGCCATCGCGATCTTGCGGCCTTCCGAGTCGGTGACGATGTTGCGGTTGCGGATCTCGATCGTGCCCTCGAAGTTCGAATCGACGGTCGACTGATCCACCACCTGCGCCGTGCCGCCGATGTGGAAGGTGCGCATGGTGAGCTGGGTGCCCGGCTCGCCGATCGACTGGGCGGCGATGACGCCGACCGCCTCGCCGATATTGACCGGCGTGCCGCGGGCCAGATCGCGCCCGTAGCACTTGCCGCACACCCCGTTCTTGGCCTCGCAGGTGAGCACCGAGCGGATGCGCATGGCCTGGACGTTGGCCTTCTCGATCGCTTCGACGTCGCGCTCGTCGATGGTCCTGCCGGCCGGCACAACCACCTCGCCGGTCGCCGGATTGACCACGTCCTCCGCCGCCGTGCGGCCGAGCACGCGGTGGCCGAGCGTCGCCACCACCTGACCGGAGTCGACGATCGCCTGCATCTTGAGGCCGCGCGTGGTGCCGCAGTCATGTTCGGTGACGATGCAGTCCTGCGCCACGTCGACCAGGCGCCGCGTCAGATAGCCCGAGTTGGCCGTCTTCAGCGCGGTGTCGGCGAGGCCCTTGCGGGCGCCGTGGGTGGAGTTGAAGTACTCCATCACGGTCAGGCCTTCCTTGAAGTTCGAGATGATCGGGCTCTCGATGATCTCGCCCGACGGCTTGGCCATCAGGCCGCGCATGCCGGCGAGCTGCTTCATCTGCTGGGGCGAGCCGCGGGCGCCGGAGTGGCTCATCATGTAGATGGAGTTCATCGGCTTGGTGCGGCCGTTCTCGTCCTTCTGCACCGCGCGGATGCGCGCCATCATCTCCTCGGCGATCTTGTCGGTCGCCTTGGCCCAGGCATCGACCACCTTGTTGTACTTCTCGCCGCGGGTGATCAGGCCGTCATTGTACTGCTGCTCGTAGTCCTCGGCCTGCTTCTGCGTCTCCGAAACGATGCCGGCCTTGGTGTCCGGGATCTGCATGTCGTCCTTGCCGAACGAGATGCCCGCCTTGAAGGCGTGGGTGAAGCCGAGCGCCATGATGCGGTCGCAGAAGATGACCGTCTCCTTCTGACCGCAATGCCGGTAGACGGCATCGATCACGTTGGAGATCTCCTTCTTGGTCATCAGCTTGTTGACCAGATCGAAGGACAGGTTCTTGTCGCGCGGCAACAGGTCGCCGAGCAGCATGCGGCCGGGCGTCGTCTCGTAGATCTTCGACATCGGCTTGCCGTCCGTGTCGACGCCCTTGTAGCGACCGCGGATCTTGGAGTGCATGGTGATCGCCTTGGCGGCGATCGCATGCTCGATCTCGCCGATCGAGCCGAAGGCCATGCCCTCGCCCGGCTCGCCGTCGGCCATGATCGACAGGTAGTAGAGGCCGAGAACGATGTCCTGCGACGGCACGATGATCGGCTGGCCGTTGGCCGGGTGCAGGATGTTGTTGGTCGACATCATCAGCACGCGGGCTTCCAGCTGCGCCTCAAGCGAGAGCGGGATGTGCACGGCCATCTGGTCGCCGTCGAAGTCGGCGTTGAACGCGGCGCAGACCAGCGGATGGAGCTGGATCGCCTTGCCCTCGACCAGCACCGGCTCGAAGGCCTGGATGCCGAGGCGGTGCAGGGTCGGCGCGCGGTTCAAGAGGATTGGATGCTCGCGGATCACCTCGTCGAGGATGTCCCAGACCTCCGGCCGCTCTTTTTCGACCAGCTTCTTGGCCTGCTTGACGGTCGAGGAATAGCCCTTGGCGTCCAGCCGCGAATAGATGAACGGCTTGAACAGCTCGAGCGCCATCTTCTTGGGCAGGCCGCACTGGTGCAGCTTGAGTTCCGGACCAACGACGATGACCGAGCGGCCGGAATAGTCGACGCGCTTGCCGAGCAGGTTCTGGCGGAAACGGCCCTGCTTGCCCTTGAGCATGTCGCTGAGCGACTTCAGCGGACGCTTGTTGGCACCGGTGATGACGCGGCCGCGGCGGCCGTTGTCGAACAAAGCGTCGACCGCCTCCTGCAGCATGCGCTTCTCGTTGCGGATGATAATGTCCGGCGCGCGCAGCTCGATCAGCCGCTTCAGGCGGTTGTTGCGGTTGATGACGCGGCGATAGAGGTCGTTGAGATCGGACGTGGCGAAGCGGCCGCCGTCGAGCGGCACCAGCGGGCGCAGGTCCGGCGGAATCACCGGAACCACGGTCATGATCATCCAATCCGGCTTGTTGCCCGATTCAATGAAGGACTCGATCAGCTTCAGCCGCTTGGCGAGCTTCTTCGGCTTGAGTTCGGACGTCGACTCGGCAATCTCGACGCGGAGATCCGCGGCGATCTTCTCGAGGTCCATCCCCATCATCATGTCGCGGATGGCCTCGGCGCCGATCTTGGCGGTGAACGAATCCTCGCCGAACTCGTCCTGCGCCTTGAGATACTCGTCCTCGCTGAGCAGCTGGCGCTCCTTGAGCGCGGTCAGGCCCGGCTCGGTGACGACGTAGTTCTCGAAATAGAGGATGCGCTCGAGATCCTTGAGCGTCATGTCGAGAACCATGCCGATGCGCGAGGGCAGCGACTTCAGGAACCAGATGTGAGCGACCGGCGCGGCCAGTTCGATATGGCCCATGCGCTCGCGCCGCACGCGCGCCAGCGTCACCTCGACGCCGCACTTCTCGCAGATGATGCCCTTGTACTTCATGCGCTTGTACTTGCCGCACAAGCACTCGTAATCCTTGATCGGCCCGAAGATGCGCGCGCAGAACAGGCCGTCGCGCTCCGGCTTGAAGGTCCGGTAGTTGATCGTCTCGGGCTTCTTGATCTCGCCGAATGACCACGACTTGATCTTGTCGGGGCTGGCGATCGAGATGCGGATCTGGTCGAACACCTGGGCAGGTGCCGGCGCCGGATTGAAGATGTTCGCGATCTCTTGATTCATCAGGTGTCTCCTTAGCGTCCGCGCGGGCGGGAGATTCCCGCAACGAACGGCCTGAAACGAATGTCGGTTACTGACGGCACGCCGCCGGCCACGAGTTCGGCCTACTCCGCGGCGTCCGCCGTCGGGACGCCCGACAACTGCTTGGGAGCGTCCTTGGAAATATCGAGCTCGACGTCGAGGCCGAGCGAACGCATTTCCTTCACCAGCACGTTGAAACTCTCCGGGATGCCGGCCTCGAAGGTGTCGTCGCCTCTGACGATCGCCTCGTAGACCTTGGTGCGGCCGGCAACGTCGTCCGACTTCACCGTCAGCATCTCCTGCAGCGTGTAGGCGGCGCCGTAGGCTTCCAGCGCCCACACCTCCATTTCGCCGAAACGCTGACCACCGAACTGCGCCTTGCCGCCGAGCGGCTGCTGGGTGACCAGCGAATACGGGCCGATCGAGCGGGCGTGGATCTTGTCGTCCACCAGGTGATGCAGCTTCAGCATGTAGATGTAGCCGACCGTGACCTTGCGATCGAAGGCCTCGCCGGTGCGCCCGTCATAGAGCGTCGACTGGCCGGAGGGATCGAGGTCCGCCTCGTTGAGCAGTTCGACGATGTCCGGCTCGCGGGCGCCGTCGAATACCGGCGTGGCGATCGGCACGCCGCCGGTCAACTGCTCGGCCAGCGCCACCGTCGATGCGTCGTCGTACTCGGCCACCTGCTCGTTCTTGTTGTTGGGGCCGTAGATCTGCTTCAGCACCTTGCGCAGCGGCTGAACGTTGCCGTTCTTCTTGTAGGCCTCGACCAGCTTGCCGATCTTCAGCCCCATGCCGGCGCACGCCCAGCCGAGATGCGTCTCGAGGATCTGGCCGACGTTCATGCGGCTCGGCACGCCCAGCGGATTGAGCACGATATCGACGTGGGTGCCGTCCTCCAGATAGGGCATATCCTCGACCGGCACGATCTTCGACACCACGCCCTTGTTGCCGTGGCGGCCGGCCATCTTGTCGCCGGGCTGGATCTTGCGCTTCACCGCGACGAAGACCTTGACCATCTTCATCACGCCGGGAGGCAGCTCGTCGCCGCGCTGCAGCTTCTCCACCTTGTCGATGAAACGCTTCTCGAGCTGCTTGCGGCTCTCGTCGTACTGGTTCCTGAGCGCCTCGATCTCCGCCATCAGCTTTTCGTTGGAGACGGCGAACTGCCACCACTGGGCGCGCGGATATTCGTCGAGCCCGTCGCGGGTGATCTTGCCGCCCTTCTTGAAGCCCTTCGGGCCCGACACCGCCATCTTGTTCAGCAGCATGTCGGCCAGGCGGCCGAAGACGTTGCGGTCGAGGATCGCCTGTTCGTCGTCGCGGTCCTTGGCCAGACGCTCGATCTCCTCGCGCTCGATCGCCATGGCGCGCTCGTCCTTCTCGACGCCGTGGCGGTTGAACACGCGCACCTCGACGACCGTGCCGGTGACGCCCGGCGGAACGCGCAGCGAGGTGTCGCGCACATCCGATGCCTTCTCGCCGAAGATGGCGCGCAGCAGCTTCTCCTCGGGCGTCATCGGGCTCTCGCCCTTCGGCGTGATCTTGCCGACCAGGATGTCGCCGGCGACGACTTCGGCGCCGATATAGACGATGCCGGCTTCGTCGAGGCTCTTCAGCGCCTCTTCCGAGACGTTGGGAATGTCGCGCGTGATCTCCTCCGGCCCGAGCTTGGTGTCGCGGGCCATGACCTCGAACTCCTCGATATGGATCGAGGTGAACACGTCATCGCGCACGATGCGCTCGGAAAGCAGGATTGAGTTCCTCGAAGTTGTAGCCGTTCCACGGCATGAAGGCGACCAGCACGTTGCGGCCGAGCGCCAGATCGCCGAGATCCGTGGACGGACCGTCGGCGATGATCTCGCCCTTCTCGACCCGGTCGCCGATGCGCACCAGCGGACGCTGGTTGATGCAGGTGTTCTGGTTGGAACGCTGGAACTTCATCAGCCGGTAGATGTCGACGCCGGAGCGCGAGGCATCCAGCTCTTCGGTGGCGCGGATGACGATACGGGTGGCATCCACCTGATCGACAATGCCGCCGCGGCGGGCGCCGATGGCGGCGCCCGAATCGCGCGCCACGACCGGCTCCATGCCGGTGCCCACCAGAGGCGCCTCGGCACGCACCAGCGGCACGGCCTGACGCTGCATGTTGGAGCCCATCAGGGCGCGGTTGGCGTCGTCGTTCTCGAGGAACGGGATGAGCGCCGCGGCGACCGAGACGAGCTGCTTGGGCGACACGTCCATCGCGTCGACCTTTTCCGCCGGCATCAACATCACTTCACCGGCCTGGCGGCAGGTGACCAGGTCGTTGACGAACTTGCCCTTGGGGTCGAGCGGCGCGTTGGCCTGGGCGATGGTGTACTTCGCCTCTTCCATCGCCGACAGGTACATCACCTCCTCGGTGACGCGGCTGTCCTTGACCCGGCGATAGGGGCTCTCGATGAAACCGTATTTGTTGACCCGGGCAAAGGTCGCCAGCGAGTTGATCAGGCCGATGTTCGGACCTTCCGGCGTCTCGATCGGGCAGATGCGGCCATAATGCGTCGGATGCACGTCGCGCACCTCGAAGCCGGCGCGCTCGCGCGTGAGACCACCGGGACCCAGCGCCGACAGGCGCCGCTTGTGGGTGATCTCCGACAGCGGGTTGGTCTGGTCCATGAACTGCGACAGCTGCGAGGAGCCGAAGAATTCGCGCACCGCGGCCGCCGCCGGCTTGGCGTTGATCAGGTCCTGCGGCATGACATTGCCGATCTCGACCGAGCTCATGCGCTCCTTGATCGCGCGCTCCATCCGCAACAGGCCGATGCGGTACTGGTTCTCCATCAGCTCGCCGACCGAGCGCACGCGCCGATTGCCGAGATTGTCGATGTCGTCGATCTCGCCCTTGCCGTCGCGCAGCTCCACCAGCGTCTTGATGACCGCCAGGATGTCCGCCTCGCGCAGCACGCGCACACTGTCCTCGGCGTCGAGGTCGAGGCGCATGTTCATCTTGACGCGGCCGACGGCCGAAAGGTCGTAGCGCTCTGCGTCGAAGAACAGCGACTTGAACATCGCCTCCGCCGTGTCGATGGTCGGCGGCTCGCCCGGGCGCATCACCCGGTAGATGTCGAACAGCGCTTCCTCGCGTGTCTCGTTCTTGTCGACCGAAAGCGTGTTGCGGATATAGGCGCCGGTATTGACGTGGTCGATGTCGAGAATGGTGATCTCGTCGTTGCCGAGCTCAACCAGCTGGGCGAGCAGCTTCTCGTTCAGTTCGTCGCCCGCTTCGGCATAGATCTCGCCCGTCTCCAGGTTGACCATGTCCTGAGCGAGGTAGTGGCCGTAGAGGTCCTCGTCGTTGACCTTGAGCGCCTTGACGCCCTTCTCCTCCGCCTGGCGTGCGGTGCGCACTGTGAACTTGCGGTTGGCCTCGAGCACGACCTCGCCGCTATCGGCGTCGATCAGATCGTTGACCGCCTTGAAGCCGCGCATCCGGTGGGCATCGAACGGCACCCGCCAGCCGTCCTTGGTGCGCGTGTAGACCACCTTGCCATAGAAGGTATCGAGAATCTGGTCGCCGTCCATGCCGAGGGCGTAGAGCAGCGAGGTCACCGGAATCTTGCGGCGGCGGTCGATGCGCGCATAGACGATGTCCTTGGCGTCGAACTCGATGTCGAGCCAGGAGCCGCGATAGGGGATGATGCGGGCGGCAAAGAGCAGCTTGCCCGACGAATGGGTCTTGCCCTTGTCGTGGTCGAAGAAGACGCCCGGCGAACGATGCATCTGCGAGACGATGACGCGCTCGGTGCCGTTGACGATGAAGGTGCCGTTCATCGTCATGAGCGGCATCTCGCCCATGTAGACTTCCTGCTCCTTGATATCCTTGACCGACTTGGCCTGAGTGTCGGGATCGACATCGAACACGATCAGGCGCAGCGTCACCTTGAGCGGCGCCGAGAAGGTCATGCCGCGCTGGCGGCACTCATCCACGTCGTATTTCGGCAGTTCGAAATCGTAGCGCACGAACTCGAGCAGCGCGGTGTTGGAGAAGTCGGAGATCGGGAAGACCGACTTGAACACCGCCTGCAGACCCTCGTCGGGCCGCCCGCCGTCTGGCTCATCGACCAGCAGGAACTGGTCATAAGACGCCTTCTGAACCTCGATGAGGTTCGGCATCTCCGCCACTTCCTTGATGGAGCCGAAAAAACGGCGGACCCTTCTGCGACCGGTGAACGTCTGGGCCATGTTCACTCCTCGTCTGATGTCTGTAGAAACAGCTGTCCGGAACACCGCGTGCGCTCGCGGGACGGCACTCTGGACAACGGTCTGCTACGCTTCACTTCGTTTTGCAGGAGACGCCAGCGAACCGGCGCCTCCCCTGTTCTTCCGTCGTGGCCGGACTTGTTCCGGCCAGCCACGTCTTTCGCAAATCCTCGGGTCCTGCTGCGCGCTCCCAAGGAAGACTTCGCCGGGAGCGCTCCTGCGCTCCCGACCCGTCACTTCAGGTCCACTTTCGCGCCGGCGCTTTCGAGCTGCGCCTTGAACTTGTCGGCGTCTTCCTTGCTGACCGCTTCCTTGACCGCCTTCGGTGCAGCCTCGACCAGATCCTTCGCCTCCTTCAGGCCGAGCCCGGTGATGGCGCGGACTTCCTTGATGACGTTGATCTTGTTCGGGCCGATTTCGGCGAGCACGACGTCGAACTCGGTCTTCTCCTCGGCCGCCTCGGCGGCGGCACCGCCACCGGCAACCGCAGCCACGGCGACCGGCGCCGCGGCGGAGACGCCCCACTTCTCTTCCAGCATCTTCGACAGCTCGGCCGCCTCGAGGACGGTCAGCTGCGACAGGTCTTCCACGATCTTCGACAGATCAGCCATCTTGCATTCCCTTTTCGGTTCGAACCTTGTTGTTCCGAGAACGGCCTACGCCGCCTCGCCCTTTTTGGCGTAAGCCCCAACAACGCGGGCGACCTGAGCCGCCGGTGCCGCAACGATCTGCGCGACGCGCGTGGCCGGCGTTGAGATCATGCCGATCAGCCTGCCGCGCAATTCGTCGAGCGACGGCAGCGTTGCGAGCGCCTTGATGCCGTCGAGGTTGAGGTTGGTCCTGCCGAATGCTCCACCAAGAATTTCCAGCTTGTCGTTGGTCTTGGCGAAATCGACAGTAACCTTGGCCGCCGCCACCGGATCCTTGGAAAAAGCGATCACGGTCGGACCTGTGAACAGGTCCGCGATATGAGCGACGTCCGTGCCTTCCAGGGCGAGTTTGACGAGCCGGTTCTTCGCGACTTTCGTTCCGCCACCCGCCTCGCGCATGCGGGCCCGAAGGGCCGTCATGTCGGCGACGGTGAGGCCGGAATAATGGGCGACAACGACCGTCCCGGTGTCCTTGAACACCTGGTTCAGCGTCGCAACCGCCTCGCGTTTCTCCGCTCTCTCCAACTGCCTCTCTCCATTAGGCGGCCACGATAGGGGGACCGCCGGTTGCGTTTGCCTTCGCCCGAACAAGAGCGGACGAAGACGCTTCACAGCCTGTCCCCCAAGCCGGCACCCTTTCGGGGCGCCGCGTGGGCCAAGAGGTTCGAACCGGAACCCCGGTTCCCTCCCGTCTATTGCAGGCCAGTCGGATTAAGCCGGCATCCCGGCGCCTGCAGTCTCGGACAGGATCGGGCGGCGGACGAAGCCGTCGCCCATTCTGCCGGTCGGGGTCGCCCCCGACCGGAAGCTCTACTCTACGAGGCCGCCTGAGCGCCCTCGGACAGCGTCGCAAGGTCGATCTTGAGGCCAGGCCCCATGGTCGACGACACCGCGACGCGCTGAACGAACGTGCCTTTGGCACCCGCCGGCCGCGCCTTCTGCACGGCGTCGGTGAAGGCCCTGATATTGGCGACCAGCGCCGGCGTGTCGAAGCTCGCCTTGCCGATGCCGGCATGGATGATGCCCGCCTTCTCGACGCGGAACTCCACGGCGCCGCCCTTGGCGTCCTTGACCGCCGCGGTGACGTCGTTGGTCACCGTGCCGACCTTCGGGTTGGGCATCAGGCCGCGCGGCCCGAGCACTTTGCCGAGACGGCCGACCAGCGGCATCATGTCCGGCGTGGCGATGCAGCGGTCGAAATCGATCGTACCGCCCTGCACGGCCGCCACCAGATCCTCAGCACCAACAACGTCGGCGCCGGCGGCCTTGGCTTCCTCGGCCTTGTCGCCGCGGGCGAAGACCGCCACGCGAGCGCTGCGGCCGGTGCCGTTGGGCAGCGAAACCACGCCGCGCACCATCTGGTCGGCATGACGCGGGTCGACGCCGAGGTTCATGGCCACTTCAATGGTCTCGTCGAACTTGGCGATGGCCCGCTGCTTGAGCATGGTCACCGCCTCTTCGAGCGGATAAAGCTTCGCCGGATCAATGCCTTCGCGGACTTTCTTGATTCTCTTTGCGATTTTGGCCATGGGCTTTACTCCACCACCTCGAGGCCCATCGAACGGGCCGAGCCCTCGACCATCCTCATCGCCGCGTCGATATCGACGGCATTGAGGTCCTTCATCTTCTTCTCGGCGATATCGCGCACCTGGTCGCGCTTGACGCTGCCGACGACGCCGCGGCCCGGCGTGTTGGCGCCCTTCTGCAGACCGGCCGCCTTCTTCAGAAAGAAGCTGACCGGCGGCGTCTTCATCCTGAAGGTGAACGACTTGTCGTGGAAATAGGTGATCTCGACCGGGATTGGCGAACCCTTCTCCATCTCCTGCGACTGGGCGTTGAACGCCTTGCAGAACTCCATGATGTTGATACCGCGCTGGCCGAGCGCCGGGCCGATGGGCGGCGACGGCGTCGCGGATCCCGCGGGCACCTGCAACTTGAGATAACCGGCAACCTTTTTCGCCATTTCAGGTCCTTCCTTTTCAGGCGCCGGCCACGGCCGGCAAGGAATGCCGTGGTGCGATTCCGTCGGGCACTGGCGTATGCCCCCGAACCTCCCACAGCGGCTTGTAAGCCCCTGCCCGCCTGTCCGGCGGGATCAGAGCTTCTCGACTTGCCCGTATTCCAGTTCTACCGGCGTCGCCCGGCCGAAAATCGAAACCGCCACCTTCAACCGCGCGCGCACCTCGTCGACTTCCTCGACCATGCCGTTGAACGAGGCAAACGGCCCGTCGGCGACGCGCACCTGCTCGCCGACTTCGAAACTGACCGACGGCTTCGGGCGCTCGACGCCTTCCTGCACCTGACGCAGGATGCGGCTCGCCTCTGCCTCCGAAATGGCCACCGGTTTGTTGTCGGCGCCAAGAAAACCTGTCACTTTCGGCGTGTTCTTGATGAGGTGATAGGCCTCATCCGTCATCGCCATCTTCACCAGCACGTAGCCGGGGAAGAACTTGCGCTCGGCGTCCACCTTGCGGCCGCGACGCAACTCGACCACCTTCTCGGTCGGCACCAGGATTTCCTCGAACAACTCGTCGAGCCCGGCCGCGTGCGCCTTCTCCTTGATCGAATCGGCGACCTTGCGCTCGAAATTCGAGTAGGCGTGGACGATGTACCACTTCTTTTCCATGCGCCGCCGCCCCCGCCTCAGGAACTGCCGGTGCCCAGCCCGAGGATCGTCTTGATACCCAGGCTGATGACCTGATCGGCCAGCAAAAACATGATGGCGGCGAGAAAGGCCATGGCGATCACCATTACGGTGGACACCCCGGTCTCCCGCCGACTCGGCCAAACGATCTTCGAAGCCTCCGCCCTTACCTGTTGGAGGAACGCAAAAGGATTAATTTTTTCAGCCATTAACCGCTCATGCCAGATCGACGCGCGAACCCCAATTGGCTCGCGCGTCGCGCGCTCGGGACGGATACATAGAGGGTGTTGGAGAGATTCTCAAGCCCGGCCCGGCATGAATTTTGCCGTCCGCGGCGGCGCCCGAAGAAAGGCGCCCGCCGGCTTTGTGCCCCGCGGTTCAGATCCGGGCAATCAGGCTACACAGAATCCGAGTGTTCCTGTCGAACTTCCCGGGATTTTCCAGCACCTGGGAACAGGTCAGCCGGACCCTGCGCCGATTTAGGAGGGAGAGCGAGCGGAAGGCCCCCCGCACCCGTTCGGCCGGGCTGTTGCGCGGGCCGATGCCGTTGAGGGCGGTATTGAGGTCGATCGTGCCGAGCTGGCCGCTGCGGGCCGGGTCGGTAAGGAACGAATCGAGGGCACCGCCGAGATTGACCGTCGCCGTGGTGGCACCGCCGGTCTGGCTGATGTCGATCGGGTTGCCGCTGGCGTCGGTGATGCCGATCTGGCCGGTGGTGCCGCCGCTACCGCCGCCGAGGCTGGCGATGGTGCCGCCACCGCCCCCGACCGTCGCGCCGACCGAAGTACCGCCGGAGCCGACCGAGGCCGAGACCCCGCCGCCGCCGGTGCTGACGCCGGCCGATGTGCCGCCCGTCGACACGGAGGCACCGCCACCGCCGACACTGACGCTGGTTCCGCCGACGCTGATGCCCAGCGCCAGCACGGGACCGGCGAGGATGAAAGAGACGATCGACACGACAGCTCTAAGCAGGCGCATGGCTTTCCCCATGGCGAACCTTCGTCTGGGTAGATTGGAACATCTAAAAGTTGCGTGGCAGTTAAGTCCCTGTTGTCAAATTGAGCGACGCGGTATCTGCATCATCAGGCGCTTTGCACGGGATTTACTGAAAACGGGGCCTGCTCATGCCGTCGGTCATCTTTTCTGCCACGATCCGCATCCGCGACGCGGTCGAATACCAGCGCTATCTTGACGCCTATGACGAGGCCTTTGCCGGCACCGGCGGCGAGGTTCTCGCCGTCGACGATGCACCCGTCGTGCTGGAGGGTTCGCCTCTCATGGGGCGCATCGTCCTCATCCGTTTTCCCGACGAGGCGGCTTTCCACAGCTGGTACGATTCCGATGCCTACAGGCGCATCGTTGCTCACCGCCATGCGGCATCGCAAACCGACGCGCTGCTGGTGCGCGGGCGTTGACGGCAACCTCGGCAAATCGCGGGAGATGGCAGGGGCAGTAGGACTCGAACCTACGGCCTGCGGTTTTGGAGACCGCCGCTCTACCAACTGAGCTATACCCCTACGCCGGCGTCAAATAGCAGAAGTTCGCCGGCGAACGCCAGAGGGTTTGGCACCGATCCGCCGGGAAACCGGACGGCTGGAGCGGGTGAAGGGAATCGAACCCTCGTCATCAGCTTGGAAGGCTGTTGCTCTACCATTGAGCTACACCCGCGGCAGGCGGAACCTATCGTAGTCTATTCGTGCGGCTGCGCCACGCGAAGCAGGATGGTGGGAGAGGTAGGACTCGAACCTACGAAGGCGTAAGCCAGCGGATTTACAGTCCGCCCCCTTTGCCGCTCGGGACACTCTCCCCCAAGCTATTCACGGGCCCTCAAAAAAGCCCCGACGGGCGGGCATCCCGCGGCGGCGTTTATGGCGACGCCCCCCTGCCCTGTCAACGCCCACCGGCACGCGAAACGTCGCGTGTAACCTCCGGCGATCGGCACCATTGTCCGCGACGTGGGCGCCGGCCTATAAGCCGGCCCATGGACCGTACCCGCCACCGCACCGATCAGCGCCCGCGTTCCGGCGGCGGCAAGCCCCAGAACCGCTTCCGGCCGCGCTCGCCAGCCGAGCGCCGGCCGGATTCCCTGTGGATCTACGGCATCCATCCGGTACTGGCAGCGCTCGCCAATCCGCGCCGCAAGGTGCTGCGAATCCTCGCCACGCCGAACGCGCTCACCCGTCTCACCGAGGCCGGCGCCAGCCTCGCGATGACGCCGGAAGAGACCACGCCGAAGCTGCTCGACCGTCTGCTGGGCGGCGAAGCGGTGCATCAGGGCGCGGCCATCGAGGTGGCGCCGCTGCCCACTCTGCGGCTCGAAGATCTCAAGAACGCCCGCCTCGTCGTCGTGCTCGATCAGGTCACCGACCCGCACAATGTCGGCGCCATCCTGCGCTCCTCCGTCGCCTTCGCCGCCGATGCGGTGGTGACCACCGGCCGCCACGCACCGGCCGAAACCGGGGTGCTGGCGAAGGCCGCCTCCGGCGCGCTCGATGCCATTCCGCTGGTCGAGGTGCAGAACCTCGCCCGCGCGCTCGAAGAGATCGGCCGCATGGGCTTCACCCGCATCGGGCTCGACAGCGAAGCGGAAGCACCGATCGAAGAGGCAATGGCGGGGGCACGCATCGCGCTGGTGCTGGGCGCCGAGGGCAAGGGGCTGCGCCGCCTGACCCGCGACACCTGCGACCGCCTCGCCCGGCTGACCATGCCGGGCGCCATCGCCAGCCTCAACGTTTCCAATGCCGCCGTGCTGGCGCTCTATCTCGCCCGCCGCGCCCTCGGCTCAACCTAGAAACGCGGCGTCGAATGGCACCCGCACCTCGCCTCCGTCGCCCCTGAGCACCAGGCTGTCGCTGCCCGGGTGGATGGCGACGACACGCGTCCAGCCCTCCGGCAGCGGCACGCCGCCGATCACATGGCGCACGGCGACGCTGCCATCCGGCAGAAGTGTCAGCGCGGTCGGGATGCCGGCCTTGGACAGCGGGTTGGGCGCGATCGAGGCCGCGTGGCCGTAGGCCGAATAGGCCCGCGCCTCCTCGATGCCGAGCACGCCGAGGTGGCGCCCGTTCCACGGCTTGTAGACGCGCCCGCCATTGCTGAACCACAGGAAGGTGACCGGAACCTCCTCCGGGTTCTTCAGGCTCAGCATGATGTCGCCGTCATCGGGCCGCACCGCCGCCGCCCAGCCGAGCCGCGATTCCGGCGCTTCGACCAGCATGACGAAGTCCTCATGGCGTTCGCCCACCGGATAGTGATGGAGGTCCGCGGTGGTGCCGTCGGCCAGCGGCAATTGCCCGAGATCGGTGAAGCGCCTGTCGGTGGCGAACAGCGAACGGCCTCTGGCCGGATCGCTTTCCTGTGTCATCTCCGGCAGCTCGCCGAAGGCCTTGGGCGAGAACGACAGGCGCCCCTCGCCGCTGAAATGGGTCATGGCGTGGTTCGACACCGAGACCGCCCCCGCGCCGCCGCTGAACACATGGCGCTCATAGAGGAAGGGATGGCCGTCGCGAAGCGTCAACGCCTTGGTGAGCCGCGCGCCCATCACCCGCTTCTCCAATTCGAAGCGCACCGTGACGGCGCCGCCGCTGCGTTCCTCGCCGACAACCCGCCACGGCGAATTGGCCGGCCAGCCGTGCGGCGGCGTGTCCGCCTCGACGTCGTTTCCGCCGAACGCGGCGCAGAAGAAATCGCCGGAGAGATATTTCAGGTTCGGCACGATCTCCGGATCGTCAGTGATTGCCGGATCGTCCACCCACGGCGCGGTGTGCAGCGGCGTCAGCGTGCGGCCGCCCGTTTGAATCGCGAAGTTGCGAATGTGGCCGACAGCCAAGTCGACGGTGAGCGCGATGCCCGCCGCCGCGATACGGTGGAATCGTTCGGTCATGAAATCGTCCTCCGCCCAATCGTAGCGCGCGTTGACGAAGCCGCAAGCAAGCTGCGCTAGTAACAGACCGGCGCTTGTCGCCGCCAGGCGGCGCTGCTACCCCTTGGCGCCGAGTGCCGGCATAGCTCAGTTGGTAGAGCACCTGATTTGTAATCAGGGGGTCGGAGGTTCGAATCCTCTGCCGGCACCACTACTTAGATGATTTCCCTCAAGTCAATTTCGACCCCAGGTGTACCGTCGAGTAACGATCCGCAAGGGACAGCGGGAGCGACCGGCATTGCCGTCCGCCCCCGTGAGCGCCCATACCGGCCCTACACGACCGGCGTCGCTAGCCACAGTGAAAAACCCCCAACCTCGCGTACCGACGGCGAGCAAGCCCTCAATTGAGGGGATGGATCAGGCGAGCGCGACCTCGCGGGCAAGGTCGTGAAGCGCCGCGGCGATCTCGCGCGCGCAGCATGTGAGCGGCAGAGCGGTGTCTTCGTCACCGCTCCCGAGGGACGCCTCGCCCATGATGGCGAGATGCAGAAGGTCCGCCTTGATGCCGAGATCATCGATCCGATCGGCGAGCTTCACTTTATCCGGTTTGGCAGCCATTGCGCTTCTCCTTGAGGAATTGTCGATGCTTCAAGGATATGCATTGCGCCGATCTACTTCAAAGGATGAGTTGTCCTATAGATGGCCCGCCGCAATCTGTTGAATACGTTCAACGCGCGAAGTATTTCTAGGACGTTTCGTCCTAAAAAGACTTTGGAACTATTCCGCCGCCATCGCCGCGGCAGCCCGCGCGGCCCGCGCCTCGGCTTCGGCGATCTTGCCGGCCGGAGTCGGGAATCGGCGAAGCCATGAGGATGGTTCCGGCGCGTTCAACGGCTTCAATGGCCTGCCGGAAACGGGCGACGCGCGCGAGCTGGACAGGAAAGCGGCGGACGCGAAAGAGGTTGACGAAGTTTGCCTTCTCGCCCTCGCTCATGCCGGACAGAAATGGTGCGCCCGCCATCACGGCGCCTGCCGTCTCGTCGTCGCATCCGGCCAGCACATGCGCGCGCTCTTCCGTCTTCATCCGCGCCAGAGCGCTCTGATTTCCGACGCGATCGGCGGCGCCTTGGGCGTCATGGCGGCCTCGAGATCCTTGATCGCGTCGTGCGCTTCCTTCAGCGAGCTGTCGAACGCTTTGAGCGCAGGGGCGACCACGCGGAAGGTGTTGTCACGCGACCGCTTCATGTTGGCGAGCTCCGTCTGGAGAGGGTCGCCCATGATGGCAAGATGGCCCGCCCTCGCCTTCGTCGCCGCATTGCGAGCTATCTCCATGGCGGTGGCGAGCCGATCGATCACAGCGTCGCCGTCAGGATCGGTCAACTTCTTGAACCGCGTCACGACGGCCGGTGCCAGCCACGGCGGAATCGGTGCCGCGGACGGTTCGGCGGCCACAACCTTAGTCAGCTTCGGCGAATTCACGATGCGCACGGGTTTCTCCTTTCGTCAGGTTGGCAGATCGCCGAGCGCTTTGCGCCCGGCGGCGGTGAGGATGGTTTGCCGGGGGGCCCGGAACTTGAAATGCACGCGGCCGCGCTCCTGGCTCAGCGCGGCGTAGGCGGTTTCGGTGATGGTGCCGCCTTCAACGAGCTCGGCCTGCCATTCGATCCAGCCCAAGGCCCGGCAGGCGTGCCCTGCCTGGCCGCCGGGCAAGTGCTGGCCCTTGGCAACGGCGAGCAAATAGGCTCGGCGCGCCGACGTCATCGTCGGCGCCACGGCGGCAGCGCGCATAGCATCCTCCTGGTCGAAAGGGGCGCGGCAGCACCCGAGCGCTACCCGAGCGGCGACGAAGTGCCGGAAAGCGGCGCTATGGAGCGCTCAGGCCGCTGATGGCGCGTCAGCGGGACCAGGCGGATCGACCAGGCGCGCCGAAGGATCGCCCGCCATTGAGGATGGAGGTGCATGGGCAGATCTCACGGGTGGGGGAGAGTTCGGGCGAACGGGTTCAGCGCCGGCGATGCCGTCGCGATGGTCATGGAGGCCTCTATTTTCAGATGTCAGAGGACCGGGATCAGCGCCGCCAGCCGCTTCGTTGACGTCCTAGCCGGCAGCGATTACCTACGGAGGCATGGCCGAAAATGTGATAGCCATCGCCAGTGACGCAAAGCTTTTTCCCGCAGCATTCTGGGCCGTACAACGCTTGCGGACCATGATCGACAGGCGAGACGTCACCATCTCGCTTTTGTCCAACTTCTTTCGACGATTTGCGGGCGCCATGCCATTCGCCGATGGCATCGATCTTCGCCACTTCCAAGTATCTCAACCGATGCCCGGCCTCTCTGGCAGACTTTCTGGCGCCACGTTCTCCCGTATTTTCCTCCCGAAGGCTCTGTCACCGGCTCTGCCATCATCTACCTCGACGTCGATACCTATGTCGAAAGTGTCGATCTGGTGCGCCTGTTCTATCTCGACATGAAAGGCCACGCCATCGCCGCGGTCCAGTACTACGGATTGGAAAGCCCCACAAACCCGATACGAAAGCTCAATGCCGGCGTCCTGGTGATCGATTGCGCGGCCTACCTGAGCGAGGAACTGGAGCGGCGCTGGTGAGCTACAAGCCTCAAACACCGCGTAGACGATCAGGTGGCGCTCAACATGTTGTTGACGGGAAATTGGCTGGAGTTATCGCCGTCCTTCAATATGACCTATTTCGGCCTCTTCTCCATAATCCGTGAAGTATTTGATCCGGTCGTCACGCACTTCATGGGACTGGTCAAACCCTGGAGCGGTCCGCGCTTTCTTTTCGATCACCCGGCTCGTGCCGAGTTGGAACATTTCATCCCGCGGTCGCCCTGGCCGGACTTTCTGACGCAGTTCTTCAGCTTCTCCGACGCCTGGAAATCGGTTCACGCGACGCACGTTGAACAGCGTATAGAAACGGTGTTGCCGCCAGAGTGGGACACCATCTCCCAACGCTATGCCGAAGAAACGGCTTTTGCCGATGTCGAGCAAGGCATTACGAAACGGCGGCCTTCTTTGCCTGCTTCTGCAACGCGGCCCCCTCCGCTTCGAGCTTGAGCCGGTCGATCTGGCTCTGGGGACGTTGAGCACAGTCATCACGCCCCCGCGTAGATGATCACGTTGGCGGATGGAGACCAGGTCGGGTTGATTGC
The DNA here is from genome assembly GCA_963762605.1 of uncultured Alphaproteobacteria bacterium. GTDB lineage: Bacteria > Pseudomonadota > Alphaproteobacteria > Rhizobiales > Kaistiaceae > CAVSRC01. The sequence goes on along the minus strand of CAVXLJ010000018.1, from coordinate 283,217 downwards.
TGCAGCGACGTGCTGGAACAGATAAGCCGCCGCGCCCGCCTCCTCCCTGAAGCACCAGCGCATTGCCTGGTCCGGGTGGCGGCCGGCCGACCGGGTAAGGTAGTTGGGGTGGTTTGCCAGTGCCCAGGCGTGCAGTTCGTTGAGGCGCGTCCCCAGCCCTCCAGGTGGCACAACAATCGCGACCTGGAAGGGATAGTCCCGGTCCACCTGCTGCTCGTGCAGAATGCTCGCGAGAGGCGCGACCGAAACCCTTGCGTTGCCCCCGGCCATCACCCGGCTGCCGCCGAGATTGTCCGGGTCGTCGTAGAACACGATTTCGCCCTCGCGCTCGCCGACAGCTACGGGGACGTAGCACGGTCACACCCACGACGCGACAGCGAGCGGCCCGTGATTGCCGCCGCCCCACGTCACTGTTTCGGTGTGAGGCGTCGCCGCGCTTAACCCGGTCGCGCCCGCCGAACTGTATTTGGACCCGCTATTTGATGCGTTATAGAGGCGCGTGAGAGAACTCCACGTCATGTCGGCATTGGCGAAGTTGGCTGCGATCGCCACTGCCACACCCCCGTCGGGATAAGCCAGAGAGGCCGATCGAGAGCTCGTTCCTTCGTTCGATCCACTGTCAAAGGCCGTTGCCAACTCGTAGCCCGTCAACGTGTAGATGCTGATCGTGGTGCCGTCATGGGAATCACTCCAGTTCACGACGATGTCGGCTGTCGCGCCCGAGGGCACCAGAAGCGTCGCGATTGATGCGATGTCGGCGTTCACTGGCGAAGTGACAACTTTCGTTGCGTCAGATCCCCCAATGGTCAGAGAATTCAGGCTTCCGCCACCGCCGCCCATCGCGGCCGGCAAGACCATGACCAGGCGATCCGCTGCGGCCGTGCCGATCTGCGATGCCGCAAAAGTCTTGGAGCTTCCACTCCCCGCCGTGCGCGACGTGATGTAGGTCAGAATCAGCGGCGGCCTGCTCTTCGTCCCCTTGCTGCCCCGCGACGCCGCGCTGATGCCGCCGGGCATCCCGAGAAGCAGGCGCGGATCGACGTTCGCATAGCGCGCCAAGTCCTCCGCCGTTGCCCGCACGATGCCGCGCGGCGCGTCCATGACCCGGCGCAGCTCCGCCAGCACGGCCCGGCGCACGTGGCGCGGCAGGCCATTGCGCGCCAGCCACTGGTCGGCGGCGGCGAGACCCGGATCGGGATGGATGATGGCCGGCTTGGGCGGAACCCACAGAGGCGGAAGGTCAGCGGGGATATGGCTTCTTTCTCCTTTGCTGTGTCAGGGCGGGCGCCGCATGCCGAACGACCAGAAAGGCGCTCATTGGACACCCCGCTGCTACCCGCGCCACCCGGGCGCGGCGATTTCTGTTGGAAAGCGTGAGTTGGTGCGCTGATGCGCACTCAGAGGAACATGCTCAGGTTCTCAGCTACAAGGCCTGCCCGGTCGACGTCGGTCTCATTCGTCCAGCCGATCACACACTCGCCGCCCTTCGTCGGATGGCGGCGCGACAGGCGCACCCTGACCGTTTCGCCACGATCGGCAACGACGATGCCGGTTCCCAGAAGCGCTACCTTGACCGATTGCCCCGGTGCAAACGTCGGCGATGCCAACACGGTGAGCCGCGCATCGGCCTCGCTGAACGCCTCCAGTGCGTCGGCGACGCTCGCCGAGCGACGAACTAGCCGCCAGCCCGGCACCGAACCGAAATAGGGCCCGGCGACCACCCACGCGCCCGGCGAGGCCGGCGTCGTCACGATGTCGCCGAGCGCGGCCATGTGAGCACCCCTATGCACCCCCGCATCGTCGGGCGCGGTGGTTTCGGTTGACAACCCTGAGAAATGCCCCTGTCCGCAGATCAGCGGTTCGCCTTCGCGACCGCCTGCTGAAACTCGGCGACGGTCAGGCCGACCATGCCGGCCGGCGCCTGCTTGCTCCAGCCGCGCTCGAGCGCCGGGCCATAGCTCAGATTATTGACGATAAAGATGGTGCCGCCCGCCTGCGCATGGCCGACGACCGCACTGCCGGCAGCAATGGTGCCGCCACCGCTCTTGTCTGTGACGTTGAGATTGCCGCCCGGCGCCGCGTCGAGACCGACCTGCCAGTTTCCACGGAAGCGCCCGGTGTCGACAGGCGATCGCAACACGACGCGGCTGAGGATGTCCAAAGCCAGCTTGCGCACGACGATATCGGCGCGGCCCTTCACCTTCGCCACCCATTTTTCGATGTCGAGGTCAAAGGTGTTAGGCATGGCCCGGTTCTCCGGCTGCCAAGAGAGCGAGCTCGCCGAGCGTCAATTCCTCGCCGCGCTCGACCTTCTCGCGCATCTTTTCCAACGTCGCGACACGATCGTGCAGCTCGTCCGAGCTGAGGTGCGCGAGACTGGGCGCCGGCGGTTTCGGTGGTTGAATTTCTACCATGGTGATGCTCCAGCCGCGCGCCTTGCCACGGGCGCGCAAAACGAATGCGGCGGCCCTCCAGGCGTCGCGGCTGCCGCTCTTGATGGTCTTCACGATGGCGCTCTCGGCGAGATCGAGAAGCGTTTCATTCGCCTCGACGACGATTGCCCGCAGCTCGGCGTGCCGATCGCAGTAGGCGGACACGGTGTACCGAGCCACCTTCAGCCGCCGAGCGGCGTCTGCCTTCACGCCATAGGAAGCCGCCAGCGCCCTGCCGACAGTCTCGACGGTGAGCTTGGCCGGCCGCCCTCGCCCTCGCTTCGCAGTCATCATGTGGTCTCGCGCGCGTTGGGCGGCGTGGAATTCGATAATTCGCTCGCCGCGTTTTCGGCGTCGATCTTTTCCGCTATCCGCCTCAGCGCTTCGTCACTGACCCTTGTCCTAAACGGATCCCCACCGCGGCGTGGCGCGCGCCTCGCGCGCGCTTCCGTATTTTATGCGGATTTCAGAACAGGGAATCGGTCGCAAAGTTTGCGACCTTTCGGCACCAGATTTTGCGACCTTTCTCGCCTCAGATTGCGAGCTTTCGTCTTCATTGAAGGTCGCAAATCCTGCGACCTTGTCATCGCCCGGGAAGGCGATGGTGTAGGTATTCTACACCCGCCCACCAGCCACGGGCCGGCCATCCTTGCGGCAGCCGAGATCGCGCCGGTGCACTATGAGGCGGCCGCTCTTGGCGAGTTCATTGATCGCCGACCACACTGAACGCGGCGAGGCACCAATCTTGGCGGCGATCGTCTCTTGCGAGGGCCAGGAGTGATCCTTGCCGAAGAGGTGCCAGGCGATCGCATACGCCACACGCACGGCGATGGGCGAGAGATCTGGATCGAAGGCCACACTGTCGAGCCATGCCCAACGAAGGGCAGCGCGCTCGCGTGCGCTCTGCGGCTGATCCATTCATCGCGTGCCTAGCCCGGCGCGCCGGCGGCGCCCGCGCGTTCGTGGACTGGCGGCACGGTACGCGGGGATTCGAGCTGGCGTGCCCGCTGCCAAGCGAGAATGTCCTTGACCCTAAAAAAACGGTTCTGTCCGCGCAGCCGGATCGGCCGCGGGAAACTCTGGTCGGTGCGGATCCACCGGTTCAAGGTCACCACCGCGATGGAAAAATGGCGCGCCACGTCGCGCGCCTTCATGAGGGCGTCGTCGTCCATGTTGGTCTCCGATTTGGGGGAAGGATGGCGCCAAACGCGCACGAAAAAACCGCCGCGGCGGGGGCGCCGGGCGGTTCGAGCATTCCTGCGTGCTGATTCTAGCGCAAAAGGTAGTACAGTTTGACCGATCTGCACATTGCCATTTCAGATTTTTTTACGTCGATGTGGATCATCGGCCGTTTCGCTGAGGCGCGATCAGGTGCCACGCGCCGGATTCCCGGGCCGATCGGCCAGCCCGGCGCGTGGCGGGTTTCGCTCGGGTTACGCGCGGGCCAACGGGATGACGTTCGCCCCCCCGCGCCCTTGCACGATCGCCGCCGCATGGGCCGCCCAGGCGGTCAGTGCGGCTCTCTTTTCGGGATCGTAGCCGTACAAGTTATAGACCCGCGCCACGCCCTTGATCGTGCCGCTCTTGTGATTCAACAGCGCCTCGATCACATGGGGCGGCGTCCGCAGCCGCGCGAGCCCGCTGGCGACCGTTCTCCGAATGTCGTGCCAGGTCCATCGGGGCAGCGGCTCGCCGCCGTCCTTGGCGAGCACGCGATCGATTTCGCGCTTCAATGCGCTGAATGCGGTCAGGCCCGTGTAACCGCCGACCGTCAACACAAACTTCGCCGATTGGGAGCCGGGTGCCACGACCTTCGGAACACCCGACAGGATCTCGATCGCTTCGTCAACGAGCGGGATCAAATGGGGCTGATCGTTTTTCGCCCGCGCGCCTTGCAGCGTCCACGTCTTGGCCTCGAGATCGATTTCCGACCACGCCATGCCGGCGACCTCACCGCGGCGGCCCGCCGTCAAGATCAGCAATTTCACGAACGCCTGCCCCGTCGCTTCGAGCTTCTCCGCTGCTTTCCAGACGCGCGACAGCTCAGCGTCATCGAGGATCCGATCGCGCGAATGCTCCGCCGCCATGCGCGGCACGCCGCCCATTGGCGACTGATCGACTAAACCCTCATCGAGCGCCCACGAAAATAGCTTGCTGATCGCGGCGCGGGCTCGGTTCGAGAGCACCGGTGCGCGCTTGCGGATGCCCTTGAGCAACGTCGTGACATCGGCGCGCGAGATCGTCGCGATCGCCCGGCCGCGCCAAGCGGGCAGAACATCCCGCCGCAAGATGCGTTCGGTCTCAGCGGCATGCGAGGGCCGGCAGTTTTCCTTCAGGTGCTCGGCGACGAACCGGTCGACCAGCGCCTCGATCCGATGCTCTTCAGCGGCCACGGCCGCAGCCTTCAGGGCACGCTTGTCGGCCGCGGGGTCGCGACCATCGGCCAGGGCCCCGCCGCCTTGGCAGCGCGCTTGCGGGCTTCGCCGAGACTGAGCGCCTCGTACGGGCCCAGCGTGACCTTCTTCGGCCGCCCGCCGTATCTGAAGCGCACGGCCCATGAAAGTGCGCCGCTCGGTTGCTGGATGAGCCGTAAGCCAGGTTGGGACTTATCGGCGATCTCGCGCCTCACGGCCGTTGGCCGCAGCGACCAGATCGCCCTCTCAGTAAGCATCGTCGCCATGCTCGCATCTTCCCCTGATCGAGGATCAGCGAAACCGCTGTGGTATCGCCAAGTAACGCTGAGCGCCTTGTTCTATACGATCAGATCATGCCGATCGGCCCTGATCATTCAAGAAAGATATTGAGATAACAACAGAAATCTGTGCTGCCTAATGATCCAATCTGATCCGCAACGAATGCCCTATTTCGCTGATTTGTAATCAGGGGGTCGGAGGTTCGAATCCTTCTGCCGGCACCAGTCCCGCCATGTTTGGCGTGTCGCGGAATCCTGCGCAAATCCGGGCCAGCTAGCGATGCCACGGCGTCACATGACGCCAGTGCAGCTGCGCCCCGCCCGGTCTGGGCAGGGCGCAGCCACAGTCACGTTACTGTGCCGGAGCAGGAGCCGGAGCAGGAGCCGGGGCCGGAGCCGGAGTCTGATCGGCGGGAGCGGCTGCCGGTGCCGTGGTGCCGGCCGGTGCGGTGGCCGGAGCGGCCGCCGGTGCCGTAGTGTCGGCAGGAGCGGCTGCCGGAGCGGCAGCCGGTGCGGTGGTGTCCGCGGGTGCGGCTGCTGGTGCCGTGGTATCGGCCGGAGCGGCTGCTGGTGCCGTCGTGTCGGCCGGTGCGGCGGCCGCAGGAGCCGTCTGCTCGGTTGTGGCCGCGGGAGGTGCAGCCTCAGGAGCAACGCTCGGCTTGGTGGCGTAATAGACGATGCCGCCCAGGATGATGACGACCACCACCGCTCCGACATACATCATCGTCCGGTTCTGGCCTGAGCCGTTCGGACCCTTGGTATCTTTCTGCGACATAAATTGCCTCGCTTGGTGATGCCGCATTCTCAGGTGTTATTTCGTACGCGCATGGGTGAACCAGGCGGCCTAGTAACGGTCGAGCGGGCGCGGCGTCCCCCGTCGGCGCTGACCTGTGTTGTCGAATTGACGCGACAATCGCGCGACTGCGTGACCACTGGAAAATGTCTTTCCCGTGGCAGCCGCAGGCCGGACCCCCTGAAAATTCGTCACCTGCGCACTGGTTCGGACAACGCGCAAGGGGTGCCCCGGTCTTGCGACCGGGGCTTGGGGGGCTGGAGTGTGAGGACGGGGTTCCGCACCTGCCGACAGTTCGGGCAGAAACCCCAAATTTCAAATAATCTTGATTGCACCGCTCGTATACCGCCCCAAATGGGGGGATTGGCGCGATCCTCCCACCCTTTTGAAGAAGCAATTCAAAGCTGTCTGGTGCGGTTAACCTCCCGGCAAGCCCAACTCAACTCGGCCCGCGACGAATCGAAGCCATTTGCGTTTCATGTCGGGGGGCTAGCAGAAAAGTGGAAGGAGCAACCAATGAAGCCCTTGAACCTCATTGTACTTGCGTCCGCCGCACTGTTGGCCGGTACGGCCGTGCCGGCAATGGCGCTTGACCTCAGCGCCGGTGGCGTCAGCGTCAGCAGTGGCAGCACGACCGGCGGCGGCACGTCGGTTTCGGCCGGCACCGGCGGCACCTCGACCGGCATCACCCTTGGAGGCGGCTCCAATATCGCGACAGTCGGCGGCAGCACCGGCGGCACCGGCGCCAGCCTCAGCGTCGGCAATACCACCGGCAATCTGGTCACCGTCAACGGCACCAATGCCGGTGTCAATCTCGGTGGCCTCGGTCTCGGCGGCGGCGTCAACAGCACGCTCAACGGGGTCACCGGCCCGCTCGGCACGGCGCTCGACGGCGTCAATCCCGGTGGGGGCGCCGGTGGTGGCGGCAGCGTCCAGCTCGCCGCTGCGTATTCTTCCCTGTCCGGGGCTGATCAGCAGCGCATCAAACTGAAGTGCCGCGCGGTGCTGTCGGCCCCCGCCAGCTTCAACGCCCAAACGGTCGCCCTCTGCCGCTTGGTCGGCAGGCTGTGATCCCGGGTCAGAGGGGCAGATAAATCGAAGCCGCCGCAGCCTTTTGCGGCGGCTTCTTCATGAATCAGACAGCGTCTCAGAACTGCGGTAGCGGCTGACCTGCGGCGCGGGCCGCGGCAGTCAGCGTGTTCGCCATCAGCATGGCGATGGTCATCGGGCCGACGCCGCCCGGCACCGGCGTGATCGCCGCGGCGACCTTGGCCGCTTCCGCATAGGCGACATCGCCGGTGAGCCGCGTCTTGCCCTCCCCGCGCTCCGGCGCCGGAATCCGGTTCATGCCGACGTCGATGACGACCGCGCCGGGCTTGATCCACGATCCGCGCACCATCTCCGGCCGCCCGACAGCGGCCACCACGATATCGGCCTGTTTGACCACCGCCTCCAGATCACGCGTGCGCGAATGGGCGATGGTGACCGTGCAGTTCTCGGCGAGCAGCAGCTGCGCCATCGGCTTGCCGACCAGATTGGAACGGCCGATGACGACTGCCGACTTGCCGGCGAGGCTGCCCGGGATCGCGCGCCTGATGAGGATCATGCAGCCGGCCGGCGTGCACGGCAGCACCGCGCGCGGGTCGCCGCCGGAAAGCCGACCGGCATTGACCGGGTGCAGCCCGTCCACATCCTTTTCCGGCCGGATCGCCTCGATCACCGGCGTCTTGTCGAGATGAGCGGGCAGCGGCAACTGCACCAGGATGCCGTGGATCGCCGGGTCGGCGTTCAGCTCCGCCACGACCGCCAGCAATGCGGCCTGACTGGTCTCCGCCGGCAGTGTCTTCTGCACCGAATGGAAGCCGAGTTCGGCCGCCTTCCTGCCCTTGCCGCCAACATAGATGGCGCTCGCCGGGTCGTCGCCGACCAGCACCACGGCGAGCCCGGGCACGGTGCCGGTCGCCTGCTTCAGGCGCCCGGTCTCGCGCGCGACCGTCGCGGTCACCTCGTCGGCAACCGCGCGCCCGTCGATGCGCATCGCGCCCTCAGCGGAAGACAACGGTACGTCCGCCATTGATCAGAACCCTGTGTTCGAGGTGGAAGCGCACCGCGCGCGCCAGCACGGTGGCCTCGATGTCGCGTCCGATGGCAATCATTTCCTCCACCGACATGGCATGATCGACGCGGCCGACGTCCTGCTCGATGATCGGCCCGGCGTCGAGCTCGGGCGTCACGTAGTGGGCGGTGGCGCCGATCAGCTTGACCCCGCGCTCATGCGCCTTGTGATAGGGCCGCGCCCCGACGAAGCTCGGCAGGAACGAGTGATGGATGTTGATCACCCGCCCGCTGAGCTTTTCGGCGAGCTGCTCCGACAGGATCTGCATGTAGCGGGCGAGGATCACCAGGTCGATGCCCTTCTGGTCGACCAGATTGGCGATCTCAGCTTCCTGCGCCTCGCGCCCGCCCTCCCCGATCGGCAGATGGATGTAGTCGATGCCTTCCGCCTCGACCCGGCGGCGCATGTCCTCATGATTGGAGACGACCGCGGCGAGCGTCATCGGCAGGTGGCCGATGGAATTGCGGTAGAGCAGGTCGTTGAGGCAGTGGCCGAGCTTGGAGACCAGGATGAGCACGCGCGGCTTGGTCGCGAGATCGTGCAACTGCCAGTCGAAATCGAAGCCGGTGGCCACCGGCAGGAAGCCGCGGCTGAACTTCTCGGCGGTGACCGAGGCGGGCGCGGAGAACGACACCCGCATGAAGAAGCGCTCGGTCTCCGGATCGCCATACTGCGCGCTCTCGACGATGTTGCAGTCCTGCGAGGCGATCGAGTTGGCCACCGCGGCAACGATGCCGCGCCGGTCGCCGCAGGAGAGCGTCAGGACGAAACGCGCCGGTTCGGCGGGCATGGAACACATCCGTTCAGGGAAATCAGCCTGGCGGCGTGACCTGTAGCGCCCATGATGCGGCGCTGCAACCGGCTGTTTTGCGCAGGCTTTTTGCCGCGCCCGCGGCTACGAATTGGAAATATCCCATGCGGCATGCTAGTGGCCTCGCGCCTCTGGATCAGGAGCAGGCATGAACGAGCGGGTGAAGACCGGGGCGATCGCCTTCATCGCCAGCAGCGTTGACGAAGCCCGCGACGCCCTCGAGCGTCTGGTCGATCGCTATGGCAGCGCGACGCCGGAAGAGGCCGGTGTCATTGTCGCGCTCGGTGGTGACGGCCTGATGCTGCAGACGCTGCACGCCTTCATGAATACCGGCAAGCCGATCTACGGCATGAACTGCGGTTCGGTCGGCTTCCTGATGAACGAGTTCCGCGAGGAAGACCTGCCCCAGCGCCTCGCCCGCGCCATCCCCAACGTCGTCCACCCGCTGCGCATGGACGCGGTCGATGCCGCCGGCACCGAGCACCACGCCTTTGCCATCAACGAGGTGTCGCTGTTCCGCCAGTCCTATCAGGCGGTCAAGCTGAAGATCACCGTAGACGGCAAGATGCGGCTGGAGGACCTCATCTGCGACGGCGTTCTGGTGGCGACGCCGGCCGGCAGCACGGCCTACAACATGGCGGCGCGCGGGCCTATCCTGCCGATCTATGCGCCGTTGCTGGCGCTCACTCCGCTCAACGCCTTCCGTCCGCGCACCTGGCGCGGCGCCCTGCTTCCCGATCGCGCCAGGGTCAGGATCGATGCGCTCGAGACCGAAAAGCGGCCGATGAACGCGGTTGCCGACAATGTCGAATTTACCTCGATCGTCACCGTCACCGTCGCACAGGACAACACGGCCGAGAGCCTGATCCTCTTCGACCCGGATCACTCCTGGGACGATCGCATCGTCGCCGAACAGTTCAGGTACTAAAGCGTTTCTTGGTCAGGCGGCCTTGGCCCGGCGGGCATAATCACGCGCGGCTTCGCGCGCCTGATCGGCGGCGAAGCGGCGCAGCATGGTGGCCAGCTCGTACATCTCGCCGTCGCTGATCTGCGTGTAGCGGCCGAGCACCGCGTCCACCATGCGCCGCGTCGCGTGATAGCGGTTGTCCGAACCGCCCTCCTCCGCGATCTGCCGCCAGGTATCCAGCGCCGCCGCGAAGGCGTCGAAGGCACGCGGCGGCAGCCCGGCCTTGCTGTAGATGGCTCTGAGCACACTGACGCGGCCGGCCCTGACCAGGCTTGCCACGCGCGCCACCGGAGTATGGGCGAGCACCGCCAGCGCCGTCTCGAACAAGGCGACATTGCCGGCGCACACGGCCCTGAGCAGCAGGCCGGTGGTGAGCTGGCCGGTGACGCGCAGATGCTCGACCAGCTCGGGCAGTTCGTCCTGCTCGCTTTCCGCCGCCAGCGCCACGGTCGCCCGGTCGCAGGCATCGCGGGTCACCGTCAGAGCGCGCTCCTCCTCCGCCCAGGACTTGGCCACCATCATGGTGCCGAGCGCATCGCCCAGGCGGCGGATCAGCATCTGGTGGACATCGGCCGGCAGGCGCGGATGGGCGAGCATCACGTCGCGCATCTCGGTATCTTCGGCGAAGCGTTCGGCGATGCGCCGGAAGCTGATGCGCGCGATGGTCGCCCCGGGATTGCGGAGCAGCCTCAGGCAGGCATTGCGCTCGCCGACCTCCGCCAGCGCCGCGGCTACCGCGCCCGAAACGACGTCGCGTCCGGCGATGGCCATCTGCAGCGGCGGCGTGCCGGCGCCGGCGATATCGACCAGCTCGGCGTCGATCAGCAGGGGCGAGCGGGCAAGCACGATGACGGCGATATCCGGCAGGTCGACCGCCAGCGATATGATGATGTGGTGCGGCGCCGCCGGGCTGGCGGCGAGCACTTCAGCCAGGCCGCGGCGGACTTCCGCCGCCGGATCGTCGAGCAGTATGGTGAGCGCCGCCTCCATGGCGTCGCCGACTTCGGCATCGATTTGCCCCTGGAGGTAGAAACGGCACAGCGCGCGCGCCGCGCTGGCGCGATGGCCGGCAGGCGCGCGGTCGATCCAGTCAAGGAATTCGCGGGCGAGCATGGTGACCTGTCTCCGATCGTCAGCCATCTTGTCCGCAAAGTGATTAATGCTTCGTTCACCATGATCCGAGGCTGATTTCCAAGGGTTTCGATGCTGCAGCGCGCACTTCTCCTGGTCACGCCAGACAGCGACCGGTCGCTCGACCAGGCGGCGGACAGCGGCGCCGACGCACTGATCGTCGACATCGCCGAGGCCGACGCGGCGGCGCTCCGCCGCACCACCGCCTTCCTCGCCGGGGCGGCGGGCAATGCGGTCTATCTGCGCGTCGGCCCGCTGGCCGACGCCGATACGATAGCGCGGCTTGACGCGCTGATGCCGGCCCGGCCGACCGGCATTGCGCTTGCCGGCGCGGCGGGCGGCGCCGACGTCACCCGCCTTTCCGCCCTGCTGCGCCCACGCGAGGCGATGGCCGGTATCGACGAGGGCGCCACGCGCATCATCGCGCTTGCAACCGACACGCCGGCCGCCCTGCTCGCGCTCGCGACCTATGGCGGGGCGTCACGGCGGCTCGCCGCGCTTGCCTGGGACGACCATGCGCTGGGCGCCGCGCTGGCTGCCGAGGATGCGACCGAAGTTGCGCGCGCCGCCCGCACCGGCACGCTGATCGCCGCCGCCGCTGCCGGCGTTGCAGCGCTCGACCGGCCGTTCCGCGGCAGTGACCTCGGTGCCCTTCAGGCGGAGGCGGAATCCGCGCGGCGTGTCGGCTTCAGCGGCAAGCTCGCCTGTCGCCTGGATCAGATACCTCTCATCACTGCAGCGTTCAGTCGGTCGACGGGGACCAGTAGCTGACTGCATCGGCCAGCGCCGGCCGGGGTCGGTCGGCCGGCTGTGCCGTCGGCGTGCCAATATGGACGAAGGCGACGAAGCGTTCCCCCGGCAGCAGGCCGAGGATTTGCCCGGCATCGACGTCGCTGGCAATCCAGCCGGTCGTCCATTGCGCCGCATAGCCCAGCGCATGGGAGGCCAGCACGATGTTGAATGCGGCATTGCCGGCCGACAGCATCTGCTCCCATTCCGGTACCTTGGGATGCGGCACCGGCTTGCAGACGACGGCGATGACCAGCGGCGCCCGCGCCAGGCGTTTGCGCTCCTCCTCGACCACTTTAGGGTCGGCATCCGGATTCTTGCGGACGAAGAGCGCCGCCAACCTGTCGCTCGCCTTGACGCCGGCGTCGCCGGCAAAGACGACGAACCGCCACGGCGTCAGCTTGCCGTGATCGGGGACACGGGAAGCGATGGTCAGGATTTCCGAGATTTCGGCGCTGCTCGGGGCCGGCGGCCCCAGGAATGCGGCAGAAACGGATTTGCGGGTCTTCAGAAGGTCAAGGGCATCGGGCATGGTAATCCGGGGGCTCGCAGGGGTGTGGTTGCGACACTTGGCCAAATCGGCGGCGATTTCAATTGCCAGAATGGTCTTGAAATCGCCACGGAACCGGCGATTTTGGGCGAACGATGAGGTTCGGACAGGCGGCATGACAGCGCAGGCGCTCCGCACGGCGACATTGAAGGGCGTTGCAGGCGGTGTCCTGCTGGCGGGGCTGTTTGCCCTCATGCTGGTGCAGGCACCTCCGGCCTTGGCGAAAAATGCCGGCCACGCCATCACCGTCGCTGCCAGCGACCCCGCCGCGGTTGCCCCCGACGGCGGCGATTTCGATACCGGCGATCCCACCGACGGCAGCGGCTATATCGGCCAGTCGCCGCTGGATGCGCCAGATCCCGGCCCGCCCAGGGACATCCGACCCGGCTCGTTCACGCTTGAGGCGCGCCTGACCGCCGATGGCCCGTCGCTCAAGGACGGCGTCGACTGGCGCATCTTCGGCGACAAGGCCGGCAGCGACGGCAACCTGCCTCTGCTCGGACAGGCTTCCGGCGGCGTCATCTATGTGCGGCTCGATCCCGGCACCTATTATGTCGACGCCGCCCTCGGCCGCGCCCAGCTCGCCCGCAAGATCGTGGTCAAGAAGCCGACCGGCGGCGCCCTTTTCATCCTCAACGCCGGCGGCATGCGCCTCACCGCCATGAACGGCAAGGACACGCCGCTCACCGGCAGCGACATCAGCTTCGACATCTACGCGCCCGACGAGGGCGGCGCCGGCGACCGTTACCTGCTGATGTCGAACGCGCCGCCTGGCAAGGTGATTGCGCTTTCCGCCGGCATCTATCACGTCGTCAGCCACTACGGCGATGCCAATGCCGTGGTGCGCGCCGACATTCGCGTCGACGCCGGCAAGCTGACCGAGGCGACCGTCTATCAGAAGGCGGCGCGCCTCACACTCAAGCTGGTCGAGGTCCACGGCGGCGAGGCGATCGCCAACACCGAATGGTCGGTGCTCACCCCCGATGGCGACAGCATTGTGGAAAGCGTCGGCGCCTTCCCCTCGGTGGTACTCGCGGCCGGCCAGTACCGGGCGATCGCCCGCCACGACGGCAAGAGCTACTTCACGGACTTCACCGTCGACCCCGGCGTCAACCGCGACGTCGAAGTGCTGCTGAAGTAGCGGCGCGGCTCATTCACCTGCGTCTGTGATTACCGGGTGCCCACTCGCGGGCGGGCACCACACGTGCGTGCGTCGTCAGCCTCAGGCCGCCGCCTCGGTCGCCAACCGCTTCACGTCCGGCGCCTCCGCTTCCTCCTGAAGCTCGGCGATCGCGTCGGCCAGAGACAGCGAGACCTGCTCCTTCACGCCCAGACGGCGGACATTGACGGTGCCCTCCTCCGCCTCGCGCTTGCCGCACACCAGAATGACCGGGACCTTGGCCAGCGAATGCTCGCGGACCTTGTAGTTGATCTTCTCGTTGCGCAGGTCGAACTCGGCCCGCAGGCCCGCGCGAACGAGGGCGCGATGCACCGTCCGGGCGTAGTCGTCGGCATCCTGCGTGATGGTCGCCACGACCACCTGCACCGGCGCGAACCACAGCGGGAAATGGCCGGCATAGTTCTCGATGAGGATGCCGAGGAAGCGCTCCATCGAGCCGCAGATGGCGCGGTGGATCATCACCGGCGTCTTCTTTTCGCCGTCCGAGTCGACATAGAAGGCGCCAAGGCGCCCCGGCATGTTGAAATCGACCTGGGTGGTGCCGCACTGCCATTCGCGGCCGATGGCGTCGCGCAGGGTGTACTCGAACTTCGGCCCGTAGAAGGCGCCCTCGCCCGGATTGACACCGGTCCTGATGCGGCCGCCTGACTGCTCCTCGATCTGCCTGAGAACGTCCATCATCACCGTCTCGGCGTGATCCCAGGCGGCTTCCGAGCCGACGCGCTTGTCCGGCCGCGTCGACAGCTTGACGACAAACTCCTCGAAGCCGAAATCGGCATAGACCGACAGGATCAGATCGTTGATGCGGAGACACTCGGCCGCCATCTGCTCCTCGGTGCAGAAGACGTGGGCATCGTCCTGGGTGAAGCCGCGCACCCGCATCAGCCCCTGCAGGGCGCCCGACGGCTCGTAGCGATGCACCGCGCCGAACTCGGCCAGGCGGAACGGCAGATCGCGATAGCTCTTCAGCCCGTGCTTGAAGATCTGGATGTGGCCCGGGCAGTTCATCGGCTTCAGCGCATAGAGGCGCTCGTTGTCATCGGCCTCGTCACCCGCCGGCCGCACGGTGAACATGTTTTCGCGGAACGTCGCCCAGTGGCCGGAGTTCTCCCACAGGACCTTGTCGAGTACCTGGGGTGCGTTCACCTCCTGATAGACCCCGGCGAGCCGCCGCCGCATGTAGTTGGTCAGGCCCTGGAAGAGCGTCCAGCCCTTGGCGTGCCAGAAGACGACGCCCGGCCCCTCCTCCTGGAAGTGGAAGAGATCCATCTCGCGGCCCAGCCGGCGATGGTCGCGTTTCTCCGCCTCCGCCAGCATGTGGAGATAGGCGTCGAGCTCTTCCTTCGTGTGCCAGGCAGTGCCGTAGATGCGGGTCAGCATCGGGTTGTTGGAATCGCCGCGCCAATAGGCGCCGGCCACCTTCATCAGCTTGAAGGCGTCGCCAATCTGCCCGGTGGCGGTCATGTGCGGACCGCGGCAGAGATCGAACCAGTTGCCCTGCTTGTAGATCTTGATCTGCTGGTCTTCCGGAATCGCGTCGACCAGTTCGACCTTGAACGCCTCGCCCTTGGTCTCGAAGACGTGCTTGGCCTCGTCCCGCGTCCACACCTCCTTGGTGAAGGGAGCGTTGCGCCGCACGATCTCGCGCATCTTCGCCTCGATCGCCGGCAGGTCGTCGGTGGTGAACGGCTCGTTGCGGAAGAAGTCGTAATAGAAGCCGTTCTCGATCACCGGCCCGATGGTCACCTGCGTGCCGGGATAGAGTTCCTGCACCGCCTCGGCCATCACATGGGCGGCGTCGTGGCGGATGAGTTCGAGCGCGCGCGGATCGTCACGGGTGACAATCTCGATGGCTGCGTCGGTCTCTATCCGGTCGCCAAGATCGGCCAACTTGCCGTCCAGCGCCATCGCCACCGCCTTCTTGGCGAGCGATTTGGAAATGCCTTCGGCGACCTCGCGGCCGGTGATGCCGGGGGCGAAATCGCGAACGGAATTGTCGGGGAAGGTCAGGTGGATCATCTATGTCTCCGGCTCACTCCCGCGTACGAGCGCGGGTAAGCGTTTGAAGGGAATGCCGCGTTTGGAGCGACGGGCGGTTCAGTGCCTTGAAGCGCGCGATCAGTCAAGGGCCGGCGACGACCCGGCGTGCCAATGGACAAGCCGCCCGGCTGCGGGCTAAGCCCCGGCAGCAAGCACGGAGGACATGTATGCAGACCCGCACACTCGGCCGTACCGGCCCCCGCGTTGGCGCCCTCGGCCTTGGTTGCATGGGCATGTCGGACGCCTACGGACCGGCGGACCGCGGCGAGAGCATTGCCACGATTCACGCGGCGCTCGAAGCCGGCATCACGCTCATCGACACCGGCGATTATTACGGCATGGGCCACAACGAGCTGCTGATCGCCGAGGCGCTGAAGGGCGGCAAGCGCGACCGGGCCATCATCAGTGTCAAATACGGCGCCCTGCGCGGGCCGGACCGCAGCTGGCTCGGCTTCGACGGCCGGCCGGTGGCAACCCGCAACTTCATCGGCTACACGCTGCAGCGCCTCGCCACCGACCATATCGACATCTACCGGCCCGGCCGGCTCGATCCGAATGTGCCGATCGAGGAGACGGTGGGTGCCCTCGCCGACCTCATCAAGGAGGGCTACATCCGCCATGTTGGCCTCTCCGAAGTCGGCGCCGAGACGCTGCGCCGCGCCAGCGCCGTCCATCCGGTCGCCGATCTGCAGATCGAATATTCGCTGATCTCGCGCGGCATCGAGGAGACGATCCTGCCCACCTGCCGCGAACTCGGCATCGGCATCACCGCCTACGGCGTGCTCGGCCGTGGCCTGATCAGCGGCCACTGGCGCAAGGAGCAGCCCCCGGCACCGGGCGACATGCGCGCCCACAGCGCCCGCTTCGCCGACGACAACCTCGATCACAACCTCTCGCTGGTCGAGGCGCTGCGCGCCGTGGCGACAGCGAAAGGCGCCACGGTGGCCGAGATCGCGATTGCCTGGGTGCTCTCGCGTGGTCCCGACGTCGTCCCGCTGGTCGGCGCCCGCCGCCGCGATCGCCTTTCCGAGGCGCTCGGCGCCCTGCCCATCACGCTCACGGCTGCCGATCTCGAAGAGATCGAGCGGGCCGTGCCACCGGGTTCCGCCGCCGGAGCGCGCTATCCGGCGGAGCAAATGGCACGGCTCGACAGCGAGAAGCGCCCCGCGGAAGGCCGATGACGCCTCGCTGCGACGCTGCATCGCGCTTGATTGGCGCGCCATCTCGTTTAGATTGATTCTAAACTAAGGAACTTGCCATGCCCTTCCTCCCCTTCTCGCCGCAGCGCTCCTTCTCCGACCTCACCGATCGCGAGGTTCTCGCCCTCGCCATCCAGAACGAGGAGGAGGACGCGCGCATCTACCGCGACTTCGTCGAGCGCCTGCGCGACGACTTCCCCGCCTCCGCCAAGGTCTTCGAGGAGATGGCCGACGAGGAGAATGGCCATCGCCAGATGCTCATCGACCTCTACCGCCAGCGTTTCGGCGAGCACATCCCGCTCATCCGCCGCGACGACGTGCGCGGCTTCATCCGTCGCCCTCCGGTGTGGATGAGCGCGGCCTTCGATATCGACGCCATGCGCGAGCGTGCCGAATTGATGGAGGAGGAAGCCGCGAACTTCTATCGCCGCGCCGCGGCGCGCACCTCAGACGCAGGCGTGCGCAAGCTGCTCGGCGACCTTGCCGACATCGAGGCCGGCCACGAGGCCCATGCCCGCGCACTCACCGAGGGCGTGCCACAGCAGGCTCGCGACGAGGAACGCGAGACCGCCCGGCGCAATTTCGTGCTGCGCATCGTCCAGCCAGGCCTCGTCGGGCTCATGGATGGGTCGGTCTCGACGCTGGCGCCGGTCTTCGCCGCCGCCTTCGCCACCCAGAACAGCTGGGACACTTTCCTGGTCGGCATGGCGGCCTCGGTCGGCGCCGGCATCTCGATGGGCTTTGCCGAGGCGCTCGCCGACGACGGCACGCTGTCCGGCCGCGGCCAGCCCTGGCTGCGCGGCCTGGTAACCGGAGCGATGACCACGGTCGGCGGCGTCGGCCACACGCTGCCCTACCTCATCCCCCACTTCTGGACCGCCACCATCCTTGCCATCGTGGTCGTGGTGGTCGAGCTGTGGGCGATCGCCTGGATCAGGGCGCGCTACATGGATACGCCCTTCCTGCGCGCCGCATTCCAGATCGTCATCGGCGGCCTGCTGGTCTTCGCCACCGGCATACTCATAGGCAGCGCTTGACCGGCGTTGCCCACGGTTCCCAAAAAGTTGAGCCGGCCCCGGGGCGGGGGCCGGCTCTCAGGACCTGATCTTGGGGACGGGGGGTGGGACGCGACCAGGTCCAGATGCGATTTTGTTTGTTTCCCCGCTCCTTCAGCGAACGCTGCCGACCTCCACGCCACTGGCACCGCCGATGCTGACCCACTGCCCGCTGTCGTATTCCGACTGGCGCTTGAGGTAGGCGTAGTCGGTCCGGTCCCACACCAGGACGCGCGGATTGAGGTTGTCGAGCACCAGATCGCCGCGGTCGGTGAGCACGGTGAGCACCGCATGGCCGTCGCCGTTTTTCTGGCGCACGACGGTGATCAGCAGCGCACCCGTAGGCCAGCCTTCCTTGATCAGGTCGCGGCGCTTGAGCAGCACCAGATCCTCGCAATCGCCCTCGCCGATCTTGTCGGGATAGGCCCACCATTCCGGCCGGCCGTAGATCTGTTCGTCGGTCGCCTCCTTGATGTCCCGATTGACCTCGGCATTGACCGCCACCAGTTGGTTCCACTTCGTCGGCGTCAGCTTGACGCGCGGGTCGCGCGGGGTCCTGACCGAGCACTCCGCCGCATGGCTCTGGCAGAACACGTAATGCCCGATCGGCTGCGACGTCCTGCCGGTAATACTCATCATGGCTGACCGTGGTGCCGCCGCGCTCGCATCCGCCGCCGCGATTGCCCCAACAAGTATTGCCACAGAAAACGCCAGTCCCCTTAACGCTATTTGATGCATAGTGCTTCCCCTGACCCGGGTGGCACTATGGCATCAAAGAATTGCTCTCAATATAAGAGTGAAAAGACAAAGTAAATCAAGTAAACGACAATGTTAAATCGAATTGAGCGTTCCGCGTTAGGAAACCGGCAAGCATCGACAGCAAAACACCGGCCAAAACGAAAAAGGCCGCCGGAGGGCGGCCAACAGCAGTCGTTGCAGGAACCGGTCGGTCCGCGAGCTAGAGATTCTGTTCGAGCGAGGCGACGGTCTGTTGCGTCACGAATTCGACGGCGATGCCTTCTTCGAAATGACGCACGACGCGGGCGCGGATCTTGCCCGCTACCACAGGCGAGCCGATCGGCGGCTGCACGTCGATGGCCAGCGCCAGGCCCGACAGCGAGACATCGACAAGGCGGGCGCGGTATTCGCGACCGTCGGGCAGGGTCACGGTGGTGGTCGGCGTCTTCGGCGTCACGCGGTCGTGGCGCCGGTCTTCCGGCAGGTTCAGCTCATGCCGGTTGGCCAGCCAGGTCAGCTTCGCCGCGAGCTTGTCCTTCTTGCGCGCCGTCGCAATGATCGACATGGCGAAACCGCCGTTGAACGCACGTACGATCTTCCCTTCGATCCGGCCGATGTGATCGACATAGGCGATCACGCGCTCGCCGAGACGACCGACGACCGGGGTCATCACGGCCAGACTGCCCGGCGAGATGTTCTGCGTCTGACAGGGGTATTCGCGCCGATCCTCGAGCATGAAACGGCCGAGCAGGTTCACGTTGACGCGCTGATAGCGCCGGCGGTCGTGCTGGCGCGCCGGCAAGCGCTGGCGAACATTCTGGACTGCTGACGATTCCATGTCGGGTGGCCGCTGCCTCTCGAGAGCAGCCGATCTTCGTATTGCGAGGTTAATAAGCTGTAACGCAAACCGATCCGGCGTTTACCAAATTGCCGGCGGTTCCTCGCCGGTTCGGCTAGCTCTTTCCGCCGTCCACGACGAACAGGTGGCCATGCCGGCGGGAACCGGCGACCGGCAGGCGGATCGGCGGGACCGCGCCCACCGCCGGAGCCCCGGCCCGATCGGATTGCCGGCGCATGAAGACCGGCACTTCGTCCGGCCAGATGAGACGCAAGCTGGCGATTCTCTGGCGCACGATCGGTTCGGTGCCGAGCCAATACGGGCGCTCCATGACCGCGCAACTGCCCAGCACCCTGTCGAAGGTGGTGCCGCTGTGGCGCAGCGGCAGCAGGATCAGTTCGCACTGGACCACCTGATCGCGGGCGGTCTCGGCCGTGACGCTCACCACGGCGGCCGCACCGTCCTCGCTGACCGCCGCGGCAAGCGTCGCCATCGCCCGGCGGTCTTCCCCCGACCACAGGTCGAGGAGGTTCGTGCCCTTGATTTCGCGGCAGTACAGCGCACAGACGCGGGTGCCGGCCAGGCGCACGAAATAGTCGTCGCGTCCCAGCACCTCGAGAATGAACATCTCACCGAGGATCCGCCTTATGTCGCTCGGCTCGATCGCGCTGCGCAGCGGCGCCCGCTCATTGCCGCGAACGCGGTTCCAGTATTCGTAGAGTTCCCGCGTCGTCGCGTGTTTCATGCCCTGCCGCCCCGTTTCATAGTGGCGCCGGCGCCCCGCCATGCGTGCCAGCGTCGGATTCCGCGTGCAGGAACGGGACAGGCTTGGCGCCCTTCTTCCGTTCCCGCCTCGCTGCTGCAGGCGGCATGCCAGCACGCCGACAAAAGCCCGGGCCGCGTGTCGATTCCGGTGGAAAACCGCGAGCGCGACGCCGCCGGCCGTCACGCGCTTCGGCTCTTTTTCACCGATCGGCTCTGGTATCCGTCGCACGCCGGGTTATGTTCCCGCGCAATGCTCGATCCTTCCCCCCGCGGGCGCGCGCCCGAACGTCAGCCGATCTTCAACATCCCCACCGTCATCGTCGGCGTGCTGGCGGTCATTCTCGGCATCCAGGCGATCATGTCGTTCGTGCTGAGCCAGGACGCCTATGTCCGGGTCATTCTGGATTTCGCCTTCATCCCCGCCCGCGAGACCGTGCCGGGAACCTTGCCGCCGATCGTGCCGACCGGCGCGGCCCGCGTCTGGACCTTCGTCACCTATGCGCTGCTGCATGGTGGCTGGCCCCATGTCGGCTTCAACGCGCTGTGGCTGGCGGCCTTCGGCAGCCCACTGGCCTGGCGCTTCGGGGCGACGCGCTTCCTGCTCTTCTCCGCCGCTGGTGCCATCGCCGGCGCGCTCGTCCACCTTGCCATTTTTCCCTACGACCAGACGCCGCTGGTCGGCGCCTCGGCAGCCATTTCGGCGCATATGGCCGGCGCCGCCCGTTTCGTCTTCGCCGCTGGCGGGCCCATGTGGCGCCCGGCCGGCACGGCGGCCTACCGGCTGCCGGCACAACCGCTGACAACCGTCATCCGCGACCGCCGCGTCCTAATTTTCCTGGGGGCTTGGTTCGGCCTCAACCTGCTTTTCGGCATCAGCACCATCAGCCAGGGCATCGCCTCCGGTGCCGTTGCCTGGGACGCCCATATCGGCGGCTTCCTCGTTGGGCTGCTGCTCTTCCCCCTGTTCGACCCCGTGCGCCCCCTGCGGTAGGCGATTTCGGCCTGTAACCGGCCATTTCCGGCGGGCGCTTGCTATATGCGTCAGAACGTCGCATCCTTCCTCAGCCAGGTCGGTTGGGGGGCGCTTCTGGGAG
Organism: uncultured Alphaproteobacteria bacterium; assembly: GCA_963762605.1. GTDB lineage: Bacteria > Pseudomonadota > Alphaproteobacteria > Rhizobiales > Kaistiaceae > CAVSRC01. The sequence continues at coordinate 262,027 of CAVXLJ010000018.1, read as the reverse complement.
GAAGCTCATGACCGTTGCAACCATGCTGAATGAGAAAGGACGCGAGGTCGTCACAACGACCGCGTCATCCAGCATCGCGGGGGCGATCGACGCGCTCGCCCGGCACAAGATCGGCGCGCTGGTGGTTGTCGACGCAGACGACCGCATCACCGGCATCATCTCGGAGCGCGACATCGTCCGCGCCATCGCCGGCCAGGGCGAGCGGGTCCTCTCCGCACCGCTTGCGACCGTCATGACCCGCGCGGTGGTGACCTGCGGCGAGAGCGAAACGATCAACGACGTGATGACGCGCATGACGCGTGGGCGCTTCCGTCACCTGCCGGTGGTGGAGGACGGCCGACTGACCGGCATCATCTCGATCGGCGACGTGGTCAAGGCGCGCATCGAACAGGTCGAGCGCGAAGCCGAGGACATGCGCGCCTACATCGCCGCTGTGTAGCGGCGAGAGGTCATCGGGTCGGCAGGACGCGTTTCATCGCCCGGTCGAATGCCAGCGTCGTCGCCGGTGACGGCGCCTGGCCCACCGGCACCGAGCGGTAGAAGCACGAGCGATAGCCCTGGTGGCAGGCGACACCGTCGCCGGCAATTGCGACCTTGAGCAGGATCGCATCCTGGTCGCAATCGACGCGCATTTCGGCGACGGCCAGCGTGTTGCCGCTCTCCTCGCCCTTGCGCCAGAGTTTTCCGCGCGACCGGCTCCAGAACCAGGCTTCCCCGGTCGCGATCGTGCGCGCCAGCGCTTGCGCGTTCATGTGCGCGACCATCAGCACCTCGCCGGTCGCCGCATCACTGGCAATCGCCACGATCAGCCCGTCGCTGTCGAATTTCGGCATGAGCACCGTGCCGGTTTCGACGGTCTCTTCATCCTTGCGCGGCGCGAAGAGGGGTGCGGTCATGATCGAGCTCGCATGTCGGTTTGCCGCCGGAGCGCGGCGGCGAGGTGAAGCGACGCGACGCCCATCTGTCCGGGCAGGCGGAGCGTTATGCCCGCTGCCCGCCCCCGACCAGCGTCATGAAGCGCATCTGCTCGGCCGGGTCGTCGCGGAACACGCCGGTGAATTGGGTGGTGGTCGTCGTGGCGCCGTGCGCCCGCGTCCCGCGACGGGTGACGCAATGATGCTCGGCCTCGACCATGATCGCCACGCCGCGCGGGCGCAGCGCCTCGTCGATGGCGCCGATGACCTCGGCGGTCATGCGCTCCTGCGTCTGCAGGCGGCGGGCAAAGATGTCGACGACGCGGCCGAGCTTCGACAGGCCGACGACCTTGTCGCTGGGGTAATATGCGATGTGGGCACGGCCGGTGACCGGCATCATGTGATGCTCGCAGTGCGAGTAGAACGGGATGTCCTTGACCACGACCATGTCGTCATAGCCGCCATCCTCGTCGAAGGTGCGTTCGAGCACGTCCGCCGGATCGAGCCGGTAGCCCGCGTAGAGCTCCTCCAGCGCAGCCGCGACGCGCTTGGGCGTCTCCTTGACACCGTCACGGTCCGGATTGTCTCCCACCCAGGCGATGAGCACGCGCACCGCCTCCTCGACCTCGGCACGGGTCGGCCGGCTGACGGCAGCTGGCGCCTCGGGAATCAGGGGTTTGCGGGTCACGGCATCCATCGAGACGTCTCCGGGCGCCTGAACGGCGCCATTAGCTGGTTTCGGCCGTCTATATAGTCGCCACAACCCGACTTGCGAAGCGCTGACATTGACACGGCAGCTATGCCCACCCCGGCGGCCTGTGGCAGGGCAGCATACTCTCCCCTATATTCGCCAAACGATGCTCAACGATATCTATAACAAGCAGATTCTGACATTTGCCGGAACGATTCCGCGCCTTGGGCGGCTGGACAACCCCGACGCCACCGCCACCGCGCATTCACGCCTGTGCGGGTCGACGGTCACCGTCGACCTCAAGATGGACGGCGACCGGGTTGCTGATTTCGCCCATGACGTGAAGGCCTGCGCCCTCGGCCAGGCCTCGTCCTCGATCATGGCGGCCAACATCGTCGGGGCCCGCGCCGAGGAGCTGCGCGCGGTCCGCGAGGCCATGTTGAGGATGCTGAAGGAGAACGGCCCGCCGCCGGAAGGCCGCTTCGCCGACCTGAAGTTTCTCGAGCCGGTACGCGACTACAAGGCGCGCCACGCCTCGACCATGCTGACCTTCGACGCCGTCGTCGACGCACTCGACCAGATCGCGGCCCGGCGCGGCGACGCCGAACAGAGCGACTCGGGCTAGCGGCCGACGAGCGGCAGCGGCCGGCCGTTACTGCTCACCAGCCAGGCGTAGTGGAACGCCGCGACCCGGCTGAAGCCGACCCGGCGGTACTGGAAATAGCGCTTGAGAAACCGGACCATGGCGGCCACCTCTTCTGATCTGAACGCCCCCGACGCCGGATACGCTGCTCGGAGTTACGAGGCTGCCGCAGTTATGGTGAACAAAGTGTTGACGACGGCACCGCCACCGAAGCAGCGTTGCCATCATCGGCGACAATCATGACAGGCATTCTGTCGCTCGCCGCACGGCTGCCGCGCCTCCTCGGCATCGGCCTGATCAAGGCCTACCGGCTGGTGCTCTCGCCCTGGCTCGGCGGGCAGTGCCGCTATCTACCGACCTGCTCGCAATATACCGAGGAGGCGATCGCCAGATACGGCCTGTGGGCCGGCTTCTGGATCGGTCTGTCGCGCTTCCAGCGCTGCGGCCCCTTCGGCGCGTCGGGCTACGACCCGGTACCCGAAGAGCTGCCGGACAATTCGGCCTGGTACCGGCCATGGCGCTACGGCCACTGGACCGGCAACCACATCGACCCCAAGACGCGGCTCGACCGCCACGATCACGCCCACGACTGAGCCGCGGCACAATCGGCAGGATCATCCGAGGCGGAGGCGCGTCAACCCCGCATCGGCGATCGGCGTACACCGCTTCCACACTTCGGGATCGCCGCTGATGGTGCCCATCCACAGGTTGACCGTCGTCTCGTTGACCAGCCGCATGATGACCGTCGCCCCCGACGGTTGCTCGGACGCCGGCACCGTGTAAGTGAAGGAATGGCGGGAATAGCCGCCCTGAATCGTATGGCCCGCCGGTGTCGTGACCATCGAACCGTTTATCTGCAGATGGCGACCGTCCGCCTGGCACCAGTCGCCGTCGATCACATCGGCAAGCGCCACGCCGCTGAAAGCAAGCCACATCGCCGTTGCCAGGCTCACAGAGATCGTCTTCATCGCAAGCTCCCTCCACCTCCGACGGTCGAAGGATGCCACGCGTTCCCCCGCCGCGCACCTCACATGGCGGTGTAGCGACAGCCGGCGATCCTAGAGGGCCGGGCCGAATCCCTTGGCGTAGCGCTTCCAGTTGGCGACGTAGTGGATGGCAGAGTTGCGGTTGGCCTCGATTTCCTCAGGCGCCAACTGGCGCACCGGCTTGCCCGGTACGCCCATGACCAGCGACCCGGACGGAACATGGCGGCCCTCCGGAATCAGCGCACCGGCTGCGATCAGGCAGTTGTCGCCGATCGTGACGCCGTTCATCACCGTCGCCCCCATGCCGACCAGCACGTTGTTGCCGATAATGCAGCCATGGATGATCGCCCGGTGGCCAACGGTACACCCTGCGCCGATGGTCAGCGGAAAGCCCATATCGGTGTGAAACATGCAGAGTTCCTGAACGTTGGTGTCATCGCCGATGGTGATGCGCTCGTTGTCGCCGCGCATGACCGTGCCGAACCAGACGCCAACGCCTTTGCCGAGCGTCACCTTGCCAATGATCGTTGCAGTGGGCGCCACCCAGAACTCGCCTTGATCCGGCAATTCCGGGCGCACGCCATCAAGCTCGTGGATCGCCATTTCTCCCGCTCCCCAGCCGGCGCCGGTCGCCTGGATCCCGTTCGGCCCGCCGGCTGATGCCGGTCAGGCGAGGCCGCTTTCCAGCGAGAGCACCAGTCCGAGAACGATGATACCCGAGCAAACGCTCCACAGGCCAGCGACCAGTAAGCTCGCCACCAGCCAGCCGGCGGCGTTCGCCTCGCCGCCACGCCGCTTGAGCGCACTATCCATGATGATCGCCGGTCCGGTCACGGCGAAGAACAGGAAGGTCGAGACGGCGGCGAGCCAGCCCTGCCCGAGCAGCGCGAAACGGGCGGCCTCCGAGGTCACCATCTTGTAGAAGCTGGCAGCGATGCCGGCGGCGACGAAGCCGACAATGCCGCAGTAGATGATCAGAAGCCCGTCATGCAGCACCGCACCTGCCCCCATGTCCCGTTTTCGGGCATGTCACCCGCACGGTTAACCAGGGGTGCAAGCGGCGTACCGCGACACTTGCTGCAGGTCCTTCTCGCAAGCCTTTGGATTCACGCGGCCTTCCGCCAGTCGACGGAACCCCGGCATTAAGCTTGATGTATCGTTAAGAGACAGACGGAAACATCGGCCCGGCAGCCCGGGCGGAGCACCGCGCATCGCGCGGCAACCCTGGAATGCCCAGTATTCCGCTTCGCCGCGTGCGGGCTATGAAGCCGACTCGGGGCTAGTCCAGATCGATGTCGAGGATCGCCATGGTGAAATTATAGGAGAGATCGCCGTCCTCGTCGTCACGGAAGACCACGCCGACGAACTCGTCACCGATATAGACCTCGGCCGAATCGTCCTTCTGCGGCCGTTGCTTGACCGAGATGGTCGACATGTTGAAGCGGCGACGAAAAAAGGCTTCGAGCTTCTGAAGCTCCTGGCGGTTCACGATTGGCCCCCAATTCTTTTCTTTGGTTATGACGCGACGGTCGTCAGTCCTCAGCGCATTCGTCGAGAAGCTGATCCATCAGCCGCGATGGATCGTCCTTGCCGGTATGGCCGACCAGCTTGGCCGGCACGCCCGCCACGGTCGAATGCGCCGGCACCGGCTTCAGCACCACCGAGCCGGACGCGATCTTCGAGGAAACGCCGATCTCGATATTGCCGAGGATCTTGGCGCCGGCGCCGATGAGCACGCCGTGGCGAATCTTGGGATGGCGGTCGCCGGACTGCTTGCCGGTTCCGCCGAGCGTCACGCCCTGCAGGATCGACACGTTGTCCTCGATGACCGAGGTGCTGCCCACGACCAGGCCGGTGGCGTGGTCGAGGAAGATGCCGCGCCCCATCGGCACCGCCGGATGGATGTCGGTCTGGAAGACGGCCGACGAGCGGCTCTGCAGGTAGAGCGCAAAATCGCGGCGCCCCTCGTTCCACAGCCAATGCGCCAGACGGTGGGTCTGGATGGCATGGAAGCCCTTGAAGTAGAGCAACGGCTCGATGTGGCGCTCGCACGCCGGATCACGGTCATAGACCGCGGCGATATCGCAGCGAATGATCTCGCCGAGTTCCTTATTGGCGGCAAGTGCGTCGTCGAAGGCGCAACGGATGACGTCGGCAGCCATGACGTTGGACTCGAGGCGCTGGGCGACGCGATTGATCACCGCGTCTTCGAGCCGGCGATGGTTCAGCACCGTGGCGAAGACGAAACTCGCCATCGCCGGGTCGCCGGCAACGATCTCTTCCGCCTCGCGCCTTATGTTGAACCAGATCGGATCGACCTGGGCGAGCGTCTCACTGGTCTGCTGGGAAACCTGAACGGACATCCGCACTTACCTTCTGTCTTCACCACCCGGCGAAGCGGGCCGGGACCCTATCACAGCCCCCCGACGGCCACCAAACCGCGCGACTATGCGCCCGCCGCGGTTAAAAATCGGTCCCTCGGACCTATGGCGTTGAATTGGTTTTGCAAGACTTGCGGCCAAGCGACTCGAACGATTCCGCTTTGCCCGTGCCTTACGGGCGGCGGGACAGGAATTCGAGCACGCCGGCCTTGAACACCTTGTCGCCGGTGGCAAGCATGTGGTCGCGGCCGGGGATGTCGAGGACTTCAGCGCCCGGGATCAACGCCGCCAGGCCGGCTGCCGATCCCGCGACCGCGTCGCGCGTGCCGACCGCCACCAGCACCGGCACCGCGATCTGCGCCAGCCGCTCGCGCGGCACCACTTCACGCTGCTCGCGCATGCAGGCGGCGAGTGCCTTGAGGTCGCTTCTGGTCAGTTCGGCGAACTTGCGATAGCCGCGCCCCACCGGGCTCTTGACCGCGTCGAGGCTCTCGGCCTCGAGAGCGGCCACGATATCCTCCTCGCCGCCAATCCCTTCGACCAGACCAAGGCCCATGCCGCCGATCACCAGCGAGCGCACCTTGCCGGGATGATCGAGCGCCAGCATGACGCCGATGCGGCCGCCCATCGAGTAGCCCATGACGTCAACGCGCCCGAAGCCGAGATGATCGATGAGCGCGGCGGCGTCGCCGGCCAGCGTCGCCAGGCGATATGCTCCCGGCGCGCGTAGCTTGGCGCTGGCGCCGTGGCCGCGCACATCCATCGCGATGGCGCGGTAACCCGCCTTCACCAGCGTGTCGATCCAGCCGGTTGAACGCCAGTTGACCGCGTTGTTGGAGGCGAAACCGTGAATAAGGAGGATCGGATCACCGTCGCCGTCTATTGCGTAGGCGATGTCGACGCCGCCCGAGGAAAAATGCTGCAATCTGCCGATCTCCGCTTAAGCGAGGCGGACCCTACCCAATCGCGGCCGACACCGCTATTGTCCGCGCCGAAATCACGTTTTTCCGGACCGAACGCAATGGCAGATCACATCGTCCCGCATTTCCACAACGATTCCGGCGTGCCGGCGGTCGATATCGGCGTGAAGGAATTCATGTGCGTCGGGGCGAAGCCGCCCTTCGACCACCCCCATGTCTTCCTCGACATGGGCGACGACGACGAGAAGATCTGCCCCTATTGCTCGACGCTCTATCGCTACAAGGCGGACCTCGTACCAACCGAGACCGTGCCGCCGGGCCATCTCTACGGCGACCTCGCCGCCTGAACGGGTGCGCGCCTTGCCCGCCGCACCGTCACCCCGGAGCGAACGGCACCCCATCGTCGTCGCCGGTGCCGGCATCAGCGGACTGACTGCGGCACTGGCGCTGGCCGCCGCCGGCTTTCGCGTGGTCATCGCCGAACGCCGCGAAGAGCTGAGCAAGATCGGCGCCGGGATCCAGATCGGCCCCAATGCCGGCCGCGTGCTGGCCCGCCTCGGCCTCGACAAGGCCATGGCGCAGGCGGCCATCGAACCCGAGGCCATCGACATCCTGAACGGCGTCAGCGGCCGTCGCCTGACCGCGGTGCCGGGCAAGGCCTTCCGCCAGCGCTACGGTTTCCCCTATCGCGTCATTCATCGCACCGACCTGCAGTCGGTGCTTGCCGCCGCCGTCGCGCGCGTCGCGGCCATCCGCCTCCACCTCGGCACGACGGTCGCGGAATCGAAGCTGCAGCCCGACAGCCTGCTGGTGCGCTTCAAGCGGCACGATGGTGGCGAGGTCGTGCAGGCCGCGGCGCTGATCGGCGCCGACGGCGTGTGGTCGGCGCAGCGCGCGACGATCCCGCAAGGCGCCGAACCGAAGCCAATCGGGCGCACCGCCTGGCGCGCACTGATCCCTGCTGATGCAGCACCACCGTTCATCGACATGACGCGCGTCGGCCTGTGGCTCGGTCCCGACGCCCACCTCGTCCATTACCCCGTGGCCCAGGGCTCCGCAGTCAACATCGTCGCCGTCGTCGCCGAAGCATGGGACAAGCCGGGCTGGAACATGCCCGGCGAGCCAGCGGATATCCGTGCACGCTTTGCCGGCTGGAGCGGTGCCGCGCGCCGGCTGATCGGAGCGCCATTCTCCTGGCAGAAATATGCGCTGGCCCCGGTCGATCCCGCCGGGCCGTGGATGAACGAGCGCACGGCGCTCATCGGCGACGCCGCCCATGCCATGGTGCCCTTTCTGGCGCAGGGCGCAGCCATGGCGATCGAGGACGCCGCCGTGCTGGCAGCATCGCTCTACGGCGCCACCGACATTCAGGCGGCGCTCCGCGCCTATGAAGCGGCCCGCAAGCCGCGTGTCACCCGCCTGTGGCAGGCGGCGCTTGGGACCGGCGACACCTATCACTACGGTGCCGCCATGGCGGCGATGCGTAACGCGGCGCTGACCATCGGTGGCGCCCGCCTGGTCCTCGGCCAGACCGACTGGATCTACCGCTGGGCGGCGCCGGAACCGGGCACCGACATGCGCGCCGAGAGCGCCGGCAGATAGGCGCCGAGGGCGGCACCGCGCGCCACATAGAAAACCAGGAAGGCGAGCCACACGCCGGTATTGCCGAGCCGCGGCGCCAGCACGAAATCGGCGGCGATATAGACCAGCACCGAAGCGATGCCGGCATTACGCAGCATGGCGCCGCGCGTCGCTCCAATGAAGATGCCGTCGAGGATCCACGCCGGCGCGCCGAGCACCGGAACAACGGCAGCATAAGGCAGATACGCAATGGTCGCGTCGCGCGCTTGCACATCGGCGATCAGCCGCGTCAGCACCGACGGCCCGACGGCGATGGTGAGCACGGCGAAGATGGCACCGGCGATCATCGCCGGCTCGGCGGTGAGCAGGCAGGCGCGGCGGAAGTCAGTGAGCGATCGGCGGCCGAAGGCGCGCCCGGCTTCCGCCTCGGCGACGAAGGCGAAGGCATCAAGCACGAAGGCCCAGATGGCGATGATCTGCTGCAGGATCTGGTTGCCGGCCAGCGGCGCCACGCCCTGCTTCGCCCCGGCGTTGACGAACCAGGTGAAGCCGAAGATCAGCGACCATGTGCGGACCATCAGGTTGATGTTGACGTCGAACAGGCGGCGCATGGCGGCAAGATCGAAGAGCGCCGGGACTCCCAGCGCCCCCTCCAGCCAGCCGCCACCTGCATGAATTGCCCGCCGCACGAAGAAGAGACCGACGAACAGACTGACCCAGTCGGCGATGGCGGTGGCATTGCCAACGCCGGCGGGCCCAAGGTGCAGACCAAGGACGAACCACAGATCAAGCGCGATGTTGACCAGGCTGAAGATGCCCGTGACCACCAGCGTCAGGCCCGTCCGTCTCAGCCCGATCAGCCAGCCGGTCAGCGCGAACACTCCCAGAGCCGCCGGCGCACCCAGCGCCCGCGCCGTCAGATAGGCGGCGCCCTTGACGTTGACCGACGGCTCGCCCTGCATGATCGCCAGGCCGACGGCGGCGATTGGCCCGCGCAACGCGGCGACCGCAACACCGAGCACGACGCCGATGGCGAGTGCCCGCACGAGGATGCGCTGCACCTCGCCCTCCTCGCCGGCACCCGCCGCCTGGGAGACGAGCCCGGTCGAACCCATGCGCAGGAAATAAAAGCTCCACAGGAAGATCGAGATGATCGCCCCGCCGAGCGCGACGCCGCCGAGGTCGGTGGCATCGCCGCTGAGGCCGAGCACGAAGGTGTCGACGGCCGCTGCCAGCGGCACCGCGCCATTGGCGAAGACCAGCGGCCAGGCGCGGCGCAGGACATGGCGGCGCGTGAGAGAGTCGGAGGACATCGGAAGGAGCGTAGCGGATGGCGGGTGGCGAACAGTGAATGGCGAATGACCCTACTCTATTCCCTGCTCCCCATTCACTATTCACCATTCACGGATGACGGCCTGCTTGTGTGGCACTTCGATTCTGTCGCTCAGTGGCGGGCGAGCGCCGCAGTCGCCGCACCCATGCCGATGAGGCAAGACGCTCCGGCACGGTTCATCCACTTCAGCACGCCCGGCCGGCGGATGCTGCGCCGCAGCCGGTCGGCGGCGAGCGCATAGGCCAGTGCATTGATCGCGGCGAATCCGACGAAGGTCGCCTCCATCACCACGAGCTGCGGCAGCAGCGGCGCGTCGTGGACGATGAACTGCGGCACGAAGGCGACGAAGAACGCGATGCTCTTCGGATTGAGCGCGGTCACCACGAAAGCATGGCCAAAGATGGCGCGGGCGGCATTTTCGCCCGGCTCCGACACCACATCCGGCAGCACCGGCGGTGCCCGCCACAGCCTGATACCGAGATAGATGAGATAGGCGGCACCGATCCATTTGAGCGCCGAGAACAGCATCGCCGAGGCCGCAAGCAACGCGCCGAGGCCGGCGAGCGACAGGGTCATGGCGGTGAAATCGCCGATCGCCACCCCGGCGGCGGTGGCGATCGCCACCTTGCGCCCCTGGGTAAGCGCATAGCTGACCACGAGCAGCACCGTCGGCCCAGGGATGAGCAGGAGCACCGTCGAGGCGACAGCGAAGGCGAACCAGGTGGCAAGGATCATGACACGGGCCCGTTCGAGCTGGGAAATGGAACAAGCCCCCGAACGATCGTCCCGTCAAGTGTGACGCCCGTCACTGCGGCTGGCACGCCCGACGCATAAATCCGCGCCCTCGCCGCCCCACCCGGGCGGCGTTTCGCATCACGGCACGCATGGAGCGTTTCATGGACTCGCAGATCCTCATCGTCATCCTCAGGCTGTTGCACATCACCTTCGGCATGTTCTGGGTCGGCTCGGCGCTCACCACCAGTTTCCTGACGCTGCCGACGGTGCGCGCCACCGGCCCCGTGGGCGGGCAGTTCTTCAGCGAGTTCATGCGTCGCACCGGCTACCATCATCTGATGCTGATCGCGGGCCTCGTGACCATCGCCACCGGCCTCGCCCTCTATTGGGATTTCTACGTCGGACTGGCGTGGAACCTGTCGCGTCCGGGCCCCGAAACCATTTTCGGCCTCGGCGGCCTGATTGCCATCATCGTCGCGGTCGCCGCCAACACGTTCATTCCGTCGGTGTCGAAGCGGCTGGCGGCAATCGGCGGCCGCATCCAGACGCTCGGCGGCGCGCCGGCACCCGAGCTCCTCGCCGAGCGCAACCGGCTTATCGCTGCGCCTCGCCCATATCGGCATGACCAACGCCGCACTGCTGGTCGTCGCCGTCGCGCTGATGGCCGTGGGACGCTACGTGTAAGCTGCAAGTGGAACGGGTACCGTCCTGGGCGACGGACACCCCGTCCCCCTCGAACACGGAGACCGGACATGAAGATCGGCATTCTCGGAACCGGCATGGTCGCGCAGGCTTTGGCCGGCAAGTTGGCGGCGCTCGGCCATGGCGTCATGATCGGGACCCGTGACCCGCAGGCGACGCTCGCGCGCAGTCAGGCCGACGGTTTCGGCAATCCACCCTTCCGCGTCTGGAAGGAAACCCACCCGGCGGTCGACCTCGGCGATTTCGCGGCGGCTGCCCGCTTTGGCGAGCTGTTGATCAACGCCACCAGCGGCGACGGCACGCTCCCCGCCCTCAATGCCGCCGGCATGCAGGCGATCGGCGACAAGGTGCTGATCGACGTCTCCAATCCGCTCGATTTCTCGCACGGCTTTCCGCCATCGCTGTCGGTGTGCAACACCGACTCGCTGGCCGAGCAGATCCAGGGCGCCTTTCCGGAGGCCCGCGTCGTCAAGACGCTCAACACAGTCGCCAACAGCGTGATGATCGATCCGAAGCGGCTCGCCGACGGCGACCACACAATGTTCGTCAGCGGCAACGATGCCGGGGCGAAGCAAGCGGCGATGAAGCTCCTCGGCGAATTTGGCTGGACGGACATTGTCGACCTCGGCGACATAGCCACGGCCCGCGCCACCGAGATGTATCTGCCATTGTGGCTGCGTCTGTTTGGGGTCGTCGGTGGGCCAAGGTTCTCGATCAAGGTCGTGCGTTAGCAATTCGACGGGATTGCGCAAACATCCGCGCGGTCGTTTCGCCGCAACGCGCATGAATTGTCTTGGTATTTTCCCCAAGGGCGCAAGGAATTATCAAAGTTTAGAGACAATCAAAGGAGTCACGAAACCTTAATCCTGTTTTCTTTACACGGGATTCCGTCTTTCGGTTCCACTGTTCATTAATACCTCCGGCCTATCGATCGTATTTTAGTAAAATTGGCTATTTCGGGCATTTGGGAAGAGGGTGGGCTGTGAAGGACCAGGCTGCGAAAGAACCCCGTCCGCAAGAGATCAAGCAGGACGTCGAACAGGCAAGCATCGTTACCCTCGCACGAGCCGCTGCCGAGGCGCACGAGACGATTGCCGGCGCGCAGAACTCGTTGATCAAGGCGCTACAGGAGGACATCCAGCGCCACACCTTGGCCTTCGAGCACATTTCGGAAGGCGTGAGCTTCTTCGGCAAGGATCACCGGCTGATCCTGTGCAATACCCAATATGCCAAGATCTATCACCTGAAGCCGGAGGACATGCGCCCCGGCATGACGCTGCGCGAGATCGTCGAGCTGCGCGTCGCCGCCGGCACCTCGCCGAAGGAGACCGAGGAATATCTCGCCCAGCACGAGCTCATCAATTCCGGCAAGGCACCCGACAACTGGACCGCTATGCTGGCCGACGGGCGTCGCATCGCCATGCATCATCATCCGCTGCCGGGCGGCGGCTGGATATCGACGCATGAGGACATCACCGAAATCGCCCGCACAGTCGCCAATGAGCGCATTACCCTGCAGACCCTGGTCGACTGGGTGCCGGACAACCTCTGGGTCAAGGACGTCCACAGCCGATTTGTCCTCTGCAACAAGGCAACCGCGCGGCGCATGGGCCGGTCGGCCGAAGAAGTCATCGGCAAGTCCGACATGGAACTCGTCGCGCCGGAACTCGCCGCCGGATTCTCCGCCGACGAGCAGCGCATCGTCGAGACCGGTCGGCCGATGATCGACAAGGAAGAATACATCGTCGACGAAAACGGCCAGAAGACCTGGATCCTCACCACGAAGATTCCGCTGCGCAACGACCAAGACAAGATCATCGGCGTGGTCGGCATCTCCCGCGATATTTCCGATCGCCGGCGGGCGGACATCCTGCGCGACAGTCAGGCGCGGATACTGGAGAACATCGCGATCAACGCGCCACTCGAGACCGTGCTGGAAGATCTGATCCGGCTGGTTGAAATGCAGATTCCGGGGACCAGCGGAACGATCCAGCTCACCGACCACAACGGTATGCTGTTGCGCCACGGCGCCGCGCCGCACGTCGCGGCTGCGTTCGTCAAGGCCATGGACGGCACGCGTATCGGCCCGAATGCCGGCCCCGGCGGCGCCGCAGTCTATCGCAGCGAGACTGTCGTGATCTCCGACATGACGACCGATCCGCTGATGGACGACTTCCGCGACCAGGTTGCCGCCAACGTCTACCGGTCGTGCTGGTCGATTCCGATCATCTCGCCCACCGAAAAACCGCTCGGGGTCTTCACCCTGTACCATGAGCAGACGGGCGATCCCGACGAGGCCGAATTGCACATCGGCGCAGCCGCGTGCCATATCGCCGGCATCGCCATCGAGCGCAAGCTCAGCGAGGAGCGCATTCGCTTCATGGCGAACCACGACGCGCTCACCGGACTGCCCAATCGCGCGCTGCTGCAGGATCGCCTCGAACAGGCCCTGCGCTACGCGCAGCGGGCCGACCACTGGGTGACCGTCGCGTTCATCGATCTCGATAATTTCAAGATCATCAACGACACGCTCGGCCATACCGCCGGCGACGAATTGCTGAAGACCGTCGCCAGCCGCATGGTCTCGTGCCTGCGCTCCGTCGATACCGTGGTGCGCATTGGTGGCGACGAGTTCGTCGTTCTGCTGGTCGATCAACAGAAGAGCGTCGAGAACGTCTCCGCCACGGTTGCCAAGATTCGTGCGGCCATCGGCGTGCCGCTGGAGATCGGCGGCCAGACCCTGCGCGTCTCCAGCTCGATCGGCCTGGCCAACTACCCCAACGACGGCAAGGACGCCGACACGCTGCTGGCCAACGCCGATGCGGCCATGTACCGGGCAAAGGAACTCGGACGCGACAACTTCCAGTTCTACACGCCGGAACTCAATGCCAAGGTGCGTGGCGAACTGCTGCTTCAGGAAGCGCTGCGCGGTGCCGTCGAGCGCCAGGAGTTCGTGCTCCTCTACCAGCCGCAGGTCGACATGCTCACCAGCCACGTCTTCGCGGTCGAGGCACTGATCCGCTGGAATCACCCGACCCAAGGTCAGATTCCGCCGAACCACTTCATCCCGATTGCCGACCAGACCGGCCTCATTGTGCCGATTGGCAACTGGGTGCTGCAGGAGGCCTGCCGGCAGAACAAGGCCTGGCAGGACGCCGGGCTGCCGCCGATCAAGGTATGCGTCAACGTGTCGGCGCGGCAGTTCGCCGAGAAGAACTTCATCAGCCGGGTGACCAGCGCGCTGGAGAAGAGCGGGCTCGAAGCGCGATATCTCGAGCTTGAACTGACCGAGAGCCTGATCATGCGCGATGTCGGACAGGCGATCACAACCATGAACGACCTCCAGCGTCTCGGCGTCCAGATCGCCATCGACGACTTCGGCACCGGCTATTCGAGCCTCAGCGCGCTGAAGACGTTTCCCGTCGCGCGCCTCAAGATCGACCGGTCGTTCATCAAGGGGCTGCCGGCCAACGTCGACGACCGCGCCGTGACCACCGCCGTCATCTCGCTGGGCAAGAAGCTCAATCTGCGTATCGTCGCCGAGGGCGTCGAAAACGACGATCAGATTGCCTTCCTGCGCAAGAACAAATGCGACGAGTTGCAGGGCTTCCACTTCTCCAGGCCGATCCCGCCCGATCAGATTGGGCCCTACTTGCACAAACAGAACGGCGAGGCCGCCTGAGCGGCACCATCGCACTGTGAGAATCGGCAGCCGGCGGTCACTCGTCGCCGGCAGGCCGCACGCGCAGCGCCTTGACGCCGGAGCGCCGCGCCTTGCCTTCCAGCCGCCGGCGGCGGCTGGCAAGCGTCGGCCGGGTGGGTTTGCGCGGCACCGGCGGTTTGGCCGCCTTGGCAATCAAGGCAACAAGGCGACCGAGCGCATCGCGGCGATTGGCCTCCTGGGTGCGGAAGCGCTGGGCGGCGATGACGATGATGCCGTCCTGGGTCAGGCGCGACCCGGCAAGCCGCTGCAGCCGCTGACGAACCGGCTCCGGCAACGATGGCGAGCGCCTTGCGTCGAAGCGCAGTTGCACCGCGGTCGCGACCTTGTTGACGTTCTGACCGCCCGGCCCCGACGCCTGGATGAAACGCTCCTCGACTTCGCGCTCGTCGATCTGGATGGTGGATGTGACCGGGATCATGAGCTGATCTGCCTTGGTGCGGACGCCCGTCGTTACCGCAGCAGAAACCGCTCCGTCTAGCCTGTCGTCTCGGCACCGCTCGCCGCGCGATCCTGCGAGGCCTGCCCAGGCGCCTCGGCAGGCCGATCAGAATCATAGCCGAAGAATTCGACCCATTTGGTCAAGGGCTTCGCCTCCGCCCCTTCGAACAAATGCCGATAGTTGCGCCACGTCGACTGGACGCCCAGGGTCAGGCCCTTGCGGACTTTTTCGTAACTCGGCGTTGTCGAGTATCGCCTCTGTGCCATCTTCGCAAAGTCAAGCACGGCAGGATCCCATCCGGCGCCGAGGAACTCCAGCACGCGCCTCAATTCAGATTCGAAATCGGTGACGAGCTTATCGTAGCGCACATAGCAAACGCGCTCGTCATCCAATTTGAAGTGGGCGAACCACCGGGCAAACGTGAAGTCATACAGCTTGCAGGCGCCTGCAAAGGTGCGGAAATGCTCCATTGCGTCGTTCGGCGCGAAATTCGTTTTGAAGCAGCTCAGGACGACATCGCGGGGATCGCGAATGGAGAATATGTAGCGCCTGCCCGGAAAGAGCTTCACGAAGAGCGGCGCTTTGGCGGAATCCAAAGGCATCTTGTTGATGACGATGCTGGCCTGACGCTTCGATCGATGCTCGTCGATGCTTCTGTAGTACACGTCGCGAGCCGCCAGCCCGGCCGCTTCGGTGTTGGGCCGA
The DNA here is from genome assembly GCA_963762605.1 of uncultured Alphaproteobacteria bacterium. GTDB lineage: Bacteria > Pseudomonadota > Alphaproteobacteria > Rhizobiales > Kaistiaceae > CAVSRC01. Next base: position 246,273 of record CAVXLJ010000018.1, on the reverse strand, counting down.
CGATCGCCGGCCTCCAGGTAACCGAGCCCCGTACGGGATGATGAGACTTCCTCGAGCGTCTCGATATCCGGATGCGCGGCAAGGGCGTTCTCCAGCAATGTCGTGCCCGATCGCGGAAAGCCGACCATGGCGAAGTGCTTCAGGTGCGTGTCGTCCGGCAGCGGCTTGTCGAGAAGGGAATCGCTGTCCACAAGCCGTTTCAGGTACCGTTGTGGATCGACGTTAGGCTGAACAACGCCTGGCTGGGCGAAACGCCACTCCTCGTTCGCCTTCACATAATAGCGGTAGGCGTCGTGGTATTTGCCGAGCGCTTCGGATGCCTCCGCGCGCACCGTCTCGATGAAGGTCTGGATGAGGTTGTCTGGCAGGCGCCCGCGCTGGCTGGAGAGGATATTCAGAGCGACGGCGGGCTGTCCTTCGGCCAACTGAAGGAAGGCGGTGAATATGGTCTGAACTGCCGGGAAGCGCCCGGCAGTCCGGAATCCGTCGAGGGCCTTGCGCAGCAAGACCAGCTGGTTGGACCGCTTCAGCCGGTCGAGCAGGCTGAATGCCATCCTGTCGTCTGGCACCATCATGAGGGCGCGAACAGCCCAAGGCAGCGCACGGCGCCAGCCACCGATCATCTCGGCAAGTTCGGTTGCGGTCTTGAGGTGTTGAACAAGGCCGTCGCGCAAAAACGCGGCCGCCTCCAATTGCAGTTGGCCGATCCGATCGGAGGCCAGGCGAAGATGCATGCTGCGTTCGGCGAAATCGTCCACGGCATCGAAGGGAACAGCCAGAACCTTGCGCGCCCAATCAGTCTCGTCGTTTGTGAGGAAGAACTCGAACGCTCTCGTCCTGACGGCGCCGCGGTCCGACAACTGAACGGCGGTTTCCCAGAGATCGCGCGGAAGAACGCCCAACGAGAGCAATTGCGACAGGCCACCGACCCGCAGGATCTCGTCCTCGCTGTCGATCAGCTTCTGATAGTAGCCCGGCACAGCCGCATAATTCCGCGGCAGCAGCGCTAGCTGCCGGACGGCAACATCCAGGGCATGCCGGTCAAGATACCAGCCATCCGTCTCTATCGGCTCAGGCAATTCAGAAGATCCATGGATGGGGGTCGCCCCGATTGACCAAGATCGCCCCCGCCGATGGCGGACGCCAGATGAACAAGCTTTGACCGATCGTCGGCGACGGATTCTCCACGACGGGACCTCATAGCATGTTCCATTTCCCGATGTCCCGGGATCTGGCCGCGCTCCGTTTGCGCAGCGCCGCCGCAAAATCCCCGCCAAGACGCCGCCGGGTGTAGAGGGAAAGCGTTGGCTGGACCCGCGCGGCGACAGAGCCGAGGCCTGGTGCGGACGGCCGGGATCGAACCGGCATGGAGTTGCCTCCGAGGGATTTTAAGTCCCTTGCGTCTACCAATTCCGCCACGTCCGCATGCGCCGCCTCGGTAGGCCGCATCGCGGCCGAAGGCAAGGGAATCTGCCCAGTCATGCAGCTTCGGCCATAATTCGCGTTATCTCGTAAGATATATCTTGACGGCGCAAGGATGCGCACCTACGTATATCGCACGATATAGAAACTGGAGACAATCCACATGCATCATTCCTTCAATCGCGAAGAGCGCGCCTACTGGCACTTCGCCGGCCGCCGCGGCGGCGGACCGGAGGACTGGGGCCGCGGCGCGCGTGGCGGGCGCGGCGGCTGGGGCGGCGGCGCTTTCCGCGTCGGCAAGATGCTGGCCGACGGCGACCTGCGCCTGATCGTGCTGGCGTTGCTCGAGGAAGGCCCGCGCCACGGCTACGAGATCATCAAGGCGCTCGAGGAGAAATCGAGCGGCGTCTACAGCCCCTCGCCCGGCGTCGTCTATCCGACGCTGACCTATCTCGAGGAGGTCGGCTACGCCACCTCCCTCGCCGAAGGCTCGAAGAAGGTCTTTTCGATCACCGACGCCGGCCGCGCGCATCTCGAACAGAATCGCGAGGTCGCCGACCTGGCGCTGTCGGGTATCGAAAAGTTCGGGAAGAAGATGGCGCAGGCGCGCACCTGGTGGGAAGGCCAGCGCCACGGCGACGAGCAGACCGCACCCGACCGCGACATCCCCGGCGTTATTCCCGAAGTCAACGAGGCCCGCCGCGCGCTGAAGGAGGCCATTGCCTCGAAGCTCGATGCTTCCGAGGAGGAACAGCGCCGCATGGCGGAAGTACTCGCGTCGGGCCGCTGAAGACATCCGCCGGCCGACCGGCCACCAAGCCCACCGACGACATCGATCTCGGCTACGATCCCCCGGCTCTCCTCCCAGCCGAGCCCCCGCAAGCCCGTCGCCTCCCCCCAAGGCGGCGGGCTTGGCATTTCTGCCCCGCCACCACGCGCCCATACCCCGTCTTGGCCGGACGGCCGATTCCGGTGCATAGTCCGCGCCCGCCGTGGTCCCACGGCGTGACCCATTCTCCGGAGGACGAGAGCCCGTGAACGCGCCGGCACAAGGCAGCGGACTGACCGATCGTGGTGCCGAGACGACCGCCTTCGCGGTGCTCATCGGTCTCAGCGTTTCGCACCTCCTCAACGACACCATCCAGTCGCTACTGCCGGCCATCTACCCGCTGATCAAGCAGTCCTTCGCGCTCGATTACGGCCAGATCGGCCTCATCACCTTCACCTTCCAGCTCACCGCCTCGCTGCTCCAGCCCTTCATCGGCATCTACACCGACCGCCACCCGCAGCCCTATTCGCTGCCCGTCGGCATGGGCTTCAGTTTCTTCGGGCTGCTCCTGCTTTCGGTGGCGCCGACCTACGGCGTCATCCTGCTCGCCGCCGGGCTGGTCGGAACCGGCTCGTCTGTCTTCCACCCCGAATCCTCGCGGCTGGCGCGGCTGGCATCCGGCGGCCGCCACGGCTTCGCCCAGTCGATCTTCCAGGTCGGCGGCAATATCGGCGCCGCCATCGGGCCACTGCTCGCCGCCGCCATCGTCGTGCCAGACGGGCGCGGCAGCATCGCCTGGTTCTCGATCCTGGCGATGATCGCCATCGCCGTCCTGTGGGCGGTCAGCACCTGGTACCGGCAGAACCACTTCGATGCGACGACCCGCCGGCCGCACCTGATCGTGCCGCCGGCGCGACCCGATCTCAGCCGCGCCCGCGTGCTGATCTCGCTGGTCGTGCTGGGCGCGCTGGTCTTCTCCAAGTTCTTCTATCTGGAGAGCATCCGCAGCTATTACATCTTCTTCCTGATCGACCGCTATCACCTGTCGGTGCAGACCGGGCAGGTCCTGCTCTTCGTCTTCCTGTTCTCGTTTGCCGCCGGCACGCTGATCGGCGGGCCGCTCGGCGATCGCTTTGGCCGCAAATACGTGATCTGGGCGTCAATCCTCGGCATCCTGCCGTTCACGCTGATCCTGCCGCATGTGAACCTGCTGTGGACGGTGATCCTCACGGTACCCATCGGCATCGGGCTCGCCTCCGCCTTCCCGGCGATCGTCGTCTACGCGCAGGAACTGGTGCCTGGCCGTACCGGCATGATCTCTGGCGTCTTCTTCGGCCTCGCCTTCGGCCTGGCGGCGGTCGGCGCCGCGGCGCTGGGCGAGCTTGCCGACCGCACATCGATCGAGTTCGTCTATCAGGTCTGCGCCTTCCTGCCGGCGATCGGGCTGATCACCGTCTTCCTGCCCAACATCGAGAGCGGATTGCGGAAGGCAAAGCGGGGATAGGCAAAACGCGATCAAGACGAGGCGGTTGTCGTCATCGTTCCCTCTCCCCGGCGGGGAGAGGTGACCAAGCTGCACCGCCGAATCTACCCTTTCAGGAATTCTGCGAACGCCGCCTTGTAGTCCGGGTGCCAGCGCGACAGCGGCGGGCGGTTCTCGGTGATGTCGCCCATAGTCCACGCCATGCGCTTGTTGTCGATTTCGCGGGTGACCTCGTTGTCCGGGCAGATGATGTAGAAGTCGCCCTTCTCCATCGCTTCGACCAGCATGTCGATCACCTGATCGGGCCACCAGGCGCCGGCCGGCTTTTCCTTCTGCCGCGCCGTCAGGCCGGTGTGGGTCCAGCCCGGCACCAGCAGATGGGCGCTGACCTTGCAGTCTGGCGTGTTGCGCAGCGCGTGCTGCAGGCCCTCGGTGAGCACCTTTATGCCGGCCTTGGAGACGTTGTAGGCGGTATCGCCGGGCGGACAGGTGATGCCCTGCTTGGAGCCAGTGTTGATGATGGCAGCGGGCGTGCCCTGCGCGATCATCGCGGGCGCGAAGGTCTGCACGCCGTTGATGACGCCCCACAGGTTGGTGCCCAGAACCTGCTGCCAGCCCGCGTAATTCTCGAAAGGCCCGCCGCCACCGCCGCGGCCGGCATTGTTCATCAGAACGTCGACCGCACCGAAGGCGGCATAGGCGCGTTCCTTAAGCGCCTCGACGGCTTGTTTGCTGCTGACGTCGGTGACGACCGTGATGACCTCGCCCATGCCGCCCGGCGCTGCGGACGCGACCTCGCTCGCCGCCGCATCGAGCTGTGCCGGATCGAGATCGGCGATGGCCACCTTCATGCCGAAGGACGCGAAGCGCCTGGCGGCGGCCAGACCGATGCCGTTGGCGCCACCGGTGACGACGGCGCTTTTTCCGGGGGTGAGAGCAGGATGGGCGGACATGAACAAACTCCTCGAAAGGTGCAGAACGGACTCGGAGTTTACGCCCGCGGCCCGGCGACAATAACCCCCGAATGGCGGATTGACGCGGACGACGGGCGGCTCGAGCACCTAGAGCAGCCAGGCGAAGGCCTTGCGCACGAAGCCGGCGCCGTCCGCAGTCACCACGTCGCCATGGGCCATGACGACCCGTTCGATCGGCCAGGCGAGAATACGCTCCAGGCAGGCCCGCGCCTGCCGGCGCTTGAACAGGAAGCTCCAGCGCAATTCGCGTGGGGGCCCGGGATGCGGCTGGACGATGCCGTCCAGTCGGGCAACAAACGCCCTTCCAGCCCTTGAACCAATCCGGCGAAAAGTTCTCGATGAGGTCGGTGAAGATCGCCGTGCCGCTGGCGCGGTGGAAGAACACAACCTCGGTCAGCCACGGACTGCCCTTGACCATCACCTGGTCGATCTGGGCCGCCCAGACCAGATCGGGCGCATCGGCCAGGTCCGCATCGAAGGCAAGGTCCTTGCGCTTCTTCCTGAGGCCCGGCGAGGCATAGAGCCGCGCCTGCGGGTAGGCCGCCTTCCATTGGCCTAAGGAAAGGTGGTGCAGCAGGTTGGGCGAGACCAGGACGCGCACCGGCCCGATTTCGTCGACCGCTGCCTTGAGCTCTGCCGTGAGCGCGATCGGCGACCACACGAACAGGCCGCCGTCGGCGAGCCGCATGAGCACCATGCGCGTCGGATAGGGAAAGCTCAGGAAGGGCACCACCGGCCCCTCGCCCACCCAGATGTCGCGGCCGAATTCAGTGAGCAATGTCATCAGGTCAATCCATCCGGCCGCCGGTCGCACGCCGACCAGGTGGCGGCGAGAGGCACAATATACAGGGCGGCGACCACGACATTGAGCACGGCATTCTGCCAGAAGCCGGTCGCCAGCGACAGGGCCGTATCGGGAACGAACCATGCCGCCACGGACACGGCAACGATCGACCAGGCCTCTCGCGCGCCGCGTCGGAACGAGCCGAACAACACGACGAGCAACGCCGCGCCCCAGCCGACCATCACCGCGCCGAGGACGCCGTGGGCCAAGGCGACATAGCGCGCGGGCAGCGCGCCGAATCCGTCGATCGTCTCAGGTGAGGCAAAGACCAGCAGGCTGAACAGCCGCCGCGTGAGGGCCGGCATCAGCACCATGACGAGACCGGCCGCCACCACGCCGCCCGAGACGACGACCAGCCAAAGCCACCAGAAAAAGGCCTCGCGGCGCATCTCCGGCCTCCCTGCGGGCGAAGCAGCGACCGACCTCGCCACGCCGGCAGGATAAGCGACCCCGGAACGGCGGTGCCTTGATACAGGTCAGGCGCAGCCCGGGCTCAACCGGCCGTGTCCTGAGCGATCGGCGGCTGGAACGAATAGCCCATGTCCCAGGGGAAATAGATCCAGGTGTCCTGGCTGACCTCGGTGATGAAGGTATCGACCAGCGGGCGTCCGGCAGGCTTGGCATACATGGTGGCGTAGTGGCACCTGGGCACCATCTCGCGCACCACCCGGGCCGTCTTGCCCGTGTCGACCAGATCGTCGATCACCAGCACGCCGGCGCCCTTGCCCTCGGCGAGATCGACGATGTCCTTGCCGACCGGCTTGATGATCTCCAGACCGCCCTGATCCCGGTAGTCGTGATAGGAGGCGACACACACCGTCTCGATCAGCCTGATGCCGAGCTCGCGGGCGATGATCGCCGCCGGCACCAGACCGCCGCGGGTGACGCAGACGATCGCCTGCCACTTGCCCTGGCCCGACAGCCGCCACGACAGAGCGCGGGCATCGCGATGGAACTGGTCCCACGAGACCGGGAACGCCTTGTCCGGTGGCCGTACGTCCGACATGTTTCTCTTTTCCCTGTTCTAGAGAGCGCGTTGCGCCCTTACCGTTTCCAGCATCGCGTTCACCGCCGCTTCCGCCGCATCAAGCCGTTCTTCGTCGCGCGAGCGCAAGACCAGCGTCGTGGTGAAGCCGACGCCCTCCTGGAAATTGGGATAGCTGCCCATGCTCACATCCGGGAATGCGCGCTGCACGGCGCCGAACGCGCTCGCGATGTCCCCTTCCTTGAGGCCGGCGGCAATCGAGCGCGACAGGATCGTCTTGCCGGTCTTCAGCCGCGGCACCAGCGCCTCGAGCATCGCCTGCATGATCGAAGGCACACCCGCCATGACATGGACGTTGCCGATCGAGAAACCCGGCGCCTTGGAGATCGAATTCTCGATCAGCGTGGCGCCGTCGGGAATGCGCGCCATTCTGAGTCGCGCCTCGTTGAGCTCGGCCTTGGGGATGCGTTCCAACAATAAGGCGACGGCGCGCGGATCGACGTCGATGGTTACACCGAAGGCCCTGGCGACGGCATCGGCGGTGATATCGTCATGCGTGGGACCGATACCGCCGGTGGTGAAGACATGGGTGTAGCGGGCCCTGAGCGCATTGAGCGCCGCCACGATCTCCGCCTCGACGTCGGGCACGACCCGCACCTCGCGCACCTCGATACCGATGGCGGTCATGGTTTCGGCGATGGTGCCGATGTTCCTGTCCTTGGTCCGGCCGGACAGGATCTCGTCGCCGATGACCAGAATGGCGGCGGTGACGATGTCCCCCGCCGATGCGTCAGCCATGCCTGCCCCCTTGTGAGGAAGGAGCGTCGTTTACACCGGCCGCCCCGCCCCCTCAAGCGGGCATGCGGGGTGACCTGGCCCGATTTGGAATGAGTTCAAGCAATTTGCGCTAGCGCAAGGCGGCTTGCCTCCAAGGCCGGTTCAGTTCCCCGATGCGACCCGACCTGATTGCCCGCTACGCCGACCAGCGCCTGCCGCGCTACACCAGCTACCCGACCGCGCCGCATTTCAGCCCGGCGATCGGGCCCGACACCTATGCCGGATGGCTGGCGGAAACGCCCGCCGGCATGCCCGCTTCGCTTTATGTCCACGTCCCCTTCTGCCGCCGCATGTGCTGGTATTGCGGTTGCAACACGGCGGTGACGCTGCGCGACGAGCCGGTGGCCGCCTATGGCGAACTGCTGAAAGCCGAAGTCGCGCGCGTCGGGCAACACCTCGGCAAGAAGCTGCCGGTCGTCCATCTGCATTTCGGCGGCGGTACGCCGACCATCATGGCGCCGAAGCTGTTCCGTGAGCTGATGGCGCTCCTTCACGAAACCTTCGATTTCCGCGGCAGCGCCGAACGCGCCATCGAGATCGACCCGCGCACGCTCACCCGTGACATGGTGGCGGCGCTCGCCGAAACCGGGATCAACCGCGCCAGCCTCGGCGTACAGAGCCTCGACCCGGTCGTGCAGAAGGCGATCAACCGGGTGCAGAGCTACCAGCAGACAGCCGATGCCGTTGCCTGGTTGCGCGCGGCGGGCATCGCGGGCATCAACCTCGACCTCATCTACGGCCTGCCGCACGAGACCGTCGCTTCCTCGGTGGCGACGGTGACCGAGTGCCTGGCGCTCAAGCCAGACCGGGTTGCCGTCTTCGGCTACGCCCATGTACCGAGCTTCAAGAAGCACCAGCGCCGCATCGACGAGGCAACGCTGCCCGGCGGCGAAGAGCGCAACGCCCAGGCCGAAGCCATCGCCGCGACACTGATCGCCGCCGGCTATCGCCAGATCGGCATCGACCACTATGCCCACCCCGACGACAGCCTGGCATTGGCTCAGGCGGACGGCCGCCTCCACCGTAACTTCCAAGGCTATACCACTGATCCGGCTGACCTATTGATCGGGCTCGGAGCGTCCGCCATCGGTCGCCTGCCGCAGGGCTATGTTCAGAACGACCCGGTGGTGCGCGGCTATTCCCAGATGATTACCGCCGGCGGCCTCGCGACGGTCAAGGGCTATGCGCTCTCCGACGATGACCGGCTGCGCGCCGACCTGATCGAGCGACTGATGTGTGATTTCCGCGTCGACGTGGACGACGTCTGCCGCCGCCACGGCCGCGCTGTCAGCGAGCTGGTCGAGGCGCTCGCCCGTATTGACGACATGGCGGCCGACGGCATCGTCCACCACGAAGACGGCGTGATCGAGATCGCGCCCGACGCACAAGGACTGGCGCGCGCCGTGGCGGCGACCTTTGACGCCTATCTCGCCACCTCGACCCGCGTCCACAGCCCGGCTCTGTAACCGGCATAACTGACAGCCTTTCTGGACAACGCCGGCGTGCTACGGTGCGCAAGCGATATGTCAGAGGGGAATAACGTTATGTCCCGAACGAATTGGGCCGGGAATCTGACTTACGGCGCGGCGCGTCTGGTGGCACCGAAGACGGTTGCGGAGGCGCAAGAGGCCGTCACCAACGCCGACCGAGTGCGCGTCGTCGGCTCGCGCCACTGCTTCAACGACATCGCCGATACGCCGGACACCCAGCTCTCGCTCGAACACCTGCGGGGCGTCGTTTGGCTCGACAGCGCCCAACGCCAGGTCGTCGTTCAGGGCGGCGCCCGTTACGGCGATATCTGCCCGTGGCTGCATGAACGCGGCCATGCCCTCCACAACCTCGCCTCGCTGCCTCACATCACCATTGCCGGCGCCTGCGCCACCGCCACCCATGGCTCGGGGTCGGCACTCGGCAACCTGGCAACCGGCGTCGCGGCGATCGATTTCATCAACGCCGAGGGAAACCTCGTCAGCCTCTCGCGTGACGAGAATCCCGAGGTCTTCCCCGGAGCGGTGGTCAATCTCGGGGCGCTCGGTGTCGTCACCCGGCTGACGCTCGACCTCGTGCCATCCTTCGCCATGCGCCAGAACGTCTATTGCGACCTGCCGCTCGCAACGCTCGCCGCCAACTTCGATGAGATCATGGCCGCCGGCTACAGCGTCAGCCTCTTCACCGGCTGGCAGGGCGATGTCTTCGAGCAGGTGTGGGTCAAGAGCCGCGCCGAGACCGACTCGCCCTTCTCCGCGGTGCGGCCCTTCTTCGGCGCCGCGCCGGCGACCGACAAGCTCCATCCGGTGCCGGGCGCCGACGCGATCAACTGCACCGAGCAGATGGGTTTCATCGGGCCCTCCTATGACCGCCTGCCCCATTTCCGCATCGATTCCGTGCCCGCTGGCGGCGGCGACTATCAGGCCGAATATTTCGTCGCGAGCACCCACGCCGTGGCGGCCATCAAGGCCCTGCACCAATGGGGCCGGCATCTCTCGCCGCTTCTGATGGTTTCGGAAATCCGCACCATTGCCGCCGACGACCTGTGGCTGAGCCCGTGCAACGGCCGGCCCTCGGTTGCCTTCCATTTCTCCTTCAATCCCGACCAGACCTCCATCATGAAGCTGCTCCCCGGCTTGGAGGAGGTTCTGGCGCCATTCGACCCGATCCCCCACTGGGGCAAGCTGTTCGCGATGGACCCGGAGACCGTGCGGTCCCGCTACGCCAGGCTTGACGCTTTCAAGGACCTTCTCAACGCTCATGATCCGGCCGGCAAGTTCCGCAACGCCTTCATCGACCGCATGATCTTCGGCCACGCCTGAGGACATGCGCTTCCCCGCCCCGCTCATCGAGGCCCGGCTCATCCGCCGCTACAAGCGCTTCCTCGCCGATGTGGAGCTGGCCGACGGCACCGTGACCACCGTCCATTGCGCCAATCCCGGTGCCATGACCGGGCTGGCCGAGCCCGGCATGCGGGTGCTGCTGTCGCGCTCGGCGAGCAAGACCCGCAAGCTGCCGCTCTCCTGGGAGCTGGTCGAGGCCGATGGTGGCTGGGTCGGCATCAACACCGCCCATCCCAACCGGCTGGCGGAAGAGGCGATCGCCGCCGGCACCATTGCCGAGCTTGCCGGCTACGGAACGATCCGCCGCGAGGTGCGCTACGGCCGCAATTCACGCATCGACCTGCTGCTCTCCGCCGAAGGCCGCCCGGACGCCTATGTCGAGGTCAAGAACGTCCACCTGGCGCGGAAACCGCCGCTTGCCGAATTCCCCGATTCGGTCACCCAGCGCGGCACCAAGCATCTCGGTGAGTTGTCCGATATGGTCGCTGCCGGGCACCGGGCGGTGATGCTCTATCTCGTCCAGCGCAGCGATTGCACGACCTTCCGGCTCGCCGCCGACATCGACCCGACCTATGCGGCCGCTTTCGCCAAGGCCCGCGCGGTAAACGTCGAGGCGATCGCCTATGGCTGCCGGATCGACCGGAACGAGATCGCGGTGAACGGCAGCCTGCAAATCGTTGCATAACTGCCCATGCTTGCGTGCTCCGGCGAGAAGCGCCATATGCTCGCTACCATGGTCAACTACGTCGAAGCCGCCGTCGGCCCCCTGAAGAACGACGGTCAGATCAAACTCTACAGCGTGGAAGATTTCGCCGGCATGCACCGTGCCGGCCAGCTCACCGCCGCGTGCCTCGATGCCATCGAGGACATCGTCCGCCCGGGCGTGGCGACCGACGAGATCGACCGCTTCGTCTACGATTTCGCCCTCGCCCACGACGCCGTGCCCGCCACGCTCGGCTACAAGGGCTACATGAAATCGACCTGCACCTCGATCAACCACGTCGTCTGCCACGGCATCCCCGGCGACAAGCCGCTCAAGGATGGCGACATCGTCAATATCGACGTGACCCTGATCCTCGACGGCTGGCATGGCGATTCCAGCCGCATGTATGCGATCGGCAACGTCAAGCGCGCCGCCCGGCGGCTGATGGAAGTGACCCACGAATCGATGATGCGCGGCATCGCCGCGATCAAGCCGGGCGCCACCACCGGCGACATCGGCTATGCCATCCAGGACTATGCCGAGGGCGAGCGCTGCTCGGTGGTGCGCGATTTCTGCGGCCACGGCGTTGGCCGTCTGTTTCACGACGCCCCCAACATCCTGCACTACGGCAGCCGCGGCGACGGCGTCGAACTGAAGCCGGGCATGATCTTCACCGTCGAGCCGATGATCAATCTCGGCCGCCCGCACGTGAAGGTGCTCTCCGACGGTTGGACGGCGGTGACCCGCGACCGGTCCCTCTCCGCCCAATATGAGCATTCGGTCGGCGTGACCGAGACCGGCTGCGAGATCTTCACCGTCTCGCCGAAGCACGGGCTGGCCTATACCGACGGCACATGAGCCCGCCGCCAACCCGTGACGGGGACAAGCCCCACTTTCACGGCCACCGTGAACGGCTGAAGAAACGCTTCCGCGAAGGCGGCGGCGCCGCGCTCGCCGACTACGAACTGCTCGAGCTCATCCTCTTCCAGTCCGTCCCGCGCCGCGACACCAAGCCGATCGCCAAGGCGCTGCTTGCCCGCTTCGGCTCCTTCTCCGAGGTGCTCAGCGCCCCTGCCGGCGAATTGCACAAGATCGCCGGCGTCGGCGATGCGGTCATCCACCATCTCAAGCTGGTGCAGGCCGCCGCCCAGCGCTTCGCCCGCGATCCCGTGCGCGAGCGCCCGCTGCTCACCTCATGGTCGGCCGTCGTCGACTACTGCAAGGCGGCGATGGCCTATGAGACGGTCGAGCAGTTCCGCGTCCTGTTCCTCGACAAGAAGAACATGCTGATCGCCGACGAGGTCCAGCAGACCGGCACCATCGACCACACGCCGGTCTATCCGCGCGAAGTGGTCAAGCGGGCGCTCGAGCTTTCCGCCGCCGCCCTCATCCTCGTCCACAACCACCCCTCAGGCGACCCCACCCCCTCCACTGCCGACATCCAGATGACCAAGCAGGTGGTCGATATCGCCAAGCCGCTGGGCATCGCCGTCCACGATCACATCATCATCGGCAAGAAGGGGCATGTCAGCCTCAAGGGCCTGCAACTGATGTGAGGCGCGGGCGACAAGGCCGGGTACCGGGGACTGGCCATCTTCCGGTGCGCCCTATATGTCCCACCACCATGCAGATCGATCTGAAAACAAGCGCGTGCTGGTGACCGGCGGCAATTCCGGCCTCGGGGCCGGCATGGTGCGCGCCTTCGGCGCGGCCGGCGCCAAAGTCGCCGTCAACTACGTCACCCACCCGGAAGAAGCCGAGGCGCTGGTCGCCGGGCTGACGGGGGGCGGCGGCGAAGCCATCGCCGTCAAGGCCGATGTCAGCGATGCGGCCGCGGTCGCGGCGATGTTCGCCACCGTCGACAAGGCGTGGGGCGGCATCGACGTGCTGGTCAACAATGCCGGCATCGACGGCCCGCGGGCGCTCGCCTGGGAGACCGATGTCGACCACTGGCGACAGGTGCTCGACATCAACCTCACCGGCGCCTTCCTGTGTGCGCGCGAGGCGCTGAAGCGCATGGTGGTGCAGAAATCGGGCGTCATCCTCAACACCTCCAGCGTTCACCAGATCATCGCCTGGAGCGGCTACAGCGCCTATGCGGCGTCGAAATCCGGGCTCATCATGATGGCCAACACGCTCGCCCAGGAAGCGGCCCCCTATGGCGTGCGCGTGCTGTGCATCGCACCGGGTGCCGTCGCCACCCGCATCAATGCCGAGGTCTGGCAGGACCCCAAGGGGCTGAAGGACCTGCTCACCAAGATCCCCATGGGCCGTGTCGGCCAGCCGGAGGACATCGCCAACATGGCGGTCGTGCTCGCCTCCGACATCGCCAGCTACATGACGGCGACCACCGTCTACATCGACGGCGGCATGACCGATTATCCCGGCTTTGCACACGGCGGCTGAGGCGAATTTGCCATGTCCGGGCTGCGCGCCAGCCGCCGCGCCTTTGGCGGCAAGCATCGACGTCCGGCCACAACGGGCTTGCCCGCCGGCCCCGTATTGATTACCCACTCGGGACCAGCGGCGACGGCCCGGGCAATCCTGCCGGGTCCCTTGGTGCCCGCCAGATGACAGGCGTCCTGTTCATGACCTGCACCACCAAAGGAGGCGAAACCGGCCGGCGCTCCCTATATCTACGAGGTACCGGCGCCGCGGCCATATGTAACTCCCGGATTCCGGCGATATTGCTGGCCCCCAGGGGCTGTAGCAATTACCGTTACGAGGGTGTCATAATTGGTTGATTCCGGCGTCACACTACATTGGCACTGTCCGCCGCAATGATTCTCCAGATCGTGATATTCGCCACCGTGGGGATAGCCGCATTGGTCCATTTCGGTGGCATTGCGTTGCTTGTTGCCCGGACCCGCGCGACCCGCGGGAACGCGCAGCATGGGCGCCCGCCGGTCACCATCCTGCGGCCGGCCTGCGGCATCGAAAACCATATCGAGGAGACGCTGACCTCGGCCTTTGCGCTCGACTATGCGGACTACGAGATCGTGTTCTGCGTGGCCGATGAGCGCGATCCGGTGATCCCGCTGATCCGCCGCCTGATGGACGAGCACGGCGAGGTGCCAAGCCGTCTTCTGGTAGGCGACGATCGCATCAGCATCAATCCCAAGCTCAACAATCTGGTCAAGGGCTGGCATGCCGCCGCCCATGACTGGATCGTCATGACCGACAGCAATGTGCTGATGCCGCGCGATTATCTCGACCGTGTGCTCGAGCGTTGGCAGCCGGATACCGGTCTGGTCTGCTCGCCGCCGGTCGGCACCCGGCCCGATGGGCTTGGCGCCGAGCTCGAATGTGCCTTCCTCAACACCTATCAGGCGCGCTGGCAGCTCATCGCCGACGCGCTTGGCACCGCCTACGCGCAGGGCAAGACGATGTTCTGGCGGCGCGCCTATCTCGACGAGGGCGGCAGCATCGAGGCGCTTGCCGCCGAACCCGCCGAGGACGCCGCCTCGACCAAGCTGATCCGCGCCGCCGGCCGCAAGGTGCGCCTCGTCATCCGTCCTTTCCCGCAGCCGCTGGGCAAGCGGGCCGTCGCCGACGTCTGGGGCCGACAGATGCGCTGGGCGCGCCTGCGCCGCTCGTCCTTCCCCCTGGTCTATGCGCCGGAAGCCGTCTCCGGCGGCTTCTTCCCGATGCTCGGGACCGCCGTTCTGGTCGCCATGGGCGCGCTGCCGATCGGCGCCTTCGTTGGCCTGGCCGTTGCGTGGTACGGCACCGAGGCGCTGCTTGCCCGCCACTACGACTGGCCGATATCGCTGCGCATCGTCGGACTGATGATCGTGCGCGATCTGCTGCTCTTCCCGCTGTGGATCGTCGGATGGACGGGAAACAGGTTTGTCTGGCGCGGCAACGCGATGGACATCAAGGACGAGGGGACCCCGCTGCGACGGCTTGTCGAGCGCTGGAGCACCTCCCGCGTGGTACGGTCGGCGGTGGCGCTTGCGACCGGCCGGCGTCCGATGGCCAACATGGAGCGGGGCAATGGCGCGCCGCCCGGCGGTTAATGGAGAGGCTTGAATGACTGCGATCGCGGCGCCAGAACGGTTTCGGACCCTGTTTCTGTCGGATTTCCACCTTGGCACCCGCGGCTGCCAGGTGCGTCCGCTCTTGAACTTCCTGCAGAGCCACGACGCCGAGACGATCTATCTGGTCGGCGACATCATCGACGGCTGGCGCCTGCAGGCCCGCTGGTACTGGCCGGACTCGCACAATGACGTGTTGCGCTGCCTGATGAACAAGGCGCGCCGCGGCACCCGTCTGGTCTACGTTCCGGGCAACCACGACGAATTCGCCCGCGCCTATTGCGGCGGTGAATCCTCCGGCGATCTCGAATTCGCCGATGAAGTGATCCACGAGGCGGCTGACGGCAAGAAGTACCTCGTCCTGCACGGCGACGTTTTCGATCCCGTGCAGAGCAAGGCGCGCTGGCTGGCCTTCCTTGGCGACAACGCCTATGTCGCCGCTCTCGGCATCAACATCGTCCTCAACCGCATCGGCCGCGCCTTCGGCCTGCCCTACTGGTCGTTCTCCAACTGGGCCAAGATGCGCGTCAAGAGTGCCGTTAATTTCATCGGCCACTACGAAGAAGCTGTCGCCAACGCCGCCCGCGAGCACGACGTCGATGGCGTCGTCTGCGGCCATATCCATCGCGCCGCCCTGCACGAGGATTTCGGCATCGTCTACGTCAACTGCGGCGACTGGGTAGAGAGCTGCACCGCCATCGCCGAGCATTTCGACGGCCGCTTCGAACTTATCAATTCCGTCGATATCAGCGAGCCGGCCGCGATCGAGCCGTTCTTCGACGGCGAAGCCGACGACCTTGGCGAGGACGAGGGCGAGAGCGCCATCGCCTGATTTGCCGTCCGGTTTTCCGCGGACCTTAACCCAGTATTGGCGTTCTTCTTGCAAGACGGTCTAGGATGGTCCCGCGGGGATGTCCTGGGCCAGATTGCATGACGGAACGACCCATGGCGGTTGCCTTCAACGAGATGTTCGTGCGCGACGGCGAATGCCGCCGCGGCTATGAGTTCCTTCAGCGTTGGCTTGAATCGACGCCGCCCGACGTGCTCGCCCATCGCCGGGCCGAGGCGGAACTCCTCTTCCGGCGTATCGGCATCACCTTCTCGGTCTATGGCGAGGCCGAGGCCGAAGAGCGCATCATCCCGTTCGACATCATCCCGCGGGTCCTCACCAAGCCGGAATGGGAGCGTCTGTCGCGCGGCCTCGAGCAGCGCGTGCATGCGCTCAACCTGTTCCTCGCCGACATCTACGGCGAGGGCGAGATCCTCAAGGCCGGGTTGATCCCGCCCGAACTCATCTACTGCAACACCCAGTTCCGGCCCGAGATGGCCGGCGTGAAGCTGCCCCACGGCATCTATGTGCAGATCGCCGGCATCGACGTGGTGCGCGTCGACGACGACGACTTCTACGTTCTCGAGGACAATGCGCGCACGCCGTCGGGCGTGTCCTACATGCTCGAGAACCGCGAAGTGATGATGCGGCTGTTCCCCGACCTGTTCGCCTTCAACCGCATCGCCCCGGTCGAGAACTATCCCGAAGAGCTGCTGGCCACCCTGCAATCGGTGGCCCCGCTATCCGCGCCGGAGGAGCCCACCGTCGCCCTGCTGACGCCCGGGCCGTTCAACAGCGCCTATTACGAACACTCCTTCCTCGCCGACAAGCTCGGTGTCGAGCTGGTCGAGGGCCGCGACCTCCTGGTGCGCGACGACGTCGTCTACATGCGCACCACCGAGGGGCCGAAGCGCGTCGACGTGATCTATCGCCGCCTCGACGACGATTTCCTCGATCCCCTCACCTTCCGCCCCAATTCCGCCCTCGGCGTCCCCGGCATCATGAATGCCTATCGCGCCGGCAACATCACGCTCGCCAACGCGGTGGGCACCGGGGTGGCCGACGACAAGGCGGTCTATTCCTACATGCCGGAAATCGTCCGCTTCTATCTCGGCGAAGACCAGATCCTGAAGAACGTGCCGACCTGGCGCTGCCGCGAGCCCGAGGCACTGGCCTATGTGGTCGACCACATGGCCGAACTGGTGGTCAAGGAAGTCGCCGGCTCCGGCGGCTACGGCATGCTGGTCGGCCCGGCCGCCGACAAGGCCACCGTGGCCGCCTTCGCCGAGAAGGTGAAGGCCGATCCCGACAACTTCATCGCCCAGCCGACACTGGCGCTGTCGACCTCGCCGACCTTCGTGCAGTCCGGCATCGCACCGCGCCATGTCGATCTGCGCCCCTTCGTGCTGTCGGGCGCCGACCGCATCCGCATCGTGCCGGGCGGGCTGACCCGCGTCGCCCTCAAGCAAGGCTCGCTGGTGGTCAATTCGAGCCAGGGCGGCGGCACCAAGGACACATGGGTGCTGGACGCATGACATGCTGAGCCGCGCCGCCGACAGCCTGTTCTGGCTGGCCCGCTATGTCGAGCGGGCCGATGACACCGCGCGCATCATCGACGCCACCAGCCGCCTTGCCGCCACGCCGATCACCTATGTCGGCGAAGCCAATGAATGGGAATCGGCGCTCGCCGCCGCCGGCGCGCTCAACGCCTACAAGGCATTGCACGAGACCACGGATCGCGACGCGGTCATCGATTTCCTCGCGTTTTCGGCCGACAACCCGTCGAGCATCAAGAGCTGCATCGCGGTCGCCCGCCACAATGCCCGCGCCGAGCGCACCGCGCTCACCATGGAGATGTGGGAGGCGATCAACAGCGCCTGGCTGGACCTCAAGCGCTATGACGGCACCCACATGGACCGCGATACGCTGAACGAGTTCCTGACCAGCGTGAAGGAGGCCTGCCTGCGCTTCGACGGCGCCGCCTATCGCGCCATGCTCAGGAACGACGCCTACTTCTTCCTGCGCCTTGGCGTCTATCTCGAGCGCGCCGATTCCACCGCCCGCATCCTCGACGTGAAATACCACCTGCTGCTGCCCGAAGGGGCGCGGGTCGGCGGCGGCCTCGACTATTTTCAGTGGGCCTCGATCCTGCGCTCGGTCTCCTCGCTCACCGCCTACCGCTGGGTCTACCATGAGAGCCTCAAGCCGTGGCTCATCGCCGACCTCTTGGTGCTCAACCAGCAGATGCCGCGATCGCTGGCCAGCTGCTACATCAATCTGTCGAATTTCCTCGACGAGTTGTCACTGGCCTACGGCCGCCAGGGATCGGCACAGCGCACGGCACGCTCGATCCGCACGCGCCTGCAGAACGCCGAGATCGGCGAGATCTTCAACCGGCCCGGCCTGCACGAATTCCTGACCGAGTTCATCGCCGACAATGCCCGCCTCGGCATCGCCATCACCGAGCAATACCTGACCTGACTCTGCGGCTGCCATGCGCCTCAACATCCGCCACGAAACGGCTTACCGCTACGCCACACCACCGAACCGGGCGATCGAGGTTCTGCGCCTGCTGCCGCGCGGTCACAACGGTCAATACATCGCCGCCTGGCGCATCGAGGTGGACGTCGATTGCCGCCTTGACCAGACCGCCGATGCCTTCGGCAACCTGATGCAGGAATTCACGCTCGACGGGCCGATCGAGGCCCTGACCATCGTCGCCGAAGGCAGCGTCGAGACCTTCGACACCGCCGGCGTGCTCAGCGGCCAGGTCGAGCGCTTTCCGCCGATCCTCTATTTGCGCGACACCGCACTGACCGCCGCCGACCCGATGATCCGCGACTTCGCCCGCGAGGTCGCAGGAAAGGTGGGCAGCGACCGGCTCAGCCTGATGCACGCCCTCATGGAAGCCATGGGCGAGCGCATGACCTTCGAGGTCGACGCCACCAACAGCGGCACCAGCGCCGTCGATGCCTTCGCGCTCGGCCACGGCGTCTGCCAGGACTTCGCCCACGTCTTCATCGCCGCCTGCCGCACCCTCGGCATTCCCGCCCGCTACGCCAGCGGCTACATGCTGAACACCGAAAACCCCAGCAAGCAGACCGCCGGTCACGCCTGGGCGGAGGTGCTGATCGAGGATCTCGGCTGGGTCGGCTTCGACCCGGCCAACGGCCAGTGCCCGACCGATGCCTATGTGCGGCTGGCCATCGGCCTCGATGGTCTCGGTGCGGCGCCGATCCGCGGCTTCACCTTCGGCGGCAGCGGCGAAAGCCTGTCCGTCCGGGTCGACATCCGCCCCGATGCGCGCTCGCCAAACCGTTGAAAAACGGCGCGGTTCCGCCCCGGTGACAAGGACCTGAGATTCGTAGCATAGTCGGCGGCCACATCCGGGAAACCCAGAGGCTGCAAATGACCTATTGCGTGGGCATCCTTGTCCGCGAAGGTCTGGTGATGATCGCCGACACCCGCACCAATGCGGGCATCGACAATATCGCCACGTTTCGCAAGCTGCATCTGTTCGAGAAGCCGGGCGAGGCGGTCATGGCGATCGCCACCGCCGGCAACCTGGCGGTCAGCCAGTCGGTCCTCACCCTCATCAGCGAGGGCATGGAGGACCCCGACACTCACGAAATGCACGTGATCACCGACATGCCGAGCATGTTCAAGGCGGCACAATTCGTCGGCCGCGCCATCCGCGAGGTCCACCGCACCGTCGGCCAGCAACTCGAACAGGCGATCCCCGGATCGTTCGACGTATCGATGCTGCTCGGCGGCCAGGTGAAGGGCGGCCGGCTGAGGCTGTTCATGATCTACGCCGCCGGCAATTTCATCGAGGCGACGGCCGACACGCCCTATCTGCAGATCGGCGAGCACAAATACGGCAAGCCCATCCTCGACCGCTCGGTCGTCGATGCGACCAGCCTGGAGGAGGCGCTGAAGCTCGGCCTGATCTCAATGGATTCGACCATCCGCTCCAATCTCGGCGTCGGCCTGCCGATCGACCTCGTGGTCGTCAGGCGCGACGGGCTGAAATCGGATCTCACCTACCGCATCGACGCGACCGAGCCCTATTTCCACGATCTGCGCGAACGCTGGTCGGAAGCGCTGCGCGCCGCCCACAAGGCCATCCCGCTGCCGCCGTACAAGTAGCGCGGAGCGAACGTCGTTCCCCGGGCGCGCTGCGCCTGAGGGCAGCGTCAGTTCAGCCGGAATTCGGCGGTGACGGTGCGTACCTCGCGTGCCGCGATCAGCCGGCGATGGGCGACCCGCACCGAATGGAGCGGCCCCTCCAACTCGCGTTTCCAGAAATCGAGGAACTTGCGCAGCTCCGGAAACAGCGGCGCCAGATCATAGGCCTGCCAGACATAGGTCTGCAGCACCGCCGGATGATCGGGCATGCGATAGAGAATGTCCGCGGTGGTCAGGCCGAAACCCATGAGCTGCTTGCGGAACTCGCCGTGGTTCATCGCATTTCTCCGCTGCCGTTTCCCCTTGCGAAGGACACGACAAGGGTCTCGCGACAAATCGCGATTGGCAATCCGAAAAATGCAGAAAGAGACGCTGAATCAATAGATTAGCAGCAAGCTTGGAAGGCTGCTAACAGCCGTTTTCTGAGGCAGACCGCCGCCTATTCCTGAAGCTCGGTGCCCGAATGGGCGGCAGCCACGTTCGACCGGTTGAGCTTCTCGCGCAGGCTCTTCTCGACGGCGAGCTCGATGGCGTCCTGCAACTGCACATGATTGTCGAGCAGCCGATAAAGGCGCCTCGCCTCGAAGGCGAGATAGCGCACCGGCGTGGCGCAGATCGCCGTGGCGGTCGCAGATTCGCCGGTCGAAATGCCGACCTCGCCGACCAGCGCACCGGGACCGCATTCGGCGACGCGCTTGCCGTCGACGAGGATGTCGACCTGGCCGCGGGTGATGAAGCACAGTTCGCTCACCGGCTCTCCACCGCGCGTCAGCGTCGTGCCCGCCACCACGTCGCGCCAACGGCCGGCGGCAAGCAGCTGTCGCGCCTGGCCAACGCTCAGGCCCGGAACCACCTTGTCGTGGAAAAGCTGCTCCTCGGCATTGAGGTGGCCGCCGAAGCCGCGCCCGCGCAAGGCAACCATGCGCACGATGATGACGACGGCCAGCAGCGACCACCAGAACACTCCGACCGGATCGCCGGCATAGGAGGCGGCGACCACGAGGCCGGCGATCGCCGCGATGAGTGCCACAATGCGCACGAGCGCGATGGTCGGCATCGCCAGCGCCACAACGATGCCGAACAGGCCGAGCTGCCAGGCCACCGCCTGCGGCGAGAAGAAGAACTGGTACAGCCACATCGACATCGGCTTGGGTCCCGCATCGCTGCCGCCCGGCAGCCCGGGCAGAGAATAGGCATTTCTGCCGGGCTCGGCGACCTCCAAGATGGGCCCGTCTCAGGCCGGGTTTCCGCCGGCTTCCGCCAATGCCTCGGGGGTATCGATGTCGCGGGCGACGGCCGCGTCCACAGCGATTTTTGCCACCGATTCGCTGCATTCTCCGATCAGCCGCCGCCCGCCGGTGTCGCCCTCCACCCTCGCCAGCCGGTCGAAGAAGCGCGCGCCCCACAGGACCGGATTGCCCCGCTTGCCCGCCCAGATCGGCACCACGATCTCGGCCCCCATTTCCGGGCGAAACGCCTTGATCAGCCGGTCGATGATCGCCGCGCCGACCGCCGGCATGTCGGCGAGCATCACCACGACGCCGTCGATGCCGGGGGGAAGCGCCTCGAGGCCGGTACGCAGAGAGGTCGACAGGCCCAGGCGGTAATCCGGATTGTGCGCCAGGCACACGGCAAGCCCGGCCAGCGCTGCTTCGATGGCTGCGGCTTCGTGGCCGGTGACGACCGTGACCGGCGCGGCGCTGCTCTCGAGCGCCGCTTCCGCCGCGATGCGCACCAGCGGCCTGCCGCCGATCGAGGCGGTGAGCTTGTTCACCCCGCCCATGCGCTTCGATTCGCCGGCGGCAAGGATCAACGCCGCGATACGCGGACGTTTCGCCGCGCCCGATGTCACGCGGCGGCCTCCTTGCCGGCCACCCCGCGATGGCGCAGCGCCCCGATCACCTCCGCCAGGATCGAGACGGCGATCTCGGCCGGCGACTGGGCGCCGATGGCAAGGCCGATCGGCGCATGGATACGGCCGAGTGCGTCGTTGTCGAAGTCCAGCGTCGACAACCGTTCGAGGCGTTTTGCGTGCGTGTTCCGGCTGCCCAGAGCCCCGACATAGAAGCAGCCGGCATGGAGCGCCGCGGCGAGCGCATAATCGTCGATCCTGGGATCGTGGGTGAGCGCGGCAAGGCCCGTGAACGCATCGAGGCCGAGCCGCGGAAGCGCGACCTCCGGCCACTCCGCGACCAGCGCGACATGCGGGAAGCGCTCCGGCGTGGCGAAAGCGGTCCGCGGATCGACGATCGTCATGTCGAAGCCGGCGATCTTCGCCATCGGCGCCAGCGCCTGGCTGATGTGAACCGCGCCGATGACGATGAGGCGCGGCGGCGGCAGGTGCACGGTGAGGAACACCGGCGCCCCCTCCGGCGTGAGCACGGTGCCGGACTTGCCCGAGCGAAAGCGCAGCATCAGCTCGGCGGCCAGCGGATCGTCGGCATAGCCGTTCTTCTCGACCACCAGGCGCACCGCCCCGCTCGCCGCGTCGGTGACCAGGATCGCTGCCTCGCGCGCGGCGCGGGCGGCATTCAGCGACTGGAGAAGCGCAAGGTCCATCAGGTGAGCTTTTCGACATAGACGCGGATGCGCCCGCCGCACGACAGGCCCACCCGCCACGCGGTCTCGTCGGCGACGCCGAATTCCAGCATCTTCGCCGCACCGTCGCCGATCACGTCGATCGCCTCGCTGACCACGTCACCCTCGACGCAACCGCCGGACACCGAGCCCTCGAAATTGCCGTCGGCGTCGACGATAAGGTGGCTGCCCACCGGGCGCGGCGCCGAACCCCAGGTTTCGACCACCGTTGCGATGGCAACCTCGCGGCCGGACCTGCGCCAGGCTTCGGCGATGGCAAGCACGTCGTTTTCCGGATGAGACATCGCGGTTCGCCCCGTTTCGCCTGCAATATGTGCCGCTGACTATAACGCGCCAGCCGTGCCGACCCAATCGGCCGGAGATCGCGAAGCGGGCTCACGACGGCGCTTTTTCGTAGGAGATGCGCCAGATGGAGCCGTTGCCATCCTCGCTGACCAGCAGCGAACCGTCGTGCGCGACGGCAACGCCGACCGGGCGACCCCACACCTGATCGGCCGAGATGCCGAAGCCGGTGACGAAATCCTCGTAGGCTCCGGTCGGCAGGCCGTTTTCGAACTTCAGCCGGACGACCTTGTAGCCGGTGCGGCGGCCGCGGTTCCACGAGCCGTGCATGGTGACGAAGGCGTCACCCTTGTATTCGGCAGGGAACTGGCTGCCCTGATAGAACGTGATGTTGAGCGGCGCCGAGTGGGCCTGGAACAGCACGTCGGGCACGCTCACCTGATCGGCGAGGTCCGGCCGCTGCCCCTTGAGCGGTGCGCGCGGGTCTTCATTGGCGCCGATATAGTACCAGGGCCAGCCGTAGAAATTGCCGTCGCGCACGCTTGTTGCGTAGTCGAACGGCACATTGTCGCCGAGTCCGTCGCGCTCGTTGACCACGCACCACGGGTCGCCGATGGTCGGCTCGATGGCCAGCCCCGAGCAGTTGCGCAGGCCGGTGGCAAAGACGTGCCGGTTGGTGCCATCAGGATTGAACGAAATCACCGCTGCGCGCCCCTCTTCCGCTCCCCACATCGCGCCCAGCGGCTGCGTATTGGCCCATTGCGCGATGCCGCCGGGCGGCAATCCCCTCACCTCTGCGCCAATGTTCGAACCGGCCCCGACGGCGACATAGAGCGTCGAATCGCCTTGCGAGAAGGCGATGTCGCGCGTCCAGTGACCGCCGGACGGGATATCGCCGACCACGGTCTCGGCCGCACCCGACGCTTTCAGGTCGCCGTCATGATAGGGGAAGCGGACGATGCTGCCGGTGTTGCCGACATAGACCCATCGCGGATTGTCGTGCGGATAGAAGGCGATGCCGTAGGGCTGGTCGAGCCCGGTGCTGGCAAACACCGACCGGGCGGCGGGCTTCGCCTGGCCGTCGACCATGCGCAGCACGTCGATCTGATCGGCGCCGCTATCGACGACGAAGACGTCGCCGTTCGGCGCCACCGCCATGTTGCGCGGAGCGTTCATGCCGGAGACGACCAGCTCCGCCTTGAAGCCGGGCGGCACCTGCGGCACCGCGTCCGGCGGCCGCCGCGCCAAACCCGGCGCATTGCTGGCCGAACTGGTGGCATAAGGCTGCGGCAGGTCGCCCGCCCCGATCTTGCGCCAGACGCCCGGCTTGTTGTCCTGCCACGAGCCGAATGCATCCTGGCCGATGAGCATATTGGCTTGCCCGGTATCGGGACCGCTGTTGGCTCCACCCGCCACCTGGGCAACCGCCGGCAGGCCGCCGAGAGCCGCCAGCGCCAGCACGATCGCCAAATACCGCTTGATCACGTTTCTTTCTCCCGTTCAGCCGATGCTGCCCGACACCCTTGCCGGATCGTGCCGGGACAACAGAGGCGAAAATGGGATAGCGTCCGCATTTCCCGGCAGCACGCCCCACACCAGCGCTTAACTAGACAATGCCCGCCGACCGACAAGCCGTCACCGACCTTATCGCCTGGTATGCCGAGATGGGCGTCGACGTGGCGCTGGAGGAAATCCCCGTCAACCGCCTCGTCGCGCCCGCCCCCGATGCGGCGCCGGCCGAGCCGTCGCGGCGCCTGCCCGCCGACGTTCCGCCATTGCCCGAAGCGCGCCGCCCGGCACCGCCGCCCGCACCGCGCACCACCATCGCCGCATCCAGCGCCGCCGCGCCCGACGACACCGCGCGGGCCGCCCGCGACGCCGCCAGAACCGCCAGCAATCTCGACGAGCTGCGCGCCGCGCTCGATCGCTTCGACGGCTGCAATCTGAAGCAGACGGCAACCCAGCTCGTCTTCGCCGACGGCAAGCCCGGCGCCCGCGTCATGTTCGTCGGCGAAGCGCCGGGACGCGAGGAAGACCGCCAAGGTCTTCCCTTTGTCGGGCGCTCCGGCCATCTGCTCGACCGCATGCTGGCCGCCATCGGCCTCGACCGCAGTTCGGTCTATATCGCCAATGTCGTGCCCTGGCGGCCACCGGGCAACCGCACGCCGACACCGCAGGAGACGGCCACCTGCCGCCCCTTCATCGAGCGCCAGATCGAATTGTGCGATCCGGATTTCCTGATCTGCATGGGGGCGCCGGCCGCAGCCGAGCTGATGGGGAACCGCGAGGGCATCCTCAAGTTCCGCGGACGCTGGCACGAATTCGACACCGGCAGCCGCAAGATCCGCGCCATGGCGACGCTGCACCCGGCCTATCTGCTGCGCCAGCCGCTGCAGAAACGGCTGGCCTGGCGCGATTTCCTCGCCCTCAAGGAAGCACTCGACGCCGGCGCACCGGAAGAGGCCACGACATGAACGACAGTGAGCTTTTCGCCATTATCCGCGAGCGCCTGTTCACGGCCGTCATCGGCGACGTCATGGACAAGGTCGGCCTGCGCCATCAGTTCCTGCCGCCTGAGATCCGGCCGATCACGCCGCAGACCGTGCTGGCCGGCAGGGCAATGCCGGTGGAAATCGCCGATGTCGATTTCCGCGCGGTGGAAGCCGACCCGTTCGGCCTGATGTTCCGCGCCCTCGACGAGTTGAAACCGGGCGAGGTCTACATCGCCAGCGGAGCGTCGCCGACCTACGCCCTGTGGGGCGGGCTGATGAGCACCCGCGCCAAGCGGCTGGGCGGCGCCGGCGGCGTCTTCGACGGTTTTCATCGCGACACGCGCGAGATCCTGCGTCTCGGCTTTCCCGTCTTCTCGCGTGGCGGTTACGCCCAGGACCAGCGCGGCCGCGGCCGCGTCACCGATTTTCGCGTCCCCATCACCATGAGCAACGGCGTGCGCGTCGCACCGGGCGATATCGTTGCCGGCGACATGGACGGCGTGGTGGTCATTCCCTCAGGCGCCGCGCCCGACGTCATCCAGGCGGCGCTCGCCAAGGTTGCGGGAGAGAAGGACGTCCGCGCCATGATCGAAGCCGGAGAGACGACCGAAACCGTTTTCGCCAGGACCGGGATCATGTAGGCCCAAAGGCCGATGGCAGCCTTGCAATCGCCGGCACTCCGGCGGACAAGGTGAAGCTCCGATTCTCGCGCGCCGCCGGTCAAATGGCCCCTCAACTCGTCGCCGTCGCCTCCCTCCTCCTTGGATCGGCCTTCCTCGTGATCGCCGGCTCCATGCATGGCCTTTTGCTCGCCTTGCACGGCACCGCGGCGGGCTTCACCACCACTGAACTCGGCCTGCTGGGCACCGGCTGGGCGACCGGCTTTGTCGCCGGCTGCATCCTGATCCCGCAAGTCGTGCGCCGCGTCGGTCATATCCGCGCCTATGGCGCGCTTGCCTCGATCGCGGCCGTCACCATCCTCCTCAACCTGCTGATCATCACGCCGCTCGCCTGGATCCTGTTGCGCGCCATCTCCGGCTTCACCTTTGCCGGCGCCTCGATGATCGTGGAGAGCTGGCTCAACGAGCGCGCCTCGCGCGAGAACCGCGGCACGATCTTCTCCATCTACCAGATGATAAGCTTCGGCGCTTCGACGGCAGGCCAGCTGCTGCTCGCCATCACCCCGCCCAGCGACTACTTCTACTTCGTCCTCGGGGCGATTTTCTATTGCCTCGCCATCCTGCCGACCGCGCTGTCCACCGCCGCCACGCCGCAGCCGCTGAAGACGACGCGCTTCGACATCAAGCGCCTCTTCGCGCTGTCGCCGGTGTCGGTGGTCGTCTGCTTCCTGATCGGACTGGTGAACGGCGCCTTCGGCACGCTTGGCCCCGTCTATGCCCGGCAGATCGGCCTGCCCGTCAGCAAGGTCGCCATACTCACCGCCGGCGCGCTGCTCGGCGGCTCGCTGATCCAGTTTCCGCTGGGTTGGCTCTCCGACCGCATGGACCGCCGCCGCGTGCTGGTCGCCGTCGGCATCGGGGCGGTGGCGATCGCGGTCGCCATCGTTTCGCTGCGCCCCCGCGACGCCGTATTGATCACCAGCCTGGTCGTCGTCTATGGCGCCATGGCCTATCCGATGTACGCGCTGTCCGTCGCGCACGCCAACGACTTCGCCGGTGCCGACGAATTCGTGAAGGTCGCCAGCGGGCTCCTGCTGCTTTACGGTTTCGGCACGATGATCGGTCCGGCCGCTGCCGCCTATGCCATGCAGCGCTGGATCCCGGAGGCGCTGTTCGCCTTCACCGCCACTGTGCACGCGGCGGTGGTTGCCTACACCTTGTTCCGCATGACCAAGCGCGCGCCACCGAGCATCGCGACCCGCGAAACCTTCCACGGCCTGCCTCTGCCCAAGACCGTCACGCCGGAAAGCGCCGCGCTCGACCCGCGCGCCGGCGCGGATCCACCGTCGCAGGCGGCCTCGCCGGACGGCAATCTGGAGCCGTCGTCCGACTAGAGCCGGGCCGCGCGCCAGCCCGGCTGCTTCCGGGCGCATTCAGAAGTGCGTTTCCAACGTGACCGTCGCGCCGCCGAAGTGCACGTCTGAACTCTGGCGATAGAAGCCGCGGAGCGTCGCGTCCACGCCGCGAGCGTTGGTGAGGCTCAGGCCAGCCATACCGCCCCAAAACAGCTCACCCTCTGACTGCGTTTCGGTGCCGGTCGGCGACAGATCGATGGTGTGTTGATATCCGACCATATCGTCAAGCGTTGCCCCGATGTACGGCGACAGCAGCCAATTCCCGTCGTGAACCGCTGCGGCGAGCTTCGCCTGCACCCCGAGATCGCCGGAGTGGACATTCTCTCGGCCGAAAAACGTGCCACCGCTGTCGGTGAAGCTGGACGCGGCATTAGCCAAGTAGCCGCCATGTCCGCTCACATCGAGGTCAAGCGAGTAACCGGCAGTTTTCGGGTCGACAAGACTGAAGATATGGCCAACCGCCAGATCACCGTGCAAGCCGCCAACGGAAAATGTACCGCTGCCGCTGTCGGCGTTGTTGATGAGGCTGCCGGCACCGTAGTCGCCGCCCACCAGAGCGACAGAGTAGGATCGACCCCACCCATAGGTCAGCGATGTGGCGAAGCTGTAATCGTCGATCGTCTTCAGACGGACATTGCCATCGTAGACGGTGTGTTCGTGCGTGTAGGTAAGGACACCGCCGACCAAGAGTCTCTGGTTCGGCGAAAGGCCCAGAAGGTGACTGGCGTCGAAGATATCGTGGAGCTTAAATCCGAAATTCGCCGTCGAGTTGCCGAGACCAGGGGTTCCGAAGCCGCCGGAAGTGATTGTGCCGCCATCGTCATTGACGGTGGAAACGAAGAAGCCGCCTCCGAAACGATTGTGGCCCCATACGTAATCGCCAGTTCCCAGATAGAACGGGAAGCCAGGGGTCTTGTTGAGCCCCGCCGCGATGCCTTCGCTCGGATACAGCAGACCCATGAGCCCGGAGGCGAGAACCGCAATCAAGAACGCGAACGCCACACCGCGCAACAAGCGCAACCAACATGAACGATATCGCGTGATATCCATGGCGGAATTCCAAACGAGATGGTGCTTCGCTCTGCGTCTGGGGGCGAAGGGCCGACATACACCCACGACTTCGCGCGTCGCATTCATGAGCTGGGCCCGCCGCCTGAGCCTCCCCCACCGCCTGAACTGCTTCCGCTGTCATAGTAATCGGGGGTGACGTCATCGGGCTCGGAGGCGCCCAAGGTGTGATCGACAAGATTGTGGTCTTGCAGGTACTGGTCCCCAGAACTGAGGCTGGGCTCCTCGGGCCCGAAGGCAGAGGGCTCGGGGCCCTGATAAATGCCATGCGCAGCGTCATATTCCGCCGTGCCGGGACCGGGCTCAGGGATCGACGGACTTGGGGCCGTATCACTGAGGGCGTTTTTCAACTCGCTGGAGG
Source organism: uncultured Alphaproteobacteria bacterium (assembly GCA_963762605.1). Taxonomy (GTDB): domain Bacteria; phylum Pseudomonadota; class Alphaproteobacteria; order Rhizobiales; family Kaistiaceae; genus CAVSRC01. The sequence continues at coordinate 217,535 of CAVXLJ010000018.1, read as the reverse complement.
TTGGGAGCTGCCGCTTGTAGTACGTCGGGTCGCAGACGAAGCCCTGCGACGTCAACACATATGCTCCCTCGCCATCGACTCCACAGGCAGGTGTGACGCAGCCGCTTAGCAACGACGACGAACCCAACACCGGCAGCATGCATGCAGCACGGATCAGGAGACGCGAAGGCGGCGCAAGACGTCGAATCGCGGACAAAGCTGGCACCCCACCATCCAGTTCGCCTGTCGCCCGCAACCACCCAGCCTCGTAACGACACATGCGCTTTTTGCGTAAGTCACGAGGCGGGTACAACTCTGAAGTTTAGTTGGCGCAAAACCGAAAAGACAAGATAAATCGCATCTGCATTCACAACTTCCTTGGGTACTTGTGGCGTCGCAGCAACAGACGACGCCATGCTTGGCGTTTTGCTGTCGTGGGCCTCGGTTCACCAAGTATTCGGCCGAAGGTGAAACACCCGCGCGACGCCTGGAACTCATTGCGTCTCGCGTTGCCTGGATCAGGAAACGCCATCGGATGTGGCGCGGCCCATTTGCCCACCTCCTTGCGTGCCCGAACCACGAGACCGGCGAAACTGCGGCATCCCAGTTGTCATGTGGGCGCCGCCTTGCTAATCCAACCGCAGGGGGCAAACGGGGAGTTCAGGCCCAGCGTATGTCTCAGGCACCAGCAGATGGGCCAGCGACAGTGGGCGCAGACATGGCATCCGATGTGCTTATCGAAGCCGTGGCCGTCACCAAGTCGTTTGGCGGCGTGCGGGCGGTGACAAACTGCTCGCTCAACGTTGCCCGCGGATCAGTGACCGGCCTCATCGGCCCCAACGGCGCCGGCAAGACGACGCTGTTCGACACCATCGCCGGCACGCTCGTGCCCGACAGCGGGCATATCGTCTTCGACGGCGAGGACGTGACCGGCCTGCCGCCGCACGGGCTGTTCGCGCGCGGCCTGTTGCGCACCTTCCAGATCGCGCGCGAATTCTCCAATCTGACGACCACCGAGAACCTGATGATGGTTCCCGCCGGCCAGCCGGGCGAGTCGCTGTTCGACGTCTGGCTGAGGCCGGGCCGGGTGAAGCGGGTGGAAGCGGACGTGCGCCGGAAAGCGGCCGAGGTGATCGATTTCCTCGGCCTCCAGGCGGTGCGCCACGAACTCGCCGGCAACCTGTCCGGCGGCCAGAAGAAGCTGCTCGAACTCGGCCGCACGATGATGGTCGACGCCAAGGCGGTGCTGCTCGACGAGGTTGCCGCCGGCGTCAACCGCACCCTGCTGAAGGACCTCGCCGGCAATGTGCAGCGCATGAACCGCGAGCTTGGCTACACATTCTTCGTCATCGAACACGACATGGACCTGATCAGCCAGCTCTGCGATCCTGTCATCGTCATGGCCGAAGGCAGCGTGATCGCCGAAGGCCCGATGGAAGAGATCCGGGCGATGCCGGAGATCATCGAGGCTTATTTCGGCGCGCCGGTGGGGCCCGCAGCATGAACCTGATCGAGATCAGCGGCATCGAAGCCGGCTATGGCGGAGCGCCCATCCTCAATGGCGTCGATATCGCCATCGAACAGAGCGATATCGCCGTGATCGTCGGTCCCAACGGCGCCGGCAAATCGACGATCCTCAAGGCGGTTTTCGGCCTGGTCAGCGTCAGCAAGGGCGCCATCACCTTCAAGGGCCAGGAGATCACCAACGCCGAACCGGACCGGCTGGTGCCGATGGGACTGGGTTTTGTGCCGCAGGAGTTCAACGTCTTCACCTCGATGACCGTCGAGGAGAATCTGGAGATGGGCGCCTATATCCGCCGCGACGATTTCACGCCGACCATGCAGTCGATCTACGAGATGTTTCCGGTGCTGAAGGAAAAGCGCCGCCAGCGCGCCGGGGAATTGTCCGGCGGCCAGCGCCAGATGGTGGCGATGGGCCGGGCGCTGATGAGCCAGCCCAAGCTGCTGCTGCTCGACGAGCCCTCGGCGGGGCTGAGCCCCATCCACACCACCCAGGTCTTCGAGCACGTCAGGAAGGTCAATGCCAACGGCGTCGCGATTCTGATGGTCGAGCAGAACGCGCGCCACGCCCTCGCCTTCGCCACGAAGGGATTCGTCATCGCCAACGGCCGCAACCGGTTCGCCGGCACAGGCCAGGAGCTGCTCGACGATCCCGAGGTGGCGAGGAGCTTTCTCGGCGGATGAAAGGGCGCCAGTGAACGAACTCATCTTCTTCGTCAACAAGGTGCTGATCAACGGCACGGTGCTTGGCAGCGTCTATGCGCTCGGCGCAATCGGCGTGACGCTGATCTTCGGCATCCTGCGTTTTGCCCATTTCGCCCATGGCGACATGATGACCATGGGCGCCTTTGTCGCGTACACGCTCGCCGCCATCGCGGCGGCCCTTGGGCTGCACACCTTCTGGCCGTTGGGCTTCATCGTCCTGCCCCTGGCGATGCCGATCACCGCCGTGATCGCGCTCGGAATCGACCGGCTCTTCTATCAACCGCTGAGGGTCCGCGGCGCCAAGCCGGTGACACTGCTCATCGCGTCGATCGGCGTCACCCTGATGTTGCAGGGCCTGATCCGGCTGTTCTTCGGTGTCGAAAACCGCACCTTCTTCATCGGCGAAACCAAGCACATGCTGCATTTCGACCTGTCGATTGGCGGCGCTACCCGGCCGATCGTCGTGTCGGAGCCGCAGGTCCTGCTGATCGCGGTGACGATCGCCGCGGTGGTCGCCCTGCATTTCTTCCTGACCCGCTCGCGGCTCGGCAAGGGCATGCGCGCCATGGCCGATAATCCCAACCTCGCCCAGGTGACCGGCATCAACACGCGCGAGGTCATCCGCGCCACCTGGGTCATCGCCGGCGGGCTTGCCTGCCTCGCCGGCACGATGCTGGCGCTTGACGTCAGCCTCAAGCCCGACCTCGCCTTCAACATCGTTCTGCCGATCTTCGCCGCCGCCGTCGTCGGCGGCCTCGGACAGGCCTATGGCGCCATCGCCGGCGGCTTCCTGGTCGGCTTCGCCGAAACGCTGGCCGTGTTCAACTGGTCGACCGTGCTGCGCCCGTTCGCGGGTCTCCTGCCGAAGGGATGGGAATTGCCGGCCGACCTGTCGCTGGTGTCGACCGACTACAAGCTGACCGTGGCGTTCGTGATCCTGGTGGTCGTCCTGCTGGTCCGGCCGACGGGCATCTTCAAGGGGGCCGTGACATGAGGTTTTCGGCCAATCTTCGCGACGGCCTGCTCTATGTGGCACTCGCCGTCATCGTCATTCTGGTGTTTCTCACCCAGGGAACCGCCACCACCATCCAGCTCCTGGTCAGCGCCGTCACCTATGCGCTGGTCGCGCTCGGCCTCAACGTCCACTGGGGCTATGGCGGCCAGTTCAATTTCGCCGTCATGGGCTTCATCATGCTGGGCGGCTACGCCGTCGTGCTGACCTCCTATCCGCTCAACATGGATTTCTGGAACTCGGACGGGCCGATGCTGCTCGGCCGCGCGGTGCTGGCCGCTTTTATCGGCGCCCTCGTCATCATCGCCGCGTCGAATGCCCACCGGATCGGCATCAGGGGCAAGGCCAAGACGGCCCTGGTGGTCCTCGCCTGGTTCATCGCCTATATCGGTTACCGCTCGCAGATCGACCCCGCCACCACGTTCATCGAGGCCAAGGCCGGATTCGTCGGCGGGCTGGGCCTGCCGGTCGAACTGTCCTGGCTCGTCGGCGGCGTGATCGCCGGCGGCGTCGCCTGGCTGATCGGCAATGTCTGTCTCGGCCTGCGGTCGGACTATCTCGCCATCGCCACCATCGGCATCGCCGAGATCATCCGCGCCTTCCTCAAGAACATGGACTGGCTGACGCGCGGCACGCTGACCGTTTCGCCCCTGCCCTGGCCGGTTCCCACCGCGCTCGAGACCGGCATCAGCGACAAGTCCATCGCCCTGATCGCCTCGCGCTCGCTGTTTCTCTGCGTGGTCGTCGCAGCCACCGCCATCCTTTTCATCCTGCTGCAGCGCGCCTATGGCGGTGCCTGGGGCCGCATGATGCGCGCCATCCGCGACAACTACGTCTCCGCCGAATCCATGGGCAAGGACGTCAAGGCGCGACAGGTCGAGCTTTTCGTGCTCGGCGCCGTGCTGATCGGCATCGGCGGCGCCCTCATGACCACCTATGTGCAGATTTACGATCCCGGCGGCTACCAGCCGATCAACTACACCTTCATCGTGTGGGTGATGGTCATCGTCGGCGGCGCCGGCAACAATATCGGCGCGCTATTCGGTGGCGTGCTGATCATCATCGCGTGGAACATGTCGGCGCCGCTCTCGCTGATCGCCTTCCGCTGGTTCGACGTTGGCCTGCAGGCGCTGAGCCTCCCCGCAATCCCCGATGTCGAATCGCGCGCCCTGCAGATGCGCGTGTTCGTGCTCGGCCTGGTGATCGTACTGGCGCTGCGCTACGCGCCGCGGGGCCTGATCCCGGAACGTATCCGCCGCCACGAGGCATCGTAGGCAAGGCCAACAGCCACAAAAGAAGAGCCCGGGATCGCTCCCGGGCTCTTCATGTCTTCGGGCTTCGGGCGAGCCGTTACTTCGCCGGCCCGACCGCGACCCAATGGCCGTTCTTGACGGTCTCTTCAAGGATGAAGCCGGCAACGTCGCCGTGAGCGTCGAAATCGACCGGGCCGGTGGCCCCTTCGTAGTTCACGTCGCCGCCGGCATCGATGATGTCCCTGGCCTTCTTCCATTCGCCGGGCAGGATCACCTCGCCCGGGGGGGTCGCCACTTCGCGCAGCGCCGCGGACAGGCCCTGGCGCTTGGCGCCGTTCTTCTCGATGGCCAGCGCCAACAGGAAGGCGGCGTCATAGGCTTCCGGCCCGTAGATCTTCGTCGGGTCGAGACCGGCCTTGGTGGCCAGATCGTTGAACACCTTCGCACCGGGAACGTCAGCCGTGCCCGGCTTGGTGCCGATCATGCCTTCCAGCGCGGCAGTATCCATGCCCTTGAACAGGTCGTCGGAGATCATGCCGTCGGCGCCCACATAGTGCGTGAAGTCGCCGCTCTCGATCGCCTGACGAAGCATGGTCTGGCCGGAGCCCTGGGCGTAAGCGAGCAGCACGAGGGTCTGCGCGCCCGACGAAGCCAGAGTGCCGAGCTCGGCGCGATAGTCCGCCTTGCCTTCCTCGTGCGGTGCCACGGCTGCGACGGTTCCGCCGTCAGCCTTGAACGCCGCCGTGAAGGTGTCGGCAAGCCCCTTGCCGTAGTCATTGTTGACATAGGCGACGGCAACGTCCTTGAGGCCCTTCGACATCAGCAGCCGTGCCAGCACCTCGCCCTGATAGGCATCCGAGGGAGCCGTGCGGAAGATGAGGTCCTTGTCGTCCAGCGTGGTCAGTGAGGGAGCCGTCGACGAAGGCGAGATCATCACGGTGTTGGTCGGGATCGCTGCCGTGTTGGCCGCCGAAATCGTCGCGCCGCTGCACATCGCCCCCATGATGGCAAGCACATGCTTGGTGTTGATCAGGCGGTCGGCGGCGTTGGCCGCAGCGGTTGCGTCGGCGCAGGTGCTGTCGTCCCGCACCGCCACCAGCTTTCCGTACTTTGTCCCACCCTGGTCATCGACATTCTGAATGGCCAGTTCGGCGCCCGCCGCAATCGGCGGCGCCAGGGCCTCGAGCGGCCCGCTGAAGCCGAGGAGCACCCCGATATTGATATCGTCGGCAGAGGCCGCCGCAGTCCCCAACGCCACCGCGGCAACGGCCGAGGCCAGCGCAATGCTGATTTTACGCATATTCACCTCCATCCGGTTTCCCGGTCGCCTCGGCCTTGCCCGATGGTCGAAGGGATATCCGGTAGTTGTGGGAACGCCGAAGCAGCGTCCCATCTTCACAACATTACTGTTTTTGCGGCAGAGTTACAGCCCGGCACCGGCAGCGACGGAGGGTCGCTGGCGTGCTGACGATGGTTCACCGGACGCCTGCGTCATATTGTCGGTCGCCACCGGTTTCGGCGCAGGGCCCGCACAAAACGGCGCGAATCCTGCAAGGAGAAGACGGCGAACAGGGCCTGTTGTCTTGGCAAGGCAGCTAAGCCAAGATGACAATTGCTCTAGAGAATTTGGCACGACCTCCTGGTCGTAGCCACACAGGGGACCAGGGGGCTCATGGAGTATTTTGTCCAGCAGTTGATCAATGGGCTGACGCTTGGGTCGATCTACGGCCTGATCGCGATTGGCTACACGATGGTCTACGGCATCATCGGCATGATCAACTTCGCCCACGGCGATATCTTCATGGTCGGGGCATTTATCGCGCTGATCGCCCTCATCATCCTCGGCGCCACCGCCGGAATGCCCGTGCTCGTGCTGCTGGCGACGCTGATCGTGGTGCTCGCCGTGGCCATGGCGCTGACCGCCGTATGGGGCTGGGCGGTTGAGCGCGTCGCTTACCGGCCGCTGCGCGGATCGTTCCGGCTGGCGCCGCTGATCACCGCCATCGGCATGTCGATCGTCCTGGAAAACTACATCCAGGTCGTCCAGGGCGCGCGGGTGAAGCCGCTGCCGCCGCTCATCACCGGCGGCTACGCGATCATGAAGACCGGCGACTTCGTCGTTCAGCTCTCCAACATCCAGATCATCATCATTGTCACCACGGTGATCCTGATGGCGGTCTTCTCCCTGTTGATCGCGCGCACCGCGCTCGGTCGCGCCCAGCGCGCCTGCGAGCAGGACGCGCGCATGGCGGCCCTGCTCGGCGTCAATGTCGACCGCACCATCTCGATCACCTTCGTGCTCGGCGCCGCGCTCGCCGCCGTCGCCGGCATGATGTTCCTGCTCTATTACGGGGTGATCGATTTCTACATCGGCTTCAACGCCGGCATCAAAGCCTTCACCGCCGCCGTGCTCGGCGGTATCGGCTCGCTGCCCGGCGCCATGCTCGGCGGCCTGCTCATCGGTCTGATCGAGACCTTCTGGTCGGCCTATTTCTCGGTCGAATACAAGGACGTCGCGGCCTTCTCGATCCTTGCCATCACGCTCATCTTCCTGCCATCAGGACTGCTGGGCCGGCCGGAAGTGGAGAAGGTCTGACATGGCGGCCAGCATCTCCCGCGAACCGACTTCCGACATCACCCCCGAGGGTGCGGAAATCCAGGAAGAAGCACGCCGGCAGGCCTATCAAGGTGAGCCGCCAGCCTCGGACACCCCGAGGCGAAATCATCTGCTGGCACGCTCGCTGAAGGATTCCTTCCTTGCCGCGCTCATCACCTTTGCGCTCGCCGCCCCGACGATCGGCCTGCAGACCGTAGCGGTCGGTGCCCGCAGCAACCTCGGCCTCGCCCAGCACTGGAACACGGTTGCCATCGTCGTCGGCATCGTCTTCTTCGGCCGCCTGCTGCTCAATCTGTTCGTCTGGAAGGCGGAGCACCCGCTCTTCCGCGGCCTCGGCTCCGGGCTGGCAGCGGCGATGCCGACCATCCCCAAGGTTGGCGCCGTCTCGGCAGGGCTGTTCCTGTTAGCCGCCGTCGCCATTCCGATCTACACGATCGTCTACTATCCGCATCAGGCCCGCTACATCCTCGACCTCGGCACGCTGATCCTGACCTATGTCATGCTCGGCTGGGGTCTCAATATCGTCGTCGGCCTCGCCGGCCTGCTCGACCTCGGCTATGTCGCCTTCTATGCCGTGGGCGCCTATTCCTACGCGCTGCTGGCCGAACATTTCGGCTGGTCCTTCTGGATCTGCCTGCCGCTGGCCGGCATCCTTGCCGCCTGCTGGGGCCTGATCCTCGGCTTCCCGGTGCTGCGCCTGCGCGGCGACTATCTGGCCATCGTGACGCTCGCCTTCGGCGAGATCATCCGCCTGGTGCTGATCAACTGGTATTCGTTCACCCATGGCCCCGACGGCATCAACCACGTGCCGCGGCCGAGCTTCTTCGGGCTGGAGTTCACACGCGGCGACAACAGCTTCGCCGCCTTCTTCGGGCTGCACTACTCGCCCACCCACCGGATCATCTTTCTCTACTATCTGATCCTTGTCCTCGCTCTCATCACCAATTTCGTGACGCTCAGGATACGCCGGCTACCCGTCGGCCGCGCCTGGGAGGCGCTGCGCGAGGACGAGATCGCCTGCCGCTCGCTCGGCATCAACACCACCAACACCAAGCTCACCGCCTTCGCCATGGGCGCCATGTTCGGCGGCTTTGCTGGTTCCTTCTTCGCCACTCGCCAGGGCTTCATCTCGCCGGAGAGCTTCAACTTCATGGAATCGGCGACCATCCTGGCGATCGTCGTCCTCGGCGGCCTCGGCAGCCAGATCGGTGTCGCGGTCGCCGCAGTGGTGATGATCGGCGGCATCGAGATGCTGCGCAATCTGACCTTCCTGAAAGCGGTCTTCGGCCCCGATTTCGATCCCAGCCAGTATCGCTTGCTGATCTTCGGCGTGCTCATGGTGGCGATCATGGTGTGGCGGCCACGCGGCCTGGTCTCTACTCGAAAACCGACGGTGTTCCTCAAAACACGCAAGGCGGTGTCGGGCGCATTGGTGGGAGAAGGTCACGGATGAACCGCTGGCAGAGTGATCCCATCCTGACGGTCGAGCACCTGTCGATGCGCTTCGGCGGCCTTATCGCGGTGAACGACCTGTCGTTCTCGGTTGGTCGCGGTGACATCACCGCCCTGATCGGCCCCAACGGCGCCGGCAAGACGACGGTCTTCAATTGCATCACCGGTTTCTACAAGCCGACCGAGGGCCGCATTGCGCTGGGCCAGACGCCCGGCACGTTCGACGGCGTCGCCGCGGCAACCGAACACGGCACCTGGACCGGCGGTGCCAAGGGCCTCTACCTGCTCGAGCGCATGCCCGAGAATGAGATTGCCAAGCACGCGCGCGTCGCCCGCACCTTCCAGAACATCCGCCTGTTCGGCGGCATGACGGTTCTCGAAAACCTCATGGTGGCCCAGCACAACAAGCTGATGCTCGCCTCCGGCTATTCGATCGCCGGCATTTTCGGCCTGTCCTCCTATCACGCCGGCCATCGTGCGGCGGTGGAGAAGTCACTCTATTGGCTGGAGCAGGTCGAACTCGTCGACCGCGCCGACGACCCCGCCTCCAGCCTGCCCTACGGCGCGCAGCGGCGGCTGGAGATCGTCCGCGCCATGTGCACCGATCCCTTGCTGCTCTGTCTCGACGAGCCGGCCGCCGGCCTCAATCCGCGCAAGTCGGCCGAGCTCAACACGCTTCTCCGCTTCATCCGCGACAAGCATGACATCTCGGTCCTGCTCATCGAGCACGACATGGGCGTCGTCATGGAGATCTCGGACCATATCGTCGTGCTCGACTATGGCGTGAAGATTTCCGACGGCTCTGCCGATTTCGTCCGCAACGATCCCAAGGTCATCGCCGCTTATCTCGGCGTCGACGACGAAGAAGTCGAAAAGGTCGAAGCGGAGGTCTCGCTATGAGCGCGCCCCTGCTCACGGTCAGCGGCGTGACCACCTATTACGGCAACATCGTTGCATTGCGCGGCGTCGACGTCGTGGTCAACGAAGGTGAGATCGTCACGCTGATCGGCGCCAACGGCGCCGGCAAATCGACGTTGATGATGACCATCTGCGGCAGCCCGCGGGCGCGCTCCGGCCAGATCGTCTTCAACGGCATCGACATCACCGAGCGGCCGACCCACGAGATCATGCGCATGGCCATCGCGCAGGCCCCCGAGGGGCGTCACATCTTTCCGCGCATGACCGTGTTTGAAAACCTGCAGATGGGTGCCGTCACCACGGGCCTCGATCATTTCGACGAGGACCTGGCACGAGTCTACGACATCTTTCCGGTGCTCAAGCAGCGTGCCGCGCAGCGCGGCGGCACGCTGTCGGGCGGCGAACAGCAGATGCTGGCGATCGCGCGGGCGCTGATGAGCCGGCCGCGCCTGCTGCTGCTCGACGAGCCGTCACTCGGCCTGGCGCCAATGATCGTGCGCCAGATCTTCGGCGTGCTGCGCGACCTCAACCAACACGACGGGCTGACCGTCTTCCTGGTCGAGCAGAACGCCTATCACGCACTACGCCTCGCCCATCGCGGCTATGTCATGGTCAACGGCGCGATCTCGCTGACCGGCACCGGCGAGGAACTGCTCGCCCGCGAGGAAGTGCGCCGGGCCTATCTCGAAGGCGGCAAGCACTAGCGCCGAGGAAACGCATATGGGTGTCATCTACCAGACCAACATCGTCGACTTTCTGCTGGTCACCGCCTTTCTCGGCGGTGGCGCCGCATACCTTGTCGGCCGTGCGATGGCCTACACCTGGGCGCCGATCAAGTTGCTGGTCCTCTACACATTCCTGCTGACCGCCGCGGTGCGATTTATTCATTACGCCCTTTTCCACGGCACGTTGCTGTCTTTGCACTACTTCGTGGTTGACGTGGTCCTCCTCGCCGTGTTCGCCGCACTTGGCTACCGCATCACCCGCGCCGGTCAGATGACCAGCCAGTATGGCTGGCTCTACCGGCGCGCGGGCCCGCTGTCGTGGCGCCGCCGTTCGCCGGCCGAAAGTGCCACGCCCGGGGCGCTGGATACTGAAAAAGCCTGAAGATTGCGCCAGTTACGCAGGCGCGCTAGTTTGAATTAGCATAAATCGAATTTAGCAGGGACATGGGGCCCCGCTAAAGGCACGGTGCTTTTGAGCACCAAGTACAGAAGGGACCAGACATGAGGAAGATTTTAAAAGCGGGCATTGCCGCGTCATTTGCCTTGACAATGGCCGGTATGGCTCACGCCGACATTCTGATCGCGACTGCGGGCCCGATGACGGGCCAGTATGCCGCGTTCGGTGCACAGCTCAAGGCCGGCGCCGAACAGGCGGTCGCCGACATCAACGCCGCCGGTGGCGTTCTCGGACAGAAGCTCGTCCTCGAGGTTGGTGACGATGCTTGCGATCCGAAGCAAGCGGTGGCCGTCGCCAACCAGCTCGTCGCCAAGGGCGCTTTGTTCGTTGCCGGGCACTTCTGCTCCGGCTCGTCGATCCCGGCTTCTTCGGTCTACAGCGACGCCAATGTCGTGCAGATCTCGCCCGCCTCGACCAACCCGGCCTACACCGACCAGCGTCCCGGCCCCGGCACGTTCCGCGTCTGCGGCCGTGACGACCAGCAGGGCGAGGTCGCCGGCAAGTTCCTGGCCACGCACTTCAAGGACAAGAACATCGCCATCATCGACGACAAGAGCACCTACGGTAAGGGCCTTGCCGACCAGACGCGCAAGTTCATGAACGAAGCGGGCAAGAAGGAAGTCCTCGACGAGTCCTACAATGCCGGTGAAAAGGACTACACCGCGCTCGTCTCCAAGCTGAAGGCCAACAACATCGACGTGCTCTATGTCGGCGGCTATCACCCCGAAGCCGGCCTGATCAAGCGTCAGATGGTTGACCAGGGCATGAAGACGATCCTCGTCTCCGGCGACGCGCTCGTCACCGACGAGTACTGGCAGATCACCGGCGCCGCCGGCAACGGCACCTACATGACGTTCTCGCCGGATCCGCGCAAGAACCCGGAAGCCAAGCCGATCGTCGACGAGTTGCAGGCCGCCGGCCGCACGGCCGAGGGCTACTCGCTCTACACCTACGCCGCAGTGAAGATCTGGGCCGACGCCGTCACCGCGGCCGGCTCGACCGACTTCGACAAGGTCACCGCGGAAATGTACAAGACGACCTTCAATACCGTCCTCGGCAAGCTGAACTTCAACAAGGAGGGTGACGTCACCCTGCCCGGCTATGTCGTCTACGAGTGGAAGGACGGCAAGTACGACTACCTGCAAATGTAGTCTCGTCGCATTCATCGCCGTCTTTGGGCGGTGCAGAAACCCCGGTGGCGACGCCGGGGTTTTTGTTTGCCTTCTCCGTGGTCCGGCGGCAGTTTGACGGAGTTGAGATCATGCCCCCATGGAGGCGCTGCCCGTGTCCGCCGGTGCCCGCTTTGCCGCCTGTCTGATTGCCGCCGCCGGCCTGTTTGCCGCCGCCACCGTTCATGCCGACACGATCATCGGCGTCGCCGGGCCGATGTCGGGCAACTTCGCCATTTTCGGCGGCGAGATGCGCGACGGCGCCGCGCAGGCGATTGGCGACATCAACGCCGCCGGCGGCGTCAACGGGGCCCCTTTGGCGCTGCAGGCGATGGACGACAAGTGCGATCCCAAGACCGCTGATGCCGTCGCCAACCAGCTCGCCGGCAAGGGCGCCGTCATGGTCGTCGGCCATCTCTGCCTTGGCGCTTCGCTGGCCGCATCCTCGGTCTATGTCGCCAACCACATCGTCGAGATTTCGCCGGGCACCACCTGGCCGGATTACACCGACAAGCGTCCCGGCGCCGGCATCTATCGCCTGGCCGGCCGTGACGACCAGCAGGGCGTCGTTGCCGGCCAGGCCATCGCCAAGCGCTTCCCCAACAAGGCGGTTGCCGTGATCGATGACCGCAGCCCCTACGGCAAGTCCCTCGCCGACGCCACGCGCGTTGCCATGAACGCAGCGGGAAAGCGCGAAGCCTTCACCGAGGAATACGATCCGGGCACCAGCGATTTCACCGGCCTGGTGGACCAGCTGCGGGCCGCCAATATCGGTGTCGTCTATATCGGCGGCTACCCGAACGAGGCCGGCCTGATCGCGCGTCAGATCCGCGCCGCGGGCCTCGATACCGTGATCGTCGGCCCCGACGCGCTGGTCACCAACGAATACCTCAACGTCGCCGGCGATGCTGCCGAGGGCACGCTGGTCACCTTCGCACCGGATGCCCGTGACAATCCCGGCGCCGCCGATGTCGTGGCCGCGTTCCGCGCCCGCGGGGTGGAGCCCGAGGGTTATGTCCTGCCCAGCTACGCCGCCGTGCAGGTCTGGGCCGCGGCCGCCAAAGCCGCCGGATCGAACGATTTCGACGCCGTCGTCAAGGCAATGGACAGCGGCCGCTTCACCACGGTGATCGGCGATCTTGCCTTCGACGCCAAGGGCGACATGTCGCTACCGGGCTTCGTTCTCTATGAGTGGCGCGGCGGCCGGCTCGGCGATGCCGGCAGCTAGCGGCACCCGATCGGGGAGCCGAATATTGAACAACCTCCTCACCGATGTCGCGGGTTTGCGGGTCGGCCATGCCGACGATGCCCGCCTCAAATCGGGCGTCACCGTGGTGCTGTGCGACGAGCCGGCGGTCGCCTCCGGCCATGTCATGGGGGGCGCGCCGGGCACCCGCGACAGCGACCTGCTGGCCCCCGAGCAGACGATCGCCACCGTCGATGCGGTGGTGCTTGCCGGCGGCTCCGCCTTCGGCCTCGAAGCAGCCGGCGGCGTCATGGCGGGTCTCGCCGAGGCCGGCCGCGGCGTCGCCATCGGCCCGGCCCGCGTTCCGATCGTTCCGGCCGCCATCCTCTTCGATCTGCTGAACGGCGGCGACAAGAACTGGGGCGCCGCTGCGCCCTACCCGGCGCTCGGCCGCGCGGCGCTTGATGCCGCCTCGCACGACTTCGCCCTCGGCAGCGTCGGCGCCGGCACCGGCGCCACCACCGTCAACCTCAAGGGCGGCCTCGGTTCGGCCTCCACGCGTCTGGACAGCGGCATCACCGTCGCGGCCCTGGTGGCGGTCAATGCCCTCGGCCAGGCGACGATTGGCGACGGCCCACATTTCTGGGCGGCGCCCTTCGAGCGCGACGGCGAGTTCGGCGGCCTCGGCCCGCCCCTTGCCTACCCGGCAGAGGCCACCGCGTTGCGCACCAAGGGACAGATCGAGCGGTCAAGCACGACGATCGCCGTGGTTGCCACCGATGCGCGCCTGACCAAGGCGGAAGCCAAGCGGCTGGCGATCATGGCGCATGACGGCTTCGCCCGCGCACTGTGGCCGTCGCATACGCCCATGGATGGCGACATGATCTTCGCCCTGGCGACCGGCCGGGCGGACGCGGCGGCGGACATGATCGCCATCGGCGCCGCCGGGGCGGCGTGCATGGCCCGCGCCATCGCCCGCGCCATCTACGAGGCGGCCCCTGCGCCGGGCGATCTGCTGCCCACCTGGCGAGAAAAATTCCGCTGAACGTCCGGAGCTTTGCGGCGGAACATGAAACCGCCCCGGCCGTCGCGGGCCGGGGCGGTGAAACCAGTGCGGTACGCAGTACCTATCCGCGAGGATGACTATGCCGTCACATGGTTAGCGGACGATTAATGCCCTCACGAAAATTCTTCACATCATGCCGAACACCGCAAGCAGCAGCACCGCCTGCGCAAAGAAACCCACGGCGAAGGCAAGCGTGCGCACGATGGGGATGCCCATCGTGTAGACCACCAGGTGAATCAGCCGCGCCCAGAAATAGGTTGCCGCCGCCGCCACCGTTGCCGCCGTCGAGATGTTGAGCGCGTGCAGCATCAGGACGAGCGGCGCGAATATCATGAGGTTCTCGATCGCGTTGTAGTGCGCGGCCTTCATGCGTTCGGCCCAGTCCGACTGCTTCGCCAATTCCGGACCTGGATTGGCGAAGGTGCCCATCAGCCCGCGCGTGGCGATTCGATCGAGAATGTACGGCACCCAGATCAGCCCGGTCATCGCGACCGTCAGCGCCAACCAGAAGAATTCCTGACTCATCGACGTTTCTCCCCGTTTGCGGCGGCAGGTGCCTACCCCGGTCGACAGACTTCGGCCGTGCCGGGCGACGTCCGTATCCAGTCATTGTCAGGGGACTTGACCGCCTTGTGATTGCGCCCGGCGGACTTGCATGATACCGCCGATCCCATGAACCACCGAGTTCTGATCGCACCTTCAATTCTGTCGGCCGACTTCGCCAGGCTGGGCGAGGAAGTCGCCGCGGTCGACGCAGCCGGCGCCGACTGGATCCACGTCGACGTGATGGACGGCCACTTCGTGCCCAACATCACCATCGGACCCGGCGTGGTGCGGGCGATCCGGCCGCATACGCGCAAGTTGCTCGACGTCCATCTGATGATTTCGCCGGCCGATCCCTACCTCGCCGCCTTCGCCGAGGCCGGCGCCGACCGTATGACCGTGCATGTCGAGGCGGGGCCGCACCTCCATCGCTCGCTGCAGACGATCCGCGCTCTCGGCAAGAAGGCCGGCGTCGTGCTCAATCCCGGAACGCCGGCGAGCATGCTTCCCTATGTCCTTGACCTCGTCGACCTCGTCCTGGTGATGAGCGTCAATCCGGGCTTCGGTGGCCAGTCGTTCATTCCCGAATTGCTTGCCAAGATCGCCGAGATTCGCGCCATGATCGGCACCCGCGACATCGTCATCGAAGTCGACGGCGGCATCACGGCGAAGAATGCCCGCGCCATCGCCGCGGCCGGCGCCGACGTCCTGGTCACCGGCTCGGCCGTCTTCGAGGACGGTGCCGGCGCCTACAAGGACAACATCGCCGCGTTGCGGAGCGCCGCCGAAAGTATCGTGGCGTAGCCATGCAGGCGACCGGCGCTGCCCGCCGATTGTGAAGCCGGCTGCCCTCTGCTAGACCGCGCCGTAACCCCGACAACGGCAGGCTCCAGCAGATGATTCCGCGCTATTCGCGCCCCGCCATGACGGCGATCTGGTCGCCCGAGACCAAGTTCCGCATCTGGTTCGAGATCGAGGCGCACGCCCTCGACGCCATGGCCGAGATCGACGTGGTGCCGAAATCGGCGGCCGAGACCGTGTGGAACAAGGGCCGCGACGCGACATTCGACGTAGCCCGCATCGACGCCATCGAGGCCGAGACCCGGCACGACGTCATCGCCTTTCTCACCCATCTGGCCGAGATCGTCGGTCCGGACGCGCGCTTCATCCACCAGGGCCTCACCTCTTCGGACATCCTCGACACCTGCTTCAATGTGCAGCTCATGCGCGCCGCCGACCTGCTCATCGCCGATATCGACGCGCTTCTCGCCGCGCTCCGCCGCCGCGCCTTCGAGCACAAGGACACGGTCACCATCGGCCGCAGCCACGGCATCCACGCCGAGCCGACGACCTTCGGCGTCAAGCTCGCCACCTTCTATGCCGAGTTCGCCCGCGCCCGCCGCCGCCTCTCCGCCGCCCGCGAGGAGGTCGCCACCGCGGCGCTGTCCGGCGCCGTCGGCACCTTTGCCAATGTCGATCCGCGCGTCGAGGACTATGTCGCGCGCGCCATGGGCCTGCGTCCCGAGCCGGTCTCCACCCAGGTGATCCCGCGCGACCGCCACGCCATGTATTTCGCCACGCTGGCCGTGGTCGCTTCCTCCGTCGAGCACCTGGCGATCGAAATCCGCCACCTGCAGCGCACGGAAGTGCGCGAGGCGGAGGAGTATTTTTCGCCTGGCCAGAAGGGCTCCTCGGCGATGCCGCACAAGCGCAATCCGGTGTTGACGGAGAACCTGACCGGCCTGGCCCGTATGGTCCGCTCCATGGCCTTGCCGGCGATGGAGAACGTGGCGCTCTGGCACGAGCGCGACATTTCCCACTCGTCGGTCGAGCGCATGATCGGCCCCGACGCCACCGTAACGCTCGATTTCGCGCTTCACCGCCTGGCCGGGGTCATCGACAGGCTGGTCGTCTATCCCGAGCGCATGAAGGCCAATCTCGACAGCCTCGGCGGCCTCGTCCACTCGCAGCGCGTCATGCTGGCGTTGACCCAGAAGGGTGTCAGCCGCGAGGACGCGTACCGGCTCGTCCAGCGCAGCGCCATGCGGGCCTGGCAGGAAGGCAGCGATTTCCTGACCTTGTTGAAGAACGACCCGGAAGTGATTCAGGCGATTCCGGAATCGGAACTCGCGGCGCTCTTCGACCTTGGCTACCACCTCAAGCACGTCGACACGATCTTCCACCGCGTCTTCGGCGAGGCTACGGCTTAGGGCGCGTCCATGGCGCGCGCGGCCTCGAGCAATGCGGCCGCGCCGAGGGTCAGGTAGGTCTGATCGGCTCCGAGCGCGATGAACCGGTAGCCGAAATCGCGGAAGGTGCGCGCCCGCTCCGCCGTCGCCGCGTAGATGCCAGCGACCTTGCCCGCCACCGCGGCGCGCTCGCCGATGTGCTTGATCGCCGCGTCGACCGAGGCGTCGACCGCGACCACCTGCCGGCCTGCCGACAGCGACACCGACAGGTCGAACGGGCCGACGAAGACGCCGTCGATGCCGTCCACCGCCAGGATCGCGTCGAGCGCGCCGAGCGCCCGCACCGTCTCGACCATGGCGAAGGTGAAGCAGGTCCGGTTGGCGTTTTCGAGATATTGCGACGGCTGCTCGATGCCTTCCAGGTGCATCGCCCGCGTCGGCCCCCAGCTGCGTTCTCCAAGCGGCGGATACTTGGTCGCCGCGGCGAGTGCGCGCGCATCCTCGACCGAGTTGACCATTGGCGCGATGACCGCCTGGGCCCCCATGTCGAGCGCATGGCCAGCGGCGGCGTCATCGCCCAGCGCCACGCGCACAACCGCGGGCTTGCCGGCCAAAGCCACGGCGCCGATGCCGGCCATGACCGATCCAGTATCGAGCAGGCCGTGCTGCATATCCAGCAAGACGCAATCGAATCCAGCGCGTGCGACGGTTTCTGCGACCAGCGGCTCGGGCATCGCCACCCAGCCGCTATAAAGCGTCTCGCCGTTGCGCAGCCGCGCGGCGAGCGCCGGTAATGACATTTCGGTGGAACCCTCTAGATCGTTTCCGTGCGCACCTGCTCCACGGCCTGCGCCAGCAACTCGTCCATGGTGCGCCGGATCTGATGGTCGGACTGGGGCACGCCGGCCTTGTTGAAATCCTCGCGGATCTTGCGGAACACGTCCTCATGACCCGCATGATCGAAATCGGCGGCAACCACCGTCTTGGCGTATTCCAAAGCGTCGTCACCCGTTTTACCGAGCAGCGCCGCGGCCCACAGGCCGAGCAGCTTGTTGCGGCGCGCATGGGCCTTGAACTGCAGTTCGGCGTCGTGCGCGAACTTGTTCTCGAAGGCATCCTCGCGCTTGTCGAAGGTCGTCATGTCTTGCGGCTCCCCCTGCCGATAGGGCGGACTTGCATATCGTCTGGCATAGCCTAAATCAACGCCGTCGGCGACCCAAACGCACCGCGGCAATCCTGCGCATCGGGATGGCTCATTGTGGATTTGCAGCCGATCGCATAAGGTCCGCCACGCGGCGTCGTTCGGCCGCTTGAGTTGGGCGCAGGCTGTTGTCGCATAACACTTTTTTCGCCTGGGACCCCGTCTGATGGATTTTCACAAACCGCGGTACGTACCCATGAACCGGCGCCGGCGCATCTACGAGGGCAAGAGCAAGATTTTGTTCGAAGGTCCCGAGCCGGGGACGCTGGTCCAGTTCTTCAAGGACGACGCCACCGCCTTCAACAAGAAGAAGCACGAGATTATCGACGGCAAGGGCGTGCTCAACAACCGGATTTCGGAGCACATCTACACCCACCTCAACCGCATGGGCATTCCGACCCACTTCGTGCGGCGGTTGAACATGCGCGAGCAGCTCATCCGCGAGGTCGAGATCATCCCGCTCGAAGTGGTGGTCAGGAACGTCGCCGCCGGCTCGCTGTCCAAGCGCCTGGGCATCGAGGAAGGCACCGTGTTGCCGCGCTCGATCATCGAGTTCTATTACAAGAGCAACGAGCTCGAAGACCCGATGGTCTCCGAGGAGCACATCACCGCCTTCGGCTGGGCGAGCCCGCAGGAGATCGACGACGTCATGGCGCTCGCCATCCGCGTCAACGACTTCCTCTCCGGCCTGTTCCTCGGCGCCGGCATCCAGCTCGTCGATTTCAAGATCGAATGCGGCCGCCTGTGGGAGAACGAGATGATGCGGATCGTCGTCGCCGACGAGATCTCGCCCAACTCGTGCCGCCTGTGGGACGTGCAGACCAAGGACAAGCTCGACAAGGATCGCTTCCGCCGCGACATGGGCGGGCTGGTCGAGGCCTATCAGGAGGTGGCGCGGCGCCTCGGCATCCTCATCGAGCAGGACCGGCCCAAGGGCAGCGGTCCGGTGCTGGTGCAATAGGCGGGCGGCTTCCCGTGAAGGCCCGTCTCACCGTCACCCTGAAAACCGGCGTCCTCGATCCGCAGGGCAAGGCGATCGAGGGGGCTCTGGCCGCGCTCGGCTTTTCGGGCATCAACGGCGTGCGGCAGGGCAAGGTCTTCGATATCGAGCTTGCCGAAGCCGACCCGGCGAAGGCCGAAGCGACGCTTCATGCAATGGGCGAGACACTCCTCGCCAATACGGTGATTGAGGACTTCCGCGTCGAGCTGGTGTAGGGCGGCGCCCCGCCCCGGCTTTCGCCGCATTTGACCGCCAGGAACCGATCCGAGGCGACTGCAACGAACTCGAAGACGATGCGCCCGCTCGCCTTTCTCATCGCGTTACTGCTTCTGGCCCCTGTCGCCCATGCCCAACCGCCGCGCGTCAACGGCGTCGCCTGGATCGGCGGCCTGGCGCTGCGTTTCGACGCCAACCGCTGGGACGTGAACGGCGCGGACAACGCATACATCGTCTACTGCAAGATCCACCGCTGTTCCGGCACGACGATCGCCATCACCATCGCCGACGCGGCGGCAACCGCCTGCGCGCCGCAAGCACTGGCATTCGACGACGAGCCGTCCGCGGCCGTGCCGCTCCCCCCGACCCCCGGCCGCGTCGACACGTTCAGCCACGCCGGGCTGACCTTCCTTGTCACCGAGGGCAGCTTCGCCTGTCGCGGCATTTCCGGCGGGCCGGTGCGCGCCTGCACCACTTATGCCGGCAAGACCTATCTGTTCAACGCCCCCGGCCAACTATGCCGCACGGAGCGCCACGCCGCCGAATACGTCAACGAGATCCTTCAGGGCCTCGCCCCACGACGGTGAGGCGCGCCCGGAACATGCCAACATGCCCGATCCGGCAAAAATAAACCCGTTGAGCGGCGCCCTCCCCCTTCCCAACGTCGCAGAATCGGCTAAGCGTTTGCCGTCGAGGCGCTCCCTTCAGCGCGACCACAAGAAAGCGGACCGACGCCCGTGAAATCCGCTCTTGTCATCTTTCCCGGCTCCAACCGCGACCGCGACATGATTGCGGCACTGGAGAAGGTCACCGGCAGCCGGCCGGCGATCGCCTGGCATGCCGACAGCGACATGCCGCCGGCCGACCTGATCGTGCTCCCCGGCGGTTTCTCCTATGGCGATTATCTGCGCTCCGGCGCCATTGCCGCACGCGCTCCGGTGATGCAGGCGGTCGCCGAGCGGGCCGCAGCCGGGGTGCCGGTGCTCGGCATCTGCAACGGCTTCCAGATCCTGTGCGAGGCCGGGCTCTTGCCCGGCGTGCTGATGCGCAATGCCAGCCTGCGCTTCATCTGCCGCGAGGTGCATCTGAGCGTCGAGACCACCGACACGCTGTTCACCAGCCGCTATTCGACCGGCCAGGTGTTGCGCTGCCCGGTCGCCCACGGCGATGGCAACTACCGCTGCGACGATGAGACGCTGGCGCGTCTCAATGGCGAGGACCGGGTCGCCTTTCGCTATGTCGATGCGAACGGCGAACGCGGCACCGCCAGTAATCCCAACGGCTCACTCGACGACATCGCCGGCATCCTCAACGAGCGCCGCAACGTGCTCGGCATGATGCCCCACCCGGAAGACCTGATCGAGGACCTGCAGGGCGGCACCGACGGACGCGGCCTCTTCGAGAGCGTCGCCAGCGCATTGGAGACAGCCGCATGAAGACACACCGCCCCCTCCTCGCCGGCCTTGGCCTTGCCGCTCTGGTGGGACTTTCCGGCTGCCAGTCTGCCGGCGGCGGCGGTGGCGCCGTCGAAGTCTCGGACGCGGCATACAACCTGTCGGTCCAACTGGCCGATTCCATCGGCCGCTGCTGGTTCGCCAAGGGCGACACCACCTTCGCCGGCTATGTCTACACGCCCGAGCGCAATGCCGCCGTGTCGCGCATCCTTCTCGTCAAGAAGGACGATCCCACCGGCCTGCCGGCGCTGGTCGTGCAGGCGACAAGCGGTTCCAGCGCCACGGCTTACGGACCGCTGACCGAATCGGCGAGTGGCCCACGCATCCGCGCCGACATCGCGCGCTGGGCGAAGGGCGGGACAGGCTGCTCGTGAACGCCCCGGTTCCGATTACCCCCGACCTCGTTGCCACCCACGGCCTGAAGCCGGACGAATACGAGCGCATCCTCAAGCTCATCGGCCGTGAGCCGAGCATCACCGAACTCGGCATCTTCTCGGCCATGTGGAACGAGCACTGCTCGTACAAGTCGTCGAAGATCTGGCTGCGACTGTTGCCGACCAGCGGCGAGCGCGTCATTTGCGGCCCCGGCGAGAATGCCGGCGTCGTCGATATCGGCGATGGCGAGGCGGTGATCTTCAAGATGGAGAGCCACAACCACCCCTCCTATATCGAGCCCTATCAGGGCGCGGCCACCGGGGTCGGCGGCATCTTGCGCGACGTCTTCACCATGGGCGCCCGCCCGATCGCTTCGATGAATGCGCTGCGTTTCGGCGCCCCGGATCATCCCAAGACCCGCCATCTGGTCGCTGGCGTCGTCGCCGGCATCGGGGGCTACGGCAATTCCTTCGGCGTGCCGACCGTCGGTGGCGAGGTGAATTTCGACGCGGGCTACAACGGCAACATCCTGGTCAACGCCTTCGCCGCCGGCATCGCCAGGACCGACGCCATCTTCTATTCGCGCGCCTCCGGCGTCGGCCTGCCGGTCGTCTATCTCGGCTCCAAGACCGGCCGCGACGGCATCCACGGCGCCTCCATGGCCTCCGCCGTCTTCGACGACGACAGCCACGAGAAGCGTCCGACCGTTCAGGTCGGCGATCCCTTCTCGGAGAAGCTGCTGCTCGAGGCCTGCCTCGAGCTGATGGCCTCCGGCGCCGTCGTGGCGATCCAGGACATGGGCGCCGCCGGCCTCACCTCCTCGGCCGTCGAGATGGGCGCCAAGGGCGACCTCGGTATCGAACTCGATCTCGATCATGTGCCCTGCCGCGAGACCGGCATGTCCGCCTACGAGATGATGCTGTCGGAGAGCCAGGAGCGCATGCTGATGGTGCTCCGCCCGGAGATGGAGCGGCAAGCCGAGGCGATCTTCCGCAAATGGGGCCTCGATTTCGCCATCGTCGGCAGGACCACCGACGACCTGCGCTTCCGCGTCCTCCACCGGGGCAAGGTGGAAGCCGACCTGCCGATCAAGGAGCTCGGCGACCAGGCGCCGCGCTACGACCGGCCGCATGTCGAGCGCGCCGCACCGTCTCCGCTCGATCCGAAATCGATTCCCGCATCAAGCGACTGCGGCGAAGACTTGATTCGGATTCTGAGCACGCCGGACATGAGTTCGCGGCGCTGGGTGTGGGAGCAGTACGACACGCTGATCGGTGGCGACACGGTGGTTGCCCCGGGCGGCGACGCCGGCGTGGTGCGCGTCGGCAACCGCGGCAAGGGCCTCGCCTTCTCCCTCGACGTGACGCCGCGTTACTGCGCCGCCGATCCGTTCGAGGGCGGCAAGCAGGCGGTGGCCGAATGCTGGCGCAATCTCACCGCCGTCGGCGCCGAACCGCTGGCGATCACCGACAACCTCAATTTCGGCAATCCGGAGAAGCCGGAGATCATGGGCGAGTTGGTCGCCGCCATCAAAGGCATCGCCGAGGCGTGCGAAACCCTGGCCTTCCCGGTCGTCTCCGGCAATGTGTCGCTCTACAATGAGAGCAACGGCGTGGCGATCCCGCCGACGCCCTGTATCGGTGGTGTCGGTCTGGTGCCGGACGTCACGCGTGTCGCCCGCATCGCCTTTGCCGGCGACGTCGAGGCGATTCTGTTGATCGGCGCGCCGCCGACCTGGGGCGACCATCTCGGCCGCTCGGTGTGGCTGCGTGAAATCGCCGGCCGCGAGGACGGGCCACCGCCGCCGGTCGATCTCGACCATGAGAAACGGGTCGGCGACATCGTCCGCGGCCTCATCCGCGATGGGCTGGTGACCGCCGTCCACGACTGTTCCGATGGCGGGCTGGCGATCGCGCTTGCCGAGATGGCCATGGCGTCGGGCATCGGCGCCACCGTCAGCCAGCCCGACGGCGGTTCGCCGGTCGCGACCTTCTTCGGCGAGGATCAGGGCCGTTATGTCGTCACCGTCCGCCGGGCCGATCTGGAACGTGTCTGGGAGCGCACCGGCAAGGCGGTGTTCGCCCCGTGGATCGGCAACACCGGCGGCACGCAACTGAAGCTCGGCGAAGCCGCTGGCATTGCTATTGCAAAGCTCAGCGAAGCCTATGAGACTTGGTTCCCGGACTACATGGCCGGCGGCGCCGCGTGACACCGGCGGCGGCCGGCAAGGAGACCGACCATGGCGATGAACGCCAGTGACATCGAGGCCCTGATCAAGGCCGCGTTGCCCGATGCGCGGGTCGTCATCCGCGATCTTGCCGGCGACGGCGATCACTACGCCGCCGAGGTCGTTTCCGAGGTCTTCCGGGGCAAAAGCCGCGTGCAACAGCACCAGCTTGTTTATGACGCGCTGAAGGGGAAAATGGGAGGCGCGTTGCACGCGCTGGCGCTGCAGACCAGCGCCCCCGATTAGGTTTCGCGCCGATCGCCATGGGCCCGCCCGCAACCGGCATCCGCATCATCCCGCCCCTCGTCTTCCTGGCGACATTCCTTTTCGCCTGGGCCGTCCACTGGCTGGCGCCGCTGAACCTCGGCCTGCCCTTCTGGCCGCGCGTGATTGTCGGACTGGTTCTTGCGCTGGCGGCACTTGCCGCCTTCCTCCACCTGCTTTTCGCCTTCCGGCGCGTCGGCGCCTCCTATGAAACGATCAGCCTGCCGAAGACGCTGGTCACCAGCGGGCTCTACCGCTGGTCGCGCAATCCCGGCTACGTCGACCTCATCGTGCTCGGCATCGGCATTGCCATTGCCTTCGACAACATGTGGGTCATTTTCCTCATGATCCCGGCGATCATCATCGTCCGCCAGGAGGCCATCCTCAAGGAGGAAGCCCTGCTTGAGGCCCAATTCGGCGAGCAATACCGCCAATACAAGGCCCGCGTCCGCCGCTGGCTGTAGGGCGGAATTCCGTCCCGGCCGGAGCATGGAATTCCTTTTTCAGCCACCTGCGGGCAATCGCCTTCTCCGGTGCTGCATTGCAAAATTCCACGCGCTCCCTATCCTTGTTCCAAACGGGCCGCTGGTGGCCGCCACACGCAACGGAGATTTCCGCATGAGCGACGTCAACGCCTGGATCGACAACGAGGTGAAGACCAACGATGTCGTCCTGTTCATGAAGGGCACGCCGACCTTCCCGCAATGCGGCTTCTCCAGCCAGGTGGTCCAGATCCTCGACTATCTCGGCGTCGACTACAAAGGCGTCAACGTTCTGGAGAACGCCGACATCCGCCAGGGCATCAAGGACTATTCCAACTGGCCGACGATCCCCCAGCTTTACGTCAAGGGCGAGTTCGTCGGCGGCTGCGACATCGTCCGCGAGATGTTCCAGGAAGGCGAGCTGCAGCCTCTGCTCTCCGAGAAGGGCATCGCCGTCGCCCCGCCGCAAGGGCAGACGGCCTGAGGCGACGGCGCAAGCCGATCTTTGACGGAGCGCCACGGGCTCAGCCGCGGTGGGTGAATCCGATGTGGACACCGACGCTCGTCGCACCGTCGGATAAAAGAGCACGGGTGGTAAGCGTCAGCGTGGTCTGCGTCGTCAGTGCCTGATTGAACCCAGCCTCGAGCTGCAGCGCATCGGCCGGCGCTGTGCTTCCGGGCACACTCACGCTGAAGAGCCCGGCTAGCGTTGCGCCGAGGGGATCAGTCTCTCCGCCCAGGCGGTGGTGCCATGCCGCCGATCCCCAGATTGAGGTTTGCGCCGAGATCGCGGCGCGCATCTCCGCGCCCAACGCGACATCCGCGGTGGTCTTGGTGCGCGATGAAAAGGTCGCCGGAAACGGCCCCGCCGACCCTTCGGCATAGCCATCCAGCGACGCCCCGGTCGCAGTGAAGGCGGCGAACGGTGTGAGCGAGGCGCGCACGCCGACCGGAAACCGCCATCCCAAACGGGCTTCCGCCCCGTAGGCACTGCCGGTCGTACTGCCGGACGCTGCCGTCGGATCGACGCCATTAAGATAGATGCGGGTGGTGTCGACGGTGAGCCCGCCAGCCGACAGCGCAAGGCTGATCTGCGGACCGCTGCGATCCATCCCATAGGCGAGGAAGCCCTGCACGCCGGCAAACGTCGCATCCACCGATCCGCCATCAGCGAAGCTGTTGCCCTGCGTGCCGACATCAACGCCGATACCGGCCCGGATTACCGGATCGAAGCGGTGTATGAGACCAATCGCACCGCCCGGACCGTTGCCGAACTCATCGCCGGCGTGCTCAAAGGCGCCGACCGTGTAGAGGCAGTTCGCGGCCTGCATCGGGTGGCCATTGCGCCTGGCCACGCAGTCGTAGTCGCGCCCCACCTCGTCGGCGACGGTGAGGCTGCCGGACAGAAGGGCGTCGCCCGAACCGATCGCGGCATTGACCGGCGCCAGCGAGCCGACAAAATCGCTCATCGTCGTCAGGCCCGCGCCGCGTGCCAGCCATGCCTCGGTGCTGCCGCCCGGGTCGGTGCCGAAGCCGACCATCACCTGGCCGTCGGCGGAAATGCCGGTGGCCGAAGCGAGTGACCACGTTCCGAGATCAACTCCGAGGCCCGAGAGATAGTCCGCCACGCTGACCATCCCCGTCGCAGAGGTCCACCGAAACGCCTGCTGCACGTCGCCGGCGATCGTGCCGCGCCCGACGACGACCGACCCGTCGCCGCTGACCGCGTTGGCAACACTGTCGAAGGAGCCACCGGGAAGGTCACCAAGCCCCACGGTGCCATCGGCGAAGTCCCAGCGGAACGCCTCCGTCGTGAATGGCGCGACCGTGTTGCTGCTGGTCGACTCGCCAACGATGACCGAGCCGTCGCCGTTGACCGCGCTGGCGAAGCCGGTGTTCCCGCCGGTCAAGTCGCTGATCGCCACTTTGCCGGTGGTGCTGTTCTGCCAGTAGAAGGGCTGGCTCGGCGCACCGAAACCGGTGCCGCTGGGATATCCCTGCCCGACAATGGTCGTGCCGTCGGAACTGATGGCAAAGGCCGCGCTATCGGGGAACCCTCCCGTCGGGCCGCCAAGCAAGGCGGTTCCGCCGCCCGCGGTCCACAGGAACGCCTCGTGATGCGTGTGGGAGCTGAAATCCCTGTAGACTTCGAAGCCGACGATCTTGCTGCCGTCGCCGCTCACACCCTGCGCCTGCCCCACAAACGGGATGAGCGCGTCCGCAGGAAAATCGATCGAGGTCGGGGTCGTACTGCCGCCAGTCCACATGACCGGATAATTGGCGCCATCCACCCCGACAATCACACTGCCGTCGGTGCTGACACCAAGCGCCTGCTGTCCGCTGAGACCGACCATCCCGCCAACGGCTGTCCAGGAGAATGCCTGCGCGCCGGCAGAGCCGATTACGGTGGAGGCATCGCCACTGATCCCCAGCGCCAGACTGTCGGTCGAGCCCGTTGGGAAACCGAGGCCCTCGAAGCTTTGACCCAGTGCGGGAAAGGCCGTTCCAAGCAGGATCGACGCCACAACCAACGCGAGGCCAATCTTCAGTTCCGAACTCGCCGGTCGCCCGCGAGCAAACACAAATGCACGCACGCCCCATTCCCTCTTGCCACCTTGCTCAACCTATCGGTGGGGTAACGGGGCCGCACCTATCCGATCAGATAGGGCAACGCCGGGACGGAGCGTCGGTCAGATGACGCCGTGGAGGGTGAGGATCGCCACGGCCTGCACGCGGGAACGGACCTCCAGCTTCTTCTTCACCTGCTCGATGTGGAAATGGGCGGTGGCCCCGGTGATCCCGAGCAGTCGTCCGATCTCCCAATCGGTCTTGCCGGCCGCTGCCCATTGCATGCATTCGATTTCGCGGGCGCTCAGCACTGGAACGGCAGCCAGTTCGGCGCCGAAACCCACGGCGAGCCGGCAGCGTTCGTGCAGGGTCCGCCCCATCATCTCCAGCACGACGCGATCGGTCGGCTCGAGTTCGATGCGTCGCTTGGCGGCGAGGCTGACGATGCCCTCGAAACCGCCCGGGCCGCGGATCGGGACGACGAATCCGTCGATCCAGCCATGCGCGCGGGTGGCGTCGAAAAACTCCTTGGCCCCGGGAGCGGACAAAACTGCTGGGTCCATCTCGTTCCACAGGAACGGCCGCATGCGCACGCGCGACTCGGCGACGATGAAGTCCCGCGGGAAGTAGTCCTGCGCGGCATAGTACGCGCGCCATTCCGGCGGCCAGTTATTGAAGAAGAAGCGGTATTGGCGCTCCCTGCCGACGCCAGCCCAGCAACCGCCGGCGCAGCAATCCAAGCCGAAATCGCAAATAAGGTCCTGGAATTCGTCTATGAGGCCCGCGATCTCTCCCGCACTGGCGCAGCGCGCGACAAACTCCATCCCGACAGCGGACCGTGGCTGAGGCATTGCAGGTTTCGATCTGTTTAGACAGGACGCCGGAACCGAAGAATGCGAAGCGACAATACGCTAACTTGGAACTATTCTCAATGATAGCGGGTGCGGGAGGCCAGTCGTGGTCGCCATTCTCATTATCGCAACACTGATCGACTTGGCGCTTGCGGTGCTTCTCGTCGGCGTGTCCGGCTTCATCCTCGAAGGCGTCAACAATAGCGGGCCGGAGATGCCGGCGGCGGTGCTGCTGGTCGGTTTCATCATCTTGTGCATCGCCGCACCGATCGCGGCGTGGACCATGCGGCGGCGCGCCGTTCATTCTGGCATCGTGCTCGCCCTCGCCGCTTCGCCGATCGCCATCGCCAGCGCCGCCCTGCTGCTTGAGCCGGCCTTCACGCGGTAACGCAAACGAAAAAGGCCGCCCGTGAGCGAGGCGGCCTTTCGGATTCCTGGGGGAATGATCGTCGCGGCTTAGCGCGAGTAGAACTCGACCACCAGGCTCGGCTCCATGTGCACCGGATAGGGCACGTCGGTAAGCGAGGGCACGCGCACGAAGGTCGCCGTCATCTTGGAATGGTTGGCGTCGACATATTCCGGCACGTCGCGCTCCGGCGACTGGGTGCCTTCCAGAACCAAAGCGAGCTGCTTGGAGGCGTCCTTCACCTCGATCACGTCGCCCGGCTTGCAGCGATAGCTCGGGATGTTCACGCGCTTGCCGTTCACCTTGATGTGGCCGTGGTTGATGAACTGGCGGGCAGCGAACACCGTCGGCACGAACTTGGCGCGGTAGACGATCGCGTCCAGCCGGCTCTCGAGCAGGCCGACCAGGTGCTCCGAGGTGTCGCCCGAGCGGCGGATGGCCTCGTAGTAGACGTTCTTGAACTGCTTCTCGGAAATGTTGCCGTAGTAGCCCTTTAGCTTCTGCTTGGCGCGCAGCTGGGTGCCGAAGTCGGACACCTTGCCCTTGCGCCGCTGGCCGTGCTGGCCGGGCCCATATTCGCGGCGGTTCACGGGGCTCTTGGCGCGGCCCCAGATGTTCTCGCCGTGGCGGCGGTCGATCTTGTATTTCGCCGAAGCGCGCTTCGTCATCGCATAATCCCTTTGCATACGGGGTTAGGCGCCCTCCTCTGCCGGCCCTTTTGGGGGCCCGCCGACAGGAGCAAAGGGGTAAGCGTCCCTTTGACCCCACGGGTCGCATGTGAAATGCCGCGTCCGACCGGTGGCCGGACGCGGGCGGCAGGGTCTTAGCCGGCCGCCGGGCTCATGTCAAACCGCCTCCAGGCCGATTTCCTTGAGAATCGGCGCTAATGCGCCCGGCCAGTCCTTGCCCGAGGTCAGCCACGCCCGGCCGCCGCCTGGGCCCTCATGGGCGGCAGCGCCGAGCACCACCGCCGCCCGGCGCGCGATCGCCGGCGCCGGGTCGATCCAGCTGACCGGCCACGGCGCCAGCCGTTCGAAGGCGCCGAGAAGGAACGGATAATGGGTGCAGGCGAGCACGATGACATCGGTGCGCGCGCCATCACGCTCGACGAAGGCCGGCGCGATTTCGGCAAGGATTTCCGCATCGTCCACCGGCTCGCCGCGCATATGGGCTTCTGCCAGGGGCGCCAGCCGTGCCGAGCCGACCAGTTCCACAGCGCAGTGGCCGGCGAACGTGCGGATGAGATCGTGCGTGTAGTCGCGCTGGATGGTGCCGGATGTGGCGAGCACGCTGACCAGCCGCGAGCGCGTCTCTGCGGCCGCCGGCTTGATCGCCGGCACCGTGCCGACGATCGGCAGGGAAAAGCGGGCGCGCAAGGGGGGCAGCACAAGCGTCGAGGCGGTGTTGCAGGCGATTACCACGGCATCGGGCGCATGGCGCGCGATAAGGCCGCCGATCAGTCCGACGACGCGATCGGTGAGCGCCGCTTCCTGCCAGTCGCCATAAGGGAAGCCGTCATCGTCGGCGACATAATCGATTGCTGCGCCGGGCAAGACCCGCCGGATCTCGCGGGCAACCGACAGGCCGCCAATTCCGGAATCGAAGATGAGCAGCTTCACGCGCCACCCTCGTCGTCCGCCGTGCGCTCGGTGCTGACCGTGCCGTCGGAGAGCACATGCGGCCGCGTCGGCCGGTGGTCAAGCGCCGCGATCATGCCGCGCAGCGTGCGCACCTCCTGCTCGCTCAGGCCGGCGCGATGCAGCATGGCCCTGAGCGCCAGCACCATGTGGCCGCGCTTCTCCGGCGGGCGAAAGAAGCCGGCCCGGTCGAGCGCCCCTTCCAGGTGCTCGAACATGCGGATGAGGTCCGCCTTGGCAGCCGGCGGCGCCACCTCGCCGGTGAACGGCACGCTTGCCGCCTCGTTGGCGAAGCCCGACAGCCGCCATTCGTAAGCAACCACGATCACCGCCTGGGCGATGTTGAGCGAGGAGAAAGACGGATCGACCGGCAGCGTGAGAATCGCATCGGCGAGCGCCACCTCCTCATTGGTGAGGCCGCTGCGCTCGCGCCCGAAGAGGACACCGACCGGTGTCCCGGCGGCGATTTGCGCCCGCATGGCGGCAGCGGCCGCACGAGGGCCGATCACCTCCTTGGATACCTCGCGCGAGCGCGCGGTGGTGGCAAGCAAGTAGCCGAGGTCGGCGACCGCCTCCTCGACGGTCGCGAAGACCCGCGCAGTCGCGATCACCGGGGCGCCGCTGGACGCGGCGATCGCCTTTTCGTTCGGCCAGCCCTCGCGCGGATTGACGATGCTGAGGTCGGTGAGGGCGAAATTGGCCATGGCGCGGGCCGCCGTTCCGATGTTCTCGCCGAGCTGCGGCTCGACCAGCACGACGGCCGGACCGGTGGATTCCAGGGGATTGTCGGGAAGCTCAGGCATGGTGGCCGCGTAACTAGCGCATTCCGGGCTGAAGCGGAATTGCGCGGTTTGACTTCCGGAACGGCGCCCGCGCTCGATCGTTGTAGAATGGCGGCGCGTGCAATCCCGGGAGAGGAGACCCATCATGACCAACGCATCCACGACGCGCCCCGCCGTCACCCAGGTGCGCGAGCATTGGGGCTGGTTTCTTGCCCTCGGAATCGTCTTCATTGTCGGCGGCATCTTCGCCATCGCCGCACCGGTAATCGCCAGTGTTACCGTCGCCATCGTCCTCGGCTGGGCCTTCATCTTCGTCGGCGCGATCCAGACCATCCACGCCTGGCAGATGCGCGGCTGGGGTGGCTTCGCCTGGCATCTCGTCATCGGGCTGGTCGTTCTGATCGGCGGCATCGCCATGCTGATCAACCCGATCGTTGCTGCGGTCACCCTCGGCTTGCTGATCGGCGCCATGTTCCTCGCCAAGGGCGTCATGCAGATCATGTTCTCCTTGCGCTATCGGCCGCACGCCGGCTGGGGCTGGATCCTGGCCGCCGGCATCCTCGCCGTCGTGCTGGCGCTGATGATCATCTTTTCCTGGCCGTTCTCCGGCCTGTGGGTGCCCGGCACCCTGGCCGGTATCTCGCTCATTTTCAGCGGCTGGAGCGACGTGATGATCGCCATGACCGGACGCCGGCTGGCATCGCTCTAATCTGGGCCCTCTGCTAGATTGAGCCGTCCGTCGGGGTCGCCGTCGGCGGCTCCCACGGGCGTGGGGGAAGACCAGCCATGACCGCCTACAATGCCGTGCGGTTTCGGGTGAAGCCCGGCCGCGAGAAGGAATTCCTCGACCTGCAGCGCGCGGTGCCTCGCCAGGAGATGAAGGGCCTACGCAAGCTGGCCATGATCAAGACCGGCGAGCGCAGCTATTGCCTCATCGGCGAATGGGGCTCGATGAACGACATCGTCAAGGCCCGCGCGCAGATGATCGCCAGCCTCGACAAGATGCGCGGCATGCTCGAGGACCTCGGTGGCGGGCTAGGCGTCACCGACCCGGTATCCGGCGAAGCAGTTTTCGAAGTGTAGTAACGGCTTCCAGCCGTTTGTTCAGGTTGACTGCCATTTTCCGGTTGCCCATGGGCCGACCGGAGGCGAGAGGTGTTTGTCGCGCGTCGAATGGCTGCGGGAAATCCCCTAGGGCCGTGTCTTGGCTGGTGCCCCGGCGGCTGATATGGAGACCGCCACTTTCCCCCGCCTCCCTATTCAGACTGAAGGTTCCCCGCCCATGGCCAAAATCAAGGTTGCCAACCCCGTCGTCGAGATGGACGGCGACGAGATGACCCGCATCATCTGGCAGCTGATCAAGGACAAGCTGATCCGCCCCTATCTCGATATCGACCTGCTCTACTACGATCTGTCGATCGAGAACCGCGACTTGACCGACGATCAGGTGACCGTCGACGCGGCCGAGGCAACCAAGAAGCATGGCGTCGGCATCAAGTGCGCCACCATCACCCCCGACGAAGCGCGGGTGAAGGAATTCAACCTCAAGAAGATGTGGAAGTCGCCGAACGGCACCATCCGCAACATCCTCGGCGGCGTCATCTTCCGTGAGCCGATCATCTGCAAGAACGTGCCGCGCCTGGTGCCCGGCTGGACCCAGCCGATCGTCGTCGGCCGTCACGCCTTCGGCGACCAGTACCGCGCCACCGACTTCCGCTATCCCGGCAAGGGCAAGCTGACCATCAAATTCGTGGGCGACGACGGCACCGTCATTGAGCACGAGGTCTTCGACGCACCCGGCTCCGGCGTCGCCATGGCCATGTACAACCTCGACGATTCGATCCGCGATTTCGCCCGCGCTTCGATGAACTACGGCCTGGCGCGCAAGTATCCGGTCTACCTGTCGACCAAGAACACCATCCTCAAGGCCTATGACGGCCGCTTCAAGGACCTCTTCCAGGAGGTTTTCGCGGCCGAGTTCGCCGACAAGTTCAAGGCGGCCGGCATCACCTACGAGCATAGGCTGATCGACGACATGGTCGCCGCCTCGCTGAAGTGGTCAGGCGGCTACATCTGGGCCTGCAAAAACTACGACGGCGACGTACAGTCCGACACCGTCGCCCAGGGCTTCGGCTCGCTCGGCCTGATGACCTCGGTGCTGTTCTCGCCCGACGGCAAGACGGTGGAGGCGGAAGCCGCCCACGGCACCGTCACCCGTCACTATCGCGAGCACCAGAAGGGCCACGAGACCTCGACCAATTCGATCGCCTCGATCTTCGCCTGGACGCGTGGGCTCGCCCACCGCGCCAAGCTCGACGACAACGCGGCCTTGGCGAAATTTGCCGGGACGCTGGAGAAGGTCTGCGTGGCCACCGTCGAGTCGGGCTTCATGACCAAGGACCTGGCGCTGCTGGTCGGCCCCGACCAGAAGTGGCTGACCACCGAAGGCTTCCTCGACAAGGTCGACGAGAACCTTCAGAAGGCGATGGCCTGAGCCTGCCTCCAGGGCCGCCCGTCATTCACGTCCATGCGGCGCGCCCGGGTCGCGCCGCTCCCTTGCCACGGCACGAACGCATACTACATTAAACGGAGGCGCCTCCATTTGCCTCCGCCAACCTCCCTTTCCTCACCGACGGACATTTCCCATGCGTTACCAGCCTCTCGGCCGTACGGGCCTGCTCGTTTCCGAAATCTGCCTCGGCACCATGACCTTCGGCGGCCGCGGCTTCTGGACCAATATCGGCCAGGTCGACCAGTCGGTCGCCGACAAGCTCCTTGCCCGCGCGCTCGACGCCGGCATCAATTTCATCGACACCGCCAACGTCTATTCCGAGGGCCTGTCGGAGGAGATCACCGGCCGGGCGATCGCCAATTCCGGCCGTCCGCGCACTGATTTCGTGCTCGCCACCAAGGTCCATGGCGCCACCGGCACGGGGCCAAACGATCGCGGCGCCTCGCGCGGCCACATCATGGACGCGGTCAAGGCGAGCCTGAAGCGGCTCGGCACCGACTATATCGATCTCTACCAGATCCACGGGCAGGACCTGCTCGCCCCGGTCGAGGAGACGGTGCGCGCGCTCGATGACCTCGTGCGCCAGGGCCATGTGCGCTATGTCGGCTGCTCCAACTGGGCGGCCTGGAAGATCATGCAGGCGCTGGGCGTCGCCGATAGCCACGGCTGGGCGCGCTTCGCCTCTTTGCAGGCCTACTACACCATCGCCGGGCGCGACCTGGAACGCGAGATCGCGCCGCTGCTCCAGGACCAGGGCGTCGGGCTGATGGTGTGGAGCCCCTTGGCCGGCGGCCTGCTCTCCGGCAAATACAGCCGCGACGCCAAAGGGCCGGACGGCGCCCGCCGCGTGGCCTTTGACTTCCCCCCGGTCGACAAGGAGCGCGCCTTCGCCTGCATCGACGCCATGCGGCTGATGGCCGAAGCGCGCGGCGTCTCGGTGGCGCGCATAGCCATCGCCTGGCTGCTGCACCAGCCCTTCGTCACCTCAGTGATCGTCGGCGCCCGCGACACCGACCAGCTCGACGACAACATCGCCGCCACCGAGGTCAACCTGACGATTGAGGAACTGGACGCGCTCAACACGGTGAGCGCCCTGCCGCCGGAATATCCCGGCTGGATGATCGAACGGCAGAACGACGGCCGCCAGC
This sequence comes from uncultured Alphaproteobacteria bacterium, assembly GCA_963762605.1. GTDB lineage: Bacteria > Pseudomonadota > Alphaproteobacteria > Rhizobiales > Kaistiaceae > CAVSRC01. Next base: position 183,620 of record CAVXLJ010000018.1, on the reverse strand, counting down.
GAGGCTGATCCGGTCGCCCTTCTTTCGGCGATATTTCCAGGCACGGATGGCCCTTCACCGGGGGCCATCCTGTGCGCCGTCCGTTGCGCTTCGCTCGCCTGCTTGTCCTGGCCGCCCTCGCGCTGGCGATCACCGTCTTTCTTCTCAACACCAGCCTGCTGGCGCCGCACCCTTCGGCAAGGCCGCTGGTCGTCGCCCATCGCGGCCTCGGCCAGACCTTCCATCGCGAGGGAATCACAGGCGACACCTGCACGGCGGCACGCATCTTTCCGCCGGAGCATCCCTATCTAGAGAACACCATCGCCGGCTTCGCCGCAGCCTTCGCCGCGGGTGCCGACATGGTCGAGTTCGACGTCCACCCGACCACGGACGGGCATTTCGTCGTCTTCCACGACTGGACGCTCGACTGCCGCACCGATGGCCACGGCGTCACCCGCGACCACACGCTGGCCGAGCTGAAGGCACTCGACATCGGCTATGGCTACACCGCAGATGGCGGCAAGAGCTACCCGTTCCGCGGCAAGGGCATCGGCCTCATGCCGACGCTTGCCGAAGTCCTCAATGCCTTCCCCGACCGGCGCTTTCTCATCAACATCAAGGGCGACGATCCCAACGAAGGCCACCGCCTCGCCGCCAGGCTGGCGGTGCTTTCGCCCTCGCGGCGCGCGCTGATCAAGGTCTATGGCGGCGGCAAGGCCATCGACGCCCTGGCGGCGGAGCTGCCCGACACGACGGTGCTCGCCACCAACGCCGCCAAACGCTGCCTGATCCGCTACGCCCTCATGGGATGGTTGGGCATCGTGCCATCCGCGTGCCGCAACACGCTGTTCATGGTGCCGGTCGACTATGCCCGTTTCACCTGGGGCTTCCCCGACCGGCTGACCGCCCGGCTCGCAACTGCGGGTACCCGCGTCGTGCTCCTCGGCCCCTATGACGGCAGCGGCTTCTCCAGCGGCATCGACACGCGTGCAGAACTCCGACTCGTGCCGTCCCGCTTCGACGGGCTGATCTGGACCAACCGGGTGGACCGCATCGCGCCGGCGCTGGCCGAGCGCTAGCGGGGCGGCCTCAGCCCGCCCCGGCCGGCTTTGCTGGAGCGCGATCGGCAAGCCGCTTGATCTCGGCCTCGCGCTGGACCGCGAGGTAGGTATCGATCGCATCGTCCGGCAGGCCGAGACCGGAGAGCACCCGGCCGCCGAGCTGCAGGCTGCCCTCCAGGGCCTCAGGCACCACGCTGGTGGCGCCTGCCTCCTCGAGCTGATGGGCATGGTCGGCGTCGAGCGCGCGGGCATAGATGGCCGCGTCTGGCCAGGCCGTGCGGATCGCCCGCACCATGCGTTCGGCCGCCGCCGGCCTGTCCGGCGTCACCACGAAGGCGCGCGCCGCGCCGCCACCGACCTGGCGCAGGATTTCGTGCCGGCTGGCATCGCCATAGAACACCGACAGGCCACGGGCGCGCGCCCGCGCCACCCGGTCGGCGTTGATGTCGAGCGCCACATAGGCGATCCCCGTGGCATCAAGGAGGCGTCCCACCGTCCGCCCGACCCGCCCGAAACCGCCGATGACGACGTGGTGGTTGAGCTCGGCGCTGGCCGGCCCGGCGCCGTGGCGGGCGCTGTCCTGCCGGGCAGAGAGCCTGGCGCCGATCCGCCGACCGATTGCCGCCATCGCCGGCGTCGCCAGCATCGAGAGTGCCGCCACCGACAGCAGGAACTGGTAGAAATCGGGCGTCAGCACGCCTTCCCGCCGCGCCAGGGTGAAGACCACGAAGGCGAACTCGCCCGCGCCGGCGAGCACGAAGGCAGCCTCAGCCGCCACCGGCGCATCGACGCCGAACAGCCGGGTCGCGCCGAAGATCGTGATCCCCTTGAAGACGAGCAGCGCCACCACCGCCGCGATCAGCGATCGGCAGGTTCGCCTGAAGCGCCGCCAGGTTGAAGCTCATGCCGACGGTCATGAAGAACAGGCCGAGCAGCAATCCCTTGAAGGGGTCGATCTCGACTTCGATCTGGTGGCGGAACTCGCCATCGCCGAGCAACATGCCGGCGAGGAAGGCGCCGAGTGCCGCCGACAGGCCGGCCATCTCCGTCAGCAGGCCGGTGCCGATGGCGAGGAAAAGGGCGATGGCGATCACCAGCTCGCGGCTGCCGGTCGCCGCTGCCATGCGCATCAATGGCGTGACGACGAACCGTCCGATGGTCAGGATCACCGCCACGGCGACAACCGCCAGCCCGATTGCGCGCAACAGGGCCACCGGCACCGCCACCCCCTCGCTGCCGCCGAGAAGGCCGACGATGATGACGATCGGCACCACCATGAGGTCCTGGAAGAGCAATACGCCGATGCACAGCCGCCCGACCGGCGCGGCGAAGCGGCGCTGCTCGATCATCACCTGCGAAGCAATGGCTGTTGACGACAAGGCGAGCGCCATGGCCACGACCACCGGCCCGGCCACCCCGCCGACCAGCCATGCGGCCGTGATGCCGATCAACAGCATCGACAGGAGCACTTGCGTCGAGCCGATGCCAAGCACGGTGCGCCGCATCGCCCACAGCCGGTCGAGCGAGAATTCAAGCCCGATCAGGAAGAGCAGGAAGATGACGCCCATCTCGGCAAAAGGGCGCACATGCTCGGAATCGGAGAAGGTGACCAGGCCCAGCCAAGGAAATGTCGAGCTGAAATGTCCCAGCCCGCCGGGCCCGAGGATGACGCCGGCAATCAGGAAGCCGAGCACCGGGCCGAAGCGCAGCCGGCCGAACAGCGGGACGACCACGCCCGCCGTGGCCAGCACGATCATCAGTTCCCTGATCCACTCGCCTTCGCCCATGACGGACCGGGTATAGCCGACTTCCGCCCCGCCGATCAGCCCCGGCAGGTCAGGCGTCTTGGCACACCGGCATGCCGGTCAACCGCCCGCAAGCGCCGCAGCGATCGCGTCGAGCGCCGCGCCGGCCTTGCTGCCGTCCGGTCCGCCGGCCTGGGCCAGGTCCGGCCGGCCGCCGCCACCCTTGCCGCCGAGCGCCGCCGCGCCCTTGCGCACCAGGTCGATGGAGTTGAAGCGATCGGTGAGGTCGCTAGTGACCCCGACCACGAGGCTGCCCTTGCCGTCCGACGTGGTATTGGCGATGGCCACGACGCCCGATCCGACCTTGGCCTTGCCCTCGTCGGCGAGCGCCTTGAGGTCGTTCATGCCGACATCCGACACTGCCAGGCGGAAGAACTTGATGCCGCCGACATCGGCGATCGCCGTGCCGTCGGCACCGCCACCGGCGCCGCCGCCCATGGCCAGCTTCTTGCGCGCCTCCGCCAGGTCGCGCTCCAGCTTGCGCCGCTCGTCGACCAGCGCCAGCACACGTTCGGCCGCCTCGTCGGGACGCGACTTCAGCGCCGTGGCGACGGCCTTGAGCCGCTTCTCCTGCTCGGCCAGGTGCTTGCGCGCCGCCTGACCGGTCAGCGCCTCGATGCGGCGCACGCCAGCGGCAACCGCGCCTTCGCCGACCAGCGCGATCAGGCCGATCTCACCGGTGCGCCCGACATGGGTGCCGCCGCACAACTCGACCGAATAGGTCTTGCCGGCCGGGTCCTCGGGCATCGTGCCCATCGACACGACGCGCACCTCGTCGCCGTATTTCTCGCCAAACAGCGCCATGGCGCCGGACTTGATCGCCTCCTCGCGATCCATCAGCCGGGTGGTGACCGGCGCGTCCTCGAGCACCACCGCATTGGCGAGGTCCTCGACCGCCTCGATCTCGCGATCGTCCATCGGCTTCTGGTGGGAGAAGTCGAAACGCAGCCGATCGGGCGCCACCAGCGAGCCCTTCTGTGCCACATGGGTGCCGAGCACATTGCGCAACGCCGCATGCAGAAGGTGGGTAGCGGAATGATTGGCGCGGATCATCGACCGCCGCGGCCGGTCGACGACAAGCCGCACGGCATCGCCGACAGCGACCGTGCCTGCTGCGACCTTGCCATAGTGGACGAAGAGGCCATCGGCACGCTTCTGCACGGTATCGACGCGCACGCGCCCGCCTGTCGCGTTCTCGATTGTTCCGGTGTCGGCGACCTGGCCGCCGGACTCGGCATAGAACGGCGTCTGGTTGAGCACGACGGCGACGTCGTCGCCGGCCTTCGCTGCGGGCACCGCCTCGCCGGCCTGGACCAGCGCCAGAATCTCGCCCTCCGCCTCCTCGGTGCCGTAGCCGAGGAACTCGGTGGCGCCGAAAGACTCACGCAGGCGGAACCAGATCGGCTCGGTCTGCGCCTCGCCGGAGCCGGCCCATGAAGCGCGCGCCTCTGCCTTCTGCTTCTCCATCGCCGTTTCGAAGCCGGGAAGATCGACCGCGATGCCGCGCGCCTTCAGCGCGTCCTGCGTGAGGTCGAGCGGGAAACCGAACGTGTCGTAGAGGCGGAAGGCGACGTCGCCAGCCAGCGTCGCGCCGCTATCCAGCCCCTGCGTCGCCTCGTCGAGCAAGGTGAGGCCGCGCGTCAACGTGCGACCGAAGCGCTTCTCTTCCAGCATCAGCGTCTCGGCGATCAGCGATTCGGCGCGCACCAGCTCCGGATAGGCGCGGCCCATCTCGGCGACCAGAACCGGCACCAGGCGGAACATGACCGGATCGTTGGCCCCCAGCAGATGGGCATGGCGCATGGCGCGCCGCATGATGCGGCGGAGCACATAGCCGCGGCCTTCGTTCGAAGGCAGCACCCCATCGGCGATCAGGAAGCTCGTGGCGCGCAGATGGTCGGCAATGACGCGATGGCTGGCGCGGTTCTTCCCCTCGGCCGGCACACCGATAAGATCGAACCGATGCCTCGATCAGCGTCCTGAACAGGTCGATATCGTAATTGTCGTGGACGCCCTGCAGGACGGCAGCAATGCGCTCCAGCCCCATGCCGGTATCGATCGACGGCCGCGGCAGGTCGATGCGCTCGCCGCCCGGCAGCTGCTCGTATTGCATGAAGACGAGGTTCCACACCTCGACGAAGCGGTCGCCGTCCGCATCCGCGCTGCCCGGCGGCCCGCCCGGGATGTCCGCGCCGTGATCGTAGAAGATCTCCGAGCACGGGCCGCAGGGGCCGGTATCGCCCATCTGCCAGAAATTGTCCGAGCCGGCGATGCGCAGAATGCGCGATTCGGGCAGGCCGGAAATCTTGCGCCACAGGTCGAAAGCCTGATCATCGTCGATATAGACGGTCGCCGTCAGCCGGTCCTTCGCCAGCCCGAACTCCCTGGTGACCAGATTCCAGGCCAGCTCGATCGCCTGCTCCTTGAAATAATCGCCGAAGGAGAAGTTGCCGAGCATCTCGAAAAAGGTGTGATGCCGGGCGGTGTAGCCGACATTGTCGAGATCATTGTGCTTGCCGCCGGCGCGCACGCATTTCTGCGAGGTCGTCGCCCGCGGAAACGGCGCCCTGACGCGGCCGGTAAAGTAATCCTTGAACGGCACCATGCCGGCATTGGTGAACATTAACGTCGGGTCGTTGCGCGGCACCAGCGGGCCCGAAGCAACCGGCGTGTGGCCGTTCTTCTCGAAGAAGCCAAGAAAATGAGAACGGATGTCGTTGACGCTACTCATGACCGACCGGGGTTCTTAAAAAGGCGGCAGGGCCGCAACCGCCGGGTTCTACAGCCCCGGCGGCGGCCGTGTCCATAATTCCAGAAGGCTTTCAGGAAGGCAGGCTCACCCGGCCCTGCTCGTCGAGCGACCAGCCCGGATTCCACGCCACCTCCCAGGGATGGCCATCGGGATCGGCGAAATAGCCGGAATAGCCGCCCCAGAACACCTCTTCCGCCGGCTTGAGGAGCGCGGCACCGGCCGCTTTCGCCTCCGCCAGCACCGCATCGACGTCCGCTTTGGAGCGGGCGTTATAGGCCAGCGCGATCCCGCCGAAGGACGCGCCGCTATCGGTCACGCGGGCGTCGGCGGCCAGCGCGGCGCGCGGCCACAGGGCAAAGACGGCGCCGGGAATCTGGAAGAAGGCGACACCTTCATCGGTGTTGCCGCGCTTCCAGCCGAGTGCCTCATAGAAGCGGCACGACCGGTCGAGATCGGCAACGCCAAGCGTGACGAGGCTGACCCGCTGCTCCATGACCCGCCCCGGCTCAAACCTCGCCGGTGTCGTCGGTGCTGTCGTCCTCCGGGCCGCCCTTCTCGAGGAATTTTTCCGCGATCAGCCCGGCATTGGCGCGGATCGCCTTCTCGATCTGGCCGGCGATCTCCGGATTGTCGCGCAGGAACTGCTTGGCGTTTTCGCGGCCCTGGCCGAGGCGCTGGCTGTCGTAGGAGAACCAGGCCCCCGACTTCTCGACGATGCCGGCCTTGACCCCGAGATCGACCAGTTCGCCGGTCTTTGAGATTCCCTCGCCATACATGATGTCGAACTCGACCTGCTTGAACGGCGGCGCCAGCTTGTTCTTGACCACCTTGACGCGGGTCTGGTTGCCGACCACCTCGTCACGCTCCTTGATCGAGCCGATACGGCGGATATCGAGGCGGACCGAGGCATAGAATTTCAGCGCGTTGCCGCCAGTGGTGGTCTCCGGATTGCCGAACATGACGCCGATCTTCATGCGGATCTGGTTGATGAAGATGACGGTGGTGTTGGAGCGCGAAATCGAGCCGGTGAGCTTCCTCAGCGCCTGGCTCATCAGGCGGGCCTGGAGACCGGGAAGCTGGTCGCCCATCTCGCCCTCGATTTCGGCGCGCGGGGTAAGCGCGGCAACCGAATCGACCACCAGCACGTCGACCGCGCCGGAGCGCACCAGCGTGTCGGTGATCTCCAGCGCCTGTTCGCCGGTATCGGGCTGGGAAATGAGCAGGTCATCGAGCTTGACCCCAAGCTTGCGGGCATAGCCGGCGTCGAGCGCATGTTCGGCATCGACGAAGCCGCAGATGCCGCCGGTCTTCTGCGCCTCGGCAATGATGTGCAAGGCGAGCGTCGTCTTGCCCGAGGATTCCGGCCCGTAGATCTCGACCACCCGGCCGCGCGGCACGCCGCCAATGCCGAGCGCGATGTCGAGGCCGAGCGAGCCGGTGGGCACGGTGGCAATGTCGACGGTCGCCTCGTTCTGGCCCAGCCGCATGATCGAGCCCTTGCCGAAGGCCCGCTCGATCTGGCTCAGCGCCGCATCGAGCGCTTTCGACTTGTCCATGCCATTACCCTCGATCACACGCAGCGGCGTTGCGGCCATTGTAGATGCTCCTTGTTCCACAGGCACCGGGGGTGATGGAATGGCTTGCGGAAAAGATTCGCCGCCCCGGTAGCGTGAAAACGGTTGTACACGTTTTGTTCTCATGGCGCAAGGGGGCCGGCCCGGGGTCGTGTCTCAGTTTGAATTTTGATAGCCGGGGATAGACCGCGCCTCGCGCTCGGCATCATCGACGTTGGCGTAAATGCCAGCTAACGGCCGATTGGGCATGCTCCAGTATTCCCCATCTTCATCATTGTTGTACCAATCCTCGTACAGACAGAAGTTTCCGTCGGTGCGCCTCACGATGCTGATGCAACTCCGCCGGTCGTCCTTGAGAAAGGCTTTAACTTCTCCCTCGCGGGGTGCTCGCTCATGCATTGGAGGTGGCCTTTGTCTTGTACGGCCCACGCTTCCCCGGCGTGGGCGCCCGCGCTTCGACCAGCGCGGCGATATCTTCCATGGACCACAGATGGTCGGTGACGCCAGCCGCCATCGCCGGAGATAGCTTGTGCGCCTTATGCGTGCGCGCAAAGTTGTACCAGACGAAATAAAGCGAAGCGCGTGAATGTGGTTGTCGATCTTCCTGTCCCGTCCCTCCGTCACCGCAGCCACCAGATCAGCAGCGCCGCCGCGCCGATCCATACGGCAACGACGGCGATGGCGCCGGCATGGCTCACGGGCCGCACCCGCTTGCGCGCTTCGCGCCGGAATTCATCCATCAGCGCGGCCGGGATCAGGCGGACGGCGATGAGGATGCCGAGCGGCACGATGACGATATCATCGAGATAGCCGAGAACCGGAATGAAGTCCGGGATCAGGTCGATCGGCGACAGGGCATAGGCGGCGACCGCTGCCGCCACGGCCTTGGCGTGCCACGGCGTGCGGCGATCCCGCGCCGCCAGCCACAGCGCCATGACGTCGATCTTGATGGCATCCGCCCACGACCGCAGACGCTTGAGGCGCGCCGCGCGGGCGATGGTCACCCGCCCTCGCCCAGCTCGCGGCGGGCCGAAGCGATGATCTGCCAGGACGACTGCAGGAAGAGGCCGGCCATGGCGGCCGCGACGACGAGGTCCGGCCACGGCGTTCCGCTCGCCGCCACCAGCCCGGCGGCAACGACGACCGCGGCATTGCCGAGCGCGTCGTTGCGGCTGAACAGCCATACCGCCTGGACATTGGCGTCGCCCTGGCGGTGCTTGAGCAGGATGACGGCGCAGATGACGTTGACGATGAGCGCGACGATGCCGAAGGCGCCCATCAGCTCCGCCTGCGGCACATGGGCCACGAACACCCGGTAGAGCGTGGCGGCAAGCACGCCGAGCCCCATGACGGCGAGGAAGACGCCCTGCGTGAGCGCCGAGCGCGCCCGCCAGGCCGGGCCCCATCCGATGGCGATGAGCCCCAGCAACGTGATCGTGCCGTCGCCGAGGAAGTCGAGCGCATCGGCTTTCAGCCCCTGCGAGCCGGCAAGGAACCCGCCGCCAGCCTCGATCAGGCCGTAGCCGATATTGAGGATGGTGACGATCCACAGCGCCCGCTTGTAGGCGGGTGCTGCGTGGGTCAGGTCGCCGAGGTCGTCGTCATCGTCCATGCTGTGCTCAAGGCGCGCGGGGTCGGTTCGCGCCGAACGATGAATCGCGACGCTGCGCGCCGAGCCTACCCGACAAACCGGCTCAGTGCATTTGTCTGATCAGCTCGCCCATGGCGTCGCGAGCGGTGATCATCTCGGTGATCTCGGCCTCCGAGTAATAGGGACGCCAGGCGGCGAAGACCTTGTCGAAGGCGGCGCGATCGGCAGCCTCCCAGATGCTGAAGCCGACGGCGGGGTCGGACTTGAGGCAGTAAGTATCGGTGCGGATCGCGCTGCGGTCCAATTCGTTCCTTTGCAGCCTCTGCCCGAACTCCCCCATTCTTGCCAGATCGACTCTGACCTTCACCTGAAAGAACACGACCGCCCTCCCCGGACGAATTGGCCTCGGCGTCTGCCTTGCCTTGTTCTATATTTGTTCTCATGCCGTCGCGATGCGGCGCGAGGCCGCATGGCATACGCGCCACCCCTCATTGCCCGGATATCCTGAAGCGGCGGCGCGTTGCGTCACAAGATCGACCGCATCAGCCCGCCATCGACGCGGATGCTCTGCCCGGTGATGTAGCCGGCGCCGTCGGAGGCCAGGAACGCGATGGTCGCCGCGATCTCCTCCGCCGTTCCGTAGCGCTTCATGGGCACGCTCTCGCGCCGCTCCTCGGTCGCCGGCAGGCTGTCGATCCAGCCGGGCAGAACCGTGTTCATGCGCACGTTGTCGGCGGCATAGGTGTCGGCGAAGATCTTGGCGTAGGCGGCAAGCCCCGCGCGGGCCACGGCCGAGGTCGGGAACATGGCGCTCGGCTCGAAGACCCAGGCGGTCGAGATGTTGATGATCGCCCCGCTCTTCTGCTCGATCATGATCGGCGCCACCAGCCGGACCGCACGGATGACGTTCATCAGATAAGTGTCGAGCCCGGCGCGCCACTCATCGTCGGTGATCTCCAGGATCGGCCCGCGTGGCCCGTGCCCGGCGCCGTTGACCAGAACGTCGATCCGCCCCCAGCGCGCCATCGTCGCATCGACCAGCCGCGCGATGTCATCGGTCACCTGATTGGAGCCGGTGACGCCGACGCCGCCGAGCTCCCTGGCCAGCGCCTCGCCCTTGCCGGACGAGGAGAGGACCGCCACCGCGAAGCCATCCGCGGCGAGCCGCCGCGCTGCCGCGGCGCCCATGCCGGTGCCGCCGGCCACGATCATCGCCACCCTTTCAGCCATCACCGTTTCCCCTTCGCGTCCCGCGCGCAGGGTGGGTCAGCGCCACAGGCGCGTAACCCACCGGTTCTCCGCGAATTCAGATGGCGGGTTACGGCGCTCCGCGCCCAACCCGCCCTACAGCTCGAATTCCTGGTTCATCGCCGGCATCACCGCCTCGGTGTCGGTGAGCATCGGCGCGAAGGTCTTCATCACGTCTTCGTCGCCATGAACCAGATAGGTGCGCGCCGCCCGTGACGATTCGTGCCAGGCGAGCAGTTCCTGCTGGTCGGCATGGGCCGAGAAGCCGCCGATCGTGTGGACCTTGGCCTTGACCGGAATTTCCTCGCCGAAGATGCGCACTTTTTTCGCCCCGTCGATGATGATGCGCGCCAGCGTCCCGTGTGCGGCAAAGCCGACAAAGATGATGCCGGCATCGGCACGCCAGAGATTGTGCTTGAGGTGATGGCGCACGCGCCCGCCGGTCGCCATGCCCGACCCGGCCATGATGACGGCGCCGCCGCTGACCTTGTTGATATGCATGGAATCGGAGGTCTCGCGGGTGAGATGCAGGCCGGGCACCGACAGCGGATCGCGCCCGTCGCGGAAGAGGTCGCTGATCGCGTCCGACATGTCCTCCGGATGACGCCGGAAGATTTCCGTGGCGGTGATCGCCATCGGCGAATCGAGGAAGACCTGGATCGACTTCGGCAGCCGTCCGTCGCTCATGGCGTCGTGGAGTGCGTAGAGAAGCTCCTGGGCGCGCTCCAGCGCGAAAGTCGGGATCACCACATTGCCGCCGCGGGCGAAGGTGTCCTCGATCGCGGCATAGAACTCCTCCACCGACGGTTCGAAGGCCTTGTGATTGCGGTCGCCATAGGTGGTTTCCATCACCACCACGTCGCATTGCGGCGGCTGCTTGGGCGGGTTCAAGAGCGGCCGCCCGGCATTGCCGATGTCGCCGGACATGACCAGACGCCGGCGGGTGCCCTTCTCTTCCAGTTCCAGAAGAATGCTCGCCGAGCCGAGGATATGGCCGGCGTCGAAGAAGGTGGCGCGAATGCCGGGCGCCACGTCGATCGGCTGATCGTAGCGGGCGGTGCGGCCGAAATAGTCGAGCACGTTCATGGCGTCGAGCACGGTATAGAGCGGCCCCTCACCCGCGTCGTCGCCGCGTCGCCGCGCCCGCTTGCGCTGGTCGCGCTCGGCCTCTTCCTCCTGCAGGCGGGCCGAATCGAGCATCACCAGCCGGGCCAGCTCGCGGCTGGCGCCGGTGGCGATGATCTCGCCGGAAAAGCCGCGTTTCACCAGCAATGGCAGCCGCCCGCAATGGTCAAGATGGGCGTGGGTCAACAGCACCACGTCGATCGCTTTCGCGTCGAAGCCGAACGGCTCGGCATTGTCTTCGGAAAGTTCGCGGCTGCCCTGGAACATGCCGCAATCGACCAGGATGCGTTTGCCGGCACATTCGATCAGGTGGCAGGAGCCGGTGACAGTACGGTCGGCGCCATGGAAGGAGATCTTCACGCGCATTTCCTCCGATTAACTTGCGGGCGGCCGGTCATTTTGCCGGCTTCAACGGTTCGCCATTGGCAGCGTGCCAGGCGAGGATGCCTTCCCAGATCTCCTCGGCCGTCTCGGCAAACCAGAACAGGTCGAGGTCCTCGCGCTCGATGACGCCCTCCTCGGCCAGATAATCGAAGTCGACGGCACCGCGCCAGTATTCCTCGCCGACCAGCACCACCGGCATCGGCTTGATGGTCCGCGTCTGCATCAGCGTGAGCAGCTCGAACAGCTCGTCGAAGGTGCCGAAGCCGCCGGGAAAGGCGACCAGCGCCTTGGCGCGGAGCAGGAAATGCAGCTTGCGCAGGGCGAAATAATGGAAGCGGAAGCAGAGCTCCGGCGTCACGTACGGGTTGGGGAACTGCTCGCGCGGCAGCGTGATATTGAGGCCGATGGTATCGGCGCCGGCATCGAAGGCGCCGCGGTTGGCCGCCTCCATGATGCCCGGGCCGCCGCCGGTGGTCACCACCAGCTTATGCCCGCGAAAGGTGAAGTCGCTCGAAGCGACCAGATGGCCGAAGGCACGAGCCACCTCATAGTAGCGGCTCTTGGCGAGGATTCGCCGCGCCACGGCAAGCCGGCGGGCGATTCCATCGTCGTCCGGCGCAGCGGCCTGGGCAGCCTCGCACTCGCCGACCCGCTTCGCCGCCGCCGCCGGCTCGGCGATGCGCGTCGAGCCGAAGATGACCACCGTATGATGGATGCCCTTTTCTTCCAGCAGCTTTTCCGCCTTCAGATAGTCGAGCTGCAGGCGGACACCGCGCACCTCGCCGCGGGCAAGGAAATCGGGATCGTCGTCGGGCGCACGATAGGTGGGACTCGCGAGGATGGCCGCCACCCGTTCCGGCGCGCCAGGGTCCTCCTCGGCGGGCTTGGGCTGGAAATCGGGCAGCGGCGTCTGACGCAGGCGCGGATCTGGCGGCGCCGGCACGTGAACCGGACGGGCCGTGGCCGGTTGCTTGGGGTTGGTCATGGAGATGACAGGTCCATAGCTGCCGGCGGGCATGACCCGCCGGAATACCCTTGAGTCGTCCGGCCCCATCCTATGCCCGGGATGCCGCGGGGATAAATCGGCACCCTTGCGCCCACGCACCCGGCCTTTGATATGATCCCCATGCACCGTGTTCGCCGTGCCGGCCGAGCGGTGCCGGGAGCACCCTCATGGATCAGCCATTCAGCCGCATCGACCGGGTGACGGTCTTCGGTGGCGCCACCATCGACCGCATCGCCGAGACCGCCGCGCCGCCGGTCATGGGCGCCTCCAATCCCGGCCATTCCCGCCGCCTGCCCGGCGGTGTCGGCTACAATGTCGCCGCCATCATCGCCCGTCTCGGCATTGCGGCGCGGCTGGTCACCCGCATCGGCGCCGACCCCGACGGGGAAGCGATTATCGCCGCATGCGCTGCCGCCGGCGTCGATACCGCCGGCATCGGCGTCTCGGCCGACAAACCCACCGCCGGCTACCACGCCGCCTTCGACGATCGTGGCGAGCTGATCATCGGCATCGCCGATATGGATGTCTGCGCCGAGCTGACCCCGGCCGCGGTCGGCCCCGCCGCAGCCACCGGCGGCGCCGACTTCTGGGTGGTCGACGCCAACCTGCCGGAGGAGACGCTGGCCTTTCTGGTCGAGCAGGCCGTGGCGGCCGGCACGGCGGTGGCCGCACTTGCCGTCTCGCCGGCAAAGGCCGTGCGTCTGGCGCCGCTTCTCGACCGGCTGACCTTTCTCTTCGCCAACCGGCGCGAAGCCGCCGCGCTGGTCGGCCAGGACCCCAACCGCGCCGCTGGCGCCACGGCGCTGGCCGCCGAGCTGTCGCGCACGCGCACGACGCGGATCGTGGTCACCGCCGGCGGCGAGCCGGTGATCGCCGCGCGGGCCGGCGAGACGCGTGCCTTCATCCCGCTCAAGACCGACATCACCGCGGTCAACGGCGCCGGCGATTCCTTCGCCGCCGGTACCATCGCGGCGATGACCGAAGGACGCTCGCTCAACGAATCCATCCGCTCGGGCCTCGCCGCCGCCGCGCTCACCATCGAACACGGCAGCGTCGCCGCCGCACCGTTCAAGCCCGGCGCGCTCTCCGCCCGCATCGCCGCCGGTCCCAGGCAGGCAAAGCCATGAATCCCCATGTCGTGATCTCTTCCGAAATTGCCGAAGCCCTTGCAGCCGGCAAACCGGTGGTGGCGCTGGAGACCACGATCGTCAGCCACGGCATGCCCTGGCCGGACAACCTCGACACGGCGCTTGCCGTCGAGACGGTGGTGCGCGAGGCCGGTGCCGTGCCGGCGGCGATCGCCGTGATCGGCGGCAAGATCCGCGTCGGTCTCGCGCGCGGCGAACTGGAGCACCTGGCGCGGGCCAAGGACGTGCTCAAGCTCTCCTCCGCCGACATCGCCTATGGTCTGGCCTCCGGCCGCACCGGGGCGACCACGGTGGCCGCCACCATGATCGCCGCCCATCTGGCCGGCATAAGCGTGTTTGCCACCGGCGGCATCGGCGGCGTCCATCGCGGCGCCGAAGAAAGCTTCGACGTCTCCGCCGACCTCACCGAACTGTCGCGGACGCCGGTCACGGTCGTCTGCGCCGGCGCCAAGGCGCTGCTGGACCTGCCCAAGACGCTGGAGGTGCTGGAGACGCTGGGCGTGCCCGTGGTGAGCTATGGCAGCAGCGTCTTTCCCGCCTTCTGGTCGCGTGACAGCGGCCTGCCCTCGCCCATCCGCCTCGATGATGCCGCAGCCATCGCCGGTTTCATCCGCACCCGCGCCGAGCTCGGCCAGGCGGGCGGCATGCTCATCGCCAATCCGGTGCCCGAGGTTGACGAGATCCCCGCCGCCGACATGGCGCCGGTGATCGCCGCCGCGGTCGCCGACGCCGCGGCAAAGGAGATCACCGGCAAGGCGGTAACGCCCTTCCTGCTCGACGCCATCTTTCACCTGACCGGCGGACGCAGCCTCACCACCAACATCGCGCTGGTGAAGAACAACGCCCGGCTGGCGGCCGAGATCGCGGTGGCGCTGGCCTGATCACCAACTCCGTTTGTGCCCGGCGCCGGCCCTCAGGGCTTCACAGTGCCGCAATCGGCAGACACCCATTTGCTCGTGATCTGGCGGCTGACCTTCATCACCTTGCCGCCTTCCGTGAGGGCCATGTCCACCGTGCCGCTCATCGCCTCCGGGCTCGACGCCTGGAAATGGACCGTGCCGGACATCTGGTGACGGCCGGTGCAGACGATCCGGACTTCCATATCGGTCGGCGAGCTTGAAACCACGGTCTGCGTGCAGCCGTTGGCCAGTTGCGGATCCGGATTGAGGCCGCGCTGGATGCTCTCGGCGGTGACGCACGACTTGTATGTGTGCGGCTTGTTGGCCGAGGCCATCGCCGCCGCCATGGCGGCTTGTATCTTGGCCTTCTGCGCCGGGGACAGGCTGGCGAGCGCCGCGGCCGGAACCGGCGGCGCGCCGCTGGTGGTGCCGGTGGAGGTCACCTCCCACAGGCCGAGTTTGACGTTGAGCGAGATGGCGGCGGCCTGAGCGGCGGCCGCGCAGAGGACGCTTGCGGTGAGAACTAAGGGCAGGATGCGCATGCTTTTCATCTTGGCCTCCATGCGACCGCCATCCGCCCCCACGACCGGTCGCGCCCGACAAGGCTGACCGGTTCGCCGGCGACTGCCAAGTGATCGGCGTCACACGCCGGCAGAAGCCGGCCACGCTCCCGCTGCCGCCACGACCAACCCTAGGCCGACATTGCCTCCGGACCACTCCGTGGGAGCCGCGCAACCTCGCGCGCGCGCCGTCGCTCGCGGTATAGCCCCCACTGCTGATCGACAATCACGCCCAGGATGATCACGCCGCCCATCACGGAGAAGTTGAGGGAAGAAGGAATGCCGAGCAGGTTGACCAGGTTCTGCAGCTCTTGCAGCAGCACCACGCCGAGGATCGCGCCGATCACCGAGCCCTCGCCGCCGAACAGCGAGAAGCCTCCCAGCACCGCCGCCGCGATGGCATAGAGCTCGTAGAAGGTTCCCTGCGTGGAGGGAGCGATGGAGCGCGTGTACATGGCGAAATAGATCGCCGCGATCACCGTCAGGATCTGGCAGATGACATAAGCGGCGATGATCACGATGTGGGTGTTGATGCCGGAATATCGCGCCGCCTCCTCGTTCTTGCCGATGGCGTAGAGATAGCGGCCGAAGACCGATCGGTGCACGATGACCCAGGTGATCGCGGTAACAATGACCATGGCGATGAATGGAGCCGGCACCCCGAACAAGCGCCCGGTGGTGATCGCCTCGAGGGTCGGAAAGCTCTGCCCGAAAGCAAAGCCCGCAGTAGCGTCCTGGGTATAGAAACGGGCAAGGCCGCGATAGATCAGCAGCCCGCATAGCGTCACCACGAAGGGCTGCATCCTGAGCTTGGTGATGAGCGTCCCGTGAATCGCGCCGATGGCCGCGCCGAGAACCAGCATCATGGCAATTGCCAGCGGCCAGGGAATGGCCCGATTGGCGATGAAATCGACGAACAGCACGCCGATGAGGGCGATCATCGAGCCGACCGAGAGTTCGATTCCGGCGGTCAGGATGACGACGGCCTGGCCAAGCGCAGAGATGCCGAACATGCCAACCTGGTTGGCGGTATTGGCGATGTTGATCGGCAACAGGAAGCGTGGGTTGATCAGCGCGACCACAGCGCCGACCACCACGATCAGGACCAGCAGGCCCAGATCCTTCTTATTCATTCGAGTTTCCCCGTGGATTTGGTGCGATTGGCTGCGTCACGGCACGACGGTCGCTCATGGGCTCGCCTCCGCCGCGATGGTCTTGCCGACTGCCAGCAGCAGCACGTTTTCTTCGCTGAACCGATCGCGGTCGAGAATGTCGGCAATCCGGCCCTCGTGCATCACCGCAATGCGATCCGAGACGCCGATCACCTCTTCCATGTCACTGGAAATCATCAGCACCGCAACGCCGTTGTCTGCCAGATCGCGCATCAGGCGATAGATTTCCGCCTTGGCGCCGACATCGATGCCGCGTGTCGGCTCGTCGAAAATCATGACCTTGGGGCTCATCGCCAGCCATTTCGCCAGGACGACTTTCTGCTGATTGCCGCCCGACAGCGAATCAGTGCGCTCGCTGACCTTGGTCACCTTGATGTCGAGGTTGAGGCGCTGAGTCTCGGCGGTCGCGATCTCGCGAGCCGGCGTCACCATGAAGGCGCGGGAATGGGCCGCCATGTTCGGCAGCGAAATGTTCTGCGCGATGGGGAAATCGAGAAGCAGCCCGGAACTTTTCCGGTCCTCCGGCGCGAGAAAGATGCCGCGCCGCACCGCGTCGCTGGCGACGCGCGGGCGAAACCGCGCGCCCTCGAACAGCAGCTCGCCGCCAAGGATCGGATCGATGCCGAAGATGGCTCGCGCGAGCTCGGTGCGACCAGAGCCGACGAGGCCGGCAAGACCCAGTATCTCGCCACGTCGCAGCTCGAGATTGACGGTCGTGCGCGGGTGGCTGGTGGTGCGCAGGTTGCGCAATTCCAGCACAACCTCTTTCTGCGCGACGTGGGGAGCGACAAACTGCACCTTGAGATCGCGCCCGATCATCATCTTGACCATGCGGTCGTGCTCGATCTCGTCCTTGCCGAGGGTGCCGATGAGTTGGCCGTCGCGCAGCACGACGACGCGGTCGGCGGCGCGCTCGACCTCGTTGAGGCGGTGCGAGATGAAGATGACGGCGATGCCCTCCGCCTTGAGGCCGGCGATGATGCTGAGCAGCTTTTCGGTCTCAGCCGGCGGCAGGCTCGATGTCGGCTCGTCAAGGATCACGAGGCGAGCGTCGAGTGACAGCGCCTTGGCGATCTCGACCATCTGCTGCTGGGCGAGCGACAGCTGGCTGACGGGCGTGTTCGGCCCGAAATTGGCGCCGACGCGGTCAAGCAGTGGCTGCACCATGCGGCGCAGCTTGTTGCTGTCGACGAGGCGCAAAGGGCCGCCCCGCAGCGGCTCGCGGCCGATATAGATATTGGAGGCGACGTCGAGATTGCCGAAAAGGTTGAGTTCCTGATGAACGAAGGCAATGCCGGCCGCGAGGCTGTCGGCAACGCTGAGCGCCGACCGTTGGCTGCCATCGACGGTGATGGTGCCTTCAGTGGGCTCGATGATGCCGCCCAGGATCTTCATGAGCGTCGACTTGCCGGCGCCGTTTTCGCCGACGAGCCCGACCACCTCGCCCGGACGGACGTCCATGGAAAGTCCGGCGAGTGCGACAACGCCCGGGTAGACCTTGCGGACACCCGTCAAGGTCAGCAACGGAGCCGGCGCCTCTGGGGCCGGAACAGCGACAGGACTGGTCATCTCGGATCAAGAGTAGGCATGCCGCGAGCGGCCGCACAAGCGATGAGCAAGCCGGGGATGGGATGGCCCGACCTCGAGCGAGGTCGGGCCGTTTGGTTCACTTGCCGGAAGCCATTGCCTTGAGATTGGCCTCATAGGCCGGGATATCAGCCTTGTAGAGGATCTTGGTCGGCACGATGTCGAGCCCATTGGCCGGGATCACCGACTTGTCGCCGCCGACATAGGCCGCCATCATCTTGAAGCCCTGATAGGCCCATTCGAACGGCTGCTGCACCACGGTGCCGGCGATGCTGCCGTCCGCGACGCCGCCGAGCGTGATCGGATCATCGTCGAAGCCGACTACCGTGATCTGACCGAGCTTGCCGGATTCCTTGAGCGCCTGATAGATCTGCGGCGTATTGTAGGAATAGAAGCCGACCATGCAGTTGATGGAGGGATCGGCCGTCAGCACATCCTCGACATTGCTCTTGGCCTTGGTCTGGTCGCCGCCGTCGGCCCGCGTATCGACGAGCGTTATCTTGGTGCCCTTCAGCCCTTCGACGAAGCCCTGGGCGCGCTCCTTGTAGTTGGCGGCATCGAGCAGACCGACGAAGCCCATGCACTTGGCGCCGTTGGGCATCGCCTTCTTGGCGATATCCGCGGCCTGCTTGCCGGCCAGCACGTTGGACGAGCCGACATAGGCGATGCGGTTCGACTGCGGCGCGTCCGAATCGGTGGTGAAGAAGTCCGTCTGCGCGGCGATCTTGTTGATCAGGTCAGTCGCCTTGGGATCAACGACCGAGGCGATGATCGCCTTGACGCCGGAGGACACCAGATCCTCGAACAGGCGCTGCTGGTCAGCGGTGGTTCCCTGAGCCGGGTATTTGAATTCGAGATTGTAGTTCGGCAGCTCGGTCTGGGCTTTCCTCATGCCGGCCTCGGCCGCCTTCCAGAAGTCAGACGCGACGTTGGCGACGAACGCGAGCGTCGGCTTGTCGGCAGCAAGCGCCGGCGAAAAGGCGGCGACGTTCAAGGTAAGGCCGGCCGCAATTGCGGCGGCAACTCCACTTGCATAGCGCATGGATGTCCTCCGATATGTTTTGTGCTGGTGAATTGGCGACGGACTGATGGCGGGATCTTCCCTCATCTACGCGCGCGCCGTCGCCATAGCGCTTGCCGATCGTCGCCCTGATCGGCGGAGCAACCATCATACAATATGAGATTTGTGTCAACGCAGGCTTCCGGCGGGCGTGAGCCCCCACCATGTGACGGTCGCGCGGGAGACGTTCGAACGACGGGGCCGGCGTTCCGCTTCCTGCACGACCGCGCGCCGAAGGAATCGATCCTCGGCCGCTTCGACCTGACGGTGATTGCGCCCTATTTCCCGAAGTTCGAACCGGAGCTGCGGCGCTACCTCTTGTGGTCGTGAGCGGCGACGGAAGTGCTCGCGCTGACGCGCCGCCTGTCGGGAACCTTCGCCGTCTGCCGGGGTTGGAACGCGGCGTGGCGCCCGCACGCAACAAAGGAGGCCCAGCATGTACAGGGACAAGCATTTCACCGCCTATGCCCGCATGGTCGCGAAGGCCGATGCCGGCAGCACGATCGGCGCTGCCCACGCCGGCGAGCTGCCGGAGAGGCCCAACTTCGAGGCGCTGAAACCGGTCGAAGAACCGCCGACGCCCGAGGCCCGGGCGAGGTTCGTCTGGATCGCGCCCGACAGCCCCCATCTCGATCCGGAACGGCGCAACCGCGACTATGGCGGCTACCGGCCCGCCATCGGCCAATACGCCGACCCAGCATTGCAGGGCGCCGACTGGCAGGGCAAGACGCCGCCCCGCGGCGAAGCTCCCATGCCTTGAAGGCCGCTAGCGCCCCATCCCCTCCTTGACCGCCACGGCGCGCTGCCCTTCCCTTTGGGCTGGCCGCAGGCCGGCTTGCGAAGGGAAGCACCATGATCCAAGTCATCCACACCAGCGGCGATGACCCGCTCGCATTCGACGTGGTCGTCTCCGAGGGCGGCGGCGGAGAGACCCGTCACCATGTGACCATGACCCGGGAGACATACGAGCGCCTCGCCGCCGGCAAGGCGACGCCGGTGGCTGTCGTCGAGGCGGCGTTCCGCTTCCTGCTCGACCGCGAGCCCAAGGAGTTGATCCTCGGCCGCTTCGACGTGACCGTGATCGCGCGCTACTTCCCCGAATTCGAACGGGAACTGCGGCGCTATCTTGAGCGGGCGTGAAAGGGCGCCGCGTCGATTCCGGCCCCCGATCAGGTCGGGGGCAGGCCCCGCCGGGAAGACACGGGAGCGTGGGGCACCGCCTTGCCCCAAGCACCGTTCATGCCCGGCCCCGATCGGGCATGAAGGCGAGACTGACATCAGGCACTGCGGACCAGGGTTATTCCGGCCTGGGTCCCCGCTCGGAGGCGGGGACGAACGGCTTGGGTCGGGAGCATGCTCTTGGTGGGCCCGAGCGGCTTGGGGCTTCTTCCCCCTCACCCGCGCCTTCGGCGCGACCTCTCCCCGCCGAACTCGGGTTCACCCGAGTTCGGCATCAAAGAGTACCGAAGTCGGATAGATCCGACTTCGGGCGGGAGAGGTGAAGAGGCGCGAGGGGCGACGTAACGAGCCCTACCTTCCCAGCGTCTCCTTGACCGCCACGGCGAGCTGCTTCAGCGAGAAGGGCTTGGGCAGGAAGTGGAACTTCTCGTTCTCGGGAAGATTCTTGCGGAAGGCCTCCTCGGCATAGCCGGAGACGAAGATGATCTTCAGGTCCGGCCGCGTCTTGCGCAGCTCCTTCAGGAGCGAGGGGCCGTCGAGCTCGGGCATGACCACGTCGGAGACGACCAGGTCGATATCGCCGCCGACCTCCTTCATCACCTCCAGCGCCTCGATGCCGGAAGCCGCCTCCGACACCTTGTAGCCGCGCGAGGTGAGCGCACGGGCCGCGAAGGCGCGCACCGCCTCCTCGTCCTCGACCAGGAGGATCGACGCCGTACCGGTGAGATCGGTGATCTCGGCGGCAACCTCGACCTGGCCGGCGACGACCTCGCCCTCGGCCGGCACGTAGCGCGGCACGAAGATGCGGAAGGTCGTGCCCTTGCCGACCTCGCTGGTGAAGTAGACGTGGCCGCCGGTCTGCTTGACGATGCCGTAGACGGTCGACAGGCCCAGGCCCGTGCCCTTGCCGACGTCCTTGGTCGAGAAGAACGGCTCGAAGATCTTGGCCTGCACCTCCGGGCTCATGCCGCTGCCGGTGTCCTCGACCTCGATCATGACGTAATCGACTTGCGGCAGTGGGCTGTAGCCGAAGGCCGCGACTTCCCTCCCCGGCAGGTTGCGGGTGCGGATGCTCATGGTGCCGCCCTTGGGCATGGCATCGCGGCCGTTGACGGCGAGATTGACGATCACCTGTTCGAACTGGTTGAGGTCGAACTTGACCGGCCACAGGTCGCGGCCGTGGACCAGCTCCAGTTTCACGCTCTCGCCAAGCAGCCGCTGCAAGAGCATCGACAGGTCGGAGAGCGTGTCCGACAGAGTGAGCACCTGGGGCCTGAGCGTCTGGCGGCGCGAGAAGGCAAGCAGCTGGCGCACCAGGCCGGCGGCCCGGTTGGCGTTCTGCTTGATGTTCATGATGTCCTGGAAGGACGGGTCGCTCGGCCGATGGTTGGCCAGGAGCAGGTCGGAGAAGCCGATGATGGCGGTCAGCACGTTGTTGAAATCGTGCGCGATGCCGCCGGCGAGCTGGCCGACCGATTCCATCTTCTGCTGCTGGCGCACCTGATGCTCCAGCGCCCGCTGCTCGGTGATGTCGATGACGTTGACGATCACCATCTCGCTGCCGCCGGCGCCTTCGGCGACCGGATTGATGAAGAAGCGGCCCGAGCGCTGGCCCTCGCCGGCCAGCGTCGCGTCGATCGCCGGCACCACGCCGGCGCCCTCCGCGGCGGATGCCAGCGCGGCCGACAGGTTGGGCTTGTCCTGATCGGCGACCAGATCGGTGAGCGCGCGCGTGGCGTCGGGGCGCACACCGGGGAACATGCGCAGGAAGGGCGCATTGGTGCGCCCGATGCGACCGCGGCGGTCGATCGCCGCAATGGCGATCGGCGTGTTGTTGAAGAAGCGGGCGAAGCGCACCTCGGCCGCGCGCAGCGCCTCCGACACTTCCTCGCCGGGCGAGCGGTTGAGCACCACCGTGCGGGTGGCGCCCGGCGCCCCGTCGACGGTCACCGGCACCCGGTGCAGCAGGCGCACCGGCAGGCTCTGGCCGTTGGCACGCTGCAGGTCGAGGTCGATGAGCGCGGTGCGGTTGCGCATCTCGTCGTCGGCCGGCGGCGCGGCAAGCAGCGCGATGCCGTCGCCCTGGACGATGTCGGTGAGCTTGAGCGCGCCGGCGTCGAAACGGGCCAGATCGATGCCCAGCCATTCGGCCAGCGTCGCGTTCATGTAGACGATGCGCCCGTCGGGCTCGGCCGAGAAGAAGCCGGCCGGCGCATGGTCGAGATAGTCGATGGCATGCTGGAGCTGCTGGAACATCGCCTCCTGGCGGGCACGCTCGGCGGAAATGTCGGTCAGCGTCCAGGCGGTCAGCGCCTTGCGCTTGCTGGCGGCCGGCAGTGGCCTGGCGGCGATGCGGTACCAGTGGGCGCCGCTGCCCTCGCCGCCGGAAAGCGGCGCCAGCATGCGCACCTCTTCCGTTCCCGCGCGGCCTTCGCGCAACTCCTGGGCAAGGCGGTAGAGCGCTTCCGCCGCCTCCGGATTGCCGACCATGACGCGCTCCAGCGCGCGCGCCTCACTGGCGTCCGTGGCGCCGATCAGATCGGCATAGGCGCGATTGGCATAGACGATGCTGCCGTCGCGGCCGGTGATCAGCACGCCCTCGGCCATGGCATCGGCGAACAGCTTGCCGAGATCGTCGCTTGCCCCCCGGCCGCCGAAGCGCACCAGCCCGATGGCACCGGCCAGCAGCGTGATCACCCCGATGACGGCGAGAATGGCGAGCAGGCCGAGCACGAAGGGCTGCGCCCGGTCCGGCGCCATCAGCGTCAGGCCGATGGAGACACCGACCAGCCCGAAGGCGAGGATGATCAGCCGCCCGGCGCCGGTGATGCGGCCGGGACGGTCGACCAGCGGCTCGGCGCGGACCGGTTGCGTGGCGCGATCACTCATGCCGGCCGCTCATCGCCTCCTGTCTTTGCCGATTGCGGTGGATGCGTGCGGAGAATCAATGTTAACGCCTCGTGTGCGAGGATGGTGGGGAAAGTGCCAGAATTCAATTGCGGCCGTCGTCGACAAGCGGCGGACGAAGGCCGGGCCACCAAACGCGTGAAGCGGCGGCAACCCTTGCATTGGACGCCGGTTCACCGGAAAAGTCTTCAATCCCGGTGATTCGTCGCCCGGTCGCCGATCACCGATCCGCCATGTTCGCCGCGGAACCGCATGAAACGGCAGGAGGCGAGAAATGCGGGATATGCTGGTACCGATCTTCGGAGAATGGGGTGCGGTGGTAGCGCAGTTTCTGCTCACCGTCGTCATCGTCCTTGCCCTGATCGGCGCTGTCTGGTGGTTCGTGCGGCGCTATTCCCGCGTCCATATCGGCGGAATTGGCCGCGGACGGGTGCCGCGGCTGGCCATGATCGATGCCCTGCCGGTTGATCGCCGCCGCCGGCTGGTCCTGGTGCGGCGCGACAATGTCGAGCATCTGCTGCTGATCGGCGGCCCCAGCGACGTCGTCGTCGAGGGCACCATCCACCGCGTCCGCCAGCGCGGCCCCCAGCAGGCTGCTCAGCTGGCCGCCGCGCGTGCGGCGCTGCAGACCCCGATCGAGCCGCCGCCGGCAGCCGAGACGGATGTCCAGCCAGCCGAGGAGGCGGCCGGCACGGGCGAGCCCTCGGCTGACGCACCGATCCCCTTCCCCGTAGCCCGCAGCGCCCCGCGTCCGGCCGCCTTCCGTAGTGGGCGGGCCGAGGTTCGCCCGGTGCAGCCGCTGCAGGCGCCCGCGGCCACCATCGAAGACGCGCCGGCAGCCGCGCCGGTTGCAACCGCAACCTTTGTCGAACCGCAGCGCCCGACCCGGTTGCAGCCGCAGGAGCCGACGGCGGGATACGAGCCGACGCCGCCGAACGTAGCGGAAGAGCCGGCGGCCGAATTGCTCCTCTCCGAGGTGATGACCGCGGATGCCGCGCCGCCCGCGCCTTCGCCAGAACCGGAAACGCCGCCGCCGGCAACCTTTGCCGAAGCCGAACAGGAAGCCGCCGAAGCCGCCCGCCAATCCGCGCTCGATCTCGGCGACATGGAGGCCCCCGAGACAGCCATGGAGGGGGAGACGGCACCCGTCGGGACCGCCAACAAGGTCAGCGACCTTGAGCGCGAGATGGCCCGCCTGCTCGACGAGATCACCACGCGGCGTTCGACCTGACGCCAAAAACGGCTGAAATCCTGCCGTTTCGCGATCTGCGCGAACGTCACGGGAGTGTCAACGGACAGTTATTGTCCGGAATGATTTACGCCGCTATATTCCGCGCGCATTGCAGCAGATATGAGGGTCTTTGCATGCCGCGTGCGCGCGTTGACGAGTACCGTCCCACCGACAGCGAAGAGTTCATGAACGAACGCCAGCGCGAGTATTTCCGCCAGAAGCTGCTGGCATGGAAGGAAGAGATCCTGCGCGAGGCGCGGGAGACGCTCCAGCATCTGCAGGACGAGAACCAGAACCACTCCGACCTCGCCGACCGCGCGTCGTCCGAGACCGACCGCGCCATCGAGTTGAGGGCGCGCGACCGCCAGCGCAAGTTGATCGCCAAGATCGATTCGGCTCTGGGGCGTATCGAGGACGGCACCTACGGCTATTGCGAGGAGACCGGCGAGCCGATCAGCCTGAAGCGGCTCGACGCAAGGCCGATCGCCACGCTCTCCATCGAGGCCCAGGAGCGCCACGAGCGCCGCGAGCGGGTCTACCGGGACGACTGAGGCATGGCCGTGGGCGCAACGGACGCCCGCCGCAAAGGATTCCGAGTCTATCTGTTCGATTTCGACGGGACGATCGCCGCCACGCGGCCGGCCGCCCGCGCCTGCCTGGTGCGCGCCGTACAGGAACATGGCACGACCGTTGGCGAGGCAGACGCCGATGCGGTCATCGGCAGCGGCGCGCCGCTGGACGTGGCCGTCGCCGCGCTGGCACCAGGCCTCACGCGCGCCGAGATCGCCGCGTGCGTCGCACGCTATCGCGCGCTCTATCCCGACATCGATCGCGAGATGACGACGCTCTACGACGGCGTCCGCGAAACGATTGCGGCCCTGCATCATGACGGCCGGGCGGTCGTCGTGATGAGCAACAAGGGGCGCGCCGCACTGGAAGCCGCGCTGGCGCGCTTCGGCCTTCTCGACAAGATGCACGCGGTGCTCGCCGACGACCCGGGCGTGCCGCTGAAACCCGACCCGCAGGCGTTTCACCAGCGCGTGCGGCCGCTGTTCGACGATCTCGACCCCGGCGCCTGTCTGATGGTCGGCGACACCGCCGCCGACATCGCCTTCGCGCAGGCGGCGGGCATTGCCTGCTGCTGGGCAAGCTACGGCTACGGCAATGCCGCAGCGTGCCTGGCGATGCGGCCCGACTTCGTGATCGATTCGCTGACCGACCTCGTGCCTCACCGCGACCCCGCCTGAAGCCGCCCGGCAAACCTTGCCGAAGCCTTGGCGCCCGGCATGAAATTTGACGGATTTCCGATGTGACACCGTTCACAGGCCGTTCATCGGCGGACACCTATCTATAGGGCGAGCCATCCGGACCGGGCAGCGCCCAGTTTTGACCGCAATTCCCGGCTTCGACGGTGGAGACGTTTGACGCGCGGCGCCAAGGTGCGGCGGGCGTGCAATCGAGGAGTTGCAAGATGAAGAAGCTTTTGATGGCGGCGACGGCATTGGCCGGTGTCACCCTGTTCGCGGGGAACGCCCTCGCCGCATCCGACTATCAGTGCCGCGCCTACGCCCGGCAGCAGGCCGATGCCTATGCCCCGACGGGCCAGGGTGCCGTCGTCGGAGGCCTTCTGGGAGCCATCGGCGGTGGGTTGATCGCCGGCTCGACCGGCGGCAATGCCGGCACCGGAGCGGCCATCGGCGGCGTCGGCGGCGCGGTTGTCGGTGGCGTCGCCAACCAGGAGAAGCGCAAGGAAGTCTACCAGCAGGCCTATTGGGACTGCATGGGAAGCAGGCCGGCGCCTGCGCCCGTGGCCCCGGTCTACGATCCGGGTCCGCCCCCTCCCGGCTACGGCGATCCCAACTGGATGAATGCCTGCGCCGCCAAATACCGGTCCTTCCAGTGGTCCGGGCCGCATGCCGGCCAGTTCAAGGGCTTCGACAGCTACTGGCACTGGTGCAACCTTTGAGGCCGATTGCCTGACAGCCTGATCTCCGCAAACGCCCGTGACTTATGTCGCGGGCGTTTCGGTTTGTTGGTCGTCCGTCGAGGACTACACTGCCGCCCATGAAGCGCCTGTTGCTCCTGCGCCATTTCAAATCGTCGTGGGCCGAGCCCGGCCTCGCCGACCGCGACCGCGCATTGGCACCGCGCGGCCAGCAAGACGCCATCAACATGGCCGAGACCATGGTCGCCCGCGACTTGCACCCCGACCGCATCCTGTGTTCGCCGGCCCGCCGCACGCGCGACACGCTGGCCCTGCTGCAGGAGCACAACCACTGTGATTGCCCGATCGACTTCCTCGAGGAGCTCTATTCGGGACCCGAGCTGGATTATCGCGGGATCATCGCGGCCAAGGGCGGCGACGCCGACCGGCTGATGGTGATCGGCCACAATCCGCGCGTCCAACTCACCGCGGTCGAGCTGATCGGCAGCGGCCGGCGGGACGCCCTGGAGCACCTGGAGGCGAAATACCCGACCGGCGCGCTGGCGGTGATCGAGTTCGACGCCGACAGCTGGCAGGCGATAACCGAGGACAGCGGGCGGCTCACCGCCTTCATCAGCCCGCGCGATGTCGGCCGCGAGGCGTAGAGCCTTTCGCCGGTTGCCCCGCTGGACTGTGCCGTCATGATCTCCGTCGCCCGCCTCATCCCCTCCCGCCTGGCGCACGCCGCAGCACTTCTGGCGCTGCTCCTCTTCGGATGGCAGGGCGCGGTCGAGGGCATGGCCGGTGCTTTCCTGCCGGTGACGCCCATCGGGCACGGGCCGGTGACCGTCTCTTCGGCCGATTTGACGCCGGCTCGCACGATCCTGCCGCTGGCGCCGGTTGAAGTCGCCAAGCCGGCGCCACCCGAGCAACGACCGGCCGCCGCGTCCCCAGCACTCCTGTCCGCCGTGGCGCTCGTCGTGCCACCGCGGCCGTGGCGCGCGGCCGACGGCCATGCGTCGGGGCGCCCGACGGCCCATCTCTCTCCGCCCTATGTGGCGCGGGGACCGCCTCTCCTCTCCTGAACAACCGCCGCCGAACCTCCGGCGGTTTCCCCCAACAAGTCGCTGCGGAAACGCAGCCGGCGCGCGCCGGCATGCGTCTGAGCGACGTGGCCTCAGGAGAAAGACATGACCGACAAGGAAGTAATCCCGGGCAACCCGATCTCACCCAAACCGGCAGACAATCGTTTCGACCGCGTGGAACGGATCGTCCGCTGGGCATTCTGGATCGCGGTCGCCGGCGCGATCGCGTGGGTCTTCGTTGACCTGCTGATCCAGCACTAGGAGCAGGGAAGAACGGGCGGCGGCACGAGCGCCGCCGCCCGGTTTGGATGGGATCGCACGGGGCGCGAAGCAGAGACGGCCTTTCGCCGGGCGGCCCGGACGCCTACATCTGGCCCGGACCACCGTGGAGCCGGTTCGTGCAGCTGACGACGATCACCGACGAGACCCGTCTGGCATTGGCCAACCTCGCCGACCGGGCCACCGGCATGGTGACGCCGAGCGTGCGCCTGGGCGTCACCGGGCTGGCACGGGCGGGCAAGACGGTGTTCATCGCCGCGCTCGTCCACAACCTGGTCCACGGCGGGCGTTTGCCCGTGTTCAGGGCCTATGCCAGCGGCCGTGTCGCCGGCGCCCGGCTCGAGCCGCAGCCCGACGACGCGGTGCCCCGCTTCGACTACGAGCGCCACGTCAACGCGCTGGTCGAGGAGCGCCTGTGGCCCGATTCGACCCGCCAGATCAGCGAGCTGCGCCTGACGCTCGCCTACGAATTGGCGTCGTTCCTGACGCGCACGCTGGGCAGCGGCCGCCTGCACATCGACATCGTCGACTATCCCGGCGAATGGCTGCTCGACCTGCCGCTGCTTTCCAAGAGCTACAAGGACTGGTCGCGCGAGTCGCTCGCCGCCGCCCACCGCGACGGCCACCGCGACCATGCCGGACCGTGGCTGAAGCGGTTGGCCGAGGTCGACCCCAACGCGCCCGCAGACGAGACGCTGGCCCGCGAGCTGGCCGAGGTGTTCACCGGCTATCTCACCCAATGCCGTGCCGACCGGCGCCTGCTCTCCACCCAGCCGCCCGGCCGCTTTCTGATGCCTGGCGACCTCGACAATTCGCCGGCGCTCACCTTCACGCCGCTGAGCCTCACCGGCGACGACGAAGGACCGGCGGGATCGTTGGCCCAGATGATGGCGCGGCGCTACCAGGCCTACCGCAACGCCGTGGTGCGCCCCTTCTTCCGCGACCACTTCGCCCGCCTCGACCGCCAGATCGTGATGGTCGATGCGCTGGCCGCCTTGAATGCCGGACCGGTCGCCATCGCCGACCTCGAGGCGGCGCTTGCCGCCATCCTCGGCTCCTTCCGCCTCGGCCGCACCAACTGGCTGAGCGGACTGGTCAGCCGCCGCATCGACCGCATCCTGTTTGCCGCCACCAAGGCCGACCAGCTTCACCACGGCGACCACGACCGGCTGGAGGCGATCCTCGGCCGGCTGGTCAGCCGCGCCAGCGAGCGCGCCCGCTTTGCCGGTGCCCGCGTCGAGGTGCTGGCTCTGGCATCCGTACGCGCCACCCGCGAGGCGACGGTGACCAAGGCCGGGGAATCGCTGCCGACCATCATCGGCACCCCCCAGCCGGGCGAGACCGTGGACGGCAAGGTGTTCGACGGCCGCACCGAAATTGCGTGGTTTCCCGGCGACTTGCCGGACGATCCGGAATCGGTTTTTGAAGGCGGCAGCAGCCCGACGGTGCGCTTCGCCCGCTTCCGCCCGCCGAAGCTGGAGAAGACAGCGAAGGGCCTCACCCTGTCGCTGCCGCATATACGGCTCGACCGGGCGCTGGAATTCCTCCTCGGAGACCGGCTGGCATGAGACGCCCGACCGCCTTCACCCTCGACGAGGTGCGCTACGAGCCCGACGAGCTCTACCCGCCGGACGAGCCGGCGCCGGCTGCCGCAATGGTGCCGGCGGCGGTTAGCCGCAAGCGGCGCGGTCATTGGCTGGGCCTGCTCACCGCCGCTCTTGGCGGCCTTGCTTCGCTCGCCTTGGGGCTCGCCATCGACCGGCTGGTGCGCGACCTCTTCGCCCGCAACGACTGGCTGGGTTGGCTGGCGCTGGCGCTGGTCGCACTTGCCGGACTGGCGCTGCTGGTGCTGGTCGTTCGCGAGATCGTCGCGCTGCTCCGCCTCAGACGCATCAATGCCATCCACGCCCGTGCCGTCACGGCGGCCGCTGACGACGACCGCGAGGCGGCGCTTTCCGTGCTCGACGAGATCGAGCAGCTCTACAAGCGGCGACCGGAGACGGCGCGCGGACGGACGGCGCTCGCCGGCCACCGCAAGGAGATCATCGACGGCCGCGACCTGATCGGTCTTGCCGAGAGCGAGTTGCTGCTTGCCTTCGATTCCAACGCCCACCGCATGGTGATGAATTCAGCCAAACGCGTGGCGCTGGTCACAGCCATTTCACCGCGCGCCCTGGTCGACCTCCTCTTCGTTGGCGCCGAGGTTGTGCGCCTCATCCGCCGCATCGCCACGCTCTATGGCGGCCGGCCGGGCACCATCGGCTTCTTCCGCCTGGCCAAAGCGACGCTCACCCATCTCGCCGTCACCGGCGGCATGGCGGCCGGCGATTTGCTGGTCCAGCAGGTGCTCGGCACCGGCATCGCCGCGCGGCTTTCCGCCCGCCTCGGCGAGGGCGTGGTCAACGGGCTCTTGACCGCCCGCGTCGGCATCGCCGCCATCGAGGTCTGCCGGCCGCTGCCCTTCATCAACGGCGTGCCGCCGCGTCTCACCGACGTCATGGCGGCGCTGAAGCCGATGGCGAGCGAGAAGGCATAAGGCCGTTCCCCGCCGGGCGCCCGGGAGCGTCATCAAAAGTCCACCGGAGTGTCATCCAACCGTAATGGGCCCTCTTTATTGGGCAGGCGGGCTTCGGGAGAGGGCTTGGCCGTCTCTCGCAGCACACGGGATGGGGCGACATTTCCTACACCTCTCGGAGGCTCCTTCATGAACCCAACCCGTCGTATCTTCGGGAAAGCTGCGCTCGCCGCTGCCATCATCGGGATGGCTGGCATCGGCCTGAGCAGTTCCGCCTACGCCTATACCGTCACCGGCGCCGGCAGCACCTGGGTCTATCCGCTGGTCGCCAAATGGGCGGCCGCCTACAAGACGAAGACCGGCAACGACGTGAACTATGCGTCGATCGGTTCGGGCGGCGGCATCAAGCAGATCGAGGGCGGTGTCGTTGCGTTCGGCGCCAGCGACATGCCGCTAACGCCCGACACGCTTGCCAAGAACGGGCTGGTCCAGTTCCCCACGGCCATTGCCGGCGAAGACCTGGTCTACAACCTGCCCGGCATCAAGGCCGGCGAGCTTGTTCTATCGGGCCCGATCGTCGCGGACATCTACCTCGGCAAGATCACCAAGTGGAACGATGCGGCCATCGCCAAGCTCAATCCCGGCGTGAAACTGCCCGACCTGGCGATCGCTGTCGTCCACCGCTCCGACGGCTCGGGCACGACCTTCACCTTCGCCGACTACCTGTCCAAGGTCAGCCCCGAGTGGAAGGCGAAGGTCGGGGCCAACACCGCGCTGAACTGGCCAACCGGCCTGGGCGGCAAGGGCAATGAAGGCGTTTCGGCCTATGTGCAGCGCCTCAAGGGCTCGATCGGCTATGTGGAATACGCCTACATCCTGCAGAACAAGCTCGACTATGCCCGCTTGATCAACAGCGCCGGCAAGGTCGTGAGCCCGAGCCTGAAGGGCTTCCAGGCCGCCGCCTCGCACGTGGACTTCACCAAGGCCAAGGACTTCTACGTGATCCTCACCGATCAGCCCGGCGACGACACCTGGCCGATCTCCGGCTGCACCTGGCAGATCCTGCGCAAGGCCGCCGACAAGACGACCAACCAGGAAGTGACCAGCTTCTTCGACTGGGGGTTCGAGAAGGGCCAGAAGATGGCGACCGACATCGCCTTCGGGCCGCTGCCGCCGAACACGATCGCCGCGATCAAGGCCTACTGGAAGGCCAACCTCGGCATCTAGTCGTCGCCATTGCGGAGACGCTGCGACTATTGAGGGGCCGGCGGCAACGCCGGCCCCCTTTTCATGAGGTTTCGGCTTGTGGCACGCCGCTGCAACTCAACACCGTTCCCCGGACGCAGCGCAGCGTGTGAACGGTGCGCTGCAGATCCGGGGCCCACACTGCTCGTAGGTCCCGGTTCTGCAGCGCGGTACACGCTTCCGCGGACGCTTCGATCCGCGCGCGCTACGACCGCCACGCGGTGATCGCCGGCCCCGCGGCACCCTGCACCGGATCGGCCTGCGGCATGCGGCACCGCGGCGATGCGGGCACGGATAGCGGCGGTATCCTCGGCGCCCTCGCGCATCAGGTCGACATGGGCGGACGACGGATAGGCACCGATGACCAGCAGATCCGGTGAGCCGGAGAGCCGCTTGTGGCCGACGCCGGCCGGGATGAGCACCGCATCGCCGGCTTTCGCGTGGACGGTAGCGCCCCCTTCCCCGCCGAAGCGCACCTCAGCCGAGCCGGCGGCGATGCCCAGCACCTCGTGGGCGCGTCGAATGGTAATGGTGGAAGGGGAAGATGCCGTTCCGCCAGCCGTTGCCCCAGCGATTGGCTTGGAACAGGTCCTCGAAGGCGCGCGCCAGGTCGCCCGCGGCGACATCGACGGCGCCGGCATAGAGGATCAACGGCAGGCGGTTGTTGGGGATATCGCCGTCGTCGGCGAAATGATGAAAGCTGATTTTTGCTGCCATCGCGCAAGCCTATGGTGTCGATTGGACGGCGTCGCGCTTGCGCACATGCCACTCCATGGGGTCCTCGCCCTGGGTCCAGCTGAAGCCGGCGTTGGTCAGCGTGGCGGCAAGGTCGACCGGGCACAGGCACAGCTCCATCGCATGGCGACCGGCGCCTTCCGCCCACACCAGCTTATCGGCACCGCCGAGAAGCTCCGCCAGCTCGGACGGCGTGTTGTGCCAGCGCCCCTTATATTCGACTGAATTGCACATTGGCCGCCTCATCCAAGGGCTCCGACACAGTTTGACAGGCCGCGGGGGACCGGTCAAAACCGTTGCGTCCGCGCCGGAATCCGGTTCGGAGTGGCGATTTCTTTGGACTCTGGACGCGGGCGCTCCATGAAGGGACTGGGAATCGGTTTCGGCCTGGAACGGATCGCGCATTACGCCTATGAGCGCCCGCTCTTCGGCTTCCTCATCGTGCTCGCGGTCGCCGCTCTCGCCGGATTCGGCATGACGCAGGTGCGTTTCAACGACGACCTGCGCAACATCTTCGCCGGCGACACCCAGACCTATCGCGACTACGTGGCGGCGACCAACGAATTTGTCGACCCGGAGAACGAGCTCCTGGTCCTGGTCGAGGGCAAGGACCTCGGCACGCCGCAGAATTTCCAGAAGCTGCAGGACTTCCAGCTCGAGCTGCAGCTTCTCGACGGCGTCGATAACGTCTATTCGCTGTTCGCCCTGCGCCAGGCGCCCGACGCCAACGGCGATGCCGGGCCGCTGGTCAGCGACGTCTCGGCCGGGCTGACGCCGGAGCTGCTCAAGCGCATCCGCGCCCATCCGGTGCTCGGCAACCGTCTCGTCTCCGCCGACGGCACGGCGATGGCCTTCACCGTCACGCCGAGCGAGCCCAAGGCGCCGCTGTCGGTCGCCCGCAAGATCGTCAACGAAATTCAGGCGGCCGCCAAGGACACGCTCGCCGGCTCCGACATGAAGGCGACCATCACCGGCTTTCCGGTGATCCGCTATTCGATCGCCGACATCGTGCGCCACGACCAGGTGTCGCTGGAAATCATCGGCGCGCTCATCGGCACCATCATGAGCCTGATCGTCTTCCGCTCGATCGTCGCCTCGATCCTGGCGGCGGCGCCGGCGATCCTCGCGGCCATGGCCGTGGTCGGCTTCATGGGCCTCACCGGCGTCAAGGTGACGGTGATGACGACGATCGTGCCGGCGCTGGTGATGATCTTCGGCTATGCCGACGGCATGCATCTCGGCTTCGCCTGGCGCAAATACCGCCAGGCCGGCTACGGCGTCGTCGAGGCGGAGCGGCTGGCCCAGCGCGAACTGGGCGGCGCCTGCGCGCTCTCGGCAATCACCACCGCCATCGCCTTCCTGTCGCTGACCATCTCCGCGGTGACCATGGTGCGCGGCTTCGGCGCCTCCGGCGCCGCCGGCACGATGGGCGGCATGCTGCTGGTGCTCATCATCCACGGCCTGTTGATGCGCGCGCTCGGCCGCTTCTGGAAGCTGCGGCCGGACAGGAAGACCGACAACCTGCTGGCCGTGCTGGAAGGGCCCTGTGCCGGCATCGGGCGTTTCACCGTGCGCTACGCCAGGCCGCTGACGCTGCTTTCGCTCATCCTCTTCGTGCTCCTCGGCGCGGCATACTATTCGGTCAAGCCGGAGCACTCCTTCCGCGAGGACCTGCCCTCCAACAACCCGGCCAATGCGGCGCTCGGCCGGCTCGACCGCGACTTCGGCGGCGTCTTCCCGCTGGAGATCGTCGTGCCGCTGGGCGGCGTCGACCCAACCTCGCCAGCCGCGCTTAACCGCGTGCGCGCCGTGCAGGAGGCCATCGCCAAGGTGGACGGCGTCGGCCAGCCGCTGTCGCTGTGGAACCTCGCCGAGTGGCTGGACGGCGCGGCCCCGGCCGACGCCGGCCCGGCGCTCAAGAAGATGCTCGGCCTGGTGACCCCGACGACCCGGAGCCGCTTCATCGGCACCACCGGCAATGCGCTCATCACCACGACCTCGCGCGAGATGTCGAGCTCTCAGTCGGCAGCGCTGGTCGACAAGGTCGAGGCCGCCATCGCCACCACCGGCGTCGACGGCGTCACGGTCACCGGCGTCACCGTCATCAACGCCCGCGAGAGCAGCCGCACGATCAACATCCTCAATGCCAGCCTGCTGCTCTCGGTGGTCGCCAATCTCGGCGTCATCGCGCTGGCCTTCGGCGGCCTGTCCTTCGGGCTGGTCTCATTCCTGCCCAACATGCTGCCCATTCTGGCGGTCGGATCGATGCTGTTTCTCACCGGACGCGGCATGCAGTTCACGGCCGTCATCGCCTTGACCGTCGCCTTCGGCGTCGCCGTCAACGATTCCGTGCACTACATCAACCGTTTCCTGCACACCGACAATGACGGCTCGCTTGCCGCCCGGCTGGTCGAGACCTCGCGTCGCATCGGCCCCGTCATCATCGGCGCGACGCTGATCATCATCGCCGGCGTCTCCACGACGCTGACCAGCGGCATGCCGACCATCGGGCTGTTCGGCAAGATCGCCGCGCTCACCCTGGTTGCCGGCATCCTCGGCGACCTCTTCGTCCTGCCGGCATTGATGGGGGGACCCGCCGCCCGCTGGTTCGACCGGCACCGGACCATCAAACCGCACGAGACCGAAACATGAAGCGCGCCCTGCCCCTGGCCTTCCTCGCGATCATCGCCCTCACCCTGCCGGCGCTCGCCGCCGACCCGATCCTGTCGCGCCTGGCCGGCAGCTGGACCGGACACGGCAGCTACAAGGAGAGCGCCAGCGCTGCCGAGGAACGCATTTTCTGCAAGATCACCAATACGCTGGTTGAGAACGGCACCGCGCTGCAGCAGAGCGGGCGATGCGCTGTCACCAGCGGTTCCAGCGCCATCAGCGGGCTGATCAAGTCCACCGGCGGCGGGCGCTACAGCGGCACGCTGAACAGCCTCGCCTCGGAGGGACCGGCAAGTTTCAGCGGCAGCGGCAGCGGCGGACGCCTGACGCTGAGCATGTCCTTTGTCGACGCGCAAACCCACGCGTCGGCGAAATCGGTGACCACCATGACGCTCACCGGCAGCGGCTACCGCCTGCTCAGCCGGCGCAACGAAGGCGGCACCAGCTGGACGCCGACCGACATCGTCTTCTCGAAATAGGCGCCCCCTGCCGGCTCACGCCTGGATGTGCTGATGCGGCGTGCCGTCGGCGTCGTGGCGGTGCGGGTGGTCCGAAATCTTGACCGGGATGACGTGCAGGCTGGCGTGACGCACGCCGCGCTGGGTGCTGATCTCGTCGGCGACGTGCTGAACGGCCTGCGCCGGCCCGCGCAATGCCGACACCTCCAGGCAGCTCGTGTGGTCGAGCGGGACGCGCATATTGGCCGCGAACATGTCGTGATGCTCGTGCTGCAGGCGGGTCAGCCGTTGCGCCAGATCGCGCGTGGCATAGTCGAAGACGTAGCCAAGCACCGCGATGCACGGCGCGTTCGAGGTCTTGGTCTGCTCGCGGTTGGCAACCTCGCGCACGATGTCGCGGAAGGCTTCCGAGCGGCTGTCATAGCCGCGCTCGCGCGTCAGCGCGTCGACCACATCGAGCAGATCGTCGTCGATGGTGATGGTGATGCGTTGCATCGCGTGTCTCCTCGAAATCCTGTTCGGCGCGGTACGTCAGAGCCCCTCCTCTGCGTCAACACGATGCAGATGATGGTGGCTGTGGGCGACATGCGCCCCGTGCAGATGGAGATGGGCGTGGCTGAGCCCGGCGCGCTTGAGCAGCGCGACGTCGTGCAGGATGTCGTGCGGCGCGCCTTCGGCGATGACGCGGCCTGATTCCAGCACGAAGCAATGGTCGGCGATGTCCTCGACGATATCGAGGTCGTGGGTCGCGGTGACGACCGTACGCCCCGAACCGCGGCTCCTCACCAGAAGATCGATGAGGTGGCTGGCGCTCTTCGGATCGAGCGAGGCGGTCGGCTCGTCGAAGAGCAGCACCTCCGGGTCGAGCACCAGAACCGAAGCAAGCGCCACGCGCTTCTTCTCGCCGCCCGACAGGCGGTGCGGCGGGCGGTCCTTGAGAGGACCGATGGCGAATTCCTCCAGCGCCGCGGCGACACGGCGGCGCACTTCGTCCTTGGGCCAGCCCATCTGCAGCGGCCCGAAGGCGATTTCGTCGAAGACGGTCGGGTTGAAGAGCTGCACATCCGGGTTCTGGAAGACGAAGCCGACGCGGCGTCGGAAGGCAAGCGCCGTCTCGTCGTCGGCGAAGCCGTCTTCGCTGAGCGGCACGCCAAAGGCTTCGATGCGCCCGCGGCCCGGGAAATAGAGCCCGTCGAGCAGACGCAGCAGTGTCGACTTGCCCGAGCCATTGGCGCCGAGAAGCACGACGCGCTGCCCCTGCGCGATGGTGAGGCTGAGCCCATCGAGCGCCGGCGTCTCGTGATAGGCGTAATGCACGTCCGTCACGTCGAAGACGGGCGTCTCGGAAATTGGGAGGGGAAGCGATCCGTCCATCACGTCTGCATCCACAGAGCCAGAGCGGCAACGACGATGAAGCCGCAGGCCGCCGCCCAGTCGCGCGGCCGCACACGGAAATCATCGATGAGGCGCGGCTCGCCGCGATAGCCGCGCGAGATCATGGCCAGATGCACCTCGCTGCTCATGTCGAGCGCCTTGGCGAAGAGCGCACCGGCCGTTGCGGTGGCCAGCCGGCGGCGATCGGCTGGGCCGAGGCGGCCGACCATGCGGCTCTGCCGGGCCTCGAACATCTGCGCCGCCGTGGTGAGCAGCACGAAGACGTAGCGATAGGTCATGCCGAGGATGACCACCACCACCACCGGCAGACGATAGGCCCGCATCGCCTTGAGGAGATGCGCCCAAGGCGTTGAAAGAATGAGAACAAGGGCAAAGGTCGCGGTCGTCTCCGAGCGCCCGAGAAGGAAGGCCGCGCTCCTCACGCCCTGCAGCGTCACCGGCCAGCCGAGAAGCGGCAGGGTGGCGAGTGTGTCGCCGGGCACCAGGAAGATCGCCGGCAGCGCGATGAGCCCGGTGAAGGCGAGCACGCCGATCCACACCTGGCGCATCAGCCGGGCAAGCGCGATGCCGGAGGTGAGCGCCAGGGCGACCGCCACCAGGAACAGGCCGGCGAGCACGAGCAGCGACTTCACCATGACGGCAACCACGATGAAGCCAACGAAGACGCCGAGCTTCACGCGCGGATCGAGCGTCTGCAGGAAGCCGTCGCGGCGCGCGACATCCTCCGCATCGAGCGCATGGGCAAGCGCGTGGGCCATGCCGCCGGCGAGCCGGTCGAGAAACGTGCCTCGGTGCCGGCCGTGGCGGACGAAGGATTGCTCTGCCATGGCCGGCCGCGTCTCCCCTGCTCTGTCAGGCGCGGCTTTCGCCGGACCGTGCGCGGCGCATCAGCCACGACAGCCCGGCGAAGAGGAGAACGATCAGCCCGGCGCCGACGACCGCCGAGAGGATGTAGCCGAACGCCTCATGATGCATGAAGGGCGGCGCATAGTCGGGGATCGGTGCCGTCCAGAAGCTCGACAGATGCTGCAGCCCCTGCGGCACGCTCTCCGGCGGCGCGATGCTGCCCGATGCCTGGGCGATCTGGTCGCGGATCGCCGGGTCGTGGAAATCCTCCACGCCCCACTCGCCCCAGGCGATGCCGGCGGCGAGCAGCCCCAAGGGGCTCGCTACCATGAGCACGCCGAGACCCGCCCATAGCCGTCGGGTTGCGAACCAGCCGCCGACGGGCGCGATCGGCTCGCTTCCGCCGGCCCGCCGCATCGTCGCTTCCAGCAGGCCCGGATTGGAGCGCTGCAGATAGGCGACGATACCGCCGGTGACGATCGCTTCGGCCGCGCCAGCGATGGTGAGATGGGCAAACATCATCGCCGGGATCGCTATGGCGAGCGGATAGGGCGCGTAGAGCGGCGCGCCGCTGGCGTCGTGGAAGAGCGCCGGCTGGATGCCGAATTCGAGCGCCGTGACGAGCGCTGCCGCGTTGATGGCGAGATAGCCGGCGATCGCCGCCGCCACCACCCGGCGCAGCGAGCCGACCGGCGCGTCACCGGAGATCAGTCGATAGCTGAACCAGGCGGTGAGCGTGCCGACGATGGCCATGTTGAAGGCGTTGGCGCCGAAGGCCAGGATGCCGCCATCACCGAAGAACAGCGCCTGGATCGCCAGCGCAATCGATATCGCCAGGATCGCGGCCGATGGTCCCAGCACGATCGCTGCCACTGCCATGCCGACGGCATGCGCCGTCGTCCCTCCCGGTATCGGCAGGTTGAACATCATGACGACGAAGCTGAAGGCCGAGACCACGGCGAGCAGCGGCACCACCTTGCTGTGCAGCACGCGCTTCACCCGCTTGACCGCCACATACCAGAACGGCGCCGCCGCGGCGAAGGCAACGGCGCAAGTGGAGGGGCTGAGATAGCCGTCGGGGATGTGCACGGGGATCGGGTTCCTTCAGATCGTTTTTTCCGACCAGAAGCTACCGTATGAAAAATCCGCGTCTTTGTCATACGTCAAATGACGCAAACGGCACGGCGATGCATCTTTATTCGGCGGCGATGGCCGTCGGCCGGGCCATGTCACCCACCCGCCGGCCGATGGTCACGGCGTGCACGGTGTCGTGGATGAACATGCCGATGGCAAGGCCTCGGTCGTAGCTCGCCCAGAAACGCGGCAGGATCTCGACGCGGTGCCCGCCAAGGCCGTGCAGGCGCACCAGGCCCGCCGACTGGGCCTCCTCGACGATCTTGCGGATATGGGTGCGCGACACGCCGAAGCGCTCGCCGACATCGCCATAGGGCACCGCGGCGTGCAGGTCGTCGGCACCCATCGCCGCCTGGATCAGGGCGGCGGACACGACGTGACCGGCCGCATGGTTGAAGAACAGCATCAGCTCCGGCGCCATCGCCAGCAGCTTGCCGGAAAACGGCAGGAAGGCGATGGAGGTGCGCCGCTGCGCGACCTGGTAGGCCGGGTCCTGGCGCATGGCCGGCGCGTAATCGGCGAAGCGGCCGATCACCGTCATCGGCGCATAGTGGGCCGCGAGCCAGGCACAGTCGTGCTGCAGCATGGCTTCGGTGGGCCTGAGGATGCGCACGCGCCGGTCGCCTTCGGCCGGCGCGGCCGTCATGAAGCCGACCGCGCACAGGCGGGCGACGAGGTGATCGACCTGACGATCGCTGACCATGCCGAAGGCCGCCATCTCGCGCTTGAGACGTCCCACCGTGAACCAGGTCTCGCGCCGCGCCGGGTCGTGGCCGGCGGCAAGCACCACCGCCACCAGGAAGACGAGGTAGCGGCCGGTCTCGATCAACAGCCGCGCCATGAACGGATCGTCGCCGTAGATCGCCAGGAACCGGTCGACATAAAGCCGGCGCGCTTCCGCCATGCGCGGATGCCCGACGACCTCGTCGATCGTCAGGTGCGGTACATTGCGGGTCAGGCGAACGAAATCCGGATCGTCCACGGTGCGCCCTTCCCCAAAACGCATCGCTCCAGAGCCGCAGAAGCTACGCCTCGGCCGCGATATACGCAATCTGTTCCAATTCTAAAACGAGCAACTGCCCTAGATTCGCGCGGGTCGTGCGAGTGGGCCTTCGGGCTCAGGAGGGGAACAATGATCCGGCTGATTACGCGGGGCAGGTTCACGGGCGCCCACATCAAGGGGCTGCTCGGCGCGCCCGAGGATCGCGAGCCTGCGATCCGGAAGCTGGTCGAGGCTGCCGGCGGCAAGCTCATCGGCTTCTATTTCACCACTGGCGACCACGACTTCCTGCTCATCGCGGAAGCCCCCGATGCCGAATCGCTGATCGCCGCGGCGATGGCGGCCGCAGCGCCCGGCACGATCACCGACCAGACCACGATGCGGGCGTGGACGCCGGCCGAGTTCAAGCCGGTCGCCGAAAAGGCGGCCAAGGCCGCCGCGGCATACCGTGCCCCCGGCCCGGCGCGCCAACTGGAAGACGCCATCTGGTCGGGCTGACCTGCCGCGAAGGACGCCTTGAGCGCCCTCGCCTGCCCCATCGCCATCCGACAAGAGAGACCGCCCATGCGTGACGCGATGATCCGTTTTGACGACGGCGCCACCTACGAGCAATCCGTTGGGGCCTGGAGCCGGCTGGTCGGCGCCGATTTCCTCGACTGGCTGGAACCGGCGCCCGGGTCGCGCTGGCTCGACGTCGGCTGCGGCACCGGTGCCTTCACCGAGCTTCTGGTCGAGCGCTGCGCGCCGATCGAGGTGCACGGCATCGACCCGGCAGAACCTCAGCTTGCCTATGCGCGCACACGACCGGCGGGACGCATCGCGCTGTTCCGCAAGGGCGATGCCATGGCGCTTCCCTACGGCGCTTCCCGCTTCGACGCCGCCGTCATGGCCCTGGTGATCTTCTTCGTGCCCAATCCCGCCCACTGCGTCGCCGAGATGGCGCGCGTGGTCCGTCCCGGCGGCACGGTTGCGGCCTATGCCTGGGACATTGCCGGCGGCGGGTCTGCCGTCGAGCCGGTCATGATGGAACTGAGCGCAATCGGCCTCGCACCGCTCAGGCCGCCGAACTATCTGGCGGCCGGCATCGAGGCCCTGGAGCAGATGTGGGCGGGCTGCGGACTCGTGGCGACGGCGACACGGCAATTCACGGCGCAGCGGACCTTCGCGGATTTCGCGGCCTACTGGGCGTTCGCGTCAACCGCGAACACCGTTGCCGCCGTCCTCAAGACGCTGCCCGACAGCGAGATCGATCTGCTCAAGCTCAGGGTGCGGTCGCGGCTTCCAACCGACGCCGCCGGCCGCATCGTGCAGACTGCCCGCGCCAATGCGATCAAGGGGCGGCGGCCGTAATAGCCGTTTGCCCACAAAGTTCCAGCGTCGAAACTCGGATAGGACAAACCATGCGAATGATGATGAAATTCACGACGCCCCCGTGGAAAAGGGAAACGAGGTGATAAAGGACGGCTCGCTTGCAAAAACCATAGAAGCCCTGATAGCCAAGATTAAGCCCGAGGCCGCGTATTTCGGATCCTGGAATGGCGTCAGATCTGGAATGATGTTCTTCGAGCTTACCGATGCTTCGCAGTTGGTCGAGTTCGCCGAACCCTTGTTTCTGAATACCAACGCCACCGTCGACATCGTGCCGGTCATGACCCGTGACGACTTGCGCAAGGGCCTTGCAACCGTGTCGGCATAAACGATCTGGAGCCAATTCCGTTTCTCGACCGGCGGAGCGATCCGGCGTCGAGACCGGCGAGGTTAAGGCCATGCGTCTTGCGGGCAAATCGATCTTCATCACGGGCGGCAGCAGCGGCATCGGGCTCGCCACGGCAATGCTCTGCGCCCGCGAGGGCGCGAAGGTGGCGATCACCGGTCGGAACCGCGAGCGTCTGGACAGCGCCATCGCCAAAATAGGAGGCGGACTCGCCTTCGAAGCCGACGTTGCCGACGACGAGGCGATGGAAAAGGCCCTCGCCGGGACACACGAGGCTTTCGGGCCAGTTGATGCCGTCTTCGCCAATGCCGGACTGGGCCTCCTCACCGAGATAGGCAAGGCAACACGTGCGGCCTTTGCGGAGACGCTCTCAGTCAACGTCACCAGCGTGTTCATGACTATCCAGGCGGCGCTGCCGCACATGCCCAATGGCGGTTCGATCATCATCAACGGCTCGGTCTCGGCCAACATCGGGCCAGCCGGACGCACCGCCTATGCAGCGAGCAAGGGCGCGGTCCATGCGATGGCCAAGAGCCTTGCGTCGGAACTGTCGCCACGTGGCTTCCGCGTCAACGTCGTGGTGCCGGGGACAGTGGCAACGCCGATTTGGGAAGTGATCGCGCCGGACCCCGAGGCACTCGCCCGGCTCCATGCGCGGCTGGCCGCCCGCGTCCCGCTCCACCGGATGGTCAAGCCCGAGGAGGTTGCAGAGGCCGTGTTGTTTCTTGCCTCCGACGCCGCGTCCGGCATTCAGGCCGCCGAAATCGTGGTCGATGGCGGCACGACAGGGGCGCCTGCTGGTATGCCGATCTACCAGAAGGGTGTGCTGCCGGCCTGACCAGAGGTCTCCAGGACGCGGTCGCGCCTGCGCCGCTCCTCGCCCTTGCTCAGATCACGCCGAGCTTCTTCTGCAGGCTGGAGGATGAGGTCGTGTACTGGAACACGACCTTCTTCTCGGGGAAGACGATGTGCACCGCGGCCTGGGCCATCAGCGCCGCCTCGTGGAAGCCGCAGAGGATCAGCTTGAGCTTGCCCGGATAGGTGTTGATGTCGCCGATGGCGAAGATGCCCGGCTCCGAGGTCGCGAACTTCTCGGTATCCACGGGAATCAGGTTCTCGTTGAGATTGATGCCCCAGTTGGCGACCGGCCCGAGCTTCATGGTGAGGCCGAAGAAGGGCAGGATGCGGGTGGCAACGACATCGCTCTCCGCGCCGGCCTTGTCCTTGATCGTGGCATGGCTCACCTGACCGCCCTCGCCTTTCAGGCCGCTCACCTGGCCGATGGCGAGCTTCACCTTTCCGGCCTCGATCAACGCCCTCAGCTTGTTGACGCTGTCGGGCGCGGCGCGGAACTCGTCGCGGCGGTGGACGAGCGTCAGGCTCTTCGCCAGCGGCTGCAGGTTGAGCGTCCAGTCGAGCGCCGAATCGCCGCCGCCGACCACCATCAGGTCGTGGCCGCGGTAATCCTCCATGCGGCGCACCGCATAGAAGACGGAGGTGCCTTCATAGGCCTCGATGCCCGGCACCGGCGGCCGCTTGGGCTGGAACGAGCCGCCGCCCGCCGCGATCACCACCACCTTGCCGAGGAAGGTGGTGCCGGCATCGGTGGTCAGGCGGAAGCGCCCGTCGGGCTCGCGCGCGAGCGTCTCGACCATCTGGGAGAGATGGAAGGTCGGCTTGAAGGGATGGATCTGCTCCATCAGCTTCTCGACCAGCCCCTGGCCGGAAATCTCCGGATAGCCGGGAATGTCGTAGATCGGTTTCTCGGGATAGAGCTCGGCGCACTGGCCGCCCGGCCGGTCGAGGATGTCGATCAGCGCGCAGCGGATATCGAGCAGGCCGAGCTCGAAGACGGCGAACAGGCCCACCGGCCCCGCGCCGACGATGATCGCGTCGGTCTCGACCACGTCGCCCCCGACATTCGCATTCATGCCCGTCTCGTCCATCCCGCTACCGGTCGTTGCTGAAACTATGGCGGACACATATCCGCCGGGCGCGGCGGATCAAAGCAACTTTGTTGCGAGCCACGCTTGATCGGGAGCAAATTTCCTATGAGCACTCGGTATTGATTTTATTGTAGATACGATTAAATAGGGCCTGCAGCGTGTTCACCTGGGACGAGGCGAAGCGACGGAGGAACATCGAACGGCGCGCCATCGACTTCGCCAGTGTCGAGCAGTTCGATTTCGCCACGGCGTTTACGTATGTCGACGACCGTTTCGACTACGGTGAGGTGCGTGAGGTGGCGTTGGGGTTCATCGGCAAGCGGCTCCATGCGCTGGTGTTCACTCGGCGTGGCGATGCGGTCCACGTAATCAGCCTGAGGAAGGCAAATGACAGGGAAACCAAACGGTACATCCAGGCGATCGGCTGAGTGGAAAGCGGCGCGCAAGCGCGCGCTGGCGGCACTGGCGGAGATGACGCCGGAGGAAGACGCCAAGATCACCGCCGACGCCATGTCCGATCCCGACAACCCGCCGCTGACCGACGCGGATTTCGCCCGCATGCGCCCGGCCGCCGAAGTGCTGCCCGAGGCGCTGTTGCGCCGGCGCGGAGAGCGCGGGCCGCAGAAGGCGCCGACCAAGACACTTGTGTCGATCCGCCTGTCGCCCGAAGTGCTGGAGCATTTCCGTGCCGGCGGCGAGGGCTGGCAGACGCGTATCGACGATGCGCTGCGCGACGTGGTCCAGAAACAGCGCCGCCGGGCGTGACGCCTAGCCCTGGCGCTCCGGCACGGTGACGACGGCGCCGTGTGTTCATCGGCCAGCTACCCATAGCGCCGTCTCAGCCGGTCCAGGTGATATTCCGCCGCCGCGCGCTTCTCGGGTAGCGCGAACGAAGCCCAGCACCAGATCGCAACGCACCAGCTGCGCAAATCGGAAAGAAGGGCAAGGAGATCGCGGTCAACGGGCTCGAACGGGCCGAGATCGGCGTCGCTGAGCCAGCCCATGTC
Source organism: uncultured Alphaproteobacteria bacterium (assembly GCA_963762605.1). Lineage (GTDB taxonomy): Bacteria > Pseudomonadota > Alphaproteobacteria > Rhizobiales > Kaistiaceae > CAVSRC01. The sequence goes on along the minus strand of CAVXLJ010000018.1, from coordinate 139,399 downwards.
CCACTCCCGCGGTCCCAGGCACACATCCTCGAAGTCGTTCCAATAGGCAGAGCCATCGGTCGCGATGAACACGTTGCCGAGATGGGCATCGCCGTGGATGGGGAGCGATTGAAGAACCCGATCGTCCAGGGCCGCCGCAAACCGGTCGTAGACCTCGGTCAGGAAGGCCCGGTCAGCGGTGGGAAGCGCCGTCAGTGCCGATCGGTCATCAAGCAGGGCGCGGCAACCTGCGATCTTGGTGTGGAACGACGGCAAAGCGCCGGGAAAACCTGTGAGCGCATCTTGAACGCGGCGCAGAGCCTGAGCGGCAACGGCGACATGCGCTCCATTGTCCTCGTCCGCGGCGACGTGATCGAGGTACTGCCAGAAGGTCAGGCCAAACCCGTTCCAGAAGTGAGGACCGGCGGGAAGCTCGTCCGTCGGGCGAACAGTCGGGGCGGCTCGCGCCGAGAGATGCTGGGCGATGGCGATCTCGCGCCGGAGCGCGGCCGCAGCCTCCGGCTGGTCGGCCGGCGCAACCCTCGCCACCACATCCAGCGGCAACAGGCGGATGCTGACGTGGTGGGAGTTGCGCAGGATCACCGCATCGAGCCGCCCGAGACCCAGCCGATCGGCGACGGCGATCGCAACCTGCAGCGCCCGAGCCGTGGTCTCTGCCGGGCCGCCCGCTGCCACGCCTAGCCCTGGCGCTCGGGGACCGTGACGATCAGCCCGTCGAGTGCGTCGCTGACCCGGATCTGGCAGGACAGCCGCGAGGTCGGCCGGACGTCATAGGCGAAGTCCAGCATGTCCTCCTCCATCGGCTCGGGCTCGCCGACGACCGCGCGGAAGGCCTCGTCGACATAGACGTGGCAGGTGGCACAGGCACACGCCCCGCCGCACTCCGCCTCGATGCCGGGAACGCCGTTGCGGATGGCGTTTTCCATCACCGTGGTGCCGTTCTCCGCCTCCACTTCGTAACGCTGACCATCGCTGGCGATGTAGGTGATCTTGGCCATTGGACCTCGGAGAAAGAAGCAGAGCGGACAATGCCGGGCGCCCGGAGCCCCCGGATGAAAACCGCCGGCTCTATAGGCGATTTGCCATGGCGCTGCCAATGCGATCCGATCGCACGGGCAGCACTATTCTGCGAGGTGGCGCGTGATCTGGCGGCCGGCTTCGGCGATCGCCGCTTCGAGCGCCACGATCGCGACCGAATTGCCACGCTCGACCGAGGTGGCCAGACGCGCCACCTTGGCGGCGCCGACCGCTGCCGCCGAACCGACCAGGCCATGGGCGATCTTGCTGCGCTCCTCGGCGGTCTGCGCCGCCTTGAGACGGGCAAGTTCGCTCGTCGAGCGCGTCAGGAACAGGCCGAGCACCTCGCGTTCGAGGTTCGGATCGCCGCCGGTTTGTGCGCGCAATACGGAAAAGTCGACGGCGTCCCCGTCCGTCCGGCCGGCCATTGTGGGTGTCTCACTCGTACTCATCGGCAAAAATACCAATATTCTGCCGCCGCAGGCCTCCCACACCTCCTATTTAGGCGGCTTGGCCCACAGGCGAGCGAAGAATCTTAATTTATCGTTAACGACGTTTTTGGGGCCGTTCCTACGCGCCGCCGACGCCGGCCGGCGGCGACCTGCCGAGCACGGCATAGCCGGCAGGCGTCAGCTTGCAGACCAGCCAATCGGGTTTCGTCGGGTTGGCGAACCACGGTTCGGCCCAGCCCTTGGCGATGCAGGATTCGACCGTTTTCCGGTCAATTCCGGCGCCATTTCGATCGAACAGCGGAAGCTTGCCGCCGGGCTGTTCGAGGCCGAGAGACAGGTACTTTTTCTGGGCCACCGTCGGACGCAGCGACGGGCGGGCATCGTCACCCCGGTTTACCGGCACGTTAACGGTCTCGTTCAAAGCTCCCTGACGCTTCTCCATGGCGGGTTCACCAACCTCGGGAAACGTCGCCGACCGCCGCGTTTTCTTGTTCCTCTGCCTTCAATGTGCCATTAGGATACCCTAGCGGCAAGGGTGTGGAGGCCACCCAGGATCGGCAGATGCCGATTCGCTGTAGCGGCGGCGGGCCGCGGGAGGGAAGCGGCACGGCGGCTGAAGCCACGTGGCCAACTTTCCCGGGAACGTTTTCCGCATGCATGCCGGGCTCGTATCGCCCGGTAAGCGGCCGACATGGTTATGAGTACGGACGCGAGGCGGACCAATGGCGACTAACCCGAGGACTAAGAACCCGAACGACGCAGCGCTTTCGGCAGTGGAGGAGGCGTTACGCCTGGACTTCAGCCCGGAAGACGAGGCAGAACCGGATCGTGCCGCCCCGCCAAGGCGCGAGCGCCGCCCGGAGCCGCCGCGCGCCAGCGCCGGTGAGCCACGTCGCAGCGATCTCCTGCGCCGTCCCGAGGCACCGCAGCGTCCGGCACCGCCCCGCCGCAGCGACCAGCCGAGCCGGCGCCCCGAGCGCATCGACGAGCCGCCGCCGCGCCGTTCCGAGCGTGTCGAACGCCCCGAACGCATGGAGGAGCCGCCGCCACGCATGGCCGAGCACCGCCCCGAACCGCGCGCCGAAGCGCACCGCGTGGAAGAGCCGCGTCAGCCGGAGCCGCGCCCCGATTACGGCGAAGAGATCCCCGCAGCGCGCCCGCGCAGCGAGCGAGGCCGCAGCCGCTTCGCCGCCAACGACGACCGTCGCAGCGCCGCGCTGGCCTATCAGCGCCGCCCGTCGCGCCTGATCTATCCGACCGCCGCCGCGCTGTCGGCGGTCTGGGCCGTGACGATATTCATCTACGCAATGTCCACCGGCGGCCTGTTCGGCGGGGGCGACGCCCTCACCTCGCCGCGCTTCCTCAATATCCTGCTGTCGATCGGCGTCCCCATCGCCTTCATCTGGGGCATCGCTGCAATGATCTGGCGCAGCCAGGAGATGCGCATCGTCGCCCGCTCGATCAACGACGTGGTGACGCGCCTGTCCGAGCCCGAAAACCTGGCCATCGATTCGGTGACCAATGTCAGCCAGGCGATCCGTCGCGAGGTCGCCTCGGTCGGCGACGGCGTCGAGCGCGCGCTGGCGCGAGCCGGCGAGCTTGAGCTGCTTGTCCACAACGAAGTTGCGGCGCTCGAACGCTCCTACTCGGAGAACGAAACCCGCATGCGGGCCCTGATCGACGATCTCGCCGGTCAGCGCGAGGCCATCGTCATCAATTCCGAGCGCGTGCGTACGTCCATCGTCAGTGCCCAGGAATCGCTGTCCAAGGACCTGCGCATCGCCTCCGAGTCGATCGCCGAGAACGTCACCCAGGCCGGCAACCGCATCACCTCGACGCTCACCGATCGCGGCGAGCAGATCACCGTGGCGCTTGGCACCGCCGGTGAGACCATGGTCAACCAGCTCACCGCCCATGGCGAGGATCTGGTCAGCCGCCTGGCCGACACCGTCAGCGAGGTCGCCGTTTCGCTTGCCCAGACCGGCAGCGAGGTGACCGACGCGCTGCTTGCCCGCTCGGCCGAGATCAACGACACGCTGTCCTCGACCGGTCGTGCCGTGGCCGACACCATCTCGGAACGCGGCCAGGATGTGAACGATACGCTCGCCACCGTCGGGTCCGAGCTGATTGCGGGCTTCGAAGGCCGCACCGACGAGATCACCCGTTCGATCAGCGAGGCCGGGTCGCAGGCCGCCGAGACCATCTCGATGCATGTGCACGAGGTCAACGAGGCGCTCAAGACCAACTCCGATTCTCTGCTCGTCGATCTGGCGCTGCGTGGCCAGGAGATCGCCGACAAGCTCGACGAGACCGGCTCGCGCATCGCCGAGACGATCACCAACCGCGGCGGCGAGCTTGCCGACCGCCTGTCGCACACCGGCGACCGCATCTTCGAGGCGATCTCGGTCAACGGCACCGATCTCAACGAGCGCCTTGCCGGCACCGGCGATGTGATGGCCAAGCTGCTCGAGGACCGCACCGCTGCCATGCGCGCGGCGATCGATTCGGCGGCCACCCTGGTCAACGAATCCTTCGACGAACGCGGCGCCGAGCTGACCCAGCGCCTGGCGTCGGTCGGCGGCGAAGTCGCCAAGGCCATCGCCGTGCGCGGCATGAAGATCAACGAGACGATCATCGCCTCCGGCAATGAGATTGCCGAGACGGTGGCCTCGCGCGCCGGCGCCATCCACGAGCGCATCGTCGATTCCGGCACGCGCATCGCCGACCGCATTCTCGAACAGGGCAACGCGATTCACGAGCGCATCGTCGAATTGGGCAGCCAGGTGGCCAACGAGATCGAGAGCCGTGGCGGCGCGATGCATGAGCGCATCGTGTCCTCCTCGCGCGAGATGGCGGACACCATCGAGAGCCGCGGAAATTCGATCTACGAGCGGATTCTGTCCTCGTCGCGCGAAATCGCCGACACCATCGAGGGCCGTGGCACCGCCATCTACGATTCGATCATCGAGGCGACCCAGCACGTCGGCGACGCCATCGAGTTGCGCGGCACGTCGATCCACCAGAAGATCCTTGCTTCCGGCCGCGACGTCGCCAACGCCATCGAAAGCCGCGGCGTGACCATCCACGAGAAGATCATCGCGTCGGGCACCGAGGTCGCCGACTCGATCGAGAGCCGCGGCACCGCCATCCACGACCGCATCGTCGAGAGCGGCACGCGCTTCGGCAGCCTGATCGCCGATCGCACGCAGGAAATCGGCGATGTGCTCGAGAGCCGCTTCACCACCATCACCGAACTGGTCGGCGAACGCGGCCCGGCGCTGGTCGCGGCGCTCTCCGAGCAGGCGCTCGGCATGGAAAACGCCCTCACCGGCAAGCTCGACCAGTTCGGCGAAGGCATCCGCGGCAAGATCGCCGACGTGTCGGACGCACTGGAAACCAGCGCGCACCGCATCGCCGAAGCGCTTGACCACCGCTCGCGCCAGATCAACCAGACGCTCATCGAGCGCACCCGCGAGATTTCGGAGACCTTCACCAACGGCCAGAACGACTTCGCTTCGCTGATCGACGATCGCATGGTCGACGTCGGCGGCCAGCTCACCCAGCAGGTCGAGGCCCTGGCCGAGCTGATGACCGAGCGCGCCAACGCCGCCACCGATTCGCTCGCCTCCAAGAGCGAGGATGTCGCCGCGACCGTGCGCGACGCAGTCACCGAGGTCACCCAGCGCCTGGTCAACGAGTCCGGCGAGGCGACGCGCGCGCTGCGTGCTTCGGCCTCCGAGGCCGCCACGGTGCTTGGTCGCTCGATCAACGAGATCGAGGGCATGTTCGGGGCGCGCGCCAGCGCCGTCACCGAAGCGCTCGAACAGCGCACGCGCGACTTCAACGACGTACTCGGCGCCCGCACCGGCGAACTTGCCGCCCTGCTCGACGGGCGCTCCAATGCGCTGCTCAAGACGCTCGACCAGCGCGGCACCGACATCGTCGAGATGGTCGTCGGCCGCAGCGAGGAAGCCTCGCGCATGCTGCTCGAATCCGGCGAGCGTGTTGCCGGCATCTTCTCGTCGACCAACGACAGGATACAGCATGAGCTGACTGATCTGACCTCGGCGCTCGACGGACGTTCCGAGGCCCTGGTCAAGACCCTCGACGAGCGCGGCAGCAGCATTGTCCAGACCGTGGTCAGCCGCAGCGAAGAAGCCTCGCGCACGTTGCTCGCGGCTGGCGACCGCGTCGCCGCCAGCTTCGCCACCACCAACGAGACGCTCAAGCGCGAGATCGCCGACATCGCCGAACGGCTTGCCGGCGCCACCGACAGCCTCACCGGGCTTCTCACGACCACCGGCGAGAACCTCGCCAAGATCGAGAAGGGCCTTGCCGAACGGTCCGGCGAGTTCTCTACCGCCATCGGTCACGCGGTCGAGACGACCGAGCTGTCCGCCGGCGAACTCGGCGATCAGGTCACCCGTCTGCGCGATGTGTCGCGGGAGATCCTTGAGAGCGTCAGCGGCGTCGTGAAGCGGTTCGAGGAGCAGACCCACTCGCTCACCGCCGCCTCGCGCAACCTGTCCGACGTCAACCGGCTGATCGAATCGACGGTCGAGGAGCGCCGGCCGGCGCTGGAGGCGCTCACCGCCGGGCTGAAGGCGCGCAGCGAGGAACTCGACGGGCTGATGTCGTCCTTCACGCGCATCATCACCGAGACGCTGAAGAGCGCCGAGGAGCGCGCCACCGCGGTCAGCCGCATGCTCACCGAGAGCACGGCGACGGCGACCAAGGGCGTGATGGAAAATCTCGAGAGCATGAACCGCGCCGCATCGAGCGAAAGCCGCAAGGCGGCGGAGGCCGTGCGCGAATCGAACAAGGCGCTGGTCAATGAGATGGGCCAGTCGGTTGGCGAAGCCACACGCCGCTTCTCCGATGCCACGCGCGAGATGCGCCAGGCCATGCAGGAGTTGCAGCGCGAGCTCGGCACGACGCGCGAGGAGTTGAAGCGCGGCGTGCTCGAATTGCCCGAGGAAGCCCGCGAGGGCGCTGAGACGATGCGCCGCGTGGTCGGCGACCAGATCAAGGCGCTGTCCGACCTGTCCGAGATCATCACCCGCCACGGCAAGCAGCTTGACCTGTCGAGCCCGGCGCTGGGCGAACCGCGCCTGGCCCGTGGCGAGATGCCGGCCGCCCAAGCCGCTGCGACAGGCGAAGCGCGGCCCGCACCGGCATCGCGTTTTGCCGGCGAACGCCGCAATGGCACCAACGGTCCCGTCCCGCGTCCGGCTCAGCCGCGTCCCGCCCCTGCCCCGGTCGCAGCGCCGGAGCCCGAGCCACTGCCCGAGCCGCCGGCGGGCGCTGACCATGGCGGCGGCTGGGTGTCCGATCTTCTGCGCCGGGCGTCGTCCGACGAGGATGTGAATGGTGCCGCGCCGCACAATGGCGATGCAGCGCCGCAGGTCGCCTTCGAGCCCAACGGTGGCGACGCGCCGCCGCCGGCCGCTGCGGCCCCCACGCCCATCAATGCGCTGTCGGCGGACATCGCGCGTGCCATCGACCACGATGCCGCGGTCGAGCTTTGGCAGCGTTACCGGCGCGGCGAACGCAATGTGTTCACTCGCCGGCTCTACACCATGCAGGGCCAGCAGACCTTCGACGAGATCCGCAAGAAGTATCAGCGCGATCCCGAGTTCCGCTCGGTGGTCGACCACTATGTCGCCGATTTCGAGAAGCTGCTCGCCGAGGCCACCGGCAACAACCAGGACAGCCAGGCCGGCGGCCGCTACCTGATGTCGGATACCGGCAAGGTCTACACCATGCTGGCCCATGCCAGCGGTCGCTTCGATTAATATCCGGACCTGACGCACAACCGGAAAAGAAGGGCGCGGGCTCCGGCTCGCGCCCTTTCATTTTGAAGCGCCGGTCACCTCCGGGCAGCGCGGCGAAACAGCATCAGGATCGCCAGGCTGGTGCCCGACACCGGGACCATGAACAGGAATCCGTTGATGCCGAAGCCGGCATAGAGCGGCCCGGCAAGGGCGGTGACGGCAGCCAGCAGCAGGCCGACGAACATGGCGTAGATGCCCTGCGCCGACGCGGTCATCTGCTCCGGGATCGCGCGTGCGATCAGGTTCTGGATGCCAAGGGCATTGGCACCGAACGTCAATCCGTGGAAGCTCTGCAGCAGCACAGTGCCGATCAGGCCCGGCTCCAGCGGGAAAAGCGACCAGCGCACAACGCCGGCCGCCGCGCCCAGCATCAGCAGTCCATGCGGGCCGAGACGGCGCAGCAACGGTCGCGACGACAGGAACACCAGGACTTCCGCAACCAGGCCGATCGCCCAGAAACCACCGATCTGAAAGCTGGAAAAGCCGAGGCGATGCCATTGGATGCTGCCGAAGCTGTTGAGCATGGCGTGACTGGCCACGGAGAGCGCGCTGGCGGCCATCAGCGCCAGAAAGGCCCGGTCGCCGAGGAGAGCCCGTAGCGGCCGCTGACCGGAAACGTCGGCATCGTGGTGCGCCCGCTCGACCGGCGGCGCCGCCGGCAGCGCGAAAGCGGCCCCCGCCGACAACGCCATGGCGATCAGGATCAGCCAGAAGGCTGCCTCCGCATGGAGGATGCCGAGGACCGCGCCGGCACCGACATTGGCGATGCCGAAGGAGATGGTGCCGGCCATGCGCATGCGCCCGAAATCGACGCCATGACGGCGCACGCCGGTAAGCGCCAGCGCCATTGCCGGCGGACTGGCGATCGCAGCCAGCGTCAGCGCCGTGCCGGTGATCAGCAGCAGCGGCCAGAAGCCGGTTGCCCGCCACGCGAACAGGAAGACGAGCGCGGCCGGCAGTGTCAGCGTGATGACCGCAAAGCGGCGGCTCCGGGCGCGGTCGGCATAGATGCCTGCAAGCGGCGTCAGCAGCACGCGGAGCAGCGCCGGAAAGGCGACGCAGTTGGCGATTTCCACTTCCGAAAGGCCGCGCGCCTGCAGCCATACCGGAAAAAACGGCTGGACCACGCCGTTGACCAGAAAGAAGCCGGCGAAGAAGACCGACATGCGGAGCGCAAAGTCGCGCTGCGCCGCAGCCGAAGCGCTTGAGGCGGGCATGATCGTTTGCTGATGCGATCGCGGGAAAGCGGGAAACGAACGATGGCGGCGACCGATTCCGCAAAGATTAGCAGGAGAAACCGGCTGCGGCGACCATCAGCCATGCCAGCACCGCGGCAAAGCCCGGCCACCAATGTCGCCGACACCTGCATCGCCCCCAAATCACCTGGCGCCTAGTCGCCGCGCGCCAGCGCCTCGGCCAGCATCGGCCCATCGATATTACCGCCGGACAGCACCACCACTAATGTGCGGTCGCGGGTCTCCACATGTCCGGCCAGAATCGCCGCCAGCGCCACCGCCCCACCGGGCTCCACCACCAGCTTCAGCTCGCGGAAAGCAAAAGCCACGGCGGTGAGCGCCTCATCGTCGCTGACGGCCAGGCCGGTGGCGCCGTTGGCACGGTTGATGGCAAAGCCGAGCGCGCCCGGCTGCTGGATGAGCAGAGCGTCGCAGACCGAGCCCGCCGAGCGCTGATTGGCGACGATCTCACCGGCGGCAAGCGACCGGCGGAAATCGTCGAAGCCCTCCGGCTCGACCAGAACGATCCCGGTGTCCGGCGACCAGTCGCGGACCGCCAGACCGATGCCGGCCGACAGCCCGCCGCCGCTGGTCGGAATCAGCACCGCATCGGGCCGCGCGCCGGCAGCTTCGCAATCCTCGACGATCTCCAGGCCCACCGTCCCCTGGCCCGCAATGACGTGCGGGTTGTTGAAGGGATGGACAAGCGTGCCGCCGTGCTCGGCAATGATGCGCGCCACCACCGCGTCGCGGTCCTCGCTGGCGCGGTCGTAGCTGACGATGCGCCCGCCGCTGCGCTCGGTCCTGAGCCGTTTGATCTCGGGCGCATCGGCCGGCATGACGATGGTGGCACGCACGCCGAACAGGCGGGCCGCCTCGGCCACGCCCTGGGCATGGTTGCCCGACGACACCGCGACGACGCCGCGGCTGCGGGTCTCGCGGGGCAGCGCGGCCAACGCATTGTAGGCGCCACGGAACTTGAACGCGCCGGTGCGCTGCAGGTTCTCGCATTTGAGCAATACGCGCCCGCCGACCTGCTCGTCGAGAAACGGGTTCGAAATGAGCGGCGTGCGCACGGCGTGGCCGGCGATGCGCTCGGCGGCGCGGTGCACATCGGCAATCGTCGGCAGGGTCGGGGTTTCGGTCGTCATCGGCTCTACCTCAGGCGAAGACCAGCTTCGCCGCCTGATCGCCCTCGCCGGTCACGACATTGTCGACGAACTGGCGGGCGCTCGCCTCCCAGCTATGTTCCAGGGCGAATGCGCGGCAGCGTTCGCGGGGGATTTCGAGAGCGGCCAGCGCAGCCGTCCTGAGGTCCTCGTCGAGCACGCCGACCGGCGCCGGACCGATCACGTCGAGCGGCCCCGGCACCGGATAGGCGGCGACCGGCAATCCCGCGGCCAGCGCCTCGAGAAGCACCATGCCGAAGGTATCGGTGCGGCTGGGGAAGACGAAGACGTCGGCACCGGCATAGGCCTTGGCCAGGTCTTCGCCGGTCATCACGCCGAGGAAATGAACATCCGGATAGACCGACTTGAGCCGGCCGAGGTCGGGACCGTCGCCGACGACCACCTTGCTGCCCGGCAGGTCGAGCGCCAGGAAGGCTTCCAGGTTCTTTTCGACCGCGATGCGGCCGACATAGAGGAAGATCGGTCCGGGGAACGGCAGGCGCGCCCCTTCGCGCGGGCGAAACAGCGTGCCGTCGACGCCGCGCGTCCAGTGCATAAGGTTTTCGAAGCCGCGGCGGGCGAGGTCGGCGCGCAGCGTCGGCGTGGCGACCATGCAGCCATTGCCGGCATTGTGGAAGCGACGCAGGGCCGAATAGGTCCATGTCAGCGGGACCGGCACGCGCTTGGCGATATATTCAGGAAAGCGCGTGTGATAGCTGGTGGTGAAGCGGCGGTGATTGCGCAGGCACCAGCGGCGCACGCCGATGCCCACCGGGCCCTCGGTGGCGACGTGGATGGCGTCCGGCTTGATCTCCGCGATATGGCGGGCGAAGGTCGACGGCCGGGCGATGGCCAACCGGATTTCCTTGTAGGTCGGCAGCGGAACCGAGCGGAACCAGCCGGGCGACAAGACCGTCACCTCGGCACCAAGCCGCGGCAGCTCGTCAACCAGCCGTTCAATGCTCCGCACGACACCGTTGACCTGGGGACGCCAGGCGTCGGTCGCGATCAAAAGACGAATCACACTTCCCCGCCTCGGGCGTCGAGTATCGGCCGGTCATCGTATTGGGTCGCCCGCCCGCTGCATAGGCTGGCGGCCACGCCCGTTCAAGTGAGGACCGGCAGCACCGAGATGACCAGCAGCACGGCCATCCCGGCGTTGAACCAACGCCGGCGCCGGTCATCCGCCAGAAAGCTGGCGATGGCGCGACCGAAAGCCGCCCAGGCGATGCAGTTCGGCACCACGACGACCGCGAAAAGTGCCGCAATGCCAAGCACTTGGAGAGACTTGTTGCCGGCCGGATCGACGAACACGGTCATGCCGCTGAGGATCATCGTCCAGGCCTTGGGATTGACCCACTGGAACGCCGCCGCCTCCCACACATTGAACGGCCGGCGGATGCCCCCCGCATCGCCCGGTCGCGCCGCCGTGGCGATGCGCCAGGCCAGCCAGCACAGATAGGCGAAGGCGACATATTGCAGCGCCTGATGAAGCCACGGCGCCGCCTCGAACACCACGCTGACGCCAAGGCCGACAGCGACGATCATCACCGGAAAGCCGAGCGTGATGCCGGCGATGTGCGGCAGCGTGCGAGCGAGCCCCCAATTGGCCCCGGAGGCAAGCAGCAGAAGGTTGTTGGGACCGGGCGTGGTGGTCGCGGCGACGACGAAGGCGATCAGCGGCAGGGACGTTTCCATCGGACAGTCTTCTCGGTTATTTAGGTCAACAATACTGACCTAATTGCATTTTGGCCAGAGCGAATTGCCCGACGGCGACTGCACCGACGTCAGCCGGCGTGATTCAAATGCGCCCATGCGTCCGGATTCGGTTCCATCGGGCGGCAAAAGGCTCTAATTCGTGCGCTGAAGGGGGAAGCTGAATCGCGTTGCCGTCGGGCACTTCGGCGCGGGGTCTTTGCGGCTTGATCTCCCTTTCTTGCGAGCACCCTACGCGGACGCGATCAACACCTGGGAGAAGAACAACTTATGAAGCTGTTGCGATACGGCCCGAAGGGCCGCGAGAAGCCGGGCATCCTCGCCAAGGACGGCACGATCCGCGACCTTTCCTCCGTCGTTCCCGACATTTCGGCGGCGACTCTGGCCGCCGGCGCCATTGCCAAGATCCGCAAGGTCAAGCCGGAGAGCCTGCCCAAGGTGCGCAAGGGCGTGCGCATCGGCCCCAGCGTCGCCGGTGTCGGCAACTTCCTCGCCATCGGCCTCAACTACGTTGACCATGCCGCGGAGAGCAATCTGCCGGTGCCCAATGAACCGATCGTCTTCAGCAAGGCACCGAACTGCATCATCGGGCCGAACGACGACGTGATGATTCCCAAGGGCTCCAAGAAGACCGACTGGGAGGTCGAGCTTGCCGTCGTCATCGGCAAGGGCGGCAGCTACATCTCCGAGAAGGACGCACTCAAGGCGATCGCCGGCTATGCCGTGTGCAACGACGTCTCGGAGCGCGACTACCAGATGAATCGCGGCGGCGGCCAGTGGACCAAGGGCAAGGGCTGCCCCACCTTCGGACCGCTCGGCCCCTGGCTGGTGACGCCGGACGAAGTCAAGAATCCGCAGGACCTCGACATGTTCCTCGAGGTCAACGGCAAGCGCATGCAGACCGGCAACACCAAGACCATGATCTTCGGCGTCGCCGCGCTGGTGAGCCATGTCAGCCAGTTCGTGCGCCTCGACCCCGGTGATGTCATCACCACCGGCACGCCGCCGGGCGTTGGCATGGGACTCAAGCCGACGCCGCGCTACCTCAAGGGCGGCGAGACCATCCACCTGGGCATTGCCGGGCTCGGCGAGCAGACCCAGACGGTGGTCAAATTCAAGGGCTGAGCAGCACCACCCGCTTCGTGTAACCGACAGACGGCGGCCTTCGGGCCGCCGTTTTGAGTCACGACGTCCACCATTGATGGAAATGGTGGACCGGCCCTCTGCCCTTGCCGATGCTGAGCCGGTCGGCGGCAGCAAGTGCTGCGGTGAGGTAGTCCTTGGCGGCAGCCACCGCATCGTCCAGGTCGCGCCCCAAGGCAAGGCCGGCGGCGATCGCCGAGGACAGCGTGCAGCCGGTGCCGTGCGTGTTCTCCGTGTCCAGGCGAGGCGCCACCAGCCAGCGCTGGCTATGCGTGGTGAGCATGAAATCGGCGCTCTCCGCGCCGCTGGCATGGCCGCCCTTGATGAGCACCGCATGGGCACCAAGCTCGAGCAGCCGCGCGGCCTGCACCTCCATCGCCGCCCGGTCGGCAGCAACCGGTTCGCCCAGCAGGCGCGCCGCCTCCGGCAGATTCGGTGTCACGATCATGGCGCGCGGGATGAGCCGGTCGCGGATGGCGGCCACCGCTTCGTCGGGGACGAGAGGATCGCCGCTTGTCGCCACCATCACCGGATCGAGCACCACGCGGGTCTGGCGCCAGCGTTCGAGCCCCTCGGCGACGGCAGCGATGACGTCCGGCGCGCCGAGCATGCCGATCTTCACCGCGTCGACGTCAAGGTCGGAGAAGACCGCGTCGATCTCGGCCGTGACGAAATCCGCCGGCACCGCATGGATGGCGCTGACGCCAAGCGTATTCTGTGCGGTCAGCGCGGTGACCACCGAGGCGCCGTAGACGCCCAGCGCCGAGAACGTCTTGAGGTCGGCCTGGATACCGGCGCCGCCGCCGGAATCGGAGCCCGCAATGGTGACGGCGATGGCGGTCATGATTGTACAGCCCTGTCGTTGGCCGGCGCACAGCTAGGCCCGCAACGCAGCCGGTTCAAGTGGTAGCTCGGCTCATGTCAACGGCGTGGTCGGTGTCTGCGCCTGCTTCGAGCGGTTGCGCTCGATGCCAAGGCGGCGCTCGCGATAGATGACGAACAGCCCGGCGCCGATGACGATGGCGGTGCCGACGAGCATGATGCCGCTCGGCCAGGTGTTGAACACGACCAGGCTGACGATCAGCGCCCAGATCATCGAGGTGTAATCGAAGGGCGCGATCACCGATGCGTCGGCGTGGCGGAAGCTCTGCGTCATGGTCACCTGGCCGATGCCACCGAAGATGCCGGCGCCGACCAGCGTGGCGGAATCGAGCGGGCCGGGCATCACCCAGGGCGTGAACGGGATGCTGACGAGGCCGGCCATGGCGCAGAACAGCGAAAAATAGATCACGATGGTCGACGGCGCCTCGAAGCGCACCATGTCGCGCACCTGAGTGGAGGCGAAGGCGCCGAGGAGCGCTCCGGCAACGGCAATGAGCGCGCCGGTGGTGCTGCGCTCGTGTGCGCCGGTGGCGGCCGGGCCAACATAATCCGACAGGATGACCAGCACGCCGATGAAGCCGATCACGACCGCCGACCAGCGATAGATGCGCACCTTCTCGCCGAGAAAGATGACGGCCAGCACGACCGTCATCAGCGGTGCCGCATAACCGATGGCGGTGGCATCGGCGATCGGCAGCAGCGACAGCGCGGTGAAGCCGGCGAACATGCTGATGGCGCCGGTCGCCGAGCGGAAGAAATGGCGGTGGATCTTCCGGGTGTACAACACCTCCGGGAAGCGCCCGCGCGCCGCCACCCACAGAAGCACCGGCACCAGCGCAAAGAAGCTGCGGAAGAAGACAATCTCGCCGATCGGATAGTCCGCGCTCGCCAGTTTCACGAGCGTCGACATCAGCGTGAAGACGATGGTGGACGTGAGCTTGAGCGCGATTCCGACGCCCGGCTGCGCCCGTTCGAAGGGAGGCTCCATGGAGCCGTCACCGGATCACACGCCCGCGAGTCAGGCAAGCGGGGAATTCGCCGCTTGGCCCGCTCTACCGGCTGCCCCGGACAAACTGGCTCAACCAACAACCTTGAACTGACATTCAACCCGGACCACCCAATGGGGGCCGATCCGCACCGTGCCGCGCGATCGGCACAAATTTCCCCGCTGGCAGAACTACGTTTATGAACTAACGCGTCCGCCCGTCGCGCGAGCTATCGTTGCGCGAATGGGTTCGGTGCCGCTATGTTTTGACTGATGACGCCCCGTGAAGAAGTCAGCAATTCACCCTTGAAAGCATCCTATGCTGGTCATTCAGCCGATCCATGGCCTGTGCAATCGCTTGCGAGCGGTCGACGCCGCCGGCGCCCTCGCGGCTGAATTACAGGCTAGACTGGCGGTACTGTGGTTTTTGGGGCCTGAGCTGAACGCCACCTTCCATGATCTGTTCGAGCAGCCAGCTGGCATCCACGTCATCAATATCCGCACCCACGTCGGGCGCCAGATACTGAGCCGTGCGATCCGCGTTCTCAACAGCCCGCCGCTCAAATGCTGTTATTTGAGGCAGCCCGATGTCAAATCCTTGCTGGGATCGAAACTACTGGCACAACGCATCACCCAGTGTCGCCACGCCTACTTGAGAACCCACAGCCCGTTTTGGCCGGTGCAAAAACCCTTTGCTATGTTTCAGCCGCTGCCGGATTTATTGGCACGTATTGACCGATACGGCAGAGACGAACTGGTGGGAATACACATCCGCCGCACTGACAGCGTGCGTTCAATCCAGCGCAGTCCCGTCGAGGGTTTCGAGGCAGCCATGCGGGAGGAGATCGAGCGCAACGCTAATGCGCGTTTTTTCCTAGCCACCGATGATCCCGCCGTCGAGGCCCACTTGCAGGCGAAGTTTCCCGGCCGGATCGTGGTACATGAAAAGTCCAGCCTGGCACGCAGCGACCCTCAGGCCATCCGTGATGCAGTGGTCGATCTCTACACTTTGTCCAACTGCCGAAAGTTGATCGGCAGCTACTGGAGCTCCTTCACCGATACCGCACACAGTATCCGCGGCATCGAGTACCACATCATCGGCGACCCCTCCGGTGGGTATGCTGTGGAATGAAGCTGACGATAACGGGGGACAGTCCACGGTCTCATGACGGACGCGCACGGCGGCTTTGGGTCATTCACGACCGCAGCCACCCGCCCCGGGGCCCGTTTCGCACTTCCCCGAGGCGCCTATGGCGCTTCGACCCTCCCGCAAAGGGAGGGTTGGCGGAACTCATGGTCGCTTAAGCCGCCTTGGCGGCCTTGGCCGCCTGGATGGCCTGCCACACCTTCTCCGGCGTTGCCGGCATGTCGATGTCGGCCACCCCATAGGCGCGGTGGAGCGCGTCGGCGATGGCGTTCATCACCGCCGGACAGGAGCCGATCGAGCCCGCCTCGCCCGCCCCCTTGATGCCCAGCGCATTGGTCAGGCACGGCACGTTGCGCGTCTCGAACTGGAACCACGGCACGCCGTCGGCGCGCGGCATGGCGTAGTCCATGAAGGTGGCGGTGAGCAGCTGGCCGTCGGCATCGTAGACGGTGTTCTCAAAGAGCGCCTGGCCGATGCCCTGCACGATGCCGCCATGCACCTGGCCCTCGAGCAGCAGCGGATTCACCGTCACGCCGAAATCGTCGACGATCCAGTAGCCGACGATCTCCGTGACCCCGGTCTCCGGGTCGATCTCGACCTCGGCGATGTGGCTGCCATTGGGATAGGTCGGCTCGGGCTGCTCGAAGCTGTCGTCATAGGCGGTGAGCTTGCCATGGTCCTCGGACGAGCGGGCGAGTTCCGCCAGCGTCATGCCGCGATTGGTGCCGGCAACCCGCACGGCCCCGGCGGCGATCTCCAGTTCGTCCGCCGTCGTCTCCAGCATCTCGGCGGCGATGCGCTTGATCTGGCCGGCGAGCTTGACCGCGGCGCGATCGACCGAAACGGCGCCGAGCGGGATCGAGCGCGAGCCGCCCGTCCCCTCGCCGCTCGCCACCTGGTCGGTGTCGCCCTGGATGACTTCGATCTGGTCGTATTCGAGGCCGAGAGGACCGGCGATGAACTGGGCATAGGCGGTGGCATGGCCCTGGCCGTTGGACTGGGTGCCGATGAGCAGCGTCGCGGTGCCGTCCTGGTTGAGCCGCACGGTGGCGCCTTCCTTGCCGGGGAAGGCACAGGCCTCGATATAGGTGGCCAGACCCAGCCCGCGGATCTTGCCGGCCTCCGCCGCCACCACCGCGCGCGCCGGAAAGCCCTGCCAGTCGGCAAGCTTGAGCGCCCGCTCCATGTGCCCGTCGAATTCGCCGGAATCGTAGATGCGCCCGCCATGGGTGCGATAGGGCATCTGTGCCGGCCGGATGAAGTTCCGCCGGCGGATCTCGACGGGGCCCAGCCCGGTGTCGCGTCCGCAGACATCGACCAGCCGCTCGATCAGATACGCTGCCTCCGGACGGCCGGCGCCGCGATAGGCGTCGACCGGCTGGGTGTTGGTGTAGACGCCGCGGGTGAGCGCCCACAGATGTGGAATGTCATAGACCCCGGTCAGCATCGTCATTCCGCCAAAGGGGATATCCGGCCCGACCTGGTTGAGATAGGCGCCCATGTTGGCGAGCGTGTCGACGCGCATGGCGAGAAACCTGCCCTCGGCGTCCATCGCCATCTCGGCTATCGTGATGTTGTCGCGGCCGTGGCAATCGGCCAGGAAATGCTCCGAGCGCTCGCCGATCCACTTCACCGGTCGGCCGAGCTTCCTGGCGGCGATCGCCGCCAACGGGTACTCGTGATAGACGAAAATCTTGGTACCGAAGCCGCCGCCGACATCGGGCGTGATGACGCGGATCTTGCGCGGCGGGATCTTCAGGATGTCCTCGGCGATGATGTCGCGTTGCTCGTGACCGCCCTGGGTCCCCATGGTCAGCGTGAAGCGGTCGCTGTCGGCGTCGTATTCGGCGATGACGCCGCGCGTTTCCATGTAGTTGGCGACGACGCGATTGTTGACCACCTCGATGCGCGACACAAGCGCGGCCGAGGCGAACGCCGCCTCTGTGTGAGGCTTCTCGCCGCGGGCAATCTCGAAGGCGACATTGGTGCCGAATTCCGGCCACACCGGCGGGGCGCCCGGCGCCACCGCCGCCTTCATCCCGACGACCGGTGCCAGCGGATCATAGTCCACTTCGATCGCTTCCGCAGCACTGCGCGCCGTCTCGATATCGTCGGCGACCACGAAGGCGATCGGATCGCCGACATGGCGCACGGTGTCCCTGGCAAGCAGCGGACGCGGCGGCGTCTTCTGGTGGGTACCATCGGTCTGGCGCAGCTCGACCTTGCAGGGCAGATCGCCGATGCCGTCGAGATCGGCATGAGTGAGGATCAACCGCACGCCGGGCAAGGCGGCGACCTCTGACAGGTCGCCGAGGCGGAAGCGCGCGTGCGCCATGGCCGAGCGCAGCACAGCAGCGTGAAGCGTCCCCTCCGGCGCATGGTCGTCGACGAAACGGCCACGGCCGGTGACGAACGCACGGTCCTCCTTGCGCCGGACGGGCGCGCCCATGCCGTATTTGGGGGGAGCGACGTTGTTCATATTGGGCACGACCCGAACGGGCCGCCTCTCCTTCAGCAAGGCAATGGAATGAAAGCCGGCCGGCGACCGGAAAACCTCGCCGATGGGACCAGATCGTCGGAAAAAAGGCAACCGCTTCGGCGGCACCGGTCGCGGACCGCGCCGGGCATGCTAGATTCCGCTTCCGGGCACTATCCGCGGCACGAAAGGCGCGCATGACAGCCAGCGGCAGCAAGGGCCGGCGGCCCCTCCTCTCCGATGTGACGGTCTGCGCGGCGGATTCGGTGACGCCGGAGCTCGCCGCACGCGCGCTGCAGATTTCCATGGAACGTTGCGCCTTCGCCGAGGCGATCCTGTTCTCCGACGTGGCGGTGGCCGGCGATTTCCGCCACATCGCCATCCCCAAGCTGACGTCGCTCGACGATTATTCGCGCTTCTGCCTGAAGGAGATGGGCCGCCACATCAGGACGGCCTATGCGCTGGTCGTGCAATGGGACGGCTATGTGGTCAATGCGGCGGCCTGGGACAAGCGCTTCCGCAACTACGACTACGTCGGCGCGCCGATCTTCCGCGACGGCCGGGTGGTAGTCGGCAATGGCGGCTTCTCGCTGAGGAGCCGCAAGCTGATGCAGGCGCTGGCGAAGCTGCCGGTGGTGCCGGGCGTCAACGAAGACTGGACGATCTCGGAGATCCTCAGGCCGACGCTGGAGCGCGACTTCGCCATCCGCTTCGCCCCGCCCGAAATGGCGGCCCGTTTCTCCTACGAGCAGCGCTACCCCGGCAAACCGACCTTCGGCTTCCATGCGCAATCGAATTTCTTCCGCCACGAGAGCGACGCGGAGGTACTGGCGATCTATGCGCAGCTTCCGGAAAAGACGCTGATGTCGCTGAACGGCTTCGGCCTGATCGTCACCAGCCTGCGCGCCGGACGGAATGACCTGGCACAGGCGCTCTATGCCCGCCTGCGTAGTGCCTACGACACGCCGGCGATCCTCTCTTCCCTCTCGCGCGAGGTGCCCGCCGAGATCGTCCAGCAGACGATCGACGCGCTGGAGCCGACGCTTGCCGAAGCCTGACGGGCGTGCAAAGAGCCGCCGGTCCGCCGGTTCAACTGAGGTCGTGCAGGTCCTTTCCCGTCGGCGCGCTCAGGCGGAAGTCCGAGAAGCGCACGTTCAAGCCCGCGCGGGTCGGCGAGCAGGCCATTGGGCCGACCGAATAGGACTTTGCCTTCGGGAACGGCGCCAGACGGACGAGCGGCCACACCGTACCATCAGCCGAGGCCTGCAGGCGCAGCACGCCGTCGGCCACCGTCGCCCGCATCCAGAAATCGCCCGCGTCGTGCTCATAGGGGCCGGTCGCCCAGTCCGAGCGGCCGTCGGTGAGCACGCTGGAGAGCATCGCACGCCCGTCAGAAAGTTCGATTCCCGCCTTCACCCAGCGGCGCTCGTCGAGCCGCACCATGATGCCCGCCTGGTCGTAGAGCGCCTCGCAGCGGCCGCGGATGCGGACCTCTGCGGTGAAGGCACCGGCCGTAGGAAACCCGTAGAAGTGCCCGTTATCGTGGACGAAATCGTAATGGGTCTCGCGCCAGAAGTCGGTTTCCGCGTCGGTCGTGACGTCAAGAACGCCGTCTTTCAGCGACCAGAACTTCGGCTCGTTGAGCCAGACACCATTATTCATGGTTTCGCCTCCCGTCCCCTCTGGCCCGTCATGGCCTCACCCGCCCCCGCCATCGATGTGCTTTGCTGACGCGGCAGCCACGCGGCGGTCACCGCGACAGACCTCTATCACCGTATTCCGCAGCCAGCGATGCGCCGCATCGGCATCCATGCGCGGATGCCACATGGCCGACACCGTGATCTCGGGCGTCGCGACCGGAAGCGCGAAGCCCCGGACGCCGACGCCTCCCCCTTCGCCATCCTCGACGATGCTGCCAAGAAACGACCGCGTCACGAGGCCGATCAGGTCCGAGGAGCGAACGATGCGCACGACGTCGGCAAAGCCTGGCACCACGGCGACCACGGTCCGCCTGAGGCCGAGCGCTTCCAGCGCATCGTCGGCCGGGCCGGTGAACGATCCCCGGCGCGATGCTACGACATGGCGGCAGGCGGCGTATCGCTCGGGCGTGATCGCGCCACCCGACAGCAGCGGATGGCCGGCGCGCGCGACGCCGACGAACCTATCGCGAAACAGCATCTGCGCCCGCGCTTCCGGCGGCGATGCGCCGAGGACGCCGATTTCCAGATCGATCAGCCCCTCCCTGAGGGCGCGCGCATCCTTTTCGGGCTTGGGCGCAAAGCGCAGGCGGACACGCGGCGCGGCCCCGGTGATCGCGGCCACCAGAGGCGCGGCGAAGAGTTCCGTGAACCCCTCATTGGCGCGGATCGTGAACGTCCGTTCGAGCATCGCGATGTTCAGGTCGCTGGCAGCCGGCCGCAGGACTGATTGCACGTCGCGCGTCAACGAATGGACGCGTTCGCGCAACTCGGCGGCGCGCGGCGTCGGCGCCAGCCCGCGCCCGGCGCGCACCAGCAGCGGGTCGCCGGTCGCCGAGCGGAGGCGAGAGAGAGCCCGGCTCATGGCGGACGAACTCAGCCCAAGGCGGCGGGCCGCCCCGGCCACACTGCCCTCTGCAAGCAGCGCATCCAGCGCGACCAGCAGGTTCAGATCGACGTCGGCGTTGTTCATGAAAACTCCGTCCCCTCCGCCTGATATGGCGCTAGATGCAACTATACTTTGATTTCGATGCGTCTGGCGCCACGCATGCGGCTGCTTATCTCTTCGGTCAAGCCCACCACCGAAAGGCACGCACCCCATGTCGACAGCCGCTTCCAGCCGTTCGGCCCGCACCATCCTCCTCATCGGCGCCTCGCGCGGCCTCGGCCATGCCATGGCGGAGGAGTTCCTGAAAAAGGGATGGACCGTCGTCGGCACCGTGCGCGGCAAGGCTCGCACCCAGCTCCACGATCTCGCTGACCAATACGCCGGCCGGGTCGAGATCGAGACGCTGGACATGACCGAGCCGGAGCAGATCGCAGCGCTGCGTCAGCGTTTGTCCGGCAGGACGTTCGACATGCTGTTCGTCAACGCCGGCATCACCAACCGCGATCCGACCCAGACGATCGGTCAGGTATCGACCGGCGATTTCGTCGAGGTCATGGTCACCAATGCGCTGAGCCCGATGCGCGTCGTCGAGAGCTTGGCGGACAACGTATCCGCAACCGGGCTGATCGGCGTGATGTCGTCCGGGCAGGGCAGCTTCGCCAACAACACGATGGGCATGCGCGAGGTCTATCGTGGCAGCAAGGCGGCGCTGAACATGTACATGCGCAGCTTCGCCGCCCGCCAGGCGGGGACGCCGCGCGCGCTGGTGGTGATGGCACCAGGCTGGGTGCGCACCGACCTCGGCGGCCCGGACGCGCGTCTCACCATCGCGGAGAGTGTTCCCCGCCTGGTGAATGTCCTGCTTGCCAAGCAGGGAAGGCCCGGCCTGGAATACCTCGACTATCTCGGCCGCACCGTTCCCTGGTGAGCGACCGGCCGGGCGGGAAGCCCTCGCCTACCCCTTGAGCTTGTGGATCGCGGCAATCAGCCCGGCGGTGGAAGCGTCGCGCTTGTCCGGCTTCGCCTTGCCCTCAACCATCGGCAGGAGTTCCATGGCCAGCGCCTTGCCCAGCTCGACGCCCCACTGGTCGAACGAGTTGATCCCCCAGATCGTGCCCTGCACGAAGATCTTGTGCTCGTAGAGCGCGATGATCATGCCGAGCGTATGCGGATCGAGCCGGCGATAGAGGATCGTGTTGGACGGCCGGCTGCCGGGGAAGACCTTGTGTGGCGCCAGCTTCTCGATTGCCGCGGCGGCCATGCCGGACGCCTTCAACTCCGCCTTGGCTTCCTCAAGCGTCTTGCCGCGCATCAGCGCCTCGCTCTGCGCCAGGCAGTTGGCCAGGAGCAGCGACTGGTGGACATCGTCGGGCGCGTCGGAATGGGCGCCGACCAGGAAATCGACCGGGATCACGTCGGTGCCCTGGTGGATGAGTTGGTAGAAGGCGTGCTGGCCGTTGGTGCCCGGTTCGCCGAAGACGATGGGGCCGGTAGGCCCACGCACCGGCTCGCCGTCGAGATGGACGCCCTTGCCGTCGGATTCCATGTCGAGCTGCTGCAGATAGGCCGGCAGGCGCTTCAGCCGGTTGTCGTAGGGCAGCACCGCGTAGACCGGGAAGCCCATGACGTTGCGATACCAGATGCCGATAAGGCCGAGGATCACCGGCATGTTCTCAGCAGAGCGGCGCCGTCCGGAAATGCCCGTCCATCGCCCGCCCGCCGGCCAGAAACGCGCGAAAGTCCTCCGGCCCGATGGCGATCATCAGCGACAGGCCGATCGCCGACCACACCGAATAGCGCCCGCCGACCCAATCCCAGAAGCCGAAGGTGCGCTCTTCGCCGATGCCGAAGGCGGCGACCTTGGGCAGAGCCGTCGAAATGGCGGCGAAATGCGCCGCAACGTGTTTCTCGCCCAGGGCGTCGACGATCCACTTTCGCGCCGTGGCCGCGTTGGTCATGGTCTCGATGGTGGTGAAGGTCTTCGAGGCAACCAGGAACAGCGTGCGCGCCGGATCGAGCCCGGCGAGCGTATCGCGCATGTCGGCGCCATCGACATTGGAGACGAAGTGCAGCCGCGGCCCGTCATGGAAGGGCGCCAGAGCCAGCGTCGCCATCGCCGGGCCGAGGTCGGAGCCGCCGATGCCGATATTGACCACATCGGTGAACTTGCCCCCTGACCCGGCAATCGAACCGCCACGCACGCCCTCGGCGAAGGCGGCCATGCGGTCGAGCACCTCGTGGACCATGGGCACGACGTTCTCGCCCTCGGACTTGTAGACCTCGTTGCGATTGGCGCGCAGCGCGACGTGGAGGACCGAACGGTGCTCGGTGACGTTGATCGGCTCGCCGGCGAACATGGCGTCGCGGCGCTTCTCGACCTCCGCCGCTTCGGCGAGCGCCAGCAGGCGGGCCATCACTTCGTCGTCGATCAGGTTCTTGGAATAGTCGAGCAGGAAACCGTCGAAGCTGGTCGAGAACTTGGCAAAGCGCTCTGGGTCATCGGCGAAGCGCTGGCGAAGCGGCGTGGCGGAAATGGCGGCCCGGTGCGCTTCCAGCGCAGCAAAAGCCCTGATCATGGCGGCGTTCATGTTTGCTGATCTCCGCGGCGGCTTGGGCCCGCCGTCATCTGGAAGGGGGAATGCAGGAAGGAAATAGTCCCTTGCACCGGCGCTGACAAATCGGAGGGTGCAGATGGGCAAGGCGTGTCCCGGGCGCAGCGCAGCACGCCAAGAGGCGCAGAGCAAAGCGATCGGGAATGAGGCAAAGCGTGATGCGCTGCAGACCCGGGACCTACGAGCCCATGTGGACCCTGGATCTACGGCGCAGCGTTTCACGGCTCGCACCGCGTCCGGGGAACGGGTGCCGGTCGGAGCCGGGCATGAACGGTGACTGTTGTAGCGCATCGACTTCAACGACGACGCACACAACGTTGAAATCATTGACTATCACAAGGGATGACCATGACTCCGATCAGCCACCCCGGGCGCCTGTTGAAACGCGAGTTGACTGCCCGCGGCCTGAGCGCCAACCGTCTCGCGCTCGATCTCGGCGTGCCGTCGGGCCGCATCACCGACATCATAAACGGCCGCCGCGCAATCAGCGCGGACACCGCTGTCCGCCTCGGACGCTATTTCGGCAATCGCCCGCAATTCTGGCTCGACCTGCAGGCGCAATACGAAATCGCGCTGGTCGAACGTGAGCGCGGCGACGAGATCGCCCGCCGGGTGACACCGGCCGGCGCGGCCTGAGCCCTATTTCAGCCACGCCGCCAGACGGTCCATGCCCTCCGCCATGTCGGCCTCGGTGCCGGCGAAGGAGAAGCGCATGAAGGCGTGGCCGCGGACTTGATCGAAATCGGCGCCCGGTGTCGCGGCGACGCCGGCTTCCGCCAGCATGCGCCGGCTGAATTCGGTGGAATTGTTGGAGAAGCGGCGCACCGAGGCATAGACGTAGAAGGCGCCATCGACCGGCAGGTGCTCGTCGAAGCCGATCGCCGGCAGCTTCTCCAGCAGCAGACGCCGATTGGCGGCATAGCCGTCGCGGATGCCGTCGAGTTCGTCGCGCGCCTCGAAGGCGGCGATCGCCGCCCGCTGCGAGATGTCCGGCGCCGAGATGTAAAGGTTCTGCGCGATGCGCTCGACCGGGCGGATGAGCGGCTCGGGCAACACCATCCAGCCGACGCGCCAGCCGGTCATGCAGTAGTATTTCGAGAAGGAATTGATGACGATCGCGTCGTTGGAAAACGCCAGCGCGGTGGCTGCCGTGCCGGCATAGACCAGCCGGTGGTAGATCTCGTCGGAAATGAACTGGATGCCGAGATCGTTCGCCGCGGCGATCAGCGCGCCGAGCGCCTCGGGGGTCATCATGGTGCCGCTGGGGTTCGCCGGGCTGGCGACCAGAACACCGGCCAGCGGCGCTTGCGCGTGGGCGCGCTCCAGCATGTCCGGCGTCAACACGTGGCGGGTTGAGGCATCGGTTTCGATCTCGACGACGTTCAAGCCGAGCGCGCCGATGAGGTTCTTGTAGGCCGGATAGCCCGGCGCCGCGATCGCCACCCGATCGCCGGCATCGAAGGCGCCGAGGAAGGCGAGGTTGAAGGCGGCCGACGAGCCGGTCGTCACCACGATGCGCTCCGCCGGAACCGCAAGGCCGTATTCCTCGGTATAGTGGCGGGCGATCCGCGCCCTGAGGGCCCTAAGGCCCAGCGCTTCGGTGTAGCGGAAATGACCGTCGGCGACCGCCGCCCGCGCCGCCGCCAGCACCGTTTCCGGCGCCCGCGCCCCCGGCTGGCCGACCTCCATGTGGATGACGCGCGCGCCCGTCTGCTCGCGATCGGCGGCCGCGCGCATGACGTCCATGACGATGAACGGCTGGATTTCGCTGCGCCGCGAGGCTGACGGTCGACGGCTCATCTGCGGCCCCCCGCGTCCCCGCCCAAGGTCTTGCTCCCGCCCAATTTTCCGGTCATGTCCCTGCCTTGGCACAGGGTCGCGTTGACCCGCCCGCAAGGGCTCCCTAACCTGTTCGAACTGCGGCACAAACAACCAGTCATCGAGGCCGGAAAAGACGATGCGACGAGCAGCGGTCCCTAGCAGGTGCGGCAGTCCCTGGAAAGTCCCGATCCGGATCGCCGTGGGCGCCCTGGCGCTGACACTCGCCCTGCCGCCCCCCACGGCCTTTGCCGACGGCCGCATCGCCACCGTCCGTGACGCCGAGACCGAGGCTCTGATTGCCGATTATCTGCGGCCGATCGTCAAGGCCGCCGGTCAGCAGATGCCGACGATCATGCTGGTCAACGATCAGGCCTTCAACGCCTTCGTCACCACCGGCCACCGGCTGTTCATCAATGTCGGCACCATCATCAAATCCGACACGCCGAACGAGTTGATCGGCGTTCTGGCGCATGAGACCGGCCATATCGCCCACGCCGACGTGGCCAACATGAAGCAGGCGCTCGAAGACACCAAGGCGGCGATGCTGCTCACCATGCTTGCCGGCATCGGCGCCGGCGTCGCCGGTGCGGGCAACGCCGGCGGCGGCATTATCGCCGGCGGCGCCTCCATCGCCCAGCGCGGTCTGCTGCGCTATCAGCGCGAGCAGGAAGCCGCCGCCGACCGCGCAGCGGTCGACTACCTGAACAAGACCCATCAGTCCGGAGCCGGCATGCTGGCCGTCCTCAAGCGGCTCGCCAACGACAGCCTGTTGGACTCGCGTGAGGTCAACCCCTATCTGCAGAGCCACCCTCTGCCGCGCGAGCGCATCGTAACCCTCGAAAAGCTGGTTCGCTCCAGCCCCTACTACAATCAGAAGGATTTGCCTGAGCTGCAAGCGCGCCACGACCTCGTGCGCGCCAAGCTGATCGGTTTCACCTGGTCACCCCTGCAGGTGAACCGGCGATACCCGATCAGCGACCAGAGCCTGCCGGCCCGCTATGCCCGGGCGATTTCCACCTACCGCAGCGGGCGCGCCGTCGATGCCCTGAAGCAGATCGACACGCTAACCCGCGCCAGCCCCAACGACCCCTATTTCTGGGAACTGAAAGGACAGGTGCTTCTCGAAACCGGCAAGCCGCAGGAGGCCCTCGCCCCCCTGCGCAAGGCGGTTTCCCTTGCCCCCCGTGCCAACCTGATCAAGGTGCTGCTCGGCCAGGCTCTGGTCGCCGTCGGCAGCCACAGCGATGCCAACGAGGCCGTCAGGCTGCTGTCGGCGGCGGTCATCAACTATCCCGACCTCCCCCTCGGCTACCGGGCCCTGGCGCGCGCCTATGCCATGCAAAACGACATCCCCATGGCGCAGTTGGCCACCGCCCAGGGCCTGTTCATCGAGGGCGACGTCAAGGGAGCCCAGATTCAGGCGATCCGGGCGCAGGCGAAATTGAAGCGCGGCAGCCCGGCATGGCTTCGCGCCGACGACATTATATCCTATAAACCGAATAAATAGGCCGAGGATCGTCCGCGATCCCACCTTTGCCGCTTTGGAGACATTCATGACCCCCCGCATTATCGCCACCATCGCAGTCGTCGGCGCCGTCGCCGTCGGCGGGATTGGCTACTTCGTCGGCACCAGCCAGAACCGCACCACCTCCCCCGCCGCCCCGGCGGCCGATGCGACGCCGATCATTGCCGGCGCCGTCAAAATGGCCGAATTCAGCAGTGACCAGCGCACCGAACTGGAAGGCATCATCCGCAACTACCTGATCGCCAATCCGGAGGTCATCGCCGACGCCATCACCGAACTGCAGCGCCGGCGTGACGCCGCCGCGCAACTTGCCCAGACCAAGACCATCACCGACTCTGCGGCGACGATCTTCGATTCCAAGCATCAGATCGTGCTCGGCAATCCTGACGGCAAGGTCACCCTGGTCGAGTTCTTCGACTACAACTGCACCTATTGCCGGCGCGCCGAGGCCGACATGAAGAAGCTGATCGACAGCGACTCGAATCTGAGGCTCGTGCTCAAGCAGTTCCCGGTGCTCGGCCCCGGCTCGGTCGAGGCGGCCAAGGTGGCCGTCGCGCTGCACATGACGGCGCCCGACAAATACGCTGAATTCCACGACGCCATGCTGCAGGAGCCCGGCCAGGTGAACGGCGAAAAGGCGCTGGCCGTGGCCGCCAGTCTCGGCCTCGATCCGGCCGTGCTGAAGGCAAAGCTCGATTCGGACGAGGTGAAGCAAACGATCAACGAATCCTACGCGCTTGCCGGCAAGCTCAACCTGACCGGCACGCCGAGCTACGTGACCCACAAGGAGGTCATTGTCGGTGCCGTAGGCTACGACGCGCTCAAGACCAAGATCGACGCGCTGGCGAGCGCCTGCACGAGCACGAACTGCTAGAGCCGTCGCCGGTCCCACGCCGGGCGGGGCTTTCCCTCCGCCCGGCAACCTCCTATAAACGCGCCAGTTTCAGGGCGACGGCCGAGACAATGGCCGCCGCGATGGCGGAAGCTCCCATTCATGGCGGTCCCGGTCCTCGTCCTCAACGGCCCCAACCTCAATCTGCTCGGCACGCGCGAGCCCGGCGTCTATGGCGCGACCAGCCTGGCGATGATTGAGCGTGATTGCGTGACGGCCGGCAAGACGCTTGGGCTTGCGGTCGATTTCCGCCAGACCAACCACGAGGGCATTCTGGTCGACTGGATTCAGGAGGCGATGCACGGTGCCCGCGGCATCGTCATCAATCCCGGCGCCTACACGCACACCTCGGTGGCCATCCACGACGCCATTCGGGCCGCAGGCGTGCCGGTGATCGAGGTCCACCTGTCAAACATCTTCGCGCGCGAGGGCTTCCGGCATCATTCCTACGTGTCGCCGGTCGCCATCGGAACCATTTGTGGCCTCGGGCCGCGGGGCTACGTGCTGGCGCTCGAGGCAATGCAGGCGCTGACCGCCGACAAAAAGAAGACGAGCAAGCGGAAGGGGGCCTGATGGCTGAGAACAAATCGATCGTCGACCAGGACCTGATCCGCCAGCTGGCCGAGCTGCTCAACGAGACCGGGCTGACCGAGATCGAGGTCGAGCAGAACAACACGCGCGTGCGCATCGCACGCAACATTACCATTGCTGCGGCGGCGCCGTCTCCCGCGGTCGCACCCGCCGCGCCTCCACCCGCGGCCGAGGAGCGCCCGGTCGAACCTGCCAACCGGCCCGGCATGGTTGCCTCGCCGATGGTCGGCACCGCCTATCTCGCGCCCGAACCCGGCGCCCGGCCCTTCGTCGATGTCGGCGACCGGGTGAGCGAAGGCCAGACGGTGATGATCATCGAGGCGATGAAGACCATGAACCAGATTCCGGCGCCGCGCGCGGGCACGGTCAAGGAAATCCTGGTCGACGACGCCCAGCCCGTCGAATACGGCGAGCCGCTGCTGATCATCGAATGACCGCGGCGCCCCAGTTGTTCAGCAAGATTCTCATCGCCAACCGCGGCGAGATTGCACTGCGCGTGCTGCGCGCCTGCAAGGAGCTCGGCATCGCCACGGTCGCGGTCCATTCCACCGCCGACGCCGACGCCATGCATGTGCGGCTGGCCGACGAGAGTGTGTGCATCGGTCCGCCGCCGGCGCGCGAATCTTATCTCAACATTCCCTCGCTGCTCGCTGCCTGCGAGATCACCGGGGCCGAGGCGGTCCATCCGGGCTACGGCTTCCTGTCGGAGAACGCCCGCTTCGCCGAGATCCTGGCGGCGCACGGCATCGTCTTTATCGGCCCCAGCGCCGAACACATCCGCATCATGGGTGACAAGATCGAGGCCAAGCGCACCGCCGCCCGCCTCGGCATCCCCGTCGTGCCCGGCTCGGAAGGCGCCGTCAGCGACGACGCCACCGCGCGCAAGATCGCCGATGAAATCGGCTATCCGGTGCTCATCAAGGCGTCGGCCGGCGGCGGCGGACGCGGCATGAAGGTGGCCAGGAGCGCCGACGATCTGCCCACCGCCCTGTCGACCGCACGCGCCGAAGCGCGTTCCGCCTTCGGCGACGACGCGGTCTATATCGAGAAATATCTCGGCGCGCCCCGCCACATCGAGGTTCAGGTGATGGGCGACGGCAAGGGCAGCGGCGTCCATCTCGGCGAGCGCGACTGCTCGCTGCAACGCCGCCACCAGAAGGTGATGGAGGAATCCCCCTCCCCGGTCATCACGCCGGAGCAGCGCGCCCGTATCGGCGGCATTGTCGCCAAGGCCATTGGCGAACTCGGCTATGCCGGCGCCGGCACGGTCGAGTTCCTCTACGAGAATGGCGAGTTTCATTTCATCGAGATGAACACGCGGCTACAGGTGGAGCACCCGGTGACCGAGGCGGTCACCGGCATCGACCTGGTCAACGAGCAGATCCGCGTGGCGGCCGGTCTCGGCCTCTCCTTCACACAGGACGAGGTGACCTTCACCGGCCACGCCATCGAGTGCCGCATCAATGCCGAGGACCCGAAGACCTTCATGGCCTCGCCCGGCAAGATCACCTACTACCACCCGCCGGGGGGCCTGGGCGTGCGCGTCGATTCAGCCGTCTATCAGGGCTATTCCATCCCGCCCTTCTACGACAGCCTCATCGGCAAGCTGATCGTCCGCGGCCGCAACCGGCAGGAATGCATGATGCGCCTCAACCGGGCGCTCGACGAATTCGTGGTCGACGGCATTCGCACGACGATCCCGCTGTTCCGCGATCTCGTCCACGACGCTGATGTCGCCTCGGGCAATTACGACATCCACTGGCTGGAGAAGCACCTGGCAGCGACCTAGATTGCCCTCATGGCCGCGCCCGACGACCTTCTCCTGGAAATCACGCCGCAGGTGCTGCTCAAAGCCTATGCCTTGGGGATCTTCCCGATGGCCGAGGCGGCGGACGACCCCAGCCTCTACTGGATCGAACCCGAACAGCGCGGCATCCTGCCGCTCGACCGCTTCCACCTTCCCCGGCGGCTCGCCCGCACGGTGGCCTCGGGCCGCTTCGAGATCCGCATCGACCATGATTTCGGCGCCGTGATCGACGGCTGCGCCAGTGCCACGCCGGCACGGCCAAAGACCTGGATCAACCAGCGCATCCGCAAGCTCTATGGCGAGCTGTTCGAGATGGGCGCGGCCCACACGGTGGAGACCTGGCACGACGGCGTGCTGGTCGGCGGGCTCTACGGGGTGAGTTTGGGCGCCGCCTTCTTCGGCGAAAGCATGTTCTCGCGCGAGCGCGACGCCTCGAAGGTGGCCCTGGTCCATCTCGTCCTGCGCCTGCAGGCGGGCGGCTACACCCTGCTCGACACCCAGTTCACCACGCCGCACCTGAAGCAGTTCGGCGCCATCGATATCGACCGCGCCCATTATCAGGAGCTGCTCGACGCGGCGATCGACCGCGACGGCGACTTCTTCCGCCTGGACTGAGGGCTACTGCGTCTTGCTCGGCGCGGGCGCGTCCTTGCGCGCGGACGGCGGCGGCACGCTCGACTTCATCTTGCAGTCGGTCAGCCATACGTCATAGACGGCGTTGTCGACCGCATGCAGGCCGGGGCTGGCGGCGAACATCCAGCCGGTGAAGATGCGCTGGATCTTGCGGGCAAGGGTGATCTCGTCGACCTCGACGAAGGCGTCGGTGCGCGGCTCTTCCGTCGGCGGGCGCGTGTAGCAGACGCGCGGCGTCACCTGCAGCGCACCGAACTGCACGGTCTCGTTGATATAGACGTCGAACTTGATGATCCGCCCGGTGATCTTGTCGAGGCCGGCGAAGACGGCGACCGGATTGGAGATGTGCGTCGCCTCCGGCTCGGTCTGGACATCGGGGGCCGGCTGGATATCAGGCGCCGGCTGCTGCACGTCGGGCGCCGGCCCGCCCGGCACCTGAGCATCGGGCGCCGAACCGCTGGGCACCTGGGCATCGGGCGCCGGCTGCGGCGTATCGGGGGTGAACTGCGGCCCGAACTGATCGGCCGGCGGCTGCAATTGCGGTACCTGGATGACCTGGGCCTGAGCCACTGCCGGTCCGGCCACCATCAGCGCGGCGTTGAGGATAAGGCCCGCCACCCGAAAAATGTGCGCTGGAATCATGGTCCTGATGCATCCCGGCCAAGGTCGGCGGTGAAGTAGCACGGGATTCCGGCGACGAAAAGGCGCGCGGCCGCCCGGTGCCGTCAAAGTGCTGGCAGCGTGCTGCGAATATGTGTCTCGAAGGCCCGCGTCAGTGGCGAGGCCCGCCTTTCGTCCATCCGGGTGATCAGCCCGATCCTGGGGAGTTCAGGCAGCCCCATCGCCGCCGATAGGATGCCGAGATCCGCCGGCACCGCCGCCCGCGTCAGCACGGCGATGGCCTGCCCGGATCGAACCACCGCCAGAAGCCCGGACAGACTGCCGCTCGAATAGGCGATCTGATAGCCCCGCCCGGCCTGGCCGAGTGCGGCGATCGCGGCCCGGTGATCAAGCGTGTCCGGATCGCCGAGCGCCAGGCGAAGGGGATCGGGCCAATCCCCATGGCTGTTTTTCGGTCCCACCCAGACGAGGGCCTCCTGGCGCAGCACCGGACGCGCGGAATCGAGCGGAACCGATGTCAGCGCGAGATCGAGGATGTTGCGATCCAGCTGACTGAGGAGGCGGGGCGTCGACGCGCAGACAACCTCGATCATCGCTTGCGGATGCAGTGCCGCGAAGCTGCGCAGGAGCGGCGGCAGGAAGGCGTCGGCATAGTCGTCGGGACAGCCGAAGCGCACGGCGCCGCTCAGGCTTCGACCCGAGAGTTCCGCCAAGGCATCGTCATGGGCCCGCAGGATACGCTGCGCGTGGTTGAGAAGACGCTCGCCGTGAACCGTCAGAAACACGCCGCGCCCCGTTCGGTTGAGCAGCGGTTGGCCGACGATTTCTTCCAGCCGTTTCATCTGCATGCTGACCGCGGCCTGGCTGCGGCCGATCCGATCCGCCGCCCGGCTCAGCGCGCCGGTCTCGGCGACGATCGAAAAGCAGCGGAGGAGATCGATGTCGAGGGGCGATGCCATAAGTTTCTCTGAAATCTCAATTCAGAACTATAAGCTACAACGATGGGGATTGCCTTTCTAATCTGCCGGACCTTTCCAAGCGAGCGGGAGTCGTGATGAGCAAGAACGCCGATCCGGAATTTTGGGCCAAGGCAGGAAAGCATCTCATCCGCTATGGCGGTGTATTCGAGCCGCTGATCATCGAGCGCGCTGCGGGCAGCTTCGTCTATGATGCCGACGGTCGCGCCATTCTCGATTTCACCTCCGGCCAGATGAGCGCGATCCTGGGCCACGGCCATCCCGAAATCGCCGAGGTGGTGACGCAGCACGTCAGCAACCTCGATCACCTGTTCAGCGGCATGTTGTCCCGGCCCGTCGTCGAACTTGCTTCCGAACTGGCGCGTTTGGCGCCCGCCGGCCTCGAGCGGTCGATGTTGCTCACGACCGGCGGCGAGGCGAACGAGGCGGCGTTGCGCATGGCCAAGCTCGCGACCGGCGGCTGGGAGGTCGTCGGCTTCGCCCAGTCCTGGCACGGCATGACGGCGGCCGCCGCATCCGCGACCTACAGCGCGGGCCGCAGGGGCTACGGGCCCCCCACGGTCGGCTCCTTTGCCATTCCTGCCCCAAATGCCTATAGGCCGGCCTTCGAGCGGAACGGCGCGCCGGACTGGCAGGCCGAGCTCGATTATGCCTTCGCGCTGGTGGACCAGCAGTCGACCGGCAATCTGGCCGCCTTCATCGCGGAACCGATCCTGAGCTCCGGCGGCATCATCGAATTGCCGCCCGGCTACCTCGCGGCACTGAAGCGGAAGTGCGAGGAGCGCGGCATGCTTCTCATCCTCGATGAGGCGCAGACCGGGGTCGGTCGCACCGGGCTGATGTTCGCCTGCGAACGGGACGGCGTAGCACCG
This sequence comes from uncultured Alphaproteobacteria bacterium, assembly GCA_963762605.1. Taxonomy (GTDB): domain Bacteria; phylum Pseudomonadota; class Alphaproteobacteria; order Rhizobiales; family Kaistiaceae; genus CAVSRC01. The sequence continues at coordinate 106,406 of CAVXLJ010000018.1, read as the reverse complement.
GACATCCTGACGCTCTCGAAGACCCTTGGCGCGGGCCTTCCTCTCTCCGCCGTCGTCACCACGGCGGAAATCGAGGAGCGGAGCCACGCGCGCAAGTTCCTGTTCTACACGACACACGTCTCGGACCCGCTTCCGGCCGCGGTCGGTCTGAAAGTCCTCGAGATCGTCCAGCGCGACAGCCTCGTCGCGCGTGCGGCAGAGGCCGGCATGAGGCTGCGGGACCAGCTCCGCGCGCTGCAGCAGCGCTTCGACTGCATCGGCGACGTGCGCGGTCGCGGCCTGCTTCTCGGAATGGAGATCGTCGCCGATCGTCAGAGCAAGCGACCTGCCCCGGAACTTGGGGCCAGGATCACCCGCCGCTGCATGGAGCTCGGCCTCAGCATGAATATCGTGCAGCTTCCCGGGATGGGAGGTGTGTTCCGCATCGCTCCGCCCCTGACCGTCTCCGATGATGAAATCGATCTGGGCGTCGATATCCTGGGAAGCGCCATGGAATCCTGTCTCTGATCGGGGCTGCAAGTAATTGCGGCGCCCCGGCGCCGGTATTCCCGTTCTAGCTTTCGGCCGGCACCTCCTCGCCCATCCACGCGGCCAGGGCGTCGGCCTCGCCTTGCGTGAAATGCAGGCCGAGGCGCGTGCGCCGCCACAGAACGTCCTCCGCCGTCATCGCCCATTCGTCGTGCCTGAGATAATCGACCTCCGCCGCCGTCAGGTCGGCGCCGAAGCACGGCCCGAGATCGGCGAATTCGCGGGCACCGGTAAGGATCGTCGACGCGCGCGTGCCGTAGGTGGTGACCAGACGATGGGCATAGCCCTCGCTGACGAACGGATAGGCGGCGCGCAGCGCCAGGCCGAGATGCGCGGCACCTTGATCCGGCGGGAAGTTGCCGCCCGGCAGCGAAGCATCGGCGGTCCACGGCGGCAGCACCTTGTGGAAGCGGGCCAGCCGGTCAACCACTTCCTCGGCGATCCGCCGGTGGGTCGTCAGCCTGCCGCCGAACACCGACAGGAGCGGCGGCGCGCTCGGAATGGCATCGACGATGACCGCATAATCGCCGGTCGCAAGCGACCGGTCGGCAGGCATGGCGACGACGCCCGCCAATTGCTGGACGATGTCCTCCGGCATCACCGGCTCGACGAAGTACTGGTTGGCGACATCGAGAAGCCAGGCGACGTCGCGCGGGCTCGCTTCGGCAATGGCCGGATCGCCCTCGTGGCGGGTAACGGCCGGGCCGATCAGCATGAACCCCGGCTCGTGCGGCGTCGCATGGACGACGCGGCCGCCGGCGACCGGCAGGGCGTAGCCCCTGTTGCGGTCGCAATCGCGCCTGACGATGATCTGGCTGAAGCGCGTCAGCCGCGTCGCCGTATGCCGGCTGGTGTGTATGATGTGATCGAGCACCTCGCCGGCCTGGGCCCCGGCGGCGTTGATGAGCATCCGCGCCAGCACCACCGTCCATTCGCCGTCGATCTGCGATTCCAGCGACAGGCGCCAGCGGTCGCGCTCGCGCTCGGCGACGACGCAGCGCATGCGCGGATTGATGCTCGCCCCGCGCGATTGCGCGTCGAAGGCGTTGGCGATCGTCAGGCGGCTATCGTTGGCGATGCAGTCCGAAAACGCGAAGCCCTCGGTGAAGTGCAGGTGCAGAGCCTCATCGACGTCGCGGTCGTCGAGATCAAGGCGGCGGGCACGCGGCAACGCTCGCCCGCCCAACACGTCATAGGCGGTGAGGCCGAGACCGAGCGCCCAGCGCGGCCACAGTTGCTCGTGGTGGGGCAGAACGAAGCTGAGCGGCCGCACCAGATGCGGCGCCGAGCGCAACAGGATGCCGCGCTCCTTGAGCCGCATCCTGAGCGGTCCCCAATTCATCCGGCCGAGATGCGCGAGCCCGCCATGCACGACCCGATCGGTAGCCGACGACGCCACTCCACCGATGTCGCCCTGCTCGCACAGGAAGGTCGTCAGGCCGCGTCCTGTGGCATCGCGCGCAATCGCCGAGCCGATCAGGCCGCCGCCGACGATGGCGAGATCGTAGACCTCCTCGTACAACCGTCACCCGCTCCGGTTTATCGGGTCAGACCCTTCTTCCATCGCGAGAATAATACGGCAACCGTGGCAATTCGGTCGTGGCTTCACACCAGCGTGCGCGAAATCGCCGTGGTGACGTCCTTGAGCCGCGGCAGGAAGCGGTCGCGGAGATCGGCTTGCGTTGTCCGCCCGGCATGGGCCGACAGGTTGATGGCACCAACGCTCTCCCCTGTCCGCGTCACCACCGGCATGGCGATCGAGCGCAAGCCCAGTTCAAGTTCCTCGTCGACGATGGAATAGCCCTGTTCGCGGTCGGCGCGGATGCGCGCCGCCAGTTGCTCTGGATCGGTAATGGTGTGCGGCGTGTGGCGCTTCAGCGTAGCCGCTGCCAAACGGGCTCGCAGATCGGCTTCGCCGAGATAACCAAGCTGGATACGCCCGAGCGAAGTGTGGAAGGCCGGCAGGCGCGTGCCGACCGCGATGGTGGTCGACATCAGCCGGTGGGGCGCCGGCATGCGCGCCACATAGACGATCTCGCCGTCCTGCAGGATTGCCGCCGAACAGGATTCCTGCAGCGTATGGCTGAGCTCCTTCATCAGCGGCTCGGCACGGTCGATCCAGCTCTGCGTTGAAAGATAGGCGAAGCCAAGCTCGAGGATGCGCGGCGCCAGCGAGAAGCGCCGTCCGTCTTGCGCGACATAGCCGAGCTCGGTCAGCGTCCGCAGCACCCGGCGCGCCGTCGCCCGCGTCAGCCCGCTGGTCTCCGCCGCCTCTGACAGTGTCATGGTCGGCCGCTGCTCGCCGAAGGCGCCAAGAACCGCCAGGCCCTTGGCCAAAGTCGCCATGAATTCCTTATCGCCGCCGGTGCGCTCCGCGACATTATTCACGTCGGCCGTCGACGATTGCTGTAGATGCGGCGTTGACACTCGACGGCCCCTCGCGGAAAATGGTCGATATCCGAACGACTGTTCGATAATCGAACGATACCACCGGGAGGTCAAGGGGTGAATTATCCGCGGCGGAGGGAAGGCCCGGCGCGATGACGTTTTCCGCCCTCGATTCCGGGCTGACCGGCCCGCTCTTCGCCAGCGATGCCATGTGCGCCGTCTTTTCCGACGCCGCGCACCTGACCGCCATGCTGGCCGTTGAAACGGCACTCGCCCGCGCTCAAGCGCGCGTCGGCCTGGTGCCTCGGAGCTTGGCACCAGCGCTTGCCCGCATCAAGGCAGACGATCTCGACATCGCGGCACTGGGCATGCTGACCCGCGACGCCGGTGTCGTCGCCATTCCCTTCGTCAAGGCGATCGAGGCGCTGCTGCCCGAGAAGCTGCGCGCCCATGTCCATAAAGGCGCCACCAGCCAGGATATCGTCGACACGGCGCTGGTCCTGCAGATGGCCGACGCCTTGTCCCTGATCGCCGCCGACCTTGTCGCCATCATCGACGGGCTGAGTTTGTTGACCCGCAAGCACGCGCGCAGCCCTTGCGTCGGGCGCACCTACGGCCAGCATGCCGCACCGGTGACCTTCGGCTATGTCGCCGGCACCTGGATGTCCGGCATCTGCGATGTGGCGGCCGACCTGCCGGCTTTGCGCGACCGCACGCTTGTTGCGTCGCTCGGCGGCCCGGTCGGCACGCTGGCCGGCCTCGGCGCGGCCGCCGAGGCGGTGAGCGAAGGCTTTGCGCACGAACTCGGTCTCGGCGTGGCGCCGGTGACCTGGCACACCAGCCGCGCCCGCATGGTGGCGGTGGGCAGCTGGCTGGCAACGCTGATCGCGACACTCGCCCGCATGGCGACCGATGTCGTGTTCATGTCGGCGACCGAGGTCGGCGAAGTCAGGGAAGCGTCGGCGGAGGGTCGCGGCGGCTCGTCGGCCATGCCGCACAAGCAGAACCCGCTCTCCTCGGCGGTGATCCTCTCCGCCCAAGCCGCCGCGCCCGGGCCATCTTGTCACGCTTGTCAATGCCGCCGCCTCCGGCCAGCAGCGCCCCGCCGGCCCGTGGCAGGCGGAGTGGCATGCCATCCCCGCGCTTTTCGGCCTTGCCTCCGGGGCACTCAGAGAAGCCCGGCGGCTGGCGACCAGTCTTGTCGTCGCGCCAAAACGCATGCGCGCCAATCTCGACATGACCCATGGCCTGATCTTCGCCGATGCGGCGGCGAGTGCGCTCGCCGGCAAGATGGGCCGCGGCAACGCACAGGCGATGGTGGCCAAGGCGGCGGCGCACGTGCGCGAAACGGGAGAGCCCCTGCGCGCGGTGCTGGCCGAAGCGGGCGCACCCGCCGCATTGCTCGACAGCGCGTTTGATCTTAGGCCCACAACGGCTGCTGCGGCATCCGTCGCCGGCCGGGCCCTGCGCCAGGCGCAGGCCGTCAAACGCCTATTGAGGAAGCTCTGACCATGCCAATTGTGAACGTCAACGGCGTTGATCTGTACTATGACCTCGCCGGGCCGAAGAGCCTGCCGACCGTCGTCTTCTCCAATTCGCTGGGCAGCCCCATGGAGATGTGGGACGGCGTGGCTGAGGCGCTGGCCGGCCGGTTCCGCGTGCTGCGCTACGATACCCAGGGCCACGGCCGCTCGGGTGCGCGCGATCAGCCAACCACGATCGACGACCTTGCCAACGACCTCGCCGGCCTGCTTGACGCGCTCGATATTGCACAGGCGCATGTCGCCGGCCTGTCGCTTGGCGGAATGACGGCACAGGCCTTTGCCGTTCTCCATCCGGAGCGCACCGCCAGCCTCATTCTGATGGCGACGGCGGCCCACCTGCCGCCGCCCGATTACTGGCGGCAACGCGCGGCCACCGTGATCGATGCCGGACCGGAGGCAGTCGTCGATCTGATCGTGCCGCGCTGGTTCACCCCCGACTTCCAGGAGCGCGAACCGGCCACCGTGCGCCACACCCGCGACCTCTTTCTCGAATGCGACCGCCGCGGCTATGGCCGTTGCTGCGAGGCGATCGCCGACATGGACCTGCGCGAGCGCATCACGGCAATCACGGCACCGACGCTGGTGATGGTCGGTGCCGACGATTTTGTCGCGCCGCTGGCCATGGGCGAGGACGTTCGCGCGCGCATCAAGGGTGCCGAGCTGGTGATGATCCCCGATTGCGCCCATCTGATCTCGGTCGAGCGGCCCGAGACGGCTGCGCTGCACATTGCCGCCTTCCTCGAACGCCATGCGCCGGGCGCCCCGACGCAGGACTTCGCCGACGGCCTTGCCACCCGCCGTGCGGTTCTTGGATCCGCCCATGTCGACCGCTCGCTCGACAATGCCGGTTCCTTCGGCATGCCCTGGCAGGACTTCATCACCCGCACCGCCTGGCATGACGCCTGGAGCGACCCGACTCTGGAGCGCAAGACCCGCTCGCTGCTGACGCTGACCACGATGATCGCGCTCCATCGCGAGGAGGAATTCAAGCTGCACGTCCGCCCGGCGCTCGGAAACGGAGTCACCGTTGCCGAGCTCGGCGCGCTTGTCCGCCACGCCGCCGTCTATGCCGGCATTCCCGCCGGGAACGCCGCCATGCGCTGGCTGCGCGAGGTTCTGGGAGACGAACTGAAGTGACCATACGGAGAGCCGCCTGATGGCCGAGTTTCTGTCCCTCCATGACGCAATCGCCGCCCATCTCAAGGACGGCGACACGGTCGCCATGGAGGGCTTCACCCATCTGATCCCCTTCGCCGCCGGGCACGAGGTCATCCGCCAACGCCGCACGGGGCTGACGCTGATCCGTATGACCCCGGACCTGATCTACGACCAGATGATCGGCATGGGTTGCGCTGACAGACTGGTCTTTTCTTGGGGCGGCAATCCCGGCGTCGGCTCGCTGCACCGCATGCGCGACGCGGTCGAGAACGGCTGGCCGAAGCCGCTGGCGATCGAGGAGCATTCGCACGCGGCGCTCGCCAACGCCTACGACGCCGGCGCCGCCAACCTGCCGTTTGCAGTCTTCCGCGGCTACAAGGGCGTCGGGCTGACGGCGATCAATCCCAATATCCGCTCCGTCACCTGCCCCTATACCGGCGAGGTGCTGGCCACCGTTCCGGCAGTGCGGCCGGATGTCGGCGTCATCCATGCGTTGCGGGCCGACCGCGCCGGCAACGTCCTGCTCGAAGGCATCGTCGGCGTGCAGAAGCAGGTGGTGCTGGCGGCAAAACGCGCGATCGTCACGGTCGAGGAGATTGTCGACGACCTCGGCGCGCCCAGCACCAACTCCGTGATCCTGCCGCACTGGACGGTGACGGCGATCGCCGAAGTGCCGGGCGGCGCCTACCCGTCCTATGCCCACGGCTACTACAAGCGCGCCAACGCCTTCTACAAGGCGTGGGACGTCATCGCCCGCGACCGTGGCACCTTCATTGCCTGGATGAACGAGAATGTGCTTGCCAGAAGCGCCGAGGACTTCGCGGTCTATGCGCGGCGGGCGGCTTGAGCCATGACTGCCGCCTACACCCCCACCGAGATCATGACGGTTGCCGCGGCCCGCGCGCTTCGCAATGACGACGTCTGTTTCGTCGGCATCGGCGCACCTTCGGCCGCCTGCAACCTCGCCCGTCTGACCCATGCACCGAAGATCACGCTGATTTACGAGTCCGGCACCATCGACACCAAACCGGACATCCTGCCGCTGTCGATCGGCGATGGCGAACTGTGCGAGACGGCGCTCACCACGGTCTCGGTGCCGGAGATGTTCCGCTACTGGCTTCAGGGCGGACGCATCACCGTCGGCTTCCTCGGCGGCGCCCAGATCGACCGCTATGCCAACCTCAACACCACCGTGGTGGGGAGCTACGACAAACCCAAGGTGCGGCTGCCGGGCGGCGGCGGCGCGCCGGAGATCGCCGGCAATTGCGGCCAGATATTCATCACCATGGCGATGTCGAAACGCGCCTATGTCGAAAAACTCGACTTCGTCACCTCCTTCGGCCACGGCAGCGGACCGGGGAGCCGCGCCGCGCTCGGTCTCACCACCCGCGGCCCGACCCGCGTCATGACCGACTTGTGCATCATGGAGCCCGACCCGGAGAGCTGCGAGCTGACCGTGGTCTCGCTCCATCCCGGCGTCACCCGCGAGGCGGTGCGGGCGCAATGCGGCTGGGAGCTGAAATTCGCAACGCAAGCCGACCAAACGCCGCCGCCGAGCGCGGAAGAACTCGGGACCTTGCGCGACCTGCAGGCGCGCACGGCCCGGGCCCATGGAGGCGACGCATGAGCCGCGAGGCCTATATCTGCGACGCGGTGCGCACGCCCATCGGCCGCTTCGGCGGGGCGCTCGCCCAGCTGCGCACCGACGATCTGGCGGCGATCCCGATCAGGACGCTGCTTTCCCGCCATGCCGGGCTGACCGAAGCGGTGGAGGAAGTCATCCTCGGCTGCGCCAACCAGGCCGGCGAGGACAACCGCAACGTCGCCCGCATGGCCGCCCTGCTCGCCGGCCTGCCGGTCAGCGTGCCCGGCACCACCATGAACCGGTTGTGCGCCTCCGGCATGGACGCGGTCGGCACGGCCGCGCGCGCCATCCGCGCCGGCGAGCTGGACGTTGTTATCGCCGGCGGCGTCGAATCGATGACCCGCGCGCCGCTGGTCATGGGCAAGGCCGAAGTCCCCTTCCAGCGCAGCGCCGAGATTTACGACACGACCATCGGCTGGCGCTTCATCAATCCTCTCATGAAAGCCCAGTACGGCGTTGATTCCATGCCGGAAACCGCGGAAAACGTCGCCGATGACTATCAGGTCACCCGCGCCGACCAGGACGCTTTCGCCCTGCGCTCGCAGGCGCGCGCCAAGGCCGCCATGGCAAATGGCGCACTCGCCGGACGCATCATCGCCGTCGAAACGCCGGGCAGCCGCAAGAGCGGCCCGATGATGGTAACCGCCGACGAACATCCGCGCCCCGAGACGACGGCGCAAGCGCTGGCCAAACTGAAGCCGATCGTGCGGCCCGACGGCACCGTGACCGCCGGCAATGCCTCGGGTGTCAACGATGGCGCCCAAGCGCTGCTGATTGCCTCCGGCGAGGCGGTCAAGCGGTACGGCTTCACACCATTGGCACGCATCGCCGGCATGGCAACGGCCGGCGTCCCGCCGCGCATCATGGGGATCGGCCCGGTGCCGGCGACCCGCAAGCTCATGCAGCACCTTGGCCTCGGCATTGCCGACTTCGACCTGATCGAGCTCAACGAAGCCTTCGCCAGCCAGTCGCTCGCCTGCCTGCGCCAGTTCGGCCTGCCGGACGACGCCGGGCACGTCAATCCGAACGGCGGGGCCATCGCCTTCGGCCATCCGCTTGGCATGTCTGGGGCGCGGCTCGCCGCCGACGTGGCAATCGAGTTGCCCAGGCGCGGCGGACGCTGGGGGCTGGCCACCATGTGCGTCGGCGTCGGCCAGGGCGTCGCGCTGGCGCTGGAGAAGGCTGCCTGAAGAATACCGACAAAGGGGAGGAACGATGACGACCGCATACCCGCTGGAGAGCCTTCAGGCTCACCCGAGATACCTGTCGCCCGGCTACAAATCGACGGTACTGCGCTCGCCCAAGCGGCCGCTGGTCATCCTGCCGCACACCATGAGCGAGCTGACCGGACCGATCTACGGCCACGAAGCAGTACTGGAGAACGATTCCGACCTTACCAAGCAGCATGGCGGCGAGCCGCAGGGCGAGCGCATCATCGTCTCCGGCACGGTGATGGACGAGGACGGCCGGCCGATCCCCAATACGTTGATCGAGATCTGGCAGGCTAACGCCGCTGGCCGCTACATCCACGTCGTCGACCAGCATCACGCGCCGCTCGACCCGAATTTCTCCGGCGCCGGCCGCTGCGTCACCGATTCGAAGGGCCGCTACAAGTTCACCACCGTCAAGCCCGGCGCCTATCCATGGAAGAACCACCACAACGCCTGGCGGCCGAACCACATCCACTTCTCGCTATTCGGCCCGAGCTTCCTCACCCGGCTGGTCACCCAGATGTACTTTCCCGGCGACCCGCTGATCGCAATTGACCCGATCGCCAATTCGGTGACCGACCCCAAGGCGCTGCAGCGCATGATCGCGGTCTTCGACCTGGAGACCACGGTGCCCGAATGGGCGCTCGGCTATCGCTTCGACATCGTGCTGCGCGGCCACGCCATCACCCCCTTCGAGGATCCGCACCATGGCTGAGCATGGCATCACCCCGTCGCAGACGGTCGGCCCCTATTTCGCCTACGCCCTCACCCCGACCGATTATTCGCTGACGGCGCTGGTCGGCGACGATCTGGTCACCCCGGACACGGTCGGCCATCCGATCGTCATCGAGGGCCGTATCACCGACGGCGCCGGAGAGCCCGTGCCCGACTGCTTCCTCGAGCTGTGGCAGGCCGACGGCGCCGGCCGCTATCCCGGCCAGCCGGGCCAGAAGCCCAACACCACCTTCAAGGGCTTCGGCCGCAGCGCCGCCGACAAGGATGGCCGCTACCACTTCCATACCGTCAAGCCCGGCCCGGTGGCCGGGCTGGAAGGCAAGATGCAGGCGCCGCATATCAATGTCGGCGTCTTTGCCCGCGGCATCCTGCGCCGCATGTTCACCCGCATCTATTTCGCCGACGAAACCGCCAATGACGGCGACGCCATTCTGGCGCTGGTGCCGGAGGACCGCCGCGCGACGCTGATCGCCAGGCGCGTCGGGGAGGCCCAAGGCGCGCCGCGCTATGTCTTCGACGTGCATCTGCAGGGCGACGACGAGACGGTGTTCTTCGAGGCCTGAGGCAGGCGAGGCCGCAACCCTCGGTCGGTAACGGTTTGGTAACCATACGGATCGAGGATATCTGCAGCGATTCGTCGCCTTCCCGCCGCAATTGGGGCCTTGATAAGGACCCATGCGGGCTCATATCAGGGTCTGCACCGACGTTCCTGAAGAAGGAATACCGGTTCCTGAAAACGAAGGCTCGTTTTCCCCTGCGGGAAAACGGGCCTTTGCATTTTTCGGGCACTCTCCACCGCCGGGCCCATGAAAAAGCCGGGCGGCAGGACCGCCCGGCTGAAGTGACTTGCGAAGATCGCGGATCGCCTAGAACGGCGAATCCGGGAAGTACCACTCCTTCGCATTGTCCTTGGTGATCAGCGTGGCATCGAGGATGTAGCTGCCCTCCACCGGCACCTGATCGAAAAGGTGCGCGGCGGTCAACTCGAGCGCCGTGCCGACCATCGACGGCGGATAGGCGACGTCCACCGGGACCATCTTGTCGCCGTCCATGACCTTCTTGACCATGTCCTTCATGCCGGCGCCGCCGATGATGTACTGGATGTCGGTGCGCTTGGCCTGCGCGATCGCCTGCAGCACGCCGACCGTCATGTCGTCGTCCTGGCACCACACGACGTCGATCTTCGGATACTTGGTCAGGTAGTCCTGCATGACCTTGAAGGCGTCGTCGCGGTTCCAGTTGCCGAACTGCTTCTCCAGCACCTTGACGTTTGAGCCCTTGATGGCCGCGTCGAAGCCGTCCTGGCGCTGCTGATCGATCGGGATCGGCAGGCCGCGGATGACGACCACCTGCGCGTCCGGGGTATGCTCTTTGATGTAATCGCCAGCGGCGGCACCGAGCGCCGGGTTGTTGCCGGCAACGTAGAGGTTACGCACCGACAGATCGTTATTGCTGGGCGCACGGTCGACCAGGGTGACGAAGGTGCCCTTCGCCTTGACCTGCTTGATGGCGTTGACCAGCGGGTCCGGATCCGACGGCAGGATGACGAGAGCGTCCATGCCCTGCGTGCTCAGATCCTCAAGCGCGTTTGCCTGAGTGGCTGCATCCGGCGACGTCTTAACGATGACGTTGAGGTTCGGATACTCGGCCATCAGCAGCTTGGCGACGCGGTTGGCATGGAACACCACACCGGCCGTCCAGCCATGGTCGGCGGCCGGGATCGACACACCGATGGTTTTCTTGTCCGCGGCTTGGGCGACGCTCATGAGAGCCGCCATGGCGACCGCCACGCCAATCATTGCCTTACGCATTGTTGTCTCCCCAGTGTTCAGGGCCTATTTCGTTCCCATGCCGGGCGACCCAGTTGACCCGGCATTTCGCTTATCGCCGCATCAGAGAGCGCTGGACCAGCATCGCGATAATGATGATCGCGCCCTGGATCGCAGCGATCAGGTACTCGCTGATGAAGTTCGAGAGCAGCATGATGTTACCGACGATCTCGAGAATGAACGCCCCGGCGATGGTTCCCCAGATGCGCCCAACGCCGCCGCGCAGCGCCGTTCCGCCGACGACCACCGCGGTGATCGCCTGCAGCTCCCACAGCGTGCCGCTGGTCGCCGACGTCGACCCCAGCCGCGGCACGTAGAGCAGCACCGCGATCGCCACGCACAGCCCTTGGATGACGTAGGTAACGGTGCGCACCCGGTTGACCGGAATGCCGGAATAGCGCGCCACATCCTCGTTCGAGCCGACTGCCACCACGTGGCGGCCATAGGGCGTGCGGTAGAAGATGAAGGCGCCCAGCGCCGCGGTGGCGAAGATGACGACGATCGGGATCGGCACGCCGAACAACGAGCCGAAATAGGCCGGACGATACAGCGACTGGATGTCCATCGAGCGCAACGTAATGGCGCCACCCTGCGACAGCCAGGTCGTCAGCCCACGGAAGATACCCATCGTGCCCAGCGTGGCGATGAACGGCTCGATCTTGCCGACGGTGACGATCAGCCCGTTGAAGAGGCCGCACAGCCCGCCGAGCACGAGCGCCAGCGCCATCGCCGCAATCAGCATGGTCGCCGAATCGCCGATCGCGCCGCTGTTCAGGAACATGATCATCAGGCTGGCGACGAACGCCATCATCGAGCCCACCGACAGGTCGAGCCCGCCGGCCGAGATCACGAACGTGCCACCCACCGCGACGATGGCGATGAAGGCGCTGCGCGTGATGACGTTGACGAGGTTGCCAACGCTGAGGAAGTTGTCGTTGGTGAAGGTGCCGGCGAAAAGCAGCAAAGCCAGCGCCAGAAACGGCGCCATCGCGGCCATGTTGATGCGGCCGCCCAATGAGAAATCCGGCCGCGCCTTGGTTGCTGTATCGGTCATTCCGCCCCGGTCTCCATTCCCATCGCCGCTTGCTCGCCGGTCACGCCCGTCGCGTAGACCACGATGTTCTGTTCGGTCATCTGGTCGCCGGCCACCTCGCCGACGATGCGCCCGCCGCGCATCACCAGGATGCGATGGCAGACGCCGATCAGCTCCTGCATCTCCGAGGAGATCACGATGACCGCCTTGCCCTTGGCCGCGAGCTGCGTGATGAACTCGTAGATCTGCTGCTTGGTGCCGATGTCGATGCCGCGCGTCGGTTCGTCGATGACGACGATCTCGGGTTCGAGCAGCATCATCTTGGCAAGCAACAGCTTCTGCTGGTTGCCGCCGGACAACTGGCCGGCCGACATGTCCTTGCGCGGCGCGCGCACGTCGAATTCGCTGATCGCCGTATCGAGGGCGGCGTGCTCCTTGGCGCGGTCGAGCACCAAGCCGCGCGAGAAGCGCGCCAGCGCCGCAAGCGTCAGATTGGTGGACAGGTCGCTGGCCAGCAGCAGGCCCTTACCCTTGCGGTCCTCGCTGAGATAGACGATGCCCTCGTGCATGCTCTCGCGCACATTGTGAAACGCGATCGGCGCCCCCTTGAGCCTGATCTCGCCATGGTGCGGTCGCAGGCCGACGACGGCTTCGAGCAGCTCGGTGCGGCCAGCGCCGATGAGGCCGGCGAATCCCAGAATCTCGCCTCGCTTGACGCTGAACGACGCATCGGTGGCATAGCCAGGAACGTTCAGGTCGCGCACCTCGAGCACCGCGTCGCCGGTAGGCTCCGGCGCCCGCTCGGGATAGAGATGCGACATGTCGCGGCCGACCATCAGGCCGGCAATATCCACCGGCTTCAGTTCCGATGTCGGCCTAGTGGCGATGAAATGCCCGTCGCGCAGCACCGTCACGCGATCCGAGATCGCTTTGACCTCCGCCAGCCGGTGCGAAATGTAGAGGACCGGCGTGCCCCTGGCGCGCAGGTCGTCGATCACCTTGAGGACCGACTCGGTCTCGAATGGGGTGAGTGAGGCCGTTGGCTCGTCGAAGATCACGGCACGGTGCGGCACATTGAGCGCGCGCGCGATCTGCACCAGCTGGCGCTGGGCAATCGACAGCGTCGAGACGATGGCCGTGGGGCTGATGTCAGCGCCCAGCCCCAGCAGCACTTCGGTGGCGCGGGCGTTCATGGCGCGGTCGTCGACGACGAAGCCGCGCGTGATCTCGCGGCCGATGAAAATATTCTGGGCGACGGTGAGGTGCGGCGCCAACAGGATTTCCTGGTGAACCAGGACGATGCCGTGATGTTCCGCGTCGACCGGGCCGGAAAATTTGACCGGATTTCCGTCGAGCGCCACGCTCCCGCCCGTCGGCTGCAGGTGGCCGGCGAGAATCTTCATGAGGGTCGATTTGCCCGCCCCGTTCTCGCCAACCAGAGCGTGAACTTCGCCGGGCATCAGGTCGAGCGATATGCCGAAAAGCACCTGGACCGGCCCGAACGACATGTCGATCGTTCTGGCCGCCAGGACCGGCTCGACGGGTGAACCGTTGGTCTGAATCGTCGCCTCCCGCGTCGTCCGCTTCTTCTTGTTCTTGCCTGGCGGCTCGTATTCGAGTCCGGGATTTAATCATTGGCCCGCAAAAAATGCGCGTCAAGCACCGATGGATAGGGCTTGCCCAGGCAGAAGCTGGACCAAATGTCGCTTTGCGCAACCGGAGCGCGCGACGGGACCGCAAACCGGGCACAACTCACGCTCCGTTCGGCACGGCCGTCAATCGGAGAGCGATCCCGGCCTGCCGTTCGGCGCAACGGTTGCATAGAAATCGGCGCAATCTGAGTCCTTCTCTTTCAGCTTGTCTTCAACCGGCGAGACTAGACACGGCACCTGACAGGTTGCGAAGGAGGGTACCGTGCCTCCCGGGCCGCACGCCGCGATTCACAGAGCCATTGCCAGGTTTGCGGCCGAACGCGGCGGCAATGTCGCTGCGATCTTTGCCATCGCCTGCATTCCGGTGATCGCCGCCATGGGCGTCGCGGTCGACTACACACGCGGCTCGCAGGCCGCCTCGACCATGCAGGACGCGCTCGACGCCGCCACTTTGGCGCTCTCGCGCCGCTCCGACCTGTCGGCCCTGACCGAGCCCCAGATTCAGCAGATTGCCCAGGACTATTTCGACGCCAATTTCCACAACACCGAGATCAAGGATCTGACGCTGCAGGCGTCCTACACCGCATCCGGGCCATCGATATCGATCAACGCCGCCGGCAACCTGCCGACCGATTTCATGGGACTCCTCGGCAAGGAATACATGCCGATCGGGCGCACCTCGACGACGGTGTGGGGCGAAGCGCGGCTCCGGGTGGCGCTGGCGCTCGACAACACCGGGTCGATGGCATCCTCCAACAAGCTGACCGCGCTCAAGACTGCGACACACAACCTGCTGGACCAGCTCAAGGATGCCGCGAAGGTCGATGGCGACGTCTACGTGTCGATCATCCCGTTCGTGAAGGACGTCAACGTCGGCAGCGCGAACTACGATCAGAGCTGGGTGAAATGGGACGGCAGCGCCACCAAGGACGCGGACCTTTGGGACAAATTGAACGGCACCTGCAGTGGCGGCGCGTACGCCTCCTACTACCACAACCAGGCCGCTTGCGCGTATTACGGCTACACGTGGACGCCCCTGACCCATAGCAGCAGCAACTGGAACGGTTGCGTCACGGACCGCGACCAGAGCTACGACACGCTCAACACGGCGCCGACGACATCCGACACCGCAACGCTCTACCCGGCCGAGCAATACGCCTACTGCCCGGTGTCGCTGATGGGCCTCAGCTACGACTGGACCGGCTTGAACAGCAAGGTCGACACCATGGCTGCGAGCGGCTCGACCAACCAGGCGATCGGCCTGCAATGGGCCTGGCAATCGCTGACCTCGGCCCCCTTCACGATTCCCGCCACGGACGCCGGCTACATATACAAGCAGGTCATCATCCTGCTCAGCGACGGCCTCAACACCCAGGACCGCTGGTATGGCAACGGCTACAGCACCTCCACCCAGGTCGACGCACGCCAAAAGATCCTGTGTGACAACATCAAGGCCGCCGGTGTCATCCTCTATACGGTTCAGGTGAACACCACCGGCGATCCGACCTCAACCCTGTTGCAGGGCTGCGCCAGTTCGTCAGACAAGTTCTTCCTGCTCACCTCCGCCGACCAGATCGTGACGACCTTCCAGCAGATCGGCACGCAGCTCTCCGAGCTGCGGATATCGAAATAGACGTGCCCGCGCGCGGCCGCGAGCTGGTCTCGGGCGCCGTTATCAGCGCCCGGCGAGTCCCCCGGTCAGCGCAGCGTTTGTCACACGAAGACGGTGAATCAGTAGAAATCGATACAATTTGAATCGCCTCTTTCAGGTTTTCTTTAGCCGGCCGGACTAGACATGGCACCCGACAGGCCTCGAAGGAGGGTGCCGTGCCTCTGATTTCACGTGCGGCGATCCGCAGCCTCATTGCCCGCTTTGCAATATCGCGCAAGGGCAACGTCGCTGTGATTTTCGCCATCGCCTGCATCCCCGTGATCGCCGCCATGGGGGTGGCAGTGGATTACACGCGCGGTTCTCAGGCGACCACGGAAATGCAGGATGCGCTCGACGCGGCCTCCTTGGCGCTGTCCCGCCGTTCCGACCTGTCGACCATGTCATCGAGCCAGATCCAGCAATTCGCGAACGACTACTTCAACGCTAACTTTCACAACACCGAGGTCAAGGACCTGGTGCTGAACGCGTCTTACACCGCGACCGGTCCCTCGGTGACGATCAAAGCCAGCGGCAACCTGCCGACCGATTTCATGGGGATTCTCGGCAAGGAATTCATGCCGCTCGGGCGCTCTTCGACGACGGTATGGGGCGAAGCGCGGCTCAGGGTCGCGCTGGCGCTCGACAACACCGGGTCGATGTCAAGCTCCAACAAGATGACCGCGCTGAAGAACGCGACGCATAACCTCTTGACCCAGCTCAAGGGTGCCGCGGCGGTCGATGGAGACGTCTATGTCTCGATCGTCCCCTTCGTGAAGGACGTCAACGTCAAGGATATCGCCGGCAATCCGTATTACAACGCGAGCTGGATAAAGTGGGACGGCACCTCCCACTCGGACAGCGACCTGTGGGACAACACTTACGGAACCACCCACGGCACCTGCACTGGCACCGCACACTGGGTCAGGCAAGGGTGGAGCTGGACCTACGTCACCCCCAGCAGTTACGACAACAAGAGCGATTGCGAGAATAACGGCTTCACCTGGGCGCCGGATCACAGCAAATGGGACGGCTGCGTCATGGACCGCGACCAGGACTACGACACGCTCAACACGGCGCCGACGACATCCAATACCGCAACGTTGTTCCCGGCCCAGCAGTATTATACGACGGATTGGTGGGGGAACGAGACGGACCTCTGCCCGACGCCGATCATGGGCCTGAGCTACAACTGGACCGCCTTGAACAACAAGGTGGATGCCATGAGTGCGAACGGCAACACCAACCAGGCGATCGGCCTGCAATGGGCTTGGCAATCGTTGACCGCATCGCCTTTCACGATTCCGCCCATGGATCCCAGCCGGGTTTACAAGCAGGTGATCATTCTGCTGACCGATGGTCTCAATACGGAAGATCGCTGGTACAGCAGAGCATCGCAGATAGACGCCCGCCAAGAGAAATTGTGCGACAACATCAAGGCGGCCGGCGTCACCCTCTATACGGTGCAGGTGAACACCACCCACGATCCGACTTCGACGCTGCTGCAGAACTGCGCCAGTTCTCCTGACAAGTTCTTCCTGCTCACCTCGTCCGACCAGATCGTGACGACCTTTCAGCAGATCGGCACGGAGCTTTCCGAGCTAAGGATCTCGCATTAGCGCAGCGACGCGCCGCCGCGCCCGGCGGCGCCGGCCGTAGAGCGCGCCTCGGTCAGGACGCCGTCTCAATCCTTGTCGGCTTCGGCAATCAGCGCGTCGATCGCTTCGGCGATGGCATCGCTGTCGTTGCTGCCGATGGACCGCGCGGCTCGCGCCTTGACGGTGTCGTCGGCATTGCCCATGGCGATGCCTAGACCGACGGTCGCAAGCATGGTGATGTCATTGTGCTGGTCGCCGAATGCGACGATTTCACCTGGTGCAATTCCGTGCGCCGCCGCGAACTCCAGGAGCCGCGCGCCCTTGCTGGTGCCGGCCGGCACGACATCGATGCGATCGCGCCAGGAGTATTCGACACCGATGTCGGCGAAGGTTTCGGCCTCGGCATACCAGATCGACAGGCGCGCAGCGTCGGGATGCGAAACGACCGCTTTCCAGATGACAGGTGCGGATGCGATCTGCCGTTCGAGGTCGACCTGTCGCATCTTCGGCCGCCAGTTTTCCGGCAGCGTGTCGATCCAGTCCGCGAGGCGCTGAAGGTGCGGCGTCATCGCGTCATAGACGATGGCGTCCTCCAGGTAGCATGTCATCTGCACTTCGTGGCGCCGGCAGCTCTCGACAAGCCGGCCGGCCACACCGAGCGCGATCGTACGGCCGTCGATGGCGCACTCCGCGGCGAAGTCGTAGAGATAGGCTCCGTCGCAGCAGATGGCCGGTGCACTGAGCCCGAGTTTGCTGTGAAAGGGCCGCGCAAGGCTGTGATGCCGGCCGGTCACCAGCACGACCGTCAAACCGCGCGCCAGCGCCGCCGCCACCGCTTCACCTGTTCGCGGGCGGATTTCCCCCATGGAATCGAGGGCCGTGCCGTCGAGGTCGAGCGCGATCAGTCGGTAGGACTTATGCATTTGTAGAAGCCTGTCGGGCCATCGATCACGCGCCGAGCGTGCCCTCGATCATTTCCGCAATGATCGCGTCCGCAGTGTCGATCAGCTTCTTGGTACGGGTCACCGCATATGCCTCTTCTGTCTCGGCTATCCAGCCAGGCTTATGGAAACGAAGTAGTACCTCCGTCAGGCGACGTTTCAGAGGGCCGCACGGCAGTATGCCGAGCCCGCGCGCCCGTCCATGGCGCGAGAGGTCGACACGGGCCTCGAGCACCACTTGCAGAGTTCCTCCCGTCGTGTCGGGTTGACGGCAGACCGGCGAGCGGGATGCGCGGGTCCCGGTCGATCATTCTTTTCGAACCAAGCTCAGGCGGCGGAGCGCATCGCCCGGGCGGAGAGTGCCACCTTGACAAGGGCGGCTAAGCCCTCCGGCTTCCAGGCCGCACGCCCGATGAACAGGCCATCGACCGCCGGCTCGGAGGCGAGCGCCACTGCGTTGTCGAGATTGACGCTGCCGCCATAGAGCACCGGCGTCTTTGTCGAACCAACGCCGGCAAGCGCATCCTGGAGCCGGCCTTGCACGGAGCGGACATGTTCCGGCGTGGCTGGCGCGCCGGCATCTCCGATTGCCCAGATCGGCTCGTAGGCAACCAGGCACCGGCCGATATCGGCAGACGACAGGCCGGCAAACGCCAGTTTCACCTGGCGGATGGCGGCCTCAGCGGAAGTACCGGCATCACGTTCGGCAGCGCTGTCGCCGACACAGACGAGCGGCGTCAGCCCATGAGACAGAGCGGCCTGGACCTTGCGATTGATGGCCTCGTCGGTCTCCCCAAACATCTGACGACGCTCGCTGTGGCCGAGTTCCACTAGATCGATGGCGGATTCGGCAAGCATGCGCGCCGAGATTTCGCCGGTGAACGCCCCCTCCTCCGCCCAATGCATGTTCTGCGCACCGATCAGCAGCGGACCGGAGCCGGCAGCTTCGCGTGCGGCGGCAAGTGCGGTGAATGGCGGTATCACGAACACCGATACATCGGCAGGCAGGGCCGGCAGCAGCGGCAGCAGAGTGGCAATGTAGCTGCGTGCTTCGGCCGCCGTCTTGTTCATCTTCCAGCCGGTGCCGATCCAGAAATCCTTCATCATGTCCTCGATTTTGAATTCGCCGGTCGGGCGCCTATGTCTGCTCGTCACGCCGAGGCAGCGACTGATTGTCGGCGGTCGCGCCCTCTCCTGCCCGTGTCGGCACGATCTGCAGGTTCACGCCGTGCTGGCGCAGCGCCTCAGCATCGGTGGCCGCGAGGCCGGAATCGGTGATCACGAGATCGAATTCGGTGAGGCTGGCGAGCTTGACCAGGGCGGTGATGCCGAACTTGGAGCTGTCAGCCAGCAGAATACGGCGGTCGACGGCGTTCATCAGCGCGCGCTTGGTCTTCACCACCTCTTCCTGTTGGTGATAGGCGGCAGCGCCGAAGATGGTCGACGTCGACATGAACAATACATTGGCGCGCAACGAGGCGATGGCCTGCTCGCAGACATAGCCAAAGAAGGCATTGAAGCGCGGATTGTAGTGGCCGCCGAGGCTGATGGTCTCGATGCCGCGGGCATCCTTCAGCGCGGAAATGGCAGTCAGGCTGTTGGTGATGACCGTCAGCGGCTGGCGACCAATCAGCAGCGAAGCCAGATGTGCCGCCGTCGTCGAATTGTCCAGAATGACCGCCTGCCCAGGTTCAACGATCTCCACCGCGGCGCGCGCGATAGCCTCCTTCTCGGCATCAGCGAGACGCGTGCGATAGAGAAAATTGCTTTCGACGAGATTCGACGAGCGCACGGTAACGCCACCATGGACACGCCGGACAATGCCCTGTTCCTCGAGAATCCTGAGGTCGCGGTGCACGGTCATCCGGCTCACGCCGAATTGCACCGCCAACTCATCAATCTGGGCCGAGCCCTTCGGCAGCAGGTAATCGACCAGGGCACGCCGGCGGTCGCGCGACCGTCCGCTGAATCCCGTGCCGTCGCGCTCCTTACCGTTTCTGTTCACACCCAGCCTCCTCGGGCTTTCGCAGGCGGACGCTCAAATCTGCCCCTCACACATGACACACGGCCTTGACGGGCGCCCAAGATCCATCGCCGCGCAACCACGCCGGCGGTGCGTCAGAATCTCGGTCCGAATTGCCGCCGGTTTTCGGCACCTTCGCGTTATGAAGGCTGCACAAAGCCGCTTTCGGGCCAGCATTCGACACACTGCCAAGCATGCACGTACCGCCAATCGGAATGCGAGTCAGCACCCTATCGTCGTGAAAGTTGATGCATAAGCGTTAACATAATCACATTCCTATGCTTCAACACTCATATTTTGTGATGTTTTATGTTGCATCACAATCTGACGTTGATCGCCAACGGGACGCAAGCGACAATCGGGGGCAAGTCAAGCGCTCCAGATCGCGCCCGTCATCGGGCGGATCGGCGAGACAGTCGCCAAGGCCATGATATGCGAGACCTGACGGTCCGTTTCGGACCGCACAGCAAGCCGCCGGCGCCTCGCGCCGCTGGCCGAATGCCCGTCAATCCAGGCCCGCATTCTCACCGGCCGCGCGGCGGACCACCCCGTTTCACGTCAGACAGCGAGCGGCCGTGTGCGCGCCGTGTTCATGAACTTTTCGGTCTGCTCGAAGTCGACGATGCCGGCATCGGAGCCGAGACCGGTCGCCACCAGGGCACCGCACGCCGAGGCAAACCGCACCGACTTTTCGATATCCCAGTCATGAGCGAGACCGGCAATAAGGCCGGCGGTGAACGCATCGCCGCATCCCGTGGTGTCCTTGACGTCAACTTCGAAAGCAGGCAGCCGGAACACCGTTTCGGGCGTCAACACTACGCAGCCGTCACCACCGCGGGTCAGCAGACAGTTGCGGGCACCGAGATCGCGGAAGAACTTCGCAGCGTCCTCGGGCTCCGTGCGGCCGCTCATCGCCGAAGCATCTTCAATGCTCGGAACGAAGTAATCGACATAGGGTAGCGACGGACGCAACACGTCGGTGGTCTCGGGCGTCGCTGACAGGAGATCGAATGTGGTGGAGCAGCCGGCTGCCTTGGCCGCCTTGAGGAAGGCGGAGGTCGGCGCGCCGTCGAACGCGGCCAGCAGGGGCATACCGCCGACGTGGACAAACCTGGCATCCAGAACGCCGGAATAGTCCGTTTCCGCCAACGTGAACGCGTCGGAAGCACCCCGGCGGTGCAGCGCCGGCCGGTCGCCGTTCGGACGGACGTTGAGAATGGTCGCGGAGGTTGGAACGCCGGCGATACGCCGCATCGAACCAACGTCGACGCCGAAGGTCTCAAGCGTTTGCAGGACGAAGGCAGCCTTTTCGTCTTCGCCGACAGCACCGACCGCCTTGGTCCTGAGGCCGAGCTTGGCACAGTCAACCGCGGTACCGCCCGCAGTGCCCGCGACGGTCAGGCGGATCTCCTCAATGAAGCGCAGCTCTCCGCCAGGCGGGATGCCGTCGACCGGGCGACCTAGAACGTCGAGAATATAGAGCCCGACGACGCTGACGTCGAAAGCCATGACTTATCCTCCGGAGCAATCCGGCGCAGCGTGCGGGGAGCCACACCACGACGCTTGCTGTTTGTTCTTCGTGGTCTCATTGCTGCCGGCCCCCGATTCCCCTTCCCGCCCGTCGCTCGATCGCTTGCTTGCTCACGCTGACCGACGGGTCGCGAATACCGTTCCAGCAAGGATGATGAAACAGCCGACAACGAAGGTCTGCCATGTGCTCGGGATTCCGGCGAGAATCAGCACGTTGTTGACCAGCGTCACAAGAATCACACCGAGAATGGTGCCGATGACGCTGCCGCCGCCGCCAGTGATGCGGGCACCGCCCAGAACCACGGCGGCGATCACACCCAGCTCGTTGCCCGAGAGGTCGAACGGATTGGCCAGCCGGTTGCTTGACACGTGCAGCATGCCCGCAATGCCCGCCAGCAAGCCGGCATAGGCGAAGACGAATACCTGCACCTTGCGCGCATCGTAGCCCAGGCGCTCGGCAATCGCCGAGTTGCCGCCGATGGCAAAGATGGCGCGGCCCATCAAAGTCCGGTTGAGAATCCACCAGGTCGCAACGGCCGCCGCCACCAGCGCCAACACATAGGCCGGCAGAATGGCAATCGATCCGCTGTCAGTCTGGACCCGCCACAGCTCATACTTGCCGAATTGCTCGATCGGCAGCGGGATGTTCACGAACAGCTCGGTGCCGACGAATGTCAGCAGGAAGCCGCGGATGACATACTGAGTGCCGATGGTGACGATCAGCGCCGGTGCCCGCAGATAATGGACCAACAGCCCGTTGCCGATACCCAGCAGCATGCCGCCAAGTGCGGCCACGAGCAGGATGATCGGCATGGGCATCCATGGCGCATAGGCCGCGGCCGCGGTCGTAATCCAGTACATCATCAGCGCCGCGATCGCCGCAAACGACATGTCGATGCCGCCGGCCGCCAGGACAACCAGGAAGCCCAGGCCGAACAGGCCGGTTACCACCGAGGCCCGCGCCATGTCGAAGATGTTTGAGATCTGCCAGAATTCCGGCGAGATCGTGCCGATGATCACGCTCACGAGCACGATCAGCAGCAATGTGAACACCGGCGGACGGCGGATGAGCCAGGCCCCGATCCGCGTCAGGAATGTCGAGCCCGAAACGTTGGTGTCGGCCAGGACGAAGTCGCTCATGATTGTGTCCCCGATGACTGCTCGGTGACGAGTGCGCGATAAAGCGTATCTTCATCGATGCGCTCGGCATCGAACGCCTCGACGATCATCCCCTTGCGCATCACCATGATGCGATCGCAGTTCTGCAGAAGTTCCGGAAGATCGTCGCTGACGATGATGACGCCCATGCCGTCACCCGCCAGCTTCTGGATGATGCGGAAGATGGTGTCCTTCGAGCCGACGTCGACACCCACCGTGGGCCCGTGCAGAACGAACAACTTCGGCTTGATCATCAGGCCGCGGCCGATCAGCACCCGCTGCTGATTGCCACCGGACAGTGACTGAACCGGATTTTCGAGGTTCGCAGCAACGATCTGCAGATCCTCGGCAATCCCCTTTGCCTTGCTTCGGCTCTGCGCGGCATCGATGATGCCGAAACGATTTCTGATGCGATCGAGGATTTCGACCACGATGTTGGCCCTGATCGGCTTCTCGAGGAAGAGCCCCTCCGACAGGCGGTCCTCCGGAACATAACCAATGCCGGCGTCGATGGCGTCGATTGGGCGCTTCAGCCTGACGGCGTTTCCGTCGATGCGGATTTCGCCGTGTTCCGCCGGCGCCACGCCGGCAAGCGCGCGGGCAAGTTCATTGCGGCCGGAATCAAGCAGGCCGGTGATCCCGAGAATCTCTCCGTGGGCGAGCGAAAAGGAGACACCGGAGAACGCGTGCGCCCGCTTGAGGTCGTTGACCTCGAGCAAGCCAGCATCGCCCTTTTTGGCGCGACGGTAACGCGCCGAATCGAGCTTCTTGCCGGTCATCCAGAAGCTGAGTTCGCTTTTGTTGGTATCTTTTATGTCGCCTTCCATCACCTTTTCGCCGTCGCGCATGACGATGAAGCGGCCGCCGATCGACATTGATTCATCGAGCTTGTGCGTGACGAACAAAACGGCGACACCATCTTCGCGCAAACGACCGACAACGCCGATGAGGTTGTCCACCTCACGCTTGGTCAGCGCCGACGTCGGCTCATCCATGATCACCAGCCTGGCTTCGGTGGCGATGGCCCGGGCAATGGCCACCAGCTGACGGGTGGCGATGGGAAGCTCCTCGATCGGAAGCGACCAGAAGCGCGGGTCGGTCGACAGGTTGACGGCCTCCAGCGCCTTCACCGCCGTGGAGACCAACCGGCTGCGGTCGACACGCCAGGACAGCCGGCCGTTCGACTCCACCATTTGTTGCGAGAGCGAGATGTTCTCCGCGACGGTAAGGTTGGGCAGCAGCGAAAGGTCCTGGTAAACCGTTTCGATGCCGATCGACAGTGCACCAAGCGGCGTCAGCGCGGTGACCTCCTTGCCGCCGATAAGGATGCTGCCTTCGTCGGCGGCCTGGGCACCGGAGATAATCTTGATCAGGGTGCTCTTGCCGCTGCCGTTTTCGCCCATCAGATGGTAGATTTGGCCGGCCTCGATCGCGGTGCTGACGCCACGCAGAGCATGGACGCCCGCAAAGCGCTTGTGGATGCCACGAAGCTCCAGGAACGGGGTGGCACCGGCGGCCGGCGCAACCGCCGTTGCGGTGAGTAGGGACGATCCGCTGCTGTCCATTCCAAACGCCCGGGAAAACCCGCTCCGAGATGTTCAACTTGGCAGTCCGTCGTCGGCCGTCGGCCGATGAAGAGCCAGGCGATGTCTTTGCGGGGCCAGGGTCCCGCAATCTTGGCGAAAGACCTTCCTGAGGGGCACCGGCCGAACAGACGGGCCGACCGGTCGTCCCGCCCCGGGAGCGACCGCCGCATTGGCGCGGCGGTCGCCTTCCGGTCGGAAACGGTCCTCAGAAGTTGTACTTGTCGAGGTTGTCCTTGTTGACGTCGATCCAGGCCTGACCGGTCAGGATGATGCCCTTCCCCGGGCCCTTCTTCAGATGCATGTTTGTGTAGCCCGGCACGCCGAGATCCATGCCCTCTTTGAACTCCTCGCCGTTGATGAGCATGTCGGCGATCTTGTTCATGACGAAGCCGGCGTCCTTCGGATCCCACAGGCTGATGCCGGTGACCGCACCGCTCTTGAGGTAGCGGCTGGTGTCATTGGGCATGCCGATGCCGTAAACGCAGATCTTGCCGACCAGGCCCGCTTCCTCGAGGGCACGGCCGATGCCGATCACGTCAACCGCCGAACCGCCTTCGATCCCCTTGATGTCGGGGTACTTCTTCAGGAGTTCCTTGGTCTTGTTGTAGGCAGTGTTGGCGTCATTGAAGGACTCGTTCTTGGCCGAGACGAGCTTCATGTCCGGGTACTTCTTCTCGGCATTCGCCGCCGAGGCATCGGCCCACTGGACGTGGGTGAGGCTGCCGAGCGAGCCGACAAAGCTCGTCCACGTGCCCTTCTCGCCCATGCATTTGGCCAACTGGTCGTTGAAGTGGGCGCCGAAGGCGGCGTTGTCGAAGGCCTCCATGTCCACTTGGGTATTCTTGAGGTTATCGGCCTCGTGCGTCATCACCTTGATGCCGCGGTCCATGGCGCGCTTCAGAACACCCTCGAGCATCGGCGGGTCGAAGGGGACCACCGCGATCGCATCGACCTTCTTGGCGATGAGGTCTTCGATCATGCGCTCCTGCTGAGCGGCGTCGGCCTTGCCGGGGCCGATTTCGTTCGTCATGACGCCGGGCGTTACTTTTCCGTATTCCTTGACGCCCTCGTCCATACGGGTGAACCACGTCTCACCGGCGAGTTTCACGACCGTGACGATCGTTTGATCGGCAGCGATAGCAACGCTGCCGGTGCCGACGATGGAGCCGAGCACCACGGCGCCAAGAGCGACTTTTTTCCATAAGGCCACGTTAATTCTCCTTCTTCCTCTCCTAACAACCCTCTTTTCTTCATGCACGAGAGGGCGATCGCGCTGAGCCTTGCTGACAGCCGGATCAGGTCTGCGGCGAAAGCCAGGTTCGAAGGTCAATTCTTGAAACCGCGAGGAAAATCAGCAGCAGCACTCCCCAGGCAAAATCTCGGAAGAAATTCGAGATGTTGAGGAAGTTGAACATGCTCGACAGCATCTGCAGCGCCACTGCCGACAACACGACGCCGGATATCTTTCCGTAGCCACCGCTCGGCCGCACGCCGGCCATGACAACGATGAGGATGGCGATGAGCACATAGGACGTCCCGTAATCCCACTTCACGCTGGAGATACGGGCAGCGATGATGAAACCCGCGATCGAAGCGAGAACGCTCGACGTCACGTAAGCCGCCATCAGCAGCCGTTTCTGATTGAAGCCCGCGAAGCGTGCCGCCCGGGCGTTGCTGCCCAGCATGTAGAGGCGCACCCCGAAGGGAGTGAAACGCAGGGCCCCACCAATCAGCGCAGCGATCGCGATGAACAAGGCAAAGCAGATCGGCACACCCAGGACCGGCAGGTGGCCGAAGTTGTCGAGTGGTTCGATATAGCCGAGGCGCACACCTGAACCGTTGGTCAGGACGACGCTGACGCCCGTGAAGGCCAGCGACGTGCCCAGCGTAGCGATGATCGGCGTCAGGCTGGCGCGCGACACGAGGAGACCGTTGATGACGCCGCTGACCAGACCGACGCCGACGCAAACCGCGGCGAACACGAAGACGTAGGTCAGAGGGAAGTCGTCGGGCGAAACCACATGCGGCACCACGAGAGCGGCTACGATTCCGGCCAGGTTGGCCACCGCGATGCCCGACAGGTCGATCCCGCCATTGCCCGAGATCATCGCCAGCGTCACGCCAATCGCCAGCAGGCCCAGTTCGGGGATTTGCACGGCCATCGACTGAAGATTGTAGCTGTTGACAAAGCTGGTCCCGGCGATTGCCACGGCGGCAACCAGGATCAATGCATTCACCGCGACAAGAAAGTTCAGTTGGCGATCCATCGCGCGGCTCCCTCACCTGGTCGTCTGATACGCGATTGCGCAGCAGGCGAGATTCGGCGGCCGCCGCTGCAGGCGCACCGATCGTCCCGGACCTGCCAGCCTTCGATATGTCGCGCGTTCCTCACGGCCTGGCGTCACTGGATCAACTCCCCTTGTGCGGCGGCGAGCTTCTCTTTGGCGTTGAGCGCCAGGACCTTGAGGATCAGCGCGCACGACGTCGCACCGGCATCCAGCACGCCGATCGAGCGCTCGCCGAGGCGACTCGCCCGACCGACCTTGGCGGTCATGTCCTTGGTGCTGTCGCGGCCCTTTTCGGCAGCGACGATCAACGCATCGAGTGCCTGGTCGAACGACTTGCCGGCGGCCAACGCCCCATTGAAGGCGGCGATTGCCGGCACCAGGGCATCGAGCAATGTCTTGTCGCCGACCTTGGCCGAGCCGATCGACTGGATGCCGTCGAGGCCGCTCGCCAGCATGGCGCCAAAGGCCTCGGCGTCGATCTCGGCTTTCCCTTCGATCGTTTCGGCGAACTGCATGAACATCACGCCATACAGCGGCCCCATCGATCCGCCGATCTCGGTCACCAGCACGGTGCCGAGCGTGTCGAGAGCCGACGCGAGTGACATGTCCTTGCCACGGATGCGGTCGGCGGCGAGGCCAAAGCCTTTGCTCATGTTCACGCCGTGATCGCCATCGCCGATCTTGCCGTCGATCTCGCTGAGATAGGCGCGGTTCTTGATGATCTCGTTGGCGAGTTCGATGACGATGTCGCCGGCGGAGGTGTTGTGGAACGATTGCATCTCGTCGCCCCCTGTCATCACAACAGCTTCGCCGGGCACTGGACGTCGACGTCCAGAAGGCGCTTCAGCTCGTCGTCGAGAGCCATGACCGTCAGCGTCGCACCGACCATGTCGAGCGACGTGAAATAGTTGCCGATATATGTCTTGTGGATCTTGAGGCCGCGGGCGGTGATCTCGGTCTCGATCGTGTCGTTGAGGATGTAGAGCTCGTCGAGCGGTGTCGCCCCGAGACCGGAGATCAGGACGGCAACCTCCGCCCCGGCCGCGAGGTTGTGATCCTCAAGCACGATGTCGGCCATCTCCCTGCCGACCTCGGCCGCTGTCTTCAACGATTCGACACGAACGCCGGGTTCGCCATGGTGGCCGATGCCAACTTCCATCGTGCCGGGCTCGATGAGGAAATTGGGGTGGCCGACCGACGGCAGCGTGCAGGGTCCAAGGCCGACGCCGATCGAGCGACAGCTGTCGATCGCCTTCTGAGCCGTGGCGCGGACCTCATCCAGGCTCGCCCCCTCGGCCGCTTTGGCGCCGCCGCACTTCCACATGAAGATTTCGCCGGCCACACCGCGACGCTTCTCGCGCTCCTCGGTGGAGGCCGAGCAGACGTCGTCATTGGCGACGACCGTGGCGATCTCGATGCCTTCCTTGGCGGCGAGCTTGATCGCCATTTTGACGTTCATGTTGTCGCCGGCGTAGTTGCCGTAGAGACAGACAACTCCCCGGCCGACGTTGGCTTCCCGCGCGGCATCGAGGAAGCTCTTGGCGGTGGGGGAAGAAAACAGCTCGCCGACGGCGACTGCGTCGAGCAGATTGCGGCCGGCATATCCCAGGAAGGCCGGCTCGTGCCCGGAGCCGCCCCCGGTGACCACGCCGACCTTGCCTTCGACCGGCGCTCCCCTGGCGACGATGACGCGCGGATTGTGCGTGGAGAGGCGAACGATATCGGCATGGGCCTTGACGAAGCCCTTGAGGGTATCCTCGACGGTCTCATCGGGGTCGTTGATGAAACGCTGCATAACGCCTTCTCATTTCCTCGGATCAGATGATTGGCCGGCCGCCGCGGACATGAAGTCCGCCGCCATCGATTCGATGGCGCCATTTCCGAAAAGCCGTGTTGGCGACCGAAATGTGCGGGATCTCCGCGGCTTTGCCGCGACCGGGCACCCCTTGTCCCTCAGCCCCGACAAGCGATCCCATTTGGCTTCCTCCCAGGCGCCCCCGACGTTGGTCCGCCGGGGCTTTCGTTTGGTCGACGCGATCAATTCGCCGTCGACATAGACAAAGTTCGTTTATAAGCCGACATTTGTCAATTCCGAATGTTCGTTCGGCCAAAAAGACGCAGTGTCCTTCTCCGTTCGCAAAGACCCCGCCGACCGAACGCCGCCTCAGCGCCCCGCTCCTCTCGCGTCAAAAAGCTTGTGTTTGCGTCGTTTAGCGCACGCAACCGGCCATGCGCGAACCACATGAGGCTGGCGTGGCGCATCCTCGAGCGCGCCCGTCGGGTGCGGAACTCCGGCGGCTCTCCCGCGAATGCAAACGCCGGAATAGGATCGGCCTGACGATGGCCCGTGGCATTTCAGCGCCACACCGAGAGCAGCCGGCGCGCCCCACCGACCATCACCGGGCCGGAATTCCGGGCGACACATCCGCGCCCCGGAAGGGCGTGATGATAACAGAGGGAGGTTTGTTCTAGATATAAATGAGGCAGCCGCAATGTTTACGACTGCCTCAGTGCGATTATGAAATATGGACGGTTAAATCCCGTCTTCTCATAGTTCGGGAGGGTACATATTATACCTTTGCGTATTTAATATCTACTTCGTCGATAGCTTTTACGTTCTTGGAAGACGGCCCATCTTGATCGAACTTCTCCGTCAGATCCAGGAACGAATCCACAATCAGCTTGGCGTGTTCGACACCGACGACGCGAGCTCCCAACGTGATGACCTGGGCGTTGTTCGAGAGCGCTGCACGCTGGGCGGAATAGACGTCGTGGGTGAGGGCCGCGCGGATGCCATGCACCTTATTGGCGCTGATGCACATGCCGATGCCGGTACCGCAGACGAGAATCGCCCGATCGTAGGTGCCCGCATTCACCGCCGAAGCCACGCGATCGGCCGTGTTCGCATAGAACGGATCGGGGCCTTTCTCGGTTTTCGACACCTCCGAAACGTCGAAGCGCGTCTTGAGATATTCGGCGAGAACGTGCGCCAGCCCCTCGCCGGCGCTGTCGCCGGCAACTGCCACCTTCATAATGCCCTTCCTTAGCTGCGCCGATCCTTCGCATCGTGCCGGGCGGCGAAAAGCTGACTCGGCCCCCGCAAACGCCGCGATGCGATCACGGCTGTCGCATCCGATCAATAATCAGCACAAGAAGTAGCACAAATCTCGCCTAAAACAACACTCTTGTGTTAGTTCTGTATCAAACGTTGATATTTCGCGGTTTTGGCCGACGGCCCTCGCAGCAAGGAGAAACCAAAATGATTGTCGACCCCATGGTCCGGGAAAGGCCGGCGGCGGCACTCGAGACCTTCCAACTCGCAAATTGCGTTCGCGCGCTGGCCATCGACGCCGTCGAGGCCGCCAAGTCCGGCCATCCGGGCGCACCGCTCGGGATGGCGGACGCGGCCACCGTGCTGTTTTCAAAACATCTGAAATTCGATGCCAGCCATCCGGAATGGCCGGACCGCGACCGGCTCGTGCTTTCGAACGGCCACGCGTCCATGCTGCTCTACGCGCTCCTTTATCTGACCGGCTACGAGGACATGACCCTCGACCAGATCCGGACGTTCCGCCAATGGCGGTCGCGCGCCGCCGGCCATCCCGAATTCGGACATGCCAGGGGCATCGAAACCACTTCCGGTCCGCTCGGCCAGGGCCTTGCCGGTGCGGTCGGCATGGCGATCGCCGAACGGCGGCTCGCCGACGAATTCGGCGCCGACCTTGTCGATCACCACACCTATGTCTTCACCGGCGACGGATGCCTTGAGGAGGGCATCGGCCAGGAAGCGATCTCGCTCGCCGGCCATCTTGGGCTCGGCAAGCTGATCCTTCTCTATGACGACAACGGCATCACGATCGACGGTGCAACCAGCATCAGCTTCTCCGAGGACGTGCCGGCGCGTTTTGCCGCCTGCGGCTGGCATGTCCAGACCTGCGACGGCCATGATGCGGAAGCGCTCGACGCGGCAATCACCACCGCCAAGGCCGAAGCCGCGCGCCCTTCCTTGATCGCCATGAAGACGGTGATCGGCTTCGGTTCACCCAACAAGGCCGGCAAGGAATTGTGTCATGGCGCGCCGCTCGGCGCCGAGGAGGCCGCCGCGACCAAGGCGGCCCTCGGCTGGCAGGGCGCACCTTTCGAAATCCCCGCCGAACTGCTGGATCGGTGGCAGGCAATCGGCAAACGCGGTGCCGCCAGCCGCAAGGCCTGGGAGGAGAGGCTCGCCGCCAAGCCGACGGCGACACGCAGCGAATTCGTCCGCCGGATGAGCCGGGAACTGCCGTTGGACTATCCTTCCGCGGTTGCGACCCTCAAGGCTCTGCTGTTCGCAAAGCCGCTGAACGTGGCGACCCGCAAGGCGAGCCAGATCGCTCTTGAAACGATCGCCGCTGCCGTGCCGGAAATGATCGGCGGCTCGGCCGACCTCACCGGCTCCAACCTCACCCGCGTTGCCGCCGTCGACAGCCAGTTCACCCGCCAGACATCCGGTCGCTACATCGGCTACGGCGTGCGTGAATTCGCCATGAGCGCAGCGATGAACGGCATGTCCGTTCATGGCGGCGTCATCCCCTACGGCGGCACCTTTCTGGTGTTCTCCGATTACGCGCGCGGCGCCATCCGCCTGTCGGCGCTGATGGGGGTGGGCACCATCTATGTCATGACCCACGATTCGATCGGTCTCGGCGAGGATGGGCCGACACATCAGCCGGTCGAGCATCTGGCTTCGTTGCGGGCGATCCCGAACCTCTTGGTCCTGCGGCCGGCCGACGTTGTCGAAACGCTCGAATGCTGGGACATCGCGCTCTGCAATCGCACTCGGCCATCGTTGCTCGCGCTGTCGCGTCAGGCGGCGCCACAATTGCGTGACGGCAGCGGCGAAAGCGTCGGCGACAATCTCGCGGCCCGCGGCGCCTATCTCGTACGCTCTTTCGGCGGCGAGCGTGATCTGACGCTTCTGGCGACCGGCACCGAAGTATCCCTGGCCATATCGGCGGCGGAAGATCTGCACCGCCAGGGGCATTCGGTTGCCGTGGTGTCCATGCCGTGCTGGGAGCTGTTCGAGGAGCAGTCGCCCACCTATCGCCAGGACGTATTGGGCATGGCGCCCCGCATTGCGGTCGAGGCAGCCGGCAAGTTCGGCTGGACACGCTATGTCGACAGCGAGGACGACGTCATCGGTCTCGACGGCTTCGGCGCCTCTGCTCCGGCCGAACGCCTCTACGCCGAGTTTGGCATCACCCGGGAGGCCATCGTGGCGCGTGCCCGCATCCTCCTTGATAATGCCTGACATGTTTTGCCGGGCAGCAGAGTTCCCTGCCGGACAATCGATAGAACGAGCCCGGAAAGCGTGAAACGTTTTCCGGGCTTGCTTCGTTTACCGGTCCGCCGGTCAACCGAACCGACCGGCGGCTGACATCATCTTGCCGAGAGCTTGTCGCGGAGCAGGCCGCACAGAATCTCCGTGTCCTTGGCGAAGCTGCGGATGCCTTCCGCGAGTTTCTCGGTCGCCATGGCATCCTCGTTGAGCTGCCAGCGGAAACTGGCCTCGTCGAGCGCCAATGGCTTGATCTCGCCGCTCGCAGGAGCCGCACCGAGCTGGCGGACCACCTCGCCTGTCGCCCCGCGAAGCTCCTCCAGAAGATTCGGGCTGATAGTCAGCCGGTCGCAGCCAGCCAGTCCCAGAATCTGGTCGGTGTTGCGGAACGAAGCCCCCATGACGACGGTCTTGTAGCCGAAAGCCCGGAAATAGTCGTAGATCTCGCGGACCGAGCGCACGCCCGGATCGTCATCGGCCGAGGTGACGACGGTGCCATGGGCTTTGTACCAATCGGTGATCCGGCCGACGAAAGGCGAGATCAGAAAGACGCCGGCCGCGCCGCACAGGGCCGCCTGCGCCTTGCTGAAGATCAGCGTCAGATTGCAGGCAACGCCCCGTTCCTTGAGCGCCGCCGCCGCCTTGACGCCCTCCCATGTGGCCGCGATCTTGATCAGGATGCGCTTGGGATCGACGCCCGCTTCCCGATAGAGCGCAATCAGCCGTTCGGCGCGACCGATGGTGGCGGCGGCATCAAACGACAAGCGGGCATCGACTTCGGTGGATACGTAGCCCGGCACGATCTTCGTCAGTTCGGCGCCAAAATTGACCGACAGTTTGTCCAGGGCCAGTTCGACCCGCGCCTCCGGCGTCCGTTCGTGCGCGGCCGCGTAGGCGACCGCATCATCCATCAGCGCCATGTATTCCGGCTTGCTGGCCGCCTTGAGGATCAGACTTGGATTCGTCGTGCAGTCCTGGGCCCCGACGGCCTTGATCTGGGCGATGTCGCCGGTGTCTGCGACGATGACCGTGTACCGAGAGAGTGCGGAGAGCTTATCTGCCATTTTTCCAACCTTTCCATTCATGGCTTTCGGTCACATCTCCGCCCGCCCTCGTTTATCACCGGGTCAGGAGCAGACCAGAATGCGGATTGGCCGGGCTGGCACACGTACCTAACACTTGGCCGCCAAGGCTGTCCTCGGCAGCTTCTTCGCCATCCCACGCTGTTGACCACGGGATATCACAATCGCCAACCGGATCAAGAAAAATAACAAAACCATGTTCTGTATGTAACATCGATGTACCATGCGGCTTCTCCCTGCGCGCCGTGGGGGCCTGTGCGGCCGGCGTGGTGCGACAGCGGCAGTGCCAAGGAATTTCCGATTAGCGGATCGACATATGTCGGCGCATAACTGACCTATGGTGACAAGCACAGCGTTCGACTGATAACCTGTGGCCACCCGTTCGCGGAAGGGTAGTGTCCGGATTACGCCATAACGGGCGCGGCAAAGCTGAGCCGTTGATTGTAATGAATGGCGAAAGCAGCCATTCTTCGTCGTCAATTGAAGGCAGACCGTCGGCAAAGATGTCCGTTCGAGTGTCCTCACAGCCGCGCAAAGCCAGCGCCGGGCGTCCCGTGGGAGACACTCTGGAC
The DNA here is from genome assembly GCA_963762605.1 of uncultured Alphaproteobacteria bacterium. GTDB lineage: Bacteria > Pseudomonadota > Alphaproteobacteria > Rhizobiales > Kaistiaceae > CAVSRC01. Next base: position 72,940 of record CAVXLJ010000018.1, on the reverse strand, counting down.
GCCATTCCGCTGCGTTTTGGGGACGACCCGTATGTCTGGGCTTGCTGGCTCTACTACCAGGACGGACTGACGCAGGGCCAGATCGCCGATGCCATGGGCGTCTCTCGCGCAACCGTCAACGCCTACCTGTCGGAAGCGCGCGAACGGGGAATTGTCAACATTTCCATCGAGCCGGCCCAGTTGGCTTCGCTGACCGTCGCCGATGAGATCAAACGGCATTTTGGCCTGGAAAGCTGCCTCGTGGTGCCCAGCGAGGAAACGCATCCACTGATCGAGCGGCTGGGGCGGGCCGGAGCGCTCGCCCTTCGGAGTATTTTGAAGTCCGGCGATACGCTGGGCGTGGTCTGGGGCCGCACCGTAATGGCGGTGGGCGAGCACCTCAGAATCCCTCCCCTGCAGGATATGACGGTCGTTCAGGCGACTGGCTCGACGCATGCGACTTTCCCCTACACGCCCGACCTGTGCACCTCGACCTTTGCCAAGGCGCTATCGGCGAAGTCCGTCAACATCAGTGCTCCGGCCATTGTCGGGTCTCCTGAATTGGCGCGCGCCCTGATGGGAGAGCCGCTGATCGCCGATGAACTCGCCGCCCTCGCACAGGTCAACCGCATCATCTTCGGCATTTCCTCACTGCGGCCGAACTCGACCATTCACGCCAGCGGCTTTTTCGAACAGGTGTCGCTGCAGCACTATTTGGCGCGCGGGGCGGCCGGTGTTCTTGCCGGGCGCTTCATCAACGAACATGGCGCACTCGTCGAGGGGCCCCTGGAGGCCCGGACCATCGGCATTCCGCTCGATCTGCTGACCACGATCAAGACACGGATTGCCGTTGCCGGCGGATTCGACAAGGTGCCGGCATTACTGGCCCTGTTGCGCGGTGGCTATGCCAGTGTGCTCATCACCGATGCGGCAACGGGGCGCGGCATTCTCAATGCCGAAGGCGTAACGACGATTCGTCCGCGCAAGGACGCACGAACGCAAACACCGCCGATCGTGCGCACGCAAATCAAGAAGTTCCTCAACCAGCCCGACGATGCCGTCGACGAGATGCTGGATGGAGCCATCAAGGCCCACAGCCGCTACCTCGCACCGATTGCCGGCTCACATCGGGCCCTGGCTGCGCGCGAAGGGCCGCGTCCCGGCAAGGTGGGGCTGGTCATTGGCGGCGGGTCCGGCCATGAGCCGTGTTTTCTCGGCTATGTTGGCCGCGGCCTCGCCGACGCCGTCGCCATTGGCAATATCTTCTCTTCGCCGCCGCCCGACCCGATCGCTCTCTGCGCGGAAGCTGCGTCCGGACAGGCGGGAGTGCTGTTCGTGTACGGCAACTACGCCGGCGACGTCATGAATTTCGAAATGGGCGCGGAACTTGCCGAGGAACGCGGCATCAAGGTGCGCACGGTACTGACCACCGATGACATCGCCTCCTCCTCGGCAGAGGATCGCGACGGCCGGCGCGGTGTCGCCGGCAATGTTCTGATCTTCAAGGTTGCCGGTGCAGCCTGCGATCTTGGCCTGCCGCTCGACGCATGCGAAGCGGTCACGCGCAAGGCGAATGCCCGCACCTACACCATTGGTGTGGCGCTCGAGCCCTGCTCGCTGCCGCAGATCCGACGGCCGACGTTCGAGCTCGGGCCCGAAGACATGGAGGTTGGAATCGGCATTCATGGCGAACCGGGCGTGGCGCGAGAGCGTCTGAAGTCGGCCGATGCCGTCGTCGATACCACCATAGACGCCATCCTCAAGGAGATGAATGCCAAGCCGAACGAGCGGGTAGCCGTCCTGGTGAATTCTTTCGGCGCAACGCCGATGATGGAGCTTTATATTCTTTACCGCCGGGTAGAGCAGAGATTGTCGGCGCGAGGTATCGTCGTGGAAGCCAACTGGATCGGCCCCTACTGCACATCACTTGATATGGTGGGGGCGTCGATCACTGTGATGCACCTCGACAACGAATTGTCGAGGCTGCTCAGCCGACCGTGTGATGCGGCATCGTTCAAGGTCTTATAGGGGGCACCGCGACCACATCCAGCCAGCATCAGCGCTTCATCTCGTGCCACGCAAACCGAAGCAATTGTCGCCGTTTGATCGCGGATGAAATGACCCTTCACGCTATCGAAGCTGAGGAGAAGATCGGCACGATGGGAGAACGTTATGTCCGTTAGTGCGATTGGGCAGCTCATACGCATGTTCGAGAGGATCTCCAGGGCGATTGATGAGTCCCGGGATCAGCTCTCCGAACTCGACGGCGCCATCGGTGATGCCGATCACGGGATCACCATGGTCCTGGGATTTCACGCCGTGAACGCTGCCTTGCAGGGAGCGCGCTCTGAGCTGTCGAGCGCATCGGCAGTGATGAGTGCTGCTGCGACCGCTTTTCTCAACTCTGTTGGTGCCTCGACCGGCCCGCTCTACGCCACCGGCCTCCGCCGGGCAGCGCAGAGCCTGGATGGGATTGACGAGATCGATCAGGCAGCCGCGACAGCAATGCTTCAGGCGATCCCGGCAGGGATCCGCGAACGGGGCAAGGCGCAGCGGGGTGACAAGACAATGCTGGACGCCTGGCTGCCTGCGTCCGAAGCGGCCGCGCTGGCGCTCGCCAACGGCGTCGACAGGCGCACGTTCTGGCGGGAGGTGGTCGCCGCTGCCGAGCACGGCGCCGGGGCCACCCGCTCAATGGTGGCGGCAAAGGGGCGTGCCGCGCGGGTGGGAGGACGCTCGCTGGGACACATGGACCCTGGCGCAGCATCGGCGGTCATCATCATCCGCGCCATGGCAGATACACTTTCGGGGGAAGACGTGTGACGCGGTCCATTCCGTGGGGCCGCGCCGCCGCGGAAGCATTTCGACCGCCCAAGTCATGCGGGTCATGCGGGCCGGTCATCGCGTCGATCAAAGTGCGGTGAAGAATAGCGTGGCGCCCGATGACCGCGCCGTCCCGTCGCTCTCCAATTGCCGGTTGCACCAGCGGGCACTCGCCCATGCGGTCGAGCACATCCCATAACAAGCCGTGAAGACACTGCGCTTCGGCTCACGACGGTGGCGGCCTGCCGTCGCATAAACGACGACGGCACCAACCGAGGCGCTCTTGCCAACCTCTTTGCGCGCAACCCAGTCGGCTTCGCGATCATGCCGACCTCACCGCCCGGCGACCTGATGCAGCCCGAAAATCCGGTGCAAATGCTTCTCGACGGCACCGATCGCGAGCGCGCGCCGCCTCGGCCGCCGCTTCGCGGTTGCCTGATACGACCGCCACCACGCCGGCGTTATTGTGCGCCCGGCATGTCCCCGGAACGCCCCGCGAACGTCAGAAGTCGCTGGTGCAGACGTGCGACCCCGTCTGAGGGTCACAGATTCACACCGCGGTCTCCGGGATTTCCCAAAGAAACATTGATTTGTTTGGTGGGTGTACACGGACTCGAACCGTGGACCCGCTGATTAAGAGTCAGCTGCTCTACCAACTGAGCTATACACCCGCCGATGCCAGCGCGACGCCAGGGCCGCGCGGCCGGCCGATCTACTATCAAAGCCCCCCCAGCCTGTCCAGCTTGACGGGCGAGTTAGAGCCCTGGCACCAACGCCCTGATCGCAAACACGAAATTCCGCCGCTCCGCGGCATCCGCTCGCAACCCGGCCGGGTATCAGCTGCGCGGCTGCTTGAAGATCTGGATCTTGTGCTGGTCGAGCGCCAGATAGCCTTCCTTGACCAGGGCCCGCAGCTGCTTGTTGACCGCCTCGCGGCTGGCGCCGAGCATCTGGGCGATGGTGCCCTGGGTGATGTCCAGCTCGACCACCGCCATGTCGGCCTCCACCCGGCCGTGGATCACCGCGATCTGCTGCAACAGGACCAGCAGGCGGTGGCGGAGGTCGTGGAAGACCGCCTGGTCGAACTGGGCATTGGTCGAGCGCAGCCGCTCGCACAACGTCAGGATGATCTGGCGGGCAAGCTTCGGCGTCGAGTCGAGCAGCTCCAGAAAGGGCGCCCGCGGGATAACCACCAGCCGCGCGTCGGTCAGCGCCGCAGCGCCGGCACTGCGTGTCAGCCCGTCGAGCAGGGCCATCTCGCCGATCACCTCGCCTTCCTCGGACAGGAACACCGTCGCCTCACGGCCGTCATCGGCGGTGATGTAGATGCGCACGATGCCCGACACCACGACGTAGAGCCCGTCGGATTCATCGCCCTGGTCGAACAGCACTTCCCCGGCCGCAAGCGTCCTCTCCCGGGCGATCCCCGCCAGCCGGCGGAGATCCGCCTCATCGAGCCCGTTGAACAGCACTGTCCGGCCAAGCTGGGCCGTCAGGTCTTCCATTGGCATAACTGTCGCCTCCGCTTAACTCTGCTACCACCCACAGGCGGCGATGGCGAGAGCGGCTTTGTCCCGCCGCCCGGGCCATGTATCAAGCTGTCTGGCGCGCCCCGGCGGGCGCTGGGACCCGACCGAAACAGGAGGGCCGGATGAACCTTTCGGAACTGACCAGTCTGGGCACCGTTGCCCTGAGCTGGGCGAGCGAATTCCTGCCGCGGCTGATCACCGCGCTCATCATCCTGCTGGTTGGCTACTACGGCGCCAGCTGGGCGGCGCGCGGCGCCCGCAGCCTGATGACGCGGGCCAGCCATTCGGACATGACCATGGTGCCGGTCGTCGGCGCGGCGGTGCGTTACACCATCCTGATCATCGTCGTCGTGGCGGCCCTCGGCCAGCTCGGTGTGCAGACCACCTCGGTGCTCGCCGTGCTCGGTGCCGCCGGCCTCGCCGTCGGCCTCGCCCTGCAGGGGACGCTCGCCAATATCGCCGCCGGCATCATGCTCTTGTGGCTGAGGCCGTTTCGCGTCGGCGACTATATCGAGATCAGCAGCGTTTCCGGCACTGTCGAGGAGATCAATCTCTTCCATTCGCGTCTGCGCACCTGGGATGGCATCTACAAGTTCGTGCCCAATTCCGAATTGTGGAACACGACGCTCACCAACTATTCGCGCAACCGTACGCGGCTGGTGCTGATCGAGTTCGGCATCGCCTACGAGGACGACATCGCCACCGGCCGAAAGGTGCTGGCCGAGCATGCCCGCGCCCATCCCGACGTGCTCGACGATCCGCCGGTGGCCGTCGTGCCGCTGTCGTTGGGCGACAGCTCGGTGGTGCTGCAACTGCGCGCCTGGTCGACCACCACCCGTTTCTGGGACACGCGCTGGGACCTGACCCAGGGCGGCAAGAAGGCGCTGGAAAAAGCCGGCATCACCATCCCCTTCCCGCAGCGCGTCGTGCATTGGGTGCAGGACTCGCCACCGCCGCCCCCCCCGCCCGGCAGCGAGGCGGCGTAAGAAGGCGTTGCGTCGAGCCGCGCCGGAAGGCCGCGCCTCGTTGCGCGGCCTTTTGCCGTGTTCTTGCCCATCAGGCCGGTCCGCTAACGTTCCATACACGCTGTCACGCAAATTAGGCAAATTTGACAGGGGTAATTCACCGTACCGCACCGTCTCATCGCCAAATTGAGGTGTCCGGACCCGCGAATTGCGCACCAATCCACGCGCCGTCCGCCCGGTCCCACCCTCTGGTGCGGGTAGGCAGATGTTTCGGTTCCCCGGCAGATCTCTTGCCGCAGTGTGTCGGTTGACGGCTGCCGCACTGATCGTCATCGCCGCGGGACTTTTGCCGGGCCAGGCGGCGGAGACGCTGCGCATCGGCGGAACCGGATCGGCGCTCGGCGGTATCCAACGGCTCGCCGACGCCTTCGCAAGTCAGCATCCCGACTTCAATGTCATAGTCCTGCCGAGCCTCGGCTCGGGAGGCGGCATCAAGGCACTGATCGCCGGCAACATCGAACTGTGCGTCAGCGCCCGGCCACTGAACGTGGATGAGACGGCCGCAGGCCTGGTCGAGCGTGAATACGCCCGCACGCCGCTGGTCTTCGCCACGCGCGCCGACACCGTCACCGACGGCGTCACCCTGGTGCAAGTGGCGGGCGCCTATCAGGGCGACATTACCACGTGGCCGAATGGATCCCGCCTGCGCCTGGTCATGCGCCCGGCGGGCGAAGCCGACACCGCATTTTTGCGCACGCTGTCGCCTGAGATGGACAAGGCCATCGATACCGCCATCAGCCGTGACGACCTTTTCGTTGCCATCAACGATCAGGACAACGCCAAGGCCCTGGAAGACATCCGTGGTTCTCTTGGCGTGATCTCAGTCGGACAAATGCTGTCTGAGAACCGGACGCTGAAGGCGCTGGCTCTCAGCGGCAAGGCAGGAACCGTCGAGGCACTGCGCGACGGAAGCTATCCCCATGCCAAGCATCTCTACGTCATGCTCGGGCCCGAACCGTCACCGGCGGCTACGGCTTTCGTCGCCTTCGTGAACTCCGCCGAGGGCGGCCGCCTGTTGACGGAAGCCGGTTATCTGCCGACCGCGCCGGTCGACTGACGGCGCGGTACGGCACAGCGATGTTCACCGGCAATCGCCCCCTCATCGTTTTCGCCAAATGGCTGGCAGCAGTCACCGCACTTGCTGTTTCGCTGGGCATTCCGGCCGGCTACCTCTATTTCGGCTATCAGCAAGCCGCCGGCGCGCTCTCCTCCGAGAGCTTTCTGATGGCCCGGCAGATCACGCAGCTGATCAACAGCAATCCGGATTATTGGCAGTTCGAGACGATCCGCATCGAAGAAATGATCGGACGGCACCACCACGACTCTGGTGGCGACGATCACCGTGTCGTCAGCAACAGCGGCAAGCTGATCGCGGAAAGCTCGACCATCGTGCCCGGCAGCCCGTGGCCGACAATGACGCGGCGGGAGGCGCTCCACGATTATGGCGTTGCGGTCGGACGTCTCGACATCACCTATTCGCTCGAAAACCTCTATAAGACCGCCGCTCTGGTCGCCCTGTTCTCATGCATCGCGGGACTGTTGATCTATTGGGGGCTGCGTGTCTTGCCGCTGCGTTCGCTGGAGCGTGCCTGGAACCGCCTGTCGTTTCTTGCCAGCCATGATGCCCTGACCGGTCTGCCGAACCGCGCACTCTTCATCGACCGGCTCGACCAGTCCCTCTCGCGAACGCGGCGCAATGACCAGATCGTCACCGTCCATTCGATCGATCTCGACCATTTCAAGGACGTCAACGATACCCTCGGCCACGCCGCCGGCGACGATCTGCTGCGGCAGACGGCCGAGCGGATGAAAGCTTGCGTGCGCGCGCAAGACACGGTTGCGCGCCTCTCGGGCGATGAATTCGCCATCATTCAGAACGATAGCGAGAACGCCGCTGCAGCGGCGACGCTGGCGGCGCGCGTCATCGACACATTGAGCGCGCCGTTCGACCTGAACGGGCAGGAAGCAATCATTGCCGCCAGCGTCGGCATGGCCTCCATTGCACCGGGTACACAGATTGGCGCCAACCAACTGCTCAAGAATGCCGACCTTGCCCTATACAAGTCGAAGACCAGTGGCCGCGGCACCTACCACTTCTTCGAAGAGAAGATGGACACTGCGCTACAGAAGCGCAAAGCGCTGGAAGCCGACCTGCGCACGGCGCTGCGCGAGAAGCAGTTCAGCCTCGCCTATCAGCCCCAGATCGATCTCGCCACGCAACGCATCGTCGGCGTCGAGACCCTCCTGCGCTGGCACCATCCCGAGCGTGGCGAAGTCCCGCCTGCCGAATTCATCCCGGTGGCCGAGAGCAGTGGCCTGATCCTGCCGTTGACCGAATGGATCCTGCACACTGCCTGCCGGGAGGCGGCGGGCTGGGCGCCGTTGCGCGTTGCGGTCAACCTCTCGCCCGACCAGTTTACCCACCGCAACCTCGTCGCCACCGTCGAGAGCGCGCTCCGGCGGTCGGGGATGCCGGCCAACCGGCTCGAACTGGAAATCACCGAGGAGGTTCTCATCACGGATACCGAGCGCACGCTCGGCGTGTTGACCGCGCTCAAGAGCCTCGGCGTGCACATCGCCATGGACGATTTCGGAACGGGCTATTCGAGCCTCGGCTATCTGCGGCGCTTCCCTTTTGACAAGATCAAGATCGACCGCTCCTTCATTGCCGATCTCGGCAGCAGCAAAGATGCTCAGGCGATCGTCCGTGCGATCATCAGCCTGGGCCGCGCGCTCGGCATTCACGTGAACGCGGAGGGCGTGGAGACGGCGGAACAGGCGACCGCCCTGCAGAACGAGGGCTGCGAGGAGGTGCAGGGCTATTTCTACGGCGTGCCGATGGCCAAGGCCAGCGCCTTGGAGCTGTTCAAGCGCATGGGCGCGATCACCCCCGCACCGACCGCTACCGACGCCGAGCGCCCGGCCGAACTGGCTGCCGGCTGATCCTGTCAAGCCGACGAACGAAAACGGCCGCGCTCCGGAGCGCGGCCGCCTTGATTGGCAAGATGGATTGGGTCACGCCGTCGCAGACACTGCCTGCGGGTGAATGCGCCCGCGCTTCAGGAGCAGCTTGTTGACCGCCGAGACATAGGCCTTAGCCGAGGCGACCATGGTGTCGGTATCGGCGCCGCGGCCAGTCACCACCTTCTCGTCCTCGCCGAGGCGCACCGAGACTTCCGCCTGCGCATCCGAATCCTCGGTCACCGCGCCCACCTGATAGAGCTGGAGCGTCGCGTTGTGCGGCGCGATTGCCTTTATCGCATTGAACATGGCGTCGACCGGCCCCTCGCCCAGCGCTTCCTTGGTGATGTGCTGACCCTCGACGTCGAGGGTGACGATCGCCTTCTGCGGCCCGCCGGTGCCGGCGATCACGGTCAGCGCCACCAGGCGGATCGCCTCGCCGGCCTGGATCATCTCGTCCTCGACCAGCGCCGAGATGTCCTCATCGAAGACGTGCTTCTTGCGGTCGGCCAGGTCCTTGAAGCGCCGGAAGGCCTCTTCCATGGCGTTGTCGCCGAGATCGAAGCCCAATTCCTTCAACTTCTCGCGGAAGGCATGGCGGCCGGAATGCTTGCCCATGACCAGCGAGGTGGCGCGCACGCCGACGTCCTCGGGGCGCATGATCTCGTAGGTCTGGGCATTCTTCAGCATGCCGTCCTGGTGGATCCCGGCCTCATGGGCGAAGGCGTTCTTGCCGACGATCGCCTTGTTGTACTGCACCGGGAAGGCGGTGACCGCCGAGACCAGCTTGGAGGCGCGCATGAGATAGGGCGCCTTGATGGCGGTCTCGTAGGGCATGACGTCGCCGCGCACGCGCAACGCCATCACGATCTCCTCCAGCGAGGCATTGCCGGCGCGCTCGCCGAGGCCGTTGATGGTGCATTCGATCTGCCGCGCGCCGGCCCTGACGCCGGCCAGCGAATTGGCCACCGCCAAGCCGAGATCGTTGTGGCAATGAGTGGAGAACACCGCCTTGTCGGAATTGGGCACGCGCTCCATCAACATGCGCATGAGGGCGTAGTATTCCTCCGGCACCGTATAGCCGACGGTATCGGGGATGTTGATGGTGGTCGCACCGGCCTTGATCGCCGCCTCCACCGTTCGGCACAGGAAATCGTGCTCGGTGCGGGTGCCGTCCTCCGGCGACCACTCGACATCGTCGGTATAGCCGCGCGCCCGCGTCACCGAGGCGACAACCGCCTCATAGACCTCCTCCGGCTCCTTGTTCAGCTTGAACTTCATGTGCAGCGGGCTGGTCGAGATAAAGGTGTGGATGCGGCGCCGCTCCGCGTGCTGCAAGGCCTCGGCCGCGCGGTCGATATCCTTGAAGCCGGCACGCGCGAGACCGCAGACGACACCATTCTTGATCACCTTGGCGATCTCGGTGACCGCCTCGAAATCGCCGTTGGAAGCGATCGGGAAGCCGGCCTCGATCACATCGACCCCCATCTCGTCGAGAATCTCGGCGACCTGCAGCTTCTCGGAGAGGGTCATCGAGGCGCCAGGGCACTGCTCGCCGTCGCGCAGGGTTGTGTCGAAGATGATGATGCGGTCCTTGGCCGGTACCGCCTGTTCGGAAGTCATGATCGGAAGTCCTTCTCGAAGTCCTGCCCGCGTCTGTCAGTGGCGGGCGCCAACCGGGATGAGGTTCTTGGGCAACGTCCCCCTGAGTGCCCGCCCGACAAGGAGCAGTCGACGCTCAGGGGCGCCTAAGCAGGAGGCCGAGAAGAAGGAGGCCGGAGGCCGGCGCAGCCGACCGCGCGCCGCAAGCGGCGTCTGCGTCGAACTGGCTGTGATCGCGATCGATCATGCTCTCGAGCCTGGGGTCACGGCTCACCGACAAGTGTCGCCGGAGCCGGTTAATGCGGCGTTCTTAGCCGGTTCCGCCGGAAATGTCGATTCCCGAGGTGACCGGCGCGTCCCCCGCCCCGACCTTGGCAGCGATCAGGGCCCGGACCTTTTCGGCGTCGGCCGACGTTGCAGGATTGTAGACGACCAGGCTCAGATCCGGCCGCCCGTCGACGGCGAAGGTCGAGAACTCCATGGCGAGCGGCCCGGCAACCGGATGGTTGAGCTTCTTGGTGCCCCCGCCATAGGAGCGCACGTCGTTGTCGGCCCATAGCGCCGCGAATTCCGGGCTTTCGCGCGACAGGTCGTCGACCAATTCCTTGATCTCCTCCGTCGCCCCGGCGCGGACGACATCCGCCCTGAACACGCCGACCACGAAGCGTGCCACCGCGTTCCAATCCCACTGGGCCGCCCGCACATGCGGATTCAGGAACATCTGGCGCAGGATGTTCCGCTCCTCCGGCGGCAATTTTCCGTAATCGGTCAGCACCGCCGCGGCGGCCTGGTTCCAAGCGACAATGTCCCAAGTCGGCGTCTTGACGATGGTCGGGCTGAATGCAAGCGCGTCGATCACCCGCTGCAGCCGCGGCGAAACCCCTTCCGGCTGGTGGTAGCGCACCTCCGGCGGCCGGCCGAGGCCGAGCAGGAAGAGATGCTCGCGCTCGAGGTCCGTCAGCATCAGGGCGCCGGCAATACGGTCGAGCACGTCGGCGGAAGGCGCTCCGCCCCGCCCCTGCTCCAGCCAGGTGTACCAGGTGGCGCTGACATTCGCCCGCTGCGCCACCTCCTCCCGCCTCAGGCCCGGTGTGCGCCGACGCGTCAGCGGCAGGCCGAACGAAGCCGGATCGAGCTTCGCGCGGCGATCCTTGAGATAAGCACCGAGGCGGTTCTCGTTCGAAAGGGCCGTGCTCATCCTGTTAGCCATTATACCCGTATAACCTCACTCATTTACCGGGATGAATATAGGCCGATATGAATCTCCATCCAACCATGGAGACGTTCTCATGCGTGTATTCGTTACCGGCGCGACCGGATTCGTCGGCTCGGCCGTCGTCCAGGAACTGCTCGCCGCGGGCCACCAGGTCCTTGGCCTCGTCCGCTCCGATGCCAGCGCGGCGGCCCTCGAAAAGGCCGGAGGCAAAGTCCATCGCGGTTCTGTGGAAGACCTCGACAGCCTCAGGCGTGGTGCCGAAGCCGCCGACGGCGTCATCCACACCGCCTTCATCCACGATTTCTCGAAGTTCGTGGAGAACTGCGAAATCGACCGGCGCGCCATCACGGCGATGGGCGAGGTGCTCGCGGGCTCCGATCGGCCGCTGATCATTACGTCGGGCACCGGCACCTCACCCGGTCGCATGTCGCGCGAAAGCGACAGGTTTCCTCCCGATCATCCCAACCCGCGCATCGCCTCCGAGCAGGCGGCCGATGCTGTGGAGGCCATGGGCGTCAAGGTGATGTCCATGCGCCTGCCGCAGGTCCACGGGAAGGGCGATCATGGCTTCGTGCCCATCCTGATCGGGATTGCCCGTGAGAAGGGTGTCGCCGCCTATGTCGGCGAAGGCCAAAACCGTTGGCCGGCGGTGCACCGGCTTGACGCTGGCCGGCTCTACCGGCTGGCGCTCGAGAAAGGCACGGCCGGCGCCCGCTACAACGCAGTCGCCGAGGAAGGCGTGACGTTGCGCGCCCTCGAAGAGGCGATCGGCCGCCACCTGCGGATCCCGGTGACAAGCATCACGCCAGCGGAAGCTGAGGACTACTACGACTGGTTCGCGGACTTCGCGTCGATGGACATCACGGCGTCGAGCGCCTGGACAAGGCAGACGCTGGGCTGGGCGCCGACCGGGCCTGACCTGATGACCGACCTCGAATCCGCAGGCTACTTCCCGGCGTGACACAAACCGGTGGGGGCGACATGCCCCCACTCTCGGCCCGGCGCGGCGGCACGCGCCCGGTGGCTGCCGGACGCTCAGGCGAAGGCGTATACGGCGAGCAGCACGACCAGCAGCAGTGTCACGCCGGACGCCGGGCCGAGAGCCGCCAGCCGCTGCAGGAGAGCCGAATCGCCCGTCCGCCGCATATCCGCATAAGTCTTGTGGATCAGGCCATTGAGCACTGTCAGCACGACCACGAAAAGAATCTTGGCCCAGAAGATGCTTGGCAGGCTTGGCGCCGTGAAGAAGAGCATAAGGATGCCGGTCGCCCACAGGACCACCAGCCCGGCGCCGGACATCATGGCCAGCGGCCAGCCGAGCCCGCGCAGGATCTGAGCCTGATCGTCCGGCGCCGAGCGCGCCCTCATCATGACGAGGATGGCCCCGAAACTGCCCGCCGCGCCAAGCATCAATCCGACTAAGTGCAAAAACAGGATGAACCCGTGCATGATCGACCTCCCGCTGCCTCGCGCGCCGTCCGAGGCACTGTCTAGCACGAGTCGGCCGGGCCCGCCTTCGCGGCGTCAGACCATCAGCGTGCCTTCGGCCACCACCACCGCGTTGCCGCCGACCCGGACCGCCCCGATTTCGCCACCCGCAATATCGATCTCCAGCGTCATCAGGCTCGGGCGATCAATCTCGAAGCCCTGCTCGATGACATGGCGGTAGCTGCCCGAGGGCGGCTCGTCGAAGCGGTGCACGACACCGGCAAAGGCCGCTGCGGCGCTACCGGTCGCCGGATCCTCGGCGATGCCGAAGCCCGGTGCGAACATGCGGGCATGGAAATCGCTGTCGCTTCTCTCAGTCTCGCGGCAATAGAGCCAGGCGGCAGCCGTCGGCGCTCCCAAGCCGCCTGACCAAGCGCGCAGGTTCACCTTGGCATTGGCGATCGCCTCAAGACCGCTGACCGGCACGAAGACGAAGGGCAGGCCCACCGACCATGCGCTGGGCTTATGGTTCTCGAAGCCGATCTCGCCCGGCAGCAGGCCCAGCGCCGCCGCCACTGCGTCGCGGTTGAACTCGGCCGGCACCGGCGAGGGCAGCGCCGGAGCGTCGAAGATCGCATGGCCAGCCTTCTCGCCCTTGATGAAGGCGCCACAGCGGATCGGTCCAGCGGTCTCCTCCAGGATCAGCATCATCTCTTTGCCCGGCGCCCCGTCGGCCGCCTTGCGGGTGGCCAGCAGCACCGCCGCGCCGACGGTGGGATGACCGGCAAAGGGCACCTCGCTGGCCGGCGTGAAGATGCGCAGGCGGGCGCTATGGACCGGATTTTGCGCCGGCAGCACGAACACCGTCTCCGACAGGTTGAACTCGCGGGCGATCGCCTGCATCTGGGCCGCGTCGAGCCCGCTGGCATCGAGCACCACGGCAAGCCCGTTTCCGGCAAGCGCGGTTTCGGTGAACACGTCGAGAATGGCGTAAGGTCGAGACACGGAGATACCCGTCTGACGTTTGGCAAGCGCGCGCTTTTCGCCCGCTGGCGCCCGCCGGTCAAGGTTTCGCTGGCCCCAGACTGCCACCGTGCGGCCTTAATCGGGTATTCAGCATCCGTTCATCGGCACAGGTGCATGGTCTGGCCCAAGTTGGCGGCTTGGACCCGCCGGTTACCGGAGCAGAAGTCGATGAACAGGTTCGTATCGGCCGCATTGGCAGGTGCAGTGGCGCTTTCGGCCGTCGGCATGTCCACTACTGGCGCCAGCGCCGACCGCTGGCACCACCACTATCAGCCGGCGCCACGCTATGACGCGGGTCCGGCGCTCATCGCCGGCGCGATCCTGGGTCTCGCTGTTGGCTCGCTGATGCAGCCGGAACCAGCCTATCCCGCCTACCCGGCTTACCGCGACTACCCGGCTTACCGCGCCTATCCGGCCTACGCGCCGCCACCGCCACCACCGGACTACGCGGCCTATGCTTCCGAGGCCCATTACCAATGGTGTGCGTCGCACTACGAGACCTACAACGGCGAATCCGACACCTGGATCGACTATCGTGGCGTGCCGCACCGCTGCCTAAGCCCGTAAGCGAGCGGCGCGGCCGCGCCAGATTTTCCCGAGCGGGGGGCAACCCAGAACCGGGAGACGAAAGATGAGAAGAACCCTCAGCATCGCTTTGGCCGCAAGCCTCGCGCTCACCGCGATCGGCCTGTCGGCCATGCCAGCGGCGGCGCGCGATCGCCATTGGCACAACAATGACGGGGCGGCGATAGCCATCTTCGGCGCCATCGCGGGTATGGCGGCCATCGCGGCGGCGAACCAGCACCGCTACGACTACGACGGCTACTATTATGGCTATCCGCGGCCCTACGGATACTACCGCGGCTACAGCCCGCATGTTCAGTGGTGTCTGAATCACTACCGGACCTACAACCCGGCGACGAACACCTATTTCCGCAGGCCAGGCGTGCCGGCAGTCTGCTACTCGCCTTACTAGGCGCCTGCGGGCGGCAACCTCATCGCGCCGACGGAACAACCGGGCGTCGGCGCGCTTGATGTGACGTGCATCGTCTCATCTCCATCCCACGGCGACACCGAGGGGCGGCAGAAGGAGACCGAACCATGAAGAAGTCCATCATCGCGGCCGGACTGGCCACGGCATTGGCGGCGACGAGCTTCGCCGGCAATGCGATGGCCGATCCCTACTACTGGCACCACCATCATCACCACGACTACGATCCCGGCCCGGCGATCATCGCTGGAACGATCTTCGGCATGATCGGAGCGGCGCTCGCCAACTCGTACCACCGCCCCTATTACGGTGACGCCTATGACGGGCCGCGCTCGCACGCCGCCTGGTGCGAATGGCGCTACAGGACCTACAACCCGGCCACCGACATGTTCTACGCGCGGCCGGGCGTGCAGGAATACTGCCACTCGCCCTACGACTGAGCCGCATGACACGGGGAGCGTAGCCCCGACAATGCCCCGCGGCGCACCCTCGGTGCGCCCGCGGGCAGGCTCCGCACAATCAGTCGGACGGACTGCTGCCGCCGGCGATGCGGCGCACCAATGGCGCGATGGTCAGGCCCTGCACGATGATCGAGAAGATCACCACGCCATAGGTCGCCACCAGGATCGTGCCGCGATAATCGCCGGCCGGCAGCGACAGGGCCAGCGCTACCGAAATGCCGCCCCTGAGGCCGCCCCACACCATCACGCGCACCGAGCCGGGCGCGAAGCGCCGCCTCAGTGACAGAAGCAGGATCGGCGCCGAAACCGAAGCATAGCGCGCGATCAGCACGATCGGGATCGTAATCACTGCGAGCACGATCAGCGCCGGCCGGAAGGCGATGACCAGCACCTCGAGCGCAATCAGCACGAACAGCACCGAGTTGAGCAGCTCGTCGATCAGCTCCCAGAACTGAAAGAGATGGGTGCGCGTGGTCTCGCTCATCGCCGTGTCGCGGCCGCGATTGCCCATGAACAGGCCGGCGACGACCACAGCGATCGGGCCCGAGGTGTGCAGGTGAAGCGCCAGCGCATAGAGCCCGGTGACCAGCGCCAGGGTGATCAGGATCTCGACCGGATAGTCGTCGATCGATTCCATCGCATGGACGCTGATCGCGCCGGCGACGACGCCGAGCACCGCCCCGCCGACCGCTTCGAACAGGAAGACCTCGCCGGCATGGACCAGACCGACGTCACCGCCGCCATGACCGGTCCCGGCGCCGGTGCTCACCGCCAGTCCGAGGAGCACGGTAAAGACCACGACCCCGACGCCGTCGTTGAAAAGGCTCTCGCCGGTGATCTTGATTGCCATGCTCTCCGGCAGGGCGACCGATTTCAGCAGCGACAGAACGGCGACCGGGTCGGTCGGCGAAATCAGCGCGCCGAAGACCAGCGCCCAGACCAGCGGCAGGGGAATGCCGAGAAGGTAGGCCGCACCCCAGGTCGCTACGCCGACGATGCCCGTCGAGATGAGCACGCCGACGGTGGCCAGCAGCGCCACCGGCACCGCCTCCGAGCGCAACTTCGAGAAATCGACATGCAACGCGCCGGCGAAGAGCAGGAACGCCAGCATGCCGTTCATCATGGTGTCGTAGAAATTGATCTGGGCGACCGCCGCCGTGAACGAGGCAAGCAGGTTCGAATCCGGCAGCACGTCGTCGATCACCACCAGCGCCAGTGACGCGGCCAGCCCGAGGACCAGCAGGCCGATCTGATGCGGCAGATGGATGAAGCGCCGATTGACCCAGCCGAAGACGGCCGAGAGCACCAGCACCAGCGCCGTGATGTCGAAGAAGCTCAGCATGGCTGCCCCCTGCCCGTCCGCGCAAAGTGCAAATTAGCAGGGGCGGCACGGCAAAAGCGAGGCTATTGGGTGAGCGCCTTGGCCATGCGTGGCAGCATGCGGCCGGGAATCGAGCCGGAGGGCGACGACCCGACGACCCGCATCCCCATGCGCTCGTAGAAGGCTACCGCGTTGGGGTCCGCGTCGAGCGTCAGCCGGGTAGCGCCGATGGTTCCGGCCTCGGCTTCGGCATGCTGCCAGAGGGCCCGCCCGACACCGGAGCGCACGGCGCCGGGTTCGACGAAGAACAGACGCACCTCGACAGCGCGGCCATCGTCCCTGTCCTCCGGCACGAGCTGCAGGAGACCGAGGATGACATCGTCCGCCTCGGCAACCCACACCTGGCCACGTTCGATCGCTTCCGGTTGAACCGTCAGTTCGGCCCGGCAGAGCGCCATGAAGCGCGTGTCATAGCCCCACAGGGCCTTCGAGCGCAGGGCAAGATCGCTGAGGGCCGCGGCCTCCGGCGGGCGCGCCCGCCGGATGACCGGGCGTTTGCCCATCGGCCTAGTTCTTTTCCTTGTCGACCAGCTTGTTGGCGCCGATCCACGGCATCATGCCGCGCAGCTTTGCGCCGACTTCCTCGATCTGGTGGCTGTCGTTGTTGCGGCGGGTCGCCTTGAAGCGCGCCGCGCCGGAGCGCCATTCCTGCATCCATTCGGAGGTGAACTTGCCCGACTGGATGTCCTTGAGCACCCGCCGCATCTCCGCCTTGGTCTCGGAGCTGATGATGCGCGGGCCGGAGACGTACTCGCCCCATTCGGCGGTGTTGGAGATCGAGTAGTTCATGTTGGCAATGCCGCCCTCATAGATGAGGTCGACGATCAGCTTCACCTCGTGCAGGCACTCGAAATAGGCCATCTCCGGCGCATAACCCGCCTCGACCAGGGTCTCGAAGCCGCCGCGGATGAGCTCGACCAGGCCGCCGCAGAGCACCACCTGCTCGCCGAAGAGGTCGGTCTCGCACTCTTCCCGGAAGGTCGTCTCGATGACGCCCGAACGTCCGCCGCCAATGCCGCAGGCATAGGACAGCGCCAGGTCGTGGGCATTCTCCGAAGCGTCCTGCTGGACGGCGATCAGGCAGGGCACGCCGCCGCCCTTCTGGTACTCGCCGCGCACCGTATGGCCGGGGCCCTTGGGTGCGATCATGACCACATCGATGGTGCTTTTCGGCTCGATCAGGCTGAAGTGGACGTTGAGGCCGTGGGCGAACGCGATGGCCGCCCCGTCGCGGATGTTCGGCGCGATATGGTCGGTCCAGATGTCGGCCTGCAGTTCGTCCGGCGCGCACATCATGATGAGGTCGGCCCAGGCAGCGGCGTCGGCCACCGACTTCACCGGCAGGCCGTCGGCTTCCACCTTCTTCGCCGTCGGCGAGCCCGGCTTCAGCGCGATCGCCACCTCCTTGACGCCGGAATCGCGAAGGTTGAGCGCATGGGCCCGGCCCTGGCTGCCATAACCCACGATTGCGACTTTGCGGGCCTTGATCAGGTTGAGATCGGCATCCCGATCATAATAAACGCGCATCGGCGTTCCCTCTTCGGTTTTGGGCTTGGCGCGGGCGGCCGGCTGGAGCCCTTTCTCATGGAAATCCGGGCGGTTCTAGCCGCCGCAGCAGTGCGGCGCAATGGCGGAAAGGCGGCACGCCGACCTTCGCCCGCGGCTACGCCCGGGCCGGCCCGACCCGGCGGCTTGTGTGGGAGCTTGCGGCTATGAGCGCGGCGCGCGCGCGTCGTTGAAGGCCGCGCCGATGATCCGCCGCATCTGTTCGGCGAGGAAACGCTGATCCTCTTCCGGCACATTTTGGAACGCGGCGGCGCCGATGTTGTTCAGTGCGCGTGATTCCAGAACGTCGATACGCTCGTCGAAGTCGGTTCCGGCGAATCGGCGCAGTTCATTCGCCAGGTCGCGAAATATGTCGTTGAAAACGGCGACCGTGGTCCCGGCGAGTGCTGTGACCAGCAGTGTCTGTCGAGCGTTGTCGATCATTGTTGTTCCACGAAATTCCGATTGACGGGGCCGGGCCTCCTCGGCCCCGTCAACCGTTCCCTGCACACGCCGACTCGCTGCTCGGACCGGAACGCGCTGCAGTGCGTTCCAAGCCGTGGCTTCGAGTTGATGCGGAGTGCTGCAGTCCGCCGCAAACAACCGCTCTTTCGCCGCCCGCCAACTGTTTCGACGCTGGTCAAATTGAACAGCCTGACCTTATGTCCGACAATCCCCCCATATGAGGGGCGTGCCTTCTACGAACGGTTGATTCTCCGCGCCGGCCCGGTCTCCCTGCCCACAGCTTCGTGCTTACGCGGCAACGCGGTCGCCCTGCCGCGAACCCTTGACCGCCGGCGGTGTATCGTGGAGCCGAGCGTTCACCGCTTCGAGAATCGGCCGCGACACCGGGAACATGCCAAGATAGACCGGCGCGCCATAGCGATGGGTGCTGCCAAGCACATCCACCTCGCAGCCGATGCGGCGATAGAGGCGCAGCATCCTCTCGTCGAAGTTGCCGAGGATCGAATCGATGCCGGCGGCAAGCGCGACGCTGCCGAGCCCGGAGATGAGGGCGCGCGACGCGACGATCTGATCGCGATGGCGCAGGCGGTCCTCGTCGACGCAGAAGCGCGTGCATTCCCAGATCGTCGGCGCGGAGAGCTGTGCGGCATCGGGCATGGTGTCTGAAAAGAAGTCGCCAAGCACGGTCGGACCAGTCGTTGGCAGCAGACGGAGGCTGCCCCTGACTTCGCGTCCTTCCTCGTCGGTGTGGATCAGGTAGACCGGCGACAGGTCATCGAACTTGTCGCGCTCCCATCCATCGACGACGTCGACGTCCCACTTCAGGCGCTCGCCGAACACCCGCGCCCGCAGACGGAACATCTGATCGACCAAATGCGCGTGCTCCTGTGCGTTATGCTCCTGAACCACCACGATCATCACAAACGCTCCACATACAAATCCCGGAAAACTGCCGCCGAGCCGGCAACCCGACACTCCGATGTTGGCCGTGCTACGACAAGAGCGATAACCGGACAGCGCTAAGGACAGGTTGCAGAAAACGCTCAAGCTTGAGTGGCAATCGACCGATTGGATGCCGGAGTTCAGAGCTTCAGCAAGCCGAGCTTTATGGCGCGGCTGACGGCTTGCGCCGAAGTGACGCAATCGAGCTTGTGACGGACGCTTTTGAGATAGCCGCGTGTGGTGTGGAACGAAATGTCGAGAATGGCGGCGATCTCGCCGGCATCCTTGCCCAGCGCCGTCCAGCGCAGGACTTCCAGCTCGCGGGCGCTGAGGTGTGGACGTTCCTCCCCGAACACCTCGCGGATGACCCGCTGGTGTAGCCGGTTGGCGATCTCCACCAGCAACGGCATGCCGGCCGTCACGAAAGCCCCCCATTCTTGCTCGGAGCCGGACGACGAGATCGAAAACACGCCGCGGTGGCCGTGCTTGCCGATGACGGGAATCGATAGGCCGAATGGGCCGACTCCATGGGCGAGAGCATCATTCAGGAACGCCATCTCTTCCGGCGTGCTGACCGTCAACTCGTCCCACCGGAACGGCAGCGTGCGCTGGAACCCTTCGCGCAGCACCGGGTCAACGTCGACGTAGTTGTTCTGCAGGTACTGCTTGATCCACGAGGCGGGATAGGTGAGCCGGATGTAGGGATCGACCGACGGGCTCGCTCCCAGCTTCGACGAATGGTAGACGACGTGATCGACCTTCAGGAAATCGCGCAGCCGCACAACCGCAACATCGATGTCCTCTGAGTCATCGATGATCGCGAAGGCGACCGCCAATTGGCCATCGTCGACCGACGCCGTGGTCGTGCTCGTGCCCATCGATCCCCATCAGCCGCACGCGACCGCTACGTCAATTGCTCCAGGGCTATGCGAGTCCTTCCCCTCGCGACCCCGACTGCATCAACGCAGGTCGCTTCACGCAAAAAGCAAATACCTCGGTTGGTCGGCCAGCGCCCGGCCAACGTCCCCACACCTGACAAGTGTGACAGTGTAGACCATCTCCGACGAGCGGCAATGATCGACGTCACAGGCAACAAATTAATGTGTTGTGCAACCTGACGTTTCGCCAACAGACCGGACCTATCTGGCGACCGCCAACAACCGATCAACGTTGCGGTAGAACGACGCCCGATCGCGAAAGCCGACGATGCGGCCGATCTCCCGCCCGTTGTCGCGCAGGATGAATGTCGGAACCATGCGGACATCGGCCAGGTCCGGCGGCAAGCCGCGGGCGGCATTGACGCGGGTGAGCGGTGCCGCGTGCCCCTGTGGGCTGCCGGCATAGGAACGGGCAACGGTTGCGTCGAAACGCAGGCAGACCGGACAGCGGTCAAGCTCGACCGCGATCAACTCGGCGGCGCTTGCCGCCGGTGTTGCGCCCGCAACCACCAGTGATGCCGTGACAATCGCGGCCAAACGCTTTGCCCGGTCCATGCGACCCGCCCGCTGACGTTATCCACAGGAGAACGACGCTAGTCTCGCGGGCCGACCACGGTCTTACCGGCGAACCGTGCATTTGAGACGAATTGCGGTGGGCAGTTGATCCTGGCCGCTCAGTCGAGCGCCTTCCAGCCGAAGTCGAGCAGCGGTCGTGCGCGCACGGCAAAATCCACCACCTGCCCGGTGAGTTCCGCGCTCATGATCTGGGCCTCGGACAGGGGCTCCTCGACGAGGAAGGACTTGAGACGGACGACGCCATCGAGCGGCCCACCCTTCAGGGCCTCGAAGCCGCGCGGAATCCGGCTGAGTTGGAACTCCGTGGTGAGCGCCAGCCGGCCCGTCTGCAGGGCCGCCTGCATCGCCTTGACCCTGGCAGGATGCGCTGCGATCGTCTGGCGCATCTTGGCCAACGGGGCCGGTTCCATATTGTGGAAACCGGCGGCCACGAAACAGCCTTCCGGATCGATGTGCAGATAGATGAGCCCCGGGTCGAGCTTGCCGCCGAATCGGGTGAGCGTCGCGCCGCAATGGGTCTTGTAAGGGCTCTTGTCCTTGGAGAAGCGCACGTCGCGATGGATGCGGAAGATGGAGCGCTTGCCCTCCGCCTTGAGCGGAATATTCTTCCTGGCGAAGGCTTCGCTGAGATCATCGAGAAGCGCCAGCATCGGGTCGAACACGTCGCTCTGATAGAGCGCCTTGTTTTCCTCGAACCACGCTTTGTCCTGATGGAATTTCAGCGCCTTGAAGAAGGCGAGCGCCTTCGGCCCAAAGCCCGTGAAGCCCCCCATCCACTTGTCCTTTCAGTCGACGAGGAATTCGCCGCTCACCAGATCGCGATAGCGGCCGCGCGGCTGGCGGCCGACAACCCTCAGCGCCAGCCCCTCCATCAGCCCCGGCAGGCTCTTGTCGAGGCGCTCCAGTGTCTTGCGCACGCGGGTGATCTCGTCGCGCCCACCGGTGCGGAAGAAGATGTCGTAGAAGTAGATGTCAAGCAGCGACGAGCGCGTGTAGTCGATCTCCTCGCCGTAGCCGGCGACCCACAAGAGCCGGTTGCCGATCTCCTCGCCGCGAATCTTGGCCGGCCGCATGACCTCGATGAGATTGTCGGCGTCGCCGAACTTGCACGAGCCAAACAAGACGCCCTTCAGCCGGTGCCGGCGGCCGCGATTGGCATCGACGAATGTGTTGCGCAGGAAGGTACGTGACAGGCCGGAACCATCCGGCGCCGCGATCTTCGCGAAGTCGCCATGCGCGGCAACGTAGAGGAAGTCGACGGTGTTGCCCGACATGATGAAGCGCACCGCATCGCGAAAGGACCCGGCGCCGACGAAACGCTCATAGGTGAAGGCGTCCGAACGGTCCTTGAGCGCATAGGACAGGAACTCGAACAGCGGCCGCACCGTGTGGTGCCCGTCGTCGAACCAGCGGGTCTCGATGACCCCCAGACCGAGGTTGCGCGAAGCCGCCAACTCAAGTCCCTCCTTCGCCGGATACTGCCACGGAGCGACGGCCACACGCACGTCCGACAATCGGTCGCGGCAAGCCCCTATTGAAAGATAATATCAGTGCGATATTAGGAGGTTATGACACTTTTTTAAAGTCGGCAGATCGCCCGGCTTCGGGGCAGTTTCGATCACTTTTCGAGGAGCCGGGAAATCAGGGGAGCGGCCGGCGGACCGTCCGCCCCCGCGATCAGATAGGCACGGCGCGGGGGGCTTTGGCAACCCCTTTGCATCCCGGAACAAAAGAAGAACGGAGGATGCAGGCCCTCGGTCCGCCGCCGGCGCCTGCTATTCGAGGAAGACCGGGATCAGGGACGCGGCCAGCAGAGCGGCCATCACCAGATTGAAGATGCGGATCGAGCGCGGATCGTTGACGATTCTCTTCAGCCCCGTGCCGAACATCACCCAGGTGAAGGACGATGCCGTGCCGAGCACCGTGAAGATCGCGGCGATCAGGA
Source organism: uncultured Alphaproteobacteria bacterium (assembly GCA_963762605.1). Lineage (GTDB taxonomy): Bacteria > Pseudomonadota > Alphaproteobacteria > Rhizobiales > Kaistiaceae > CAVSRC01. Next base: position 50,107 of record CAVXLJ010000018.1, on the reverse strand, counting down.
TGGTGTTGAGCGGAAAGGCGGTAATGCCCGCATAGGCGGTGACCGCACCGATCGCCATGACCCAGGCCTTGGCGTTGACCCACTGGAACGCGGCCGCCTGGAGGAAGGTGAAGGGCTGCGCCCGGGCGTTGTTGCCGTGGGCGCTGGTGGCGATGGCAATGCGCCAGGCGAGATAGAGCAGATAGGCGGCGCCGACATATTTCAGCACCTGATAGGCGACCGGATAGGCGGCAAAGATGGCGCCAAGGCCGAAGCCGACGACCAGAACCATGAAGCCGAAGCCGAGCGGCACGCCGAAGCCGTGCGGCAAGGTGCGCGCCAGGCCGAAATTCAGTCCCGAGGCCATCAACATGACGTTGTTGGGCCCCGGGGTGAACAGCGTCGCCACGGCAAAGACGACGAAGGCGGCTGCGAGTTCGTGCGACATGTGCGGCCGGCTGGCCCCTACCCCGCCTCCGCCCGGCGGCTGATGGCAGCGATGCCGGTGCGGCAGACCTCGACCAGACCGAGCGGCGCCATGATGGCGATGAACTGCTCGATCTTCGACGTCCGCCCGGTCACCTCGAAGACGAAATGCCCGACGGTGGCGTCGATCACCGTCGCCTGAAAGGCGTCGGCAAGGCGCAGCGCCTCGACCCGGGCATTGCCGCTGCCGGCGACCTTGACCAGCGCCAGTTCGCGCTCGATCGGCCGGTTGTTCGCCAAGGTAAGGTCGGTGACCGTATGCACCGGCACCAGCCGCGCCAGCTGGTTCTTGATCTGATCGATCACCATCAGCGTTGCCGTCGTCACGATGGTGATGCGCGACAGGTGCTTGGCGTGCTCGGTCTCCGAGACGGTGAGACTGTCAATGTTGTAGCCGCGCCCCGAGAACAGGCCGATGACCCGGGCGAGAACCCCCGGCTCGTTGTCGACCACCACCGACAGGGTGTGGGTCTCCGTCCGGTCATGGGTCTCCTCGATGAAATAGGCCGAGGCCGGCGGTTCGCCGGAGCTCTGCGGGGCAGCGTTCGCCTGCGGCTTCTTGGCCGCGCTCTTGCGTTTGCTTGCCACTTTCGACGCCTTCTTCATGCCAACACCCTGCTTTCCCGCCGGGGTCGCCCCCCGCTGTTTTCGTTTTGCCCGGTCGTCACGGTTCATGCGACGGCCGTACTGCGTACATGAGCGGCGCGAGCCTGCGCTGGCCGGTCCGTCCCGCCAGCGGCGCGGCGCCCCATCACCCATTCGGCAAACAAGGCCATATCGATATTGCCGCCGCTCAAGATCAGGCCAACCCGTTTGTTGCGCAGCCGGTCACGCTCGGTAAGTGCCGCCGCCAGCGGCGCGGCACCCGCTCCTTCCGCCAGATTGTGCGTATCGGTCCAGTAGACGCGGATGGCTTCGGCGATCTCGTCGTCACTCACCTGGACGATCCGCGCCGCGCCACGCCGGATGCACGCCAGCGCCTTTTCGTCGGGGACGCGCGTCGCAATGCCATCGGCGCGGGTGTCGCATGTCGGCGTGGTGACCGCATGACCCAGCTCAAACGAAAGCGCATACGCCGGCGCAGCTCTTGCCTGGACGCCGACAATCTCGATCCTGCGGCCAAGCAGGTCGCGCGCCTGAATGCAGCCGCAAATGCCCGACCCCAGCCCGACCGGCACGTAAAGCACGTCGATGTCCGGCTCCGCCATCATCAGTTCGAGCGCGTAGGTGGCGACGCCCAGCACGAGGTCGCGATGGAACGACGGCACCATCTCGTGCCCATTGTCGACGGCGAAGGACTTGGCTTCCCCCTTCGCCGCGTCGAAGTCGTCGCCAGCCTCGATCACCTCGGCGCCGTAGGCGCGCATCGCCTGGTTCTTCTCCACCGAATTGCCGTGCGGCACGAAGATGGTCACCGGCACGTCATGGCGGCGCCCGGCAAAGGCGATCGACTGTCCGTGATTGCCGCGTGTCGCCGAGACCAGCCCGGTCACATGCGGCCGCTCTCGCTTCATGCGATCGACATAGACCAGCCCGCCGCGCACCTTGAAGGCGCTGGTGACCTGATGGTTCTCGTGTTTGACCACCACGTCCGTCCCGAGCCGCTCGGCAAGCAGCGGCCAGCGGCGTTGCGGCGTCGCCGGCAAGACGCCGCCGACCAGCCGGTGGGCGCGTTCCAGGTCCTCCATGGTGAACATGGCGCCGTCCCCTTGCCCCGCCCGGGTCACACCAGCACCCTGCCTTCCTTGCCAATCACGCTGCCGATCGTCTCGGGCGTGACCGCATCGCCGAGCAGCATCTCGTTGTGCGCCTTGCCCGAGGGAATCATCGGGAAGCAGTTGGCGAGCGCCGCCACGCGGCAGTCGAAGATGACCGGCTTCCTGACCGAAATCATCTCGGCGATGGCACCGTCGAGATCGCGTGGCTTATCGCAGCGTATGCCGACCGCGCCGTAGGCCTCCGCCAGCTTCACGAAGTCCGGCAGCGAATCCATGTAGGAATGCGACAGGCGGTTGCCGTGCAGCAGCTCCTGCCACTGGCGGACCATGCCCAGATACTGGTTGTTGAGGATGAAGATCTTGATCGGCAGGTCGTGCTGCACCGCCGTCGACATCTCCTGCATGGTCATCAGCACCGAGCCGTCGCCTCCGATGTCGATGACCAGGCTATCGGGATGCGCCACCTGCACGCCGACCGCTGCCGGCAAGCCGTAGCCCATGGTGCCGAGGCCACCGGAAGTCATCCAGCGGTTGGGCTCCTCGAACTTGAAGAACTGCGCCGCCCACATCTGGTGCTGACCGACCTCGGTGGTGATGTACGTATCCTTGTCCTTCGTCGCCGCGTAGAGCCGCTCGATGGCGTATTGCGGCATGATGACATCGGAATTCTGCCGGTAGGCGAGGCAGTCGCGCGCCCGCCACCGGTCGATCTCGGCCCACCACGCCTTGGCTGCCGCCCGGTCGGGCTTCGCCTTGATGCGCTTCCACTCGGCCAGCATTGCCTCCAGAACATGCGCCACATCGCCGACGATCGGAATGTCGACGTGGATGTTCTTGTTGATCGACGAGGCGTCGATGTCCACGTGGATCTTGCGCGAACCCGGCGAAAAGGCGCTGATACGGCCGGTGATCCGGTCATCAAAGCGGGTGCCGATGGCGATCATCAGATCGCAATCGTGCATGACGTTGTTGGCCTCGTAGGTGCCGTGCATGCCGAGCATGCCCAGCCACTGCGGGTCGGAGGCCGGATAGGCGCCCAGCCCCATCAGCGTCGAGGTAATCGGATAGCCGGTGAGCTTCACCAGTTCGCGCAGCAGCGCGGTGGCGCGCGGGCCGGAATTGATGACGCCGCCGCCGGTATAGAAGACCGGCTTCTTGGCCTTGGCCATCAGCTCGACCGCGGCGCCGATGGCGCGCGGATCGCCCTCGACGCGTGGATGGTAAGTCTTGTGCTCGATCAGGCCCGGCGGAACGTAGGTGCCGGTGGCGAACTGCACATCCTTGGGGATGTCAACCAACACCGGCCCGGGCCGCCCGTGGGTGGCGACGTAGAAGGCCTCGTGCAGGACGCGGGCGACATCGTTGACGTCGCGGACCAGCCAGTTGTGCTTGGTGCAGGCGCGCGTGATGCCGACGGTATCGGCCTCCTGGAAGGCGTCGCTGCCGATGAGGTGGGTGGGCACCTGGCCGGTGATGCACACCATCGGGACGGAATCCATCAGCGCGTCGGTGAGCGGCGTGACCATGTTGGTGGCGCCGGGACCGGAGGTGACCAGCACGACGCCCGGCCGGCCGGTCGAACGGGCATAGCCCTCGGCCGCATGGCCGGCGCCCTGCTCGTGGCGCACCAGGATGTGCCGCATCGAATCCTGCTGGATGATCTCGTCATAGATCGGCAGGACGGAGCCGCCCGGATAGCCGAAGATATCGGTGACGCCCTGATCAATGAGCGCCTGAACGACGATGTTGGCGCCCGTCATTTGCCGGCTTTCGCTCTGCCGTTTCATCGCACTTCCTCACCCTTTGCATTTTTCCGGCATGTCGCTTCTGCGCCGGATGCCAAATCGCGCCCCGACCGACTGAAAAATCCCGGTCCCGTTTGGACCCTGGCCTTCGCGGGACACCGAAGGCCAGCCATTTTGGCAATAAAAAAGGCCCCTGAAGGGCCTGTTTTCGCGCACCAGCTTACCCGCGGCAACCTATGGGGTTGCCTCGCCGATGCGCGTGCCAATTACGAGCAGTTCCTGCGTCATGGTTCTCTCTTAGGTGCGCGCGGGCGCGAGGTCAAGCGCGGAAGCGTCGGCAAGCCGCGGCCAATCGGCCATCTGGTTGCGGAACCAGGTCGTCTGGCGCTTGGCGTAGCGGCGGGTCTCGGTGGCCATCGCCGCCAACGCTTCGTCGCGGGAGAGGGCGCCGGCCATATGCGCCATCAGCGCGCGCACGCCGATCGCCTTCATGGCGGGAAGGTCCGGATCGAGACCGAGTGTCATCAGCGCGGCAACCTCCCGAAGCGCCCCCTCCTCCAGCATGCGTTCCGCGCGGGCGGCAATGCGGGCGTGGAGTTCGGCCCGGTCCGGGGCGAGCACGATGCGCTCCGCCGTTGCCGGATCGACCAGCGGCGGCGCGACGGCGGCCCGCCGCCATTCGGCGAGCGAGCGGCCGGTCGCCGTGACCACTTCGAGGGCACGCAGGATGCGCGCGCGGTCGCTTGCGCGGATCGCCGCGGCATCTTCCGGGTCGGTCGCCGCGAGCCGGGCGTGCAGGTCCGGCGTCGCAACCTCCGCGCCCCCCGCCCGGACAGCGGCCCTGACTTCGGCCGGGATCGCCGGCACCGCGGCCAACCCCTCGGTCAGCGCCTTGAAATAGAGGCCGGTGCCGCCGACCACGATCGCCAAACGGCCATCGCGGCGCGCCTCGTCGAGCACCGCTGCGACGTCGCCGAGCCAACGGCCGACCGAATAGCGTGTCGCCGCCGGCACGTGGCCGTAGAGGCGATGGGGCGCGGCCGCCTCCTCTTCAGGCGACGGACGCGCGGTCAGCACACTCAGTTCGGCATAGACCTGCATGGAATCGGCGTTGACGACGAGGCCGCCGTGGCCGGCCGCCAGGTCCAGCGCCAGCCGCGACTTGCCGCTCGCCGTCGGCCCGGCAATCAGGATGGCCTTCAGAGTGCCCATGCGATGTCTAGACCAGCATCGCGCGCCCGGATCAATCGCTTCGCCTCAAAAGGCCGCATCGGCACGCTCTTGGCATCCTTGCAAAGACCGGCTTAAGTTGTTGGCAATCTTCGATCGTAAGCGCACCGAAGGGACGGGGTATAGCCATGTCAGACACATACAAATATCTCTTGCCGGAAGAGCGAATTCCGCGCGCCTGGTACAATATCGCCGCCGATCTTCCCTCACCGGCCCCCCCGCCGCTGCACCCCGGCACCGGCCAGCCGATTGGGCCGGACGACCTGGCGGCCATCTTCCCGATGGCGCTGATCGCCCAGGAAGTCTCGCAGGAGCGCGAGATCGAGATTCCCGAGCCGGTGCGCGAAATCTACAAGCTGTGGCGCCCCTCGCCGCTCATCCGCGCCCGCCGGCTGGAGAAGGTGCTCGATACGCCGGCGCGCATTTTCTACAAGTACGAGGGCGTCAGCCCGCCCGGCAGCCACAAGCCGAACACGGCGGTGCCGCAGGCTTTCTACAACAAGGAAGCCGGCATCAAGAAGCTGACCACCGAGACCGGCGCCGGCCAGTGGGGCTCGGCGCTCGCCTTTGCCGGCGAGCTCTTCGGCCTCGAGGTCAAGGTCTACATGGTCAAGGTCTCCTTCAATCAGAAGCCCTATCGCCGGGCGCTGATGGAGACCTTCGGGGCGACCTGCATCGCCAGCCCCAGCGACACCACCAATTCCGGGCGCGCCATCCTGGCAGAGCATCCGGATTCGCCCGGCAGCCTCGGCATCGCCATCTCTGAGGCAGTCGAGATTGCCGCCCAGAACGCCGACACCAACTATTCGCTGGGCAGCGTGCTCACCCACGTCATGATCCACCAGTCGGTGATCGGCATCGAAGCCATCGAGCAGATGGAGATGGCCGGCTACTGGCCGGACGTGGTCATCGGCTGCGCCGGCGGCGGTTCGAACTTCGCCGGCCTCGCTTTCCCCTTCGTCGGCAAGACGCTGCGCGAGGGCGCCAAGGTCCGTGCCATCGCCGTCGAACCGGCGGCCTGCCCGTCGCTCACCCGCGGCGTCTATGCCTATGACTTCGGCGATACCGGCCATCTGACCCCGCTGGTCAAGATGCACACGCTGGGCTCGACCTTCATCCCGCCCTCCTTCCATGCCGGCGGCCTGCGCTATCACGGCATGTCGCCGATGGTCAGCCACCTGAAGCAGCTCGGTCTGATCGAGGCGCGTTCCGTGAAGCAGCTCGCCTCCTTCGAAGCGGCGGTCACCTTCGCCCGCGCCGAGGGCATCGTGCCGGCGCCGGAATCGAGCCACGCCATCCGTGCCGCCGTCGACGAGGCGCTGCGCTGCAAGAAAGAGGGCAAGGCGGAGACGATCCTGTTCAACCTCTCCGGCCACGGCCATTTCGACATGCAGGCCTATACGGACTACTTCGCCGGCAAGCTGGAAGACCGAGAATACGACCAGGCGGCGCTGGAACTGGCGCTCGCCGGCCTGCCCCAGGTCGCCGCGTAGGCGTCTGGCCCGGAACGCAATCAGGCCCGTCGCCCGTCAGGGCGGCGGGCTTTTTTCCTGTCCCCTACACTTCGGCTGCCGGAGCCCTAGCTTGCTAAGCCACGCCGCGCCATGATCGCGGTGCCGGCCTTTTTGGGGGAGAAGAGCCATGACTTCAGTCGCTGCTTCAGCAGACGCGCCTTCGTCGCTGATCCGATTCCATTATCTGTGGTTCGTCGCCGCGGCTTTCGCGGTGATGGTCGCGGCCATCATGAGCGGCAGCATCTGGTTCCTGAACTGGGTGCATGTGATGTGCGGCGTTCTGTGGACCGGCATCGACCTGTTCATGGGCTTCGTGCTCGGCCCGGTCCTCAGAAAAGTCGAACCGCCGGTCAGGAAGCAAATCCTGCTCAACCTCGTGCCGCGCACGCTGTTCCTGATGCCGACGCTCGCCATCATCACCGGCACCGCCGGCTGGTTCCTGGCGGTCGACATCGGCTTCACCGCTCTTTCCTGGCCTCAGATCGCCTGGGTCTATGCCGCGCTGATATTGATCGCGGTGATGACCGTGCAGGGCCTCGGCTATCTGCTGCCGACCAACCTCCGCGTCTGCTTCGAACTGCAGAAGCCGGAGCCCGACGGCGCCAGGATCGGAAAGCTGATGGGTGGGTATTTCTTCGTCGTCGCCAGCCAGGGAATCATGCAGGTGGCGATCATCGTCATCATGGCGAAGTTCGTCACCGGCATCTGACAGGGCCAGGCAGACCGGGCTTTTTGGGTGCGTCGTGCCCACACTCGACGCCGCGTCTCGGGCTGCACATATGGTTACTTTTGAATTGATCCAACTCATAACAAGCCTGTCTCGTTTCCCCTATGAGGGGCTGCAAGGCGACTGCAGATCGAACGAGAGACCAGTCATGAACAAGCAAGTCATCGCGACTGCATTCGTCGCCGCTGTTAGCGCATTCGCCTTCTTCCCGGCCGCCGGGGCGATCGCCGCGCCAGCCGCAGCGTCGGCTGCAGTGACCACCCCGGTGGTCGTGACCTTCACCGTGCTCACCGACGAGACCGGCGGCCTCAAGGGCTCGGACGGCAATCGTCACGACACCATGATCCCGGCCAACGAGGTCTTCCAGAAGGACGTCCCGGTGACGCTAAGCATCACCAATCATGACGACATGATGCACACCATCACCGCCCCCGGCCTCGGGCTCAACGTCATGGTCAAGCCTGCGAAGAAGATCAACGGTGAACTCGTGCCGACCGTCACCACGGTGACCTTCACCCCGAAGAAGGCCGGCGAATTCCGCTGGCATTGCCTCGGCGGCTGCGATCCGTGGACCATGCAGAAGAGTGCTGACGGTCCCGACCGCGACGGCTTCATGGCCGGCTATTTCGTCGTTCTGTAGCCCCTGACGAATAGCGGCGACGCCACCGGCGCCGCCGCTATTGCCCACACCAACTTTCCAATCGTCCCGCTCACTCCGTCACCCCGGCCTTGGCAAACCCTTCCCGGATGCGCTCGGCATCGGCGGGATTGGTGAACGGCAACCGCGCCAGATGGCCGGAGAACGAATAGTTCGGGCTGATCGCCTTCACCTCAGCCCAGACCCGCTGCGCCTCCTCGATCTCGCCGAGATGGCCGAGCGCCGCGACCAGCAGGCCGCGCGACAGGTCGGTCTTCGGCGCCAGCCGGATGCGCTCGCGGAACGTCGCCGCCGCCACCTCGTACTTGCCGGCCACCAGATAGGCCGTCCCCAGAAAATGCATGCTCTGCTGGGCGAAGCCGGGGTCGAGCCGCATCGCCCGCTCGGCCAACGGGATTGCTGCTTCGGGGTTACCTGAATAGATATCGACGAGACCCAGCGTGCCGAGCGCAGAGGCATAGTTCGGGTTGACCGCCAGCGCCGCCTCCGATTCCCGCTTCGCCTTCGGCAGGTCCCGCGACCAGATCGCCATGACCGCCGCGACAAAGCGTGCGTAGGGCACGTTGGGTCCCTTCTCGACTGCCAGCGCCGCGAAATGGCATGCCCGTTCGAAGGCATCCGGCGCCCCCGTCCAGCGGTTCTGGAAGTCGAGGTTGTGGACCATACCGAGACCGGCATAGGCCTCGGCAAAGCCGGGATCGATCTCGATCGCGCGGCCCAGCAGCGAAACGACCTGATCGAACATTTCGCGGCTGCTGCGCTGCCCGAACAGCAACTCGCGGGCTTTGAGGAACAGATCATGCGCCTCCGGGCTGTCGGTCGGCGTATCGGCGATGCGCGCCGCCTCGACCGGCGAGAGTTTCACCTTGAGCGCCTCGACGATGTGGCGGGTGACCTCGTCCTGCACCGCGAAGATGTCGGTCAGGTCGCGGTCGTAGCGCTCCGCCCAGATGTGGCCGCCGCTCGAGGAATCGATGAGCTGGGCGGTGATCCTGACCCGATTGCCGGCGCGGCGGATCGAGCCTTCCAGCACCGACTTGACGCCCAACTCGCGCCCGACGGTGCGGATATCGAAGGTCTTGCCCTTGTAGGCGAAGCTTGAATTGCGCGCGATGACCAGGAGCCCAGCGACCTTGGACAGGTCGGTGATGATGTCCTCGGTGATGCCGTCGGAAAAGTATTCCTGCTCGGGATCGTTCGACATGTTGTCGAAGGGCAGAACGGCGATCGAGGGCGGCTCCGGCTTGGCCGGTTCCGCCGTGGCCGGCTTCGCCGACGCCTGCGGCGAGACCGGGTCGCTGTCGGGATGCCATTTCCACACGCGGATCGGCCGGGCGATGTTCTTGACCGAAACCTCGCCGCCGTCGTCGAAGGCAACATCGATGCGATTGCCGACGCTCTCGTTGACGATCGAGGAAACGCAGACGCCGCCCGGCTGGGCGAGCGGCTCCAGGCGCGCCGCGACGTTGACGCCATCGCCATAGATGTCGTCGCCGTCGATGATGATGTCGCCGAGATTGACGCCGATCCTCAGCGTGATGCCCGCCCCGTTCGGCGGCTTCAACGCCTTCACCGCCCGCTGAATGGCAAGGGCGCACTTGACCGCATCGACAACACTACCGAACTCGACCAGCGTTCCGTCGCCGATCAGCTTGACCACGCGGCCCTTGTGCTCGGCCACGGCCGGGTCGAACACCGCTTCGCGATGGTGCTTGAGCGCCGCCAGCGTGCCGGCTTCGTCGGCCCCCATCATACGCGAGTAGCCGACGACGTCCGCCGCCAGGACGGCCGCAAGCCTGCGGTTGGGCACCTCGTTTTCCGCCATCGGCCATTGGTATTGGATATCGGGTCGCAGCGCCAGCGGCGCCGACCCTGCCAAAAAAGGGGCCACATGCGGTTTGAATATGGCCGCCGGGCCGACTAAACAGACGCCGCGTCAATCCTCGCTCGGAGTTCCCCTGTGCCCCTGATCCAGCCTTTTCGCGCGCTGCGCCCCGCGCCGGCGCGCGCATCCGAGGTTCTTGCCCCGCCCTACGACGTTCTTTCGAGCGCCGAGGCGCGTGAGCGGGCCCAGGGCAAGCCCTGGAGCTTCCTGCACGTCTCCAAGCCCGAGATCGACCTCGATCCGTCCATCGACCCGTATGACGATGCGGTCTACGCCAAGGCGGCCGAGAACTTCCGCCACATGGTCGCCGCCGGCGTGCTCATCCGCGATACCAGCCCCTGCTACTACATCTACCGGCTCACCCGGCACGGGCACACACAGACCGGCATTGCCGCGGTCGCTTCCGTCGCCGACTACAACTTGAACCGCATCCGCAAGCACGAGCTGACCACGCACGCCAAGGAGGATGACCGCGTCCGCCAGATCGAGGCGATCGACGCCCAGACCGGGCCGGTCATGCACGCCTACCCGTCGGCACCGCAGATCGACTCGCTGATCGCTCGCTCGGCCGAAGGCGCGCCACTGATCGACGTCACCGCCGCCGATGGCGTCCGCCATCAGCTGTGGATCGTCGACGACCGGACCACCATCGCCACCATCACCCGCGCCTTCGACGCACTCCCCGCCATCTATATCTGCGACGGCCATCACCGTTCGGCCGCCGCCGCCCGCATCGCCGACAGGCGCGGCGAAGCCGAGCCGGCGAGCCAATATTTCCTGTCGGTTCTCTTTCCCCACCACGAAATGACCATCCTCGACTACAACCGCGTCGTCCGCGATCTGAACGGCATGAACCCGGCTGCCTTCATCGATGCGCTTGGCAAGGCCTTCACCGTGACGCCGGCCGGCGGCGCCGTACGGCCGGCTTCCTCCGGCGAATTCGGCATGGTCCTCGACGGGCGCTGGTACAAGCTCACCATCCGCCCCGATCTCGTCCCCGCCGATCCGATCGGCCGGCTGCCGATCTCGCTCATCACCGGCAACGTCATCGAGCCGCTGCTCGGCATCACCGACCAGCGCAAGGACAAGCGCATCGATTTCATCGGCGGCGGCCGCGGCCTGAGCGAGCTTGCCAGCCGCGTCGCGTCCGGCGAGATGGCCGTCGCTTTCGCGCTCTATCCGACCCAGATGGGCGATCTGATGGCGGTGGCCGACGCCGGCGGCATCATGCCGCCGAAATCGACCTGGTTTGAGCCGAAGCTGGCCGACGGCATGGTCAGCCACGTCCTCGACTGATCCGATGCAACCGCGCGTCCATGTGGAAACCGAGCGCCTCAGATTGCGCGACTGGATCGATGCGGACGCCGAACCTTTTGCCGCGATCAACCGCGATCCGCGCGTCATGGAGTTCTTCTCCCGTCCACTCGACCGTGCCGAGTCGGACGCCTTCCTGGCCCGCAATCGCGCCGACATCGTCGCCAACGGCTACGGCCTCTATGCCGTCGCCGAGAAGGCCAGCGACGCCTTCATCGGCTATGTCGGCCTCGCCCAGCCAACCTTCGAGGCCCATTTCACGCCGGCAATCGAGATCGGCTGGCGGCTGGCGCGCGAAGCCTGGGGCCAGGGCTACGCCACTGAAGGCGCCCGTGCCGTAGTCGACCACGCCTTCGGCGCGCTCGGCCTCGATGCGCTGGTCTCCTTCACCGCAGAGTGGAACCGGCCGTCGCGCCGGGTGATGGAAAAGATCGGCATGACCCGCGACCCGGCGGAGGATTTCATGCACCCGCGCCTGCCGGCGGATCACAGGCTCGCGCACCATGTCCTCTACCGGCTGACACGCGCGGATTGGCAGGCAGCCAAGCGGTAGCGTCGACACGAAGCGACCAGCCTGCAACTCCTCACCCCCCTCGTGCGGGAGGCTCAGATTTGCGAGATCCTGGCGAGGGGTGAACCCGTGCGAAGGAGGCAAAGCCGCCACGGAGCCCGCCGCGCCATCGCCCCCGCGCCACCCTCAACGCCATCATCCTCGACCCTTCGCGCCTAACGCGCTCCGCTCCCAAGGCGCGAAGGCCTCTTCCTTCCAGGAAGAGGGGGCGTTCTGAGGCGCGCTTTGCGAGAAGAGATCAGATGCTCGATAGCATTCCCGCATCCCGCGTCGCTTCATGCGGGCCAGGAGGGGAATCGAGCTACCCTACTGATCCAGTGGCAGAAACACCCAGCGCTGGATACCGTCCTTGTTCTCGACGGCGAGCAGCGCGTTCTTGCGTCCGTCCGCCTTCATCGCATCGATCACGCGAGTAATGTCGTCGGGCGTCGTCACGGCCTCATGATTGATCTCGATGATCACGTCGCCCGGCTGCATGCGCTTGTCCGCCGCCGGACTGCCTTCGGCAACACCGGTGACGACCACGCCGCCGGTGACCGTATCATTGATGCCGTACTGGCTGCGATTGGCCGGCGAGAGGTCGGAAAGCGTGAGGCCCAGCGGCCCGGCCGAGACCATCGGCGCCGGCGCCGGCTCGGGTGCCGGGTTTGTATTGCCGGAATCGACGGCCGGCGCGGCCTCCACCTTGGCGACCTCCTCAAGCCGGCCAAGGGTGATGGTGATGTCCTGTTCCTTGCCGCCGCGCAGGACATGGACGATCACCTGCTTACCGACCGGCTTGCTCGCCACGATGCGCGGCAGGTCGTGCATCGACTCGATCGGCTCCCCGTCGAACGACAGGATCACGTCGCCGGCCTGGATGCCGCCTTCGGCCGCCGGGCCCTTGGCGTCAACGCTGGCCACCAGCGCACCGCGCGGCGGTCCCTGCATCGACAGGCCCTGCGCGACCTCCTCGGTGACCTGCTGGATGCGCACGCCGAGCCAGCCGCGACGCGTCTCGCCAAACTGACGCAACTGGTCGATGACGCCGATGGCGATCTCCGACGGCACGGCGAAGCCGATGCCGATCGACCCGCCGGTGGGCGATATGATCGCCGTATTGATGCCGATGACCTCGCCGTCCATGTCGAACAACGGCCCGCCGGAATTTCCGCGGTTGATCGCTGCATCGGTCTGGATGAAGTTGTCGTAGGGCCCGGAATTGATGTCGCGGTTGCGCGCCGAGACGATGCCCAGCGTCACCGTGCCGCCGAGGCCGAATGGGTTGCCGATCGCCATCACCCAGTCGCCGACCCTCATCTTGCCGGAATCGCCGAACTTGACGGAGGTGAGCGGCTTGTCTGCCTTGACCCTGAGCAGTGCCAGATCGGTCTTCTCGTCATGGCCGACCAGGGTTGCCGTCAGCTTGGTGCCGTCGTTGAAATTGGCGGTGATCTCGTCGGCACCCTCGATGACGTGATTGTTGGTGACGATCAACCCAGAGGGGTCGATGACGAAGCCGGAGCCGAGCGACTGAACGCGATGCGGGACGTTGTCGCCGCCGTTGTTGCCGTTGAATTCGTCGAAGAAATGCTGGAAGGGCGAGCCGTCGGGAAGCTTCGGGCCCGGCGTGACACTGGTCGATCCGCCGACGGTCTGCGACGTCGAAATGTTGACGACGGCTTCGAGCAGCGGTGCGGCAACGTCGGCGACCGATTCCGGCCCACGCGCGGCAGCCGGCACTGAAACGCCGGCCACGATCACCCCGACGGCCAAGGCGGCCGCCAGCCGAGACAACCCATCTGACAGGCGTGCCACGGGTCCCACCTCCTGATCATACCGCCCGGCACCGCCACCCAGCGCTGCCGTCCGGCGTCCCCGCGCCGGATGGATCGCGGTCAATATGCTCGACCAATCATGCGCGAAATAGGGCGGAAAGGCGACAGCGATGCAATCGCCGTTCCGACACGAATGCGTTACGTCGCAGCCAGCACCCTATTGGGCGGGCGCTGCCGGGGCAGGTGCGGACGGCTTCGCTGCGGACGGCGGCGCCGCCTGCTGGCCCGCCGCCGGTGCACCGGCAGAATTGCCGAAATACTTGAAGAACTCCGAATTCGGCGACAGCACCAGCCGCGTATCCGAGGACTTCAGACCCTCCTGATAGGCTTGCATCGACCGGTAGAAATCGAAGAATTCCGGATCCTTGCTGAAGGCCTTGGCATAGATCTCGTTGACCTTGGCCTCGCCCTCGCCGCGCAGCCGCTCGCTCTCGCCGTTGGCATCGGCCACGATCACCGTCGCCTGACGGTCGGCCTCGGCGCGGATGCGCCGCGCCGCCTGCTCGCCCTGGGCACGGATCTCGGTCGCCTGCCGCTGGCGCTCGGTCTGCATGCGCTGGTAGATCGCCTGGCTGTTGGCCGCCGGCAGATCGGCGCTGCGGATCTTGACGTCGATCATCTGGATGCCGAGCCCGACCGCCTCGCGGCCTACCTGCTCGGTGATCTTCGACATGAGCTGAGCACGCTCGTCACGCACCAGCTGGATGAAGCTGGCATCGCCGAGCACCCGCCGCACGGCCGAGTTGAGGATGACAGAGAGACGGGATTGGGCCACCTGCACGGTGCCCACCGATTGGAAGAATTTCAGCGCATCGACAATCTTGTAGCGACCGAAGGCGTCAACCACCAGCCGCTTCTGGTCGGAGGCGATAATCTCCAGCGGCGGCGAGTCGAGATCGAGGATGCGCTTGTCGAAATATTCGACGTTGTCGATCAGCGGCAAACGCCAATACAGGCCGGGCTTGTCGACGGCGCGTACCGGGTAGCCGATCGGCGCCACCACCTCGCCGAAGCGCAGGACCAGCGCCTGCTGCGTCGGGTCGACGATGAACATGCTGAGATAGAGCAGAAAGCCTATGACGGCGATGATGATGAGGCCGAGGCCTCCGAAGATGCCGCGCCTCATTGGCTGCCTCCCGCGGTCGGACCGGAGCCAGAGGCCGGGCTTGGCTTCTTGCTGAGGGCGTCGAGCGGCAGATAGGGCACCACGCCGTTGCCGCCGTTCTTCTCGTCGATGATGATCTTGTCGGCCCCGCCGAGAACCTGCTCGAGCGTGTCCAGATACATGCGTTTGCGGGTCACGTCAGGCGCCGTGGTGTAGCTTTGATAGACCTGATCGAAGCGCTGGGCCTTACCGGTCGCCTCGGCGATGATGCGGTCGCGATAGGCGCTGGCCGCATTGGTGATCTGCGACGCCTGGCCGCGCGCCTCCGGCACCACCTTGTTGGCGTAGGTCTGCGCCTCGTTCTGGACGCGTTCGGCATCGGCCCGTGCCGCCTGAACGTCGCGGAATGACGCGATCACTTCGGACGGCGGATCGACCTTGAGGAGCTGCACCTGGGTGATGAGGATGCCGGCCTTGAACTCATCCATCGTCTGCTGGATCAGCTTCTGCACGTCGCTCTCGGTGATCTGCCGCGCCTGAGTGAGCAGTGCCTCGACCACCGAACGGCCGACCACCTCGCGCATGGCGCTTTCCGCCACCGATTTCACCGTGCCGTCCGGATTCTCCATGTTGAACAGGTAGTCCGCGGCGTTGTTGATCACCCAGAAGACCGAAAAGTTGATGTCGACGATGTTCTCGTCGCCGGTCAGCATCAGGCTTTCGGACGGTATGTCGCGGCCGCTGGCGCTCGGATTCTGGTCGTCCGACGTCGTCCCGATGGTGACCTTGTTCACGCGGGTCACCTTAGGCGTGTAGACCGTCTCGATCGGATATGGCAGGCGCCAGTTGAGACCGGGCGTGGCATTGCGGCTGAATGCACCGAAGCGCAGAACCACACCCTCCTCGTCCGGCTGCACGCGGAAGGTGAAGAAATAGTAGCCGGCCAGCGCCACGACCACGGCCAGAATGGCGATCAGCGTCAGCGGGTTCATCTTGCCGCCGCCGCCACCGCCGCCGGGCAGCACGCGCCTCAGCCGGTCCTGGCCGCGCCGCAAGAGCTCTTCAAGATCCGGCGGTGTCGAACCCCCGCCGCCCGTGTTGCGCGGTCCCTGACCCCAGGGGCCGCCATTGCCCTTCCAGCCACCGCCGCCAGTCTGATTTTCCCAGGGCATTGCGCTCCCTTCGAGAGGCCTGAAGACACGAACACCGCGCCGCGCGAGCCGCGTTCAAAATCCGGCTCGGTTTATAGGCATGTTACCCCGCCTTTTCAACGCGATGTGGCGCGTCGCCTCGGGGCCCGGACCGGCGACGCCGCTGACAGGTGGGGCCTCACAACCGGCAAGTCAACCGAATTCGGCCCTTCCGATCCGCTCGTAGACGGTGAACACCGTCGCGGCGCTGTCTTTTTCGCCGATTGGCACGCCCTCACGCGAGACCACGCGCCAAGTCGTCGGATCGATCGCCGGAAAGCGGGTGTTGCCGGCCGGTTCCGCCTCGACATGGGTGATGTAGAGACGATCGGCCCTCGCCATCGCCGCCGCATAGATTTCACCGCCGCCGAGCACCATGATCTCGTCCGATCCCGCCGCCTCGGCCACTTCGCCCGCTCGCTTGAGCGCCTCGTCGAGGCTGGCGGCGACGATGACACCCTCTCCCCGGTAATCCGCCTGCCGGCTGACGACAATATTGGTGCGGCCGGGTAGCGGTTTGCCGAAGGTCTCAAAGGTCTTGCGGCCGACCACCACCGGCTTGCCCAGGGTCAGCGCCTTGAACCGCTTCATGTCGCTCGACAGGCGCCACGGCATGCCGGTGCCGTCGCCAATGACTCCGTTGGCGGCAACCGCCGCGATGAGCGACACCCTCATGCGTCCGTCTTCCCGGCAAGCGCCGTCAGCGCCGCTCCATCGACGCGACACATGGTCCAGTCGTCCAGGAGACCGGCGCCCAGTCGCTTGTAGAAGGTGATCGCCGGTTCGTTCCAGTCGAGGACCGACCACTCGAAGCGCCCGAGCCCCTCTTGGACGCAGCGCCGCGCCAGGTTGCGCAGCAACGCCGTGCCGGCGCCGGCCTGCCGCGCCTCCGGACGCACGAACAGGTCCTCCAGCCAGATGCCGTGACGGCCACGGAAGGTGGAGAAGGTGTAGAACCACAGGGCGAAGCCGACGACCGCACCGTCCACTTCCGCAAGATCGCAGAAGACTCGCGGGTTGGCTGCGAACAGCGCCGCCGCGATGCTCTCCGCCGTTGATTCGACGGTGTGTTCGAGCTTCTCGTAGCGGGCGAGGTCCCGGATGAGCTCGCAGATCACGGCTTCGTCGCCCGGCCGCGCCGGCCTCAGTGACGGTGTCACACCGCCACTTCCGCCTTGATGTGCGGGTGCGGGTCGTAGCCGGTCACCGTCACATCCTCATAGACGAAGTCGAACAGCGAGCGGACTTCCGGGTTGAGCACCAGACGGGGCAGCGGCCGCGGTTCGCGGCTGAGCTGCAAGCGCGCCTGCTCGACGTGATTGAGATAGAGATGCGCGTCGCCGAAGGTATGAACGAAGTCGCCGGGCTTAAGCCCCGTCACCTGCGCAACCATCATGGTGAGCAGGGCGTAGGAGGCGATGTTGAAAGGCACGCCGATGAAGATGTCGGCGGAGCGCTGGTAGAGCTGGCAGGAAAGCTTGCCGTCAGCGACATAAAACTGGAACAGGCAGTGGCAAGGCGGCAGCGCCATCGCTTCGATCTCGCCCGGGTTCCACGCCGTGACCATCAGCCGGCGTGAATCGGGCTTTGAGCGAATCTCACCAACCACCTGACGCAACTGGTCAATCGTGCCGCCATCCGGCTTGCGCCAGGAGCGCCACTGGGCGCCGTAGACGGGGCCGAGGTCGCCATTCTCGTCCGCCCACTCGTCCCAGATGGAGACGCCATTCTGCTTGAGGTAGGCGATGTTGGTATCGCCCGCGATGAACCAAAGGAGTTCGTGGATCACCGATTTCAGGTGAATCTTCTTGGTGGTCACCAGCGGGAAGCCATCGGCAAGGTCGAAACGCATCTGATGGCCGAAAACCGACAGGGTGCCGGTCCCCGTCCGGTCGGTCTTGTGGACGCCGGTGTCGAGCACCCGGCTCATCAGATCGAGATATTGGCGCATGGTGGGATTCTAGCGCGATTCTCATGCCCGGCGTAGGTGCCCTCGCGACAGGCCCCTATTCCGCCGTTTCGGTTGCCAGCTCGCCGCCGTTGAGGGCGAACAGGCTAATCAGGAAAGCAATTAGCGCGCAGGCGAAGATGGCGCTCGCCATCGGCAGAACCGTGCCGTTCGAGACCGCTCCGGTGACGCTGACCACCACCATGGCGACGATGAGCTGTAGCGTGCCGAGCAGCGCCGAGGCGGTGCCCGCGCGCGGACCGTGCTGCTCCAGTGCCAGCACCGCGGTCGCCGGGCCAAGCGGCCCCATGGCGCCGAACGTCAGGAGCAGCATCACGATCAGCGCATAGACGTTGTCGAGGCCGGCAAGCGTGGCGCCGAACAGGAGCCCGGCTGCCGCGAGATAGACGGTGACCGAGCCACGCACCACGCGCTTCAGGCCGAAACGGCGCGCCAGGCGGCTGGTCGACTGGGCCATGCCGATGAAAGAGATGGCATTGACGGCGAAGGCGAAGCTGAACTGGGTCGGGCTCAATCCGAAATGGTCGATGTAGATGAAGGACGAGCCGGCCAGGAACGAGAACAGGCTCGCCGTACCAAAGCCACCGACGAGCACGATGCCGACAAACCTGTGGTC
This sequence comes from uncultured Alphaproteobacteria bacterium, assembly GCA_963762605.1. Classification (GTDB taxonomy): domain Bacteria; phylum Pseudomonadota; class Alphaproteobacteria; order Rhizobiales; family Kaistiaceae; genus CAVSRC01. The sequence goes on along the minus strand of CAVXLJ010000018.1, from coordinate 31,583 downwards.
ACCAAACAGCTCGCCATAGCCGCGCACGATGCTCGCCGGGTCCATCGGCACCTGCTTCTCCCGCGGCCGGGTTTCGTCGAGGACGAAGAAGGTGATCGCCACGCCGAGGACGCCAACCAGCGAGACGACGTCGAAGATCACCCGCCAACTCGCCAGCGCAATCACCGCACTGCCGAACAGTGGCGCCAGGATCGGTGCGGCGCTGAAGACCAGCATGATCAGCGACATCAGGCGCGCCGCGTCGGCGCCGGTATAGAGATCGCGCACGATGGCGCGCGGGATGGTCATGCCCGCGCAGGCACCCACGCCCTGGACGAAACGGGCCGCGATCAACCACTCGATCGACGGTGCCAGGCTGCAGCCGATCGCTCCGATCGCGTAGAGCACCATGCCGAAATAGAGCGGCGCCCGCCGTCCGACGCTGTCGGAAATCGGCCCGTAGAACACCTGGCCGAACGCCACGGCAACGAAGAACGCGATGAGCGTGCCCTGCACTGCCGCGTCCGAAGTCCGGAACTCGGCCGTGATCGAGGGCAGTGCCGGCAGGTACATGTCGATGGCGAAGGGGCCGACGGCCGACAGCAGGCCGAGCACGATCGCGTTGCGTGCGAGGCTTCGGTTCATCAAATGGACTTTCGGGAGGCGGCGCGCCTGAAAATCGCGCCGGATGCTGCGGCAACCTAGCGCGCATGATGGTGCGGCGCAACATGGAGCCGTCCACGCCCTCCGCGCCGGCTGACAGGTCCCATGCGAGATGGCGCAACGCCGCCGTTCAGCGCCGGTCAACCGTATGAAAGTGCCTGCGCCCCATCGCCAGGCTTTTCAGGAGCCATTGGAATCCTTATATTCCGCGGTGCCGGAGCAATCCGGCTATGGCGATAAACGGCCATCGCAATAAACCCTGCGGACCCGGGGGCAGTACCCGGCGCCTCCACCCCAGCCCGTTGGATCACCGCATCTGGCGGGTTGCGGCGGGGGCGAAATAGGATCGACGAGGGCGTAAAGGATGGGCTTTTGCCCGGCATGGTTCCGCCGTTATCGGGCCGAACTTATAGTTGCCAACGACAACTATGCTCCGGTTGCCCTCGCCGCGTAATGCGGTTCGGAAAACCGAAATCAAGCCCTGAGGGTTAGCACCTTCAGGCGGGGTTCGGAGGCACCTGGCAACAGAAGCCTCCACTTTCACAGGATCGCCCGAATCGCGTGCGATGGGCGCAGCATCCTGATCCCGGGGGCCGGCTGCAGCAGATGGCAGAAGATCTGATCCGATATGACATCCTCGCCCAGGATGCCCTGCGCGGGGTGATCCGCAAGGTTCTGTCCGAAATTCAGCGTACCGGACTGCCGGGCGAGCATCATTTCTTCATCACCTTCGCCACCCAGGCGCCGGGCGTGCGCATCTCCAGCCGTCTGCTGGCCCAGTACCCGGAGGACATCACCATCGTCCTCCAGCACCAGTACTGGGACCTGACCGTCACCGAGCAGGCCTTCGAGGTCGGGCTGTCCTTCAACGGCGTTCCTGAACGGCTGCTGGTGCCCTACTCCGCCATCAAAGGGTTCCTCGATCCGTCGGTTCAGTTCGAGCTGCGCTTCGAAGTGACCGCGCGGCCGCCGGCGGTGGCCGACGTCGAATCGGCGGGGCTGCGCGAAGCTCAGCCGCCGGCGAGCATCGGCGCACCGGAGGCGGACGCGGCGACGCCCGCCGAGACGGCCGACACCGATGAGGACGAAGGCGAGACCGAGGCCGCGCCGATGGCGCAGGTGGTCAGCCTCGACGCCTTCCGCAAGAAATAGCCTGCAACCGCGCATTCCGTCGGCCTGCGGTTCAGCGCTTGCGTGCGGCACCGCGCCCGGGGAGAGGTCTCAGGTCTTCTGCTGGCGCATGGCGGCAGCCAGCTCCTCCCCGATCCGTTTGCCCGTCTCGACATAGAACCTATCCATGACGCCGCTGAACGCCGCGTACATGACCTCGGACGGAGGGCTGCCAAGGAAGTTGGCGTAGGTCTCCATCTCGGCCGTCGGGATGTCGCGATAAATGCGCTCCGCGGTGGCAAGCATCATGCTGCGGATTTGCTTGACCAAGGCCCCGTGCATCGCGTCGATGCGTTGATTGGTCTCGGCCAGCTTGGCCGGATCCGGTGGCATCGGGCCGCTCTCGGCCATTGCGATCGCCATGGCGCGCAGCAGGCTTTGCGACGAACGCGCCGACAGCTCCGAGGTCTTCAGCAAATTGTCGATCCGCTCGAACACCGCGGCGCGTTGCGGGTCCTTGTTTGCCTTGGCGATCAGGGCTTCGGCATTGGCGTTGATCTCGTTCTGCACCGCCGGCGCGGCGCCCGCGATCTCGGCCTTGACGATGCGCGACCCAAGATCGGAATCGAAGAAGGTATCCATCGCTTTGAGGTCATCCGCCGACAGCGAGGCGGCCAGCACGGTCTGCACCTGATCGAGCAGTTTGTTGCCGTCCATCGTGTTGCCGACGATCGTCGCCAGCAGCGACACGGTGCCCTGCGAAAACATCGGTGGCGGCGATTGCAGGATGCCCTGGCGTATCTGCGCACCGAGATCCTGGTACTGGGCGACGAGCCCCGACTTCTCCATCATCGTGCGCACCGCCGCCGTATCGGCGGCTAAGGCCTGCGTGGCGAACACGACGACGCCGACGAGCGCCGCACCGATCAGTCTGAGCCGTTTCATCGCAGGTCTCCTTCTCGAGCCGAAGCGTAGCGGTCCCCGCGACGCAGGCAACCGCAGCCGCCGGTTAACCCTGATTTCGGGCAATCGCGTGTCAGCACCCTGTGCGATTCCAGCGGACATCCTGCCGCAGCACGCTGTCAGCGTTTTGTCAGGCCACGCTCACTAGCTTGCGCGCGTCAAACGCCGGGGACATCGCGTCATGGGCGTTTGCAATTGGTTTCATTCTGGAGATTCGATTACATGAAACGTGCATTCCTCCTCACTGCCATTGCCTTCGTTGTCGCCAGCCCGGCTTTTGCCGCCAACGGCGCTTGCAGCAAGGCTCCCAAGTCGGCCTGGCAGCCGCAGTCCAAGCTCGAGAAGATGCTGAAGACCGACGGCCTGACCGTGAAGCAGATCAAGGTCGAGAACGGCTGCTACGAAGTCTATGCCACCAACAAGTCGGGCAAGCGGATCAACGTGGCCTACAACGCCGAGACGCTGAAGAAGCTGAAGAACGCCGAAGCCGGCGAGAAGTAATCCTCTAGGCTTTACTCTGATGACAAGTGATAGCGAAGACCGCTGGGTCCGCGTCTGGGATCCCTTCGTGCGCTTGTTCCACTGGTGTCTGGTGCTGAGCTTCGCCGTGGCGTGGCTCAGCGCCAACACCTGGGAAAACGTGCATATGTGGGCCGGCTACGCCGCCGGCAGCCTCATCCTGCTCCGCCTCACCTGGGGCTTCATCGGCACGCCCTACGCGCGCTTCACCCATTTCGTGCGCTCGCCGCGGACCATCATCGACTACCTCAAGGCCGTCGTCACCGGCAGCGAGGCGCGCCACATCGGCCACAATCCGGCCGGCGGCGCCATGATCGTCGCTCTGATGCTGGGCATGGCCGCCACCGCCTTCACCGGCTACCTGCTCACCACCGACGCCTACTGGGGTGACGCAACGATGCAGCACCTGCATAACTGGTCGGCGCACGGTCTGATGATCCTGGTCGCCGTGCATCTGGCCGGCGTCGCATTGGCGAGCTTTCGCCACCGCGAGAACCTCGTCCACGCCATGATCGTCGGTCGCAAGCGCGCCGCAGAGGCCGAGGACATCGGCTGAGGCTGCGGCGCGGCTTGCGCTCCGCCGGTCGCAGTGGGAAAACCGCGCGCACACGCGAACGGAAGCCCACCATGCCAGACAAGAAGCCAGCCACCCGCACCGAAACCGATTCCTTCGGCCCCATCGCGGTCCCCGCCGACCGCTACTGGGGGGCGCAGTCGGAGCGTTCGCTCGAGAACTTCCCCATAGGCTGGGAGAAGCAACCGGCGCCGATCGTGCGTGCTCTCGGCATCATCAAGCGCGCCGCGGCCGAGGTGAACATGGACCTCGGCAAGCTCGACCCGAAGATCGGCGGAGCGATCGTCAAGGCAGCGCAGGAAGTGGCCGAGGGCAAGCTCGACGCTCACTTCCCGCTGGTCGTCTGGCAGACCGGCTCCGGCACCCAATCCAACATGAACGCCAACGAGGTGGTCGCCAACCGCGCTATCGAGATCCTTGGCGGCACCATCGGCTCGAAGACGCCGGTCCACCCCAACGACCACGTCAATATGAGTCAGTCGTCGAACGACACCTTTCCGACGGCCATGCACATCGCCTGCGCCGAGGAAATCGAACACCGCCTGTTGCCGGCGCTTCAGGCGTTGCGCAACGCGCTCAACGACAAGGCGCACGCCTTCGCCAAGATCATCAAGATCGGCCGCACCCACACCCAGGACGCCACGCCGCTCACGCTTGGCCAGGAATTCTCCGGCTACACTCAGCAGGTCGAAAACGGCATCGAGCGCATCCAGTCGACCATGAAGGGGCTGATGCAGCTTGCCCAGGGCGGCACGGCGGTCGGTACCGGCCTCAATGCGCCGGTCGGCTTCGCCGAGCGCGTCGCCGACCGCATTGCCGCGCTAACCGGGATGAAGTTCACTTCGGCGCCGAACAAGTTCGAGGCGCTGGCCGCCCACGACGCCATGGTCTTTTCGCATGGCGCCATCAACACGGTGGCGGCGAGCCTGTTCAAGATCGCCCAGGACATCCGATTTCTCGCCTCCGGCCCGCGTTCCGGCCTTGGTGAGCTGTCGCTGCCCGAAAACGAACCCGGTTCCTCGATCATGCCCGGCAAGGTCAACCCGACCCAGTGCGAGGCGATGACCCAGGTCTGCGTGCAGATCTTCGGCAACAACGCGGCAATCACCTTCGCCGGCAGCCAGGGCCATTTCGAGCTGAACGTCTACAATCCGGTGATGGCCTACAACTTCCTGCAGTCGGTGCGCCTGATGGCCGACGCCGCGGCAAGTTTCACCGATCGTGCCGTTGTCGGCATCAGGGCGAACGAGGCGCACATCGAGAGCCTGATGCAGCGCTCGCTGATGCTGGTGACCGCCCTGGCGCCGAAGATCGGCTACGACAAGGCGACCGAGATTGCCAAGACGGCGCACAAGAACGGTACGACGCTGCGCGAGGAAGCAGTGCGCCTCGGCCATGTGACGGCCGAGGAGTTCGATGCGATCGTGCGGCCCGAGGACATGATCGGCCCGAAATAGGGGTGAGAGCGATGGCCGAGATCGTCAATCTCCGCCGCTTCCGCAAGCGGAAGGAACGGAGTGAGCGCCACGAAGCCGCAGATGCGAACCGCCACAAGCATGGCATGACCGCCGCCGAGAAGAAGCAGCGGAACGCCGAGCGCGAACTGGCCGAGCGGCGGCTCGCCGAACACCGCATCGAACGCGACCCAGAGTGAGCAAGCGCTCCATCACCATTGCCGGCCACCGCACCAGCATCTCGCTGGAGGCACCCTTCTGGGAGGCGCTCACAGAGATCGCAGCCAGCCGCGGCACGAGCGTTGCGGCGCTGGTCGCTGAGATAGACCGCAAGCGGCCGGACGACACCAACCTTTCGGCGGCGCTCAGGTTGTTCGCGCTCGCCTGGTATCGCCAGCCGTCGGGCCGCGCCTGAGCCCTAATATTTCGGCGGAGTGATCAGCAAAGGCCGGTCGGTCGGGATGACACTCGGCACCAACGGAAGTGGCGCGTCCTTTTTGCGCGGCTGCGTGGCGACCGGCTCCGCGGCAGCCGTCACGCCGCCCGGCGCCATGGCGGCGCCCGAACTGGGCACCAGCGGGACCGGAATATCGATCGGGGCGATACTGACTGCGTTCTGGGCCGCCTCTTCGGCCGACTGCCGGGCCGCTTGTGCCACGGCTGCCGCGTCGGCTGCCTGCTTGGCAGCGGATCGAGCCGCTGTCTCCGCCGCTTGGGCCCGTGTCTCCGCTTCTGCCGCAGCAGCTTCAGCCGTCTGACGGTTGTGCACAGCGGCTTCGGCCGCAGCTTGCGCCGTCTCATTCGCGGTCATCTTGCCGGCCAGCGTCTTGGCCGCCGCCGCTGATGCGCTGGCCGCCGCTGCGGCTTTCGCCGTTGCCGCCTTGTCAGTCGCGGCGGCAGCCGCCAACCTCGTGCTTGCCGCCTCAACGGCGCGCGCCGCGTCGTCGGCCGCTGCGGCCATTTCCGCCAGCTTCTTTTGCGCATCCGCCTGTTCGGCAAGCGCGAGTTTCGCGCCGGCTTGCGCGGTCGTGGCGGCATTGGTGGCCTCCGCCGCCGCCTCGGTCGCCACCTTGGCAGCAGCCGCAGTCTTCTCCACCGCCGCCTGCCTTTCGATCAGCGTGGCTTGAGCCGCGTCGCGCGCCTTGATGGCCGTGTCGAGATCGGCCTGGGCTGTCGCCCTGTCCGAAGCTGCGCGGTTGGCGTTGACGGCGGCGTCCTTGACCATCGCGTCGGCTTTGCCCACAGCAACGGCTGCCGCATCCGAACGCTTCTGAGCCTCAGCCTCGTCCCGTTGTGCCGCATCGAACGCGGCCTGCGCATCGGCCAGAACCTTGTTTGCGGCATCGGCGGCCGTCTTCTTGGCGTCCGACTGCTGGGCGGCGCTGGCCGCGGAAGCCTGTTGTTGTTGCGCATTGGCAATCGCCTGCGCATCGGCGCCATCGCCGGCCAGGCTCTGCGCAAGTTCGGCGGCCTGCTTCGCCATGTTCGCCATGCTTTCGGCAGCCGCCGCGATCCTCTTTGCGGTCGCAGCGTCCTGCTTCGCCGCCGCCAGCTTCGCTGCGGCCTGGTCGCGCACGGCCGTGGCCGCCGTCAGCGCGTCGGCGGCGGCCTTCGCTTCCGCATCCGCCTTCGCCTTTTCGGCGACTGCCGCAGTCTCGCCGCCGCCGAGCGTCGTCGCCTGCGATGCCGCTGCATCAGCCGCGTCCTGCGCACTCTTCACCGCCGTCTCGGCATCCGCCAAGACGGCCTTTGCCGCATCGCGCTCTTTGACGGCAGCCGCGGCGGCCGTGTCGGCAGCAGCCTTGTCGGTGGCGGCGGACGCTGCGCGGACCCGCGCCGTGTTTGCGTCGCGCTCGGCCGCGCTGGCCTTCGCGGTCGCCGCCGACAGCATTGCGTCGGCAGCGGCCTTCGCCGCGGCCGCCTTGTCGGCGGCCGTCTTGGCCGCTGCTTCCGCCTTGCTGGCACTGTCAAACACCTGCTTCGCCTGGCCGGCGGCATCGGCCAATCCCGAGGCCTCCTTTGCGGCCGCCACCGCGGCAGCCTTCGCCATTGCGAGATCGGCGGCGGCGGCATCGGCTTTGCCCGCCGCATCCTTCTCCGCTTGACGCGCATCGGCCCGCGCCGTGGTCGCGTTATCGGCCGCGGTCCGCGCCGCCTGGGCAGCCCGGATGGCTTCGGCATTCGCCGCCTCCGCCTGGCTTTGCCGTGCTGCCAGACGATCGGCATACGCCGTCAGAGCCTCAACGTGGCGCCTCTCGGCCAGGACCTCGCGGTCGACGTGGAAGGCTTCGAGTTTGGCCGCCTGCGCCGCGGCCGCCGCCCTGCGCTGCGCCTCGCGCTCGGCCGCAATACGCCGGTCTTCGGCACGCTGCACGGCGTCCGCCTTGAGCTTGTCGACGAGCCGGTTGAGCCGCTCCTCCTCGGCGCGCGTTGCCTCGGTCAGCGCCAGGATCTCGGTCATCCGCGCCGCCTCACGCTCGTTGAGGTAGGCGGCAAACGGCAGCACGTCGATCGACCGCACGGGCGCGGCGATCGGCCCATGGAAGACGATGCCCGCCTTGGGGTCGGCACCCTGCACCTTGTTGTCGACCGGATCGAAGGCGAGGTTCCAGTCGCTGTCGAGTGTCATGGTGTTGAAGTCGATGACGGCATTGCCTTTGGCAGCAAGCCCTTCGGTCTTCACCATCAGGTTCTTCAGGCGCACGGCGCCGGCCACGATGGCAAACGCCCCGCTTGCATTCTTGAACGTCAGATTGTCGGCGTCGATCCGCTCGCTGAAGGCGGCGCGCAGCGCGTCTTCGCTGAACTGCTGGCCGAGATCCGAGGCACGCACGATCTGACGCTCGGTATTCGGATTGACATAGCGCGCCACGCCGTCAGTGACGGTCAGAACGCCGCCGCCGGTCATGGTCGAGACGAGGCCCGCCGGCGAGTGTCCGGTTGATTCGAAATAGGCGGACAGGTCGAGCCCGCCGGTGGCCACCGAACGCCCGTCGCGCCGCCAGACGAAGGATTCCAGCGCCGCGCCCTTGAGATCAAACTGGCCGGCGAGATTGACGTTGCCGCCGACATTATGGACGGACATCCTGCCGGTCACAGTGCCGCCGGCAAGCTGGCCCGCCGTCAGATTGACATCGATGCGTTGCGGTTGCAGCGCCAGCGTGAACGCCGTGCCGGTGAGGCCGAGGTCGCCGACGTCGAGGCGGTCCGCCGCGACCTGCAGGGTGCCGCTGACCGCGCCATAGGCCGGCGCCCCGAACGGCACATGCGACCACGGCTCCGCCGGATCACCGGTCGGCAGCGGCGCGGCGCCGAGGCCGAGGGCCGCGACCCAGCCAAGATCGACCGTGTCGGCCTCCACCTTGCCGCCGATGTGCCAGCCGCCGGCGGCGTCCGGCGCCAGCGTCACATCCCCGCTAGCGATCGTCGAGCCGATCTTGCCGTTCTTCCAGGTGAGGCCGAGGCCTTTGCCCGATATCGACAGCGGGGCCTTGTCTAGCCACAGCGCCGTGCCAGTCGCGCCACCGGGAATATCGAGCCCGGCCATGGCGACGATCGGGCCGATATTGTCCGAGTCGGCGTCGACCGTGCCCGTGAAGGTCGAGGCGAGGTTCTCGGCGATTTTCAGGCTGCCGCGCGCTGTCGCGTGCAACCCGGCGATGTTCGCCATCACCATCGTGTTGAGCCCGTCGGCCGGGACGCCCTTTGCCTGCACCGTAAGCTCGCCGCCGCCATCGTCCTGGGCAAGTGTGACGGCGGCCAGACCAAACTGGCGCGCCAGTTGCGCGCTGTCCGGCGAAGACAGCTTCGCCGTGATCTCCGCCGGCTTGGTGCGCCAATGAGCGAAGCCGCCAGTGAAGGCGGCCGACAGCTTTTCGATCGTCGTGAAGGCAGCAGTACCGTTTTCGATCGTGAGCGCAAAACCGTTTGCGCCATCGGGCAGCGGCGCCGTGATCTTGGCTCCTATCACCGCCACGCCCAGAACCGGGGCAGCGGCGTCCAGCCAGCGGGTGAATCCGCTCTGCGGCAGGAAGCGGTCGGCCAGGCGCGCCAGTCCCGTCAACTTGGGCGCGTTGAGGGTCGCCACGAGATGGCCGCGCGGATCGCCCGACAGATTCTCGATCCGGCCGTTCGTCCCCTCGATCGCGGCCCCGGCGAGATCGTTGATCTGCAGCGTGGTGACGGTCAGTGCGTCGTCGCTGTAGACCGCGTTGACCGTGACACCCTTGACGGTCAGATCCTCGAAGGTCAACGCATCCGCACTCACCTGGAGGCTGTAGTCGTCGGCCAGCGCGGAAGCATCAGCCAAATTGCGGCCGACCAGCAGTTCGGCCAGCGCCTTGACCTGAGTGAAGTCGATCCGTCCCTTCGCATCGACCGTCGCGAACAGCTCGCGCCTGCGGTCCTTCGTCCGTTCCGTCCAGCCGAAGCCGCCGGTAATCGTGGCGTCGGCGATCCGCGCGGTGACGCCATCGAACTGCACACTGCCGGGACCGATCTTGGCGTGGCCGGCGAGGTCGAACGGCGCCAGCAGACGTCCGGCCCCCTCCTGCGCACCGCCGCGCCACCAGGTGGCGAAGGTCGCCGGCTGTTGGACGGCAAGATGCGCCTCGCCGACGAAACCGAATTTCTGCCTGGTTGTCATCAGGCCGCTCGCCGCCACCGTCGCCTGCCCCGGCAGCTTGGCGCTGAGCGAATTGATCTGCCAGCCGCCCTTGGCCGGCGCCGCGGTGAAGGTGACGCCCTCGATGATGCGCCCGCCGACCACGATTGTCGGCACACTGAGATGGACGCTGCCCGGCATATCCGGAACCGGAAGCCGGATCAGCCAGGCAACCAGGCTGTCGGCGGCCGCCGAAACGTCGACCGGCTGGCTTGGCCCCGCGCCGAGCGTCCGGTCGAGATCGATCTGGTTCGCCTCCGCCGTCGCCGCGAAGGACCGAGTCCTGCCGAAATTGAGTTTCAATGTGCCGGCGAGGCTGATCGGCCGGTCGACCGGACCGTTCGACAGCACCGCCTTGCTGATGTCGAGCTGGTCGGCGGTCAGCGCGAAGGTGCCCTCGCTGCGCCAGCCGGTCGGCCCGTTGGCGGCGTCGTTACTGCCGCCGGTGCCGGTGTTGGCACCGTCGGCGGCCACCTGACTGATCGCGTAGGTGCCGTGCCAATCCAGCCCTCCGGCTGGATCGATGCCAAGCGGGCCGTCGGCAGTGACCGTCACCGGCAAACCGGCCGGGATGGCGTTCACCTGGACGCGGATCGTCCCGTCATCGAGGACGCGGCCGGTGGAAATGCCAAAGCTGACCCGGCGACCCTCGTCGAGATAGGAACCATCAACATGCCACGGCCCCGACAGCGCCCGCGCCGACACCTGCGCCGAGATCCCGTCGAAGGCGAGCGTTACGCCGGTCTGCGCATCGGCGTAGTCGAGCACGCCATCCTGGATGGTGAGGTTGTCGAAGACGACCTTGTCCGGGTCGAACGGCTCGCGCAGCTTGACGCGGCTCAGCCAGGCGGTCTTGCCGGCGGCATCGACCGAGACGTGGACCACCGGGTTCTCCAGCGTCATCGAAATGATCTTTATCTGGCCTTGCAGCAGCGGCATCAGTTCGATGACGACGTCGAAGCGCGCCACGGACATGAGGTTATTGCCGTTCTGGTCGTCGACCTCGACCTTGGTAAACGTCAGCGACGGCGACGGCAGGATGGTGGCGTGGGCATCGCCTTCGACATGCACGCGGTGGCCGAGGATGCGTGATGCCTCGGCCGCGAAACTGGCGCGATAGTCGTTCCAGTGGACGAATCGCGGCACGATCAACGCGGCAAACAGCGCGATGACCACGGCGCCCCCGACGATCAGGTAGAGCCTGCTCAGTTTGGCCTCCGCTGTCGCATCATGGCCGGGCTCATCAGCCCGGCACGACGATCTTGCCCGGGTTCATGATTCCCAGGGGATCGATCGCCTGTTTGATCGCCCGCATGACATCGAGACCGTTGCCCTGCTCGATCCCGAGATATTTCATCTTGCCCTGCCCGATGCCGTGCTCACCGGTGCATGTGCCTTCCATCGCAATGGCGCGCAGGTTGAGGCGCGAGATCAGACCTTCGCAACGCGCCACCTCGTCGCGGTCGTCCATGTCGACCAGCATGGTGAGGTGGAAATTGCCGTCGCCGACGTGACCGACCACTGGCGCAATCAGATTGCTCTCCTCGACATCGGCAACCGTCTCCATGACGCATTCCGCCAGCCGCGAGATCGGCACGCAGGCATCGGTGGCCAATGCCTTGGAGCCCGGCCGCAGCGTGAACGCGGCCCAATAGGCATTGTGGCGCGCCTGCCACAGGCGTGTGCGCTCCTCCGGCCGCGTCGCCCAGACGAACGCGCCGCCGCCATGCTCGGCCGCGATCTCGCCGAACGCCTCGGCCTGTTCCTTCACCGCAGCGTTGCTGCCATGGAATTCGACAAACAGATGCGGCGTTTCCGGCAGATCCAGCTTGGCATAGGCGTTGGTGGCTTTCACCATAAGCGAGTCGACGAGCTCGATGCGAGCGATGGGAATACCGCTCTGGATGGTCAGGATTGTGGCATTGCAGGCGCCTTCGACCGTCTCGAAGGGGACGACCCCACCGGCGATCGCCTCGGGGATGCCCTGCAGCCTCAGCACCAGTTCGGTGATGATGCCGAGCGTGCCCTCCGAGCCGATCATCAGGCGGGTAAGGTCGTAGCCGGCGGACGATTTCTTCGCCCGGTTGCCGGTCTTCACCACCGAACCGTCCGGCATCACCGCCGTCAGGCTGATGACGTTGTCGCGCATGGTGCCGTAGCGCACTGCGTTGGTGCCCGAGGCGCGGGTCGCAGCCATGCCGCCAAGCGATGCGTCGGCGCCGGGGTCGATGGGAAAGAACAGGCCCTGGTCGCGCAGGTGCTCGTTGAGCTGCTTGCGCGTCACTCCCGGCTCGACCACGACGTCGAGGTCTTGCGTATGGACGGCGAGGATTCGGTTCATGCGGCTCATGTCCACCGACACGCCGCCGTAGGGCGCATTGACGTGGCCCTCCAGCGAGGAGCCGGCGCCGAAAGGAACCATCGGCACGCCATGCGCCGCACAGATGCGCACGGTCTCGACGACCTCCTCGGTCGTCTCGGGGAACACCACCGCATCGGGCGGTTGGTTGACCAGCCAGGTCGTCGTGTGGCCGTGCTGCTCGCGCAGGGCCTCCGAATTGGCGTAGCGCTCGCCGAATTGCTGCCTGAGCAGCGGCAGCACCGCCGCAATACCGGCGTCGTTGCGCGCCGTGGCGCCGACTGCGAGCTGAATCGCCATCGAGAATCCCGCGTTGCTCAGCGTTTTTGCCGCCCCGGCGCTAACGTAGCAAATCGGGATAGCCAGCCAAAGCGGTGAAATCGTTGGCTTGGCGCGACGGGAATCGCCTTGCTGGGCCGGTCAGCCGGCGTCGGAACGATAGGCGGTGTCGAGAACCAGCGCGCCGCCGATGGCGCGCGACACACAGGCACACAGCTTGTCGCCATGTGCCTTCTGCTCTTCGCTGAAAAAGACGTCGCGATGGTCGATGATCCCTTCGGCCTCGACCACGTCGAGCGCACAAAGGCCGCACTCGCCGCGCTCGCAGTCGGACAGAACCTCGACCCCGGCCCCGCGGAGCGCCTGCAGCAGCGTCTCGCCGACGCTGACCGTGACCCTGACGTCGTGTCGCGGCACGAGGACCTCGAAGGGCTCCGGCGCAAAATGGCCGCTCGACCCGAAGGTCTCGAAATGGAGCCGCGTCGGCGAGCGTCCGGCTTTGGCCCACGCGGCGCGAACCGCTTCGAGCATGCGCATCGGCCCGCAGACATAGCAGACGGCTTCGGCCCCAAGTCCGGCAACTGCCGCATCGAGATCGATCCGGCTCCCCTCCTCGGAGATGTGAAGCGATAGACGATCGCCGAGGCGGGCCTCGAGGTCCTCGACGAAGGCCATGTCGGCCCGGCGCCTGCCGCAATAGGCAAACCGCATGGCTGCGCCGTGCTCGGCCAGCGCCTCGGCCATGCCGAGAATGGGCGTGATGCCGATGCCGCCGGCAATCAGCAGTGCTTCCGGCGCATGCCAATCGATCTCGAACAGGTTCTGCGGATTGGAAATCTTCAGCGCCTGGCCCGGCTTCAACCCGTGCATGTAGACCGAGCCGCCGCGGCTGTCCGGCGCACGCCGCACCGCAATGCGGTAGCGGCCGGCGTCGGGCCGGCCGACCAGCGAATAGGATCGGGTATCGGGCCGCCCGCCGGCCATCACGCCGACATTGATATGGGCGCCCGGCCGCCACGGCTCGATTTGCCCGCTCACGGGGACAATCTCAATGAGGCGGATCGACGGCGTAAGGTCGCGAATGGCGGCGACCGTGGCCTGCGACCAGTGAAGCGAGAAGCGCATGGTTCCTCCCCTTGACGCCTGGCGATCAGTCGGGACGACCGCTGATGAGCGCGGCGCCGGGCACCAGCGCCATCGCCTTCTTGCTGCGCAGCGCGGCGCGTAGATTGCGGCTGGCCAGACGCGCGTGCTCGCGCATCAGGCTCTCGGCACGCCCACCCTCGCGCGCCTCGATGGCCTCGATCACGGCGCGGTGCTGATCCTGCGCCACGGTGAGCACGGTGCGTGCCTCAGGCAGAGCCGACTGCGCCATGACGAAGCCGCTCGGCGAGGCGAAGGGCCTGGCCGAGGCGCGCTCGATCTCGCGCTCCAGCGTCGGGCTGTCGGCGAGGTAGTGCAACAGGCGGTGAAAGGTCGCGTTGAGCGTGATGTAACGGGAAAAATCCTCCTGATCGAGCGGGCTTTCCGTCACCAGCTCGTCAAGCTCCTTGAGACAGTCCTTGATCGGCAACAGCCGGCCGGACGCCACACCATGCTCGGCCGCAAAGCGCGCGGCGAGCCCTTCCAGCACCCCGCGGATTTCGATGGCATCGTGGATGTCGCCCTCGCCGAAGGAGCGCACCGAGAAGCCCCCCGAGGGAATCGGCTCCAAGAGCCCCTCTTCGGAGAGGCGGGCGAGCGCGCTTCTCACCGGCGTGCGCGACACGCCCGTGCGCTCGACGATGGAGAGCTCCGAGATGCGCTCACCCGGCGCCAGGGCGCCATCGAGGATCATCTCGCGGATCGTCAGCAGCGCCTTGACCGTCTGCGATTTCTCGCCGTCCTGGCCCCGTCGCCCCGTTACCATCATTCGGCCGCCTCCGAAAACATCGCGGAGTCTTCCGCCGCGATCATCCTGTCGATCAGGTTGCGCGCCCACATGGAGCCGGCATCGATATTGAGATTGTAGAAGACACGATCCGGATTCTCGTCCATGGCGCGCTGCTGTGCCTCCAGCACCACCTCGTCCTCGCCGAAGATGCCGGCCACGCCCTCGCGCAGCTGCGTCGTCCGCGTCTGTTCGTCGAGCTTGTAGTTGCGTACGAACGCCCAGAAGTAGTGGCACGAACGCTCGGTCTCAGGCGTCACCGTGTTGAGTACGAAACCGTTGACGCCCTGGCTGCGGTCGCCTTCCGGTGCGCCGGTGCCGGTCGGCGCCACGCCGACGTCGATGGCAATCGTCGCCGGCGCCTCGAAGCGGATGATCTGCCAGCGATCGACCTTGCCCGGCTTGCCGAGCTGCCCGGCCCAAAAGGGCGGTGCGTCGATGTTCTTCATCCAACGCGTGACCGTTGCGAAACGGTCGGAATGATGCGTGTCGAAGGGCGCCTCCGCCACCGCGTCGTTTCCGATCGAGGACGAATGCACGAAGGTCTCGTGGGTGAGATCCATGAGATTGTCGAGCACAAGGCGATAATCGCACTTCAGGTACATGGTCTTGCCGTCGCCGGCCCAGGTCGGGTCGCGGTTCCAGTGAAGGTCGGGAATCGTCGCCGGATCGGCCAGCGCCGGATCGCCCATCCACACCCAGACAAAGCGATGGCGTTCGACCAGCGGATAGGCGCGCACGCAGGCCGACGGATTGATCGTCTCCTGCGAGGGCATGAACGTGCAGCGCCCGTCCGAGTTATAGGCCAGGCCGTGATAGCCGCAGACCACATCGTCGCCGCGCAGGCGGCCGTGCGAGAGCGGCACCAGGCGGTGCCAGCAGGCGTCTTCCAGGGCCACGGCGACGCCATCCGTGCGCCGGTAGAAGACCAGGTGCTTGCCGCAGATCGTGCGCGGCAGCAGGGCCCGCTTCACCTCGTAATCCCATGACGCTGCATACCAAGCATTCAGGGGAAACGACTTTTTCTCCGACATATCCAGAACTCCTCCCCAGAAGTGTGGACAAATTGTATACATACTGCATTCAATCACGCAAGCGACATTGATATGCCCCTGCACGAATCGGAATGCATGATCGTCGACATCTGCTAGGGGATGGCGCGGGCGCTTCGCCCGCAGGAATTGCCCGGGAACACCGATGCCAGCCGCCGCCAACCGCACGATGACACCCGCCGAATGGGCGCTGCTCGTCACCCTCGCTCTGCTGTGGGGCGGCTCGTATTTCTACATCGCCATCGCCATCAAGGTCCTGCCGGCCTTCACCATCGTCGCCTTCCGCGTGATGGTCGGCGGTGCCCTGCTCTACGCCGCCGTGCGCCTGACCGGCCATGCCATGCCGCGCGATGGCGCCTCATGGCGGGCGTATTTCGTCATGGGCTTCCTCAACAACGTCGTGCCGTTCAGCCTCATTGCCTGGGCACAGAGCCACGTCGAGAGCGGCCTTGCCGCGATCCTCAACGCCACCACGCCGCTCTTCGCCGTGGTCTTCGCGCATTATCTCACCGGCGACGAACGCATGACGCCGGGCCGCGTCGCCGGCCTCATTGTCGGGTTCGTTGGCGTGGTGGTGATGATCGGACCGGACGTGCTCTCCGGCATGAGCACCGACCTTGTTGCCGAACTGGCACTGCTGCTCGCCTCGGTGTTCTACGCGATCTCGCCGATCTACGCCCGCCGCTTCGGCCGCGCCGGGCACACGCCGATCGTCTCTGCCACCGGCCAGTTCGCCGCCGCCGCCGTGATGATGGTGCCGCTGGCCTTCGTCATCGACCGGCCGTGGACGCTGCCCCTGCCCGGCCTCGACGTGTGGGCGGCGCTGATCGCGCTGGCCGTCCTGTCCTCGGCGGTCGCCTACATCATCTACTACCGGCTGCTGAAGACCGCCGGCGCCGTCAACCTGCTGCTGGTCACCTTCCTGGTGCCGGTGAGCGCCATCCTTCTCGGCGCCGTCTTCCTGCACGAGCGGCTGGCACTCGCCGATTTCGCTGGCATGGGGCTGATCGCGCTCGGGCTGGCGGCAATCGACGGCCGGCCACTGAGGCTGCTCAGGCGCGCTCAGGCGTAGTGGTTGGTGATCACCGCATTGGCTATTTCGCTGGCCGCAATCACGCCGACCACATCCTCCGCCCGCGGGATGCGCGCGCGATCGTTCACCACGATGCAGAAGTTGCGGCTGCGCCGGTTCATGCGGCTGATGACCGTGTTGAGGATGGTGCTGTCCTGCGAGACGACGAAATTGTCCGCCGTGATGCTTTCCAGCGTCTGGCCGGCATAGCGGTCGGGCGCATAGGAGCCGGCGGTGAGCCGCGCCACGCCGGCGATGCGCGGGCCGTCCGAGACGATGATGTGGGCGCCCGGGCGATCGGCCAGCTTGGCCAGAGCATCGGCGATCGGCGTGTCGATCGGCAGGACCATGAAATCCTTGTTCATCAGCTCGCGTGCCTGGCGCACCAGATACATGTTGGTGTGGCGGTTGACCGGGATCGGCTTGCCACGGTGGCGCAGCTTGATGGTGTAGATGTTCTCGGTGATGAGCGCCCGCCGGGTGCCGGTGGCCAGCGCCACGGCCAGCACCAGCGGCACGATGACGTTGTAGTCGCGGGTCATCTCGAAGATCATCACGATCGCCGTCATCGAGGCGCCGGTCGCCCCGCCGACGATGGCCCCCATGCCGACCACCGCGAACTCGACGACCGAAAAACCCGAATGGGGAAAGAGGAAGGCGCCCAGCGTGCCGAAGGCCCCGCCAAGCGTGGCGCCGATGAACAGCGACGGCGAGAAGATGCCGCCCGAGGCGCCCGAGCCCAGGCTGATCGAGGTCGCAAACAGCTTGGCCACAAACAAGAGCACCAGCAGCAGCAGGCCGGTGGTGCCGCCCTCGAGCACCGACTGGATGGTGGCGTAGCCGACGCCATCGGTCTGGCCGTGACCGGTGGTCAGCATGAAGGCGTAGAACAGCACGCCAATGATGAGCATGCCGACGATGTTCTGCGTATAGACATTGCCCGGCAGCTTGGGGAAGACGTCCTCGCACCACGCCAGGAACCTGATGAACCCCCAGGAGGCAACGCCGGCGGCAAGCCCGAGCAAGCCGAAGCCGGCCAGAACCAGCGGATTGCTGATGGTGAAACCGCCGGCAAGCGCCGCCTCCGGCACGAAGAAGGCGGGCGACAGCCCGAAGACATAGCGCGCCAGCGAGGTTGCCGTGGTGGTCGCCACCACCACCGGCAGGAAGGTACGATTCGACAGTTCCGGCAGCAGCAGCTCGACCGCGAACAGCACGCCACCGAGCGGCGTGTTGAAGGTGGCGGCGATGCCGGCGCCGGCGCCTGCGGCAATCATGGTGATCTTCTGCCAGCGGGCCAGCCGCAGCCGGCGCGCCAGCGTCGAGCCGAAGGACGCACCGATCTGGATGATCGGTCCCTCGCGGCCGACCGAGGCACCGGTGCCGATCGACAGCGCCGAGGCGAACGATTTGATCACGGCGACGATGCCGCGCACGTTGCCCTTGTTGTGGTAGATGGCGAACATGACCTCCGGCACGCCGTGGCCCTTGGCCTCGGGTGCGAAGGTCTCCACCAGCCAGACCACGATCAGGCCGCCGATGATCGGCACCAGGATGATGAACGGCCCCCACGGAGTGGGCGGATCGAACAGGTTGGCGTCGTATAGGAAGCTGAACTTGCCGAGGAAGAGCCCGTTGTGAATGACCGCGATCAGGTAGCGGAAGAACACCGCGCCCAGCGCCGCGACGATGCCGATGAGGAAGGCGAGGATGACGAGGACGGGGAGCGATATGGTGCGGTCTTCCCCCTCGAACTCCGCGGATGCGGCGGCCGGGGGCGTGAGGGGCGTGTCGGTCATTTGGCTTTCGTTGGGGGCGGCAGGATGGTGGCGACCTCCTGCACCCTTGACGCGATCTGGTCAAGAGGAGTGCGGTTTTTCGCGGGCTCGCCGGGGTTTGCGAGCCGGTGCGCCGCGTTGCTGCTCGGCCGCAACCGGGCACCGGCGGCCGCGGGTGCCGCACCCCGCTCCACTGCACGGAACGCCCCCGGACGGCGCCCCCGCGTGAGCGCAGGATGAACGTCTCATCGCGTGGCGTCCGGAGCGGGGAACAGATTTTCTTTCCGGGGCACGTACGCGAAACACTGTTCAATATTGAACAGGGAATTTCGGTGGCATCGCAAAGACATTTCTGATAATATTTTCCCTTCTAGACTAGAAGATTCTAATGAAATATCGCGGCGTGTGTATTTTCACTGCGCAGCTTTCAGTATTTTTTCTGGGTATTACGTTGCCATCGTCGCAGAAAATTCATGAGCCGACCCACTCAAAAGGCACTTCCTGGTGGCCGATACTTCTTCGCTGATCCCGCAGACGCCCCGGCAAAGGCGTGACCGAAACGACATTTCCAGGGGGAGCGCCGCCCCCCTGAGCCTTCCGCAGGACGTCGACCATGAGCCTGAGTTTCCCCAATCCAAGCCGCAGCTACGACGCCGACTGGCACCGCATTCGCTTCTGGGGTCACGACAGCGCGATGGAGGTATCTTTCTTCCTCGAGGCGGATGCGATCTTCATCCTCTATCCCAAAACGAAAAACACCGAGGAGGCGATCCTGGCCGCGTTCGACGACGCGCGAGAGCGCATCTTCGCCGTTGCGGCCAGGGTCTACGCGCCGCGCCAGCATCACGGCTCCTACACACTGACCGGCGATCAATTCTCGCGGGTCGCAACCGCATGACGACCCGGGCAGCGGCCAGCACGGTGCACGCTCACGCGACCGTCCTGCCCGCCAGCGGGAATTGAAACCGCACAACCGAGAAGGAAGTGACATGAAGATTCCAATGGAAGTGAAACCGGCGGCCTGGGGTGCCATCGGCGGCGCCGTCGCTCTGGCGGTCATCGGGTTCACCTGGGGCGGTTGGGTGACGGGCGGCAGTTCCGCAGACGCCGCACGGCAGAGCGCCAGGACGGCGGTCATTGCTGCGTTGGCCCCGATATGCGCGATGCAGTTTCGCGACCAGACGGATGCCGAAAGCAAACTCGCCGAACTCAAGGCGGAGCGCAGCTACAATCAAGCCGACTACATCATCAACGGCGGCTGGGCAACGATGCCCGGCAGCAAGGCTCCCGTCGATGGCGTCGCCGATTCCTGCGCCAGGATCCTGACCACCAGCGCCTGAGCCCGCCAACAGAAAATGCGTTTCGCCTGAATGAGCCGGCGTTCTTCGCCGGCTCGGTTCACCGCCTGGGCGAGGGAGGACAATGCACAGGCAATTGTCGACAGAGAAAGCGATCCACGCCATGAACGAACACAAATACGCCGTCGGAGAAATGATCCTCTTCACCAACGAGGATCGAACCCGCACGGCCGCCACCGGCCGCTACCGCATCGTCGCCCGTCGTCCGGTCAGCAACGGTGAACCCTGGTACGTCATCAAGAGCGACCTTGAACGTTACGATCGTGTGGTTGCCGAAAGCGACCTGCAATGAGCGTGACCGGCAAGGACGGCAAGGTGTCGCTCGTCTATCACCAGGTGATGCGCCGGTTGAACGGTTGGCGCGGCCATTTCCTGCCAAGAGTGCCGATCACGACGCGGGTCCATGACGGCCTGCTCCGCTGGCTGACGCGCGGCCGGCCGCCGATCGGCCTGCCGGTCGTCCTGATGGTGGCTCTGGCGGCCATCGCCTGGTCGGCTTCGGCCAACGCCGCGGAATGCTTCCGCTATGGCGAGATCGTGACGCTGACCGGCCAGTATTTCGCCAAGGTCGCCCCGGTTGATGACGGCGTCGTCCGCGATCCGATCAACGACCTCGCACGCCGGGCGACGCTTCTCAGGCTGACCACGCCGTTCTGCGTCGATGCCGACATCGTCAGCCGCAGCGTCCCGCCGGCCTTGTCCATTCAGCTCTATTGCCCCGCCCTCCACCCGGCCGACGGCAGCCAGCTGTCGATCAAGGGCCGCGTGCTCGGCGCCCATACCCACAACGGCCAGACGCCGGCTCTGCTCATGTGTCTGTGAGGCGGTGCGTCCGGGACACGGCTTCTCCTTCCCGCGCCACACAGTGGCCGGGTGATGCGGATTTCAAAGAACGCCTCGCATCCTATTGAGAATGCGAGGGGTGGCGGGCGCTCGATGGGTGCCTCATCGGTAGTCCGTTTGGTGGCGCTCAGCCGAGCGCCCGCCGCGGCGGTTTTTCACCTCCGCACCCGAACTCCGCCGGATGAACGGTGCGCTACCGGCTCATCGCCGGTCCGCTGCCTGGCCCCGCGCCGCTTCACGCCAAGCGCGGTTTTGAACCCAGCGGGCTTAGGGTGGTCGAGAGCCACAGCCGGTCGCAATGCCGGCGGACGGGCCCACGCGGAGGCCTCCCGGGGCACCGGGTTGCGAACCCGGCCGACGCGGGACTGTCTACCCGCGCCGGCGCTCCAGACGGAGCAGCCGCAGGCGCCGCACCCCGCTCCATCTTAAGACGCCTCCGGAGACGCCCCTCTATCCGAGCGAGGATGAGCACAGTGTCTCATGGGGTAGAGAACGGGAATAAGTTGGTGAGATATTCCCGTTGCGGGCCCAGGGTCGCGTCCTTACAAACCAAAGGCGGGCATCGCCAAACCTCTTGCTCGCAAGAGGCGAGCAATGTGATACGATTTAATATGGCTGGGCTATTCGAAGGGCGATGACGAGCAAGAAAAAACAAAAGAAGGACGCCGGAGCAGCTGCGTGCGGAGAAGTTGTTGATCTCTTTTGCGGCGTCGGCGCCTTAAGTCACGGGCTGAAGCGGGCTGGCTTCAAGATTGTTGCCGGATACGATACCGACGTCCGATGCAAGTACGCCTTCGAAAAGAACAATGACGCTATTTTCCATGCAAGGGACGTCGCAAACCTCAGTGCCACTGAGATTAAGGCTCATTTTTCCGGACTGGTTCCATCTGTTCTGGCAGGATGCGCGCCCTGCCAACCATTTTCGACATACAAACAACGTTATGACGAAGATCCTCAATGGGCACTCGTCACGACCTTCGCCAAACTAGCAGCGAATATACAACCTGATTTTGTGACGATGGAGAATGTCCCGTCGCTGCTGCGATACAAGGAGGGGCGCGTATTCCGGAGGTTCTGCAAAATCCTTGAAGATGCAGGATATCAGGTCAGCTCTGTTGTGGCGCGTTGCGAGGATTTCGGTGTTCCGCAGAGACGACGCCGCCTCGTCGTCATCGCCTCCAAGGGGGTACAACCTTCGGCCCTGAAAGCCGACAACAAGCCGTTTCAGACCGTGCGCGACGCGATCGCAAATTTGCCGGAGCTCGAAGCTGGCGAAACCGACCCCAACGACCCGCTTCACACGTCAGCCTCGCTGGCACCACTTAACCTTCAGCGAATTAAAGCCTCAAAACCTGGCGGGACCTGGCGAGACTGGCCATTGGATTTGCGGGCAGCCTGTCATCGCCGAAAATCCGGAAAGACCTATCCGGGCGTGTACGCTCGAATGGCTTGGGATCAGCCCTCACCAACAATGACAACACAGTGTTTCGGGTTCGGAAACGGACGTTTCGGTCACCCGGAGCAAAATCGGGCGATAACTTTGAGAGAAGCGGCGATACTACAATCCTTTCCGCAGTCTTATGAGTTCCTGCCCCGAGACGAGACGCTTTCGTTCAAGGAGGTCGGGCGCTGGATAGGAAATGCCGTTCCCGTAAAGCTCGCCGAAGCGATTGGCGACGCGATCGTGCGATCCTACAAATCGGAAACTCAAGATGGCCCGAGCGCCTAGCAAATCCTTCAATTTCGAGATTTCGCTGAGTGTTCTGAACCACCTAGGCAGAAATCTCTATCGCAACTCTATAACCGTGTTGGGCGAAGCCATCTCAAATTCATGGGACGCCGACGCAACCAATGTCTGGATCAACTTTGGCCAAAAAGGAACGTTCACTATCAAAGACGATGGCGCCGGCATGGATTCTGACGATTTTCAGAACAAATTTCTGAAGATTGGATACACCAAGCGAGCTTCCGGACAATTGGAAACCAAAGGGCACCGCCCGTTCATCGGCGCGAAGGGCATAGGGAAGCTAGCTCTATTATCTTGCGCTGAGCGTATCACCATCTTCTCGAAAAAGAAGGGCCAAGATTACGTCGGAGGAACAATCGACAATTCCGGCCTTGATAAGGCAATCACACGCGACCTAACACCGGATCAATATTCTCTCGAAACACCCGATTCTAAATTGATCGACAATCTATCGATGGGCCACGAGTCCGGAACAATTATTGTTTTCGAGCACACAAAAGACCAAATAAGAAGTTCAGTCGCGCACACGCGAAAACTGATTGCTCTATATTTTAGATTTTCTATTTTTGATCCAAAATTTTCAATATACGTGAATGACGAAAAGGTCGGCCTTGACGACCTCAAGGACCTCACTGAAAAGACCGAGTTCGTTTGGATAGTAAACAGGTATCAGGACGATTTCGTCAAAGCGCTGACCTTCCTGAAAAGCCCTCCGCTAGCACTTACTACAGAACTTAACGTTAGTGGCTTCATTGCTACGGTAGAATTGCCGCGGCACCTGAAGATTACCGGCACAGACGAACGAGCGACCTTGGATCTTTTCGTGAACGGCAGGTTACGTGAAAAGAATATTTTGCGTCATATACCGTCACAGAGAATCGTCGAGAGTTATCTCTACGGACAGATTCACTTCAACAAAATGGACAAAAAGGGAAGCGATCCGTTCACCAGCAGTCGCGAAGGTATCGTTGACGGAGATCAAGATTTCGCGGCGCTTCTCAAGTACCTCAAAGAAGAAGCCCTTCCAACGATCTTCGAGAGGTGGGATGAGTTGCGTCTTCTACGCGGCAAAGAAGGCGACGAAGAGAACCCGAGAAAGACCAAAAAACAACGAAAAGCACGGGACCTTTATACGTTAGCAAGGGACGAATATCTGCCAGACACATCCTCCCCCAGAAGGGATGTTGTCGACAACTGGCTCGACCAACTTCGGGATGACGCCGAGTTTAATATTGAGTCCTATGTCGATTGCTTTCTTTCCGAAAACTTAGCGCGCCGATACATAGCCGAACAAAATCTTCCGCTGTCGAAAGGAGTCAAGCTGGAGGCTGATGATTGGCGGAAGAATGAGGAAACAAAAAAGGCTAGGGCGAACTTGAGCTACAACATTCGCAAGAATAAGGCCGATATCGACTACCTCGGCATGGATGCCCTAGCCGTGACGGTCGAGGGGAAGAAGGGTAATGCCGGCGAGCAGTCGGTTACCCATGACGCGATTGAGTATGCGCCGGTGCGAAACGTTGTGGGACACACCGGCCTCCTAACAGACAATGGCAAGAGCCTGCTTCGCCTTAAGTATGAGAACATCAAGGCCCGCATCAAAGCACTCGTTTCGGCAGGGCCTTAGCAGAAGAAGACAGCTGAGAAGAAGATAAGTTAGCAGACGAGCCAGCCATATATGGTTGAGCCCATGCCAGAAACGATTGATCCGCAGAGATCAAGAATCATGGCGGCGGTCCGCCACACCCATACGCTGCCCGAACTTCGCGTACGCAGCGCGTGCCACCGCCTCGGATTTCGATTCAGACTGCATCGCCGGGATTTGCCTGGGACCCCCGATCTCGTTTTTCCAAGACTGGGAAAGATCATCTTTGTTCATGGTTGCTTTTGGCATCGCCATAAGGGATGTCGGAAAGCCACGACGCCCAAAACCCGCGTCGCTTTCTGGACGAAGAAATTCGCAGAAAACATCAAGCGCGATCGGCGCGTTCAACGCCAACTACGGCGACAAGGTTGGAGCGTGAGCGTGGTGTGGGAGTGCCAAACTTCAGATATGCCGGCCCTCGAACAACGGCTTCGCCGAATCTGCAAGCCAACAACAGAACGCCCCTCCCGCCCGTGCCCCCATCTCTCGCTTTAGTGGCTGCGACAGCAGGTTCGTGAACACGCGCGGGCGAATGACCAGCCCCACCGACCATGCTTCGCCTGCGGCTTCGCATGGTCCCCCCTCCCCGTTGCGGGGAGGGATGGAGACTGCTGCAGCGATTAGGTCCCGGGTCAGCAGCGCGTCATTCCATGACGCACTGCGCCCGGGACACAGAGGCAGTATTCGCGGAACCGCCCCCTCCTCCCCGCCCCATCGCCGCCGCATCTGTTGCTATGGTGCTCTCAGCCTGAGATTCGCCGGAGCCGCCGCCGCCATGACCGACCCTGTTCAGCGCATCGACGGCAGGCTGCCTGAGGACGGCGACCCCACCCACCGGCCTGCGGCCGGTCCCCCCTCCCCGTTCCGGGGAGGGATGGAGACCGCCGCGTCGCCAGTGCCAAAAGATGACCGGGGAGGAATGGAGACCGCCGAACCGCCGGAACGCGGCCGGGCGGTGGCGTGGGCGCCGCGCTCTGCCCTTGCGCGGCTCGCCACCATGCTTGCCGTTGTCCTTGCGGCAATCGCCTTTTCGGCGGCGCCGCGTCTTCTGGCGGCCGAGCCGGCGCCGGCCATTCCGCCCTGGCTCGCCGCCCATATCGGCGACGGCAACGGCGAAATCGCGCCGGTGGTGCTGGAACGGGCGCGGGCGCTCTACCGGCAGAAGGTCGCCGCCGGCGCGGTGAAGAACCCCTGCTATTTCGCCATGGACGCGACCCGCCCCAACACGGCCAGCGACGGCACGCCGGGACTGCGCTTCTACTTCATCTGCGAGGCGAGCCGGTCGTTTCGCGCAATCGCATCGGGCCACGGCGCCGGCCGCAACTGGCGCGGCCTGCCGAACTTCCGCAACGGCCGGACCTGCGCGAAGAACTTCGGCAACGCGCAAGATTCGAGCCTGACCACCGGCGGCGCCTATGTGACGGCCGAAATCAAGACCTCGTTCAAGGGCTATTACCGCACCGGGGCGCACAGCAATGCCCTGCTGGTGCGTCCCTTCCTCCAGTTCGACGGCGAAGGTGACACGGCCAACGCCCGCAAGCGCGAAATCGGCGGCCATGCGGCGGTCGTGCTACACGGCGTCTGCATGCTGAAGGATCCAGAGAGCCCCTACGCCAACAAGGACGGATACGTGCCGCGCGGGACGCTGGTGAGTTATGTCGGCGGCCGCAGCAACGGCTGCACCAGCTGGTCGCAGGCGAATGCCGACGCGATCATGGCGATGACCCGACACGACCCGACCACGGTCTACATCTATCCGGAGGCCGCCGACATCGACGCCGTCGCGCACGCCGTGGCAGCCAAGCGGTCGCTGGCCTCGCTCGGGCTCTATTGGGACGCCGCCTGCCTGAAGACGATCGGCACGCCGAAATTCTGGTCCGACAAGACCCTCGGCCCGCTGATCGCGCAATACCGCCGGGATCACCCGCCGCCGCCGCCAAAACCGACGCCGATCTGCAAGGGGTCGTGAGGGGGGAGACCCAAGATGGGTAGCCTGTGGTGCCCGGTCCCGACCGGGCACCCAGTAATCGCAGGCGCCTGCGATAGAGCCGCGAGTGTCGGCGACTACTGGGTCCCCACTTTCGTGGGGACGACAAAGGAAGCGTCGTAGGCCCCTCCTCCTCGCCATCCCGCCGCCCCATCTGTTGCTATAGTGTTCTCCACTTGAGATTCGTGGTAGTCGCGGCCCCATATGACCGATCCCGTCAAGCGCATCGACAGCGGGCCGCCCGACGCGGACGACCCCACCCACCATGCGTCGCATGGTCCCCGCTCCCCGCAAGCGGGAGGGATTTCCGCGCCTGAGGCACGGCCGGGCGGCATTGCCGCGCGGGCGGCGGGTTCGCGTGGCACGCCGTGGCTCGACAAGCTGAACCCGGAACAGCGCGCCGCGGTGGAGGCGACCGAGGGACCGGTTCTGGTGCTGGCCGGCGCCGGCACCGGCAAGACGCGCGTGCTCACCACCCGCATCGCCCATCTGCTCGCCACCGGCCGCGCCAAGCCCTGGCAGATCCTCGCCGTGACCTTCACCAACAAGGCAGCGCGCGAGATGAAGAACCGCGTCGGCGATCTGATCGGCGGCGTGGTGGAAGGCATGCAGTGGCTGGGCACCTTCCACTCGATCGGCGCGCGCATGCTACGCCGCCACGCCGAGATGGCCGGGCTGAAGAGCGACTTCACCATCCTCGACACCGACGACCAGATCCGCCTGATGAAGCAGATCATCCAGGCGGACGGCATCGACGAGAAGCGCTGGCCGGCGCGCCAGCTTGCCGGCGCCATCGACCATTGGAAGAACCGCGGGCTGACGCCAAGCGACGTGTCCGAGGTGGACGGGCGCGCCTTTGCCGACGGGCGCGGCAAGAAGCTCTATGCCGCCTATCAGGCGCGGCTGAAGGTGCTCAACGCCGCCGACTTCGGCGATCTGGTGCTGGAGCCGCTGTCGATCCTGCGCAGCAACGCCGATGTGCTGGCCGACTATCACGCCCGCTTCCGCTACATGCTGGTCGACGAGTACCAGGACACCAACGTCGCGCAGTATCTCTGGCTGCGCCTGCTGGCGCAGGAACCGCGACGGGAAGAGCCCCCTCACCCTGTCCCTCTCCCACAAGGGGAGAGGGGACGGATACGGCAGACGCCGCGCGCGCAGGCCAATATCTGCTGCGTCGGCGACGACGACCAGTCGATCTATGGCTGGCGCGGCGCCGAGGTCGACAACATCCTGCGCTTCGAGAAGGATTTTCCCGGCGCCACCGTGATCCGTCTGGAGCGCAACTACCGCTCGACCGCGCATATCCTGGGCGCCGCCTCGCACCTCATCAGCCACAATGAGGGGCGGCTCGGCAAGACGCTGTTCACCGACGATCGCGACCCCGAGGCGGCGCGCGTCTCGGTCGCCTCGTCATGGGACTCCGAGCAGGAGGCGCGCGCCGTCGGCGAGGAGATCGAACAGCTCCAGCGCCAGGGCGTGGCGCTGAACGAAATGGCGATCCTGGTGCGCGCCTCCTTCCAGATGCGCGCCTTCGAGGACCGCTTCGTCACGCTGGGCTTGAACTATCGCGTCATCGGCGGCCCGCGCTTCTATGAGCGCCAGGAGATCCGCGATGCGCTGGCCTATTTCCGCGTGGTGGCGCAACCGGCCGATGACCTCGCCTTCGAGCGCATCGTCAATACGCCGCGCCGCGGCATCGGCGAGACGACGGTGAAGCTGTTGCACGACCGGGCGCGGGCCGGCGGCATTCCCTTGACCGCCGCGGCGGCGGAGATGGTGGAGACCGACGAGATCACGGCGCGCACGCGCGCCGCGCTGCGCGACCTGCTGTCCGCCTTCGGCCGCTGGCGGGCGCAACTGGACAACCTCGCCCACACCGAGCTTGCCGAGATCATCCTGGAGGAGTTGGGCTACACCGAGATGTGGCAGGCCGACCGCTCGGCCGATGCACCGGGCCGGCTGGAGAATCTGAAGGAGCTGGTGCGCTCCATGGAGGAGTTCGACAGTCTCGGCGGCTTCCTCGAGCACATCAGCCTGGTCATGGATACCGACAGCGAGGCCGGCAACGATGCCGTCTCGATCATGACCCTGCATTCGGCCAAGGGGCTGGAATTCGACGTGGTCTTCCTGCCCGGCTGGGAGGAAGGGCTGTTTCCCTCCCAGCGCACCCTCGACGAACAGGGCCGCGCCGGCCTCGAGGAGGAGCGGCGGCTCGCCTATGTCGGCATCACCCGGGCCCGCAAGCGCGCCCTCATCCACTTTGCCGCCAACCGCCGCATGCACGGCCTGTGGCAATCCTCGATCCCCTCGCGCTTCCTCGACGAGCTGCCAGAGGCGCATGTCGAGGTGAAGGAGGAGAGTTCCGATTACGGCGGCTATGGCGGCGGCGCCTACGGCGCCTCGCGCTTCGACGTGCGTGATCCCTTCGCCAACACCTATGCCACGCCCGGCTGGCAGCGGGCGCAGAAGAACCGCGACAAGAGCGGCGGCGGCGGCAAGCGCGGCTTCGACAGCCCGCTTGCCTCGGGACCAAGGCTGATCGAGGGCGAGCTGGTGGCCAAGAGCGTCATCGGCGGGACGAGCGCGTATTCGGTCGGCGAGCGCGTCTTTCACCAGAAGTTCGGCTACGGCCGCATCGGTTCGATCGACGGCAACAAGCTCACCATCGACTTCGACAAGGCCGGCCAGAAGCGCGTGCTCGACTCCTTCGTCGAGAGGCACTGAGGCGCGAAAGCGACTCCCGCCGTCAGAACTTGTAGTTGATGCCTGTCTCTATCGAATCCGAGGCCGAGGAGACGTTCGAATAGCGCTTGGCGACCGGAAAGGTCGTCTTGCCGGTTCCGGTGACGTGATTGTATTCCAGGAATGTGGTCCAGCGCGGTGCGAAGACCCACTCGATGCCGGCACCCAGCGTCCAGCCGTTTGAAGCCGTGTCGACCGTCTCGCTGACGCCGCTCTGCGTCCGCGTCACCGAACCACCGCCCCAGTGCCAGCCGGCGGTACCGTAGAGCATATAGATGTCCTTGGTGAAGCCGAGGCGGCCGCGCAGCGAGACGCCCCACTTCGTTGTCGAGGCCGACGTCACGCCGCCGCTGGTGCTGGTAGCAGTCACATCGTTGAGCGTGGCGCCGCCGCCTATGCCGGCGATCATGTTCGGCGCGACATCGAAGTCGTAGGCAAAGCGCACGCCACCGAATGCACCGGACGGATTGCTCGTACCGGAGCCCAAATAGGTGCCGCCGGACGTATAGGTGTCGTGACTGCTTTGCCCCCAGGAATATCCGGCGGCCAGTCCCACGGAAAGGCCTGCCCAGTCGACGCCCGGCATGTTGGCCGGTCCCGCCGCGGCGGCGGTGGCAAACAGAAGCGGCAAGGCACCCGCCCAAAGCCTGACTGTCTTCATTTCAGCTCCCCGACTCCCCGGTCACCCCTGGATTTGTCCTGATCAGATTGGCAGCTGGCGCCGGCCGGCGAACCCCTCGTTCGAAGGGTGCGTCGGCCTGCCGTCTGTGCTGTTGCACAAAGGCCACTTGCCAAATCGCGCGACTGCGGCAACCTGACGCAGTGTCGTAGAGCCGGGCCATTGGGCCCGCCTGGGGTTGGGGACGTGCCGTCGAAGCCGGCGAAGCGGAGCACGGAAATCTACGAGGGTCTGGTCCCGGAGGTTTATGACGCCGCCGTGGACGCTTCCTTGTGGGACGGTGTCGTCGAGAAGATGCGCGTGGCTCTGCGCTGCAGCACCTTCGCACTCTTCTTCCAGGACGGTGCCAACGCCTTCTTCAGCGCCGCCGCCTCCCTCGATCCCGCAGGGATCGCGGCTTTCGAGACGCACTATGCCGCGATCAATCCCTGGGCACCGGCTTTTCTGGCCAAGCCCGCCGGCGAGATCGTCGTCGGCAACGAGATCCTCGACCCGGCGGAGCTCCGCAGGACCGAGTTCTACAATGACTGGATGCGCCCCAACGGACTCGGCGACGGCATCGGCCTGATCCTCTCGCGCCGCACCGGCGGCGTGCTGATCTTCAGCGGCCTGCGCGCCGGCGATGCAGGCGACTTCTCCGTCAGCGAGCGCCGGTTGCTGGCGAGGCTGGTACCGCATGTGCAGCGCGCCACCGATATTTCGCTCCGCCTCGACCACGCCGCGCGGGTCGAGAACGGTTTCAGCGCCGGCCTCGATGCGCTCGCCGTCGGCGTGTTCCTGGTTGACGCCGAATGCCGCCTGCTCTTCGCCAATGCCTTCGGCGACCATCTGCTGCGGCAGGGGGGCGGGCTGGTCGCGCGCGCCGGGCGTCTGGCGGCCGAGACACCGCAGGCGACAGCGCGGCTGACCGCGCGCATCCGCGCCGTCGCCAACACAAGTGCCAGCGCCGGCGGCGTCGTTCCCCTGCCCCGTTCCGACGGCCAACGGCAGGCGGCGCTGGTCTGCCCGGCGTCCGGACCGATGCGGCTTGGCATGCCGCGCGCAACCGCGATGCTGTTCGTCTCGGCGCCGGAGGCCGAGCTCGCGATCGACGCGCGCGAACTGGCCGCCTTGTTCGACCTGACCGCGGCCGAGGCCGACCTGTTGGCGGCGCTTGCCTCCGGCGCGCGGCTTGCTGACTATGCCGAACGCGCCGGCATCACCGTCAACACATCCAAGGACCGCCTGCGCAACGTGCTGGCAAAGACAGGCAGCAAGCGCCAGGCCGATCTCGTGCGCCTGGTGCTGTCCAACCCGTTGCTCAGGCGGAGGTCGTAGACGGCCTACCTTGCCGTCTCCCCGCGCCGCCGCACGACCACATCGACCGTGATCGAGGCGAGCAGGACCAGCGCCGTGGCCATGAGCTGGACCGCGGCGGGGAGCCCCAGAAGCGCCATGCCGTTGACGATCGCCGCGATGATGACGCCGCCGAGCACCGCGTGCAGCGGGCGTCCGCGGCCGCCGAACAGGCTGGTGCCGCCGATCACCGCCGTGGCGACCACGTAGAGCACGATGGTGCCGCCATCGAAGCTGGTCGACATCGACTGCAGGCGGGAGGCGTAGATGATGCCGCCAATGCCGGCGGTCATTCCGGCGAGCGTGAAGGCCAGCGTGCGGATGCTGGCGAGATTGATGCCGGCGCGCCGCGCGCCCTCGGCGCTCCCGCCGATGGCGTAGACGTAGCGCCCGAACCGGGTTCGCCCGAGAACGAACGACCAAGTCACCAGCACGGCGAACACGATGGGGATCACCCACGGCATCCCGTTCAGCGGGTACGCCGGCACGCCGCGATCGATGTTGGTGACCAGCAGCAGCGCCACGCCCGCGGCCACCGCGGCAAGAATCTTCAACGCCGTCAAGGCAGCCGGTGGCGCCACCAGACCGCTCGCCCGCCGCCGTTGGTCGCGCATCACCGTGACGACCGCGAAGACGAGCAGAATCACGATGGTCAGGATCCACCCGCTCGAACGGCTCAGTGTCCCGTTGGCGAAGTTGTTGATGGTCTGGTCCGGAATGGGGATCGTGCCGCCGGTGCCGAGCAGCTGGATCATGACGCCCTGGAAGCCGAGGAGGCCAGCCAGCGTCACCACGAAGGACGGCAGACGCAGCCGGGTGATCAGCGTGCCTTGCAGGAAGCCGAGCGCG
>CAVXLJ010000017.1:0-407363 GCA_963762605.1 uncultured Alphaproteobacteria bacterium | reverse complement strand
ACCATTCCTTGCCGCACGTCTTTCCTTTCAAAGGCTTAGGCAGTGAAAGCGTCCCACCGCGCTCCAGCGCGGTAAAAAGTGGGACACTTCTGTTCGATGTTTGATCGCGCGAGAGCAGCTTCATGTCGCTCGCCGCGAGCACCTTCCGGCGCGCCGCCTTGGTGCAGCGCGCGGCTTCCTTCATCGTGGACCAGCCGAAGATCGCCACAAGCTGACGCTCGGTCGCGCCGTTCTCGGCGGCGATCGCCGCTCCCGCCTAGCGCATGCCATGCGCCGTGCGACGAGACAGGCCGTGACGTTGCCCCCTGAGGGATATCCGGTTTGAGATGGAGTCCGGCCTTTTGAGAGGACCGGACTGATGAAGCGCTCAAGGTTCACGGAAGAACAGATCGTTGGGATCCTGCGAGAGCGGGAGGCGGGTTTGCCGACGGCGGAGGTGTGCCGGAAGCATGGCGTGAGCAGCGCCACCTTCTACAAGTGGAAGGCCAAG
Organism: uncultured Alphaproteobacteria bacterium; assembly: GCA_963762605.1. Classification (GTDB taxonomy): domain Bacteria; phylum Pseudomonadota; class Alphaproteobacteria; order Rhizobiales; family Kaistiaceae; genus CAVSRC01. Next base: position 406,873 of record CAVXLJ010000017.1, on the reverse strand, counting down.
TACGGCGGCCTGGATGTGTCCGACGCCAAGCGGCTGAAGGCCCTGGAGGAGGAGAATGGCCGGCCGAAGAAGCTGCGGGCTGACGCCATGCTCGACAATGCCGGATTGAAGGAACTGCTGGCAAAAAAATGGTGACGCCCGCCGCCAGGCGCGAAGCGGTCGCTCTTCTCCAGGAGAAGCTGAAGGTGAGCGAGCGGCGCGCGTGCGCCGCTTCCGCTATGCCGGCAGCACCTCGCAGGAGCGCTGGGACCAGGCGGTGAAGGAACACCGGTTCATCCTGTACGCCGTCCGGCGGCGTCACGATTCGGTCCTGAGCGCGCTCCTGTATTCGCACATCCTCACAGGTTGGAACGCCACGTCGCACCGCTTCGACCTGACGGACTGCCCCCGACGATCCGTTAACTCTCGCCGCGACAATGCGTCGCCAGGACGCGACGGCAGGCCTCGGCCGCGAAATCGGCGAAGTTGCGGCCCATGAAATCCTGCGCGGTCTCCGCGTCGAACTGGTCCGGCGCGGCGCGGACCCTGGCGTCAGCGTGGTTCGCGCCGTCGGCCAGAGTCGCGAACATCTGGCGGTAGCCGCCGAAATGCCAGTTCGGGCGGCCGAAGGGCGTGTCGCTTCCCAGGAAGATGCGGTGCCGGTGCTGTGGTCCGGCCAACCGGTACGTGATCAGATCGGATTCCACGTGCATCTCGCGCTTGGAGCTTTCGACGAAGAAGATGTTTGTCCGCCGCAGCCCCATGGCCCGCAATTCGTGGCAGAAGGCTTCAGCCGGCATACCGGCGCCGACGCCGCCGAAGTGAACGGCGAGGATCGGATGGTCGGGGAACCGCGCCGCCACGTTCTCGAGCCCCTGGACCGGCGTGTAGAGCGTATCCGAGCCGAAATGAAACGCCGGCACCGCCCCCAGTTCCACGATCCGTTCGATCACGGCCAATGCGGCGTCGCTGTCGATCGGATAGGCGTTCTGGCCGGGGTTCAGCTTGACCACGGCGAATCCGAGTTCCAGCACGCATTCGTCGACCACGGCCCGTGCGCCTTCAACTCCCAACGCCTTCGGATCCGTCCAGCCGGCTGGATAGACTCGTTCAGGATGTCGTATCGCTGCGTCGGCGACATAATGGTTGGCTCGACTCAGCATGGCGCGGTTTGCCGCCGGGTCGTCGACGTATTCGATGACCCACGGGTTGAGCCACGACAGCGACATGTCGATTCCGACCGCATCCATGTCGCGAAGCAACATTTCGGCGTCGATGGGACGACCTATGAAATAGTTGGGCTCGCGCTCGATACGATTGCGCACAGAGGCGGGCAAAGTGGCGGGATCGCTGATGTGGCTGTCGACATCGGCCGTCAAGGTGTCGCGCGCCTTCGCGAGAAACGCGATCCTGTTTTCGATTTGTTGCCGGACGTGGTTCGGAATGGACATCGGGGGCTCCTTTGCTTCGTTCGTTGGTACTTCAGGACACCGCGTGACAGCATCCTGGGCGTTGGCCGGCGGCGCCCGACTGCGCCGAAGCGGCTGCCATAGGCGCGTCGTGGGGCCTCGACGAAGGGCTGATCGTTCGAAATGGACCCCTGCATCGCCGCCGATCGCGCATGAGGTCCATTCCACATCGAACGTTTCGACCCCGTGCTGTATCTCGCCGGAAGTCAGCAGACGCGGCGTGTGCTGGCGCACCAGCACGCCAGGCACGGTCGCGGCCAACTCCTCGACCATGTGACGACGGCGAAAAGGTCCTTGCCGGCGACCACCACCGGGCCCGACCCGGCGATTGGGCTGAAGCTGAACATGTCGGGATCCTTGGCGTCCCCAGGATGAAATCGCCCTTCTCGTACCGGCCAGATCGGATCTTCTCGAGTTTGCTGTCCAAACGATGCATTCAAGAAACCTCCCGCAGCTGGCCGATCCGGCCCAGCGCCCTCAAACCGCCCCGACTGTCCGGAGCCGGCAGAGCCTGCCAGTCGTGTCGACGTTCAGCGCAACGACGTGGCGATCGTGCCTCCGTCGATCGTCACCACCGCGGCGTTCACCTTGTCCATCAGCGCCAAGTGCAGAAACGCCTCGGCGACATCCGTCGCCGTCACTTCGACGCTGAGAAGGTTGCCCGCCATGTAGTCCTTGGCACTCAGCCCGCGCGCCTTGGCGCGTTCCCTGATCATCTCGTCGGTCATCAGGCCGGAGCGGATCCGCCCGGCATTGACCCCGGCGGTGCGGATGCCCTCGGCGCCGTGGTCGAGCGCATACTGCTTCATCAGGCCGAGCAGCGCCGTCTTCGGCAGCCCGTAGGGGCCGAAGGACTTGCCGGGATTGACCGATTGGTTGGAGATGTTGAACAGGATCGTGCCGCCGCGGCCCTGCTTGCGGAAGATCTTGAGCGCCGCCTGGCAGGCGCGCTGGTGGCCGAAGAAGTTCAAGTCGAAGCTGCGCTGCAGATCCGCCATAGCCACCTCGCCGATCGGCCCCTGCGGTGCTGAGCCAGCGTTGGAGACCAGCATGTCCAGGCCGCCGAGGTCCGCCTCCAGCGCGTCGAAGGCCGCCGCCACCGAGGCGTCGTCGGTGACGTCGCAGGGCTGCGTCGGGCAGCCGAGTTCGTCGGCCAGCGCCTGCAGGCCGGCGGCATCGACGTCGAGCGCGCCGACCCGCGCGCCCGCCGCACCAAACACCCGCACGATCTCCCGGCCGATGCCGCTGGCCGCCCCGGTGACGGCGACGCGGCGCCCGGCGAGCGGCGCGCCGCCCGGCGCCCCGCTCGGCTTCATCGTCTCGGCCGACATGATCAGGATGCCTTCGCGACGGCGAGGTCGCGGTACAAGTCGTAGGCCCGCTCGCCCGTTTCGCCCTTGTGCACGACGGCCGCCAGCGCCTGCAGCATCGCCGCCGGGGCCGGCGCCTGGAAGACGTTGCGCCCCATGTCGACGCCGGCCGCGCCCTGATCGATCGCCAGGTAGGCCATCTCCAGCGCGTCGCGCTCGGGCAGCTTCTTGCCGCCGGCGATGACGATCGGCACCGGACAGCCGAGCACCACCTTCTCGAAGCCCTCGTCAACGTAATACGACTTGACGAACTGTGCCCCGATCTCCGCCGCAATGCGGGTCGCCAGCCCGAAATAGCGCGCGTTGCGCACCATGTCCTTGCCGACCCCGGTCACCGCCATGGTCGGGATGCCGTAGCGCAGGCCGGTGTCGATCAGCTTGACGATGTTGCCGATCGATTTGTGCTCGTATTCGGCGCCGATATAGACTTGGGCGGCCATCGCCGAGGCACCGAGCCGGATGGCGTCCTCGATGTCGACGGCGACCAGCTCGTTGGACAGCTCCGTCAGGATGGAGTTGCCGCCCGAGCAGCGCAGCACCACCGGCTTACCCACCTCCGGCGCGACGTTGGCGCGCAGCGCGCCGCGCGTGCACATCAAGACGTCGGTGTGTTCGGCCAGCGGCGCGATCGTCAGGTCGATGCGCTCCAGCCCGGTGGTCGGCCCCTGGAAGTAGCCGTGGTCGAAGGCCAGCATCACTGTGCGCCCGCTCTGCGGATTGAAGATGCGCGCCAGCCGGGCCTTCATGCCCCAGTCGTGCTGCGCCGCGCCCTTCAGGAAGAACCGGCTGGTGTCGGCCGGCTTGTCCTCGCCCCAGTACTTGCCTTCCCTGATGTCGTCGAGGTCTGCCATGGTGAACGTCCTTCTGCTGTTCCTCGCTGGCGCGTCAGGCCTGGGCGGTAAAGTCCCGCATGGCGCCGAGGATGATGGAAATGGAAATGGCGCCCGGATCCGGATGGCCGAGGCTGCGCTCGCCCAGCGACCGGGCCTTGCCGGTGGTGGCGATCATGTCGCAGGTGGCCTGCACGCCCTGCTCGGCCGCTTCCGCCGCCGCCGCGGTGACGCCCGCCAGGCCGTTGGCGACGCGCCCCCGGGCGCTGCGGGCGGCCGGCGCCAGCGCGTCGAGCATCGTCTTCTGCCCCTCGATGACGCCCCCGCGCTTGGCCACCGCCGTCACCGCCGTCTCGAGAAAGCCGGCGAAATGCTCGGCGTCGAGCCGCTCGCTGCCGGCAAAGGCCTTCGCGCCCGAGCGGAACAGCGTGCCGAAGACCGCCCCCGCCGCGCCGCCGGTCGCCCCCATGATGGCGGTGCCGACGGTCTTGAAGGCGTCCTCGATGCCGGCCTCGGGCGACCCCTGCAGCGCTTGGCCGGCCGCCTCGAAGCCGCGGCGCATGCCCACCCCGTGGTCGCCGTCGCCGATCTCCCGGTCGGCCTGCGACAGCACGTCGACATTGTCGACCACCGCCTGGCAGACCGTCGCCAGCATCGCCAGCGCCGTTTCGTGATCCAGTGCGTCAACCATGGTGCGGCCCCATCTGCGAGAAGCCGAGCGACTCCGCCGGCAGGTCGAGGTAATGCTTGAGCTCGTCGTCGAGCCGCATCAGCGTGATCGAAAAGCCGGCCATCTCCTGCACCGTCAGCCAGGTGCCGACATGGCTGCGATGCACCTTGATGCCTTTGTCGTCGAGGATCTGGCGCACCCGCCGGTTGACGATCAGCATCTCCATCATCGTCGTGCCGCCGAAATTGTTGATCAGCAGCGCCACCTCGTCGCCCGCCTCGAACGGCAGGTCCGGGATCAGCTTGTCCAGCATCTGCTCGGCCACCGCGTCGGCCGAGGCCATCTTCTGGCGCGACACGCCCGGCTCGCCATGCGCCCCCATGCCGATCTCGATCTCGTCGTCGGCCAGTTCGAAGGTCGGCTGGCCGGTCTCCGGGATCGACCCCGCCGACACCGCCACGCCGATCGTGCGCACGGCGTGCTGCGCCTTGCGCGCCACCCGCTCGACCTCGTCCAGGCTGGCGAGTTCCGTCGCCGCGCCGCCGGCGATCTTGATCATCAGCAGGTCGCCGGCGACACCGCGCCGGTCGACCATGCGATCCTGCGGCACCACTGCGACGTCGTCGGCGACGCGCACCGTGCGCACGTCGATACCGTCGTCGGCCAGCATCTCAGCCGCCATGTCGAAGTTCATGTTGTCGCCGGCATAGTTGCCGTACAGAAACAGCACGCCGCGGCCGCGATGCGCCGCCCGGGCGGCGGCGTAGATGATGTCGGGCGAGGGCGCCGCAAAGACGCCGCCGCAGGCCGCCGCATCGGCCATGTTGCGCCCGACGAAGCCGTGGAACAGCGGCTCGTGGCCGCTGCCGCCGCCGATCAGCAGCGCCACTTTCGCTTCCGGCAGATCACGGCGCACCAGCGCGGTGTGTCCGGGCACCCGCTCCACACGCCCGTCATTGGCCAGGATCAGCCCCTCCAACATCTCCTCAACAACCTTGCGCGGATCGTTGAGAATCTTCTTCGGACGACTCGACACGTTGACTCCCTCGTTTGTTCCCGAGTGGCCGTCGCCTCGGCTGTGCTTCCGGGCCAGCGATCAGGCACGCGCAGAAGCATGCACCCCGCCCAAAGCGAAAGCCCGGGCCCGGATCGCGTTGCGGTCCCGAACGCACAGCTGAGCGGCCTGAAGGTGTAGCGGCCTCCGAACAGCAGCTTGATCAAGCCATACCGCACGTTTGGTAAATGTGTCAACGAAAACGTTAAAAGAAACGTTTTGGGTGTTGCAAACCACCTTTGTTTGTGTAAATTGCTCTCCCGCACGGGATCGTGCGCCGAACGGCCGCCGATGCGCCGAACCGGCGCTTTCGCCTTCGCGAACTCGTGGAGGAGTTGTGGTTGGGGCGGTTCGCGTCTTACGGCCACAGTTTGGCTCTGGGCGCCAGCGCCGGAATCAGTCGACAATGGCGTGATCGGATTGTTAACGACCTGCAACAAAGCGCCAGCGACCAAGACGAGGGGCGCCTGGCGCCTCGCGGCCGCCGAGCCGCCGCCTGCGCGGCGCCGCCCGACCGACTTGGCACGGAGCCGGGTAGACGGCATTCTTCACAGCATCTGCGGGAATAAAGTTATGCCTACTGTCTTCAGGGGGATTCGATGCTGACAGATGTACCCAAAACCAAAGCGGATCATCGCCACGCCGAAATCATGAAGCTGCTCATGGCAGGCGGGCTAACCCAGGTTCGTGACCTGGCAGAAACGCTGAACGTCAGCCAAATGACGATCCACCGGGATCTGAGAGAACTCCATGAGCAAGGGCTCGTGCGGCGTGTGCGCGGTGCGGTGTCGGCCGAGAAGTCGATGCTGTTCGAAAGCAGCTATCAATTTCGTGCCGGACAGCGGATCGACGAGAAGCGGCGGCTTGCCCGGGCTGCGATCGCCCATATCGAGCCCGGCAACGCCGTGATCTGGGACGACAGCACAACCACCTTTCATGTCTGCGAACACATATCCGATGTTGTGCCGATCACGGTCATCACGCTCGCCCTCCCGGTCATCGAGGCGCTTCACAAGCGGCCCGGCGTCGACCTCATCGCCCTGGGCGGGCGGTATCACCGCGCCTACAACGGCTTTTTCGGCCTCGCCTGCGAGCAGGCCATCCGCTCCTTTCACGTGGATGTCGCCTTGATGTCGACCACGACGATTGAGGGGCTGTCGCTGTATACGCAGGACGAGCAGGTGGTGCGGGCCAAGCGGGCGATGATGGAGGTCGCCCACAAGAAAGTTCTGCTGGTCGACGAGAGCAAATTCCACTACTCGGCGCTGAACTATGTGGCGGAATTGACGGATTTCGATCATGTGCTGATCCCCTCCTCAGTCGACGACGCGACCGTGAAGCGCCTGACGATGGCGGGTGTTCACCTCGAAATCGTCTGATGTCGTCACGCATCTGAGTTAGTGAGGCGGACGCGTGCGAAGACCGGTTCGTCGCCCGCATCCAACCCGTCTTGCGCCGCTCATCACCAAGCAGACTATCCAGAAACAAACCGGCCGGTTGCCGCCGCCCGCTCCTGACTGAACAGCGGCTGGCTCCGCTCCTTCACCTCGCACAACGACAACGCCCAAAGCTCCAGCCTCGCCTCAATCGATAATCCTGCTATCCGTGACCTCGGAATCATCGTGATCCAGAGGTTCAGAATGTTAAGCGGGCCCGAGCCCGGGGTGCGACGATCGAAACATTTTCCGGACCGTCGCCGATCCGTTGGAGAGAGCCGTTCGTCCATCCGGGCCGCCGCGTCCTCCTTCCCTTTCTCGCCTCCAGCTCAGCGCCGTTTTCTGGGCAATTCCGGCGGTCCAGCGTGCGAAGAGCCGCCATGCGCCGCACCACGTCGACCGCCGATGGCGACACCCCGTTTGCAACAAAAAAACGTTGAATTTATCGTCGTAATTGACGTTTCTATCAATTTGGCGTAAGGGGGGTGCGGAGGATGCGTGCGGTCGAAATCGTGTTGGCGCCAAGCCGAAATTTCGTTTCGCCACGTGAACAACCTGCGACGGAGGAGTCCAATCATGCAAAAGAAACGGTTTCTGTTCGTATTTGCAGCATTTGTCGCCGCTCAACTGTTGAGCCCCGGTGGAAGCGGCCTGATTGCAGCGCAAGCCGCCGACGCAGTGAGCGTGAAGTATGCGCACTTGGGTATTCAGGGCGAGATCCTGACCAAGTGGGCCGACGAATGGGCAAAACGTGTCAATGAAGAAACGCAGGGCGACGTTCAGGTCACCGTTTATGGAAATGCCGCGTTGGGCAACATTAACGAGACCATCGACGGCGTGAAAATCGGAATCATCGGCATGGCCATGCACGACTTCGCTTCCCTGGCGAAGTTTGTGCCCGATCTCGCGGTATTCAACGCTCCTTTCATCTATAAGGACGCTGCTCAGTCGATGCGGGTAACCGACCCTTACGACTCTCCTGTCATGGAGAAGCTCAACGAGGAGTTGGTAGCAAAAGCCGGCATCAGGATCATCGCAAATTGCTACAGGGGGGCCAGGGAACTGACGAGCAAATATCCGGTCTACTCACCTGCCGATATGAAGGGTAAGAAATTCAGGGGCGTTCCTCTCCCGATATGGATGTCCATGCTCAAGGGAATGGGAGCGGTGCCGACCCCGGTCGAATACTCCGAACTGGCCACCTCCATTGCAACGGGTATCGTGGATGGCCAGGAAAATCCGTTGAACAACATCTACAGCTCCAAGCTTTACGAGGTCCAACCCTACATAATGATGACCAATCATATGCAGGCGATACAGACCGTTTTCATGAACGAAAAGACTTGGCAGTCCATCCCCGAGAAAGACAGGGCGATCATCGCGAAGATCTCCCAGGAAATGGGCAATCAATCGGTGGACTGGACCCTCTCCGCGGATAAGGAGCTCATCACCAAGCTCAAGGAGAATGGCGTCACCTTCGTGGATGAATCCAACGGCCTGAAATTGGATGAGTTCAGGAAGGCAGTGCTGACGCAGGTTAATCAAGACTATCCCCAATGGACTGACTTGATCAAGGAAATCCAGCTCATCCAGTGATCAATACAGCCCCGGGAGTCTGGGCAAACGACAGTGGAGCAGGGGGCTGCCCGCCCCCTGCGCAGACAAGCTGCTGAATTTGTAAGCCGCGCTCTCGGGTTTCCCCTCACGGGAGAATTGACGAGGGTGGCCAAGCCGAGGGTACACAATCATGAAGCTCCTGGCCAGATTGATTGACTTGGATAAGGTGCTCAGTGTTGTCTGCTTGTTTTTAATGATACTATCTATTTTGGTGCACGTATTATTCAGGCTGATGGGTCAACCAATTATCGGGGCCCAAGAGCTTGAAAGCTACCTCTTCGTGTTCATGGTCTATATTTCGATCGGCTACGTGACGAGAGAGCATGGGCACATCAGGTTCGACACCATTCTGTCGTCCCTTCCTCATCGAGCTCAAGCCATCGTGCAGCGGCTGATCGACGGAGCTTGTGCCGTCGTATTCGGCATCACAACCTATTCAGCAATCGTCACCGTGCTGAGAAATACTGCGAATAAGACGCCCACGCTGGGGATACCTTTCACCATATTCATCCTTCCAGTGATCCTGGGCTTCCTCATCATGACGATCGAGTACTTGGCATACGCCGTAGGCCCGAGTTCCGCCGCGAAGGATGAAGTCGCTTGACGCGTGCGCCCCGGATTTTCAAAGGCAAATTGGTGGGAGCAGTGTAAATGGTTGCGGCCATAATGATTCTCTCATTTCTGGCGTTGTTCTTGATAGGGGCCCCACTCGTCTTGGCGCTGGCGCTGCCGACGACCATTTACGTCCTGTTGCACGGCATTCCTATCGAGATATTGTGCACGCGGTATCTCTACGCTTTGGATTCGTTCACCCTGATTGCGATCCCCGTTTTCATTTTTGCGGGAAACCTGATGAACGAATCGGGGATCACACGCCGCCTTTTCAAATTTGCCGACGTCATGGTGGGAAGAGCCCCGGGCGGATTGGCACAGGTCAACATCTTTGCGAGCTTGATTTTTTCCGGGATGTCGGGCGCCGCTCTGGCAGACGTGGGAGGTCTCGGCAAGGTGGAAATCGAAGCCATGACCGAGCGCGGATTTCCCAAGGCCTACTCGGCGGGCGTGACCGTTGCGAGTGCAACCATAGGACCGATATTCCCCCCGAGCATTCCACTGGTCCTCTTCGGTGCGGTAACCGGGACCTCCATTGTCAAGCTCCTGCTGGCAGGCATCATTCCCGCCATTCTCGCCATGATCCTCTTGATGATCATGACGGCGTACATCGCGTCGAAACGCAAGTTTCCACGAAGAGAACGGTTGCCGTCGTTACGGGAAATTACGTCCGCGCTGGCTCCGGCGCTGCCGGCATTGCTTGCTCCGCTGCTCCTGATCGCGGGTATGCTTTCCGGCTTGTTCACGCCCACGGAAGCGGCAAGCTTTGTCGTGGCCTACATGCTCCTCATCGGTGTGTTCGTCTACCGAGACTTCAACCTGGAACATCTGCGGGTTGCCGCCATTGAGACCGGTCGGCAGACCGCTGCCATTTGTATCATTATCGCGGTGGCTGCGTTGTTCGGTTGGGTCATGACAATAGAGAGAGTTCCCGCCATGTTCATGGAGATCATGGCACCCTTCATGGGCAACACGGTATTGCTGCTGATTGTAATCAATTTGCTGTTGCTCGTGGTCGGAATGGTGCTTGACAGCAACACTGCAACGTTGATCGTCATTCCCATTATTATGCCCACGCTGCTCGCAGCCGGCCTCGATCCTGTGCATTGCGGAATCATCATCGTCTTTAATCTAATGATAGGATTGATGACGCCGCCGATGGGTTTATCGCTGCTGATGGTAAGCAACATGGTGAAATTGCCGATCTGGAATGTCCTTAAAGAAGTCTCGTGGTACTTTGTGCCCCTGGCGGCAACTCTAATAATAATAACGTTCTTCCCGGCCATTTCATTGTGGATTCCGCATTTCATGCGCTAGATGTTTGGTCCCGGCATTTGCTGGAGCGGATTGAGATTGAACCGCGCGGGCTGTGTGGTCCGGATCCGGCAGATGTATTCGTAGGACGTCAGGCCCTTGAGCGTTTTCAGACGACGGCCGAAGTTGCAGGCGGCAACGAAGTCATTGAGGTGCTGCCTCAGCTGCTGATGGTTGTCGTAGCGGTAACGCTGGACAGTGGCTTCCTTGATCGTCCGGTTCATTCTCTCGACCTGGCCATTGGTCCGCGGGTGCTTGGCCTTGGTCGTGCGGTGCTCGATGCCGTGTGACATGAGCCCCGAGAACAGCTCCAGGTAAGTTGACGCATATCGGGCGTTGCCGAAGTGGTTGGCGCGTTCCTGTGACGTGAAGCGGTCGATGAGCTGGCCGATGGCGGCGGTGAGGACGACCTGGTGCTGATGGCGAACGACACCGAATTCGGTCTCGCCGCGTCTGTCCGCGCCAACGATGTCAATCGTTCCTGGCGTATGATCGACGCACTGGAATATGGGATCGTCGGCCTGGACGAGGGCGCCAGCTCGACCGAGATCGGCCCCTCCGGCGGCGTCAGGCAATCGGGCATCGGCCGCGAGGGATCGAAATACGGTGTTGACGACGATCGCGCGATCAAGATCGTCGATATCGGCAATATGCGCCAGGAGGCATGAATGGGTGATGGCATGATCGGCATTGTCGGCGTCGGCCTGATGGGCCACGGCATCGCGTCAAATCTGCAGAGGAAGGGCTGGAGGATCGGCTTCCTCGATCATCCCGGCAATCAGCCGACCGACGACCTGCGTGCACGCGGTGCCTACGTGGCCGACAGCCCGGCGGCGCTCGCCGCCAAATGCGACACGGTCATCCTGTGCGTGACAGGTACGCCGCAGGTCGAGGCCGTGATGACCGGCAAGGACGGAATCCTTGCCGCGCTGTCGGAAGGCAAGGTCGTCATCGACTGTTCGACGGCGGTGCCCGACTCGACAAGGAAGATGGCCCGTTTGGCTGCGGAGGCCGGCGGCGCCATGCTCGACGCGCCGATGACGCGCACGCCGCGGGAAGCCGCCGAGGGCCGCCTCAACCTGATCGTCGGCGGCGACCGGGACCTTTTCGAGAGCAAGCGTCCGATACTGGAGAGCTTCGCGGAAAACATCACCTATGCCGGCGAAATCGGTGCGGGCCACACCCTCAAGCTCCTCCACAATTTCGTGTCGCTGGGCTTTTCAGCGGTGCTGTGCGAGGCGGCCGCGGCATCCGCCAAGGCGGGCATCGACCCGGCGATCTTCCATGACGTGCTCGCCCATGGCGGCGGTGCCGGCGTCGTCCTCGACCGGCTTTCGCCTTACATCCTGCAACAGGATATCGGCGGCTTCCGCTTCACGCTGGCCAACTCACACAAGGATCTCGACTACTACTGCACCATGGCCGAAAATATGGAAGCCGCTTCGGCCATCGCCAAATCCGTCAGGGATACCTACAAGGCCGAGGCCGAAAACGGAAACGCGCCCCGTTTTGTGCCCGAGTTGATCAAGCTGCTGCAATGACATCGGGCCCCGGATTGAGCCGCGGACCATCGCGGCAGCCCTGCTTCGGTCGACCGATACTCGGCAACGCTCCATCTGGTTAACAAAGCTTTGATCAGACGCCGCCTTGCCGAGGGACAGGCGACGCCGGCCTCGCCTGCGCGGCTTCGCCAGCCACGCCCAAGCGCAATCGCGTCGACCGTGATGGCACTATTACGGCGCTGACGATGCCGCCTCGGTCGCCGAACCGGCCGGTGCCGGCGGTGTCCCTGACGATCAACCGAAGCAAGATCGGCGTGATCAAGGAGGCTAGCCAGACTGCCGGCCGTCTGGGCCCGATTTCTGCAACGCTGCCTTGCAGAATCCCACCTGCTACTGCGGGTCGAACGGGCCTATCTACTGGCTGCAACAAGCGAGAACTGAGGGCACGACGATGAACACGAATCGGATTGCCAAGGCCTACCGCACCTGGCGCAAGTACAACAAGGCCTACAACGAGTTGGCGCAGCTTTCGGACCGCGACCTGTGGGACATTGGCGTGACGCGCGGTGAGATCCCGGGATTGGCCAAGGCCTACGCCCTCCAGTAAGCGCGTCTTCCTGATCTTCCTCCCTCCCCTTGGCGGGCGCTCCCCCGGCGCCCGCTTTGCTTTGTGGGAGGCCTGCGGCCGCGATGTGCGGCCTTGTGCCGAACGCCGGGATTGATGTAGTCGGGAGCCGCCCGCCCGCCCGCTGCCGTATGCCCTGCCGCTCCAGATCGGCCCAATCCCGAAGATGAACATTCCGGAAGAAACCGCGCGCCGCCGCACCTTTGCGATCATCTCGCATCCGGATGCCGGCAAGACGACGCTGACCGAGAAGCTGCTGCTCTTCGGCGGCGCCATCCAGCTTGCCGGCGAGGTGCGCGCCAAGGCCAATCGGCGCCAGACCCGTTCCGACTGGATGGAGATGGAACGCGAGCGCGGTATCTCGGTGGTCACCTCGGTGATGACCTTCGAATATGGCGATACCGTCTTCAACCTGCTCGACACGCCCGGCCACGAGGACTTCTCCGAGGACACCTACCGCACGCTGACCGCGGTCGATTCGGCCGTCATGGTCATCGACGCCGCCCGCGGCATCGAGGCGCGCACGCTGAAGCTGTTCGAGGTCTGCCGCCTGCGCGACATCCCCATCATCACCTTCATCAACAAGCTCGACCGCGACGGGCGCCATCCCTTCGACCTGCTCGAGGAGATCGAGAAGCGCCTGGCGCTCGACACCACGCCGCTCACCTGGCCGCTCGGCATGGGTAAGAGCTTTGCCGGCGTCTACGATCTGGAGAAGGACGCCATCCACCGTCTCGACAACGATGGTGGCGCTCAGCCGGTCGCCGAGCTCAGCGCCGCTGTGCTCGCCGACATCCTGCCCGAGAACGAGCGCGAGACCGTGGTCGAGGAGATCGCGCTCACCAAGGCGGCCTCGCGCCCCTTCGACCTCACGTCGTTTCGCGAAGGCCACCTGACGCCGGTGCTGTTTGGCAGCGCGCTCAAGAATTTCGGCGTCCGCGACCTGATCGAGCGCCTGGCGGCCTATGCGCCGTCGCCACAGCCACGCGATGCCGAGGAGCGCGTCGTTGCCCCCGATGAGACGGCGATGACCGGCTTCGTCTTCAAGATCCAGGCGAACATGGATCCCAACCACCGCGACCGTATCGCCTTCCTGCGCGTCTGCTCGGGCAAGCTCACCCGCGGCATGAAGGCCCGCCTGGGGCGCACCGGCAAGGTGATGGCGCTCAACGCGCCGCAGTTCTTCTTCGCCCAGGAGCGTGCCATCGCCGACGAGGCCTATGCCGGCGACATCGTCGGCCTGCCCAATCACGGCACGCTGAGGATCGGCGACACGCTGACCGAGCGCGAGGCGCTCACCTTCCAAGGCGTGCCCAGCTTCGCGCCCGAAATCCTGCGCCGCGTGCGCGTTGGCGACGCCATGCGCGCCAAGAAGCTGCGCGAGGCATTGCGCCAGATGGCGGAGGAGGGCGTCGTCCAGGTGTTCATGCCGGTGGACGGCTCGCCGCCCATCGTCGGCGTCGTCGGCGCCCTGCAGCTCGACGTTCTGCGCCAGCGTCTCAACGACGAATACAATCTGCCGATCGATTTCGAGACCGCGCGCTTCGCGGTCTGCCGCTGGGTGAGTGCCGATAATCGCGCCGATCTCGATGCCTTCGTCGCCGCGCATCGCGCCGACATGGCCGAGGACCTCGACGGCTCGCCGGTCTTCATGGCGACCTCGGCCTTCATGCTCAATTACGAAATTGAGCGCGCGTCCAAGCTGACCTTCTCCGACATCAAGGACTACCAGCGCCAGGCGGTCAGCCAGTAGGCGGCGGTGCGTCGTAACCGGGAGAGGCGTGGAGCACCGCTTCACCGCACACCCCCGTTCGTGCCCGCCCCCGAGCGGGCCTCCAGTATGCGCAGGCGCATGTGATTGAGCCGATGAGTCGGCGATTGCTGGGTCCTCGCTTTCGCGAGGACGACAAGGCTTTTCGTTCCCCGGACGCGATGCAGCGTGGAACGCTGCTTCGCAGATCCGAGGCCCAGCCAGCGCGTAGGTCCCGGGTCTGCAGCGCGTCATTTCATGCCGCGCCGCGCCCGGGACACAGAACCTCGTTCCCGCGCCACGATCTGGCCGGGTCATGAGGATTTCAAAGAACGGCCCCTCGATGACGAGGGGGTGGCGGGCGCCCGGCGAACGCCGTGCGGTAGTCCGCGAAACATGGGGGCGCTCGCTGAGGCGCCCGCCGCGGCGATTTTTCTTCCGTCTCCCGGCGAGCTCTGCGCCCCGCATTTGCGCGGGGTTCAGGCCCTGAGGGCGGCCGGTCGTAGTGCCGACGGTCCCGCCGGGGTGGCCCCGATGGGGAAAGGTCGGAAACCTCTCCCCAGCAGGGGCGCCGCTCCGCTCCCCCCATGAGTTCCGGTCGACACAGGACCCCTTTCGGGAGCGGATGAGCGCATCCTCTCATGGGGTCGGGGTGGGGGGACAACTTGTTTGTTATCCCCAGCCGACGGAGCCGTGGGATAATCGAGCGGACCTCGCACGCACCCCCACCCGGCTCGGCCTTCGGCCTCGCCTCCCTCCCCGCGCTTCGCGGGGGAGGGAGGGAGTGCGTGGCTCGACCTCGCGACAAACACCTGTGGTGCCCGCCCCTGAGCGGGCACCCAGTAGTCGCCGGCACATGTGATTGAATCGCAAGCGTCGGCGATTACGGGGTCCCTGCGCAGGGATAACAAGAAAAGAAACGCGGCACAGCGGTACCGCGAACTCCGTCACGCGAGCCCGAGCAGTCCCGGCAGGTCGGCCAGCGTCTTCACTTCCGCCGCGGGGGCGCCGGGCAGGCGCTCGCGCTGCTGGCCATAGCGGTTGCACCAGACGACCCTCATGCCGAAGGCGGCGGCGGCATGGACGTCCCAGGCATTGGACGACTGGAAGGCGATGGCCCCGGCCGGCACGCTGAGCCGGTCGACGGCAAGCTGGTAGACCTTCGGGTGCGGCTTGAAGACGCCGACCGCTTCCACCGACAGGATCTCGTCGAAAAGTGTGTCGAGCTTCGCCGCCGTAACCAGTGCAGCCAGCATGTCGGGCGTGCCGTTGGAAAGAATCGCCGTCTTCAGCCCCGCCGCTTTCAGGCGCGCCAGCACATCCGGCACCTCCGGGAACGGCTTGAGGCTGAGATAGAGGTCCATCAGGCGCGCCCTGAGATCCGGCCGGTCAAGGCCGAGCGTCTCGAGGCTGAAGTCGAGCGCCTCGCCGGTCACCTGCCAGAAATCGGCGTGCCGTCCCTGCGCCGCGCGCAGCCACGTATAGGCAAGCTGCTTGTCGCGCCACAGCGCGTTCAGCCGGTCGGCCTCAGGCCCGATCTCGTCGCGGCAGGCGTTCACGGCAGACGCGACGTCGAACAGCGTGCCATAGGCATCGAAGACGCAGGCGCGGATGCCGGCGAGGGGAGGGGTCATCGCCATCGCCTATTTCGCTCCGGCAAGGTCAGGCGCGATGGCCGGCGCCTGCAAGGGGACGCCGACACCCGGCAGGAAGACCGAGAAGGTCGCGCCCTTGCCCGGTGGCGAACGCACCCAGATGCGTCCGCCGTGATGCTCGACGATGTGACGCGATATGGTCAGGCCGAGACCGCTGCCCGACGGCCGGCCGGTATTGCGGTCGCGCGCCTTGGCGAATTTCTCGAAGATGATCTGCTGGTCCTGCGGCCGCACGCCTTCGCCGTTGTCGGTCACCTCGACCAGGTAGCCGCCGCTGTCGATTGTGGCCGCTGACCCAGACATGGCCATGCACCGGGTCGGCGAACTTGGCCGCGTTGGACAAGAGATTGATGAACACCTGCATCAGCCGGTCGCGATCGGCATGGACCAGCCGCTCGGCCGGCTCTATGGCGATCTCGACGTCGCCGTGGGCGCCGTGGAACAGGCCGCCGGTGGCCGCCGCGGCGTCTGCCAGTGCGAGCGCCGGATCGACCTCCTCCATGCGCCAGTCGGCCTGGCCCTGCTCCAGCCGGGTGAGGTCGAGGATGGTGTCGAGCAGGCGGGTGAGCCGCTGCGTCTCGCTCTGGATGATGGCGAGGTAGCGTTCGGCCTGTTCGGGGGCGAGCCCCTCCGGCTCGCTGAGGATCTCGGAGAAACTGCGGATCGAGGTCAGCGGCGTGCGCAGCTCATGGCTGACGGTGGACAGGAAGTCGTCCTTCAGCCGGTCGAGTTCCTTGAGCTGCGCATTGGCATGGGTCAGCTCGCGCGCGGTCACCTCCAGCTCGCGCGACTTCTGCTCCAGCTCGCGGCTGTAGGCGATCACCTGCTGGGTTTCCTCGAGGATCGCCATCATCTCCTCGAAGGAGAGCGTCTCGCCCTTGGCGATGGCCGCGACCATGGCGCGCGCCGAGGCCGCGCCGATGCTGCCGGCAAGCAGCCGCTCGACGAAGGCGATGAGCGCGGCATCGGCTTCCAGCCGCTCGCCGATGTTCACGCCACGCTTCTCGGCATAGTCGCTGAAGGCGCGGGCCGCCCGTTCGCGGCCGATGAAGCGCTGCAGAAGCGCGTAGAGCTCGTCGCGCGCGGCCGAGCGGCGCCAGATCTCGGCCTCGCCCGGCGGCCGCCGAAAGACGTCGACGAAGGCGATCGCCTGGACGCGCTCGATCAGGTTCTGCTGCGAGAACAGCGACACCAGGATATAGCCGCCGATATTGGCCGCCATGCTCCAGAACAGCGCGTGGGTCAACGGGTCCCAGCCGGTGAGGCCGAACAGCGCCTCGGGCCGAAGCAGTGAGATGTGCCACGGCCCGTCGAGGATTGCCTCGGAAATGACGCCGCTGCGCGCCAACAGCGGCACCAGCATGGTGTAGCCCCAGGTGAGGAAGCCCAGCGCCAGCCCGGTGACCGCACCCAGCCGCGTGGCGTTGCGCCAGAACAGCCCGCCGACCAGCGCCGGCACGAACTGCGCTGCAACGGCGAAGGAGACCAGGCCGATCTGGGCGAGCGGACCGGACTCGCCGGTGACCCGGTAATAGGCATAGCCGAGAAGCAGGATGGCGAAGATGCCGGCGCGGCGGATGAACAGAAGAAGCTGGGTCAGGTCGCCGCGGGCGTCGAGCTTGAGCCAGCGGATGCGTAGCAGCGCCGGCATGACGATGTCGTTGCACACCATGGTCGACAGTGCGATCGCCGCGACCACGACCATGGCGGTCGCCGACGACAGGCCGCCGATGAAGGCGAGCAGCGCCAGCGCGTGCTGTCCCTGCGTGATCGGCACGGTCAGCACGTAGAAATCCGGATTGGCTTCCGCCGGCAGCAGCGTCAGCCCGGCGGCGGCGATCGGCAGGGCGAACAGGCTCATCATCAAGAGGTAGAGCGGGAACAGCCAGGCGGCGGTGGCCAGATGCCGCTCGTTGACGTTCTCGACGATGGTGATGTGGAACTGGCGCGGCAGGCAGATGATCGCCGCCATCGACAGGAACGTCATGGTGAGGAAGCGCGCCGCATCGCCCTCCGGCAGGAGCACCAGATTGTCGAGCACCGGCTTGAGCTTCGCCTCGGCGTTGCCGATGCCCGGGCCGAAAGTCAGCACGACATAGACGCCGACCGCCAGGAAGGCGAGGAACTTGACGCAGGATTCGAAGGCGATGGCCGCGACCATGCCCTCGTGGTGCTCGTTGGCGTCGAGATGGCGCGTCCCGAACAGGATGGCGAAGATCGCCATGCCGACCGCGGTCAGGAACGCGGCGTCGCCGATGATGCTGGGCGGCGTCCCGGTGAGCGTGCCGTTGATGTCGGCGAACAGCGTGTAGTTGACCAGCACCGCGAAGGAGGTCGAGACCGCCTTGAGCTGCAGCGCGATGTAGGGCATCGCGCCGACGGTGGCGATGACGGTGACCAGCACGCCGAGAAACGCGCTCTTGCCGTAGCGCGAGGCGATGAAGTCGGCGATCGAGGTGATGCGTTGCGATTTGGAGATGCGCGCGATCTTGCGCAGCAGGAACCACCAGCCGAGGAAGACGATGGTCGGTCCGGTATAGATGGTAATGAACTCGACGCCGCGCCGGGCCGCCGTACCGACGGCGCCGTAGAACGTCCACGACGTGCAATAGACGCCAAGCGACAGCGTATAGACCAGCGGTGAATGGATGAGGCTGCGGCCGCTCTGCGCCCGCCGGTCGCCGTACCAGGCGATGGCGAAGAGCAGCCCGAGATAAGCCAGTGCGACGATGATGACGGCGGTCGAGCTGGCCACGCCTCAACTCCGCTCGGCCGGCTCCGCCCCGCTCTCCGCCTCGTCGCCGTCGACGACCATGCGGCTCGCCAGCCAGCCGCCGCAGGCGATGGCGGCGAGCCAGACCACGAAGCAATAGACATGCAGGAGCGGTATGCCGAAGACCAGCGCCGGCGCGTTGAAGATGCCGAGGATCGGCGGCGTCAGCAGAAAGAAGGTCGCAACCGGCAGAACGAAGGCACGATCGGCCAGCCGCCCGCCGGTCCTTACCAGGGTCGCATCACGCTTCACGGGGCTCGTTCTCCTGTCCCAGCAGGGCGCGCACCCGTTCGATCACGTCGCGATTGGAGAACGGCTTGGTGACATAATCGTCGACGCCGAGCCCCACCGCCTTGCGGCGGTCCTTCTCGTGGCCCTTGGCGGTCAGCATGATGATCCGCGGCGGCTTGTCGCCGGCCTCGCGGCGGATGGCGGACGCGACCTCGAAGCCATCGAAGCCTGGCAGCATGATATCCAGCAGGACAAGGTCCGGCTTGATCCGCCGGGCCATGTCGACCGTCGACGGGCCGTCATGGGCCACGCTGACCGCGTAGCCTGCCCGCCGCATCAGGAAGGACAGTGCCTCAACCAGATTGCGTTCATCTTCGGCAACCAGAACCGACTGGGCCAACGCCCCCTCCCTCCGTCGATTCGTCCACTCCTCCAGCGCGTGCTGCCGGCCTGTTCGAGCCGGGAGCATATAGATGTCCGCAAGTCATGTCACCGGCGCCGCCGCCATGCCGCCGGGCAGCGGCACGCGGTCGAAAGCCCGGTGAACGCAGTCCTCGCGGGGGCATTGCCGGCAGGTGACGCCGATCGGAACGACGGTGCGCGCCGCCGCCAGATCCAGCCCGTCGGCATAGACGAAGCGATGCGCGTGCTCGATGGCGCAGCCGATCATCACGGCGTGATGGCCGGCAGTATCGCGACCGCCGGGATCGGCGACGTCGGCGCGCGCCACGCACAGGAAGGTCTCGCCGTCCGGCAGCCGGCCGACCTGGCTGACCACCCGCCCGGGCGAGGCGAAGGCGTGGTGGACGATCCAGCGAGGACAGGCGCCGCCATAGCGCGGCAGACGCAGCCCCGAGGCGGAGAAGCGCTTGGAGATGTTGCCGGCGATGTCGGTGCGCAGGAAATGCAGCGGCACGCCCTCGGCGCCGGGTCGGCTGAGCGTGGTCAGCCGGTGGCAGACCTGCTCGAAGCTCGCATCGAAGCGGTGCCCGATTCGCACGACGTCGAAGCGCAGTTCGTCGGTAGCGTCGCGGAACAGGCCGTAGGGCATCAGCACGGCACCGGCGAAATAGCTGGCCAGCGCCTTGTGCAGGCGACTGTCGGCCTCCGGTGCGGCAAGCCCGGCGCCGGCGACGAGTTTGCCGAGCAGTTCGCCACAGGTCTGCACGCCGATCAGCCGGGCGAGACGGAAGCGGACGCTGGATCGCGCCAGTTCGTCGGACAGCATGAATGTCGCCCCGTCGAGGTGTTCGCCGGCCGGCGTTACCTCGGCTGCCGGAACGAAGCGGACAGCAATGCGCAGGTCGCGCTCCAGGAGGTCGCGCAGCGATTCGAGCGTTGATTGTCCGCCGGCAAGCTTCGCCAGCGTGCGCTCGGCCGCTTCTTCCAGGCGCGGAAAATGGTTGGCGTGGTCGGAAATGAAGTCCTCGATCTCCTCGCGCGGGGCGGGACGTGGACGCCGCGCGCCGCGGCCGCTGAGGAAGTCGAACATGTCGCCGGCGCGTGCCGCCAGCGTTTCGGCTTCCGCGACCAGCGTGTTGACGAAGCCGATCCGCTCGTCGTCCGACAGATCGCCATAGTCCTGCAGGATTTCCGAGTAGGAGCGGATGGTGGTGATCAGCGCCAGGATCTGGTTGCTCACCTCGAAAAGGAACGTGTCCTCGCCGAGACGCTCGCCGAGAAGATCGGAGCGCAGCCGCGCCTCGCGATAGATCCGGTAGAGACCGAGGATGGCGCGCGCCGCCCGCGGATTATGGGCGACCAGTTCGGCCGCATCGGCGGCGTCGAGGTCGACGCCGATGCCGCCGGCGTCGGCGGCGATTTCTCCCAGTTCGGCAATGAGTCGCGCCTCCTCGGTGCCGGCCAGCGAACGGCTGTCGAGGCCGACGGCGTCAGCGATGCGGTGCAGCAGCGCGCCGCCGATCGGCCGCTTGTTGTGCTCGATGAGATTCAGGTAGCTCGCCGATATGCCGACCTGGCTGGCGAGCCCCTGCTGCGACTTGCCAAGTTCCTGACGTCGCTTGCGAATTCTGTGTCCGACAGGCGCCCGGGCCATGGCGCGCCCCTCCCTCGTTGTAATTTCTTTACAACCTTACGGTTAGCAGTGCAATAAGTTGACAAATAACGACAATAAAATCAATCGCTTATTGATCGCTTGACAATCGCTGCTAGGGTGCCCGCTGGGGAAGGACAGAAGACTCCCGAGGTTCGATCCTCGGCCCCAACCGAAACGGAAACGACCGGAGGAGCTTATGACAGACCGCAAGTCGCGGCTGATACAGCCGTATTCGCGGCGCGCCATCCTGAAAGGATCGCTCGCCACTACCGCAGGCCTCGGCGCTCTCGCCATCGGCGGTGCTGGGCCGCTGAATTTCGTGCGCGGCGCCTGGGCCGCGGACCAACCCGCCATCGGAACGTGGCCCGATGGTTCGTCCGGGTCATCCGTGACCATCGGCGCGACGGTGCCGCGCACCGGCGCCTATGCCGTTCAGGGCGAAGATGAGCTCAAGGGCGTTCAGCTTGCCATCGAGCACATCAACCAGGGCAACGACCTCATCAAGCAGATTGCCCCCAAAGTCAGCAAGGGCCTGCTCGGCAAGGAAGTGAAGCTGGTCGTCGCCGATTCCGGCGCCAAGCCCGACAACGCCGTGCAGGAGCAGCAGAAGTTCATCGCCGACGACAAGGTCGTTGCGATGTTCGGTGCGACCTCGTCGGCGGTCGCCGTTGCGCTGAACAAGTTCGCCCAGCGCGAGCACATCCTCTATCTCGTCGGGATTTCCGGGTCCAACGACACCACCGGCAAGGACTGCGCGCGCTATGGCTTCCGCCAGTGCTTCTATGGCGAGACGGCGGCCAACGCCATCGGCCCGCAGCTCATCAAGCAGTACGGCAAGAACCGCAAGGCCGCGTTCATGACGCCCGACTACACCTACGGGCACACGGTGACGAAGTCGGTGAACGACTATCTGACCGCGAACGGCGGCTGGACGATGGTGACCAACCAGGTGTCGCCGCTGGGCACCCAGGACTTCAGCCAGTACCTGACCAACATCGCCAATTCGGGTGCCGAGTTCATCATCAACGTGAACTGGGGCCGCGACGCGGTGTTGTCGACCCAGCAGGCCAAGCAGTTCGGCCTGATCCCGCAGCCGATGACCTTGGTCATTCCCTATCAGATTCCATTCCTGGCCAAGGAAACCACCGCCGAACTGACCCAGGGCGTTCTCGCAGCGACCGACTTCTGGTGGACGCTGGAGGACAAGTACCCGCTGGCCAAGATGTTCGTCGCGGAATTCAACAAGAAGTACGGCTACTATCCCGAGTGGGGCGCCGAGAACGGCTACATGCAGTTCGCCATCTGGGCTCGCATGGTCTCGGGAGCCGGTACGTTCTATCCGCCGGACGTCATCAAGGAGTACGAGAAGGGCGAGACCTTCCCGTCCATGGTCGGTGACGTGCATTTCCGTCCCGAGGATCACCAGCTGGTCCGTCCGGTCGTCATCGTCCGCGGCAAGAAGCCCGGCGACATGAAGAACGACCAGGATTTCTGGGAAGTTCTCGAGGTGGTGCCGGGCGAGCCGTTGATGCAGAAGCCCGACGCGTTCGGCTGCAAGCTGGGCGATTACACCTGACGAACAAGATGCCCTCTTCGCTCACGCCAGCGGAGGGGGCATAATAGCTTCCTGTAGCCGGGCTTGACCCGACCCCCACGTTCTCGCTTCCTGGCGGGAGCGTGGGGGCTCGTTACACAGCCGGGCAGCGGGGCGACAGCTACTCCAGGGGCAAGCGCGGACGATACTGTGCTCAATTGGGCCAACTTCATATCGCAATGCTTCAACGGGCTGGTTCTCGGCGCGCTGTTGGCGCTTATTTCGTCTGGCCTGACGATCATCTACGGCACGCTCGGTGTCCTCAATCTGGCGCACGGCGCCATGTTCATGCTCGGCGGCTACGCCGGCTGGTACGCCTATTCCCTGACCGGCTCCTTCATCGTCGCCGTCATCGCCGGCTCCCTGTTCGGGATGCTGGTTGGCGTGGTGACCGAGCGGCTGATCATCCGCCACTTCTACAACCGGCCGCACGAGGACCAGTTGCTGGTCACCTTCGGCCTTGGCATCGTCTTCGTCGAAGCCGTGCGCTTCATCTTCGGCAGCCTGTCGAAATCGGTGCCGCCGCCGTGGCCGTTCGTCGGCATCTACAATCTCGGCTTCATGTTCTACCCGACCTACCGCCTGGCGCTGCTCGGCATCGTGGCGGTGGCGCTGGTGGCGCTTTACGTCGTGCTCTACCGCACGCGCATCGGCCTGATCGTGCGCGCCGGCATCGAGGACTCCGTCACGGTCGGCACCCTCGGCATCGACGTCTATAAGGTGTTCTCGCTGGTCTTCGGCATCGGCGCCATGGCGGCTGGCTTCGCCGGCATCGTCAACGCCCCGGTGGTTTCGGTCGCCCCCGACGTCGGCGAAGCGATCCTCGTGCAGACCTTCGTCGTCGTCGTCATCGGCGGCGTCGGATCGTTTCCCGGAGCGGTGCTCGGCGGCCTGATTGCCGGCGAGATCATCAGCATCACCTCGATGTTCAATCCCGGCTACGCCTACGTCATGCTGTTCGCGGCCATGGCCCTGGTGCTGGTGCTGCGCCCCTACGGCCTGCTCGGCACGGCCGGGCGCGAATGAACGCAGGCCCGTGATGCGCAATCAACGTCCCTTCGTCATCGAGGCGTTCACGGCCGCCGGTCTGATCGCGGCACCCTTCGTGCTGCCCTATGTCGGGTTTGCGCCGACGACCATCGATCGCATCCTGATCTGGGGCCTGTTCGGAATCGGCTTCGACATCCTGTTCGGATTCACCGGCCTGCTTTCCTTCGGCCAGTCGGCGCTGTTCGGCACCGGCGGCATGATCGCTGCCTATCTGCTTGCCGTCAGCGGCTTTCCCGATGTCACCGTGGCCGTGTTCATCGGCATGATCGGGGCGGCGATCGTCGGCTATCTCGTCGGGCTGGTCGCGCTCCGCCGCACCGGCATCTACTTCGCCATGATCACGGTGGCGATCGCGGAAGTGTTCTACTTCGTCGAGTTCAATCCGCTCTCGGCCTTCACCGGCGGCGAGAACGGCATACCCGGTGTGCCGACGCCATCCCTCAATCTCGGCTTCACCACGCTGCAATTCAGCAGCGACTGGGCGCTCTACGGGTATATGGCCTTCTGGTTCTTCATCGGCATCGTGATCGCGCTCAGGATCGTGCGCTCGCCGGTCGGCATCATCCTCAGCGCGATTCGCGACAACCCGCTGCGCGCCGCCGCTCTCGGCCACAATATCCAGAGCTACAAGCTGACCGCCTTCGTCGTTGCGGCGGCCTATGCCGGCTTCGCCGGAGGGTTGCTTGGCCTGATGCAGGGCTTCATGCCGCCCGATGCGTTCACCTTCAACACCTCCGGACAGCTTGTGATGCAAACCGCCATCGGCGGCACCGGCACGCTGTTTGGGCCGCTGGTCGGCGCCACGGTATGGCTCTTTCTCAGCGACTTCCTGCAGACCACGCTGCACCTCGGCGCCAGCTGGAAGCTGGTGCTGGGCATCGTCTTCGTGCTGCTGGTCGTCTTCCTGCGTCGCGGTCTGATCGGCGGCGGCGTTGATCTGGTCAGTCTGATGACACGCCGCAGCAAAGCGGACGACGAAGGGGAGCAACAGTCGGCGCCGCGGCCGGCCAGCCTCTCGGCGGCGAGCACCAGCGACACCCCTGCCGGCGCAGACGCGCCGATGCTGCCGAGCCGGCGCGCCACCAACTACAAGGGCCCGATGCTCGAGGCGAAGGCCCTGACGAAGCAGTACGGCGGTCTGTCGGCCAACCGCGATATCGACTTCACCGTCGAACACGGCGAGATCCGCGGCATCATCGGGCCGAACGGCGCCGGCAAGAGCACCTTTTTCAAGATGCTTACCTGTGAAATACCGCCGACCTCCGGCCAGATCGTCTTCGAGGGCAAGGACATCACCGGCGCGAGCGTGAGCGACGTCTGCCAGCTCGGGCTCACCAAGAGCTATCAGGTCAACCAGCTCTTCACGCGCCTCACCGTGCGCGAGAACCTGACCATCGCCGTTCTCGCCCTGCTCCGCGGAAAGTTCCGGCTGGACCTGTTCCGCGACCCGGCCAAGATGCCGGGCCTCACCGACCAGGTCGAGCGCACGCTCGAATTGATCCACCTGACCGGGCGCGCCGACGTGCGGGTCTCGGCGCTCGCCTATGGCGAGAAGCGGCGGCTCGAGATCGGCCTGGCGCTGGCCACCTCGCCGAGCCTTCTGCTGCTCGACGAGCCGCTTGCCGGCATGAGCCCGAGCGAGCGGGCCGAAACGGTCGCGCTGCTCAAATCGATCGCCCGGGGCCGTGCCATGATCGTCATCGACCACGACATGGACTCGCTGTTCGAGGTGGTCGAGCGGATCACGGTGTTGCAGGAAGGGGAGGTGCTGACCGAAGGCACGCCCGAGGAGATCAAGGCCAGTCCGGTCGTCCAGGAAGCCTATCTCGGCGGCATCCACGAAGGGCTCGAGCAATGAGTCTTCTCGAAGTCAGCGGACTGCACAGCTACTACGGCGACTCGCACATCCTGTTCGACGTCTCCATGAACGTGGAGAGCGGCGAAGTCGTCGCTCTGCTCGGCCGCAACGGGGCCGGCAAGAGCACAACGCTGAAGAGCCTGATGGGCGTGGTGACGCCGCGCCGTGGCTCGATCGTCTTCGACGGCGTCGAGATTGCCGGCCGCAAGAGCCATGCCATCGCACAGGCGGGCATGCAGCTGGTGCAGGAAAACCGGTGCGTATTCGGCAGCCTCAGCGTCGAGGAGAATCTGATCCTCGCCGGTCTGACAGCGCAGAACCGCTGGTCGCTGGAACGCGTCTACGAGCATTTTCCCCGGCTCGCCGAGCGCCGCCGCCACGGCGCGACGAAACTCTCCGGCGGCGAGCAGCAGATGCTGGCGATCGCGCGCGCCATGATGCGCGATCCCAAGATTCTCCTGCTCGACGAGCCGTTCGAGGGGCTGGCGCCGATCATCGTGCGCGACCTGCTTGCCACCTGCCGCAAACTCGCCGAAGAAGGCCAGACCATCGTGGTGGTGGAGCAGAATATTTCGGCGGCCCTCAGCCTCGCGCATCGCGTCTACATCATCAACAACGGGCACATCGTCGAGACGATGCCCAAGGCGGAACTGCGCGCGCGTCCCGAAGTCCTGCACCGCTATCTCGGCGTCTAGGTTCTCCACGCCGCGGCACCCGGCGCTTGCGGCCGGTTACCCGAAAGTGCCTGCCTGACAATTGCGCCGCCCTGCGCCATATGGAGCCAATGCCCGATCCCGCGCCCCTTGACCTCGACACCCGTACCGGCTGGCCGGACGAGCTCAGCCTCTTCCTCGACCGCTTTCCGCGCGCCACCTGGCCGCCGCGCGGCGAGATCGGCGCCGTGACCAAGTTCTGGCTCGACATCCACGACGGCTTCCGCGGCTTTGCCGGCAAGCTTGGCGCGGCGACCGGCGAATTTCGCGAGGGGCGGGTGACGCCGGCGCATTTCCGCTCCTGGTTCGCGCCGCGCCTCGACATGTTCCTGTCGCACTTGAATGGCCACCACCAGATCGAGGACTATCAGTACTTTCCGATCTTCGTGGCGGCCGAGGGCCGGCTGAAGCGCGGCTTCGAGATTCTCGAGAACGACCACGCCGTCATCCACGCGGCGATGGACCGGCTGGTCGAGACCGCCCACGGCTTCTTGCAGCTCGCGCCCGAAGACAGCGACGCCCTGCGCTTTGCCGGCGATGCCTACGCGCAAGCCAGCGATCGGCTTCTGCATCTGCTCGACCGCCACCTCGACGACGAGGAGGACCTGATCGTGCCGCTGATCCTGGATCGTGGCGAGCGCGATCTCGGCCTTTAGGAACGACCGGCGCCGGGCCAAAAACCTGCCGGCAAGCATGGACCGGCGGCCCTATCTTTCATAGTGTCTCGCCCGCCGACGCCTTGCCTGCCGCCGGCCTACGACCAACGTTTCAGCAAGAGGAAAACGCAATGGCGGATATCGGTCTCGTCGGTCTCGGAGTGATGGGCTCCAACCTCGCCCTCAACATGGCCGAAAAGGGCTACACGGTCGCCGTTCACAACCGCACGATATCGAAGATCGACACCTTCATGGCCAATGCCGGGCCGTTGGCCGAGCGGCTGGTGCCGTGCAAGACGATCAGGGAGATGGCCGACGCGATCCACCCGCCGCGCCCGATCGTCATCATGGTGCAGGCGGGGGCCCCGGTCGACGAGGAGGCCAACAAGATCGGCCGCGAGATCGTCCAAGGCGACCTGCTGATCGACGCCGGCAACGCCAACTTCCGCGACACCCAGCGGCGCGTGGTCGAGCTCGGCGCGCATGGCTTCGAGTTCCTCGGCATCGGCGTGTCGGGCGGCGAGGTCGGCGCCCGCCACGGCCCCTCGATCATGATCGGCGGCACCGAGAAGGCGTACCAGCGCGTCGAGAAGATCCTCACCGACATCTCCGCCAAGTTCGACGGCGAGCCCTGCGCCGCGCTGATGGGGCCTGACGGCGCCGGCCATTTCGTCAAGACCATCCACAACGGCATCGAATATGCCGACATGCAGATGATCGCCGAGGTCTACGGCATCATGCGCGACGGGCTCGGCATGGGCCCGGCCGAGATGGCCGACGTCTTCGGCAAGTGGAACGAGGGGCGGCTGAAATCCTATCTGATCGAGATCACCGGCCAGGTGCTGGAGGCCAAGGACCCGGAGACCGGCAGGCCGATGGTCGAGATCATCCTCGACACCGCCGGCCAGAAGGGCACCGGCCGCTGGTCGGCCATGGAGGCACAGGACCTCGGCGTGCCGGCGACGGTGATCGAGGCGGCGGTGGCCGCCCGCGGGCTCTCCGCCCAGCGTGATTTCCGGCTCGCCGGCGAAAAGCTCTTCGGCAAGGCCGACACCAGGCTCGGCGCTTCGGCCGGCGACCGCCAGCAGGTCCTCGACGCGCTCGAACAGGCGCTGCTTGCCGGCAAGATCGCGGCTTACGCCCAGGGCTTTGCCGTGCTCACCGCCGCCTCCGAGCAGTGGAACTGGAACCTGCCGATGGGCACCATCGCCAAGATCTGGCGCGCCGGCTGCATCATCCGCTCGGTCTTCCTCGACGACATTTCGCGGGCCTTCTCGGCCGGTGGTGACATCGCCAATCTGATGATGGTCGCGCCCTTCGCCGGCTGGCTGAAGGAGAGCCATGGGGCTCTGCGCCATGTCGTCTCGACCGGCGTGTCGAAGGGCATCCCCATGCCGGCGCTGGGGAATGCGCTGGCCTATTTCGACACGGTCCGCACCGGCCGCACCACCGCCAACCTGCTGCAGGGCCTGCGCGACTATTTCGGCGCCCACGGCTTCGAGCGCACCGACAAGGACGGCAAGGGCTTCCACGGCCCCTGGGCGCAGGGGCCGGGGTAGGGGCACCACTCGTCACCCCGGCGAAAGCCGGGGTCCAGACATCGATTGCCACGGATGCGGATGTGGCATCTGGATTCCGGCGTCCGCCGGAATGACGTAGCTGCGTGGGGCGCGATCCATTCGGTTCATGTCTGTGCGCCAGAGGTGCAAGGGCGTGATAGAAACCTCGTCAAAACACTGATGAGGGAGGACTCATGCTCGTCCTGGTGACCGGAGCGACCGGAAAGGTCGGCCGCAACTTCATCGCACGGTTCCTTGCCGACAGCCGCTTCGCCGGCGCCCGCGTGCGGGCGCTCTGCCATAACCGGACGATCGCGGAGAACGATCGCGTCGAGGTCGTGCGTGGCTCGATCGCCGAGCGCGCCGTGGCCGAGGCGGCGATTGCCGGCGTCACCCATGTGGTGCATCTGGCGACCTGCAAGGAGACGCCGGACGACGTCATCGACGTCACCGTGAAGGGGCTGTTCTGGCTGCTCGAAGCCTTCCGCCAGAGCCCGACCGCGAAGCAGTTCATTCTCATCGGCGGCGATGCCGGCATCGGCCATTTCTTCTATCGCCGCGAAGCGCCGGTGACCGAGGAGATGCCGCACGCCGCCTATCCCGGCTGCTACGCGCTCTCCAAGGTGCTGGAAGAGGTGATGCTGGAGCAGGTCGGCATCCAGTACGGCATCGACTGGTGTTGCCTGCGGGCGCCGTGGATCATGGAGAAGGACGACTTCAGATATACCCTCTCCTTCGGCGACGACATTTTCGGCGGGCCGGACTGGAAGACGCTGGTGCCCAAAGCCGATGCAGAGCGCTACGCCCGCGATGGGACCGTGCCGCTGCTCCACGACGCCGACGGGCGGCCGCTCCGCCGCAACTTCGTCCATGTCGACGATCTCGTCAGCGCCATCCTGGCGGCGATCGACAATCCGCGCGCCCGCCAGCAACTCTTCAACATCTGCATGGACCGGCCGGTGGATTATGGCGAGGTGGCCGAGCATCTGAAGCGCACGCGCGGGCGCGCCTCGATCGATATTCCGAGCCAGTACCATTCGACCTGGATGGACAACGCCAAGGCGAAAGACCGGCTCGACTGGCAGCCGCGCTTCGATCTCGCCCGCCTGATCGATTCGGCCTACGACTATCGAGCGCGCCGCCGACGACCCGCGGGTGGTCTGGTATCCGGGGTAGGGCAGGGGGCGCCTTCCCTTTCCCGTGCCGCGCTGCGACCCAGCCGGAACCGCAGCGATTGCCCTATTTGGAACCGCGTGCAGGGGCGGGCTTTGCTTCGAGACCGGAGGCGACGGCATCGGCCGGCCACACCTTGTCGACGAAGCTGCTGCCGGGATTCACGGCAGAATCGCGGGGAATGGACTTGGCGGCGACATAGAGATCCCGCAGGCTTTGCGCTACGTCGGTCGGGTAGGGACCGACGGCAACGACATAGGCGCCATTGTCGCGGACAAAGACCGAAACGTTCGGAAACCCGCCAGCCAAACCTTCCGCCAGCAAAACCGCGTCGGCGAAATTCACGCGGCTGTAGAGCTGTATCCAGCCGCCTTCTGCCGCCCAGTCCACATGTGGCGCACCGGGTTTCCTGGCCGGGGCCGACGGCGCGGCGGCGGCGTTCGCCGTTTCCGTAAACGGTTCGACTTCAAGGCCGACATGTTTGGCATCCGCGAAGGTCAGCCACTTGATCTCCGTGGGCTTCGCTTCGGATACATAGGCGATGGCCGACAAGGGCAGTCCAAGCTGGTTCAGATAGGCGCCCACCGCCGCATTGCCGACCGCGCTGACCTCCGGATGCCCGCTTTCGGTGACGTAGGTTGCGTGAAATCCGACACGGGCATTTTCCGACATCATGCGCGGCACCCCGCCGAGCCAGGCCAGGCCGCAGGCGGACGTGCAGACCAGTTCCTCCAGGACCAGCGTGGCAAATCCCTTGAGGCGTATCGCCTTGCCGATCTCGATGCCCGCCATGGTGCTGCCGCCGAGGCTGTTGAGGAGCACGACTGCCTTCGAAGCACGGATCGCTTCATTGGCGAACTTCTGGTCGTCGCCGATTTGAAGCTCGCCCTCAATCGAGATGATCGTGAGCGGCTCGCCACTATCCAAGGTGATCGTCTGGGATTTGATGGTTGCCGCAGACAGCGCACTGGCGCCGAGGACGAGCCCGGCGGCGGCCAACATCAAACGTGCAATGACGCGAGCCATCACGAAGTGTTCGAGCGCCCCTGCCCAAGCCCAATCCAACGTCAGCTCAGCCTATGCCGAGTAAGCATCGATGACAAACCGGTCGGCCTTGCCGCCAACCAATATTTTCACTGGCGCGCCGCCCGTCTTTCGTCATCAAACCGAGCCAATTTGCGGGAATACCAGTCTTGCGATCGTCCGCCTTTACCGTGGCGACACGCCCCCATAAGATCGCGGCCATTCTCTGAGTGGGGCGCAGCGGAGGATTTCAGATGCTCGACGTTAGCCGTCGGCTGGTCGCAGCCATTTTTGCTTTCGTTCTTCTTCTTCCCGTCATCGCCTACGCCGCCACCGCTCCGGCCCTGGCCGCGGGCAAGCGGGTCATCATCACGCCGAACGCCGATTATGCCGACTTCGACATGAAGACGGTGAAGAATGTCGACCAGGCCGGCTGCCAATCCGCTTGCCTCGCCGACACGGCCTGCCGCGCCTTCACCTTCAACAGCAAGGCCGGGTGGTGCTTCCTCAAGTCCGACTTCGGCGTGCTCGCCTTGACGCCGGATGCGGTCGCCGGCCGCGTCGTCGAGGCCGTCGCGCTCTCGCCGTCGCTGGAGCGTCAGCGGCTGGACGAGCTGAACTTCCTGCCCTCCGGCTTCATCGACGAGGCGCGCACGCTGGTCGGCGCCTTGACGGATCGCTTCTCCGCCTCCGGTTCCAGCTATGGCGCGCTGCGCGCCGCCGGCGCCACCGCCATGCGTGCCGGCAGATATGACGAGGCCGCCACCGCCTTCGGCCGGGCGCTCGCCATTGCCGATGACGAAGCCATCGCCTGGCTTGATTTCTCCCGTGCCAATCTCGCCCGCGCGCCCAAGGACTATGAAGCGCGCCAGCAAGCGGCAAGCGATGCCACCGCCGCGGCCATCGACGGTTATCTCCGCGCCGACACGCCCGCCGCCCGCGCCGTGGCACTGGCGCTGGCCGGCACCGGCCTGGCCAAGCGCGAGGAATGGAAACCCGCCATCCGCGCCTATCGCGCCAGCCTGGCGCTGGCCGAGACGGCAAGCGTGCGCGCCGCCTATGACAAGCTGGTTTCCGAGCACGGCTTCCGCATCATCGCGCACGACGTCCAGGCGGACAGCGCGACCCCGCAGATCTGCATCCGCTTCTCCGACAAGCTCGCCGTGTCGCGGCCGGACCTTGCCGATTTCGTCAAGGTCGAGGGTGGCGACGGGCTCGCCATCGAGCCGCAGGAGAGCCAGATCTGTGTCAACGGCGTCACATTTGGCAGCCGCTACATCGTCCGCGTGCGCGCCGGCCTGCCCGCCGCCGACGGCGAGACGCTGGCGAGCCCGGTCGAGCTCTCGATCTATGTGCGCGACCGCGCCCCCTGGGTCGGCTTCGCCGGCAACGCCTATGTTCTGCCCGCCGGCCCCGGCGCCTCGATTCCGTTGAGTTCGGTCAACACCGACAAGGCCAAGGCGACCATCTACCGGATCGGCGATCGCGGCATTGCGCAGGCGGTCCACGACGGCACCTTCCTCAGCGGGCTTGCCACCTATTCGGCCCAGCAGATCGCCGACGGAACCGGCGAGATGGTGTGGCAGGGCACGATCGACATTGCCTCGAAGCTGAACCAGACCATGGTCACGGCGATCCCCATCGCCGATGCCGTGCCCGCGATGAAGCCCGGCGCCTACGTCATCACCGCGTCGCCGGCGACCGGCAATAGCAATGAGTGGGGGCAGCTCGCCACCCAGTGGTTCATCGTCTCCGATCTCGGCCTGACCGCGCTCTCCGGCCATGACGGCATCCACGCCATCGTGCGCTCGCTGTCGACCGCCAAGCCGGTGGCCGGCGTCAAGCTGCAGCTGATCGCGGTCAACAACGACATCCTTGGGCAAGCGGTGACCGACGATGCCGGATATGCCCGTTTCGATCCGGGTCTGGCGCGCGGCACCGGCGGCATGGCGCCGCAGCTCGTGGTTGCCCAGACCGACAGCGACTATGGCTTCCTCGATCTCACCCGCGCCGCCTTCGATCTCACCGACCGTGGCGTTGCCGGACGTGCGGCGCCGAAGGCGCTCGACGTCTTCCTGACGCCCGAGCGCGGCATCTACCGGCCGGGCGAGACCGTTCACCTGACGGCACTGGTGCGCGACCCTGAGGCGGTTGCGGTCACCGACCTGCCGATGACGCTGGTCGTCGAACGCCCGGACGGAGTCGAGTTCCTGCGCAAGACGCTCCGCGACGGCGGCCTCGGCGGCTATTCCGAAGACCTGGCGCTTTCTGCCGATGCGATGCGCGGCTCGTGGACGGCGAAGCTCTATGCCGACCCCAAGGGATCGCCGGTCGCCGAAACGTCCGTTCTGGTCGAGGACTTCGAGCCGGAGCGGCTGGCCGTCACCCTCGACAGTGCCGACAAGACGCTTGATGCCGGCAAGCCGGTCCCCATCGACCTGTCGGCGCGCTATCTCTATGGCGCTCCGGCGCCGGATCTCCCCATCGAGGGCGATCTCGACATCAAGGCGGTGGACAGCCTGGCTGCCTTCCCCGGATACACCTTCGGGCTGAAGGAGGATTCGGTCGAGCCGTCGCGCCAGCCGCTGGACATCGGTGCGGCGACCGACACGGACGGCAAGGCAAGCTTCGACGTCTCCCTGCCCGATCTGCCGGTCACCACCCATCCGCTGCAGGCCGATCTGGTGATCCGCGTCGCCGACACCAACGGACGCGCGGTGGAGCGCACGCTCACCCGGCCGATCCAGCCGACCGCGCCGATGATCGGCGTCAAGCCGCTCTTCTCCGGCGATCTCGACCAGGGCGCCAATGCCCGTTTCCAGGCGATCCTCGTCGCCCCCGACGGCACGCGCATGGCCAAGACCGGCCTCAGGTGGAAGCTGGAGCGCGTCGAAAGCGACTATCAGTGGTATCGGGCCGACGGCCGCTGGACCTACGAGCTGGTCACCAATACGTCGCGCGTTGCCGGCGGCACGGTCGATTTCACGGTCGATCAGCCGACCGCCATCGAGGCCCCGACCGACTGGGGCCAGTACCGCCTGACGATCGAGGACGACGGCGACAATCCGGCTGCGACCAGCGTCGAGTTCTATGCCGGCTGGTATCGCGCGGTGTCCTCCTCCGATACGCCGGACACGCTGCAGGTGGCGCTCGACAAGCCCGCCTATCGCATCGGCGATACGGCCAGGCTGCGCCTCGATCCGCGCTTCCCCGGCATCGCGCTTATCAGCGTCATCGACGACCGGCTGATCGCCATGAAGGCGGTGGACGTGCCGGCAGGCGGCACCACGGTCGAACTTCCGGTGACCGCGAAGTGGGGCCCCGGCGCCTATGTCACCGCGACCCTCTATCGGCCGATGGACATTGCCGCCAAACGCATGCCGGCGCGTGCCCTCGGCCTCACCTGGGCCAAGGTCGACCCGGGCGATCGCGACTTGAAGGTGTCGCTCGACCTGCCCGACGAGATGCGACCGCGCGGACCGATGACGATCCCCCTCTCGATCGGCAATCTCACGCCGGGCGAAGAGGCTTACGTCACCGTCGCCGCGGTCGATGTCGGCATCCTCAACCTCACCAGCTTCAAGGCGCCGGCGCCGGACGACTGGTATTTCGGCCAGCGCAAGCTCGGCATGGAGATCCGTGATGTCTACGGTCTCCTCATCGACCGCACGCAAGGGGTGCCCGGCGTCGTGCGCTCCGGCGGCGATGGCGGCATGACGCGGCTCAAGGCGCCGCCGCCGACCCAGAAGCTGCTCGCATTCTACTCGGGCATCCTGAAAGTCGACGACAGCGGCAAGGCGTCGGTGACCTTCGACGTGCCCGACTTCAACGGCACCGTGCGCGTCATGGCCATGGCCTGGTCGAAGGACGGCGTCGGCCATGCCAGCAAGGATGTCTTCGTGCGCGATCCGGTGGTGGTGACGGCGTCGATACCGCGCTTCCTGGCGATGAAGGATTCCTCGCGCCTGCTGGTCGAGATCAACAACGTCTCCGGCGCGGCCGGCGACTATCATCTGTCGATCGCGACCGGGGAGGGCATCGCCTTTCCGGACGCGGATGCCGAACGGACGGTGACGCTGGCCGAAAAGCAGCGCGCCACCTTCGTCATCCCCATCCAGGCGAAGGCCATCGGCGATTTCGACGTGTCGGTCGATCTCACCGCGCCCACCGGCGAGACCTGGCCGACGACTCTGACGCTCGGAGTCCGCCCGGCGGGGTCGCCGATCACCCATCGCGACGTCCTCTCGGTGGCGGCCGGCGGCGCGCTCACCATCGACGATGCGCTTGTCTCCGAGTTCGTGCCGGGCACCGCCTCGGTGGCGGTGTCGCTCGGCGGCGCCGGGCCGCTCGACGTTGCCGGCATTCTCGCTGCGCTCGACCGCTACCCTTATGGCTGCGTCGAGCAATTGACCAGCCGCGCCATGCCGCTGGTCTATCTCGACGATGTTGCCGCCTCGGTCGGCATCGCCGCCGACGCCAAGATCCGCGAGCGCGTGCAGGATGCGATCCGCGGCGTGCTTGCCGACCAGGCGGCTTCGGGCGCCTTCGGCCTGTGGGGTCCGTACGATGCCGGCGGTGACCTATGGCTTGATGCCTACGTCACCGACTTCCTCACCCGCGCGGCGGAGAAGGGCTACGACGTGCCCGACGTGGCACGCACCATCGCGCTCGACAATCTGGCCAACGGCGTCGCCTATGCCAATGACTTCGACAAGGGCGGCGAGGGCATCGCCTATGCGCTCTATGTGCTGGCGCGTGCCGGCCGCGCGGCCATCGGCGACCTGCGCTACTACACCGACTCCAAGCTCGACGCTTTCGCCACGCCATTGGCCAAGGCACAGCTTGGCGCGGCGATGGCGCTCTATGGCGACCGCGTGCGCGCCGGACGCGCCTTCGCATCAGCCATGGCCGATCTCGACCGCAAGACGGCCGCGCAGGGCTGGCGCAGCGATTACGGCACCTCGCTCAGAGACGGTGCCGCGGTGCTGACGCTCGCCGCCGAGACCGAGGTCGGCTCGGTCGATCTGCACAGCCTGGCACTGAGGATCGCGGCGATGGAGCGCGACCAGCGCACCACCAGCACCCAGGAAGATTCCTGGATGCTGCTCGCCGCCGCCGCGCTCATCAAGGACTCGGCCAAGACCGATTTCTCGATCGACGGCCAGACGATCGCCGCGCCGCTCTTCCGTCGCTACCTCGGCGAGGCGCTGGCCGCCAAGCCGGTCAAGATCACCAATCTCGGCAGCGAGCCGCTTGAAGCCGTCGTGTCGGCAACCGGCGTCCCGTTGACGCCCGAACCGGCCGGCGGCAACGGCTACACCATCGAGCGCACCGTCTATACGCCCGACGGCAAGCCGGTCGACATTGCGACGGTCGGCCAGAACGACCGCTTTGTCGTGGCGCTCACCGTCACCGCCGAGCACGAGGCCGGTGGCCGCCTGCTGGTGGTCGATCCGATCCCCGCCGGCTTCGAGATCGAGAACCCGGACATCTCGGCATCGGGCAGCACGGTGAGCCTAGACTGGCTCAAGACCAACACGGCCGACCACACCGAGGCGCTGAGCGACCGCTTCGTCGCGGCCATCAACCGCCAGGACGGCGGCCCGACGCAATATACGGTGGCCTATTCGGTGCGCGCCGTGTCGCCCGGCACGTTCACCTATCCGGCGGCGACGGTGGAGGACATGTACCGTCCGGAGTTCAGCGCCCGCACCGCCACCACCACGGTCGAGGTGGTCGGCCCGACGCGGTAGGTGGGCGAGCACGGGACGCGCCGAATGGCCGAGACGCCCACCACGGACTCCCTCTCCCGCCTTGCGGAGCAGGGCGATGGCATGTGGCACGGAGCCGAACCCTCTCCCCTTGCGGGAGAGGGTGGACCGCGCAGCGGTCCGGGTGAGGGGTGCGGGCACGGCCTCGCCATTACCCCTCACCCTGTCCCTCCCCCACCAAAGTCGGATGTTTCCGACTTTGGCATCATGGAATCCAAACACGGGCAGGCCCGTGTTTGGCGGGGGAGGGGACGAAGATGGCGTCGCTTCGCTCTGATCGCCGCGACGGTGGTTGCAGTCGGCGCCATAGCCGCCGCCATCGGCGGGACCATCCTCTGGCGCACCATCGAAGCCTCCCTGCCGCCGCTGCCCGATTCGAAGGCCATCGCCACCTCGACCATCGTCGTCGATCGCGACGGCAAGCTGCTCCGCCCCTTCACCATCGCCGACGGGCGCTGGCGCCTGCCGGTGACCAGGGCCGACGTCGATCCGAAATTCCTCAAGATGCTGATCGGCTACGAGGATCAGCACTTCTATGAGCATGGCGGCGTCGACCTGGCCGCGCTGGTGCGCGCCGCCGGGCAGTTCGTGCTTGCCGGCGGGCATATCGTCTCCGGCGGCTCGACGCTGACCATGCAGGTGGCCCGCCTGATCGACGGCGACAGCACCCGCTCGGTGATGGGCAAGCTGCGCCAGATCGCGCTCGCCGAGAAGCTGGAGAGGCGCTTCAGCAAGGACGAGATCCTCAACCTCTATCTGCTGCTGGCGCCTTATGGCGGCAATATCGAGGGCGTACGCGCCGCATCGCTGGCCTATTTCGGCAAGGAGCCGAAGCGCCTGACCACGGCCGAGGCGGCCCTTCTCGTCGCCCTGCCGCAATCGCCGGAAGCGCGCCGGCCCGACCACGATGTTGCGGCCGCCCGTGCGGCGCGCGATCGTGTGCTCGACCGTCTGGTGGCGGAAGGCGTCACCGACAGGCAGGCGGCGGAGGCTGCGGCGAGCGAGCGCGTGCCCACGGCGCGCAAGCCCTTTCCCCTGTTGGCGCCGCATCTCGCCCTGCAGGCGGTTGCCGCCGAACCCGGCGCTCCGGTGCATCGCCTGACCATCGACCGCGACCTGCAGGCTTCGCTGGAACAACTCGCCGGTGACCGCGTTGCCGGCCTCGGGCCGAAACTCTCCATCGCCATCCTCGTCGCCGACGAAGCCAGCGGCGACATCCTCGCCTCGGTTGGCTCGGCCGGTCTGTTCGAGGACGAGCGCGACGGCCATGTCGACATGACCCGCGCCGTCCGCTCGCCCGGCTCGACGTTGAAGCCGTTGATCTACGGTCTCGCCTTCGAGCAGGGCCTCGCATTGCCGGAGACGCTGATCGAGGACCGGCCGACCGGCTTCGGCGGCTACGCACCGAAGAACTTCGACGGCTTCCATCGCGGCACGGTGACCGTGCGCGAGGCATTGCAGGAATCGCTCAACGTGCCGGCGATCGTGGCACTCAATGCCGTCGGCCCGGCACGGCTGGTGGCGCGGCTGAAGCGCGCCGCCGTCCATGCCGAGTTGCCAGACAGCTCGGCGCCGGGCCTGGCCATCGGGCTCGGTGGCGTTGGCGTGACGCTGCGCGATCTCGTCTCGCTCTATGCGGCGATCGCCCGCGGCGGCACGGCGGTGGCGCTCAAGGACGGCGTCGGCGATCCGCCCGATGCGCTCTCCGGCGCGCCGGTGCTCTCGCCGAGCGCCGCCTGGTACGTTTCCGACATCCTGCAGGGCGTGCCGCCGCCGTTGAATGGCATCGCCGGCCGCATCGCCTACAAGACCGGCACCTCCTACGGCTATCGCGACGCCTGGGCGGTCGGCTTTGACGG
This sequence comes from uncultured Alphaproteobacteria bacterium, assembly GCA_963762605.1. Lineage (GTDB taxonomy): Bacteria > Pseudomonadota > Alphaproteobacteria > Rhizobiales > Kaistiaceae > CAVSRC01. The sequence continues at coordinate 368,674 of CAVXLJ010000017.1, read as the reverse complement.
CGCCAACGTGGTCGGCGTCTGGGTCGGCCGGCCGGACGGCACGCCGGTGCCCGGCCTGTCGGGCATCGTCAGCGCCGCGCCCATCCTGTTTGAAGCCTTCGACCGCATCGGAGCGAAGCGCGCGCCGCTGCGGCGGGCGCCGCCCGGCGTGCTCACCGTCTCCTCGACCGCGGCGCTTCCCCGCCCCTTGCGTTATTTCCGCGATCCCGGCCAGGCGACCTTCGAGCAGCGCCAGGATGATCCGGTGATCGCCTATCCGCGTGACGGCGTTTCGGTCGATCTCGGTATTGCCGAGGGCGATCCCGAACCGCTGGTCATCAAGGTGAGGAACGGCGCGCCGCCCTTCACCTGGTTCGTCAACGGCTCACCTATAGCGCGCACGCCCTTCGCCCGCTCCGAGCAGTGGAAGCCCGACGGCCCCGGCTTCGTCACCCTCTCGGTGGTCGACCGCGACGGCAAGTCCGACCGCGTGACGGTCAGGGTGGAGTAGGGGGCGGTGAAGAGGCTGCTCCTCATCGTCGGCGCCGTGGCGGCGCGTTATAGACGCGTCGTCGAGGGGGCGTCTATAACCGAACAGCGACCCCGCTAGTTGAAAATCCGACAATCGTGCAGCGTATTGGATGCGCCACCTCTGGTCGGGCGCTTCGAATGTGTAGGCGATTTTCGATGATACGGAAGCCTGTGGTCTTTGTTGTTGGTGCTGGAGCCAGCTCGGAAGTTGGTCTGCCAACCGGTGCCCAGCTGCGAATGCAACTCGCGAAGGATGTCGACATCCGTTTCAAACACTACAGCGAGCTGGCCTCAGGATCGCCGGATGTTGTCGACGCGATGCGAATCGTCTCTGGGGGCAACATCAATCCAATGCGTGAGGCGGGCGTCCGGCTGTCACCCGTGCTCAAACTCCAGCCCTCAGTCGACGAGGCTCTGCATTTCCTGTCATCTGACGAGTTGGCCGTTCGTCTTGGGAAGCTGGCGGTTGCCCACCGTATTCTGAATGCGGAAGGCTCGTCCGGAGTCATCGGCGGCGAGGGCCGGGCAGATCTTAGCGCCTTTGACCCGCCACCAGACAATTGGTTGTTTCAGTTCGCGTCGCTTGCGCTTGCCGGCCTACGGCGCGGAGAAATCGACACGGCTTTCGACAACGTGGCCATCATCAATTTCAACTATGATCGAAGTCTCGAACAATTCCTCTATCTGAGCCTTCAGCGCCACGGCGCGGCCGATGAAGAAGCGGCGAGGTCGGCGGTCGCCAAGCTTCGAATCCTTCGCCCCTATGGTAGTTTGGGGCCGCTGCCCTGGCAGGCGCAGGACGGCATCTGGTTTGGCCAGAGGACGGATCGCCACCAAATAATCGTCCGAGCGGCCAACAACATACGCACGTTCACCGAGGGTTTCACGGACACCTCACTGGGAGAGGAAATATCGGGCGCACTGAGAAACGCGCACTTGGTGGTGTTCCTCGGCTTTGGATACCACAGGCAAAACATGGAGCTTCTGTCGATAGGCGAACAAAGGGACGCGCGAAATGACCCGGAGCCGACAGTCCTTGCAACGAAGCAGGGTATTCATGACGAAAACAACGGTGCCGTGGGTCGGTTAATCTCCGAATCGTTGCTTGTTCACCCAGAGAGATTACGCCTCCTGAACATGCCTGCCCACGAGCTGCTAGCAAGTCTTTGGCCCACAATCATGGAAATTGTTGGGTAGTCTGGCCCCCGATCTCAATGCTCGTCGAGCGCCTTGACGGCGGCGATCGCAGCCGAGGCGCGGTTCTCGACGCCGAGCTTCTGGTAGATTGTTTCGAGGTGCTTGTTCACCGTGCGCGGGCTGAGCCCCAGGATCTCGCCGATGTCGCGGTTGGACTTGCCCTGCGCCACCCACAACAGCACCTCCGCCTCGCGCCCGGTGACCGCATAGAGCTTGCGCAGGATCGCCGTTTGCGCGTCGACGCCGTCGATCGCAATGCGGAACAGGATCTCGCTTTCGCCCGTGGCGCTGAGCAGGGAAAAGATCAGCCGGCGCGCCTCGTCGATGGCGATCGTCGGCGGCGCCGGCATGCTGGCCGGTGCGTCGCCGACCCCGCGCAACCAAGTGCGCAGCGGCTCGGGCACCACCACGCCGTCCCATCCCGGCAGCGCCTCCTCGATCAGCTTCACCGCCTGCGGCGTGCACCACAGGATTTCGCCGTCGCGATTGGCGGCAAGCAGCGTCCGCCCGGCGGTGTCGAGCGCCAGGCGGGCGCTCTGCGCCGTGCGCGCATTGGCCAGATGCACGCGGATTCGCGCGAACAGGATGTCCAGCACGATCGGCTTGGTGACGTAGTCGACGCCGCCCGATTCGAGCCCCTCGACGATGTTCTCGGTCTCGGAGAGGCCGGTCATGAAGATCACCGGCACATGGGCGAGCGCCGCGTTGCGCTTCATGCGCCGCGTCGTCTCGAAACCGTCCATGCCCGGCATGACCGCGTCCATGAGCACCATGTCCGGCGTGATGCGCTCGGCGATGTCGAGCGCCTGCGCGCCACCGGTGGCGACCAGAACCGTGGCGCCGAACTTCTCCAGCGCATCGGTGAGAAAGCCCAGCGTCTCCGGCGAATCGTCGACGACCAGCACGATGTCGCGCGCCTTGACCGGCTCATTCATCGCCGATCTCCTCAAGGCGCGCCGTGTAGCGGCGGAAGTCGAAGGCGCGCACGTGGCGGCGCATTTCGGCGACGAAGGCACGGTTACGCTCTTGCAAGTCGAGCTGGTCGAGCTTGCTCTCGATGCCGCGCACATAGCCGATGCGGCCGAGGCGCTTGAGTTCGGCGACGTGCTCCGCACCGGGCGAGACCAGTGCCGGCGCCGGCGTGCCGTTGGGTTTCTGCGGCGCCGCGTCGTCCTGCCAGTCGAGGCCGGTGAGCTCGGCGATGCGGTCGAGCAGGCGCTGGACGTCGAACGGCTTCACCATCACCGCATCGTGGGCGTCCTCTTCCGAGGGCGGCGGCGGGCTTTCGCCGACATTGGCCGACAGCATCAGGATGGCGCCGCGCTGGCCGCGTTGGCGCAGCACCTTGGCCAGGTCCCAGCCGTTGATGCCGGGCATGGAGATGTCGAGGATGAAGAGATCGGGCTTGCAGGTCGGCGGTGAGCGCCAGGCATTCGGCGCCGTCTTGCGCTGCCAGAACAGTGAAGCCGATCGGTTCGAGAATCTGGCGGATGAGATCGCGCTGGTCGGGATCGTCGTCGACAACCAGCACCGAGCGGCGCGCGCCGGCATAGCCGGTGATGCGCTGGCGAGGCGCCGCCGACGGACGCTTCCGCGTGACCGCGGAGAGCATCAGGCGAATGTCGAAGGTGCTGCCCCTTCCAGGCTCGCTCCTGACCGCGACGTCGCCGCCCATGAGGCTCACCAGCATCTTGACGATGGTGAGCCCGAGGCCGGTGCCGGGCACCAGCTTGGTGCGCTCGGCGGTGCCGCGCTCGAATGGCTCGAAGATCTTGGGCAGGTCCTCCGCCGCGATGCCCACCCCGGTGTCCTCGATGGTCAGCGTTGCCACCTGGCTGCGGAACGAGATCTTCAGCGCGACGTGGCCGCTCTCGGTGAACTTGATGGCGTTCGAGAACAGGTTGACCAGGATCTGGCGCAGCCGCTTGCCGTCGGTGGAGACGATCTCCGGCATGGTCTCCGGCTTGATGTAGTGGAAGGCCAGCCCCTTGGCTTCGGCCTGCGGCCGGAACATCTCGACGATGTCGGTCAGGAACTCGTCGAGATGGATTTCGTTCCTCTGCAGCTGCAGGCGGCCGGTCTCGATCTTGGAGATTTCGAGCAGGCCATCGATGAGGCCGGAGAGGTGCTCGGCGCTCCGCCGGATGACGTGAACGCGGCCTTTTTGCTCAGGCGGTATCGCGGCGTCGCGTTCCAGAATCTGGGTATAGCCGAAGACCGAGTTGAGCGGCGTGCGCAATTCGTGGCTCAAGCCCACCAGGTAGCGGCTCTTGGCGAGGTTGGCGGCCTCGGCCACCTCCTTGGCCTTCTGCAAGGCCGCGTCAGTGCGGCTGTGCGCCTCGATCTCGCGCAGGAGCAGTGTGGTCTGGCGCGCCGATTCCTCCTGGGCGACGCGGCGGCTCTCATGGGCCAGAACCAGGAACCAGGCGAGGATGCCGGCGACGATCAGGAGGATGAAGAAGGCCGCCCACAGCGAGCGGGCGACCGTGTCGGCATAGGCCGGGGCGGCGCTCGTCACCTGAAAATAGACAAGGCAGAGCGCGGCGCTGATGAGCAGCATGAAGACGGTGAGCAGGCCGAAGAACTGGACGATGCGCGGGCTGATGCGCGCGGTGAGCGAGGCCGGCAGCAACGCGGCGACGACGCTGGCCGCCTGCGCCTGGAGCCGCGCTTTCGGCTTGCACAGGTCGTTGCAGCGGGCATCGAGCGAGCAGCACAGCGAGCAGATCGGCCCCGAATAGGCCGGGCAATAGGCGGTATCCTCGGGCTCGAATTCGAGGTCGCAGACGGTGCAGCGGATTTCGCTGCGCCCCTGCCATTTCGCCCGCGGCTTGCGGGCCAGGTAGTACTTGCCCTTGGTCGCCCAGGCGATCGCCGGCGCGGCGAAGAAGGGCACCAACAGCGCGATGAAGACGGCAAGCGCCTTCGCCGTCGGGCCGAAGACGCCGGTAGCGGAGAACAGAGCCAGCGCCGCCGATATGCCCATGGAACCGACGCCGACCGGATTGATGTCGTAGAGGTGGGCGCGCTTGAACTCGATGCCGGGCGGCGACAGGCCGAGGCGCTTGTTGATGGTCAGGTCGGCGACGATGGTGCCCAGCCAGGCGACGGCGACGATCGAGAACAGGCCGAGGATCATCTCCAGCGCCGTGTAGATGCCGAGTTCCATCAGCACCAGCGCGATCGCCACGTTGAAGACCAGCCAGACGACGCGGCCGGGATGCGAGTGGGTCAGCCGCGAGAAGAAGTTCGACCAGGCCAGCGACCCGGCATAGGCGTTCATCACGTTGATCTTGAGCTGCGACACCACCACGAAGGCGGCGGTCAACAGCAGCACAAAATCCCGCCACGGAATGACGTAACCAAAGGCAACCCGGTACATCTGGGCGGGCTCGGCGGCGTGCTCGGCCGGCACGGCGTGGCTGAGCGCCAGGACCGCCAGGAACGAGCCGAACAGCAGTTTCGGTGCGCCGAGCACCACCCAGCCGGGCCCGGCGAGCAGCGCCCCGATCCAGCCGCGCTTGCTGGCGCCCCCGACGGGCATGAAGCGCAGCACGTCCACCTGCTCGCCGATCTGCGGCATCAGCGCCAGGATCACCGAAGCCGCGGCGCCGAACTTCAACAGGTCGAAGCCGGCGTCGCCGCCGCCGAGGCCGGGGAAGTTGCGCCAGATCTCGAAGCTCCCCCAGTCCTGCCAGGCGATGAAGCCGACCGGCAGGATGTTGAGGCCGATCCACAGGGGCTGGGTAATGAGTTGGAAACGGCTGATTCGCGTCATGCCGTGGGTGACCAGCGGGATGACCGCGACGGCGCTGATGACATAGCCGATGGGCAGCGGAACGCCGAAGCACACCTGCAGCGCAGTCGACATGATCGAGGCTTCGATGGCGAACAGGATGAAGGTGAAGGTGGCGTAGATCAGCGAGGTGATGGTCGAGCCGATATAGCCGAAGCCGGCGCCGCGGGTGAGCAGATCGATATCGACGCCATAACGCGAGGCGTAACGCGCCACCGGCACGCCGGTGAGGAACAAAAGGATGCCGGCGACGATCGTGGCCGCGATGGTATTGGTGACGCCGTAGGAGAGCGTGATCGAGCCGCCGATCGCTTCCAGCGCCAGGAAGGAGATGGCGCCGATGGCGGTCTGCGCCACCCGCGGCGTCGACCAGCGCCGAGCGCTCTTGGCGGTGAAGCGCAGCGCATAATCTTCCAGCGTCTGGTTGGCGACCCAGCGATTATATTCGCGACGGACCGGCAGGATTCTCTGTCGCCCCGTCATCAGTCCTCGCCCCTGCCTGATTTCTCTGCACGCTGCCGATAATCGCTGCCTTTTGGCGATGCAAGATGCGGGCCGCCGCCTTCGAATAAGGCCGCGCCCAGCGGGAATTCACGCCGCGCGAGCGACCCGGTCTACGTCAATCGACGTATATGCGCGCGCGCACGAACTGTCCGAAGGTTCAGCTGACGGCCAAACGGTCCGGCGATGGCATGCCGAGTGCATGAGGGGTCCGGCGCCAAGGGGCGGCCGTCGCGCAACACGCCGAACCAACGAACGTCCTGCCCTCCCGCAGGCGACGTCAAGAGGAGAGTTCACGCATGTTCACAACGATGGGCCGGTTCCTCGGCTCACTGGCGCTGGCGGCCACCGTAGCGTTGCCGCTCGCCACGTCGGCCCGGGCTGCCGACGACACGATCAAGGTCGGCATCCTGCATTCGCTCTCGGGCACCATGGCGATTTCGGAGACCACCCTGAAAGACGTCATGCTGATGCTCATCGACGAGCAGAACAAGAAGGGCGGTCTGCTCGGCAAGAAGCTCGAGCCGGTCGTCGTCGACCCGGCGTCCAACTGGCCGCTCTTCGCCGAGAAGGCGCGCGAGCTGATCAGCCAGGACAAGGTGGCCGCCGTGTTCGGCTGCTGGACCTCGGTCAGCCGCAAGTCGGTGCTGCCGGTGTTCAAGGAGCTCAACTCGATCCTCTTCTATCCCGTCCAGTACGAGGGCGAGGAGAGCGAGCGCAACGTGTTCTATACCGGCGCGGCGCCGAACCAGCAGGCGATTCCGGCCGTCGACTATCTGATGAGCGCCGACGGCGGCTCGGTGAAGCGTTGGGTGCTTGAGGGCACCGACTACGTCTATCCGCGCACCACCAACAAGATCCTCGAGGCCTACCTCAAGGCCAAGGGCGTCGCGCCCGAGGACATCATGGTCAACTACACGCCGTTCGGCTTCTCCGACTGGCAGACCGAAGTGTCGAAGATCAAGGCCTTCGGCTCGGCCGGCAAGAAGACCGCGGTGGTCTCGACCATCAACGGCGATGCCAACGTTCCCTTCTACAAGGAACTCGGCAACCAGGGCATCAAGGCGACCGACATCCCGGTGGTTGCCTTCTCGGTCGGCGAGGAAGAGCTGTCGGGCATGGACACCAAGCCGCTCGTCGGTCACCTGGCGGCGTGGAACTACTTCGAGAGCGTTGATACGCCCGCCAACGCGGCCTTCATCAAGGAATGGCACGCCTGGACGAAGAACGACAAGCGCACCACCAACGACCCGATGGAAGCCCACTACATCGGCTTCAACATGTGGGTGAAGGCGGTCGAGAAGGCCGGCACCACCGATCCCGACAAGGTCATCCCGGCGATGGTCGGCATCACCGTGCCCAACCTCACCGGCGGCTATGCCACCATGATGCCGAACCACCACATCACCAAGCCGGTGCTGGTCGGCGAGATCCAGGACAACGGGCAGTTCAACGTCGTCTGGCAGTCGCCCGGCGAAGTCCCCGGCGACGCCTGGTCGGACTATCTGCCCGGCTCCAAGGACCTGATCTCCGATTGGCGTGCCCCGCTCTCCTGCGGCAACTTCAACGTCAAGACCGGAAAGTGCGGCGGCGAGCAGACAGCTTCGAAATAACCCCCGCGTGACGACTGCCGGACGGGACGCAGCCCGTCCCGTCCGGTCCCTTTGTGAAAAGACGGTCTGCTGAAACCCCATGCTGCGCACGCCGATCCTTCTGATCCTGTTCCTGATGGGCCTGACGCTCGGCGCCAATGCCGCGCCGGCCGACGATCTCGCCGCCGCGCTGCAGGGGCTCTCCAAGGACAGCTATACCGAGACCGTCGCCGTGGTGAACGCCGTCGTCGCCAGTGGCAGCGATCGCGCCGAGGTGATCCTCAAGGCGCTCAAGGACGGCCACCTCTATTTCGCGACCTCCGACAAGCAGGCCTACATCAAGGATGACTCCGGCAATCTCATCGTTGCCGTAACCGGAGAGCCGCACCAGGGCGACGTGCCATTCGGGCTGAAGAAGGTCCGCGTCAACAATCTGGTGCGCGGCGCGCTGGATGCCGCCATGGGGGCGCTGCAACTGATGGCGCACGACCCGGACAAGCGCCGCGCCGCCGCCGACGCCGTGTTCAAGTCGCGCGATGTCTCCGCCCTGCCGGCGCTGGAAAAGGCGATTGCCGCCGAAAAGGATGCCGACGTGAAGCGCGTGCAGCTTCAGGCGCGCGCCGCCGTCATCCTCGCGACGTCCGACGCCAGCGAAGCCGACATGCTTGCCGCCGTTGGCGTCATTCGCGACCGCGGCGACCAGGACGCGCTGGCGATTCTCAACAGCCTGCCGCCGACGGCGCCGAAATCCGTGCTCGCCGAGGCGCACAAGGCGATCGGCGTCATCAAGGGTTCGCTGGCGTTGTGGGACGTGCTGCAGAACCTCTGGTACGGCCTGTCGCTGGGCTCGGTGCTGCTGCTTGCAGCGATCGGGCTTGCGATCACCTTCGGCGTGATGGGCGTCATCAACATGGCTCATGGCGAGATGGTGATGCTCGGCGCCTACACCACCTTCGTTGTACAGGAGGTCATTCGCGCTCAGGCGCCGTGGTTGTTCGACTGGTCGCTGGCCATCGCCCTGCCGCTCGCCTTTCTGGTCGCCGGAATTGTCGGCGTCGCCATCGAGCGCGGCATCATCCGCTTCCTCTACGGCCGCCCGCTGGAGACGTTGCTCGCCACCTGGGGCCTGTCGCTGATCCTGCAGCAGGCGGTACGCACCATCTTCGGGCCCAACAATCGCCAGGTCGGCAATCCCTCCTGGATGTCGGGCGCCGCCGAGATCGGCAATCTGTCGATCACCTACAACCGCTTCTGGATCATCATCTTTTCGATCGGCGTGTTCGTTCTGCTGCTCGCCGTGCTGCGCTTCACCACCTTCGGCCTGCAGATGCGCGCCGTCACCCAGAACCGCGCCATGGCCTCGGCCATGGGCATCCGCACGCCCTGGGTCGATGCGCTCACCTTCGGCCTCGGCTCCGGCATTGCCGGCATCGCCGGCGTCGCCCTGTCGCAGATCGACAATGTCAGCCCCAATCTCGGCCAGGGCTACATCATCGACTCCTTCATGGTCGTCGTCTTTGGCGGCGTCGGCAATCTGTGGGGCACGCTGGTCGGCGCCTTCTCGCTCGGCATCGCCAACAAGTTCCTCGAGCCTTATGCCGGCGCCGTGCTCGGCAAGATCGCCATCCTCGTCTTCATCATCCTGTTCATCCAGCGGCGCCCGCGCGGCATGTTCGCGCTCAAGGGCCGGGCGGTGGAAGCATGATCGGCCGCTTTCTCTCCGGCGGCGTCGACCGCACTGCGCTCATCGTCCTGGTGCTGATCGTCGGCTTCGGCGCGCTTGTCCCGGCGCTCAATCTGTGGACGCCGGTCGGCAGTCCCTTCCACGTGCCCAACTATCTGGTGCCGCTCATCGGCAAGTATCTGACCTACGGCCTGCTGGCGCTCGCCGTCGGCCTGATCTGGGGCTATGCCGGCATCCTGTCGCTCGGCCACGGCGCCTTCTTCGCGCTCGGCGGCTACGCCATGGGCATGTACCTGATGCGCCAGATCGGCACGCGCGGCGTCTATGCCGATCCGGTCCTTCCCGATTTCATGGTCTTCCTCAATTGGAAGCATCTGCCCTGGTACTGGTACGGCTTCGACATGTTCGCCTTCGCGGCCCTCATGGTGCTCGTCGTGCCGGGCGTATTGGCTTACGTCTTCGGCTGGTTCGCCTTCAGGAGCCGCGTCACCGGCGTCTATCTGTCGATCATCACCCAGGCGATGACCTATGCGTTGCTGCTCGCCTTTTTCCGCAACGACATGGGATTCGGCGGCAATAACGGCCTTACCGATTTCAAGGACATCCTCGGCTTCAACATCCAGGCCGACTCGACCCGCGCCGCCCTGTTCTTCGCCTCGGCGCTGGCGCTGGCGCTGGGTTACCTGATCAGCCGCGCCGTCGTCGCCTCCAGGTTTGGCAAGGTTCTGGTCGCCGTGCGCGATGCCGAGAGCCGCACCCGCTTCCTCGGCTATCGGGTGGAGAAGTACAAGCTGGTCGTCTGGGTGCTGTCGGCCTGCATGGCCGGCGTCGCTGGCGCCCTCTACGTGCCCCAGATCGGCATCATCAATCCGAGCGAGTTCGCACCCGCCAATTCCATCGAGGTGGTCATCTGGTGTGCCGTCGGCGGCCGCGGCACGCTGGTCGGCCCCATCGTCGGCGCCCTCATCGTCAATTTCGCCAAGACCTGGTTCACCTCAGGCGTCTTTGCCCCGTACTGGCTGTTTGCATTGGGCGGCCTCTTCATCGCGGTCACCCTGTTCCTGCCACGGGGCATTGTCGGCACGCTCGCGGGCTGGACGAACCGCAAGCGCCACGCAACCCCGCCGGCGGCCGAGGCGCCGGCGCCCAATCCCCCGCCGACCACCGACATGGTCGAAGACACCGTGCCCAATCCGGCGGAGTGAGCGAAATGAACGATCACGCCAGGAACTCGCTGCTCTATCTCGATGGCGTCACCGTCTCCTTCGACGGTTTCAAGGCGCTGAACGCGCTGTCGCTGATCATCGAGCCCGGCGAGATGCGCGCCATCATTGGCCCCAACGGCGCCGGCAAGACCACCATGATGGACGTCGTCACCGGCAAGACGCGCCCCGATTCCGGCGACATCTACTTCGACGGCAGCGTCGATCTCACCCGCCTCGACGAGGCGGCCATCGCCACGCTCGGCATCGGCCGCAAGTTCCAGAAGCCGACCGTGTTCGAGAGCCATACGGTGCGGGACAATCTCGACCTGGCGCTGGCCGGCCCGCGCGGACCCTCCGCGGCGCTGTTCCGCCGCTCAGGCGCCGCGGCGACCGAACGCATCGATGAGATCCTCGGCATCATTCGCCTGGCCGACCGCCGCGACGTGCTCGCCGCCTTTCTCAGCCATGGCCAGAAACAATGGCTGGAGATCGGCATGCTGCTGGCGCAGGAGCCCAAGTTGTTGCTCGTCGACGAACCGGCGGCCGGCATGACCGACGCCGAGACCGAAACCACCGCCGAGCTCTTGCGCGAGATCGCGCGCGAGAAGTCGGTGATCGTGGTCGAGCACGACATGGTTTTCGTGCGCGCGCTCGGCGTCAAGGTGACGGTGCTGCACGAAGGTTCGGTGATCTCGCAGGGCTCGCTCGACGAGGTGTCGGCCGATCCGCGCGTTGTCGAGGTGTATCTGGGGAGATGAAAATGCGTTCGCTGCGCAAACGGGCAATCGGCAATCGGCAATCGGCAGCCGTCGTCTTCCCGATTGCCGACTGCCTACTGCCGACTGCCTGCCCACCGAAGGGGGGCGTCGCATGCTGAAGGCCACCAATGTCGATCTCTACTATGGCGCCGCCCAGGCGCTGCGCGGCGTCTCGTTCTCCGCCGAGATCGGCAAGGTGTCGGCGCTGATGGGCCGCAACGGGGTGGGCAAGACCTCGTTCCTGCGCGCCATCATCGGCGAGCAGCCGATCGCCGGCGGCGAGATCGCGCTCGACGGCAAGGTGCTCGGCCGCATGGCGCCGCACGACCGCGCCCGCCTTGGCATCGCCTATGTGCCGCAGGGCCGCGAGATCTTTCCGCTGCTCACCGTGGAAGAGAACCTCAAGACCGGCTACGCCCAGCTCCCCAACAGCCAGCGCTCGATTCCCGCCGACGTCTTCGATCTCTTCCCGGTGCTCGCCGACATGCTGCGCCGGCGCGGCGGCGACCTTTCCGGCGGCCAGCAGCAGCAGCTCGCCATCGGCCGGGCGCTGGTGACGCGGCCGAAGCTTCTCGTCCTCGACGAGCCGACCGAAGGCATCCAGCCCTCGATCATCAAGGACATCGGCCGCGCGATCGAGTGGCTGAGGACCAAGGGCGAGATGGCGATCCTGCTGGTCGAGCAGTATTTCGATTTCGTCCACCAGCTCGCCGACAGCTTCTCGGTCATGGACCGTGGCGAGATCATCCTGTCGGGCACCCGCGCGGAGATGGACCCCGACAAGGTCCGCCGGCATCTGACGGTCTAGACTGCGTCGTCCGCGTCTTCGCGGAGCTGCCTCTCGATATCGTCGACCATGACCTGCAGCTGCCGGCGAAACCGCCGGCGTTCATTCGCCGGCAGGCCGCTCAAGGCATCCTGGTTCACCTGCTCGATGGCCCGGCGGATGGCCGGGATCTTTCGCCTCGTCGCCGCAGACAGCGAGAACAGCGCGCTGCGCCCGTCATTCGGGTCGGGACGGCGCATGATGATGCCGTCGCGCTCCATGCGGACGAGCATCGCCGCCATGGTGGGCTGCTCGATTGCCGCGATCTGCGCCAGCGCCTTCTGCGCCAGCGCCTCGTGGGCGATCAGCGCGTTCACCACCGGCAGATGCGCCGAGGTCAAGCCGAGCGGCTTCAGGTGGCGGTCGGCTAACCGGCGCAGCAGCCGGCCGCCCCAGTTCATCAGATAGCCGACGGGAAGGTCGTCCACGGCAATTTCCATAGCTTGCGATATATCTACATCGTATGCTATATATACCGCGAAAGGGACCTCGTGCCAAGGAGCCGCGCAATGTCTGCGAGAAGTAACAGCGACCGCTACGGTTCGGTCGCCATCTGGATTCACTGGCTGAGTGCGGCGGCCATCGTCGTGCTTTTCGGCCTCGGGCTCGCCGCGGCCTACAGCGCCGACCCCGACGTCAAGGCGGCGCTGCTCAAGGCGCATGTGCCCCTCGGTCTGTTCGTGCTGCTGCTGACCGTGCTGCGCATCGTCTGGTGGTTCATCGATCGGCCGCCGGCACCGCCGGCCGGGATGCCGCGCTGGCAATCGTCGGCGGAAGCGGTCGTCCGCCTGCTTGTCTATGCGGCGATTGTCGTTCTCGGGGCGAGCGGCATCGGGTTACTCGCCTTGTCGGGTGCCGGCGCCGTGCTCTTTTTCCACGCGCCCGGACCGCTCGTCGATTTCTGGCAATTCGCGCCGATGACCGCCCATTTCCTTGCGGCCCTGACGCTGCTCGCGCTGGTCGTCATGCATGTTGCCGCAGCGCTCTACCACCACCTCTATCGCGGGGACCGGCTGCTGGCACGGATGGGCGTTGGCTGAGCCTGGCGCGTCAGGTCGCGCGCACCGGCGCCTGAAACGCTTCTGTCGTGGCCTTGCCCGGATGGCCGGGCACAACGCACGGGTTGCGGCCTGTCGCAGCTGCACATGCCGAAATGGGAGTCACCCGCCCTTCGGCTGATCCTTCAACACCTTCTGGAAGACGACGGTGGGATTCTTGCGATAGCCGAGATGCTCGTAGAAGCCGCGCACGGCCTCGTTCTCCTCGCGGATGAGGAGCTGCACCTTCCAGATGCCGCGTGCCGCAAGCCAGGCTTCCGCCGCTTCCATGATCGCGCGGCCAAGGCCGCTGCCCTGACGCTCAGGCAGGGCGGCGAGGTAGTAGACCCAGCCGCGATGGCCGTCTTCGCCGACCATCACCGCCGCAGCGATGCTGCCGGCGACCTCCGCCACCAGCACGGTCGAGTGCGGTCCGCGGCGCGCAAAGGCGATGTCGTGCGCCGGATCGTTCCACGGGCGGGTTACGCCGGCTGCGTGCCACAGCGCGATCACCGCCGCGACGTCGCCGTCGGCGGCCGGGCGGATGATCGGCTCAGCCGGCGGCATCATAGGCCGCCACGATGGCCCCGGCGCGCCGGCCGTTCTCCTCGGCGCTCATGCCCGGCTTGTAGAGGTTCGATCCGAGACCGAAGCCGGCGACGCCGGCCCCGCGATAGGCGGCAAGGTTGGTCGCGTCGACGCCACCGACGGCGAGCAGCGGCATCGTCTTCGGCAGGACCACGCCGATCGCCTTGATCCCTTCGGGGCCGAGCAGGTTGGCCGGGAAGAACTTCAGCCCGTCGGCGCCCGCGGCGATTGCCGCCAGTGCCTCGCTCGCCGTGAAGACGCCAGGGAAGGAGCCGAGTCCGGTCGCTTTGGTCCTGCCGATTACGTCCCGGTCGACGTTGGGCGACACGATGAACCCGCCGCCGGCTGCCGCGATCGCGTCGACCTCGCCCGCCGTGAGCACGGTGCCGGCGCCGATCCAGGCACGGCTGCCTGCCGCTTGCGACATGATACGGATGCTCTTCAGCGGATCGGGCGAATTGAGCGGCACCTCGATGAGACCGATGCCGGCGGCGATCAGCGCCTCGAGCGCGGCGCCGGCGTCTTTTGGCTCAATGCCGCGCAGGATGGCGATCAGCGGCCGGTGGCCACGAAAGACGTCGCTCATGAAGCACTCCGAAAGGCGGACGGAAGGAAACCGATGGCGCGGGCAAGATGAATGAGGCCGGCGAGCGCCAGTGCATCGCCGTCGAGCACGCGCGCGCTCGTGCCGGCGATGGCGAGCGCCTGCGCATAGGCGCGGCCGAGCGCTCTTGACCCGATAATGCGCAGGGCGGTCCCCGGCGTCAGCCGCCCGCTCGCCTGTGCCGCGGCGATCTCGCCGCCGATGATCAGCCCCGAGAGATAGGCGAGATTGTCGTCCGGGCGGACCTCGGTGAGCAGCGCCCGGGCGCGCACCGAGAAGAGGGCGGAGAGGAACGGCAGGCCCTCGCCGACCGTGCGCCGCACGGCAAGTGCAAAATCCGGCGAGGATGTCAGGTCGCCCGCTTCCTGGGCCACCGAATGGCGCAGGAAGGATTTGTGGGCGAGGAGATCGAACAACTCGCCGGTCATCACGGTCTGGAAATCGCGGATCGTGCCCCCGGCGATGCTCACCCATTTGGAGTGGGTGCCTGGCATGATGGCGACGCCGTCGAAGCCCGGCTCGCCGTCGAGGAGTCCGACGATCTGCGTCTCCTCGCCGCGCATCACGTCGCCGTCGCGCGACGGGCTTTTCAGCATGACGCCGGGGACGATGGCAATCGGCCGGCCGCTTGCCGAGGAGAAGCGGACGACCGCCTCGGCCAGCGTGCCGGTCGCTGCGGGACAAGCAAGATAGGCGGCCTCGTGCCAGCCCTGCCGGCTGCCGATCATGCCGGCCATGATCGCCGGAACCTGCGGCCAGCCGGCGGTGAGACGCGCGAAGGCGGGTTCGTGCTCGCCCGCGGCGAGCCTGGCGATGCCATCGTCGCCCCGGGCCTCGGCGAGCACAGCACCGCCGCCATCGGTGAGCCGGGCGCGCACATTGCTCGTTCCCCAGTCGACGGCGATGAGCGCAGCCGCGGCGAAATCTTCCTTCATCGCGCGGCTATGTCGCGCAGCCACCGGGTGGCGTCAAGACGGTGCTGGTCCGGTCGAAGCGCGGATCACCAGTTCGACGGGCCACAATTCATGGACCGTCTCCGGCGCCCGTCCGCCAAGAAGATCGATCAGCACCTCGGCGATCCGCGTTCCCGCCGCCCGGATCGGCGAGCGCATCGTCGTCAGCGGCGGCACCATGCGGTCGGCGTTGAGAAACGGAAACACGTCGTCATGGGCGATCAGCGACACATCCCGGCCGAGGGTGAGGCCGGCGGCGCGGATGACGCGCAGGCAGCCGAAGGCCAGCATCATTGACGACACGAGGAAGGCGGTTGGCCGCGGCTCTTCGGCAAGGAAGCGCTCGGCCAGGCGGAAACCGACCTCGTCGGTCATCGCCCCCTCGCCGATCAGCCGTTCGTCGGGCGTCAGCTCCCGCTCGGCCAGTGCCTTGCGGAAGCCTTGCTCGCGATGAACCGCAAAGGTGAAACGCGAGCTGCCGTTGATGAGCGCGATGCGCCGGTGGCCGAGATCGAGCAGGTGGCGGGTGGCGCGCCGGAAAGCGTCCTCATTGTCGATGTCGAGCCAGGCATAGGGTTTGTGGCTTATGGTGCGCCCGTGCATGACGAAGGGCAGGCCCAGCTCGTTCAGCAGCGCCACGCGCTCGTCCTCGACCAGCGGCCCCGAAAGGATGAGCGCATCCACGCGGTTTCCGGCTACGATCCGCCGATAGGTGCCGATTTCGTCGCCGCCGCGCGACGGGCTGAGCACGATGTCCATCTCGTCCTCGACCAGCCTTTCGCCGACGCCGGCCAGGAACTCGACGAAATGCGGATCGACCAGCAGGTTGCGGTCGGTGGGCAGCACGGCGCCGACGGCGCCGGCGCGTCCGGTGGCCAGCCGCCGGGCGCTCGGATTCGGCCGATAGTGATAGCGCTGGGCGGCTTCGAGCACGCGTTGCCGCGTCGCCGCGCTCACTTCCGGATAGCCGTTGAGTGCCCGGCTGACGGTCGTTTGCGACAGGCCGAGGTGATCGGCCAGGTCCTTGAGCCTCATTCTTGGCGCATGCCTCCTGGACGATTCAAAGCGCTTTCGGAAACGCCGCGCAAGCCACCCCCCCGAAACGGGGCGAAACGGCGATTTCACGCGTCGTGACGGGCCAGGAGCCGTCGGCAGAGGGAAAATCCTGCGCCAAACCGCCAAACCCAAACGCTGCGGCATCCCCACAGCGCGACCAAATGGCCCCGGACAAAGGGTCGCTTGACGGCTTCGACGGCATCGAACATGATGCTCCAAAGCGCTTTGGGCACAGAGTTGATTTGCATCGACCTGCAACCCGGAGCTTCATGGGAGGTAGTCGCAATGACGCGCGTGCAGAATGACGCGCGTCGACCCGAACACATCACCCACTCCATCGCCAAACTTGCTCCAAGGGAGGTTCTTAAGATGAAACTACGCCATGTCTTGTTAGGCGCTGCTGCGACCCTGGCACTGTCCGTCGGGTCAGCCGCCGCGGCCGATCTTGCTGTTCCGATTGACAGCAATCCGGCCTTCAACTGGAAGAGCTACCACGACTTTTCGGCCGCGCATCAGGATCTGAAGGGTCAGACCCTTTCGATCTTCAGCCCGTGGCTGACCGCCGACGAGGTCGGCTTCAAGAAGGTGCTTGCCTATTTCGAGGCGGCGACCGGCGTCACCATCCAGCACACCGGTTCCGATTCGTTCGAGCAGCAGATCGTCATCGATACGCAGGCCGGCAGCCCGGCCAACATCTCGGTGTTCCCGCAGCCCGGCCTGGCCGCCGACATTGCCAGCAAGGGCTACCTGAGCCCGCTCGGCGACAGCGTGAAGAGCTGGCTGCTGAACAACTACGCGGCCGGACAGTCCTGGGTCGATCTGTCGACCTATGCTGACAAGAGCGGCAACAAGCAGCTGTTCACCTTCCCGTGGAAGGCCGACCTCAAGAGCCTCGTCTGGTATGTCCCGGCAAACTTCAAGGATGCCGGCTACAAGATTCCGCAGACGATGGAAGAGCTCAAGGCTCTGACCGAGCAGATCGTCAAGGACGGCGGCACGCCGTGGTGCATCGGTATCGGCTCGCAGGCCGCGACCGGCTGGCCGGCGACCGACTGGGTTGAGGACCTCATGCTGCGCCTCAATCCGCCGGACGTCTATGACGGTTGGGTCAACAACACCGTGAAGTTCAACGACCCGCGCGTGATCAAGGCGATCGACGAATTCGGCTGGTTCGCGAAGAACGACAAGTTCGTCGACGGCGGTGCCGCAGCGGTTGCTTCGACCGACTTCCGCGACGCCCCCAAGGGCCTCTTCACCTCGCCGCCGCGCTGCTACATGATGCACATGGCGTCGTTCATCCCGGCCTTCTTCCCGAAGGACGTCAAGCTCGGCACGGACGCGAACTTCTTCTACTTCCCGCCCTATGCCAGCGAGCCGAAGCTCGGCAAGCCGGTCGAGGGTGCCGGCACCCTGTTCGGCATCACCAAGGACTCGCCCGCGGCCCG
This sequence comes from uncultured Alphaproteobacteria bacterium, assembly GCA_963762605.1. Taxonomy (GTDB): domain Bacteria; phylum Pseudomonadota; class Alphaproteobacteria; order Rhizobiales; family Kaistiaceae; genus CAVSRC01. The sequence continues at coordinate 350,922 of CAVXLJ010000017.1, read as the reverse complement.
CGCCTTCATCGAATTCCTGGAGACGCCGATCGCTTCCGAGATCGCGATGAACCAGTGGAACTTCTTCACGCCGTCCAAGCTGGTCAACACCGACGTGTATCCCAACGATACGCTGAAGGGTGAAAACGCGATCATTCAGAACGCCACCACGTTCCGCTTCGACGCGTCGGACCTGATGCCCGGCAAGATCGGCGCCGGTTCGTTCTGGAAGGGCATGGTCAGCTATGTCGGCGGCGAGTCCGCCAAGGCGATGGCCGACCAGGTCCAGAAGGATTGGGACGCGCTCAAGTAGTCGACGCAGTGACTTTCTCACTGACTTGATCAAACAGCAGGTTCCGGGGTCTCCCCCGGGACCTGCACGTGCTCGGGGGGAGGACGGCGCGTTTCGGCATCTGTTGTGTCGTCCGCTCTTTACCGATAGCCTTGCCGAAACAATAACCGGGGCGGCGCCATCCTTGGGCGAGGGGACGGGGGAACAGAATGGGGCAGCTGTTTAGCGCGCTCATCACGGTCGTCATCGGCGCCGGGCTTGCGGCAGTTTACTTCTACGCCGCCAACAAGATTCTCGATCTCATCTGGCCGCCGCGCGGCCCTGCCAAACAGGCGGCGCACAACCAGAAGATCTCGGCCACCATTCGGCCCTGGCTGTTCCTCGGCCCGGCAATCCTGTTCCTGGGCCTCTATCTCGTCTATCCGGCCCTCGACTCGCTGCTGCTGAGCTTCTTCGGCCGCAGCGGCGTCAAGTTCGTCGGCATCAGCAACTACGTTTGGGCCATCAACGACCAGCAGTTCCAGGAGTCGGTCGTCAACAACATCCAGTGGCTGATCGTGGTGCCGGCGGCGAGCACCTTCATCGGGCTGGTGATTGCCTACCTCACCGACCGCATCTGGTGGGGCAACATCGCCAAGAGCATGGTCTTCATGCCGATGGCGATCTCCTTCGTCGGCGCCAGCGTCATCTGGAAGTTCATTTACGAATATCGCGGCGCCGACCAGCCCCAGATCGGCCTGCTCAACGCTGTCATGAAGCTGTTCGGCCTGGCGCCGGAGCCGTGGATCACGATTCCGTTCTGGAACAACTTCTTCCTGATGGTGATCCTGGTTTGGATCCAGACCGGCTTCGCCATGGTCATTCTGTCGGCGGCGCTGCGCGGCGTTCCCGAGGAGACCATCGAAGCGGCGACGATCGACGGCGCCAAGGGCTGGCACATCTTCTTCTACATCATGGTACCGCAGATCTGGAGCTCGATCGCGGTGGTGTGGACGACGATCACCATCACGGTGCTCAAGGTCTTCGACATCGTCATCGCCATGACCAACGGCCAGTGGAACACGCAGGTCCTGGCCAACATGATGTACGACTGGATGTTCCGCGGCGGCGGCGACTTCGGCCGCGGTGCCACCATTGCCGTCGTCATCATGATTGCGGTGATACCGATCATGATCTGGAACATCCGGCGTCTCAACGCCGAACAGGCGGGGCGCTGATATGGCAGTGATTAAGCGCCGCAAGGGCAAGTGGGGCAAGTATCTTGTTCATGCCTCGGTCATCTTGATCGTCATCATCTGGACGCTCCCGACCATCGGCATCCTGGTGACCTCACTGCGCAACAAGGACGCGATTGCCGTCTCGGGCTGGTGGACGGCCCTGACGACCAGCCAACAGAACTTCATCACGCATTCTGCCGATCCCTCGACCCAGGTGCAGGAGAACGGCAAATACGTGATCAAGGGCAATGTGCTCTCCGGCAACACCGGCAGTGTCGTTGCCTTCGGCACCAGGATCGTGAAGCCCGAGGAATTCAAGGCCGGCGCGACGGCGCCGCTGCCGGACGGCGGCACGCTGACCATCAACAAGGATGGCAGCTACCAGATGGCTTCGGATACGCCCTTTGCCGCCGACGCCGGTCGCAGGCTCTTCTACACGGCCCTGAAGCCGCCGACCTTCACGCTCGATAACTACAAGACGGTGCTGACCGCCGCGGGGCTCGGCCAGTCCTTCATCAACTCGTTGACGGTGACCATACCATCGACCGTCATCCCGATCCTGATCGCGGCCTACGCGGCCTATGCGCTCGCCTGGATGCGCTTCCCCGGGCGGGCGCTGCTGCTCTCGATCGTCGTCGGCTTGCTGGTCGTGCCCCTGCAGATGTCGCTGATCCCGCTGCTCAGATTCTACAACGATGTCGGGCATGTGTTCGGCGTGCCGGCCAAGACCTATCTTGGCATATGGCTGGCGCATACCGGCTTCGGCCTGCCGCTCGCCATCTATCTGCTACGCAACTACATAGCCGGCCTGCCTAACGAGATCATGGAATCGGCGCGCGTCGACGGCGCCACCGATTTCGAAATCTTCGTGCGCATCGTCTTGCCGCTGTCGGTTCCGGCGCTCGCCTCCTTCGCCATCTTCCAGTTCCTGTGGGTATGGAACGACCTCTGGTGGCGATCGTGTTCCTGGGCCAGCAGGACAATCAGCTGGTGCTGACCGGGCGCTTGCGGGCGCTGCTGGGATCCCGCGGCGGCGACTGGGAAATTCTGACCACGTCCGCCTTCGTGTCGATCATGGTTCCGCTGTTGGTGTTCTTCTCACTGCAACGCTATCTGGTGCGCGGCCTGCTGGCCGGATCGGTGAAGGGCGGCTAGGCGATGGACGAAAGAGGGAAGCTGTAATGGGCGAGCTGCGGCTGCGTGAGGTCAAGAAGTCCTTCGGCCACGTCGAAGTGATCAAGGGCGTCGATCTCGATATCAAGTCGGGCGAGTTCGTGGTCTTCGTCGGCCCGTCGGGCTGTGGCAAGTCCACGCTCTTGCGCCTGATCGCCGGCCTTGAGGAGATCACCTCGGGCACGATCGAATTCGACGGCGAGGAAGTCAACGAGCTGCCGCCGGCGCTGCGCGGCATCGCCATGGTCTTCCAGTCATACGCGCTCTACCCGCATATGACCGTCTACAACAACATGGCCTTCGGCATGAAGCTGGCGAAGGCGAAGAAGGACGAGATCGACAAACAAGTCCGCAACGCCGCCGATATCCTCCAGTTGACGGATTATCTCGACCGCCTGCCCAAGCAGCTCTCCGGTGGCCAGCGCCAGCGCGTCGCCATCGGCCGCGCCATCGTGCGCAATCCGCGGGTCTTCCTCTTCGACGAGCCGCTGTCCAACCTCGACGCGGCACTGCGCGTCACCATGCGCATCGAGATTGCCAAGCTTCACGAGCGCATGAAAGAAGTGACCATGGTCTACGTCACCCACGATCAGGTGGAGGCGATGACACTCGCCGACCGCATCGTGGTGCTGCGCGCCGGCATCATCGAGCAGGTCGGCACGCCGATGGAACTCTATAATCGGCCGGACAACCTGTTCGTCGCCGGCTTCATCGGCTCGCCTGCCATGAATATCGTGCCCTGCACCATCGAAGCGGGCGACGGCGAGGCGCGTGTGCGGCCCGAGCATCACGAGCCGGTGGCCGTGACGGCGAAGATCCCGGCCGGCGCCGTGGGCATGAAGGGAAGGCTCGGAGTGCGCCCGGAGAATCTGTCGCTCGCCACTAGCGGCGGCACGCCGATCTTCCACGGCCGGCTCGACATCATCGAGCACCTCGGCGAGTTGAGCCTGCTCTATGTCGACTGCGGCTACGAGGAGCCGATCATCGCCAAGCTCGAGGGCAACGTTCAGCTCCAGCGCGGCAGCGATATTGCGCTGGCCGCGCCGGCCGAGGTGCTGCACGTCTTCGACGACCAGGGCCACGCCTTCCCGCGGGCCTGAGCCTCCGGCGACATTGCCGGTTTCTTGCGCCTAGCGTGCGGCGGCCGGAAACATTTTCTCTGAGCCTTGCCGAGATTGGAACCGTCGTCGTCGTCGCTCGCCGGGCCACTCCTTAACTTTTGCGCGATCGATCCGCCCCGCCCATGAGCCGCCGGGACGGCGTCTCATGGAGGTCGCGCGATGTCCGAAACGGCCCGCAAGCTTGCCGTATTTCCCGCCTTTCACAAGGTCGCCGGGCGCCGCGTCGTCATCGTCGGCGGCGGCGCGGAAGCGGCCGCCAAGATCCGGCTCTTGTCCGAGACCCGCGCCGAGATCGTCGTCTTCGCTGCCACGCTCGACCGCGAGACCGGCGCCGATCTGATCGCCGCCCACGGCGACTGGCGCGGCGCCTTTCCGGTGGCCGCCGACCTGGCCGGCGCTGCGCTGGTCTTCGCCGCCACCGGATCGGAGGAGAGCGACCGCGAGGTGTGCGCTCTGGCGCGCGAAGCCGGCGTGCCGGTCAACGTCGTCGACCGTCCCGAGCTCTGCGATTTCTACACGCCGGCTTTGGTCAACCGGGCGCCGCTCGCCGTCGCCATCGGCAGCGAGGGTGTGGCGCCGGTGCTCACCCGGCAGCTGCGCGCCCGTATCGAAGCCACCCTGGCGCCGGCACTGGGCGACCTCGCCACGCTCGCCGAGACGCTGCGCGGCCAGGTGCGTGCGACCCTGACTTCGTTCGCCGACCGGCGGCGCTATTGGGCACGTTTCTTCTCCGGCCCGATTGCCGAGAAGGTCTTTGCCGGTCGCCGGCAGGAGGCCGAAGCCGAGGCACTGCGGGCGCTGGAAATCGATCCCGGCTCGTCCGGCCACGTCTCGCTGGTCGGCGCCGGGCCGGGCGCCGAGGACCTGCTGACGCTGCGCGCCCAACGCGTTTTGCAGGAGGCCGACGTCATCATTCATGACCAGCTGGTGCCCGACGCCATCGTCGCCCAGGGCCGCCGCGATGCGCGCCGCATTTCGGTCGGCAAGGCGAAAGGCGCCCATTCGGTCAGCCAGGACGAAATCAACCGACTGATCGTCGGCGAGGCACTCGCCGGCCACCGCGTCGTGCGGTTGAAGTCGGGCGATCCGCTGATCTTCGGCCGTGCCGGCGAGGAAATCGCCGCGCTGCGTGCCGCCGGAGTTTCCTTCGACATCGTGCCTGGCATCACGGCGGCGCTTGCGGCGGCGGCGGAAGCGGAAATCCCGCTGACATTGAGAGAGACATCCTCGTCGCTGGTCTTCGCCACCGGCCACAGCGCCGATGGCGAGACGCTGCCCGATTGGGCGGGCCTTGCGCTCCGCGGCGCGACCGTCGCGGTCTATATGGGCCGCACGGTCGCAGCCAGGGTCGCCGCACGGCTGATCGAAGCTGGGCTCAGTGCGGCAACGCCGGTGGCCGTCATCGAGAACGCCTCGCGTGCCGACGCCCGCGCCTATGCCGGTCGGCTGGACGAACTGGCTTCGCTCGCCGGCCGCCCCGAGATCAGCGGACCCGTGCTCATCATCGTCGGCGAGGTGGTCGCCGCCGGGGCTATCGCCGGCGCGCCATCGGCGCTTACCGAACTGGCCGCTTGAGCCAAGAGGCGGGGAGCGCCGCAGGCGCGACAGGGAACGCAAGAATGTTCAAGGCAGCCAGCGAAGGCCCGGCCAAGGTGATCACCGCGAACGATCTCAAGAGCGGCCGCGTCGTCTTTCTCGATTCGGAAGGCGGCTGGACGGTCGATATCGCGCAAGCACGCGTGCTCGCGGACGGTTCGGACCTGGAGGGTGGGCTCGCCTGCGCCAGGATCGAGACCGATGCGCAGGTCGTTCTCGAAGCCTACCCGATCGACGTGGTGGTGACCGGCGGCCTGCCGGTGCCGGTGCGCCTGCGCGAGCGCATCCGCGCCGAGCGCGGGCCAACGGTTGCCTACGGCGATGCCGAGCGCGCCAGGTTGACCGGAGCCTCCTGATGTACCGCTATGACGAATTCGACCGCGACTTCGTCCGCCAGCGCGTCGACCAGTTCCGCGGTCAGGTGGCGCGCCGCCTGTCGGGCGAGCTGACCGAGGAGCAGTTCAAGCCGCTGCGCCTGATGAATGGCGTCTACCTGCAGCTTCACGCCTATATGCTGCGGATCGCCATCCCCTATGGCACGCTCAACCCGGCGCAGTTGAGGACGCTCGCCTTCATCGCCCGCACATACGACCGCGGCTACGGCCATTTCACGACGCGCCAGAACCTGCAGTTCCACTGGCCGGCGCTGAAGGACATCCCGGACATCCTCGACCGCCTCGCGCAAGTCGAGATGCACGCCATCCAGACCTCCGGCAACTGCATCCGCAACGTCACCGCCGATCATTTTGCAGGCGCCGCGGCGGATGAGGTCGTCGATCCGCGTCCCTATGCGGAGATCCTCCGCCAGTGGTCGTCGCTCCACCCGGAATTCATCTTCCTGCCGCGCAAGTTCAAGATCGCCGTCAGCGGCGCGCCCCACGATCGTGCTGCCATCCAGGTCCACGACATTGGCCTCGTCGCGAAGCGCGATGCGGACGGTCGCCTCGGCTTTGCCGTCACCGTCGGTGGCGGTCTCGGCCGCACGCCGATGATCGGCCACCTCATCCGCGACTTCCTGCCCGAGGAGGACCTGCTCTCCTATGTCGAGGCGGTGCTGCGCGTCTACAACCTCTTCGGCCGGCGCGACAACAAGTACAAGGCGCGCATCAAGATCCTCGTCCACGAGGCCGGCGCCGACGAGATCCGCCGCCAGGTGGAGGAGGAATGGCAGCGCATCCGCGGCGGCGCTTTGCGCCTGCCGGCCGAGGAACTGCGTCGCATCGCGGCCTACTTCGCGCCGCCGGTGATGGCGCCGCGTCCCGCGACGAGCGACGTGCTGGTGCGCGCAGCGGAGAAGAACCCGGTCGTGGCCGACTGGGTGGCGCAGAACACCGTGCCGCATCGCGTCAGCGGCCACGCCATCGTCACCGTCTCGCTGAAGCCCATCGGCGGCACGCCGGGCGACGCCACCGCCGACCAGATGGAACTGATCGCCGATCTCGCCGAGCGATACAGCGCCAGTGAGGTGCGCGTCAGCCACGAGCAGAACCTGATCCTGCCGCATGTCGCGCTGGATGACCTGCCGGCGCTGCACGAAGCGCTGGCGGCGAATGGGCTGGCGACAGCCAATGCCGGGCTGGTCACCGACATCATTGCCTGCCCCGGGCTCGATTATTGCGCGCTCGCCAATGCCCGTTCGATTCCGATCGCCCAGCGCATCTCGGAGCGCTTCGCCGATCCGGCGCGTCAGAGGCAGATCGGCGAACTGAAGATCAAGATCTCCGGCTGCATCAACGCCTGCGGCCATCATCATGTCGGCCATATCGGCATCCTTGGCGTCGAGAAGAAGGGCGAGGAGTTCTACCAACTCACGCTGGGCGGGTCCGGCGACGAGCAAACCGCGATCGGCGAGATCATCGGCAAGGGCTTCTCCTCCGACGCGGTGGTCGATGCGGTCGAGACGCTGGTCGACACCTATCTCAAGGTCCGCGACGGCGCCGAGGAAAGCTTTCTCGCCACCTATCGCCGGCTCGGTCAGGCACCGTTCCATGAGGCGCTCTATGGCACTGCTTGACGCCGTGGCGCTGGCCGTCGATCCGGAGGAGGGCACCGAAGCCGAAGCCAACCTGCTCAATGCGCGCTACGGAGACCGCGATGCCGCCGCGGTCATCGCCGTCGCGGCGAACGAACTCTATCCCGGCCGCGTCGCGCTGGTGTCGAGCTTTGGCGCCGAATCCGCCGTGCTCCTGCATCTGCTGTCGGAAGTCGACCGCAGCGTGCCGGTGATCTTTCTCGACACCGGCCGGCTGTTCGCCGAGACGCTGGAATATCGTTCGAAGCTCGTCGCTCATCTGGGGCTCACCGACGTGCGCAGCGTGACGCCTGAGCCCGAGCGCCTGCTGGACAAGGACCCGCACCGCGCCTTGTGGATGACCGACCCGGACCTTTGCTGCCACATTCGCAAGACTGAGCCGCTCGCGCGCGCATTGCGCGGCTTCGACGCCTGGCTCACCGGCCGCAAGCGCTTCCAGAATTCGGCGCGCGCCGGCTTGCGGCTGTTCGAGGCGGACGGCGAGCGCATCAAGATCAATCCGTTGGCGAACTGGGCTGCCGGCGATCTCACAGCCCATATGGAGCGCCACGACCTGCCGGCCCACCCGCTGGTGGAACGCGGCTATCCCTCGATCGGCTGCGAACCCTGCACCAGCCGCGTGGCGCCGGGCGAACATGCCCGCTCCGGCCGCTGGCGCGGCGTCGACAAGACCGAATGCGGCATTCACACCGGCCTCGAGGCCGACGGCAGCGGAATCTGAGCATGGCTTTGCGTTGCCTTTCGCCTTTCCTGTCGTCCCTGCGAAAGCAGGGACCCAGTATCCGCAGGCGCTTGCGATCGAGCCGCACGATTGGCGGTTACTGGGTTCCCGCTTGCGCGGGAACGACATCGTTTGGCGCAGGGGGGCCGTAGCCATGCCTCTGTGGAAGAGCGGAGCCTTCATCGCCGACGACTGGACGATCGTGGCGGACGGAGAACCGCTGCCCGCGGCCGGCAAGGCAATCGTCAGCCTGAAACGCTGGCGCGAGGAGCGCGTCGTGCTGGCCGAACGCCGCGCGCCACTCGGGCTTCTCATCGAGCCCGGGAGCGCCTGGGCGGACATCGCGGACGATCTTGGCCGCTTCCCCGTCATCGCCGTGACGATCCCCAAATATGCCGATGGCCGCGCCTTCTCCGTCGCGCGCCTGCTCCGCGAGCGCGACCTCTATCAAGGAGAGATCCGTGCGGTCGGCACCTACATCATCGACCAGGTGCCGCTTATGGCGCGCGTCGGCATCGACGCCTTCCTCACCGACGATCCCGTCCTCCTCGCCGCCTTCTCCAAAGGCGAGCGGCCTGAGATGACGCATTATCTCCAGCCGGCGCTCGACAACGGCAACGAGGTGCCGGCCGGCACGCGTCCCTGGGCGCGCCGGCGGGCCTGACGCGCGCCGTCCGGCGATTGCGCGCGGGGGCTTGCCGCCCTAGACAGGCGCAATGGACTCCCCGCCCGCGCAAGCCATCGCCACTGTCGCCCTCGTCGTGCGCGACTATGACGAGGCGCTTGCCTGGTACACCGGCGTTCTCGGCTTTGACCGCATCGCGGATACCGATCTCGGCGGTGGCAAACGCTGGGTCGTGGTCGCCCCGGCGGGCGGCCGGGGCGCCCGCCTTCTGCTCGCCAAGGCGACGTCGCCGGAACAGGTAGCGCGCATCGGCGACCAGACCGGCGGGCGCGTCGTCCTGTTTCTGGAGACGGACGATTTCGCCAGAGATTTCAAGGCGATGACGGAAAACGGCGTAACCTTTGTGGAAGCCCCGCGCGAGGAACCCTACGGCACTGTGGCGGTGTTCGAGGACCTCTACGGCAATCGCTGGGACCTGATCCAGCCACAACGCGGAGCGGCGACATGAGTCCCGACATCGTGTGGATCGTCGCCGGCGGGCTCGCCGGCGGTTTTGCCAACGGCCTCAGCGGCTTTGGCCTGGCGATGGCGGCCATTCCGCTGTGGCTGCTGGCGCTGTCGCCGGCCAATACCGCCTCGCTTGCCGCCATCTGCGCGGTTGCCGCCCACCTCCAGTCGGTGTCGCTGATCGTGCATGCCATCGACACGCGCCGGCTCGCCCCCTTCATCATCGGCGGACTGGTCGGCATTCCGGTCGGCACCGCGCTGCTCACCGGCATTGATGTCGCCACCTTCCGCTTCTGGGTCGGCGCGCTGATCGTCGCCTACAGCCTGGTGATGCTGTCGGGGCGCGTGAAACTGAAGGTTCCGGAGAGCGCGGCAGCCGACGGCGTCGTCGGTTTCATTGGCGGCATCCTCGGTGCGCTCGCCGGCCTCTCAGGCGCCCTGCCGGCGATCTGGAGTGGCCTGCGCGACTGGGGCAAGGATGCGCGCCGCGCCGTGCTGCAGCCCTTCAACATGGCGATCCTTGCCATATCGGTGGTCGCCCATGCGGTTGCCGGCCTCTTCACCGTGGACCTGTTCCGCGCGCTCGCCTTCGCCTTGCCGGCGACGCTGATTGGCGCCTACGCCGGAAAGAGCTTCTACCGGCGCCTCGGCGACCGCCATTTCGACCGCATCGTGCTGGCAATCCTGCTCGCCGCCGGCGCATTGGTCGTCGGCTCGAACTTCCTGGCGGGCTGAGCACGGGTTGGCACGGCGCTCTCGCTCCGTATAGTGGGGGCAGCCCAGTGACCTCGGAGACAGACATGCACAGCCAAGCGCATGCCATCACGACTTCACCGCAGCCCTACGCCCGCACGGCCGGCGTCCTCTATCTGGCGATCATCGTCTTCGGCCTGTGGAGCGAGGTCGTCGTCCGCGGCAGTCTGATCGTTGCCGGCGATGCCGAGACGACGGCCGCCAATATCCTCGCTTCCGAGGGGTTGTTCCGCTTGAGCTTCGCCGCCGATTCGGTGATGGCGCTCTGCGATGTGGCGCTGGCCGTGTTGCTTTTCTTTCTGCTGCGGCCGGTGAACGCGACGTTGGCGCTCACCGCCGCCGCTCTCAGGCTGATCCAGACGGCGGTCATCGCGGCGAGCCTGCTCAACCAGTATGCCGCGCTGCTGCTCCTGGGTGGCGCCGGCCACGCGGTGGCCTTCGAACCGGCCCAGCTCCATGCGCTGGTCGCGCTGGCGCTCGATATGCACGGCCACGGCTACGACCTCGGCCTCATCTTCTTCGGCCTGAGCTGTCTGGTTCTCGGATTTCTCGTCGCCCGCTCCGGCTACCTGCCCAGGGCGCTGGGCTGGCTGGTGATGGCCGCCGGCACCGTCTACCTCATCGGCAGCTACACGCTCTTCCTCTTTCCCGCTTATGCCGACACGGTTATGCCGCTCTATGTCGTGCCGGTCGTCTCCGAGGTCGCGCTCTGCCTGTGGCTGCTCATCCGCGGCGTCAACGTCGAAGCGTGGCGGGCGCGGGCTACCGCGCCCGGTGCTGCCTAGCGCCTACAGAATCCCCGCGCCCATCTCCGCCGGCTGGGCGTTCATGCGGAACATGCGGAACAGCTCTCGGCCGTTGCCGTACTGATTGGACGAGAGGTCCGGCGCCATCGGCGCGCGCGCCGCGAGATCGGCGGCATTGGCGATGACGGCCAGCGTCCCGGTGCGCGGGTCGATGCGGATGACGTCGCCGTCGCGGATGCGCGCCAGCGCGCCGCCTTCGGCCGCCTCCGGCGTCACGTGGATGGCCGCCGGCACCTTGCCCGAGGCGCCCGACATGCGCCCGTCGGTGACCAGCGCCACCTTGAGGCCGCGGTCCTGCAAGAGGCCCAGCGTCGGCGTCAGCTTGTGCAGCTCCGGCATGCCGTTGGCACGCGGCCCCTGGAAACGGACGACGGCGACGAAATCCTTGGTCAGCCGCCCGGCCTTGAAGGCCTCGCGCAGACCTTCCTGCGAGTTGAAAACCATGGCCGGCGCCTCGACCACCTGGTTCTCCGGGTCGACCGCCGACACCTTCATCACCGCGCGGCCGAGATTGCCGGTCAGGAGCTTGAGCCCGCCTTCCGGCGAAAACGGCTTGGCGATGGTGGAAATGATCTTGTCGTTGGCGCTCGTCCTGGCGCTCTCGTGCCACACGATGCCGCCGTCGCCATCGAGTTCCGGCGTCTGCAGATAGCCGGAAAGCCCCGTGCCCCATACCGTGCGCACGTCCTCGTGCAGGAGCCCGGCGCCGAGAAGCTCGCGCATCAGCACCTGCATGCCGCCGGCCTTGTGGAAGTCGTTCACGTCCGCCGCGCCGTTCGGATAGACGCGGGCGATCAGCGGCACAACTTCGGAGAGGTCGGCGAAATCGTCCCAGGTGAGCGTGATGCCGGCCGCCCGCGCGATGGCGACCAGATGCAGCGTGTGGTTGGTCGAACCGCCGGTAGCGGTGAGGCCGACGACGCCGTTGACGATGGTGCGCTCGTCGACGATCTCGCCGACCGGCGTATAGGCGTTGCCGAGCGCGGTGATGGAAAGCGCCCGCTTCGCCGCCGCGCGGGTAAGCGCATCGCGCAGTGGCGTATCCGGATTGACGAAGGTGGCGCCGGGCAGATGCAGGCCCATGATCTCCATCAGCATCTGGTTGGAATTGGCGGTGCCGTAGAAGGTGCAGGTGCCGGGCGCGTGGTAGGATCTGGATTCGACTTCCAGCAATTCCTCGCGGCTGATCTTGCGCTCGGCATAGAGCTGGCGTGCCTTGGAGCGTTCGAGATTGGGCATGCCGGTGGGCATCGGCCCGGCAGGGATGAACACCGCCGGGATATGGCCGAAGGTCAGCGATGCGATCATCAGACCCGGCACGATCTTGTCGCAGATGCCGAGGAAGACGGCGGCGTCGAACATGTCGTGCGACAGGCCGACCGCCGCGGCCATGGCAATCGTGTCGCGTGAGAACAGCGACAGCTCCATGCCGGTCTGCCCCTGGGTGACGCCGTCGCACATGGCCGGCACGCCGCCGGCGACCTGCGCCGTGCCGCCGGCCGCCTCCGCCGCCTGCTTGATGATGTCCGGGAAGCGGCCATAGGGCTGATGCGCCGACAGCATGTCGTTATAGGCGGTGATGATGCCGAGATTGGGCGTTGCGTCGCCGGCAAGCTTGGCCTTGTCGGAAACGGCGCAGGCGGCGAAGCCGTGGGCGAGGTTCGAGCAGGAGAGCTTGCCGCGCCTGACCCGGGTCTCCGCTGCCCTGCGGGTACGCTCCAGATACTGGTCGCGCGACGACTGGCTGCGCCGGGAAATGCGTTCGGTGACTTCGCCGATGCGGGAATGAAGGCTCATGGCGGACTCCTCGGGGCGGCCGCGGTGGCCGTGCGCGTGGACATTGAGGGCCGGTCTACGGCCCGAGCGTGAAAATCCGATGGCGGCCTAGCAAGGAGCGGGCCGCCGGGCGATGGCTCAGCGCGGCGCCCCGGTCCCGGGTGCGCGAATGGACAGGCTCGCACGCCTGGCCTTGCGGCGACGCAGGACGAAGACCAGCGCGAACGGGGCGGCGATGACCGCCCAGATCGCCACCATCGTCCCGAGCATCGCCCAGAGCACGGCGTCTACGCGTCGTCGTCGTGCCAGGTGCGCCCGTCGCGCTCGATCAGCGAAATCGCGGCGGTCGGTCCCCAGGTGCCGGCCGGATAGTGCCGCGGCCCCTCGCTGTTCGCCGCCCAGGCGTCGATGATCGGGTCGATCCACGCCCATGCCGCCTCGACCTCGTCGCGATGCATGAACAGGGTCTGGTCGCCGCGGATGACATCGAGGATCAGGCGCTCATAGGCATTCGGGTTCCGGACGCCGAAAGCTTCGGCGAAGCTCATGTCGAGTGGCACATAGCGCAGGCGCATGCCGCCGGGGCCGGGGTCCTTGATCATCAGCCATAGCTTGACGCCTTCGTCGGGCTGGATGCGCAGCACCAGGCGGTTGCATTCGATGGCGCCGACGCTCGGCGCAAAGATCGAGTGGGGGATATTTCGGAATGTGAGCACGATCTCGGAGGTGCGCACCGGCAGGCGTTTGCCGGTCCTCAGATAGAACGGTACTCCCGCCCAGCGCCAGTTCTCGATCTCGACCTTCAGCGCGACGAAGGTTTCGGTGGTGCTGTCCGGGTTGCCGATATCCTCGGTATAGCTCGCCATCGGCCCCTGGGCGCCGACGCCGGAGCGGTATTGCCCGCGCACCACGAGCTGGGCGATGTTGCTGCCGTCGACCGGCTTGAGCGCCCTGAGCACCTTGATCTTCTCGTCGCGCACGGCATTGGCGTCCATGCGTGTCGGCGGCTCCATCGCCATCAGGGTGAGAAGCTGCATCATGTGGTTCTGCACCATGTCACGCAGCGCACCGGCCTGATCGTAATAGCCTTCGCGGCCGCCGACCCCGATGCTCTCCGCCGCCGTGATCTGGACGTGGTCGATATGGGCCGCGTTCCACAGGGGCTCGAACAGCGCGTTGCCGAACCTGAGCGCCATCAGGTTCTGCACCGTCTCTTTTCCGAGATAGTGATCGATACGGTAGATCTGGCGTTCTTCGAAGACGCGGCCGACGAGATCGTTGACCTCGCGCGCCGATTCGAGGTCGTGGCCGATCGGCTTTTCGATGATCACCCGCGTGCGCGGCGTCACCAGGCCCTTGTTGCCGATCTTGGCGCAAATGGTGCCGAACAGCTCCGGCGCCACGGCGAGGTAGAAGGCGCGGATGCGCTCCTGGCCTTCCCTGAGAGTATTGCTGAGATCGTCCCAGCCCGCGTCCGCGGTCGCGTCGACCGGCACGAAATACAGCCGGTTGAGGAAGGTCTGCAGCACGGTATCGTCGCTGGTACCGCCGGGAACGTGCTCGGCAAGCGCCTGGCGCGTCGCCTCCCGGTAGTCGTCGTTGCTCATGTGCCGGCGCGAGACGCCGATGATACGGGTGACCGTCGGGATCTGCCCGTCGAGATGGCGCGCGTAGAGCGCCGGCAGCAGTTTGCGGTAGGCGAGGTCGCCGGCACCGCCGAAAATGACGAAATCGAACGGTTCGACGGCAATGATGCGGCTGGTCATGGCGGCAAGAACTCCGGAGGCGGCAGATGGGAGGAGGCAAGTCCCCGACGGATTTCGGGTTCCGGTGGCTGCGGTCTACACTGACGGGAAGCCTTTTGGCAGAGGATTCGTTGCACGACCAGTGCCAGTGCGGCGTGAGGGGATAACATGCGTTCACCGCTATGTGTGGTTCCGTCCGGCGACGGGACGGGCGAGGGGGCCGTCTGGCACGCCCTCCATAAAGCCGTCTACTGGGTCGACATCAACCGCTTCCTCATCCATCGCTTCGAGCCGGAAACCGGCAATGTCAGGAACTGGTTCTTCTCCGAGCCGGTGACAGCCCTCGGTCTCACCGACCGCCCGGACACCCTGATCGTCGCGCTCGGCAGCCACGTCATCCTGTGGCAGCCGGCCAACGACGCCCGCGCCGATTTTGCCAATCCCGAGCGCGGCCGCGCCGGCGTGCGCCTGAACGATGGCCGTCCCGACCCGGCCGGCAATTTCTGGGTCGGCTCGATGGCCAACAATGTCGGCAGCGACGGCGAGGATCTTCCCATCGAGCGCGACGACCTGGGCGCGCTGTTCCGCGTCAGCCCCGCCGGGGTGTGCACGACGGAGAAGCGCGGCATCGGCATCAGCAACACCTTCTGCTGGAGCCCGGACAACAGCCGTTTCTATTCCGCCGATACGCTCGCCAACACGATTTTCCTGTGGGACTACGACCTGAGGAGCGGCCGGATCGCCAAGGACCGCCCGTTCTTCACCGATTTCGACCGCGGCCTGCCGGACGGCTCGGCGATGGACCGCGAGGGATATCTGTGGAACGCGCGCCATGGCGGCGGCTGTATCGTGCGCATCGCGCCCACCGGCGAGATCGACCGCATCGTCGAGATGCCGGTGACCAACGTGACCACCTGCACCTTCGGCGGCCCGCAGCTCAACACGCTGTTCATCACCAGCGCCCGGCGGCCCGACGAACGCTTGTCTGGCGGCCTTTATGCACTCACCGTCGACGTCCCCGGCCTGCCCGAAAACCGCTTTCGCTTGGCGGGCTGAGCGCCGCCGCGATCTCGCCATCCTTGTCGGGCTTGTCAGACCCGCACGCTTTGGCGCAAATGGCCGTATCAGAGGGTGGGCAGGACCTTCATGGGGAGAACGGGATGTCCCGTTTTGTTGAGATTCTATCGACCGGCGCGGTCGCCGTCGTGTTGCTGGCAGGTGTTGCCCATGCCGACAGCCGCCTGTTCAGCGCCCGCAGCGACAAGAGCGGCGTCACCGTCACCGGCGCCAGCCTGAACGGCGAGGCACTGCCCGTCGCCGGACAGGGCGGCGGTGCCACCTTCTTCCGCGTCGACAATCCCGGCGGCCCGGTGCCTTGCGCCGAGCATATCGCCTTCGCCGGCTCCGACGGCACGGTGGCGACGATCGACACCAATATCTGCACCAACGGTGCCCAGGTGACCGTGCCGTTCTCGACCGCTGCCGTGCCCGCGCCGCCGACCCCCACACCGCCTGCACCGGCCGCCGCCGCCCAACCGGCCGGCATCCAGCCGGTGACGATCAGTGTCGACGACCCCAATGTCACCATCGACGGCGTCTTCATGGCCGGCAAGCCGGTCGCCATCAACCGGCGCGTCGGCAGCGCCGTGGAGATCCTGGTGGCGCCGGGCGCGGACGGCATCGCCTGCCCACGCGATCTCGGCCTGGTGCTCTCCGACGGCAGGCGCATCGCCCGCGCCGTCGACATCTGCGCCAATGACTGGAACGTGAACGTGCGACTGCTGGCTGCCGGCGGCGCGACACCGCCGTCGGCGCCACCGCCGCCTCCCGCGGCTGGCGCGCCGGCGCCGGTTACCAGCGATGCCGTGTGGACGTTCTCCTCGACCAGGGAAAACGGCAGCCTCGCCTTCGCCGTGCCCAACTCAGACAACAGCGAGTTCACCGCGGTTTGTTCGCCGCGCTCGAACCAGGCCACCGTGGCGCTCGGACGCAGCTCTCCCGAGGTCCAGCCGGGCAGGGCCGTGACCGTCAGCTTCTCCGCCGGCAGCTTCGCTGGCAGCTATCGGGCGACCGGCTCCGACGTGTCGCAACTGAGCCGCCTGTCCAACCCGCTGATCAAGCTCAAGACCGACGATCCGCTATGGCAGGCGATCATCCACGGGAGCGCTCTCACCATCCGCATTGGCTCGGCCGCACCCTATACCCTGTCGCTCAAGGGCAGCGCCGCCCAGGCCGGTCCGTTTCTCGCCTATTGCAGCCCCCCGCCGCCGGTTGTCGCAACGCCGCCGGCTTTCTCCGGGCCGCCGATTCCCTCGCCCGACTCCGGCACCATTCCCTTTGCCTGTGACGACGGCAGCTTCATCAGCGTCCTTTTCGACGATGCCAACGCCCGGGTGATCGTCACCGAGGCGGGCGCGCCGCCGATGACGCTGCGCCGTGTCGCCTCGAACCGCGGCGCCCGCTATGTCGGCAGAGGTGACGTGCTGGTTGGCTATGCCGAGACCATCACCTGGTCGCGCGGCGGCGGCTACGCGGCGACCTGCCGGCCACGATAGGCGGATTCCAGCGGGGACGTGGCTGCCACGACACGGTGGCCGCGTCCTCGTTCCGGCGGGGGTGGTGCGGCTCCGCGCGCGGGTCTAGAAGCTCGCTCCATGACTGTCATGGAAGGCTCTGAGGCGGCGCCCTCACGCGGGACGTGGGGCGCGGAAATCTCCGCTACGCTTGCGCTTGCCTGGCCGATCGTCCTGACCAACGTCGCCCAGGTCGGCCTGGCGACGACCGATGTGGTCATGATGGGTTGGCTGGGCCCCAATGCGCTTGCCGCCGGCGCGCTGGCGGTCAACCTGAACTTCTTCTTCCTCATCTTCGCCATCGGCGTGGTCACGGCGACAGCACCGCTGGTGGCCATCGAGCTCGGCCGTAACCGCCATTCGGTGCGCGACGTGCGCCGCACCGTGCGCCAGGGCTTCTGGACGGCGATCGCCATCGCCCTGCCGATCTGGGCGCTGCTGTGGCATGCCGAGGCGATCTTCCTGGCACTCGGCCAGCAACCGGCTATCGCCGCCAACGCCGCTTCCTATCTGCACACCTTCCAGTGGCAATTCCTGCCCTTCCTGTTCTACGCGATCCTGCGCAATTTCGTTTCGGCGCTGGAGCGGCCGCTATCGGCACTGTGGATCGGCGGCAGCGCGCTCATCGTCAATGCGGTCCTCGTGTGGACGCTGATGTTCGGCCATTTCGGCCTGCCGGCTCTGGGGCTGCCCGGCGCCGGCATCGCCACCACGCTCACCAACATCTACATGGCCGGCGGTCTGGCGCTGCTCATCAACCGCGACCGGCGCTTCCGCCGTTACCACCTGTTCGGGCGCTTCTGGCGGCCGGACTGGCCACGCTTCCGTGCCATCTGGAAGGTCGGCGTGCCGATCGGCGTGACGCTCGCCTTCGAATCCTCGACCTTCAACGCGGCGACCTTCCTCATGGGTCTGATCAGCGCCTCGGCGCTCGCCGCCCACGCCATCGCCATCCAGATCCCGTCGCTGACCTTCATGGTGCCGCTCGGCCTCGCCACCGCCGCGACCGTGCGCGTCGGCCGCGCCTACGGTGCCCGCGACGTCGCAGGCATCGCCCGCGCCGGCTGGTCGGCCTACGGCACGGCGCTGGTCTATGCCTGCGGCACCGCCACCCTGATCCTCGCCTTCCGCCACCAGCTCGTCGGCCTCTTCCTCGACTGGTCCAGCCCGACCGATGCCGCCGTCGCCGGCCTTGCCGCCTCCTATCTGGTCTGGGCCGGCATCTTCCAGATCGTCGACGGCGCCCAGGTGACCGGCGCCGGCATGCTGCGCGGCCTGGGCGACACGCGCGTGCCGATGTGGCTGGCCGGCCTCGGCTATTGGGGCGTCGGCCTGCCCGTCGCTCTCCTGCTCGGCTTCTGGATGCATCTCGCCGGCATCGGCATCTGGATCGGTCTGTCCTCCGGCCTCGCCGCGGCCGCAACGCTGATGACCACGCGCTGGATCATGCGCGAACGCTTCGGCCTCACCCGACGTGTGCCGCCGATCGAGGGCCCGGCCAAGCCGGCGACCCGCCGCGCCGCGACCGGTTGAAACACGCGGTTACAAACCGAGGACAAACGCGAAACATTGGGCTTACAGAACCGTGGTGGTCTCCGCGCCATCGCCCGGCCCCAGGCGAACATGCCCATGGGGCCCGGGGGCGACACCCCGAACCCGGCATCCGCCGGCGGGGATCAACCGCAATCGGAGACTACCCCATGTTTCGCAAGGTTCTCGTTGCCGCCGCGCTCACCACTGCCCTCGTCGCGCCGGCCTTCGCCGCCACGACCTACTATGTCGAGCAGAACGCCAAGACCCACAAGTGCTCGGTGACCAGCCACAAGCCGAACGGCAAGACCTTCACGATGGTCGGCAAGGACACCTACAAGACCAAGTCGGCCGCGACCGCGGCGATGAAGACCGACGCCGCCTGCAAGGCGTAACGCCGGACTGAGCTTTCGTCACGCGCCGGCGGCCTGCCGGCGCGTGACGTGCTTGCCCGAATTTTGCCGCGATCCGGGCCGAGCAAATCTGCTCGCCGGAATCGCCGGCAATTTCCGACGGCACCACGTCCTCTTCCCGGGCGGGCATCACGGTGGGCGCCACGCCACAGCTTCTCATCGTCGACGACGACCGCGAAATCAGGGACCTGGTCTCGCGCTTCTTCGTCAAGCACGGCTACACGGTTGCCGCCGCCTCCGATGCGCGGACGATGGAGGCGGTACTGGCTGCCGGCGGCATCGATCTGGTGATTCTCGACCTCATGCTGCCGGGCAAAAGCGGCCTTGAGCTTTGCCGCGACCTGCGTGCCCGCTCATCCGTCCCGATCCTGATGCTGACCGCCATGGGCGACGAGACCGACCGCATCGTCGGCCTCGAAATGGGCGCCGACGATTACATCGCCAAACCCTTCAACCCGCGCGAGCTACTGGCGCGTGTGCGCGCCATCCTGCGGCGTACCAGTGCGTCCGCGACAACCGGCAAGCCGGCTGGCGCGGCCAAGCGCATGCGCTTTGCCGGCTGGTCGCTCGACCTCGGCCGCCGCCGGCTGGAGGCTCCCGACGGCCTCATCGTCGATCTCACCACCGGCGAATACGAGCTGCTCATCGCCTTTGCCGAGCGCCCGCAGCGCGTGCTCAGCCGCAACCAGCTCCTCGATCTTGCCCGCGGTCGCGATGCCGCGCCCTTCGACCGCTCCATCGACGTGCAGGTCAGCCGCATCCGCAAGAAGATCGAGGCCGATCCCAAGGCGCCGGAAATGATCGTCACCGTGCGCGGCGACGGCTACATGTTCACGCCGGAGGTCGAATTGGCGTGAGGCGATTCCTGCCCGACAGTCTGGCTGCCTGGGCGCTGCTCATCGTCATTTCCGGGCTGGTCGTCGCCGAGCTCGCCACGGTCGGCGTCATTCTGCAGAACCGCGCTCTCAATGCCCGCATGAACGTCTTCTTCCACCTGGCCGAGCGGGTATCGTCGCTGTCGCGCGCCATCGCCGCCGAGCCAGTGCAGAGCCGTGACGAACTTGCCGACGCGCTGTCGACGCCGACCTTGCAGGTGTCGGTCGGCGCCAAGCCGATTGCCACCAGCAAGGGCGCCAGCGACGACGAGATCGCCGAGCTGGAGGACGTTCTGCAGACGCGCCTCGGCGATTCCGGCGTCACCGAGGTCGACGTCGGCCGTGGTCCGGTGGTCGCCGAGTCGAGCGCCGTCGCCGACCCGCCCGGCGACGATGCCGGCCCCGTCGAACGCTTCCTCACCAACATCGAGCAGCACTACGCTTTCGACGACGCCTATCTCGTCTCGGTGCAGCTCGGCAACGGCAGCTGGGCCAACTTCACCGTTCCGGTGGCGCCATCGCCACGCCTGTGGTCGGACCACGCCATGCTGGCGACGATGGTCGTCATCGCCCTCGTGCTCATCGGCTCGATCTGGGCGCTGCGCCGCCTGACCGCCCCCTATGCGCTGCTCGCCAACGCGGCGGAGCGGCTCGGCCGCGACATCAATGCCGAGCAACTGCCCGAGAACGGGCCGCGCGAGGTGCGCGCCGCCGCCCACGCCTTCAACCTCATGCAGGGGCGGCTGCGCCGTTTCATCGGCGACCGCGACCAGCTCGTCGCCGCCATTTCGCACGACCTCAGGACGCCGGTCACCCGGCTCAGGCTCCGCGCCGAGTTTATCGAGGACGCCGACCAGCGCGCCCGCATGCTTGCCGACCTCGACGACATCGAGGCAATGACCCGCTCGGTGCTCGCCTTCGCCAGTGACACCGCCCAGCCCGAGGCGCGCGAATCGATCGACCTGATCTCGCTGCTCGAATCGCTGTGCAGCGACATGCCACACGTGACGTTGACCCTTTCGCCGGACTTGCCGCCGCGTCTGAAATGCCTGGCCGGGCCGGTGAGCCTGCGCCGTGCGATCGCCAACCTGATCGACAATGCTGTGAAATATGGCCACCGTGCCCGCGTTTCGTTGGTGCTCGATCCCGCCGCGATCCGCATTGCGGTCGACGATGACGGCCCGGGCATCCCGCAGGAGGATGTCGAGATTGTCTTCCGGCCGTTTTACCGGCTGGAGGCCTCGCGCAACCGCGAGACCGGCGGCGCCGGCCTGGGTCTCACCATCGCGCGTTCGGTGGCCCGCTCTCACGGCGGCGATGTCATCCTGGCGAACCGGCCCGAGGGCGGCCTCACCGCCCAGATTGTCCTCCCCCTCGCAGTGACAACCGATTCGCTGGCCGCAGCGAATTCTTGACGGTGATTTCGGTCACAGCGTTCCGGCCCGGCCGGGACTAGCTTCCGCGGTTCGCGTGGCCCCGACCGGCTGCGCCAATACCGAGGAGGGGAAGAAGATGCGTTTGTCGCTCTTGTTGGCAGTTGTGTGCGTTTCAGCGGTTCCGCTGGCGGCCCAGGCGGCGCCCGGAGACATTTCGGTCGAGCGCGGCCGTCAGGTGTCGATCATCGGCGGCTGCAATGACTGCCACACCGCCGGCTATAACGAATCGCAGGGCAAGATCGATCCGGCCAAGGCCTTGACCGGAACGGCTATCGGCTGGATGGGCCCGTGGGGCACGACCTACCCGGCCAACATCCGGCTGAAGCTCAAGGACATGAGCGAGGACGAGTTCGTCCACTTCGCCAAGACGTTCACGGCGCGGCCGCCGATGCCCTATTACAACGTCAACGCCATGGACGAGAGCGACCTGCGCTCGTTCTACCGTTACGTCAAGTCGCTGGGCGATCCCGGCGCGGCGATGCCGGACTACGTGCCGCCGGGCCAGGAGCCCAAGACGCCCTATTACGTCGCGGCACCGCCGACCATGCCGAAATAGGCGGACGCACGGATCGAGAGCCCGGCCCCGGCCGGGCTCTTTGATTCTCAGGTCAGCCGATTGCGGAACATCCAGGCCGCGATCGGCAGCGTCACCGCGCCGATGATGACCATTGGCCACAGATTGCCGACGAGCTGGGTGAGGCTGGCGCCCTCCAGATAGACCCGGCGCGTGATGTCGATGGCATAGCGCAACGGGTCGATCAGCGTGAGCGCCTGGAACACCTCCGGCATGTTGCCGATCGGCGTCGCCAGACCGGAGAGCAGGATGAAGGGCATCAGCAGGACGAAGGAGAAGAGCATCGCCTGCTGCATTGTCGCCGCCAGCGACGAGACGAACAGCCCGATGCCGACGGCGGCGATGACGAACAGGACAAGGCCGCTGTAGAGGGTGATCAGCGATCCGGCGAAGGGGATCTGGAACCACAGTTGCGCCACCAGAAAGATGATGGTCGCCTGGATGAGACCGACGACGATCGAGGGCAGGGCCTTGCCGACCATGATCTCGGCCGGGCGGATGGGGGTGACCAGCAACTGGTCGAAGGTGCCATCCTCGCGCTCGCGCGCTACCGACAGGGCCGTCAGCATCAACACCTGGAGCAGCGTGATGGTACCGATCAGGCCGGGGATCATGTTCCAGCTTGTCTCGAGGTTGCCGTTGTACCAGGCCCGCACGCTCGCCGTGACCGGCGGGTTGGTCAGGCCGTGCGCCGCCCGCCAGTCCGCGTTGAAGCTGTCGACGATGGCGTTGATATAGCCGACGGTGGTGCCGGCGGTGTTGGAGTTGCGGCCGTCGACGATGACCTGGATATCGGCCGGTTGACCGGCGGAAAGCCGGCGGGAGAAATCGGGCGCGATGCGCACCACCGCCAGCACATCGCGGTTGTCGATCAGCCTGGCGATGTCGGAGGCACGCTCGATCGTGGCGACCCGTTCAAACACGCCGGAACCGTCGAAACGTGCCAGAAGGTCGCTCGATGCAGCGCCGTGGTCCTCGTCATAGACCGCGTAGGGGGCGTGGTTGAGGTCGAAAGTGGCGGCGTAGCCGAACAGGAACGACTGCAACAGCGGCGGCAGGAAGAGGATGACGCGGCTGCGCGGATCGCGCAGCAATGCCAGCACCTCCTTGCGGATGAGGCTCACGATGCGCAGCAAGCTGTCTTTCATGGACGGGCCTCAGGCGAGTTTCTTGCGTGTTGCGCGATGGGTGGCGGCAAGCAGGAGGAACGCCATCAACGCCAGCACGGCCGTATTGGGCAGGATGACGCGCCAGATGTCGCCGGCCAGGAAGATCGTCTGCAGGAGCGTGACGAAATAGCGGGCCGGCAGGATGTAGGTGAAGATCTGCAAGGCCACCGGCATCGAGCGGATGTCGAACAGGAAGCCGGAGAGCAGCATGGCCGGCAGGAAGGAGGCGATGAGCGCGATCTGCGAGGCGACGAACTGGCTCTTGGTGACCGAGGAAATGAACAGTCCGAAGCCGACCGAAACCAGCATGTAGAGCATCGATACGCCGGTCAGTACGGCCAGGGAGCCGCGCAGCGGCACGCGGAACAGGACTTCGGCCGCGATGACGCAGAGCACGAAGCCCACCATGCCCAGGCCGAAATAGGGCACGATCTTGCCGAGCAGGATTTCGGTCGCCCTGACCGGCGTCACGAAGATCGCCTCAAGCGTTCCCCGTTCCCATTCGCGCGCCATCACCAGCGCGGTCAGGAAGGCGCCGACCAGCGTCATGATCAGCACGATCAGGCCGGGAACGAGGAAATAGTGGCTGTCGCCGGTCTCGTTGAACCAGATGCGGCTCCTGAGCGCGACCGGGCCGTTGCCGACAACCGGGCCGCCTTGCGCCGCCAGCCGTTGTCCGGCCATGCCGATGGCGCCGAGCGCATAGTTTTCGATGATACGCGCGGTATTGGCGTCGGTTCCGTGCAGCAGCACCTGCACCTTGGCGCTGCCATTGGCGACATTGCGGGCGAAGTCGTCGCGCAAATGCACGATGCCGTCCACTTCGTGGGCGCGCATCAGCTTCTCCGCCTCGGCCATCGAGGTCACCGTTTGCGCGTCGAAATAGGGTGACAGGCGGAAGCCGGCGGCGACCTCGTTCGCCATCGCCGACGGCTGCTCGATCACCAGGGCGATCGGCGCGTTCTTGACGTCGAGCGACAGCGCATAGCCGAAGAGAAGAATGAGGATCACCGGCATGACGATGCCGAGCGCGATCGAACTCGGGTCGCGCAGGATCTGGCGGCTTTCCTTGACGATCAGGGCGCGCACGCGCCGCGCCGCCCCGGATCGGTGGGCAGGCGCCGGCGAACCGGGCGGGGCGGAGGCGGAGAGGGTCGCGTCGCTCATGCCGCGCTCCTCTCGCCCGGGCGGCCGTGCTCGCGCCGCGCTTCCTCGACGATGGCGATGAAGGCGTCCTCCATGGTCGCATCGTGGCCTTCGGTTTCCGGCGCGCGGGCGCGGATCTCGGCCGGCGTGCCGCGGGCCAGCACCTGGCCGGCGTCGAGAATGACGACGCGGTCGCAGTATTCGGCCTCTTCCATGAAATGGGTGGTGACGATGACGGTGACGCCTTCCTCGGCAAGCGCGGTGATGCGGCGCCAGAACTCGCGCCGGGCGAGCGGGTCGGCGCCGCTGGTCGGCTCGTCGAGAAACAGGATCTCCGGCTCGTGGATGAGCGCGGCAGCCATGGCCAGGCGCTGCTTGTAGCCGCCGGGCAACTGACCGCTGGGCAGCCTGGCCAGGGGGCGGAGATCAAACTGCTCCATCGCCCAGTCGATGCGTTCCTTGCGCCGGCGGCCGGAGAGACCGTAGGCACCGGCGAAGAATTCGAGGTTCTGGGTGACCGAGAGCAGGCCGTAGAGCGAGAACTTCTGCGCCACATAGCCGATGCGCTGGCGGGCCGACGCCCGCGCCGTTCTCAGATCGACGCCGGCGACCCTGAGCGTGCCGCTGGTTGCCGGCAACAGGCCGCATAGCATGCGGAAGGTGGTGGTCTTGCCGGCGCCGTTGGGGCCCAGCAGACCGAAGATCTCGCCGGTCTTCACCGCGAAGCTGATGGTGTCGACGGCGGTGAACGTTCCGAACCGGCGCACCAGGTCGCTGACTTCGACGACCGTGTCGTCGGTGTGCCGTTTGGTCGGGCGACCGAGCGACAGCGATGCGGCCTTGCCGGCTTGCGCCGCCTTGTGCAGCAGCACCATGAAGCCGTCCTCGAAGCGCGGCTTGACCGCAGTCACATCGACACCGGCCAGAACGCCGCCATCTGCCTTGACCAGGCGCACGTGGCCACCCTGCGGGACCGCATCGGTCACATTGGGGTCGTCGAGAAGCCGCGCCTGCAACAGCCGCGCCGGCTGGCCCGCGGGCGGCGTCGCCAGGTACGCGCGTCCGGCCGCCGCCGCGGTGATCGTGCTCGGCGGACCTTTGGCCAGCACCGTGCCCTCGTGCATGACGATCGCGTGCTTGCAGCGTTCCGCCTCGTCCAGGTAGGAGGTGCTGATCAGCACCGTCAGGCCCCGATCGTTGACCAGATGCAGGATGATCTCCCACAGCTCGCGGCGCGACAGCGGATCGACGCCGACCGTCGGCTCGTCGAGGAGAAGCAGGTCGGGCGCGCGCACCAGCGTGCAGGCGAGACCGAGCTTCTGCTTCATGCCGCCGGAGAGGCGGCCGGCAAGCCGCTTGGTGAACGGACCAAGTGCGGTCATGTCCATGAGTTGCGGATAGACCTGGCGGCGCTCCTCGGCGGTGACGCCGTGAAGATCGGCATAGAGGTCGACATTTTCCTGGACGGTGAGATCCTCGTAGAGTCCGAACTTCTGCGGCATGTAGCCGACTCGGTCCTGCACCGCCTGCGGATCGCGGGCAATGTCGATACCGAGCACATGCAGTTCGCCGGCATCGGCGGTGAGCAGGCCCGCCATCAGGCGGATGAGCGTGGTCTTGCCGGCGCCGTCAGGTCCGACCAGCGCCGTCAGCCCGCCATGCTCGACGGCCAGCGAGACCCCGTCGAGAGCGGTCACCCTCTCGCCGCTGGCGCGCTTGAACAGCTTGGTTATGCCGCGGCCTTCGATGACGGGGGCGGGATCGGTCATTGCTGCGCCGGCTCGCCCGCCAGATGAACCGTCGCCGGCATGCCGAGACGCAGCACGTCGTTCGGATCGTCGACCAGAACGCGCACCTCATAGACGAGGCTGGTGCGCAGCTCCGCGGTCTGGATGGCATGCGGCGTGAACTCCGCCACCGGCGAGATGAAGCCGATATGGCCGGTGAAGCTTTGACTGTCGCCATCGATCGTCACGGTCGCCCTTGCGCCGGGCGCGACCTTGGCGAGATCCGGCTCGGAGAGGTAGGCGCGCACCCATTTCGGCGTGACGATGGCGATGGAGAAGACCGGCTTGGCGGCCGACGCCATTTCGCCCGGCTCGAGCAGGCGCGAGCGGATGATGCCGTCGGACGGCGCGACCAGCGTCGCGTCCTTCATCTGCTGGTGGAGCAGGTCTAGCTGGGCCTGCGCCCCCTTGAGCAGGGCTTCCGCCTGGGCGATGTCTTCCTTGCGCGGGCCAGCCTTGGCGAGAATCAGCACCTGCTGGGTGACTTCCAGCTGGGCGTCGGCGGAATCCTTGGCAGCCTTGGCGGCATCGATCTGGCTCTGGGTGACGGACGGACTGCCACTGGGGCTGTCCTTGAGCGTGATCAGGCGGTTGTAGGTCAGCGCGGCGTTGTGGGCGTTGGCGCGTGCCGCGTCGACATTGGCTTCAGCCTGGGCAATCTCCTCGGGACGCGAGCCGTTGTGCAGCTTGTCCACCGCCGCCGCCTGCGCCGCGACATTGGCTTCCGCCTGTGCGACCTGCGGCGCGATTAGGCTGGTGTCGAGGCGGGCGAGCACCTCGCCCTGTTTCACCTTGGCGCCCTCGTCGACCAGCACCTGCGTGATCCGCCCGCTCTCGTTGAAGGCGAGGTCGACCTGACGCAGGTCGACATTGCCGTAGAGCACCAGCGGGCCGTTGCCGTTGCCGTTCTGGCCGAACCACCACCAGGCGCCGCCGCCGGCCACCACAACGACAAGGATCAGCAGAACGATAATCCGCCGCCTCATGACTTGGCTCCTTCCAGAATGGCATCGATGTTCTGATGGACGACCTGCTTGATCACGTCGCGCTCACGCTCGCCGATGGAGGTCCACTCCATGCGCCTGAGCACAAGGGCTTGCGCCAAGCGGAAGACGAGCACCTGACCGAGCATGGTGAAGACCCGCAGGCGGACGCTTTCGTCCACGGGGCGCCCGAGAATGGTGGCGACGGTGTGTGCTGCCGTCGCCGTGGCACCGCTCATGAATCGGTAGATCACCTCGAAGGCGGCGGTCGGATACATCTGTTCGCGCACCAGGAAGCGCGCCCAGCGCTCCGCTTCCGCCGTGCCGAGCAGGGTGTTGATCATCGTCTCGATCAGGCGGTGGAGCGTCTCGCGGGCTGCGGCCGGGGTCGCGGTCGCCGCCGGTTCGACGGCCAAGGCCAGGTTCGGCCCGATCTTGGCGAGGATGCTGGCGACGACGTGTTCGGCGACCGCGATGTGCAGCGCCTCCTTGCCGCCGAAGTGATAGACGATCGCCGCCAGGTTGGCGTTGGCCGCCTTGGCGATCTCGCGCGTGCTGGCGCCCTCGTAGCCGAGGCGGCCGAAGACGTCGAGCGCCGCCTCGATGAGCTGCTGGCGGGTCTCGGCGCCGCGGTCGCGCCGGGCGCGCCGGTAGTGCGGCGAGGCGGCGCGCGATGCGTCACCGGCGTCCCTTGCGGGCGCTCTGACGGGTCTTGCCTGTTCCATTCCAGTTTCCGGTTTTGGTCGGTGTTGAGCCATTGCGCGCGCCATGAGCTGCTGCTGGATATAGTTCATACGATCGACTGATTAAATAAGTCAATCGTTCGTATGATTAAATTTCGGTAGCAAACGGGCGCATGCGCAGGATCGCCGCACCGGACACGGGCGCGGGACGCGCGGACAGGCGGCAGGAGAGCGGAAGCGCGCGGCAGCCAACACCGCGGCGTTGCCGTCGCCGCCAGCCAGGCGGTTCTATGGTTCGGCGCCGGCCTCGGCGACCTCCTCCTCGCGCCGCTTGGGCCGCCGCGGCAGCAGGAATGTGAGCAGGGAGACGACGACCAGCCCGGCCACCAGCCAGACGAGCGTCTGTTCCATGGCCGTGGAGAAGTTGCGTTGCGAGGCGACGCGTGCGTGCCGCGCGATGATAGCGGCGACCCGTGCGGCCTGTACCGGATCGGATGCCGCGAACGCCGCCTGGGCTTCTTCAGCCCGAGCGCAGCTCTCTGGCACCTCTGAGAGGTCCTTGGCGTTGGCGCGGTCGTGGAAGCAGGTCTCGAAGGAGGCGACGATTGCGGGCACCGCGGCATTGGGCATCCCGGCTGCCGTCAACTCGGAGGAAAGGTCGCCGCGCACGCTGTCGACGCTGATCGTCGCCTGGCTGCCGATGAGGCCGAAGAAGATGACGCCGACCGCCGCTACGCCGACGGCGCCGCCAACCTGGCCGACGGCATTGATGACGCCCGACGCCGAGCCGGCATCCGCCACCGGCACCTGCGCCAGGATGAAGGGATAGATCGGCGCCACCACGCAGCCCATGCCGATGCCGGTGACGAACAGCACCGGCGCCACCGCCCATGGCGACAGCGCGCCGCCGTAAACGGCGATCTCGATCATGAACAGGCTGAAGCCGACGATCATGATGAGCGGCCCGGCGGTCAGCGTGTTGCGGCCGAAGCGCGGCACCAGAACGCCCTGGGCGATGGTCACCGTGATGCCGATGCCGAGGGAGAAGGGAATGCTGGTCAGACCGGCGGTCAGCACGTCGTAGCCGATGCCGATCTGCAGGAAGATGGTCAGCACCAGGAAGAAGGAGGCGACCACAGCATAGAAGGCGAGCGAAATGGTGATGCCGCCGACGAAGGAGCGCGCGCGGAAGAGGTGCGGTACGACCAGCGGCGAGCCGTCGCGGCGGTCCTTCCAGATCTGGCTCAGCGCGAACAGGCCGAAGATGGCAAGCGAGGCCGCCATCGAGACGAACGCCCATTGCGGCCAGTCGAGCTGGCGCCCCTCGATCAGCGGGAACATCAGCATGAGCATGGCGAGGAGGATCAACCCGACGCCGACCCCATCGACGTGGAGCGGGTGCGGCGACTTGCGCACGGGCAGATAGACGAGCCCGAGGCTGACGGCCGCGACCGCGAAGGGCAGGTTGATGAGGAAGATGGTGCGCCAGCCGAAGCCGTAGGGATTTCCGGTGATGAGCAGCGCACCGATGATGGGTCCGGAGACGGTGGCGATGCCGGCGACCGCGCCGTAGAGCGCCGATACACGCTGCCGCTCCTCGAAGGTCGGGTACATCACCTGCATGATGGCCAGCGTCTGCGGCACCATGAGCGCGGCCGACAGGCCCTGCAGCAGACGCGAGGCGACCAGCATTTCGCTGGAGACGGCGAAGCCGCAAAGCGCCGAGGTGAGCGCAAATCCGCCCATGCCGATGAGCAGGATCTTGCGATAGCCGAAAATGTCGCCGAGCCGCCCGCCGGTGATGAGAAAGAGCGCGAAGGTGAGCTGATAGCCGGCGACGATCCACTGGATGGCGGCGTAGCTGGTGCCGAGTTCGCGCTGGATGGAGGGGATGCCGATATTGACGATGGTCGAATTGAGCAGGTCCATGCCGAAGGCGAGCAGGATCACCCACAGCGCGAGGGCGCGCCGGCGCGGGTCCATGCCGGATTGGGTCGTGGCAGCGGCAATGGCGGTCTCGGACATGGCGGCAGCCCCATAGGCGCGCGTCTTCTACATCGCGCTATGGCGAACCGAAACCGTCAGACCGTCACAGGCTGTCGCGCAGGCGGTACCAGGTCATGGCCGCGACCAGCGCCGGGAAGCGCAGGAGTGGCCCTCCCGGGAATGTGGTTACCGGCAGGGCCGCGAAAGCATCGAGTTTTCCGGGGTTTCCAGCAATGGCCTCGGCGAGGATCTTCCCGGCGAAGGGAGCGATGGCGACACCCTGGCCGGAATAGCCGGCCGCGGCATAGACGCCCGGTCGCACGCGCCGGATATAGGGCAGGCGGTTGAGCGTGATCGCCAGCGTGCCGCCCCAGGCATAGGCAAGCGGCGCGTCGGCAAGCTGCGGATAGACGCGGGCGAGATGCTTGCGCACCAGCTCGGCGACATTGCCGCGGCCGTGGTTGCCGTAGGTCTCGCCGCCGCCGAAAACCAGGCGCCCGTCGGCGCTCGGCCGGAAGTAGTAGACCACGAAGCGTGTGTCCGACACCGCCTCGCCGCCGGGAATGAGGCCGCCCGGCTTGCCGGCGCCGATCGGCTCGGTGGCGACGATGTAGTTGTCGATCGGCATGACCCGCGCTTCGACCTGGCTGTCGATGCCGGCGAGATAGCCGTTGCCGGCGAGAACGACGATGTCGGCCGAGATGCTGGCCGCAGCCTTACCTCTCCCCGTTGGGGAGAGGTCGGACCGAAGGTCCGGGTGAGGGGGCTCCATGCCGGATTCGGCAGGTTCGGAAGTGCACGCGACCCTGAACCCCGTCGCCGCCTCTCCGCTTACCTTGACCGCCCGCGTGCCCTCGAAGATGCGGGCGCCGGCCTGTTGCGCGGCGCGCGCCAGCCCTTGCGCGAATTTCAACGGATCGAGGTGGCCGGCACGGGCATCGCGCCGCCCGCCGAAATAGACCTCGGTGCCGATGGCCTGCCCAAGCGCCGCACGGTCGAGCCAGGTAACGGCGTCATAGCCATAGTCGCGCCTGAGCGTGTCGACATAGGCGATCTCGTCGGCAGTCAGCCGCTCGCGGTGGACAGCCTCGATCAGACCCGGCCGCCAGTCGCAGGCGATAGCGTGCTTCTCGATCAGGCCGAGCGTGGTGGATTTTGCCTCTTCGGCGAGCCCCCACAGGTGGCGGGCGGCATCCATCCCGAGATGCGCTTCCAGCCAGTCCTGGTCGCGCCGCTGGCCGCTATGGAGCTGGCCGCCATTGCGCCCCGACGCCCCCCAGCCGATCCGGTTCTCCTCGACCAGCACCACATCGACGCCGGCTTCCGCCAGATGCAGCGCCGCCGACAGGCCGGTGAATCCGCCGCCGACGATGGCGACGTCGGCGCGAACCGATTCGCTCAGCGGCGGAAAGCTCAGCCCGGCATCGGCCGTCGCGGCGTAGAGGGACGGAACGTGGGTGCCTGTCACCCGCTCCTGCGCTCCTGCTTGGGGTACGGCGTGCCGTCCTTGTGGACATAGGCGCCGTCGGGTGTCGTCTTCATGTCGATGTCGGAATAGATGGCGATGTCGTCTTCGAAGCGCGAGCCGATCTCGAGCAGGACCACGTCCTTGTCCGAGCGGTTCTGGAAGCTGTGACCGTTTTTCTCGCCGGCCTTGAAGCCGGCCGCGTCGCCGGCGCTCAAGGTTTCCTCGCCGTCGTCGGTGACCAGCGTCACCTCGCCGGAGACGACATAGATCAGCTCGTCCTCATGGCTGTGCCAGTGGCGCTGGCTCGACCAGGCGCCGGGCGGCAGGGTGCACAGATTGACGCCGAACTGGGTGAGCCCCGCCGCATCGCCCAGCCGTATGCGATGGCGGGCGCGGCACGGCGCGTCGAAGGGCGGCGGATAGAGCGTGCCGGCGCTCACCGGCGCTGTGGCGAGATCGATCGTCCTGGGCATGACAGTGAGCTCCTGGTGACGCTGCTTCGGCGCTAGTGAACGTCGAACTCATCAATAGGGAGTCCAAATTCAAGCGTTGCATACAACTCAAGCAGATATTGCTTGATCGGATCGCCTACCTCCACGAACCGAACATGCATCGATTTCACTGACGCGAGCTGTCGATCAAACTCCGCGGCAAATTCGGGATCGCGCATGAGCGCAGACCGGGATCCGTCCGGTCTGTAGGTGGCGAACTTCTTCAAAATGCGCCTAGTTCGTTTGAAAGCAAACGAAGCGGGGGCACGTCTGTTTGTCGTTGTGTGGCCTCGCAGACGGGCCTGCAGATTCCGCGTGCGTCCAACATGAACTGGCTTGCCATCCTCAAAGAAGACGTAGATGCCAGCCTTCCCTCTCTGAGAAGCAATGCCCTTCTCGATGAAGGGCTCGCATTTGCTCAATAGGCCGAAAAGCCGGGGAACGTCCGCAACTGCTTCTTGGAAGGCGGCATTCATCCTTCTGCCTCGTCTCAAACGTTCAGCAGCAGGTATTCCCGTTCCCACGGGCTGATCACCTGCATGAAGGTTTCGAACTCGGCCTGCTTGATGGCGCGATAGGTGTTGACGAAGCGCTCGCCGAAGATCTCGGCCAGTTCCTCGCATTCCTGGAACAGCGCCACCGCTTCGAGCAGGCCGCGCGGCAGCGCGATATCCGACTCGTTGGCCGAACCGGCGACCGGCTCGGAGACCATCAGCCCCTCGGTCATGCCGAGATAGCCGCAGGCCAGCGACGCGGCGATGGCCAGATACGGATTGGCGTCGGAGGACGGGATGCGGTTCTCGATGCGCCGCGCCGCCGGCGTGGAATGGGGAACGCGCAGGCCGACCGTGCGGTTGTCGTAGCCCCACATCGTGTTGACCGGCGCCGAGCCGGAGCGGATCAGCCGCCGGTAGGAATTGACATAGGGTGCCATGATGCAGGTCACCGCCGGCAGGTATTTCTGCGAGCCGCCGATGAAGGCGAAGAACTCCGGCGTCGGGTCGCCGGCATTGTCGGAGAAGATATTGGCGCCGGTCTCCATGTCGTTGACCGACTGGTGGATGTGCATGGCCGAGCCGGGCTCGCGGCTCATCGGCTTGGCCATGAAGGTGGCGTACATGTCGTGGCGCAGCGCCGCCTCGCGGATGGTGCGCTTGAACTGGAACACCTGGTCGGCCAGCATGAGCGGATCGCCGTGGCGCAGGTTGATCTCCATTTGCGCCGCGCCTTCCTCGTGGATCAGCGTGTCGATCTCCAGCTCCTGCTGCTCGGAGAAGTCGTAGATGTCGTCGAACAGGTCGTCGAACTCGTTGACCGCGGCGATCGAATAGGACTGTCGCGCCGTTTCCGGCCGCCCCGAACGGCCGGTCGGCGGCTCCAGCGGATAGTCCGGGTCCTTGTTCGGCTTGACCAGGTAGAACTCGATCTCCGGCGCCACCACCGGCACCCAGCCGCGGTTGCGGTAGAGCTCGATCACCCGGCGCAGCACCTGGCGCGGCGCGATCTCCACCGGCCGCCCGTCGGCATGGTAGGCGTCATGGATGACCTGCGCCGTCGGGTCGGTCTCCCACGGCACCACCGACAGGGTGGAGAAGTCCGGCTCCAGGTGGATGTCCTGGTCGGCGCTGTCGTTCTGGAAGGTCTCGTCGTCGTGCGGCCAGTCGCCGGCAATCGTCTGGGTGAAGATCGAGACCGGCATCGCCATGGTCGGCCCGGCGAGAAACTTCTGCACCGGCATCATCTTGCCGCGTGCCACCCCGGCCTGATCGGGAACGATGCACTCGATATCCTCGATGTCGCGTGCGGCGATCCAGGCCTGTGCCTCTGTCAGCGATGCGACGCCCCGGGTCCGGTCGGAGACGGCGGGGGACTTCTTCTTGCGTGCCACGGTTCACCTGAAGTTGTCGCCCAACCGCCGGCAATGCGCAGAGCCCGGCGGCTGCGGCGGAGAGAAAAGGCGCGGTCCTGCGATCTTGCGCAGAATCGCCAGAGTTGGCAACCGGAGGGTGCCCGGCCGGTTGCCGGCCGGCCCGTTTCTAGCATGGCGAGCCCAAGAAGCGGTTGTCGCCGTTCGCGATCAACCTTAACGTGGAGTGGTAATCGGCCGAAACCGGCGCCGTCGGGCGTGTTGGGGGCTTGCGGCCGGTCGTCTGAAGGAGAACGAAATGCTCGCGCGCTCTGCCCTCCTGCTCGCCACTGCTGCCCTTTTCGTGGCCACATCGGCCTCGGCCGAGGACAAGGTGGTCAACGTCTACAACTGGTCGGACTATATCGCCGACGATACCCTGGCCAATTTCACCAAGGAGACCGGCATCAAGGTCACCTACGACGTCTACGATTCCATGGAGACGCTGGAGGCCAAGGTCTATGCCGGTGCGTCCGGCTACGACGTCATCGTGCCGACCAATCCCAACCTGCAACGCATGATCCAGGCCGGTGTGCTGCAGCCGCTCGACAAGTCGAAGCTGCCCAACGACAGTCACCAGTGGAAATTCATCTCCGACCGCCTTGCCGCGTACGATCCCGGCAACAAGTACGCCGAGGACTACATGTGGGGGACCACCGGCATCGGCTACAACATCGACAAGATCAAGGCGATCATGCCCGATGCGCCGCTCGATTCCTGGGCGATGGTCTTCGATCCCAAGATCATCTCGAAGTTCAAGAGCTGCGGCGTCTATTTTCTCGATTCGCCGGACGACGTGATCCCGTCGATGCTCGCTTATCTCGGCCTCGATCCGAACTCCAAGAACCCGGACGACCTCAACAAGGCGGCTGACGCGCTGAAGGCGGTTACGCCCTATGTGCAGAAGTTCCATTCGTCCGAATACATCGACGCGCTGGCCAACGGCGACATCTGCATGGCGATCGGCTATTCCGGCGACGTGTTCCAGGCGCGCGATCGCGCCGATCAGGCCAAGAACGGCGTCCACATCGCCTATTCGATCCCCAAGGAAGGGGCGCTGATGTGGTTCGATTCGATGGCCATCCTCAAGGACGCGCCGCATCCCGACAACGCACTCGCCTTCATCAACTACATGATGGACCCGAAGGTGGCCGCCGCGAATTCCAACTACGTCTACTACGCCAACGGCAACAAGGATTCGCAGAGCCTGCTCGCCAAGGACGTCATCGGCGACCCGGCCATCTATCCGCCTCAGGCGGTCCTCGACAAGACGTTCACCACCACCCCCCCCGGCCAGGACGTCCAGCGTCTGTGGACGCGGCTGTGGACGTCGGTCAAGACCGGCCAGTGATCGATTGATCTGGCGGCGGCGCGACGCAGGCGCCGCCGCCGATTTCGGGGGGGGTCGTGATGGCGAAGACGGCAATCGGACCGGTTCGGCGGAAGTTCGCTCCGTGGAATGATCCCACCGCCAAGCCCTTCATCGAGTTTCACAACGTCACCAAGCGCTTCGGCGATTTCACCGCCGTCGACGACATCTCGCTGGCCATCTACGAGCGCGAGTTCTTCGCCCTGCTCGGCCCCTCCGGCTGTGGCAAGACCACCATGATGCGCATGATCGCCGGCTTCGACGATCCAACGGTCGGCGACATCCTGCTCGACGGCAGGAAGCTGGCCGGCGTGCCGCCCTACCGGCGCCCGAGCAACATGATGTTCCAGTCTTATGCGCTGTTCCCGCACATGACCGTCGAGGGGAACGTCGCCTTCGGCCTGAAACAGGCGGGCATGCCCAAGGCCGAGATCGCCGGGCGCGTCGCCGAGATGCTCAAGCTGGTCAAGCTGACGCCCTTTGCCAAGCGCAAGCCGCACCAGCTCTCCGGCGGCCAGCGCCAACGCGTCGCGCTCGCCCGCTCGCTCGCCAAGAAGCCCAAGGTGCTGCTGCTCGACGAACCGCTCGGCGCGCTCGACAAGAAGCTGCGCGAAGAAACCCAGTTCGAGCTGTCCGATCTGCAGGTCGATCTCGGCATGACCTTCGTCATCGTCACCCACGATCAGGAAGAGGCGATGACGCTGGCCGACCGCATCGCGGTGATGGACCACGGCAAGATCGTCCAGATCGGCACGCCGTCGGAGATCTACGAGCAGCCCAACTCGCGTTATGTCGCCGACTTCATCGGCAATATCAATCTCCTCGAAGGCAACATCGTCTCCGCCGAAGGCGGCACCGTCCGGCTGGCCTGCGCTGGCACCGGCGCCATCATCGAGGTCGACCGGCAGGAGCTTCAGGCCGAAGTCGGCGATACCGCCTGGTTTGCGGTGCGGCCGGAAAAGATCGGCGTCTCGCTGTCGCCGCCGGGCGACCGCTCGGTCAACGCCGTGTCCGGCGAAGTCTGGGACATCGGCTATCTCGGCGACATCTCCATCTATCACGTGCGCCTGGCGACCGGAGCCACGCTGAAGGCGACCGTCGCCAATGCAACGCGTCTGGTTGAGCGGCCGATCACCTGGGAGGACAAGGTCTGGCTCAGCTGGTCGCGCGACGGCGGCGTGGTGTTGACGAAATGACGGACGGGCGAACCCAAGTCTGCCTCCGTTTCCCGGGCGCAGCGCGGCTCGTCACCTCTCCCCGCTGGGGAGAGGGGACCAAAACGGCAGCGCTGCGCTCAGGGGGGGACACCGATGGCCGTGAGTGAGCCAGGCACCGCTCCCCCCGACGCGCGCAAGCGAACCGGCTGGGCGCGCTGGCTGGTGCTGGCGATTCCCTATGCCTGGCTGCTGGTGCTGTTCTTCATTCCCTTCCTGATCGTGGTGAAGATCTCCTTCTCCACCTCGATCCTCGCCCAGCCGCCCTATTTCCCCACCTTCCACCTCGGCGCCGGCTTCGCCGCCCTGTGGGACCAGGCGAAGAAGTTCACGGTCGACAACTACACCTTCCTCACCACCGACGCGCTTTACTGGAAGGCCTACCTGTCGAGCCTGTGGATCGCCGTCGCCTCCACCGTCCTGGTCCTCCTTATCGGCTATCCGCTCGCCTACAGCATGGCGCGGGCGCCGCGGCGCTGGCAGCCGACCCTGCTCATGCTGGTCATCCTGCCGTTCTGGACGTCGTTCCTGATCCGCGTTTACGCCTGGATCGGCATTCTCAAGAAGGAGGGGCTGCTCAACCAGCTTCTTCTCTGGCTGGGTGTCATCCACCACCCGCTGACCATCCTCAACACCAACTGGGCGGTCTATATCGGCATCGTCTATTCCTATCTGCCGTTCATGGTGCTGCCGCTCTATGCGGCGCTGGAAAAGATGGACGTGTCGCTGCTGGAAGCGGCAGCCGACCTCGGCTGTCCGCCGCTGAAGGCGTTCTGGAAGATCACCTTCCCCCTGTCGCTGCCCGGCGTCGTCGCCGGCTGCTTCCTTGTCTTCATCCCGGTCACCGGCGAATTCGTCATCCCCGATCTGCTCGGCGGCAACGGCACGCTGATGATCGGCAAGACGCTGTGGGACGAGTTCTTCTCCAACCGCGACTGGCCGCTGGCCTCCGCCGTCGCCGTCATCCTGCTGCTCATCCTGGTGGTGCCGATCGTGCTGTTCCAGAACCAGGAGCAGGTCCGCGCGGAGCGGGAAAAATGAAGAGCTTCTCCCGCTTCAACCTCACCTCCGTCACGTTCGGCCTGGCGTTCCTCTACGCGCCGATCGTCTTGCTGGTCATCTATTCGTTCAACGCCTCCAAGCTGGTCACGGTGTGGGGCGGCTGGTCGGCCAAATGGTATGGCGAACTGCTGCACGACCAGGCCCTGCTCGACGCCGCCTGGGTGACGCTGCGCGTGGCGCTCCTCTCGGCGACTGTGGCGACGGTTCTCGGCACTCTTGCCGCGGTGGCGCTGGTCCGCTTCGGCCGCTTCAAGGGACGCTCGCTGTTTTCCGGCATGATCTACGCGCCGCTGGTCATGCCCGATGTCATCACCGGCCTGTCGCTGCTGCTGCTGTTCGTTTCCCTCAACGTCGCACGCGGCTTCTGGACCATCACGCTCGCCCACATCACCTTCTCGATGTGCTACGTGGCGGTGGTCATCCAGTCACGGCTGGTCACCTTCGACCGCAGCCTGGAAGAAGCCGCGCTGGACCTCGGCTGCCCGCCGCTCAAGACATTTTTCGTGATCACGCTGCCGATCATCTTCCCAGCGGTGATCGCCGGCTGGATGCTGGGCTTCACCCTGTCGCTCGACGATCTGGTCATCGCCAGCTTCACCACCGGCCCCGGCGCCACCACGCTGCCGATGAAGATCTACAGCCAGGTGCGTCTCGGCGTGACGCCGGAAATCAATGCGGTGTGCACGATCCTCATCGCCATCGTCACCGTGGGCGTGATCGGCGCCTCGATCGCATCGAAGCGGGCGGAGGTCGAACGCCAGCGCGCCGAACGCCTGGCGGCGGCAGAAGGCGGCTGAGTCGGCGCTGCCTCGTCCGATGCTTTACGGGAAGGGGCCGCGCGGCGGCCTGATCCGCGCCCGCACGTTCGGCGGGGCGTTGGCGATGGCGTCGGCGACGATGGTCTGGCCGATCGTCTGCACGTCGTTGGTGGTCGAACGGACGTCGGCGAAGGCCTGATCGAGCGCGGCGCGGTCGAAGGGATTGGCGCGCATCGCCGCGAACATGCGCTGGCGCGCCGCCTGGACCGCGTCGAGGCCGGCGCGGAACTCGCGGCGATGGGCGCGCGTCTGATTCATGATGTCGCCCTGGATTTCCCGCGGGAAGGCGCGGATACCCAGTGCCACGATCCGATCGATCTCGCCGGGGCCGCCGCCCGGCCTGAAGTCGGCTACGCGCGAAACGACGAAGCCGGCTATCATCACGTTCGCGGCCAGTGAGACGAACAGCACCACGAGCAGCGTGACCGCGAAGGGGCCACGGATCGTCATAGCACGCTCCCGGAGTTGGCGGACGTGCTGACGCTTGAACCGAACATCAGCCCGGCCAACGTATCCTCACCCTGGTTGGAGGGGATCGCCACGCCGGCGGCGAAGCCGGCGACCAGGAAGAGCATCATCGCCGCGCTGGCCCAGGCAAACAGGCGCCGCGTCGGCTGCAGCGTCAGGTCACGATGGCTGTGGTGGTCGATGCCGGCCATGATCCGACCCATCGCCGCGGCGTCCATGGCCACCGGCGTCACCGCCGCGCTGATGAGAGCGTCGAGTTCGGCCGCCTGGGCGTGAAGCGCCATCGCCCGCCGATCGGCCGCCATCAGCGCTTCGGCTTCGGCGCGTTCGGCTGCCGGCCACCGTGCCAGGTTTCCGCCATACCGGCTCAAGGTTTCTTCAAATCGTTCGAGGTTCATGTTTCCAGTCCCCCTTGCGCCTCGCGTTCCGCGAGTCGCATTCTTAACGCACGCCGCGCCCTGACCAGAAGCTGTTCGACCGCCCCGACGGACAGTCCCATGGCTTGGGCGATCTCGGCATTGGATCGTTCCCCGTCCGCCGTCAGCAGAATGGCTGCTCGCTGCCGTGCGGGCAATTCCTGTATGTCGCGGGTAACCGCCTTGAGCGCCCCGCTGGCCATCAACTTCTCGTCGGCCGCGGGGTCCGGGTCGGCGGCGTCCTCGACCACGTCCAGCCCGAAGAAGCGCCGGGTCTTCTTCTTGCGCTCCCCGTCGATGGCGCGGTTGATCGTCATCCGCGTCAGGTAGGCGGCAAATGGCGGGCCACCCGGCTGCCAGCGGCTGGCATTGCGCCACAGGCTCCAGAAGGTCTCCTGCACGATATCGTCGGCTTCCGCCGCCCCGCCGCTGAAACGCAACGCCAGCGCCTTCAGCCGGCCACCGTGGCGACGCACGATCTCGGCAAAGGCACGCTGATCGCCGGCGGCGATAGCCGCCACCAGCACCTCATCGGTCGTGCCGGCATTCGTTTCCAACGAGCGTCGCCCCCCGGTGGCCTCGATCTTACCGGCAGAAGCCGGTTCGCGTCGCGTCTTTTGCGACGTGGCCACCGGGGCGAGCGTCATGAGCCATTCCATCGGTCTCCCTCAGCTCGCCCCGAGTGCGTCGCCCTTGTTACCGCCGCGGACCGTAGCCGGGGCCCGGCATGTGAGCCGCGAACTCGTCGGCGGAGATGACACCGTCGTGATTGGTGTCGATGTCGTTGAAGGTCAGCCGCGGTCCGAGACCCAGCGGACCAGCACCGCGCGGGCCGGCGCCGCGCGGGCCGTCGAAGCCCATGCGGCCCATCATCCCGCGCCCACCGCGACCGTCCCGGTCCCAGCCCATGCCGGGCCCGGCACGACCGCCGCGCTCGCCGAGCACCGCGCCGAAACGTCCGCGCAGCTCATCGGGGGTCAGCTTGCCGTCGTGATTGGTGTCGAGCGCCTCGAAGGTCGCGTTCGACAGAACCGCGAACTCGTCCTTGTCGACCGCGCCGTCGTGATTGGTGTCGAGCAGGTTGAACATGATCGTGGCGCGCGCAGGCACCGTCGGCGCAGCAATCGGGGGCTTGTCAGCGGGGGTCGGGCCGGTGCCGTCGCCACCGGCCGCAAAGGCCGGCAGGGTCATGGCGGTGCAAGCCGCAAGCGCCGCAGTGGCGATGATCAAGGTCTTGGCGGACATATCGATTTTCCTCTTGCGGGCATCGCCCATTCGACGCCCTTCACCGCCAACACGGCCGGGCAACGGGCGCCCTACGTCCGCCAACATTAATTATCCGTCATCCGCGCAGCTGGTCGCCGCTGCCACCCCTGAGCGTGAGCTGGCGTGGGCCGATCAGCGGTGCCCGCCAAGTGCCGGTAACCACAAGGGGAATAGTCTTGCCGGAGCCGGCTTTCATCGCCAGCGTGGCGTTCGCCTTGACCGAGCCGGTGATCAGCGAGCCGCTTCCATTGAGCGCGACAGCGTAGTCCTGTCCCTCCATCGTCAGGTCGCCTGTACTGAGCGCGCCGTTGGCGATCGTCAGCGTTGCGGCGAGCTTGCCGAAGGACGCCGAACCGTTGCCCGGCGGCATCGGTTCGGCCAGCGGATCGACCATGCGCGCCGCGATCGCCTTGATGTCGATCCCGGTCAGCGTGCCGTCGGCTATCGCGATCGATGCATCGCCGGCGAGCGAATGCGCCAGCGCTCCCCAGGTGGCGCCGCCGGCGCTGACCTCGATGCTTGCATTTGCTTTGCCGGAGAGCGCGTCGACACCCAGCAGATCCTTGAGCGGCGCCTGTGCCAGAGCGCCGTCGATCGTCGCCTTGACGTGACTGACGAGCCTGTCGCCGTCCATCTTGGCGGCAATGGTGGCGCCGAGCTTGCCACCATAGGCCTGCGCCTGGCCGATATTCACCGTGACGCCGCCGTCCTTGATGGTAGCGGTCGCCCCGAAGCCGGTCATGCGCACGCCGCCGATCAGCACCTCGCTCGCCGAAATCCTGAGGTCGCAATCGACAAGGTCGGCAATCGGCAGCCGCGTTGCCGCGAAGAGCCACGGTCCGTTGGCGCTTGCATCGGCGCGCGCTGCCTCGAAATAGGGAGACAGATCCAGTTTGGCGGCGGCGATCGTACCCTGCACCGCCGGTCGCACGCCGCCGAAGTCGATGGACGCCGCGCCCTTGGCGTCGTTACCGTCGAGACTGAACGACGCCTTGGAGAACGAAAGCCCCGATCCGTGCCAGGCGAGCCTGCCCTCGATCGAGGCCGGTCCGAGGATCGAGCCGTTGCCAAGCGGCGTGCCCAGCCACGCCACCACCTTGCGCAAGGACGGCGTGCTTACCGAGGCGTCGCCCTCGAGGTTGGCGCCGTCGACGCCGAGCGCGGTGCCGTTGAAGGTGATGCGCAACGGCGTCGAAGCAATGGCGAAACGGACCGGCGATCCGGTGCTTTCGAAGAGGGAGAGGGGGTTGGCGGCCGAGCCGTTGAACTCGATCGTTTCGCCCCGCCATTTCAGCTTGCCGCTGCCGCTGGCGGCCGATGCCGGCGTCGCCCAGGTGATGTCGAGGTTGACGTCGTTCAGCTCTTCGTGGCGCTTGTTGGCATGATCGTCGTAGATGACGGTTCCGTCGTTGATCCGCACCTGGCCGAGGGCGAGATCTGCGAACACCGGCCCGCTATGGGCATTGCTGCCGGACAGCTGCCAGTTCGCGCGGCCAACGCCGTCGCTGACCAGGTGGACGCGCGGCCGCACCAGCTCGAAGGTGTCGAGCGCCACCCGCCCGGTCAACAGCGGCAGCACGTGCAGCCGCGTGGTCACTTCGTCCGCAACGATGAAGGGATCGTCGCCCATGCCTGGTGGATTGGCGATGGTCAGCCCGCCAATGGTGACGGCAAGATGCGGATAGATCGACAGGTTTGGCTCGCCTGAAAGCGTCACCTGCCGTCCGGTGGCAGCGGAAATCCGCTCGGCGATGCGCTGCTTGATAAGGTCGGGCGAGACCAGCAGCGGCACTGCCAGCGCGCCGAATCCTGCCAATCCGACGGCAATGACGGCCAGGATGGCTATGCGCTTCATGCGATCGGAGTTCCCTCGATGGGCATCTCTGGGTAGGAAGAAACGCTGCCGACCGCAAGGAATTTCTGACCGCGAAACGTCGGCGCGCTTCTTGGACAGTAAGCCGCCCGGGCGCTATCGATGCAGCGCCGGCGTGAACGAGGGAGCAAGCGCGACTGTGAATGGCGAAACACCGCTATGGCGCCCAGGCGGCGAGGCGACAGCCGACCATCCGTT
Organism: uncultured Alphaproteobacteria bacterium; assembly: GCA_963762605.1. Taxonomy (GTDB): domain Bacteria; phylum Pseudomonadota; class Alphaproteobacteria; order Rhizobiales; family Kaistiaceae; genus CAVSRC01. Next base: position 308,875 of record CAVXLJ010000017.1, on the reverse strand, counting down.
GACCCGCTTTGCCGCCGAAGCGGCCGAGCGGGCGGGACGGCGCTTTGCCGACTACCGGGCGCTGCACGCCTGGTCGGTCGACGACCGCGCGGCCTTCTGGGACCTCTGTTGGGATTTCTGCAGCGTCATCGGCGAAAAGGGCCAGCGGCGCCTGATCGACGGCGACACGATGGCCGACGCCCGCTTCTTTCCCGATGCGCGGTTGAATTTTGCCGAAAACCTGCTCAGGCGTCATGATGACAGCGAGGCAATCGTCTTCCGCGGCGAGGACGGCACCACGCGGCGCCTGACCTGGCGCGCCCTCAACGATCTGGTGTCGCGCCTTCAGCAGGCGCTTGCCGCCGCCGGCGTCGGGATCGGCGATCATGTCGCCGGCCTGCTTCCCAACACGCCGGAAGCGATCGCGGCGACCCTTGCCACCGCCTCGCTTGGCGCCGTGTGGTCGTCGGCATCGCCCGATTTCGGCGCCAATGCCATCATCGACCGCTTCGGCCAGATCGCGCCCAAGGTGTTCTTTGCCGTCGACGGCTACCGCTATGCCGGCAAGGAAATCCGTCTCGGCGAAAAGCTCGCCACGGTCATCCCCGCGCTTGCCGGTCTTGCGCGCACCATCATCGTGCCATTCCTCGGCGAGGCCGCGCGCGTCGCCGACGCGCTGCCGGGCGCAATCACCCTCGACGCGGCGCTGGCGCCGTTTGCCGCCAGCCACGTCGCCTATGCCCGCGTCCCCTTTTCGCATCCGCTCTATATCCTGTTCTCGTCGGGCACCACCGGCGTGCCCAAATGCATCGTCCATTCGGTTGGCGGCACGCTGCTGCAGCACCTGAAGGAGCACCGCCTGCAGTCCGGCATCGGGGACGGCGACCGTGTCTTCTATTTCACCACGCTTGGCTGGATGATGTGGAACTGGCTGGTGTCGGGGCTCGCCTCAGGCGCGACGCTGCTCCTCTTCGACGGCTCGCCCTTCCACCCGTCGCCCGCGACCCTCTTCGCCTATGCCGAGGACGAACGCGCCACCTTCTTCGGCACCTCGGCCAAGTTCATCGACGCGGTGAAGAAGGCCGAGTACCGGCCGGCCGACCGCCACGACCTGTCGCACGTGAGGACCATCGCCTCGACCGGCTCGCCGCTGGCGCCGGAGAGCTTCGATTTCGTCTACGACGCCATCAAGCGCGACGTGCATCTGGCTTCCATCTCCGGCGGTACCGACATCGTCTCCTGCTTCGTGCTCGGTGTGCCGACCGAGCCGGTGTGGCGCGGCGAGATCCAGGGCCCCGGCCTCGGCATGGCGGTGGATGTCTATGACGAGGACGGCCGGCCGCTTGCCGCCGGCAAGGGCGAGCTGGTGTGCACCAGGGCCTTCCCCTCCATGCCCATCGGCTTCTGGAACGATCCCGACGGCGCCAAATATCGCGCCGCCTATTTCGAGCGCTTCCCCGGCATCTGGTGCCACGGCGATTTCGCCGAGTGGACGGCCCACGGCGGCCTCATCATCCACGGCCGCTCCGACGCCACCCTCAACCCCGGCGGCGTGCGCATCGGCACCGGCGAGATCTATCGCCAGGTGGAGCAGATTCCCGAGGTGGTGGAGGCGCTGTGCATCGGCCAGGAGTGGCAGGGCGACGTGCGCATCGTCCTCTTCGTCCGTCTGAAGGCGGGCGTCGCGCTCGACGAGGCACTGGTCGCCCGCATCAAGGCGACGATCCGTGCCGGCGCCAGCCCGCGCCATGTGCCGGCCCTTGTCGTCGCCGTCGCCGACATCCCGCGCACCAAGTCGGGCAAGATCGTCGAGCTTGCCGTGCGCGATGTGGTCCACGGCCGCCCGGTCAAGAATGTCGGCGCGCTGGCCAATCCGGAGGCGCTCGACAATTTCCGCGATGTCGACGCGTTGAAGAGATGAGGCGCCGCGGCAATCTCCCATCTCTCCCCTCAAGGGGGGAAATGGGCCATGCCGGCTGGACGGGCCCTGCCTTACCCCGCCAGCACGCGGGTCGTCGGGAAGGTGATCTTGACCAGAGTGCCCTGGTCGACGGCGCTGTCGATGGCGAAGCTCGCCCGGTTGGCCTCGACCAGTGCCTTGGTCAGCGGCAGGCCGAGGCCGGTGCCGCGCTGCTCGTCGCTCCTGGTTGTGGCGAGTTGGCGGAACGGCTTCAGCGCCGTCTCCACGTCCTTCTCGGACATGCCCACCCCGGTATCGCGGATGCGCACCACCACCTCGCCGGAGGATTCGATGGCACTCGATACGATCACCTGGCCGCCGGCGCGGGTGAACTTCACCGCATTGGAGAGCAAGTTGAGCAGGATCTGGCGCAGCGAGCGCGGATCGGCGACGACGTTCGGCACCTCACCCGACAGGGAGGTGCGGATGATGATATGCGCGCGGTTGGCCTGCGGCTGCATCAGCGCGACACATTCCTGGATCGCCGAATTGACGGCGACGGCCTCAAAAGCCAGGTCGAGCTTGCCCGCCTCGATCTTCGACAGGTCGAGCAGGTCGTTGATCAGGCTCATCAGGTGCTGGCCTGAGACGTGGATGTCCTTGAGATAGGCGCGGTAGCGCTCGTTGCCGATCGAGCCGAAACGCTCCTCCATCATGACTTCGGAGAAGCCGATGATGGCGTTGAGCGGCGTGCGGATCTCGTGGCTGATCTTGGCGAGGAAATCGGATTTCTGGGCGTTGGCGGTCTCGGCGGCACGGCGCGCGGCGACCAGTTCCTCCTCGACGTTCTTCCAGTGGGTGATGTCGCGCAAGACCGCGCAGAATTTCTCGCCCTCGCCGATGCGCCCCATGGTCATGAACAGCGGGATCAGCCCGCCCTGCGGCACACGGCCGATGACCTCGCGCCCGTCGTTGAGGACGCTGGCGACGCCGTTGGCGGCCAGACCGTCGAGATAGTCGAGCGCCGGTCGGTGGCTTTCGTCGGCAAGCAGATCGATGAACGGCCGGCCGACATATTCGCTGGCGTCGATGCCGAACAGCGCTTCGCCCGCCCGATTCATGCTGCCGATGCGCCCCGAGCGGTCGATCACGATCACGCCGTCGGTGGCGGTGTCGAGGATCGCCGCCAGCTCCTCGCTCTGCGCTTCGGCCGCGGCGAGCGCCGCAACCAGAGTCTCCTCGTCCTCCGCGTCTTCCGCATGGCTGGGTGAAATCGTCAGCATCAAGGCGGTCATCTCGCCCCAGGTGACGGCGTTGAGGCGCGCTTCGACGGCGGTCGGTTCGCCGTCGGAGCGCCGCACGGTCAGTGGCCCACCGCCGACCGCCGTGCCGTTCGCCCAGCCTTCGGCGCCGTTCGGAAAGATGGCGTCGACGCCGCCGGCCTCGACGAAGTCGGCGAGCGTTTCGTAGCCGGCAAGCTCAAGCAGGGCACGGTTGGCGAAGAGCGTGCGGTGATCGCGGAACACCACCAGCCCGACCGGCAGACGGTCGAGCAGGCGCGTATCGGTCTCCACCGCCGGGGCTTTCGCCGGCCGTGCCGGATGCGGCCCATCGCCCGCGGGCGGCGAGGCGGATTCTGGTTCGGGCTGGCGCACGCCCAACGTTTCGGCGATGCGCTCGAAGGCATCGCGTTCGATGCCGGAGAGGCGCGGCACCGGCCGCGAGGCGGCGCCGGGCAGGCGCACGATGTTGGTCGGCGGTTCGCCGTCGCCGTCGCGGACGGATGCGGCAAGCCGACGGGGCGGTTGCCGGTTGCCTTCTTCGACGATCTTGCGCGCCACATCGTCGAGATCGTCACTGATGCGCACGGGCGGCCGTTGCGGAGCCGGTGCTTCCGGCGGCGCTGGGGTGGCCTCGGGCTCCATCTCAGCCGCAGGCGGCTCAGGGGCAGGCGGCGCCGCTGCCTCGAGCGCTGCCGCGCTCGCTTCGATCTCGCCGGGCTCAGGCGCCTCCGATTCCAGCTCGTCCGGTTCCGGCGTGGCGATTTCGGCGACCTCGGCGATCTCCGCCAGCGACCGGCGCAGCGGCCGCGTATCCGGCTGGCGATCGTCGAGATGGCAGAGGCCGAAGCCGCGATAGCCGTGCCCGTCGGCGGTCGGCACCGGGAAAGCCGACAGGTCAACGGCCATGGTCTCCTCGCCGCCGGTCGGCCAGCGCGCGCGGAGCGACCATGTCCGCGCCGCCGGCAGAGCGGCGCTGACCACGCCCGTGGGATCGAGACCGAGGACCTCGGCAACTGCCTCCCACGACTTGCCGAGCACGGCCGCCTGGTCGGTGCCGACCGCACAGCCAAGCTCCGGCGACACGAAGGTGAAGCGCCAGTCACGGTCGAGCGCGAAGGCAAAGCGCAGGAGGTTCTTCAGGACCGGCTGCGGTGGTTCCGCCATCGGCTGAGGCTCCGGCGCCGGTTCCGGTTCAACGACCGGCTCCACCGGTTCCGGTTCGGCCTTGGCCACGGGCTCGGGCACAGCCACCGGCTCGGGAACGGCCACCGATGCCACCTCGGCCGGGCCGACGATGAGCAGGAAGGCAAGCCCGCCCGCCCGCATCGAAGCGCGCCACGCCGGCCGGCCGCTCGCTGCGCCCAATGGCGATGGTCTGCTTGGCAAGCCCGTCGCGGGCGCCTGCCGCCGCAGCGACCAGAGCGTCGATGGCGTATTCGGCAGGGGCCAGCGCGTCATAGCCGCCGGAGGCGCCCAGCACCTTTCCGTCCTCGGTGAGGACCGCTGCCAGGCAGTCGTCTTCGGCGATCGTATCGGCGAGCCGCTCGGCCCGCGTGACGAGCGATTCCGTGGTTCCGCCGGCCGCCGCGATGGCGAAGACCGCACTCGTGCGATCGGCAAGATTGAGCCGGCGGCAGGCCGCAGTCACGGTCGTGAAGGTGACGCCCTGTCCGATGCGCAGGATCTCCAGCCGGCTTGCCGCGCTCGGCAACAGCCGCGCCAGGCGCGTGATCTGGGCCTTCAACGGGTTCAGTCCGGAAAGCCGCCGGTCGAGCAGATCGGCCAAGTGGTGCTCGTCGAACAGCACCACGCCGGCCGCATTGGCCCACAGGATGCGTGTGCCGTCACCCGAGAACACCAACGCCGGGCGCGGATCAAGCAGCGTCGCGCCGACCGGTGCGAGCGCGGTCAGGTCGAGATAGGGATAGGTCCTGCCGTTCATCCGCTCGGCCCGTCCTCGCGCTCCCCGCGCGCCGTCTCGAAGCTTAACAATATGTTAATACAGCCGGATTTGGCCGCGGTCCACGCGCCGACGGCCTTTCGCCTCCATCATTTGTGATCGCGGTTAATCGGCTCATTGCCGGCGACCCGCGGCAAACCGAGCATGGCCGCTATGGCAAGCGCGGTGCAAGGGGGCGTCGTGAAGCAGTTCGGCGCGCTGCTGCGCCGCCCGGTCGCCCGTCAGCCCAGGCAAAGGAAAGAAGGCGCCTCCGGGCGCATCGGTCTTCCGGCCGGCGAATTCGGCGTGCGATCTTGTGCGTCGCAATATTTCTATTGCACTGCACAAATTCATGCCTATATTGGGTACCTGACCATCAAGGCACTCCCGGAATCGGAAGCAGGCTTCCGACCATCCGGCCCAGCACCTTCGAGGACAGCACGCCATGACCACTGCAACCGGGAAAACCAGCAAGTCGGCAAAATCGACCGCCACCGGGTTCGAAGCGTTCAGCTTCCCGACGCCGAGCTTCGAGGTTCCGGCCGTATTTCGTGAATTCGCCGAGAAGTCGGTGACCCAGGCCCGTGACACCTATGCCAGGCTGAAGAGTGCCACCGAGGAGGCCTCCGGTCTTTTCGAGCAGACCTTCGAAAACGCCCGCGGCGGCGCTCTGGCCATCAGTGTCAAGGCGATCGATGCCGCCAAGACCAATAGTGATGCGTCTTTTGCACTTGCCCACGACATGTTCGGAGCCAAAACCATGTTAGACCTGGTCGAGCTTCAGTCGGCCTTTGCCCGCAGACAGTTCGAGGCGATGACCGAGCAGATGAAGGAACTTCAGGCGCTCGGCGAGAAGTACATCACCACGACCACCAAACCGGTGACCGAGAAGGTCGAGAAGGCCTTCAAGGACCTCAACGCCGCCTGACAGCCCTCTCGTCGCAGACCCGCGAAGCGGCCCGGACCGGAAACGGTTGCGGGCCGTTTCGTTTCCGCCAGCCGGCGGCTTTTTTCTTGAACCGTCCTGGCAATGATCCTAGGTTCCCGCCGCCGGCCAGACGTGCAGCTGTAGCTCAGTTGGTAGAGCGGCGGATTGTGGATCCGTAGGTCGCTGGTTCGAGCCCAGCCAGCTGTACCAGCCGTCTCGTTCACCGATCAGCTCGTTGCCGCCGCCGTCGCCGGCGGCGATTTCTTTTGAACGCCCGCCCCGGCCGGCGGCGCTCGACCGGGCACGGATGTCAGTCGCAAAACTTCTTGTCGTTGAACATGAAGCAGTCGGCTGCCGTTGCGCCGTTGCCCTGGGCCGCCTGCGACACACAGATCGTACCGGACTTGGCGCGCACGGCATCTACGGCGTCCATGCTGGGCGCGTCAGTGGCCAACTGGGTGTGTGCGTTCTGATTGAAAAGCACCAGCGCCTGGGCTGATTCCTTGCTCCACGTCCCATCGACCGGGCCCGGATCGCAACCGACGCGCTTGAGCTCGACCTGCAACTGGCGAACAACATCCGGGGATGCCGGCCCCGCGGGCTCCGCCGCGTCCTGCGGGTTGGCTGCCGGCGCGGAGGCGAGTTGCTGCGGCGTTTTCAGAGTACGCGCTTTCTGCGCGGCATCGAGGGCGTGAGGGCTGTCTGGAAACAGACGGGCGAAGCTTTCGAAGTCGGCGGGGTCGGTCGAGGTGGCAATGCGCTGCCAGGCTGTCTCTGAGGCCGTATCTTGAGGACCGGACGGCGCCGCGTTCGATCCGCATCGCGCCGAAAGGCAGACGTTCCCCAAAGTCTCATCATAATAGGTAGGCCGCTGCTCGTGCCCCGCGGCCTTGGCGGAGAGATAGACCTGCTGCTGGACGTCCTTGGTGGCGTCGAGCAAGGTGAGGTCGGAGCGCAACAGGGGGATGAAGCTGCGGGCAAACAGCCCGTTGGGATCTTTGTCAGCCGGCGACAGCCGGTCGAGCGCCACCTCGCCCGGCCCCGCTGAAAACACGATGAAGGTGCCGTCTGGGGTACTGTCCTGCATACGGCTGAGCCCGCTGGCGATACCGATCGAATTCGTCCCTGTTGCGGGCGTGAAGGGGTTGTCCCGGCTCGCGTCGACGATCGCCACTTTGATCGCCGCGCCAGTCTGGTTCATCTGATCGATGATGCCGTCGACGCCGTTGCGCAGCGGCACCGAAATTCGCGCCAGGTAGTTTTTCGAGCCCGATTTGGGGGCGTCCGTGCCGACGACGTAGTTGTGCGTGCCGTCGCTCCAGCCGTAGCCGGAGTAAACGAAGACGGCGGTGTCGCCGGGTTGGGTCGCCGCCTTGAGATCGGCAAGCGCCTGCTCGATCCCCTCCAGGCTCTGGTCCTGCCGCAGGATGACCTGGTCGAAGCCCTTGTCCTTGAAGAGCTGGGCGTAGGCTGCCGCATCGCCGCCGGGCATTTGAAGCTGAGGCAGGTTTGCGTAATTCTGATTGCCGATTACCAGGGCCACGCGCCGCGACGCCTCGGCCGGCGCGGCATATGCCAGCCCGGCAAGAATGCAAGCCAGCAGTCCCAGTCTCAACAAGCTGGTCATCGATCCCCCGTTCCACGCCACCCCGAGCCACCTCAAGTCAGGGCGTTTTGCGGCCCGACTTTACGATTGGAATGACTTTCATTTAAGGTATCCTCGACATTTCGCGCCGGCAAGTTGCTGCGCAGGTGGAGAATTGATCATGGGGCCAGCGAAAACAATAAGGCCATCCGTGTTATCTTTGGCCCTGGTTGTTATTGCGGCAGCCGACCCGGCGACCGCAGGGGTCAATCTGATCGGTAAGCGCATATATATTGCGACACCGATTGAGCTCAACGAGATTTGCCAAAGCGTACCGGTCATCGGCCGGCACGGTTTGACGCACCAGCAGTTGTGCATTCCCTACAAGATCCCGCTTAACGACTACATATATTATGCAAAAGATGGAAAATATCTTATATATTTGGACGTAGAGAAAGATTCAATGAATGGATCTGGTATAGAATTACCGTCTGGCGGCGGAACCGCGAGCTATAAAGTCGATAAAACAATAACATTTAATATAGATTTTCACCCAACGGATAATGGCGGCAGATATATTTTTCACAATATCACAGATGACAATCAAATGAATATAGATTTTACAGTAACAACGGATTATATTGCAACAGATAGTGGATGTACGGCAACTTCGACTATTTCCGGCGGCATGAGCGCCCCGGGCTACAAGAGAAAGGGTAGGTCACGCGTAAGCGGTCCCGTAACCTGCACGTTTGATTTCACTCGATAGCCAATCCGCTCAAGGTTTTTAGCTCGGTCGACGGCTGCCGCGCCGGGGCACACCCGCGGCGGCTGATCGCGGCTCGCGCTTACCTTGGCCCGTCCGGCGGCGCCTGCGATCCGGCGGCGCATGCCGCGAGCAGCGCAATCACCTCCTTGTCGCTGATCTGGCGGAAGTCGTCATAGAACGCGCCAATCGCGCCGAAGAGAGCCGGGGTTTCCAGGCAGACGATGTCGTCGGCTTCGCTTTTCATGTCTGCCAACGCGTCGTCGGGCGCCACCGGCACCGCCATCACCAAGCGCCCCGGCGCGCGCATCCTCAGCGCCCTCAGCGCCGCCTTCATGGTCGCGCCGGTCGCCAGGCCGTCATCGACAACGATCACCGTGCGGCCGCTGACTACCGCCGGCGGCCGTTCGCCGACATAGGTCCGCCGCCGCCGCTCGATTTCGGCAAGCTCCGCCGCGCACACCGCTTGAAACGTCTCTTCCGAAATGTCGGCCATGGCGATCACATCCTGGTTGCGCACGATGGTCGGCTGGCCGCCGTCGACGACGGCGCCCATGGCAAGCTCCCTTTGAAAGGGGACGCCGATCTTGCGCACGAGGATGAGATCGAGTGGTGCGGCAAGGGCCCTGGCGATCTCCGCCGCCACCGGCACGCCGCCGCGCGGCAAAGCAAGGACGACCGGCCTGTCCGCCTTGTAGCCGGCAAGCGCCGCCGCCAGACGCGCCCCGGCGTCCCTGCGGTCACGGAACGGCATGGTCCGACCTCCTCCGCGGCGGCGATTCCCTCATGGCGCCGGCTGAACGTCAACCGGCGTTCAGGGCCGCAACCGCGTTGTCGTAGCGCGCCAGCATGAGGCGGAAGGTGGTCGCGACCGCCGCCTCGATCTCCGGCCGCGCCTCCAGACGGCTCAAGGTCAGCCCCGCCGCTTCGATGGTCGACAGACCCTCGCGCCGCGCTTCGCGTCGGCGTTGGCCGTAGAGCGACGCATGCTGGGGTTTCAGTGCGATGCGCTTGCCCTTCAACAGCCACGCATTGCGCCACCACAGCGTCTTGGCCTGGCTCCATGTCCCGTCGAGCAGGATGACCCCCTCGATACCGGCAAGCGCGCCCGCCTGATCGGCGAGCGCCTTGCCCTTGCGATCGAACGCGGCGACCGCGCGTCCGGGCGGAAAGTCGGCGGTGCGTATCGAGCCGAGGAAAAGGGTTGCCCACCGCTTCGGATCGGCCGGCCGTCCGAGAACCTTGGCCAGGCTCGGCCAAGACAGGCCGACGCGCAACGTCGCTTGCGTGAACTGCTGCGCCGCGATCCGGGCGGTGCCGAGCAGCCGGTCCTGCTCCTGCGGGTGCTGGAGGATCAGCAGGGCGATATGGTTGGCGATCGGCTGGATCTCGTCGCACACGCACAGCGGCTGCGGCTTCAGGCAGCGCGGACACACCGGCACGTCCGCATCGAACACCGGCTCCGATTTCCCTGCCATTCCGTCGCCTCCGGATCAGCCCCACGCCGTCCTTGATTCACCGTGATTCGCGACGCCATGAATAGCGAATCTGGATGGACCAGTCCTGTCGCACCGTCAAAATGCCCGTCCGCCCCGGTTGTCCGATCGGCTCGGCGAAGCGGTGCCGGGCGATCAGTTCGTCGCCTGACTCACCAAGAGCGAATCCTGTCGGGTCGCCTGAGACGGCGATGGCCGTTTACGATCGGTAACCGTTCTGGTCGAGAAACAGCTTCAGCCGGTCGGGAAATTTCAGGACCTTGATCTCGCTCTTCGGGCAGGTGTCGAGATCGGCGCCGGTCAGGCAGGTCTCCTCGCCCGCATCGTGGGCGTAGTCCCAGTGCGCCTTCAACTGCCGCCATGCATCCGCGCCTTCGCCGACGCGGACCTTGGCCGCGACCCAGCCGGCGAGGAAGCCGGGCGAGGTCCAGCGATCGGACGGCTCGACGCTGTCTTCCAGCTGCGCCAGCCAGTCGCGATGGGCGGGCAGGTAGCGCGGGTCACCGGAGACATCGACCACCGCGCCGTTGCGCACTGTGTCGATAACCAACGGCGCCGCGCTGCAGGCGTAACAGTCGAAGGTGTAGAGGAAGCGGTTGTCGACGGTGACGATCTCCGCCAGCCCGTCGCCATCGATATCCTGGAGATAGTCGCCGCCGCCATCGAACTGGCCGACATCGACGGTCACCCAGCCCTTCGGTTGCTCCTCCGCCACGATCACCTGCGTGCAGCAATGCGCGCCGCCCGTATAGGCGTCGAAATAGACCTCCGGGTAATGGTTGCCGGGATCGATTTCGGCGATGCTCGCCTCGGCCTCCGGCACGTCGAAGCCAGCATCGGGACCATAGGCCTCGGCTACCCGGATGCCATTGACCTTGACCCGCAACCACACCTTGTCGGTGTCCGGGTTAGGCGGCCTGCTGCGCAGCAGGGTCACCGTCGCGGACACGCCGCCCGCGGTGACCGACGCGCTCGTTGCGCCGTCGGCGAACGACGTGGTGGGGAATACCGGGGTATCGGTGTCGCCCTGGGCATAGGCGACGGCCGTTGCCATCGCCAGTACTGCGGCCACAGCAGCCACCGGCCATATCAATTTCCCGCCTGGCACGGGCATCCTCCGTCATCGGTCCGCCTAGCTTACAGCCCGGCGTCGCAGAGGGGAATTGTCCGCTGGTCCCCGATCCGACTGCCGGCTAGGCTGCCGATTCACGTGTTAACACCGGGAGGCAGAAATGCCAGAGAGCGGCCTCAAGACGATCCGGCTCAACCTCGCCCGTAGCGCCGAATATCCCGACGGCAGCGACCGCCACTATTACCGCTTCACCGCACCCCTCGATGCCGACGGCCGTCTCGATCCGGAGGGCTGGCGCCAGCACCGGCAGCGCTGCCGCGTCGTGCGCAACTGGGCGGGGGAAGAGGAAGACATTGGCCATCTGGTCCATCGGCCGGGCGGCAGCTGGGCCTTCCACTACGATATTGACGGCGACGAGGGCGATGAAGCCGGCTTCAAACTGGCCACCCATCGCTTCGCGCCGGGCGAATATGTCTCAATCCGCGACGAGGACGGCGATATGCACACCTTCCGCGTCGTCACGATCACCGACGTCTAGGGGCAAAACGCCGCCAGCGGTTGCTTTGTATGGCCGCTTCCCGGGCTGCTATATGGGGCCCGCGAATGAGTGACGGATTGCGTGAGGGCGGAGTGATGGCGCACGGCACAGAAAACCAGCCGACGGCAGCGCAACTGATCGTCGAGGCGCTGGAGCAAAACGGTGTCGAGCGCGTTTTTTGCGTGCCCGGCGAAAGCTATCTGGCGCTGCTCGACGCCCTGCACGATTCCAGGATCGCCGTGACGCTCTGCCGCCAGGAAGGTGGCGCGGCAATGGCCGCCGAAGCCTGGGGCAAGCTCACCGGCCGCCCCGGCATCCTCATGGTGACGCGCGGACCCGGCGCCACCAATGCGTCCGCCGGCATCCATGTCGGCCGTCAGGATTCGACCCCGATGATCGTCTTCATCGGCCAGGTCGGACGCTCCATGCGCGGGCGCGAGGCGTTTCAGGAGATCGATTTCCGCCGCATGTTCGGCCAGATGGCGAAGTGGATCGAGGAGATCGACCGCGCCGACCGCGTCGGCGAGGCCGTCAGCCGCGCCTTCTACGAGGCGACCTCGGGCCGCCCCGGCCCGGTGGTGCTGGCGCTGCCCGAGGACGTCTTGCGCCAGACCTCGGAGGTGGCCAATCCGCGCCCGTGGACGCAGGTCGAGACCCATCCCGGCCTCACCCAGATGGCCGAACTGCAGAAGCTGCTGTGGCGGGCCAAGCGCCCCTTTGTCATCGCCGGCGGCTCGCGCTGGAGCGAGGCCGCGGTCGCCGCGTTACAGCGCTTCGCAGAACGCTTCGCCGTTCCAGTCGGCTGCTCGTGGCGCCGTCAGGGCCTCTTCGATCATGGGCATCCGAACTATGCCGGCGATATCGGGGTAGGCATCAATCCGGCGCTTGCCGATCGCGTCAGGCAAGCGGACCTGTTGCTCCTTATCGGCGGGCGCATGAGCGAGCAGCAGTCCTCCGGCTATGCGCTGATCGACATCCCCGAGCCCCGCCAGACGCTGGTCCATGTTCATCCGGGGGCAGAAGAACTCGGTCGCCTCTATCGGCCGACGCTGGCCATCAATGCCAGCCCGACCGCGTTTGCCGCGGCGCTGGAAGGTCTGCAGCCGCCGAACGAAATCCCGTGGCGCGGCAGCGCCGAAGCCGCCAACGCCGAGTACCGCACCTGGTCGGCGCCGCGCGACAATCCCGGCCCGGTGCAGCTCAGCCGGATCGTCGCCTGGCTCGGCCAGCGCCTGCCCGAGGACGCCATCGTCGCCAGCGCCGCCGGCAACTATTCCGTCTGGGTGCATCGCTTCTTCCGCCATCGCCGCTTCGGCACCCAGCTTGCGCCCGGCTCCGGCTCGATGGGCTACGGCCTGCCGGCGGGGCTCGCCGCCAAGCTGAGATACCCGCGGCGCATGGTGGTGGTCTTTGCCGGCGACGGCGACTTCCAGATGACCATGCAGGAATTCGTCACCGCCGTTCAGGAGCGGGCGGCGATCGTCGTGGTGGTGGTCAACAACGGCATCCACGGCACCATCCGCATGCACCAGGAGCGCGCCTATCCGCACCGTCCCGTCGCTACCGACCTATCCAATCCGGATTTTGCGGCCTTTGCCCGCGCCTGCGGTGGCCACGGCGAGACGGTGGCGAAGACGGACGATTTCGCCGCTGCCTTCGAGCGTTGCGTGGAAGCCGGCAAGCCGGCGATCATCGACCTCGCCTTCGATCCGGAAGCGATCACCCCGTCGCGCACGCTCTCCGAAATCCGCGGCACCGGCCGGCGGTAAGAAACGGGTGGCGCCGCACCCCGCCGCGCACCATCCTGCGCGGCATGTCCGACGCGCCTCGCCATCTCGATTTCCGGCCGGTGACCTCGGCCAACGTCGATGCCTTCGAGCGTTTCTTTTCGGCGCCCGGCGCGCCGAAACATTGCTGGTGCATGGTCTGGCGGCGGAGCGCCGAGGAGGCCAAGCTTCAGGCGGGAGCCGACCGCAAGCGCATGATGGAAGAGCGCATTGCCGCCGGCACGCCGGTCGGGCTTCTGGCCTATGACGACGGGGAGGATGTGGTCGGCTGGGTGTCGATCGCACCGCGCCAAACCCATCGTGCTCTCGGCGGCCCGCCGGCAGAGCCCGGCGAGGTGATCTGGTCGCTCATCTGCTTCTACGTTCCCCGCCGTCTGCGTGGGGCAGGGGCTGGTGCGCCGGCTGCTCGCCGGCGCCATCGATCATGCCCGCGCCAACGGCGCCACGGTGGTCGAGGCCTATCCGGTCGATCCGGACTCGCCGAGCTTCCGCTTCATGGGCTTCGTGCCGGTCTTTGCCGAGGCTGGCTTCCGCGATCTCGGCATGACTGGCACAAGGCGGCATGTGATGCGGCTGAGACTGTCGTGAGATTTCGCCACCAAGTGATTCAGCCGACTCAGGAATCCGGCGAAGCTGGCTCTTCAACCTGAATCAGAGGATGAAGGCGCCGGCGGTGCAGCACGGTCGCCTCCAGCCGTCGGGGGGAGGTGACGATCCCTGGGGGACCCAGGTCCGCATGTCCTACAGCAGGCTGCCCTGCGAGCCGCCGCCGGCCGGCTTGCGCCGCTTCGGCTTGGGCGCGGTCGCGCCGCCGGAGACGGCGCGCACATGGCCGTCGTGGAACTCGATGTCGAGCGCCGTGCCGTCGGCAACGGCCGCCGCCGATCGGATCGGTTCGTGCGTGTCGGGATCGCTCACCAGCGCGAAGCCGCGTTCGAGAATCGAGCGATAGCTCACCACGTCGAGAAGCTTCGCCGCTGCGCCGAGACGATCACGCAGTCGCTCGATGCGGCGCGTTAGGAACAGGCTCTTGCGGTCGCCCGCATGGCTCAGCCGCTCGCGCGCCCGCTCGATCACGCGGTCGAGCCCGGCCGGCGACAGACGCACTGCCACCCGGTCGAGGCGGGCGCGATGGGCATTCGTGTTGGCGGTCAGGGCCCGGCCGATGCGGCTCGCCAGCTCGTCGAAGACCCGCCGCGGCATGGCAAAGAGATCTTCCGCCCGCGGTAGCGCGCGGGCCGCAGCGCGCAGCTCGCGCCGGTTCGTTTCGATGTGCCTCAGCGCCGCCCCGGCAAGCCGTCCGCCGAGATCGCCGACCGTCTCGATCAGCTCCGAGCGCACCGGCACCGCCATCTCGGCGGCGGCCGTCGGCGTCGGCGCGCGCACATCGGCGGCATAATCGATCAGCGTGTAGTCGGTCTCGTGGCCGACCGCCGAAATCAGCGGGATGTCGGACGCCGCTGCGGCGCGCACGACGATCTCCTCATTGAAGCTCCACAGATCCTCCAGGCTCCCGCCGCCGCGCGCCACGATCAGCAGGTCCGGCCGCGGAATCGCGCCGCCCTTCGGCAGCGCATTGAAGCCCGCGATCGCCGCCGCCACTTCCGCCGCGCTGGTTTCGCCCTGCACGCGCACCGGCCAGACCAGCACATGCGTCGGGAAGCGGTCGGCCAGCCGATGCAGGATGTCGCGAATCACCGCGCCGGTCGGCGAGGTGACCACGCCGATCACCCGCGGCAGATAGGGCAGGAGCTGCTTGCGCGCCTCGGCGAACAGGCCTTCCGCCGCCAGCGCCTTGCGCCGGGCTTCCAGGAGCGCCATCAGCGCGCCGACCCCGGCCGGCTCCAGTGCCTCGACGACGAGCTGGTATTTCGACTGGCCGGCGAAGGTGGTGAGCCTGCCGGTGGCGACCACCTCGGCGCCTTCCTCCGGCTTGAACTTCAGCTTCGCGGCCGTCCCCCGCCAGACGACCGCCTCCAGCCGCGCCTTGTCGTCCTTCAGCGAGAAATAGCTGTGGCCGGAAGAATGCGGCCCCCGGTAACCGGAAATCTCGCCGCGCACGCGCACATAGCCGTAGGTGTCCTCGACGGTGCGCTTCAGTGCCGCCGAAATCTCGGAGACGCTGTATTCGGCGACGTTGGCGGCGGGTTCGCTCATGGCGTCATGGGTGCCGCCTGGGAAGGTCCGGGTCAAGGCCTGATGCTCTGCAGCGCGTTCCGTCCCGCCTCATCGGTCGCGCAGGGCCGATCAGCCGTGCTACATGGACGCCGGGCGTCGCGAGGTGGACGATCTTTGATGCGCACACTGGGTGCCGTCGCTCTGGCGGCCATTGTTTCGTGGGGCGTGGCCATGGCTTTCGCGGGCGGAGCCATATTGCTCGGGTTTGTCGTCCCGCCGGGACCACACGTGGGTTTCGCCCTCGTCGCGATGGCGGCGGGTATGGCGATCGTGGCGATCGGGACCGCGGTCGTCTTCCTGATCGTCATGGCCGTCGGCGGGCAGCGGACTGCGATCCGTTGGGCGGCAATCGTCCTCATGGTCATCCTCCTGCTGGTTCTCGCCGCCCCCGCAATCTTTGGCGCCCTGACCACGGACCCAACGGACGTGGCCGACGAATCCGCCCTGGCGCAACTTATAAGCTTCGCGGTCCTCGTCGCGGTCCCCGCTTTGGCGGCGATCCTGATCCAGTGGTGGTGGGTTGCCCGGCATCTCCGCCTCGGCCGCAAAGTTGCGCCAAAAGCGGCTTGAAGGAAGCGCGCGGCCGCCGCAACCGGCCGGTCGGCGTGCACTTGAAGCCGCATGTGCAATCGGCCGCCGCGTGATATGAACCCAGCGATGACGGCCCACGATCTCACCTCCATCCGCCTGTTCCTGCGCTCGACCCGCTTCGTTGCCGGCTCGACGGTCGTGCTCGACCGCAATCAGGCGAACTATCTGGTCAACGTTCTGCGCCTGTCGGACGGCACCGGCATCCGTGTCTTCAACGGCCGCGATGGCGAATGGCAGGCGATCTTGCGTGGTGGCGGGCGCAAGGCGTGGAGCCTGGAGATCGGCGAGCCGCTGCGCGCCCAGCCGGCCCATCCCGACCTGCACTACATTTTCGCGCCGCTCAAGCAGGCGCGCCTCGACTACATGGTGCAGAAGGCGGTGGAGATGGGCGCGGGCCGCCTGCGCCCGGTCCTTACCCAGCACGTCCAGGTCAGCAAGGTGAACCTGGAACGCATGGAATCGAATGCCATCGAGGCGGCCGAGCAGTGCGGCATTCTTACGATTCCCGCCATCGACGAGCCAATCGCGCTCCGCCACCTGCTCGAAACCTGGTCCGGGCGGGAGGACGGCCGTCGGCTGATCTTCTGCGACGAGAGCGATGAGCGGGCCGATCCCCTGTCAATATTGTCAGGGGTGGCGCCGGCGCCGCTCGCCATTCTGATCGGCCCGGAGGGTGGCTTCTCGGTTGAGGAACGGCAATTATTGCGCTCGCGGCCGTTTGTCATCGCACTGCCGCTGGGACCGCGGATCTTGCGGGCCGACACCGCCGCCGTGGCTGCCCTGGCGCTGGTCCAGTCGGCGCTGGGGGACTGGCGGAACGGGCCGCCGGCCCCACATTGAGCGGGCTTGCACACGGCCCGGACTGTTCTAATCTGCCGCCCCCGTTTCCCTCTAGCGCTCGGAAAGCCCTTCTGAATGGCACGCGACGTCTCTGACGCGACGCCGATCGAATCCCGCGACCAGCTCGTGGAGACGCTCGAATCGGGCTCAAAGCCGAAGTCCGAATGGCGGGTCGGCACCGAGCACGAGAAGTTCGGCTTCTACCTCGCCGACCATGCGCCGGTCCCCTATGAAGGGCCGCGCGGCATCCGTCGTCTCCTCGAGGCGATGGAAGGGCTGCTCGGTTGGCACCGGATCGAAGACGGCGGCCGCATCATTGGCCTGACCGACCCGCTCGGCCTCGGCGCCATATCGCTGGAACCCGGCGGCCAGCTGGAGCTCTCCGGCGCGCCTCTGAAGACCATCCACCAGACCTGCCGCGAGGTGAACGCGCATCTTGCCCAGGTGCGCGAGTGCGCCACGCCGCTGGGCATCGGGTTTCTTGGCTCCGGTTTTTCGCCGAA
Source organism: uncultured Alphaproteobacteria bacterium (assembly GCA_963762605.1). Taxonomy (GTDB): domain Bacteria; phylum Pseudomonadota; class Alphaproteobacteria; order Rhizobiales; family Kaistiaceae; genus CAVSRC01. Next base: position 291,490 of record CAVXLJ010000017.1, on the reverse strand, counting down.
ATGGTCGCGCGGCGAGACGCCCGTCATGCCCAAGCAGCGCTACGACATCATGCGCGCCTACATGCCCAAGGTCGGCGGTCATGGCCTCGACATGATGCTGAGGACTTGCACCATCCAGGCCAATCTCGATTTCTCCGACGAGGCCGACATGGTTAGCAAGATGCGCGTCGGCCTCTCCCTGCAGCCGGTGGTCACCGCGCTCTTCGCCAATTCGCCGTTCGCCGAGGGCAGGCCCAACGGCTTCCAGTCCTATCGCGCCGAGATGTGGCGCGATACCGACCCGGCGCGCACCGGCATGTTGCCCTTCGCCTTCGAGGACGGCTTCAGCTTTGAGCGCTACGTCGACTGGGCGCTCGATGTGCCGATGTATTTCGTCAAGCGCGGCGACCGCTATTTCGACGTCACCGGCACCACCTTCCGCAGCTACCTCGCCGGCAGCCTCGACAACAGCCTGCCCGACGCCCAGCCGACCATGGCCGACTGGAAGAACCACCTGTCCACCCTGTTCCCCGAAGTGCGGCTGAAGAACTACATCGAGATGCGCGGTGCCGACGGTGGCCCGGGCCGGCGTATTTGTGCCGTGCCGGCGCTGTGGGTCGGGCTGCTCTACGATTCGGCTTCCCTCGACGGCGCCTGGCAGATCGTCAAGGAGTGGACCGGCGCCGATCGCGAAGCCTTGCGCGACGCGGTGCCGAGGCACGGGCTGAACGCAACCGTCCGCGGCCGCACGGTTGGCGAGATCGGCCGCGACATCGTGGCGCTCGCGCGTGCGGGGCTGGCCCGGCGTTCCTATCTTAATGGTGAGGGTATCGACGAGACGATCTTCCTGTCGTCCATCGAGGAGGTTCTTGCCAGCGGAATGACACCGGCGGACCAGATCATGCGCGAATACGAGCGCGACTGGCATGGCGATATCGACAAGATCTTCGAGGCTTATGCCTATTGAGGACAGCGCCGGTGTGGCAGAAGTGGTTTGATCCCGGTCAAGGTGGCCGACGCCGCCCGACACGATGCTGACCGGTATCAAGGAGGAGGGGCACTACCATGAACAACGCGGTCAGTACGATCAATGACATGCACGTCATCGTCGATCTCAGCGGCGCCCGCCGCCCGATGGTGATTGCCACCGATCTTGCGCGCCGGCTTGATGCACACCTTACCGGCGTTGCCCTCGCCTTCGAGCCGGTGGTGCCCGTCTACACGATGACCACGCCGCTACCGACCGATCTCATCGTCGCAGCCCACGAGCAGGCCGTGAACGATGCCAAGTCGGCCGCCGCCGCCTTTGCCAAGGTGGCAGCTGCGTCCGGCTTGCGCTACGAGTCGCGCACCACCGAATCGGTGGGCAGCGACGGACTGGAGGGGGTAACGCGCAGCCTGGCGTTGAGCGACCTGCTTGTCGTCGGTCAGCAGAATCCCGATGCACCCGAGCCGATGCGCGAGGCGCTGATCGAGGCGATGCTCTTCCAGTCGGGTGCCCCGATCCTCATCGTCCCTTATGCCGGGGTGGAGGCGTTCGCTCCCGGCCGCGCCATCGTCGCGTGGGACGGCAGCGCCGCGGCGGCGCACGCCGTGCGCGCCGCCATGCCGCTGCTCCATCTTGCCCGGGAGGTGGTGGTCGTCATCGTCAAGGAGAGCATCAAGCGGTCGACCGAACTGGCCGGTGCCGACATTGCCACCCATCTCGCCCGCCACGAGCTGCATGTGGAAGTGCGCGAGATCACCAATGCGACCGGCGATATCGGCCAGACCATCCTCAGCTTCGCCGCTGACGAAGCGGCCGATTGGATGGTGATGGGCGGTTATGGCCACAGCCGCATGCGCGAGTTCTTCCTCGGCGGGGCGACGCGCGGCATCCTGGAATCGATGACCCTGCCGGTGCTGATGGCGCATTAGGCGCCGCCCGAACGAAAAAGGCCCGCCGAATGAACGGCGGGCCAGGTTGCCGGAGCTTCCAGGGGACCAGCAGCTCCGCTGAATCGAGGTCACGCTCCCGGAAAGCCGTGCCAACGGCGACGCCGATCCTCGGCGACGGCCCTGATGGCCGCGCGCCGCTCGCGCGATATGGCGCCCAGGCGAAAGGACGGGTCGTCGCCCAGCGGCGACGCCAGGGCGGAGCGCACGTCGCCCGCCGTCAGGCCGACATCGCGCAGCATGTGATCGTCCCATTCCAGCAGACGGGCGACCGAGCGACGGTTGCGCGCGGCGCGCCAGACGACGACGAGGCGGGCAAGACCGGCCAAAACGAGCTGCAACAGCTTCGCGCTCGTGGTGGCCGGCGGGCTCTGGGTGAGGTCGGTGGTGGCCATTTCGTGCTCCTTCGGGGCGTCGCGGGCCGTCTGCGGCCCAATCCGGGGCAGGGGTAGGGGACTCGATTGTTCGGCGACACCCGATATATGCAGGGGCGAGATTGATCATTCCAACGAATGTTTCTAATATCTGCCATCGCTTTGGTTGATGAACCCGGAGGGCAGAAAATGGCCGCAACGCTCGATCTCGATCAGCTGCGCACCTTCATCGCCATCGTCGAAACCGGCAGCTTCACGCGCGCGGCCGAGGCGGTCTTCAAGACCCAGTCGGCGGTGTCGATGCAGATGCGCCGGCTCGAGGAGCGCATCGGCAAGCCGATCTTCGAGCGCGACGGCCGCGCCTCCCGGCTGACCGAGGAGGGCGAGCGCCTGCTCGGCTTCGCCCGCCGCATGATGCGGCTGAACGACGAGACCGTCGCCGCCTTCGACGATGCCGAGCTCACCGGCGCCGTTCGCCTTGGAACTCCGGACGATTATGCCGACCGCTTCCTGCCCGAGGTGCTGGCGCGCTTCGCCCGCTCCAATCCACGTGTCGAGGTGTCGGTCGTCTGCGACCAGTCTTCCGAGCTGATCCGCCAGGCCCGTTCCGGCGAGATCGACCTCGGCATCGTCACCCGTTGCGGCGAGAGCAATGTCGAAGTGATCCGCCAGGAGCCGCTGCTCTGGGTGACCTCGGCCCACCATGCGATCGCCGACGAGGAGGTGCTGCCGCTGGCGCTGTCGAAGCCGCCGTGCATGTGGCGCGCCGCGGCCGTCGAGGCCCTGACCGACGCCGGCCGCAAATATCGCGTGCTCTACCAGAGCGCCAACGCCACCGCGACGGCGGCGGCGGTGCTCGCCGGACTGGCGGTCAGCGTGCTCGCCGAATCGGCGCTGAGGCCCGGCATGCGGGTGCTCGGCGAAACCGACGGCTTTCCGCGCCTGCCGGCCTGCCAGATCGGCCTGGTGCGCTCGTGGAACCGGCCGGCCTCGCCGATCGTCGACGCGCTTGCCGAGCACATCGTCTCCTCCCTCGACAACCTGTCGGTCCCGGCCGTCGCCGCCTGAAACCAGCCCGCTGGAATGGAAATGCGCGGTGCGGCCGCTGGCCGAACGCCTTTTCCAATTGCGCCCGAGCGCGGCGAATAGCCTCGCTTGCGGCCGGTCGGGCGGTCGCCTACATCCGGGCCAGCTTAGAAGAATTAGAAACAGGAGACTGCATCATGGCGCTGCGTATTGGCGACACCGCACCGGATTTCGAGGCCGAGACCACCGAAGGCAAGATCCGCTTCCACCAATGGCTGGGTGACAGCTGGGGCATCCTCTTCTCCCACCCCAAGGATTTCACGCCCATCTGCACCACCGAGCTCGGCACCGCCGCCAGGCTCAAGCCCGATTTCGACAAACGTAACGTCAAGCTGATCGGCCTCAGCGCCGATCCCGTCGACAGCCATGGCAAATGGTCAAAGGACATCGAGGAGACGCAAGGGACGGCGCTCAACTTCCCGATGATCGGCGACGCCGACCTCACGGTGTCGAAGCTCTACGACATGCTGCCGGCCGCCGCCGACCCGTCCGGGCCGCGCACCGCCGCCGACAATCAGACCGTGCGCACGGTCTACGTCATCGGCCCCGACAAGAAGATCAAGCTGATGATGGCCTATCCCATGTCGACCGGGCGCAACTTCGACGAGATCCTGCGCGCCGTCGATTCCATCCAGCTGACCGCCAAGTTCAAGGTGGCCACCCCGGCCAACTGGAAGCCGGGCGAGGATGTCGTCATCGGCGGCTCGCTCAGCAACGAAGAAGCCAGGAAGATCTGGCCGGCCGGCTGGAAGGAGCCGAAGCCCTATATCCGCATCGTGCCGCAGCCGAAGTAACCGGCGCCACGACGCAGGAATCGCGACGGCGCGGCCCCGGCCGCGCCGTTTTGCGTTTGGACGCCGTCTTCACCTGCCCGACCCATCGTCATCCTCCGACGAGCGAAGCGAGATCGGAGGATCGTTCTCCGCGAATACGGCGGCGCCGAGCCTGTCGCCGGCCGATCCTCCGCTTGCGCGGAGGATGACGGGCGGAAGAAAGCGGACGACAAAGATCCTACAGGAACCGGTATTCCGTCCCTTCCAGCGCCAGGCAGGTCAGCGGACCGCCATAGACCGCGCCGGTATCGATGTTGATGCGGTTGGGCAGCACCTCCGGCGCATGTGCCGGCGTATGGCCGTGGACCACCACGACGCCGTGGTCGCTGCCATCCCACAGAAAGTCCTCGCGAATCCAGATCAGGTCTTCCGGGTCCTGGGCTTCCAGTGGCACCCCCGGCCTTATGCCGGCATGGACGAACAGATAATCGCCGAAACCGGCGGTGAGCGGCAGGGCCGAGAGGAAGGCACGGTGCACCGGCGGCAGCGCTTGCGCCAGCTGCCCGGACAGGCGGTGATAATCGAATCCGAAGAGCGAACGGCTTGGCGTGACGCCGTAGGAGCGCAGCGTCGCACCACCGCCATTGGAAAGCCAGGTCGGCCCGTATTCCGCCGGGTCGCTGAGGAATCCGGTGAACAGCGCATCATGATTGCCGCACAGGCAAATCACCCGCTTGTCGGCTTCGCTCATCCGCGCCAGCCGCTCGACAACGCCGGCCGAATCGGCCCCGCGGTCGGTGTAATCGCCGATATGGATGATGCGGTGGTCGGCAACCGGACGCCCGGCAAGGTCGGCGGCGATCTTCTCGTGGGTCTCCGTCAGCATGTCGTAGCAGCCATGCACGTCGCCGATGGCGTAGAGCCGCATGCCCTGCGGTGTGCGTGACTGGCCCAGGCGCATCGGTTTCATCCTTCTTCCGCTCGTTCGGGCGTCGCGACCATGCTACCAAGTCTCAGCTGTGGATTGCGACGATGCGTGTACTGGTCATTGAGAACTATACCGGAACGACGCTCGGCCAGGTCGGCACCGCGCTGGCCGAAGCCGGCGTCGAAACCGACCTCCGCCGGGTGTGGAACGGCTCGGCATTGCCCGATGGCCCCAACGGCTATGATGGGCTGGTTGTGCTCGGCGGCGAACAGAGCGCGCTGGACGACGACGAGCACCCCTACCTGCCGAAGGTCGCGGCGCTGACCCGCGCCTTCGGCGAAGCCGACAGGGCGGTGCTCGGCATCTGCCTGGGGGCCCAGCTGGTCGCCCGCGGTCACGGTGCGGAGAACCTGCTCGGCCGCCCCATCGAGTTCGGCTGGCACGAAGTGAGGCCGACCGCGGCCGGACGCAACGATCCGGTGCTCTCGGCGCTGGGCGAGGGGGCGCCGCTGTTCCACTGGCACCTCGACACCTTCACCCTGCCGCCGGGTGCGGCGCATCTGGCATCGAGCGCGATGACCGAGCATCAGGCCTTCCGCATCGGCCGCGCCGTCTACGGCATCCAGTTCCATTTCGAGGCCGACCGTAAGCTGGTCGAGAGCTGGAACCGGGACTTCGTCGAAGTGATCGCCGAAGAGATGCCCGACTGGCCCGAGCGTCACGGCCAGGAGGCCGCCCGCCATGGCCCACAGGCCGACGCCACCGGCCTGGCACTCGCCCGCGCCTGGGTGAAGCTCATCGGGTGAGGGACCGGCCTTGAAAATGCCCACTCGGTCTTTCGCCCACGGGCGGCTAGAATTGAATTCCAAGCACGATCGTCAGGGAGCACATCAATGAAATCACTTGCCATTTTCGCCGCGGCGCTGGTCGCAACCGTGGGCGTCGCCAACGCCCAATCGCTGCCCGACCTCAAGGGGCGGACCGTGATCGCGGTCACCGAGAACGCCTATACGCCGCTCAACTTCGCCGATCCCAAGACTGGCCAGGGCATCGGCTGGGAATATGACGGGTTCAACGAGATCGCCAAGCGGCTCAACCTCAAGGTCGAGTGGAAGCTGTCGAGCTGGGACACCATGATCCAGGGTGTCCAGCAGGGCCTCTATGACGTCGGCATGGACGGCATCAGCATCACCGCCGATCGCGCCAAGCAGGTCGACTTCTCCATTCCCTACATGGTCTCGGAACAGTTCATGCTGGTCCGCGCCAACGAGACGCGCTTCACCGACGCCAAGTCGCTCGGCGCCGGCAATTTCCTCATCGGCGCGCAGGCGGGCACCACCAACTTCTATACCGCCCTCGACGTGACCGGCACCGACGACAAGAATCCGAGCCCGCGCATCAAGCTGTTCGACACCTTCGGCGCCACAGTGCAGGCGCTCAAGGCCGGTGATGTCGACGCCGTGTTCATGGATAACGCCTCGGCCGCCGGCTACATGGGTGCCTCGCCCAATTCGTTCAAGATCGCCGGCGACCCGATCGGTCACGACGAGTTCGGCTTCATCTTCAAGAAGGGTTCGGACCTCGTCGAACCGGTCAACGCCGCGATCAAGTCGATGAAGGACGACGGCACGCTCGACGCGCTCAACAAGAAGTGGTTCTTCGACTACAACAACAAGCAGTGACGGAAGCCGACACGGCGCGTTCTCTGAGCGCGCCGTCCACAAGGACGCAGCGCCGCGAGTTTCCGTTTTGGTTGCTCGCGGCGGTGCTTCTGGGCCTGCTGCTCTGCTGGCTGTTTGTCGTCGATGGCAACTACCGCACGATTTTTCGCGCGCTCAGCAACGGCGTCTTCACCACGGCCTGGGTGTCGGTGGTCTCCTACGCCGCCGCCGCGGTCGTCGGGCTTGTGGTCGCGCTAGGGCGCGGTTCGCGCCTGCGCGTCGTCCGCGAAATGACGACGTTCTACGTCGAGATCGTGCGCGGCGTGCCGGTGCTGGTGCTCTTGTTCTACGTGGCCTTCGTCGGCGCGCCGGCTCTGGTGGCGGCGTGGAACTGGCTCGCCGCCTGGCCAATCGCCTGGGGCATCCTGCCCGGGCTGACGACGCGCGGCTTCGACATGACGGCGCGGGCGATCTTCGCGCTCACCGTCAGCTATTCGGCCTTCCTCTCGGAGATCTTCCGCGCCGGCATCGAATCGGTGCCGCGCGAGCAGGTCGAAGGCGCCCATGCGCTCGGCCTGTCGCGGCTGGCGACCTTCCGCTTCGTCATCTTCCCGCAGGCCTTTCGGACCGTGCTGCCGCCGCTCGGCAACGATTTCGTCGCCATGATCAAGGATTCGGCGCTGGTCTCCTCGCTCGGCGTCCAGGACATCACCCAGATCGGCAAGGTCTATTCGGCCTCGACCTTCCTGTTCTTCCAGACCTACAACGTCGTCGCCTTCCTCTATCTGGTGATGACCATGAGCCTGTCGCTCATGGTCCGCGCCCTCGAGCACTATCTCAAGCAGCACGGCTGGGCCGGGACGGGGCAGGGGAGCGAGCGCTAGCCGACGACGATGATGTGCAGGCTGCGCGGGCCGTGGGCGCCAAGCAACAGGGTCTGTTCGATATCGGCGGAGCGCGACGGACCGGTGATGTAGTTCACCGTGCGCGGCAGCTTGCCTTCGCCGCCGGGTGGCCACAGGCGGTCCCACACCGTCTCGTAATCGCCGGCAAGATCGGCGGCGTCGAGCACGACGATGGCCAACTCCGGCAGAAAATTGAGCGTCGTCGGATTGTCCACGCCGGAGGTGAGAACCAGCGTGCCGGATTCGGCGATTCCCGCGACCGCGTGGCTAACCGAGACTGCGTCACTGCCGTCAGAGCGGCCGTGCCGCACGTCGATCTGCGTATCACCCCAGGGCATGGCGGCAAGGCGTTTATCGTCGCCCATGCGCACCGCCGCCGGCAGGTTGCGCTGGCGCAGGAAGTCGGCCACCGCCGCCGGCACCTGACTTCCCTCGGCGACCCGCGCCACACTGGCCGAGAACGTCTCGGCCATTTTCGTGAACAGGGCCAGCCTTTCGGCAGGCGAGACCTGCCCGCGTGCCGGTATGACGCCACGCGGCCGCGTGCTGAGGCGGTTGTCGACAGCGGCATTGCGGGCGGGCTCGGCGCCGGTGACGCCAAGCGCGCGGCGGATCTTGCCGAAGACGGCGTCGCGCCCGCTCACGCCGCCTTCCTCCGCTCGGCCCACATTTCCTGGAAGGTCTGTCCCTCGGGCGCCGGCATGTCGCGGTACTTGGTCCAGCCGCCGGCAAGCGGCAGCCGCCTGAAGCGGCCGCGTCTGGCGCCGAGATTGCCGAGCGCGCGCATCACCAGCTTGGTGCCGAACTGATAGAGGCGCGGGTGGCGCGCGACCCATGCCCAGATGCCGATGCCCCAGCGCCAGGTTGCCGGCGACAGATGGCGCTCGAACTCGCGCTCGCGCCAATGGCGCATCATGTTGGGTAGCGGGATCTTCATCGGGCATACGCTTTCGCAGCGTCCGCAGAAGGTCGAGGCGTTGGGCAGGTGGCCGGCCTGGTCGACGCCGATCAGAGTCGGGGTGAGCACCGAACCCATCGGTCCCGGATAGACCCAGCCATAGGCGTGGCCGCCGACCTCTTGATAGACCGGGCAGTGATTGATGCAGGCGCCGCAGCGGATGCAGCGCAGCATGTCCTCGAACGCACTGCCGAGCATGGCAGAGCGGCCGTTGTCGAGCACGACGACGTGAAATTCCTCAGGCCCGTCGGGGTCTTCCGGTCGCCGCGGCCCGGTCGAAAACGTGGTGTAGACCGTCATGTCCTGGCCGGTGGCCGAGCGCGCCAGCAGCCGCAGGATCTGGCTGACGTCGTTCAGCGTCGGCGTGATCTTCTCGATCGACGCCAGAACGATGTGGACCCGCGGCAGGATCTGGGTGAGGTCGCCATTGCCTTCATTGGTGACGATCACCGACGTGCCGGTCTCGGCGACCAGGAAATTGGCGCCCGTGATACCGACATCGGCGGCGAGAAAGCGCTTGCGCAGGATGCCGCGCGCCTCGGCCAGCAGCGACTCGGGCGCGCTGAGGTCGCGGTCGGCCGGCAGTTCCGTATGTACCCGGCGGAAATCCGCCGCCACCTGTTCCTTGGTCAGATGCACGGCCGGCGCGATGATGTGGCTCGGCGGCTCGTGGCGAATCTGGATGATGTATTCACCGAGGTCGGTCTCCACCGGCTCGATGCCGTTGGCTTCGAGATGGTCGTTGAGGGCGATTTCCTCGCTGAGCATCGACTTGCCCTTGGTCACCGTCTTGGCGCCGACCTTCCGGCAGATGTCGAGGATGACGGCGCGCGCGTCGGCGGCGCTTTCGGCATAATGGACGACGCCGCCGGACTTGGTGACCTTTTCCTCAAAGGCCTCGAGATAGAGGTCGAGATGTTTGAGCGTGTGGTTCTTGATTTCGCTGGCGCTATCGCGCAGCGCCTCGAATTCGGGCAGCGCATCGACCGCGTCCTGGCGCTTGTAGACGAAGCGCCCGCGCACGAAGCCAAGCGTCTTCTGCAACTGCGCGTCGCCGAGCGCGTGCCGCGCGTTTTGCTTGAAGGCGGGGGAGGTGGTGTCCATCAGCCCTTCGCCTCGCCTATCGGCGGCGTATCGGTCATGCCGGCGAGCACCTCGGCGACATGGCGCGCGGCGACCGGCTGGCCCTGGCGCTGGAGCTTGCCGACCATGTTCATCAGACAGCCGAGATCGCCGGCAAGCAGCGTGCCGGCGCCGGTTTCGACGATGTTGGCGGCCTTTTTCTCGACGATGCCGTTGGAGATATCGGGATATTTCACGCTGAAGGTGCCGCCGAAGCCGCAGCAGGCATCCGAATCCGGGAGATCCCGGATGGTCAGTCCGCTGACCGACTTGAGGAGCTTGCGCGGCTGGTCGTGGACGCCGAGCTCGCGCAGGCCGGCGCAGGAATCGTGATAGGTGACCGAGCCATCGAAAGCAGCCTCGACTTTGGTCATGCCGCGCACATCGACGAGGAAGCTGACCAGCTCGAACACCTTTGCCGAAAAGGCTGCGACGCGCGCCTCCCAGGCCGCGTCGCCGGCAAACAGCGTCGGATAGTGGATCTTGAGCATGCCGGCGCAGGAACCTGACGGCGCCACCACATAGTCGAAAGACTCGAAGGCGGCGATCACCTGCTCGGCGATGGCGCGGGTGTCCTTGCGGTCGCCGGAATTGTAGGCCGGCTGGCCGCAGCAGGTCTGCGCGCTCGGCACCTCAACGGTGCAGCCGGCGGCTTCCAGCAGTTTCACGGTGGCGAAGCCGACGGTCGGACGAATCAGATCGACCAGGCAGGTCACGAACAGGCCGACCCGCGGGGCGCCTTGCATTTCCGGCATTGTTCTTCCTAGACGCGACGAACCGCGTGCCCGTTCGATAGCAGGCCGGACGGGGTTCTATCAACATGGCTCGGCACGCGGTTTTGGCGGCCGGCCGCGGCTGCGCTATGGTCATGGCCCCAAAGGAGAGGAAGCCATGACCGCCATCGCGATGCCCGAGATCGACCAGCGGGTCGTTGCCCGCCGCGAGGCGATCGTCGCCGGGCTGGCGGCCATCGTCGGCGCCGATGCCGTCGTCACGCAAGAGGACGAGCGGCGCGCCTATGAGACCGACGCGCTTACCGCCTATCGCGCGGTGCCGCTGGCCGTCGTCCTGCCGGCATCCACGAAGGAAGTGGCGGCCGTGCTGAAATTCTTGGGCGCCGAGGGCGTCAAGGTGGTTGCCCGCGGCGCCGGCACATCCTTGTCGGGTGGCGCGCTGCCCTCGCCGGATGCGGTTGTCCTCGGCCTGGCGCGCATGAACCGCATCATCGCCATCGATTACGACAACCGGGTGGCGACGGTCGAGGCCGGCGTCACCAACATCAACATCTCCAACGCCGTCGCCCACAAGGGTTTCTTCTACGCCCCCGATCCCTCCAGCCAGCTTGCCTGCACGATTGCCGGCAACGTCGCCATGAACTCCGGCGGCGCCCATTGCCTGAAATATGGCGTCACCACCAACAATGTGCTCGGGCTGAAGATGGTACTGATCGACGGCACCGTGATCGAGATCGGCGGCGCTCATCTCGATGCGCCCGGTTACGATCTGCTCGGCCTTGTCGTCGGCTCGGAAGGCCAGCTCGGCGTCGTCACCGAGGTGACGGTGCGCATCCTGCGCGCCGCCGAAGGCGCCCGTCCGATGCTCATGGGCTTCGCCAGTGCCGAGGCCGCCGGCGGCTGCGTCGCCGCCATCATCGGCTCGGGCATCGTTCCCGTGGCGATCGAGTATATGGACGGGCCGGCGATCCGCGCCTGCGAGAACTTCGCTCATGCCGGTTACCCGCTCGACGTCGAGGCGTTGCTCATCGTCGAGGTCGAGGGCTCCGAGGCCGAGATTGCCGACCTGATCGAGCGCATCACAAAGACTGCCCAGGCGTTTTCCCCCCAAGTCGTGCGGGTATCGCAGTCGGAGGCCGAGAGCGCCGCCATCTGGAAGGGGCGCAAGGCCGCCTTCGGCGCCATGGGCCAGATTTCCGACTATCTGTGCATGGACGGTGTCATCCCCACCGGGCGCCTGCCGGAGGTGCTCACCCGCGTCGGCGAGATCTGCGCCGGCTATGGGCTGGCCGTCTCCAACATCTTCCATGCCGGCGACGGCAATCTGCACCCGCTCATCCTCTACGACGCCAACAAGCCGGGCGACATCGAGAAGGCTGAAGCTGCCGGCGCCGACGTGCTGAAGCTCTGCGTCGAGGTCGGCGGCTGCCTCACCGGCGAGCACGGGGTGGGCGTCGAGAAACGCGACCTGATGACGGTTCAGTTCTCTTCTGTCGATCTTGCCCAGCAGATGCGGCTGAAGAGCGTCTTCGATCCCGCCTGGCTGCTTAATCCAGCCAAGGTGTTCCCGCTGGAAGGCCGGCCGGAGCGGGCTGCGCCGGCCACCTGAGCGTCACCACAAGTTCTTGCCGTCGACCTCCTTGTGTTCCACGGCCTTCAGGTCGAAATCGTCGAACAGGCGGGCGTTGACGCCGATCCGAGGATTGTCGAAGTCGGGCTTGCCGGTCGACCAGTCCGGCGATTCCGAATAGGTGGTGCAGCCGCAGACCGGGCAGAAGTGGTGCAGCACCGTGTAGCTGTTCCACTGATAGGTGGCGACGCGGTCGCGCGCCGTCGTCAGGCGGAATTCTTTCGGCGTGTAATACGCCCACAGCGCCCCGCGCTTGGAGCAGTACGAGCACGTGCAGGCTGTGACGCTCTCCGGCGTCGCGCTCACCTCGAATTGCGTCGCCTTGCAGTGGCAGCTTCCCTTGACGATCATGACATGATGTTCCCGCATCTCGGTCTGACACGGCGCAGTATAATGGACGCCTCCTGACACCCTTCTGGCAGGAGGTGGAAGAGTCCCAGAGTTGAGCGGCGTCAAGGCGTCGGTCCGCAAGCGGGAGATGTTGGCGGCAAAACGGAGGGATGTTGCGCTCATGGACAAGGTCCGCATCGAACAGCACTCATGCCTCGGCCTCATCTGGGCGGCCGGCTGGCTGTTCACAATCGGCTTCCTGAAGCTCGGCTTCTGGAAGGGCGTCTTTGCCATCATCGTCTGGCCCTATTACATCGGCACCTGGGTGGCGGCGCTCGCGACCTGACGGCGGCGTTAGCCTTTCCTCGCACCGCTCCGGCGGCTATTGCTACTCCGCCGGAGTGAGCGAAAGCTCCCGTGCCGCCGGGAGCGCCGGCGAGGGACGCCAAGACCGTGAGTGAACCCCTGCTGCCGATCGACGAAGCCGAGGTCGCCGACATCATCGCCGTTGCCGCCGGCCGGCGGACGCCGCTGGCGATCATCGGCGGCGGCACGCGCAATGGGCTTGGCCGGCCGGTGCAGGCCGCCGCGGCGCTGTCCACGGCCGAATTGCGCGGCGTCACCCTCTACGAGCCGGCCGAGCTGGTCATCTCGGCCAAAGCCGGCACACCGCTCTCCGAGATCGAAGCGCTGCTTGCCGAAAACGGCCAGCGCCTCACCTTCGAGCCGCCCGACCATCGCGGCCTCTATGGCTCCACCGGCGAGCCGACCATCGGTGCTGTTGCCGCCGCCAATCTCTCCGGCCCGCGCCGCATCATGGGCGGTGCCGCCCGCGACGGCCTCATCGGCCTGCGTGCAGTGACCGGCCGCGGCGAGGTAGTGAAATCCGGCGGGCGGGTGATGAAGAACGTCACCGGCTACGATCTGGTCAAGTTCCTCGCCGGCTCCTACGGCACGCTCGCCGTGCTGTCCGAGGTGACTTTCAAGGTGCTCCCGGCGCCTGAGACCGAGGCGACGCTGGTGATCGAGGGCCTGGACGATGCGGCGGCGGTGGCCGCGCTCTCGGCGGCCCTTGCCACACCCTTCTCGGTGACCGGCGCGGCGCACGTGCCGCTCTCCAGCAAGGGGCCGGGGCGCACCTGCATCCGCCTGGAGGGCTTCGCCGCTTCGGTGGCCGACCGTGCCGGGCGCATGCGCGCCATGGGGCCGTTCAGCGGCGCCGCGCTGCTCGACGAGGCGCAGTCGGTTGCCCTGTGGCGTTCGATCCGCGATCTCGATGCGCTCAGCGCCCCAGACAGGGCGCCGGTCTGGCGCCTGTCGCTGAAGCCCGGTTCCGCTCCGCCTCTGGTCGAGGCGTTGCATCGCACCTTCGCCTGCAGCGCGCTCTATGACTGGGGCGGGGGACTGGTGTGGATTGCCGGCGGCGACGGACCGGACGCCGGTGCGGCAGCGATCCGCGCCGCGGTCGCCGCCGTCGGCGGTCATGCCACGCTGGCGCGCGCGCCAGACGATGTGCGCAATGTGGTCGACGTCTTCCAGCCGCTGCCCGAGCCGCTGATGGCGCTTACCCGCAAGCTCAAGGAAAGCTTCGACCCCGTCGGCATTCTCAATCCCGGCCGCATCTACGCCGGCGTGTGAGACCATGCAGACCAGCTTCACCCTCGCCCAGCTTGCCGACCCGGACGTCGCCAATTCGGAGAAGATCCTCCGCTCCTGCGTCCATTGCGGCTTCTGTACGGCGACCTGCCCGACCTATGTGCTGCTTGGCGACGAGCTCGACAGTCCACGCGGGCGCATTTACCTGATCAAGGACATGCTGGAAGGCGGCAAGCCCGCAAACGAACAGGTGGTCCGCCATGTCGACCGCTGCCTGTCGTGCCTCGCCTGCATGACCACCTGTCCTTCTGGCGTCGACTACATGCATCTGGTCGATCACGCCCGCGCCCATATCGCCAAGACCTACCGACGGCCCTTTGCCGACCGCGCGCTGCGTTCGCTGCTGGCTTTCGTACTGCCTTATCCCAGGCGCTTCCGCGCCGCGCTGGGTGCGGCAAGGATCGGCCGGCCGTTTTCCGGTCTTGTTGCGAAGCTGCCGAGCGGCGATCGCCTGGCCGCGATGCTGAGGCTGGCGCCGAAGCGCCTGCCGCCGCGCTCGCCGGCAAGCCGTCCCGGCATCTTTCGCCCCACCGGCGAACGCCGGAAGCGCGTGGCGCTCTTGCGCGGCTGCGCGCAGTCGGTGCTCGATCCTGGCATCAACGCCGCCACCATCCGCTTGCTCAACCGCCATGGCGTCGAGGTGGTACAGGCGCCGGACGAGGTCTGCTGCGGCGCGCTCACCCACCATATGGGCCGCACGCACGATGCGCACGCGAATGCCAGGCGCAATATCGATGCCTGGGTGAAGGAGATCGAAGCCGGTGGGCTCGATGCCATCGTCGTCACCACCTCGGGCTGCGGCACGACAGTGAAGGACTACGGCTTCATGCTGCGCACCGACCCCGTCTATGCCGACAAGGCCAAGCGGGTCTCCGCGCTTGCCAAGGACATTTCCGAATATCTCGAGACCCTCGACCTCGGCACGCCGCAAAACGGCAAGGGGCTCGCCGTCGCCTATCACGCCGCCTGCTCGCTGCAGCACGGCCAGCAGGTGACGGCGGCGCCGAAGGCCTTGCTCGCCCGCGCCGGCTTCGATGTGCGCGAGGTCGCCGAGGGGCATCTATGCTGCGGCTCGGCCGGCACCTACAACATGCTCCAGCCCGAGATCTCCACCCGCCTGCGCGATCGCAAGGTCGCCAACGTCAAGGCGACCGGGGCGGGCGTGGTCGCCGCCGGCAATATCGGCTGCATCACCCAGATCGCCGGCGGCAGCGACCTTCCCGTCCTCCATACCGTCGAACTCATCGACTGGGCCTATGGCGGACCAAGGCCGGCAGGGCTGAAGCAGACCGCTTGACTTCCATAAGCAAACGCTTATTAAATAAGCCAACGCTTATGGGAACTGCGTCATGCACAGCGCCGCCCTCGACACGTTGTTCAAAGCGCTTGCCGATCCCACCCGACGCGCCGTCTTCGAGCGGCTGACCCGCGACGGCGAGACGAGCGTTGTCGAGCTGACCAAAGGTGCCGGGGTTTCGCAGCCGGCGGTGTCGCAACATCTGGCAGCGCTACGCTCCGCCGGTCTGGTGGCGGAACGCCACGACGGCCGCCGCACCTTCTATCGTGCCGAGGCGAAGAACCTCTCGCCGTTGATCGATTGGATTGCCTATCAGGATGACTTCTGGCGCGACCGGCTTGGCCGGCTCGCCGGACTTCTCAAGGAGCTGGATGAATGAGCGATATGTCCTCCGCCAAAAGCGGGCGCGCCATCCGTATCGACTACGATTTTCCCTTTCCACCGGAGAAGGTCTGGCGCTGTCTCACCGAGAGCGAGCTCATCGCGCGCTGGCTGATGCCCAACGATTTCCGCGCCGAGATCGGCCATCGCTTCACCTTCCGGACGCAGCCGATGCCGTCGGCCGGCTTCGACGGCATCGTTCATTGCCAGGTTCTCGAAGTGGTGCCATTGAAGCGGCTCAGCTATTCCTGGCGCGGCGGTGCGATCGACACGATCGTCTCTTGGACGCTGCAGGAAAAGCCCGGCGGCACGCTCCTTCATCTCGTCCACGACGGCTTCGGCCCGGCCGATGCCATGGCCTTCGATGGTCTCGGCCAGGGCTGGCAGAAGATGAAGACCGGCCGCATCCTGGAGGTCCTCGCAAGCCTGTGATTCCGCAGGCCTTGCATCCCCTGTCAAAAATCCCTAGCGTCGCCCTGTCTCAACGGGGTGCCCATCCGGGCTGAGAGGCACTTGCCAACCCGTCGAACCTGATCCGGATCATGCCGGCGGAGGGATTGAGGATGTGCCAGCCGATGAAGCGCCAAAGGCCGTCCGCCCGGCAACTGCCTGGAGGCGACGCGCTTTGACCAGTTTCGACAGCCCCGCGGTCGGGGCGGCCCTTGACGACCTGCGCGGGAAACGCCCGCTGGTCCACAACATCATCAACTACGTGGCGATGGATATCGCCGCTAACGTCCTGCTGGCCCTGGGTGCCTCGCCGGCCATGGTCCACGCCCGCGAGGAAGTCGAGGATTTCGTCGCGATTTCGAACGCACTTGCCGTCAACATCGGCACCTTGTCGCCGCCCTGGGTCGAGGCCATGAAGCTTGCCGCGGCTAAGGCGGTGGACCTTGGCACGCCGTGGGTGCTCGACCCTGTCGGCTGCGGCGCGACGCCCTACCGCACGCGCGTGGCGGCGGAACTGGCGGCCATGAAGCCGGCGGTTATCCGCGGCAATGCCGGCGAGATCATGAGCCTTGCCGGCGAAACCGGTGGCGGCGTCAGGGGGGTCGACTCGATCGCCGGTTCCGATGCCGCCGTGGAAGCGGCGCGGTCGCTCGCCAACATTTCCGGCGCCGTCGTCGCCGTCACCGGCAAGACCGATTACGTCACCGACGGGGCGGCTATCATCGCCATCGACGGCGGCCACGCGCTGATGCCACTCTCTACGGCGCTGGGCTGTGCACTCACGGCTACCGTCGCGGCCTTCGCCGCGGTGCGGCCGCCCTTCGAAGCCACCGTGGCTGCCCTGGCCGTTTACGCCGCGGCGGGTGCGGAAGCCGCCGGCCGCTGCCGCGGTCCCGGCCATCTGCCGGCCGAGCTTTGTGATGCCCTCTATGGCATGAACGCGACGCTGCTGGCCCGGCGGGCGAAGATCGCCATGGTCTGATGCCGGGCCGCGCGTTCGACCTATCGGTCTATCTCGTCACCGACCGCGAGCTTTGCGGCACGCGCGGCGTGGTCGAGACGGTGCGCCAGGCGATTGCCGCCGGTGCAACGATGGTGCAGCTCCGCGATCCGCAAGCCAAGACCCGCGCGCTGGTCGAAGAGGCGCGGAGGCTTGGCAGCCTGCTGCGGCCGGCCGGCATCCCCTTCATCGTCAACGATCGTGTCGACGTGGCGATTGCCGCCGGCGCCGACGGCGTCCATCTCGGCCAGTCCGACATGAGTGTCGCTGACGCCCGCGCATTGATAGGGCCTGAGGCGATCCTCGGCCTGTCGATTACCGCGGTGGCCGACCTGGCCGCGTCCGATCTTGCCGGCGTCGACTATCTCGGCGTTGGCCCGGTCTTTGCGACGGCGACCAAGCCCGATGCAGCACCCGCCATGCACCTTGCCGGGCTTGCCGCCGTGCGCGCCGCTTGTCCGCTGCCCATCGTCGCCATCGGCGGGATCAGTGCGGACAACGCCGCGGCGGTCGTCGCAGCGGGGGCCGATGGCGTGGCCGTCGTGTCGGCGATCTGTGCGGCGCCGGATGCGGCAGAAGCCACGCACAACCTCGCCGACATTGTTGCCGTAGCGAAAATGCGCCGGTGAAGTGTCTCAGGTCTTCAGCCGGTAGCCTGTCTTGAAGATCCAGGCGATGCCGACAAGGCAGACGGCCAGGAACACGAAGGTCATGCCGAGGCTGACCAGGACGTTGACGTCGGCCAGGCCATAGAACGCCCAGCGGAAGCCACTGACCAGATAAACCACCGGATTGAACAGCGTCACCGTCTGCCAGAAGGGCGGCAGCATCTTGATCGAGTAGAAGCTGCCGCCGAGGAAGGTGAGCGGCGTGATGATCAGCAGTGGCACGATCTGCAGCTTCTCGAAGCCGTCCGCCCAGATGCCGATGATGAAGCCGAAGAGCGAGAAGGTGATCGCCGTCAGCACCAGGAAGAGGATCATCACCAGCGGGTGCTCGACATGCAGCGGCACGAAGAAGCCGGCCGTTGCCAGGATGATGAGGCCGAGCATCGCCGACTTTGTTGCCGCCGCGCCGACATAGCTGATGACGATCTCGAGATAGGAGACCGGCGCCGACAGGATCTCGAAGATGGTGCCGATGAACTTCGGGAAATAGATGCCGATCGAGGCGTTCGAGATGCTCTGGGTCAGGAGCGACAGCATGATCAGGCCGGGCACGATGAAGGCGCCATAGCTGACGCCCTCGACGCTGCTGATGCGCGAGCCGATCGCCGCACCGAAGACGATGAAATAGAGCGAGGTCGACAGCACCGGCGAGATGATGCTTTGCATGATGGTGCGGAAGGTGCGCGCCATCTCCCAGCTGTAGATCGCCCAAATCGCCCTGCCGTTCATCGCCGCTCGCTCACCAGGTTGACGAAGATGTCCTCAAGCGAGCTTTCGCTTGTCTTGAGATCCTTGAGATGGAGGCCGGCGCCGCGGAATGCGCTTAAGAGCGCCGTGATGCCGGTATGCTCGGCCTGGGTGTCGTAGGTGTAGGTCAGCTCCGAGCCACCGTTGTTGAGCTCGAGATTGTAGGCGGAAAGCGTCTCCGGGATCGCGTCGACAGGGCTTTGCAGTTCCAGCGTCAGCTGCTTCTTGCCGAGCTTGCGCATCAGCGCGCCCGTCTCCTCGACCAGGATCAGCTCGCCGTGATTGATGACGCCGATGCGGTCGGCCATCTCCTCGGCTTCCTCGATGTAGTGGGTGGTGAGGATGATGGTGACGCCCGACTCGCTCAGAGCCCTGACGACCGCCCACATGTCCTTCCTGAGTTCGACATCGACGCCGGCGGTGGGCTCGTCGAGGAAGAGCACGCTCGGCTCGTGCGCCAGCGCCTTGGCGATCAGCACCCGGCGCTTCATGCCGCCCGACAGCGTCATGATCTTGGCGTCCTTCCTGTCCCACAGCGACAGCTCCCTCAGCACCTTTTCGAGGTAGCCGGGATCGGCACGCTTGCCGAAAAGGCCGCGGCTGAAGCTGACCGTCTGCCAGACGGTGGCGAAGGCATCGGTGGTCAGCTCCTGCGGCACCAGGCCGATCATCGACCTTGTGTGGCGGAAGTCGCGGACGATGTCGTGGCCGTCGACGGTAATCGTGCCGGGGCCGGGATTGACGGTGCCGCAGATGATGCCGATGAGCGTCGTCTTGCCGGCGCCGTTGGGGCCGAGCAGGCCGAAGATCTCGCCGCGGCGGATCTCGAGGTCGATGCCCTTGAGCGCCTGAAAGCCCGAGGCATAGGTCTTGGAAAGCCCGGAAATCGTGATGATCGGCTGCGTTGAAGAGGTGGCGGTCGCCATGAATGAAGGGTCTCTCGCGGCGGGCGCCACATATGGGCAAGATGTCGCAGGGTTGCAAGGCGCGCCGCTGAGGCTCCTGAAATCCCCTGCCAATCGGGTTCTTTCGGGCTCCGGGCTGTGCCATAGAAGGGGCGCCGCAGGAGGGGAGAAAAGCCAGAAATGTCGGTCGTCGAGCAGAAGTCCAAGGTGCCGGGCGTTGAAATCCGGGGCGCGTGGGGCCCGCGCTACGAGGAAATCCTGAGCGATGAGGCGCTGGCCTTCCTCGCCGGCCTGCACCGCAAGTTCAACCCGTCGCGCCAGCGCCTCTTGAGCCTGCGCGACGAGCGCCAGGCCCGTCTTGATGCCGGCGCCTTGCCGGATTTCCTGCCCGAGACCGCCCATGTCCGCGACAGCGACTGGAAAGTCGCGCCGATCCCCGCCGACCTCCTCGACCGGCGGGTGGAGATCACCGGGCCGACCGACCGCAAGATGGTGATCAATGCGCTCAATTCCGGCGCCAAGGTCTTCATGGCCGATTTCGAGGACGCCAACGCGCCGACCTGGGCCAACCAGATCGAGGGCCAGATCAACCTCAAGGACCGCTGGGCCGACAAGATCGATTTCACCGATCCGGGGAGCGGCAAGGAATACAAGCTCAGCGCCAACCCGGCCGTCCTGCTGGTGCGCCCACGCGGCTGGCACCTGCCGGAGGACCATCTGGTCATCGACGGCCAGTCCATCTCAGGCGGACTGTTCGATTTCGGCCTCTATGTCTTCGTCAACGCCAGGACGCTGCTGGCGCGCGGCACCGGACCGTATTTCTACCTGCCGAAGCTCGAGAGCTATCTCGAGGCGCGCCTGTGGAACGAGGTCTTCACCCATGCCGAGCAGGCTCTCGGCATCCCCGTCGGCACCATCAAGGCAACGGTGCTGATCGAGACGCTGCCCGCCGCCTTCGAGATGGACGAGATCCTCTACGAGTTGCGCGACCACATGGCCGGCCTCAACTGCGGCCGCTGGGACTACATCTTCTCCTTCATCAAGACGCTCCGGAACAAGCCGGAATACCTGCTGCCCGACCGCGGCCAGGTGGATATGGGCAGGGCCTTCCTCAAGGCCTATTCGGAACTCCTCATCAAGACCTGCCATCGTCGCGGCGCCTTTGCCATGGGCGGCATGGCGGCCCAGATTCCCGACCGGCGCAACCAGGAGATCAACCGCATCGCCTTTGACAAGGTGCGCGCCGACAAGGAGCGCGAGGCCAAGGCCGGCCATGACGGCACCTGGGTCGCCCATCCCGATTTGGTGCCGGTTGCCATGGAGGTGTTTGACCGCCTGATGCCCGAGCCCAACCAGCTCGGCAAGCTGCGCCAGGACGTTGCCGTCGGGCAGAAGGAACTGCTTCAGGTCCACGAGGGCACGCGCACCGAGGAGGGCGTGCGCCAGAACATCCGCGTCGGCGTGCAATATATCGAGGCGTGGCTGAGGGGCCGCGGCGCGGTGCCGCTCTATAATCTGATGGAGGATGCCGCCACCGCCGAGATCAGCCGCTCGCAGCTCTGGCAGCAGCTCCACTTCAATGCCGCTCTGGAGGATGGCCAGAAGGTGACGCCAGAACTCTTCGACCGGCTTCTCGGCGAGGAGATGGAGCGGGTAAAAAGCGAGATCGGCGCCGACAATTATGCCGCCGGACGCTTCCCCGAGGCCATCGAGCTCTTCCGCAACCTGTCGATCGCCGACACGCTGACCGCCTTCCTGACGCTGCCGGCCTATCGCCTGATCGTGTAGAGCCGACGGCGGCTCGGGAGAAGGCTCTAGGCGTGGCCCTTCAGCGGCCGCTCCTCCATCAGCACGAGGAAGATGAGGCCGATTGCCAGCGTTGCCGAGGCGGCGGCGAAGATCATGGTGAACACCGGCCCGATCGCCGTGCCGTTCTTGGCGGCGATGGCAACCAGATCTTCGAGCGAGCCGACCGTCTGATTGCCCACGCCGAGGCCGCTGATGAAGATGGTGCCGAAGACGGCGACCAGAATGGCGCTGCCCAGCGAGCGGAAGAAGTTGTAGGTCGCCGTGGCGGTGCCGAGCTGGTGCGGCGCGACGGCGTTCTGGATCGAAACCGTGGTCACCGGGAAGATGGTTCCCAGGCCGACGCCGGCGAAGGCGAGTAGAACCTCCATCTGCCAAAGCGGCAGCGCGCCCGCGCGCCAGGCGAGAATCGCCATGCTGATCGTGGCGACCGCCAGCCCGACGATCGGCCCGCGCTTGTAGTGCGTCGACAACGCCATGATGCGTCCGGCAATTTGGGCACCACCGGCCGTGCCACCCATGAACAGGATCAGCGCCAGACCCGATTGGCTTGCCGTCAATCCGAGAACTGCCTGGAAATAGATCGGCAGATAGATGGAAAGGCCGATCATGGTGCCAACCACGAAGAAGGAGGCAGCCGTGCCGGTGCCGACGACGGGATTGAACATCACGGCAAGCGGCACGAAGGGCTCGGCCGCGGTCAACAGCCGCGCCGCGAACAGGCACCATGCCACCACCGTGGCGATGATGAGGCTGATCACCTGCACCGAGGTCCACGGATAGGTGCTGCCGCCCCATGACAGCGCCAGCAGCAGGGTCGTCGCCGCAAAGGCCATCAGCAGCGCGCCGATTACGTCGAGCTTGTGTGGCCGCTCATGCCGCGGCAGGCGCTTGAGCACGCCATAGGTCATCGCCAGGGCGCCGAGACCGAGCGGCAGGTTGATCCAGAAGATGAACGACCAGTGCAGGTCCTGTGCGAAGAAGCCGCCGACCACCGGCCCGACGACGCTGGACGTGACGAAGACGCTGGCGAAATAGGCCTGATAGCGCGCGCGCTCGCGCGGCACGACGACATCGGCGACGATGGTCTGCGCGAGCGCGATCAGCCCACCGCCGCCCAGCCCCTGGACGAAGCGCGCCGCGATCAGCACGATCATCGCCGGCGCCAGCGCGCAGGCGAGCGAGCCGAGGATGAACATGCTGATCGCGATGAGCAGCATCGTGCGGCGGCCATGAATGTCGGCGAGCTTGCCATAGAGCGGCGTTACCGCCGTTGCGCTCAGCAGGTAGGCCGTCACCACCCATTGCAAATGATTGAGGTCGCCGAGTTCCTCGCCGATGGTCGGCAGGGCGGTGGCCACGATGGTCTGGTCGAGCGCCGACAGCATCATGGCAAGCAGAATGCCGATGATGATCTGCCGGATTGCGGCCTTGTCGAGTTCCGGCGGAGTGGGGACAGGCGTGGCGTCGTTCATCGCAGCGTCGACACGGGCGGGAGGGAAGATCAGGAGGGCAGACCGGTATCTTTAGGCCTGCCGGTGCAAAAGGAAAGGGCGCCCGCGAGGGGCGCCCCGAATTGCAGCCATGCAGTTTCGCATGGCCAAGCCCGCAAGGCTTCTACAGCACGATGACCTTGGCGCCCACCCTGGCCCGGTTGAAGAGGTCGATGACGTCCTGATTGACCAGCCGGATGCAGCCCGACGAGACGTTGAGGCCGATCGTCCACGGCTCGCTGGTGCCGTGGATGCGGAAGCCGGTGTCGCCGCCCTTGCCATAGAGATAGAGGGCACGCGCGCCGAGCGGATTGCCTGGGCCGCCCTTCATGTAGCTGGGCAGCTTGTGGCCGCGCTTGGCCTCACGAATGACCATCTCCCTGGGCGGCGTCCAGCCCGGCCACTGCGCTTTGCGGCCGACATGGACGACCCCATGCCAGCCGAAGCCGGTGCGCCCGACGCCGATGCCGTAGCGGATCGCCTGGCCGTTGCCGAGCACGTAGTAGAGGAAATGCCAGCGCGGATCGATGATGATCGTGCCGGCCTTCTCCGAGGTGTTATAGCCGACCACCGTGCGCTGGAACTGGGCCGGCACGTGGCGATAGGGCGATACCTGCTCGGGATAGATCGCCGGTCCGCCGTCGCCAGAGAAGATCTGGCCGAGGCCGTTGAGGAGCGCATCGAACGGGTTGTCGTCGGCGCTGGCCGTCCCGGCGCTGGCAAGCGCAATGCCGAGAACCGCCGCCCAAATCAGCTTTCTGCCGAACATCGAAATTCCCCTGAATAGGATTGTGCGCGGCCGGGTCCGACCATGACGTACATTCGGCAACGATACCGAATTCGCTCGCCCACCGACAACCGCACCCCGGTCACGACCTGGTGAGGTGAAGGCCGCCCGCCGGACGAAGAGCGGACGGCCTCTCTGCAGGCGGCCGGTAACCCGGCCGCCCCCTACTTGACGATGACCTTGGTGCCGACCTTGACGCGATCGTAGAGGTCGACCACGTCCTGGTTGCGCATGCGGATGCAGCCCGACGAGACGGCGTGCCCGATCGTCCACGGCTCGTTGGAGCCGTGGATGCGATAATCGGTCGAGCCGATATAGAGGGCGCGTGCGCCGAGCGGATTGTTGATTCCGCCGACCATATGGACCGGCAGGTTCGGCACCCGCTTGCGCATCTCCTCAGGCGGCGTCCATCCCGGCCACTTGGCCTTGCGCGTGATCTTGTGGACGCCGGCCCATTCAAAACCCGGGCGGCCGACGCCGACGCCGTAGCGCTTGGCCATACCATCGCCGAGGATCAGGTAAAGATAGCGCGCGTCGGTGTCGATGATGATGGTGCCCTTGGGCTGGTCGCTCGGATAGGCGACCTCGCGCGGCAGGAAGGCCGGGTCGATGGGCCGGCCGTAGCGCGGGTCGTAGGTGGGCTGCTGACGCTGCGGTATCATGATCGCCGGCGAGAAGGAGACCGATTGCGGCGTCGGCTTGGCAACGCCGAGACGGTGCGGCGCCATCAGCTGCAGGAGCAGCGGACCATCGCTGAAATTGACCGGCTGGGCGGCGGCATGACCGCTGTGGACGATGCCGAAGGCAAAGGCGGCAAGCGCGATCGCGGGGAAGAAACGGTGGAACATCGGCCTACTCGATTACACTGCACGACAAGCGGTTGCCCGCGGAGTGGAACCGGCATGCCTGACGCCGATGATTTTTCGTTGGGCCGCTTCCGTGTGAGACGGTAGTGGGTACCCGGCGAGCAAATGGTAAATGAAGTGTCGCCGCATTCGGCGATGGTGAACGAATGGTTACGCCGGAGGCGGCAGGTGGCTGACGAATCGGAACTGGTATTGGGTGAGGACGGACGAATGCGCTGCGCATGGGGTGCCAGCGCACCCGACTACATCCCCTATCACGACCATGAATGGGGACGGCCGGCTACCGACGATATCCGTCTGTTTGAGAAGATCTGCCTGGAGGGCTTCCAGTCCGGCCTGTCGTGGCTGACGATCCTGCGCAAGCGCGACAACTTCCGGAAGGCCTTCGCCGGCTTCGACTTCCACAAGGTCGCCCGCTTCAAGGACGAGGACGTCAAGCGCCTGCTGGCTGACGCCGGCATTGTGCGCCATCGCGGCAAGATCGAATCGACCATCAACAATGCGAAGTGCGCCGTCGCGCTGGAGCGTGAGGCCGGGTCGCTGGCCGCCTATTTCTGGCATTACGAGCCGGAGCCGATGTCGTGGGCGAAGGACGACGACCGCGAGACCTTCACGATCCGGTCGCAGTCAATCGAATCGGTTGCTCTGTCGAAGGACCTCAAGAAGCGCGGCTGGAGCTTCGTCGGGCCGACCACCTGCTACGCCTTCATGCAGGCCATGGGCCTGGTCAACGACCACCACCCAGGCTGCTGGTGCCGCGCGATGGTGGAAACGGAAAGGGCGGCTTTCCGCCGCCCTCACTAGAAATCCTTAAGGGTACGCTTGGCCTCAGCGCATCCGCGCCAACTCCAGGGCGCGCTGCGAGATGGTCTCGCGGCTGAGGCCCATGTCGGCGAGCTGTCGGTCGCTCATCTGGCTCAGTGCCTGGTGGAATCGGGCAGCCATGAACCCTTCGGCAACGCGCCTGAACCTGCTCATCGTTGTTCTCCTTCGGAGTGACCCAGCACCTCAGTGCAAGGTGCCCGGGCCTTGGCGGAAAGGGCGGTTCTGTGTCGCCCTGTCCGAATGTCGTGGATTGCGCCGGTCGCTTAGCGCGACTGCGCCACTTCGAGCGCACGCAGCGAGGCGTTCTCGCGGGTGAGCCCGATATCGGCCAGCTGACGGTCGCTCATGCGGTTGAACGAGTGGTTCAGGCGGGCCGTGTTGAAGCCAACTGTCAGGCTTGAAAAGGCGCGGGCGAAACGGTTCATCGGTTTTTTCCTTCCAATCTCTGCACGGAAGATAGTGATTGCAGAATTGGGAGGCAGGGGGTCTGCTGCATCGCAGCACTGCATTTCGCGCATGGCCCCGACCGGAGCATGGCGAAATTAGGGCAGCTTCTTGACCAGGCTGTCCGCCGCGCGGCCTTTCACGCCGAAGGACCGGATCAGGGCCGCGAAGACCTTGCGCCTTGCGGCGTCCCAGGGCGCCGCGAGGCTGGCCACCAGATGCGCTTCCGACTTCAGGATCACCCCGTCGGAGAGGATTTTCAGGCCGTTGGCCTTGAGCGTCGTGCCGGTGGTGGTGATGTCGACGATGAGGTCGGCCGCCCCCGACGCCGGCGCGCCTTCGGTCGCGCCAAGGCTCTCCACGATGCGGTAGTCGGCAATGCCATGGCCGGCGAAGAAGCGGCGGGTGAGGGCGATGTATTTGGTCGCGACCGTCAGCCGGCGGCCGTGGCGAGGACGGAAATCGGCGGCGACGTCGTCGAGGTCGGCCATGGTTTCCACGTCGATCCATGCTTCCGGCACGGCGACCACCACCTCGCATTGGCCAAAGCCGAGCGGCGCCACGAAGGCGGCGCGCGTCTGCCAGGCGGGAACCGTCTCCTCCACCTGATCGCGGCCGGTGACACCGAGATGCACGGCGCCGGCGCCGATCTCGCGGGCAATCTCTGGCGCCGAAAGATAGGCGACCTCGACGCCGGCGACACCGGCGATGCGGCCGCGGTAGCGCCGCGCCGCACCAGAGCGCGTGAGCTCGAGCCCGGCCTTGGCGAAGGCGCCAAGCGTCGCCTCCTGCAGGCGGCCCTTGGAAGGCACGGCAACGACCAGCGGCGCGCTCATGGGCGCTCCCCGATGCGGTCGAGCCAGATGGAAAAGCCAACCGCAGGCACCGCGGCGCCGGAGATCAGCGCCATCATGCGGTCGTAGCGCCCGCCACCGACGATCTGGCGGCTGTCGGGACGCTTTGCATCGTGAACCTCGAAGACGAAGCCGGTGTAGTAGTCGAGCCGCCGGCCGAAATCGGCGGCGAAGGTGAGACGCGGAAGATCGACGTCGTGGCGGGCAAGCGCCTCTGTGCGCGCTTCGTATCGGTCGAGCGCCTTGTCGATGGCGAGCGTCTCGCTTTTTGCCAGCCTGCGCATGGCGGCAAGCGCCCGCGCCGGCGTTCCGGCGATGGCGAGATAGCGCGACAGCACCTTGGCCGGCCGGTCGCCGATGCCGGCCGCGATCACCGACTTCTCGACATAGCGATCGGCGATCTCGTCGGCAGTGCGCCCGTCTATTGTGGCAAGGCCGGCCGCCTCCAGCGCCTCGGCCGCGCGGCGGCGAGCGCCGGTGCGCTGGCCGCGCGGCGACACCGTCATAGCGTCAGTAGCACCGCCATTGGCACGAGCAATGAGACCCGCCACGCGCTCGCGGTTGCCGAAATTGCGCGCCAGGCGGCGCTTCCACGGCGGGCTCAGATCAAGCGCGTCGAGCACGGCGCCGAAGATTGCCGAATCGCCGATGCGCACGGCTGTCCTCTTCACGCCGACGAGCGCCACGGCATCGAGCGCCAGCTTGAGCGTGTCGGCGTCGGCGGCGACGCGGTCCGTGCGGCCGAGCGATTCGATGCCGGCCTGCAGGAACTCGCCGGGCTCGTCCCGGCGGTGACGGAAGACCGGGCCGAGATAGGCATAGCCAACCTTGCGCCCGGCGGCGCCAGTGGCGAGGTGATGCAGGCAGACGGGAATCGTGTAGTCGGGTCTGAGCGCCAGCTCGGTGCCGTCGGCGGCGCTGGTCAGATACAGGCGACGGCGCAGATCCTCG
Organism: uncultured Alphaproteobacteria bacterium; assembly: GCA_963762605.1. Taxonomy (GTDB): domain Bacteria; phylum Pseudomonadota; class Alphaproteobacteria; order Rhizobiales; family Kaistiaceae; genus CAVSRC01. The sequence goes on along the minus strand of CAVXLJ010000017.1, from coordinate 263,945 downwards.
CCGGCAAGCTCCACGAATACGCTCGCCGGGTGAACGATTGGCGGCTCGACGAAGGCATAGCCAGCCTCGGAGAAAAGCCGGCGCAGCGCGTCATATGACTCGGTCATCGGCTCAGGGGCGCCGCTCGCCGCGGCCGAGCAGGCGGTTGACCGCCTCCACCAGATCGCCGACCGCGACTTCCTCCTGGCCCGGCCGCTCCTCGCGCCATTGCGCGTTGTCCTCGATCCCGGCCGAGAGCTTCTTGCCGAGTTCCAGATCCTTGATCTGGACGACGCCGCGCGCCTTCTCGTCGCCGCCCTGGATGATGGCGAGCGGTGCGTTGCGCCGGTCGGCATATTTCATCTGCGCCCGCATGCCGGCGGCGCCAAGATAGAGCTCGGCGGCAATGTCGGCACGCCTGAGTTCGGCGACCATCTGCTGGTATTCGGTCATGCGATCGCGATCGAGCACCAGCACGACGACCGGACCGATGGTGTCGGTGACCTCGTCCTTGGCAAGCGCCGAGAGCGCCGACTGCAGGCGCGACACGCCGATGGAGAAACCGGTTGCCGGGATCGGCTCCGCGGTGAAGCGGCCGACCAGCCCGTCATAACGCCCGCCGCCGCCGACGGAGCCGAAGCGGGCGGGCTCGCCCTTTTCGTTGACGGTCTCGAACAGCAGTTCGGCCTCGTAGACCGGGCCCGTGTAGTATTCGAGGCCGCGCACGACCGAGGCATCGATGCGGATGCGGTCGCTGCCGTAGCCGGCAGCGGCGACCTGGTCGGCGATCTTGTCGAGTTCCGCGCTGCCCTCTTGGCCGATGGTCGTGCGGCCGGGATGCGCGCGACCCTGCTCCCCGGCTTCCAGCGACGTCAGCGCGGTCGCCACCTGGTGCGGGCCGAGCCCGGCGCCCTTGGTGAAGTCGCCGCTCTCGTCGCGTCGTCCCGGTCCGAGCAGCTCGCGCACGCCTTCGATGCCGAGGCGGTCGAGCTTGTCGATGGCACGCAGCACGGCGAGCTTCTGGTGCTCGTCGGCAACGCCGATCTCCTCCATGACGCCGTCGAGTACCTTGCGGTTGTTGACGCGGATGACGTACTGGCCGCGCGGGATGCCCAACTCCTCCAGCGTGTCGGCGGCCATCATGCACATCTCCGCATCGGCGGCGACCGAAGCGGCGCCGACCGTATCGGCGTCGAACTGCATGAACTGGCGGAAGCGGCCCGGCCCCGGCTTCTCGTTGCGGAACACCCAGCCGGCCCGATAGCTGCGATAGGGCTTGGGCAGGCGCTCGTAATTCTCCGCGACGTAGCGGGCCAGCGGCGCCGTCAGGTCGTAGCGCAGGCTCAGCCACTGCTCGTCGTCGTCGAGGAACGAGAACACCCCCTCGTTCGGACGGTCCTGGTCGGGCAGGAACTTGCCGAGCGCGTCGGTATATTCGATCAGCGGGGTTTCGACCGGCTCGAAGCCGTAGCGCTCGTAGACGCGGCGGATGCGCGCCGTCATGCGCTCGGTGGCGCGGATGTCCGCCGCCGAACGGTCAACGAGCCCGCGCGGCAGCCGGGCTTTGGGTTTTTGGTCGCTCAATGCCATTGCGCGCGGTTCCTATCCCATCGCCGGGAGAGCGGCAAGGTTGCGCTCTTGTGGCAAAAGCCCCCGCGGCCGGTGATCGCCGGTTAACCGTGGCACCAGATCGCCCGGCCGCGCCAGCTTTCGTTAAACGAGCCTGTGGCATTGGTTGCCGGCCCTGGGGACGGGGCTGGAGCGAAGGCATGAACGACCTCATCTTCGATGTCGATCTCATCGTCGGCCCGAACCCGAAGACCGTGAACTTTGCCAATGGCGGGGTGATCTTCGTCAAGGGCGACAGCGGCGGATATGCCTATCTGGTGCGCTCCGGCGAGGTCGAAATCCGCGGCGCCGGCCATGCCCTGGAGGTCGTCGGCCCCGGCGGTCTGTTCGGCGAAATGGCGCTCATCGACGGCGCCCCGCGCAGCGCTTCGGCCGTGGCCCGCAAAGCGACCGAACTCGTCGTCATCGACCAGCCGACATTTGGCCGGCTGGCCAGCGAGGTGCCCGATTTCGCCGTCAAGGTGATGCGCCTCCTTGCCCGGCGCCTGCGCGCCGCAAACAGCCGCGTGGCGCCCGAAGCGGGCCTGCCCATCCGCCGTTCGCCCCGCCGCTCTGCGTGAACTCTTCGTAATCTGACGGGTCGCCGCCCGGAATCCGTTTTGCGGCCCTTGGAATCGGCCATTTTCGGGCCATTTTCCCCCGTCAAGTCGCGATTGCGCACGCGCGTCCCATTCTCCATCTTGCGTCGTCGATTGCGAATCCCGCCTTGAACCAGCGACCGCCTGCCGGCGGCGCGCGAAGGAAACGCCCATATGTTCGCCTCGTTCTTCCCCAAGCCTCGCCTGCTCTTCGGCTCGGCGCTCGTGTGGATCGCGGTCTGCATGGCCGTCTGGTATCTGTTCGCGCGCAACCTGGGCCCGCACCTCAGCCTCGGCTCGCTCGCGGGAATCCATTACCCGCCGCCGCTGGCACCGGGCGGGGCCGATTCGGCGCGCACCACCTTTGCCTCCGCCAACGACATCGCAGTCGATGCCTGGCTCTACCAGTACATGTTCGTCTGTGGCGCCATCTTCGCCCTGGCCTGGCGGCAGTTTACGCCGCATCCCTGGTTCCGCTGGTCGGTGGTTGCCTCGTCGGTGATCCTGTTCATCGTCTGGTTCCAGGTCCAGCTCGATGTGCTCATCAACAACTGGTTCGGTTCGTTCTACGACCTCATCCAGAAGTCGCTGGGCTCACCCAACGCCGTTACCAGCAGCGCCTATTTCAGTCAGCTCGCAACGTTCCTGACGATCGCGATGATCTATATCTTCGTCGCCGTCTTCAATGCCTTCCTGGTCAGCCACTACATCTTCCGCTGGCGCACGGCGATGAACGATTATTACGTCGCCAACTGGCAGAAACTGCGCCTGATCGAAGGCGCCTCCCAGCGCGTTCAGGAAGACACCATGCGCTTCGCTTCCACCGTGGAGGATCTCGGCGTCAGCCTCGTCGGCTCGGTGATGACGCTGATCGCCTTCCTGCCGATCCTGTGGGGCCTGTCCTCCTTTGTGAAGGAACTGCCGATCATCGGTGCCGTGCCCCAGGCGCTGGTCATCATCGCCGTCCTGTGGGCCATCTTTGGCACCGGGCTGTTGGCGCTCGCCGGCATCCGCCTGCCCGGTCTCCAGTTCCGCAACCAGCGCGTCGAGGCGGCCTATCGCAAGGAACTGGTGCTCGGCGAGGACAGCGCCGAGCGGGCCGCGCCGCCGACGCTTCTGGACCTCTTCTCGAATGTGCGCCGCAACTATTTCCGCATCTATCTCAACTACTTGTATTTCAATGTCGCCCGCTATGGCTACCTGCAGGCGGGCGTGCTGGTTCCTTATGTGGCGCTCGCGCCGACCATCGTTGCCGCCGGCTTCACGCTGGGCGTCATGCAGCAGATCCTGCGCGCCTTCGGCCAGGTGGAATCGTCCTTCCAGTATCTCGTCAATTCGTGGTCGACGATTGTCGAGCTGATGTCGATCCACAAGCGCCTGCGCGCCTTCGAGGCCAAGCTGCTGGACATGCCGCTGGCCTCCATCGAAAGCGAGCCCACCAATGCCGCCGCATGAGGCGGCCGATGCGAGCAATTTGAACGGTGGCCTAACCCGTTTCTTAAAGGCCGCGGGTCGACACTCCCCGCCGCCCGACGGACCCCGGGGAGACCCCCATGAACGGAACCATCTTCGACGTTGACGTCATCGCCTCCAGCGGCAGCGCGATCCTCATCTTCGCCCACGGCGTCGCCATCCATCGACGCGGCGACGAGGGGCGGCACGCCTATATCGTCAAGCGCGGCAGCGTCGAGCTGCGCCAGAGGGGCCACCCGTATGAGACCATCGGCCCAGGCGAGATCTTCGGCGAGGCGAGCCTGATTGTCGGTTCGCCACAGCTCGACACCGCGATCGCCGTCGGCGATGTGGAACTGCTGCCCATCGATCGGCCGCTGTTCGACGTGCTCATGCGCGACGACGAGGATTTTGCCCAGATCGTGATGCGGCTTCTCGCACGCCGGTTGCGTGCCACCGCCGAGATGTTCGAGCGCTGCGTCGAAGATCTGCCGGCGGAGAAGAACCAGGCATCGGTGCACATCGGCGCCTGAAGCTGAAGCCGCACGAAGCCGCACAAAAAGAAAAGGCCGCCCGAGGGCGGCCTTTCCGTATTCCGTGATGGGGAAGCGTGGACCTAGAAGTCCATGCCGCCCATGCCGCCGCCAGCCGGCATCGCCGGAGCCGCTTCCTTCTTCGGATGCTCGGCAACCATCGCCTCGGTGGTCACCAGAAGGCCGGCAACCGAAGCGGCGTCCTGCAGAGCGGTACGCACGACCTTGGTCGGGTCGACGATACCGGCCGCGACGAGGTCACCGTAAGTCTCGGTCTGGGCGTCGAAGCCGAACGTGTCGGATTTCGACTCGAGCACCTTGGCGACGACGATCGAGCCCTCGACACCGGCGTTCTCGACGATCTGGCGGATCGGCTGCTCAAGCGCGCGCAGCACGATCTTGATGCCGGCCTCGACGTCGGCGTTCTCGGAGGAGAGCTTCTCGACGGCCTTGCGGGCACGCAGCAGAGCCACGCCACCGCCCGGAACGATGCCTTCCTCGACCGCCGCGCGGGTGGCGTTGAGGGCGTCGTCGACGCGGTCCTTCTTCTCCTTCACCTCGATCTCGGTTGCGCCGCCGACGCGGATCACCGCGACGCCGCCGGCCAGCTTCGCCAGCCGCTCCTGCAGCTTCTCACGGTCGTAGTCGGAGGTGGTCTCCTCAATCTGCGCCTTGATCTGGCCGATGCGGCCTTCGATCTCTTTCTTCTTGCCGGAGCCGTCGACGATCGTGGTGTTCTCCTTGGAGATCGACACCTTCTTGGCGCGGCCGAGCATCTGGAGCGTCACGTTCTCAAGCTTGATGCCCAGATCTTCGGAGATGACCTGGCCGCCGCTGAGGACGGCGATGTCCTCGAGCATGGCCTTGCGGCGATCGCCGAAGCCGGGAGCCTTGACGGCCGCGACCTTGAGGCCGCCACGCAGCTTGTTGACCACCAGCGTGGCCAGAGCCTCGCCCTCGACGTCCTCGGCGATGATCAGCAGCGGCTTGCCCGACTGCACGACGGCTTCCAGAACCGGAAGCATCGCCTGGAGGTTCGACAGCTTCTTCTCGTGGAGCAGGATGTAGGGGTCCTCGAGCTCGGTCACCATCTTCTCGGCATTGGTGATGAAGTACGGCGACAGGTAGCCGCGGTCGAACTGCATGCCCTCGACCACCTCAAGCTCGGTCTCCAGCGCCTTCGCCTCTTCGACGGTGATGACGCCCTCGTTGCCGACCTTCTGCATGGCGTCGGAGATCATCGCGCCGACCTCCTTCTCGCCATTGGCCGAAATCGTGCCGACCTGGGCGATTTCCTCGGAGGTCTTGATCTTCTTGGAGCGGCGCTTGAGGTCGCTGACCGCCTCGGCGACGGCCATGTCGATGCCGCGCTTGAGATCCATCGGGTTCATGCCGGCGGCCACCGCCTTGGCGCCTTCCTTGACGATCGAGTGGGCGAGCACAGTCGCCGTCGTGGTGCCGTCGCCGGCCACGTCGTTGGTCTTGGAGGCGACTTCGCGCACCATCTGGGCGCCCATGTTCTCGAACTTGTCCTCAAGCTCGATTTCCTTGGCGACGGTGACGCCGTCCTTGGTGATGCGCGGCGCGCCGAACGACTTGTCGAGAATGACGTTGCGGCCCTTGGGACCGAGCGTCACCTTGACCGCGTTGGCGAGGATATCGACACCGCGCAGCATCTTGTCGCGCGCGTCGGTGGAGAATTTTACGTCTTTGGCAGCCATGGCTGTTGTTCCTTTGAAATCTGAAAAAGGGTCTTGGGGCGGCTGGCGCCTTTAGGCGGCCTTGCGGCCCGCGGCCTTGCCTTCGATGACGCCCATGACGTCGCTCTCCTTCATGATGAGGAGATCTTCGCCGTCGATCTTCACTTCGGTGCCGGACCACTTGCCGAACAGGATGCGGTCGCCGACCTTGACGTCGAGCGGGATGAGCTTGCCGGCTTCGTCGCGGGCGCCCGGGCCGACGGCGATGATCTCGCCTTCCTGGGGCTTCTCCTTGGCGGTGTCCGGAATGATGATGCCGCCGACAGTCTTCTCTTCGGATTCGACCCGGCGAACGACCACGCGGTCGTGGAGGGGGCGGAATTTCATGGTTTCGGTTCCTCTCTGAGCGGCACGACCCGTAAGCGGGTCAGCCTGCAAATGGGCACCTGTTAGCACTCACCACAGGAGAGTGCTAACAGCCGCGCCGCATTTAGGGATGCCGTTGATCCAAGTCAAGGCCCGAAGCTTGGCGGCCGAAACGGAGGCGGCGGGACCAGGATTCGCGCCGTGTTGCGCCCGGGCGGTCAAATCAAACGCAGGCGTATCTTTTTAATTACCAACAGGTTAACGAAAGAAGTTGTTAACCGAGATGAACAATGTGCCGAGAGTCCGTGAAGCTTCGCGGGCGCGACAGGGAGAAGGCCGGGAGACCGCCGAGCGCCCCCGGGATTCGCCGAAAGCGAACCGGAGGAAAGGATCCCGCGCGACCGGGCGTTGAGAAAGCCGCCTATTCGACGATTGCGAAGGGCAGGGTGACCACAGCCTGCTTGCCCGTCGCGGGATCGCTCAGTGTCAACTGCAGCCGATAGTTGCCGGGCTTGAGCGTCGGCAAGGTGACGTTGACGACGGCAGGGACGGCGTAATTCCTGGTGCGTCCCGTCCATTCCAGCTGCCCGAAATTGTCGGCCTTGGCCAGCAGGATGCCGCCGGCGGTCTGGATCTCGATGCCGGTGGTGAAGGCGACCGTGTAGGACGAATTGGCGGAAGCGAAGCCATAGCCGACCGGTTCGAGATAGACGGTGGCGGTGTCGCCCGAGCGGAAGCTGGCCTCGGCCAGCGGCTCATACTGGCCGAATCCCTTGACCGACGACGCGAAAGTGGCAACGCGGAATTGCAGCGGCGATGCCGCCCAGAAGGCGTCGGTCGCCCGGTCGAAGGCGGTGAGCGCCTCGGCCGGCTTGCCCTGCACGAGCAGATTGTCCGCATCGGTGGCGTAATTGGTGATTGCGCCGGCCGTTGCGGTCGTCGACAGGCCGCCGGCGACCAAGAGCGCCAGCCCTGCTGCCGCGACAACGCTTCGCCGGCAAATGCCCATGCCCATGATCTATCCCCTGGCTTCGGCGCCGCAGCGCCTATGATCTGACCCCCGGCGTCATGATGCAAGCAGCAGACCGCCCAAGCCGCAGCGTCAGGCGCCGTTGCCCCCGCGCTCCAGCCATGATTGGCGCTTGCGATAGAGTGTCGAGGGGGAGAGTTCAAGCGCCGCCGCGGCGCGGGCGATGTTGCCGCCGCAAGCGTCGAGCGCCGCCTCGATGATGCGCCGCTCCTGGCGCCAGTAAGGCTCGACCGCCGCCACAGACGGCGGATTCGGCGAAACCGGCGCCGCCGGTGCGGCCGCAGCCGGCGGCGCTGCGTCAGGAATGCCGGCGCCGCTGCCCAGTACCACCATGCGGCGAATCACATTGGCGAGTTCGCGGACATTGCCCGGCCAGTCGTGGGCGGCGAGCGTGGCGAGCGCGGCCCCATCGAGCGTCACCAAGTCGCAGCCCTCTTCCGCCGCGTATTGGGCCAGGAAGTGCGCGGCGAGCAGCGGGATATCGTCGCGCCGGGCTCGCAGCGGCGGCAGATCGATCGGCAGGACGTGCAACCGGTAGAACAGATCGGCGCGGAAGCGTCCGGCCTGGACTTCCTTGAACGGGTCGCGGTTGGTCGCCGAGACGATGCGCACGCTCACCCGTTTCTGCTCGGTGCCGCCCACCCGCCGCAGCGTCCCGGACTGGACGAAACGCAGGAGCTTGGCCTGCAGGCCGAGATCCATCTCGGCAATCTCGTCGAGAAACAGCGTGCCGCCGTCGGCGAGTTCGGCGGCGCCCGCCCGGTGCTCGGTGGCGCCGGTGAAGGCGCCGCGCACATGGCCGAAGATCTCGCTCTCCATCAGCTCGCGCGGGATCGCGCTGCAGTTGATGGCGACGAAGGGCCGCTCCTCCGGCCCGGCATGGGCGTGGATGGCTTCTGCCGCGAGCTCCTTGCCGGTGCCGCTCTCGCCGGTCAGAAAGGCCGGTGCCTGGGAGGGCGCCATCCGCCGGATCTTGTCGTAGACCGCAAGCATTGCCGGCGAGCGGCCGACGAAACCGGCGAAATCGGGGCCCGGGGCCGCGCGCGGGAGCGGCGCCTGCGCAACCAGCTCCGGCTGGATCGACCGCCAGCTGGCGACCGCGGCATCGAGCCGCTCGATCAGTGTGCGGGCGCCGATCGGCTTTGGCAGGAAATCGATGGCGCCGGCTTTCACCGCAGCAACCGCCGTGCTGAGCGAACCCCGGTCGCTGGTCGCGATCAGGGTTGAGCCGTTACGGGCGAATTCGGGAACACCGGCCGGGCCGCCGATGGTGGCGAGGTCGGCGATGAGGATGGCATTGCGGCGCGTGGCCGCTGCGGCGACGGCCTCCTCATAGCTGGCGCAGGTGGTTGCGGTGAAGCGTCCGCCGGTACGCTCGCCGATCAGGGCGGCGAGCACACGGCGCTGCCCAGCATCGGCGTCCACGACGAAGACGCCGACCGGCTGCGATGCCTCGTGATTGAGAGCCATGACCCCGGCGACCCGTCACCCCGATCCTTCATCAGTGACTGTCGGCCAACACGGTAAACAAACGGTATGCTTTGCCGCAGCCGCGCGTGCCGAAACGGCCCGGCCCCCTCTTGACCGTAACCCGGCGAGCCCATAGGCGGTGCGCGTGACGAACAATGCGACGCCCCCCTTCGTGACCGGCCTGGCCGAACTCGCTCCCGACTACCGGGCGTTGCTCTGCGACGTCTGGGGCGTGGTGCATGACGGCATGCGGGCGCACCCGGCCGCGGTCGATGCGCTGATCCGCTACCGCGCCGGCGGCGGCACCGTTCTTCTCATAACCAACGCGCCGCGGCCAAAGGCCGGCGTCGTCGGCGTCCTCGACAGCTTCGGCGTGCCGCGCGAAGCCTATGACGACATCCTCACATCTGGCGATGCGGCCCGCGGCGTCCTCGCCGCACAGCCACAAGCACGCGTCTTCCATCTCGGTCCCGAGCGCGACCTGGGCATCTATGATGGCCTGCCGCTGACCTTCGTCGACGATCAATCGTGCGACATCATTTGCTGCACCGGCCTGTTCAACGACGATACGGAGACTCCCGACGATTATCAGGCACGCCTTGCCGATTGGCGGGCGCGCGGGGTGCCGATGCTCTGCGCCAATCCGGACGTTGTCGTCGAACGCGGCGGCCGGCTGGTGTGGTGTGCCGGTGCGCTCGCCGAGCGCTATCGCGCGCTGGGTGGTGAGGCGATGATGGTCGGCAAGCCGCATCGACGGGTCTACGAGGCGGCTTTGGAGCGGATCGCCGGCATCGTCGGCAAAGCGGTCGCGCCGCAATCCGTGCTCGCCATCGGCGATGCCATCGAGACCGATGTCTGCGGAGCGGTAGAGCAGGGCATTGACGTCCTGTTCGTCACCGGCGGCATCCATGCCGCCGATTTCGGCGCGCGAGACGCACCGGATCTCGGCAAGGTGCATGCGAACCTGGCGGCCGCCGGGCTCGGCGCCCGCGCGGTCGTCGCGCGCCTTTCCTGGGAGAACGGCTCGTGACCGGCATCCTTCGGCGTGCGCTTGAGCCCGTGGCAGTTGACGGCGTACCCGACGCGCTCAAGGGCGGGGTGGTGGCGGTCGGCAATTTCGATGGCGTCCATCGCGGTCACCAGGCCTTGCTTGAACGTGCCCGTGCGGACGCCGACCGCCTGGCCGTACCGGCCGTGGCGCTCACCTTCGAGCCGCATCCGCGAACCGTTTTCCGGCCCGAGACCCCGGTGTTCCGCCTGACGGCAGTCGACGCCAAGGCGCGCCTGCTCGCCGCCTTGCGGCTCGACGGCCTGGTCGTTGCGACCTTCGACAGGGCTTTTGCGGCGATCGCAGCGGAGGACTTCGTCACCTCCATCCTGCGTGACCGCTTCGCGCTTCGTGCGGCCGTGGTCGGCCACGACTTCCATTTCGGCAAGGGCCGTTCGGGAACCCCGGCGGTGCTAAGCGAGGCCGGCGAGCGCCTGGGCTTCACGGTCGATGTGGTGAAGCCGGTCGGCGATGCCGACGGAACGCTGTTTGCCTCGACCGACATCCGCGCGGCGCTGGTCGAGGGCGACATCGCCCGCGCCAACCGTCTCCTCGGCTATCGCTGGTTCACCATCGCCACGGTCGTCATCGGCGACAAGCGTGGCCGCGACCTCGGCTTTCCCACCGCAAATCTCCGCCTGGCGCCCGATTGCGCCCTCGCCCACGGTATCTACGCCGTCCGCGTGCGCACCCCCGACGGGACCCAGCACGACGGGGTTGCCAGCTTCGGCAGGCGGCCGACCTTCGATAACGGCCCGCCGCTGCTCGAAGCCCATCTGTTCGACTTTGCCGGCGATCTTTACGGCAAGACGCTGATAGTGAGCTTCCTTGCCTGGCTCAGGCCGGAGAGGAAATTTGCCTCCGCCGATGCCCTGATTGCCGCCATGCACGACGACTCGGCGGCGGCACGGGCGATCCAGGCCGCCGCCGGTCCGGGGAGCGCGCTCGATCAGGCGCTGGCTGAAGTGGGCGTTTGACGGCATCTGTTGTCCCGAATGGCCAATTCGGATAGGACATATGCCGGATCGGCCGGATTTTTGCCCCTATTCGCCGCCATCAAGAAGGATGCCGGCACATCGGGCAGGCCGGCCACGGATAACGAGTGTGATGACGGGTTCGATTCGGTCCATCTGCATCGGTGCTGCGACCGCGACGCTGGCTATGGGCCTGGCAGCGTGCGACCAGACGACCTACGGCACGGGCACGCCGGTCGGTATGCAGACGATCCAGGACCTTGCCGGCATCGCCGATCTCGGCCCGTCCAAGCAGGGCCCGATCAAGTATACCGCCAGGCCTGGCCTGGTGCCGCCGCCGCCCGGCACGCCTCTGCCGCCGCCCGGCAGCGACCAGCAGGCGGTCGCTTCCGATTGGCCGACCGACCCCGACGCTCAAGCGGCGCGGCTCAAGCAAGAGACTGCGGCCCGCGAGAAGTTCTGCGCCGACTATGTCAACAAGAATCGTCCGGAGTGCCTCGACCCCGGCTTCCGCCTGCCGTCGTCCGCGCAGGCAGATGCTTCGCGCCAACCCAGCCCGACGCTCCTCAACATGAATGTCGATCCCGCCAAGGCGGCACTGGGCACGCCGGAGCAGGACGCGCTGGCGACCAAGCTGTTCGCTAAGGCCAAGGGTGCGGTTGCCGTCGACGAAAACGGCAATCCGGTCCGTCGTTATCTCGCCGATCCGCCCGTCTCTTACCGCGAGCCGGATCCGACCGCGCCCGTCGTGTTCGACAAGAAGCCGGCAAAGAAGAAGTGGCGCTGGCCTTGGGAGCCGGCCACCGACACCGTGAGCCCGAGCACGTCGACGGCGAGCGACTCGCCGCCCGGCTAGCGTTTTTCCTTGAAGAAATCGCGCAGCAGCGTGGCGGCCTCATCCTCCGCCATGCCGCTATAGACGTCCGGCACGTGATGGCAGGTCGGATCACCGAAAAAGCGTACGCCGCTCTCCACCGCGCCGCCTTTCGGGTCGCTGGCGCCGAAATAGAGCCGGCGGATGCGGGCGAACGAAATGGCGGCCGCGCACATGGCGCAGGGCTCCAGTGTCACATAAAGGTCGGCACCGCCCAGCCGTTGGGAGCCCGCGGTTTCGGCGGCTTGGCGGATCACCAGCATCTCGGCGTGGGCCGTCGGATCGTCGCGCTCCAGCGTGCGATTTCCGGCCCGCGCCAGCACCACGCCGTCGCGTACGATGACGGCGCCGATCGGCACCTCGCCGCGGCTCGCCGCGGCGCGGGCCTCCTCCAGCGCCATCTCCATCGGGCTTGCATCGCTCGCCACCGAATTATGCCTCCACTCGCTTCGCCCATCCCGCTCTGCTAATCACCGGCCCATGACTGCCCGGCAGCAACCGAACGGAACAGCAACCGGTGAGCGCATCGCCAAGGTGATCGCCCGCGCCGGCCTGTGCTCGCGCCGCGACGCCGAACGCTGGATCGCCGATGGCCGCGTCGCCGTCAACGGCCGCGTGCTGACCTCGCCCGCCGTCAATATCGGCCCGTCCGACCGCATCGCCGTTGACGGCATCGCGCTGCCGGCGCGCGAGCGCACGCGGCTGTGGCTCTATCACAAGCCGAAAGGTCTGGTCACCACGGCGCGCGACCCGGAGGGCCGGCCAACCGTGTTCGCCGCCTTGCCGCCGGACGTCCCGCGGGTCGTCGCCGTCGGCCGTCTCGACATCAATACCGAGGGGCTGCTGCTGCTGACCAATGACGGCGGCCTGGCACGCCTGCTCGAACTGCCGTCGACCGGCTGGCTCAGGCGTTACCGGGTGCGCGCCCATGGCGATATGCCGAAGGATGTCGTCGACCAGCTCGCCAAGGGCGTCGTCGTCGACGGCGTGGTCTATGGTCCGGTCGAAGCCACGCTCGACCGCAGCCAGGGCCAGAACCACTGGCTGACGCTGGGCCTGCGCGAGGGTAAAAACCGCGAGGTCAAGCGGCTGCTTGGGTCTTTCGGCCTGACCACCACACGCCTGATCCGCATCTCCTACGGCCCGTTCCAGCTCGGCGAGCTGGCGCCCGGCACCGTCCACGAGATCCGCGGGCGCGTGCTGCGCGACCAGTTGGGCGCCAAGCTCGCCTCTGCGGCGCATGCGGATTTCACCGCGCCGCTGCGCCCGCCGCCAAAGCCTGAACCGGCGCCGGAGCCGGCAGGGCCGAAGCGCCACAAGCCGCGCCAGCGCCATAAGCCAGGGGCAGCGGCCCGTGCGTATCGTCGGCGGTGAGTTTCGCGGTCGCGCGCTCACCGCGCCCGCAGGCCGCGACACGCGGCCGACGGCGGACCGCCTGCGCCAGACCGTCTTCGACATTCTCGCCCATGGCGGCCACGGCGACGTGGTGACCGGCGCCCGCGTTCTCGATCTCTTCGCCGGCACCGGGGCGCTCGGCCTGGAGGCGCTCTCGCGCGGTGCGGCCTTTGCCCTCTTCGTCGAGGAGGCGGTGGCGGCACGCGGCGCCATCCGCGCCAATATCGAGGCACTGGGCTTGACCGGGCGCACCCGCGTCTTCCGCCGCGATGCCACGCGGCTGGGACCGGCCGGCACGGTCAAGCCCTTCGGGCTCGTCTTTGCCGATCCGCCATATGGCCGGAGCCTCGGCGAGCGGGCGCTTGCCTCGGCGCTTGCCGGCGGCTGGCTCGTATCGGGCGCCCTCGTCGTTCTGGAGGAGGCGGCTTCGGCCGAGATTGCGCCGATCGCCGGCCTGGACATGATCGACACGCGCCGGGCAGGGGACACGCGGGTCGACTTCCTGCGGGCGACTGGATAGGCCACATTTGGCCGCTATATGTCGGCCGACAGACTATCGCCGCGATTGTCGTGGCATGGAGAAGCGCTTGACCCACCTCCCCATGAAACGCGCCGCGGCCGGCACTCTGGCAGCACTGCTGCTGGTCGCCAGCACCGCTGTCGCGCTCGCCGCGGCCGCGCCGGAATTCGCCGCCAACGCGGCGAGCTTCACCCTTGCCAACGGTCTCCAGGTCGTCGTCATCCCCGATCACCGTGCGCCGGTCGTCACCCACATGGTGTGGTACAAGGTCGGGGCCGCGGACGATCCGCCGGGCAAATCCGGCATCGCCCATTTCCTCGAACATCTGATGTTCAAAGGCACCAAGGCCCACCCCGAGGGCGAGTTCTCGGCGCGGGTTGCCGCCGTTGGCGGCGATGACAACGCCTTCACCGCCGAGGACTACACCGCCTATCACCAGACGGTCGCCAAGCAGCACCTCAAGCTGATGATGGAGTTCGAGGCGGACCGCATGGCGAACCTCAGGATCACCGATGCCGCGCTGTTGCCCGAACGCAAAGTGATCCTCGAAGAGCGCGGCATGCGCATCGACAACCGCCCCGGCGCCCGCCTCGGCGTGGCGATGGATGCGACGCTCTATGTGAACAGCCATTATCGGATTCCGACCATCGGCTGGACCCACGAGATGGAGACGCTGGACCGCACCGATGCGCTTGCCTTCTACGACCGCTACTACACGCCCAACAACGCCATCGTGGTCGTCGCCGGCGATGTCACCGAGGCCGAGGTGAAGACGCTTGCCGAGGAGACCTATGGCAAGATCGCCCGTCGTGCCGACCCGCCGCAGCGGATACGCTTGCGCGACCCGCGCCCGGATGCAGCCCGGCTGGTGACACTGGCCGATCCGCGCGTGACTCAGCCGAGCTTTCGTCGGCTTTACCTGGCGCCCTCCGAGCACACCGGCAAACCGGGAGAGGCGGAAGCGCTGGATGTTCTGGCCGACATTCTGGGCGGCGGCACGACCAGCCGGCTCTACCGCCAGCTCGTGGTCGAACAAGGCATCGCCGATAGCGTCGGCGCCGGCTACGACGCTGGTCCCATCGGCGATTCGGCTTTCAGTTTCTACGGAACGCCGCGCGGCGACACGACGGTCGAGAAGCTCGCCGCCGCCTTCGACAAGGTCATCGCCGAGGTGATCGACAAGGGCGTCACCGATCAGGAACTCGCCCGCGCCAAGGAGCGCGTGCGTGCCAGCGTGATCTATTCGGAGGACAGCCCGCGGACGCTCGCCAACGTGATCGGCGCGGCGCTTGCCACAGGCGATACGCTGGCCGAAGTGCAGTCCTGGCCGCAGCGTATTGCCGCGGTGACGGCTGCCGACGTGCAGGGGGTCGCCCGCCGCTATCTCGGCACGCGCGATTCGGTCACCGGCTATCTGCTTCCCGCCCCGCCGGAGGGCCGCTCGTGATGGCATTTCGGAATAGGATCGGGCGGGTGGCCGCCATCGCCGGACTTGCCCTTGCCGCCGTCGTGTGGAGCGCGGCCGCCGAGGCCATCGACATACAGAAGGTGGTCAGCCCCGGCGGCATCACGGCATGGCTGGTCGAGGACGACTCGATCCCGCTGATCGCCATGTCCTATGCCTTTGCCGGCGGGGCGGCGCAGGATCCGGCGGACCGGCCGGGCGTCGCCAACATGCTCTCCGGCCTTCTCGACGAAGGCGCCGGTAATCTCGACAGCAAGGCATTCCAGGCGCGTCTCGACGACCTGTCCATCGACATGAATTTCGATGCCGGCCGCGACTACTTCTACGGCTCGCTGAGGACGCTTTCCGCCAATCGCGATGACGCGGCCCGGCTGCTCAGACTGGCTCTCTCCCAACCGCGCTTCGATTCCGAGCCGGTCGGGCGCATCCGCTCCCAGATCATCACTTCGATCAAGCGCGGGGAGCACAATCCCAACCAGCTCGCGGCGCAGGCGATGCGCGAGGCGATCTTCGCAGACCACCCCTACGGCCGATCGGTCGAGGGCACGCCCGAAAGCGTTGCGGCGATCACCGTGGCCGACCTCAAGACGTTTCGCCAGAAGACCTTCGCACGCGACACCCTCAAGGTCGCCATGGTTGGCGCCATCGACGCCAGGGCCGCCGGCGCCATGCTCGACGAGATCTTCGCCGGTCTGCCGGCGAAAGCCGATCTTGCGGCCGTTCCCGATGTGACGGCGAAGGCCGCCGGCCGCATCGACGTCCCCTTGTCCGTGCCGCAGACGATCATCAGCATCAGCGCACCGGGCATCACCCGCAGCGATCCGGATCTGATCCCTGCCGTGGTTGCTACCTACATCCTCGGCGGCGGCTCCGATTCGCGCCTGTATCGGACAGTGCGCGAACAGCGCGGTCTGGCCTACTCGATCGGCCTTGGCCTCGATCCTCTCGTGCATTCCGGCATCGTCAGCGGCGGCACCCAGACGCGCAGCGACCAGGCCGAAGCCGTCATCACGCTGATCCGGCAGGAGATCGCCCGCTTCGCCAAGGACGGCCCCACCGCGGACGAGCTTGCCAAGGCCAAAGCCTATCTGATCGGCAGCTATCCGCTGCGCTTCGTTACCTCCGGCGGCATTGCCGACCAGCTACTCGGGCTTCAGATCGACGGCAAGGGCATCGACTATGTCGATCGCCGCAACGGTCTCATCGCTGCTGTTTCAATCGACGACGTGCGCCGCGTCGCCCGCCGGCTCTTTGCCGGCAACGACCTGACCGTGGTGCGCGTCGGCCCGCCGGAATCCTGATCGCCTGTGGCCCCGGCTTGTTGACAGCGGTGTATGCGCCTAGATCAGGGCCCGAAACCGCCCGCACGAGGAAATCCCCAAGGATGTCCCATGACCGAGATGCTTGACCAGACCGACCTGACCGAGCGCGCCGAGCGCCTGGTTGCCGCCGCCCGCAAGGCGGGCGCCGATTCGGCCGATGCGGTCTGCGTGCGCGGCGTCTCGCTGTCGGTCGATGTGCGTCTCGGCAAGGTCGAGGAGACCCGCCGCGCCGAGGGCGACGACTTCACCCTGCGTGCCTTCGTCGGTCGCCGCTCGGCGACCGTGTCCGCCAATGTGCTGACCGACCCGGCCGAGCTTGCCGAGCGCGCCGTCGCGATGGCGAAAGTCGCGCCCGAAGACCGTTTCGCCGGATTGGCCGAGCCACAGACGCTCGCCTCCAGCTTTCCCGACCTCGACCTGCTCGACGCCACCATTCCCTCGGCTGCGGAGCTGACCGAAGCGGCGCTCGCCGTCGAGGATGCCGCCCGTGCCGTGCCCGGCGTCACCAATTCCGGCGGCGCCAGCGCCGAATGGGGGCTCGGCGGTCTGGTGCTGGCCACTTCCGGTGGCTTCGCCGGCGCCTATCTCGGCTCGCGCTTCGGTCTCGGCGCCTCTGCGATCGCCGGCTCGGGCACCGCGATGGAGCGCGACTACGACGGCGAGAGCCAGGTCTATCGCGCCGACCTGCCGGACCCGGAGGTCATCGGTCGCAATGCCGGCGAGCGCGCCGTCCGCCGTCTCAATCCCCGCCAGATGGCCACGGGACAGGTAACGGTGGTCTTCGACCCGCGCATCGCCATCAGCCTCGTTGGCCACCTGGCCGGTGCCGTGAACGGCGCGGCCATTGCCCGCAAGACGAGCTTCCTGCGCGACCGGCTCGACAAGCCGCTCTTCCGCGCCGACATCCGCATCACCGACGACCCGCTCAGGCCGCGCGGGCTTGGCTCGCGCCCCTTCGACGGCGAGGGCGTTTCCGGTGCGGCCCTTGATGTCGTCGCCGACGGCGTGCTCAAGACCTGGTTGCTCGACAGCGCCACCGCGCGCGAGCTTGGCCTTGCCACGAACGGCCGTGCGTCGCGGCGCGGCGGAAATCCTTCGCCGGGGTCCACCAATCTGACCCTGCTTCCCGGCATTGAGACACCGCAGGCGATGATCGCCGGCATCGACCGTGGTCTCTATGTGACCGAGCTGATCGGCCACGGCGTCAACATGAACAACGGCGACTACAGCCGCGGCGCCGCCGGCTTCGTCATCGAAAAGGGCCAGCTCGGCCATCCCGTGAGCGAGATCACCATCGCCGGCAACCTGATCGACATGTACGGCGTGCTGCGCGTCGCCAACGATCTTATCTACCGCTATGCGACCAATGCCCCGACGGTGGTTGTGGAAGGCATGACACTCGCCGGAAACTAGACCTTTCCGTGTCTTGCGGCTGGCTTGCCGCGTCGGGCGATGCGCCACCGATTGCCGCGAGAGACTTGCGGAACTCAGCCTTTTGATGCACCAAACCGCGCGGATCATGATTTTCGTTGCACCGGCGTCGAGCCCGCCCGGTGCCGTATACGCATGGACGGGGATCAGCAATGAGCCAGCCGCGAGCGCAGGCAGCCGGACCGAACGACCAGCTTCTGCATCTGGTTTTCGGGGGGGAACTGGAGAAGGTTGAGGGAATCCGCTTCACCGATCTCCACAAGCTCGACATCGTCGGCATTTATCCGAACTATCGCACCGCCTATGACGCGTGGCGCGCCAAGGCGCACGCCACCGTCGATAGCGCCCGCATGCGCTATTTCATTGTTCACCTGCACCGTCTGCTTGAACCGGAGATTGAGGAGGAGGGGGGCACGGGCGACCGTTGACGCGACAACGGCCGGCCACGTCTTGCCATGGATGACCGTTTCCACACCTCGCTGACGCGGCGGCGCAATATGCGCGGCTGGGCGAGTACCTTGCGCCGGCGTTTTGTGCGCTCGAAGTTCGCCTATGACGTCGTGTCGTCGATGGCAACCGCCTATCTGCGCCTGGTGCGGGCGACCAGCCGTCTGATCATCGAAGGCGACTCGCTGGAGTCGCAATACGCGCGGTCGGAGCCGCTGATCGCCACAGCTTGGCACGGCGAGTCGTTTCTCCTGCCGGTTCTGCGTCCACCGGCGCGCTCGGTCGACATCATGGTGTCGCGCGCCCAAGACGGCGACGTCTTCGGCCGCAGCCTGCGCAAGTTAGGCTTCGGCGTCGTCCGCGGTTCCGGCGCCAGCGATCGGTCGCGCATGTACGAGAAGGGGTCGGTCGCCGCCTTCCGTGGCCTGCTGGCGTCGCTCAATCAGGGGCGCAATGTGTTCCTGACGGCGGATTTCGATGCTGCAACCCGCGGTACCGTCAGTCCGGGGGTGATTGCGCTCGCGCGCCTCAGCCAGCGGCCGATCATCCCGGTGGTTGCCGTTACCTCGCGGCGCACCCGCCTCGGCTCATGGGATCGCACCGCGCTTGCTCTTCCCTTCGGCCGTATCGTCTTCGTCTCCGCCGATCCCATTCTGGTTCCCCGCCGCGCGACGGACAGTGAACTCGAGGAGAAACGTCGCGAAGTCGAACGCGCGCTCGCCGCGATCACAAACCGTGCCTATGCGATCGCGGACCGGCGCCGTGGTTGATATCGTGGCGACGGCAATCGCGGGGGGCTACCGCCTTGTCGGCATGCTTCTGCGCCCGGCCGTGCCGTTCCTCCTTTCCAGCCGTGTCGCCCGCGGCAAGGAAGACCCCCAGCGTCTCAGCGAACGCTATGGCCGCGCCTCGCTGCCGCGCCCGCCCGGGCGCGTCGTCTGGGTGCACGCGGCAAGCGTCGGCGAGACCAACGCCATCCTGCCGCTGATCGAGCGGCTGACCGGAATCGGTCTG
Source organism: uncultured Alphaproteobacteria bacterium (assembly GCA_963762605.1). GTDB lineage: Bacteria > Pseudomonadota > Alphaproteobacteria > Rhizobiales > Kaistiaceae > CAVSRC01. Next base: position 244,718 of record CAVXLJ010000017.1, on the reverse strand, counting down.
GCCGTCGTCTTCACCACGACCACCGTCACCTCGGCCGCCATCGCCGCCAAAAAGCTGCCAAGCGGTGCCGTGCATCACTTCGCGCCGCTCGATCTGGCGCCATTCGTCGCCACCTTTCTTGCGCACTGGCGGCCGAACCTCGCCATCTTCGTCGAATTGGAGATGTGGCCGACCATGGTGCGCAAGCTCGCCGAAGCCGACATTCCGCTGGTTGTCGCCAATGCCCGCCTGTCGGAACGCTCCTTTCGCGGCTGGAAGCGCTTCGCCGGCTTCGCCACCAAGGTCTTCCCGCGCATCACCCTCTGCCTTGCCCAATCGGAGGCCGACGCGGCCCGTTTCACCCGGCTCGGCGCCACCGAAGTACGGACCGTCGGCAACCTCAAATTCGACGTTCCGCCGCTGGCCGCCGACAGCAGCGCCGTGGCCCGGCTGGCGACCGCGATCGACGGGCGGCCGGCTTGGGTCGCCGCGTCCACCCATGAGGGCGAGGAAGAGATCGTCGCCGAAGCGCACCGGCTTGTCCGCCAGCGTCACCCCGAGGTGTTGACCGTCATCGTGCCGCGCCATCCCGAGCGCGGCGATGCCGTGCGCACCATGCTCGCCGGCAAGGGCTTGACCGTCGCCCAGCGCAGCCGCGGCAATCCGCTGTTGCGCGAGATCGACGTCTATCTCGCCGACACGCTCGGGGAGCTCGGCCTGTTCTATCGCCTGGCGCCGATCGCCTTTCTCGGCGGCTCGCTGATCCCGCACGGCGGCCAGAACCCGATAGAGCCGACGCGTCTGGCTGCCGCCGTGCTGCACGGGCCGCACGTCCACAACTTCGCCGACATCTACGCTGCGCTCGACGCTGCCGTGCCGGCGGCCGCGATCACCGACGCCACCAGCCTGGGCGATGCCGTGGCCGCGCTGATGGACGATCCCGCAGCCGTCGCCGCCCGCGCCGCGGCCGCCAGACAGGCGCTTGCCCGCTTCTCCGGAGCCCTCGAAGCGACCATGACGGCCATTGCGCCTTACCTTGCCGGCAGGCCGGAGGCGCCATGACGCTGAAGGCACCGGCCTTCTGGTGGCGGGAGGAGGGCAGCCTGGCGGCGATGGCGCTGTGGCCGGTGGCCCGGGTGTGGAGCGCCGCCTCGGCCTGGCGCATGCAGCGCCCGCCCCGTTACCGCCCGCCGGTGCCGGTCATCTGCGTCGGCAATTTCGTGGTCGGCGGCGCCGGCAAGACCCCGACGGCGATCGCACTCGCCCGTATCGCGCGCGGCCGCGGGCTGAAGCCCGGCCTGCTCGCCTCCGGCTACGGCGGCCGCGAGACGGGGCCACTGCTGGTCGACCTGGAGAGCCATGACGCCGACCGGGTGGGCGACGAGGCTCTGCTGCTTGCCGCTGCCGGGCCGACGGTCGTCGCCAACGACCGTGCCGCCGGCGCTCGCCGCCTGGTGGAGGCGGGCATCGACCTCATCGTCATGGACGACGGCTTTCAGAATCCGTCTGTCGCCAAGGACCTGTCTCTGGTCGTGGTCGATGCGTCGGTGGGCATCGGCAATGGCCGCGTCGTGCCCGCCGGCCCGCTGCGTGCGCCGCTTCAGCTTCAGCTTCAGCGCACCGACACGGTGCTCGTCATCGGCAACGGTACGGCGGCCGAGCCGCTGGTCCGCGCCGCCGCCCGGTCGGGACGTGGCACGCTGCGCGGTCAGCTCAGGCCGACCAAGCTGCGCGCGTGGCGCAAGCAGCCGATCCTCGCCTTTGCCGGCATCGGTCGCCCGGAGAAATTTTTTGCCACCCTGGCCGAGGCGCAGGCTCCGGTCGCACGCACCGTCGGCTTTCCCGATCACCATCGCTATACGGACGCCGAGGCTGCCGAACTGCTCGCCGCGGCGGAACGCGAGTCTCTGCGGCTGGTGACGACGGAGAAGGACCTCGCCCGCCTTGCAGGCCGCATCGGCATGGCCGGCAAGCTGCACGACAAGGCGGAAGCCCTGCAGGTGATACTGGAGTTCGAGAACTTGACGGCGATCGGCGAGACCATCGACGCGGCCGTGCGCGCCGCCGCGCGCGACAGATCGGCCTAGATTCGACCGGTCTCCTGGAAGCGTTTCAGCGCGGCATTGGCGTCGACATAGGCTTCCTGCCGCGGCACGCTCCAGTACTTGACCTCGTCAAGCGGGATTTCGAGACCGGTCACAGCGCAGCGTACGAAGCCGCCGGGGATCAGCATCTGATAGTCGCCGTCGAGATAGCGCAGCCGCGCTTCGCCGCCGCGTCCCGGTCTTTCCATGCGGTTCATCATGCTGCGCGTGCTTTCCCTTCGCCCACCCCTAACATAAGCGCTCGATACGCTCCGTCTACTGGCCATTCTGCGGCACGAGCTGGGGGATCAGCAATTGCAGCGGGTCTTGCGGCTGTTTCTGATCGGATGGCGGTGCACCGCCTGCCGGCGGCTGGCTGTCCTGCGGCGTGATCGGCTGCGGTGCTCCGGCATCGGCGGGCGCCACCGGCTGTTGCTTCTGTGCGGCCGGCGGCGTGATCGGTTGCGGTGCGCCCGCCTTGGCCGGCGCGCTCTGTTGTTGCTGCGCGGCCGGCGCCTGCGCGCCGCTGTCCTTGCCGCCGAAGATCGAGTTCAGGAGGCCGCCGCCGACGTTCTTGAGCTGGTCGACCGCCTGGCCCGGATTGGCAAGGATGTTGCCGAATTCCGGAACATAGCGCGGATTGTCCCACGAGCCCTCGATGCGGAAGGGCAGTGTCAGCCCCTTCGCGTCGCCGCTCGCCCCCTGACCCTGGAGCGTGCCGACGATCGTCGGCTCGATCCGGTAGGCGATGGTGCGGCTGCCGATATCGACCGTGCCGGCGCCGTTGGCGCGGATCAGCGGGCCGACAAGCACCAGGTCGCTGTTGGTCAGCACGCCGTTGTCGATCGTGTAGCTGCCGGCAAGACGGCTGAACTCGGTACTGTCGGTGGTGCCGAGCTGCCCGCCGAGCACGCTTTGCAGCGACAGGCCCTTGAGCGAGGCGAGGTTGAAGCCGCGGATCAAGCCGTCGCGGAATTCCGTCGCGCCCTTGCCCTTGAGGTTGCGCATGAGCGCTGCCTGGCTGGTGCCGGCCGCGGAAAGGTCGAAGGAGAAGGCGCCGGTGCCCTCTATTCTGTCGAAGCCGATGGCGTCGGTCAGGAAGGGCTGGGCGGAGAGACCGCTGAGCTGGAACGAGGCTGCGACCGCCGGCGTCGCCGCCGCGCCGTCGACGGTAAACGCGCCGCTGCCCTTGCCCTTGTAGAGGCTCATGTCGGTGAGGTTCGCCGTCAGCTTGCCGCCCGAAAGCGTCACCGTCATCGCCGTCGCGCCGATCTTGATCTTGTTGGCGATGATCTCGTCGGCCTTGAGGTTGAGATCGGCATCGGCGGCCTTGAGCCCGTCGAAGGCGATCGGTTGCGTGCTCCAGCCGCTGCCGCCGCCCGCACCGCCGCCGCCCGCTCCACTGCCTGTGGGCGCACCGGACGCAGCGATATAGGGTGTCACGTCCAGCACCTTCATCGACAGGCCGGCGGTCACCTTCGGGCGCTTGCCGAAGGTCACCGTGCCGGTGCCGAGCCCGCTCGACTGGTCGAGGGTGAAGGCGGCGCGGTCGAACGCGAAGGTGTCCTTGCCAAGCACCACCGCGCCCTTGATCGAGAAGTTCTGCAGGCCGCCGCCTGAGCCGATCGGCCGGCCGATCCAGGCGAGCAGGTTGCGTAGCGACGGCGTCGCCAGCGACACCTCGCCCTTGCCGAGGCCGCCCATGCCGGCGTTGCCGTTGAAACCGAGGCTGACCGTCTTCGAGCTCGCCTGCAGGGCAACCGCCGTCGACTTGCCGGCCAACAGTGCGCGCACGTCGGCGTTGGCGGAGACATCGAAGCGCACCTTGCGCCAGGTGAACGCGCCCTTGGCCGAAATCGGCGTGTTGAGCGACTTGAACGAGGCGGTGATGTCGATGGCGTCGATCTCGTTGGCCGCCTTGTCGCCGCCGACCGTGTCGGCCAGGTTGAGGCCGCTGACCTTGCCGTTAGCCAGCGACAGTGCGCCGCTGGCATCGAGATTGGCGGCGAGCGCGGATGCCGTGGTGCCGCTCGTCTTGAAGGCGACATCGACGCCGCCGCTGCCGCTCACCGGCGCCGCTACCTGAGCCAGCGCCAGAACGCCGGCGACATCGAGACCGGTCATCTTGACCGCGCCGGAAATCGCCGCCGCACCATCCTTCGTCGCCGCTATCGTGAGGTTGCCCGAGCCCGGTGCGCCGTTGACCGTGACCTTGCTGATCGTCGCCTGCAGCGTGCCGTTCGCCAGCGTCGCATCGAGACCGAGATCCTTGAGCGCCACCGAGCCGACTTTCACCGATTGCGCGGTGACGGCGACATTGGCGTCGACCGCGCCGAGCGCCGACAGGTCGATCGGCTTCTCGGCCGACGCACCACCGGAGCCGCCGCCGTTCTTTCCGCCGCCGCCGGCGCCGGCCGGGACGACGAACGCATCGGCGTCGATGGAGCCGGCAGCCAGCCTCAGGCCGATGCCCGGCCGCGGCCGGTCGGTGGCGATGACCGCCTGGCCGGCGAACTTGGCATCGCCGAGGGTCGCGGTGAACGTGTCGAGAGTGATCCGCTTGGCGGTCGCCGCAAGAGTCGCGGTGAAATCGAACTTGCCATAGGCAGGGGCCGCCGGCAGCTTCGTGCCGAAGCGGCCGGCAAGCCCGGCAAGCGAGCCACCATTGGCCGCGACGGTCCCCTTGAACAGAGTGTCGCCGTCAAGCGCCGTGCCCTTGGCCGTGACCGTGGCGAGATCGTCGGAGAGTGTGAACTCGACGGGAAGCGCAGCGAGTTTGGTGGGGTCGGGTCGGGCACCGAGCTTCAGCGCGATCGTCTCCTGGCGGCCATCCCAGGTGAACGAACCGTCGAGCGACGCGCCGCGCGTGAGGTTGGGCGCCGCGAGCGTCAGGTTCAACGCCGTGATGGTCTCATCGGTCCCGCTGCGCCGGTCGCGATAGACCAGCGTGCCGTCGCTGATCGTCAGCTTGGCGATGCCGATGCGGTCGAGCGTCGCCAGCGCCTCCTGCGTCGCCGCCTGTTGCGCCTCGGATGAGGCGATCAGGTCTTCCATCGATTTCGGCTGCGTTGCGGCCGCCTGTTGCCCCTGCGGCTCCACGGCGGCCTGCCAGTTGCTATGGCCGGTTTTGTCGACCTCGTAGACGAGCTCGGGCTTGACGATGGTGACCGAGTTGATCGCCACGTGGCCGGAGATAAGCGGCAGCAGACTGACGCCGAAAGAGACCGAATTGACCTTGAGCGCCTCGCCGCTGCCGGTGACGCCGGCAAGGCCGATTCCACCGGCCGACACATGCACCGAGGGCAGGAGACTGATCGAGATCGGGCCGTCGATGCGCGCCTGCCGTCCAGTCGCCTGCTCGACACGCTGGATAAGTTCGGCGCGCACCGTGCCGGTCGGGATGAACAACGGCACGACCAAAGCCGCGCCGACCAGCAGCACGGCCAGAACCGCGATGGCGATCAACAACCGTCTCAGGACAGGACCTCCCGCGTGATTCGCCTGTACTGGGAGAGGATTGTACCGGAAACCGGCCGAATTCGGGGCGGGAAAGGCTCTATCGCCGCCCGAACAGCTTCTCGATGTCGGCGAGCTTCAGTTCGATGAAGGTCGGCCTTCCGTGATTGCACGTGCCCGAATTGGGGGTGGCCTCCATCTCGCGCAGCAGCGCGTCCATCTCCGCCGGCTTCAGCCGCCGCCCGGCGCGCACCGAGCCGTGGCAGGCCATCGTCGAGGCGACGCGGTCGAGCTTGTCCTTGAGGCCGGCGGTGCGCTCCCATTCGGCGATCTCATCGGCGAGGTCGCGGACGAGCCCCGGGGCGTCGACGGTGCCAAGCAGCGCTGGCGTCTCGCGCACGATGACGGCGCCGGCGCCGAAGCGGTCGATCACCAATCCAAGCTCCGCCAGATCCTGGGCGCGTGCCGCCAGCCGCTCGACGTCCTCCACGGGCAGGTCGACGACTTCGGGGATAAGCAGGATCTGGCTCGGCACACCATGCTCGGCCAATGCCACCTTGATGCGCTCATAGACCAGCCGCTCGTGCGCCGCGTGCTGGTCGACGATGACCAGACCGTCCTCGGTCTGGGCGACGATGTAAGTCTCATGGATCTGCGCCCGCGCTGCGCCCAGCGGTCGCGCGGTGAGCGCCGGATCCGGTTCGGCGACATGGGCCTCGGCCGATGGTTGCGCAATCGCGAAGGCAGCCTGCGCGCTTTCCGCGAATCCGGGTGCCAGCGCCGCATTGCCGGCAGTGGATGGCGGGCGCCACGGGGCGGGCCGTTGCGGCCGTGTGAACCCACTGGCCGGGCGGAAGGCGGCGATCGTGGCGCCGGCGGCCGCGCTCGACGCGCGCAACTCGGTCCGCCCGAGCGCCTCGCGCAAGGCTCCGATGATCAAACCACGCACCAGGCCGGAATCGCGAAAGCGCACCTCGGCCTTGGTCGGGTGGACATTGACATCGACCAGCGCCGGATCGAGCCCGATGTTAAGCACCGCGATCGGGTGCCGGTCGCGCTTCATGACGTCCGAATAGGCAGCACGGAGCGCACCAAGAAGCTGGCGGTCGCGCACCGGCCGACCGTTGACGAAGAAATACTGCGCCAATCCATTGCCGCGGCTGAAGGTCGGCAGGCCGGCATAGCCGGCGAGACGCACGCCTTCGCGCGTGGCGTCGATGGAAAGCGCATTGGCGCGGAAGTCGGGGCCGAGTACCGCGGCGATGCGTGCTGCCAGCCCGTCCTCGCCGGGGGCCGCCGGATAATCGATCTCGCTGCGGTCGCTGCCGTTGAGCGTGAAGCGCACCGCCGGATGGGCGAGCGCCAGGCGCTTCACCACATCGGTGATGGCGCTGGCTTCGGCCCGCTCGGATTTCAGGAATTTCAGCCGCGCCGGTGTGGCGAAGAAGAGGTCGCGAACCTCGACCTGCGTACCACTTCGCAAGCGCCGCCGGTTTCAGCGGCGATGCCGCGCCGCCGTCCACGGACACTTCCCAGGCGTCCGCGGCGCCCGCTTCACGCGAGGCGACGGTGAGCCGCGCCGCCGCGCCGATCGCCGCCAGCGCCTCGCCGCGGAAGCCGAGGCTGGCGATCTGGTCGAGACCGTTATCCAGCTTCGACGTGCAGTGACGCTCGACGGCCAGGGCAAGCTGGTCGCGGGCGATCCCGCCGCCGTCGTCGCTGACCCGCACGAGCGACACGCCGCCGGCCGCCGTTGCCACCTCGATGCGGCTAGCGCCGGCGTCGAGTGCGTTCTCGACGAGTTCCTTGACCACGCTCGCCGGCCGCTCGACGACCTCGCCGGCGGCGATGCGGTTGACCATGTCCTCAGTGAGGCGGCGGATCGGCATGGCCCCGAGTTTGTCGGATTCGAGTGGAAGAGGGAAGGTCCGCGGTGACGCCGTCAGAGGCGCGCGCCGGATGCGGCAAAGCGCATGGCGTTTGCCGTTGTGCGCTCCTACCGGCGCAGATACGATCTGCCGACGTTCGCCCGTCTTACGAAACTGTCCGCCTTGTCCTCCATCCTCTCAAGAATCGCCGTTCCTCGACACGTGAATATCCGCTTCCGGAGTGGAAGCGTTGAGCTTTACTATCATTTCCTCCTGGGCTTTTTCCTGCCTTTCGCCACTTATCTGAGCGAGACGCCATCGCGCGGGCCGTTCATCCTGCGCAGTTGTGGGCCGATGGACCGGATTCTGCGGGAGCTCGCCATGCCGGGACTCCTGATCCTCGACCACGGAGCGCACGTTATCGTTCGCAAGTTGTACCCGCAGTTCGGGCGTGTCCAACTGGATGGTTACGATATGGCGAGCTACGAGCAGCCGGTCGATCCGCAGGCGCTGGGCAAGGGCACGTCGTTCGTCCGCGATCGTTGGCGCGAGCGCATCGCAGCTTATTCAGACGCAATCGGCGAAGCGCAGCCGCTGAGACCGCGCGTGCTTGTCATCGAGCGCGGCGAAGATGTCTCGTCCGCTTCGCAACCTGCAAGACAGACGATGTCCGGTCGCCGGAGGCGTTCCATCGGCAATCACCAGGATCTTGTGGCGGCCTTGACGGCGCGATTCCCCGGGACGCGGAATGCCATCCTGGACGGTTGCCCGCTTGCCGAGCAGATCGCGCTGTTTCGGACGGCGGACCTTGTGATCGCCCAGCATGGCGCGGCTCTCTCCAACATCGTGTGGATGCTGCCTGAGGTGCCCGTCATCGAGATCGTCCCGGCCGCGAGTATGCAACAGCAGTACGTGGCCTTGTTCCCGTATCTCGCTGAAACGCTTGGATTGCGACACACCGCCGTCCTCCAGCAGGACAATTTCAGCGCAGTCGATACGGACGAAGTCGTCGCGGCTGCCGAAGCCGCCCTCGAGCAGGTTAGCCGGCCCGCCCTGTCATAGCGGAACGCGCCGGCCGCAACGGGCGCCTTTCTCCGCCGGCCTTCAGGCGACCTCCGCCGGTGCGTCGGCGCTCTCGTCGTAAGCCTCGCGCACGTACTGGAGGAGCATGCGGTCGCTGCTGAACGGCCATGCCGTGGTGGCGATCGCCTGTTTCATCACCGAGCACCAGCCGCTGCGGTCACCATGGAAGAGCGGCAGCACGGTGTGCTCGAGCTTGTCGTAGAAGGCGTTCGCATGGGCGCCGTCAGAGCCATCGCCGCCGTCGCTGCCGATCGCCCAGCCGTTGACGCCCTCCTGGCAGCCTTCCAGCCACCACCCGTCGAGCACGCTGAAACTGGGAACGCCGTTGAGCGCCGCCTTCATGCCGCTGGTCCCGGACGCCTCGAGAGGCGGCACCGGCGTGTTCACCCAGACATCGACGCCGGCGACGATCGCCTTGGCCACCCGCATGTTGTAGGCCGGCACGAAGGCGACGCGCAGGCGGCCGGCCAGGTGGCCGGCGTTTTCGAGGATGCGCTGGATGGCCTCATGACCGCCATGGTCGCGGGGATGGGCCTTGCCGGAAATCACGATCTGGAACGGCTGATTCTGAGCGATCGCGGCCAGCCGTTCGATGTCGCTGAACAGAAGCAGCGGTCGCTTGTAGGCCGTCATGCGCCGGGCGTAGCCGAAGATCGGCTTGTCCAGGTCGAGCGCGATGCTGGTGCGCCCGAAGATCAGCTCGATCATCTGCGCCTTGGCCCTGCGGTGGGCTTTCCAGATTTCGTCGTCGGGCACGGAGGTGATGCCGGCCAACGCCTTCGGGTCCATCCGCCAGTTCGGTGCGTGTGTGTCGAACAGCGCCGCCATCTCGTCATGCGTCCATGACAGCGTATGGACGCCGTTGGTGACGGCATGGATCGTGTGACCCGGAAACATGTGCCGCGATGTTTCTGCATGCCGCTCGGACACCGCGTTGGAATAGCCGGAGAGGTTGAGCGCCAGCCACGTCATGTTGAGCTCGTCCGCCCCCGCCAGTTCCTTGACGGTATCCAGCGGAACCAGCTCGGGCGCGGTCCTCGTATAGAGGTCGTAGGGGAAACGGTCCTGTCCGGCGGCCACCGGCGTGTGCGTGGTGAACACGCACTGCTTGCGCGCTTGCGCCAGGCCGTCACCACCGGTCGTCGCCCGCGCTTCGGCGAGGCGGTCGAGGGTGAGCAGCGCCGCGTGGCCCTCGTTCATGTGCCAGGTTCCGATGTCGAAACCGAGCGCCCGCAACACCCGGGCGCCGCCGATGCCGAGAATGATTTCCTGCTTGAGCCGGTAGGCGGCATCGCCGCCGTAGAGGTGATGGGTGAGCGACCGGTCGAACTCGGCGTTCTGTTCGAGGTCGGTGTCGAGCAGCAGGATCGGGACCTGATGACCGGTCACCCCGGTCTGCACATAGAGCCACGGGCGGATCGCCACCCGCCGTCCCTCGATCTCGACACTCGCCGTCGCCTCCAGCGGCGCGCACCAGTCCGCCGGCGACCACCAGTTGGGCTGCTCGACCTGCCATCGGTCGTTATTGATGCTCTGGCGGAAATAGCCGGCGCGGTTGACCAGCAGCACGAAGACCATCGGCAGGCCGAGGTCTGCGGCGGAACGTGCGATATCGCCCGCCAGAACTCCGAGCCCGCCGGAATAGGTGTGGATTTCGTAGCGGATCGCCAGCTCCATGGTGAAGTAGGCGATGCGGGTCCTGGCAAGGAAAGGCGTGATCGGTGATGTCATGGCGATCCTATCTGCTGACGGCCCGCCAGCCGATGTCGGTGCGGCAGAAGCCGCCCCGCCAGTCGATGGCGGCAACTGCCGCATATGCACGTTTCTGAGCCTCGGCGATCGTCGCGCCGAGCGCGGTAACGCCGAGCACACGCCCACCGGAGGCGATGAGTCGCCCGTCCTGCATGGCTGTGCCGGCATGGAAAACCTTGGTGCCCTCGATCGTCTCGGCCGCATCGATGCCGCCGATCGGCTCGCCCTGTCTGTAAGCGCCGGGATAGCCGCGCGCCGCAACCACGACGCACAGCGCCGCATCGCTGCGCCATGCCGGCTTGGCATCGGCCAGCCGGCCATCGGCCGTCGCCAGCATGAGATCGAGAAGATCGCCATCGAAGCGCGGCATCAGCGTCTGGCATTCCGGGTCGCCGAAGCGGACGTTGTATTCGATGAGCTTTGGCCCGTCCGCGGTCAGCATCAGGCCGACGAAGAGGACGCCGCGGAAGGGCGTGCCGCGCTTGGCCATCGCGGCCAGAGTCGGCTGCACGATCTCGTCCATGACGCGCCTGACCATGGCCTCGTCCATGATCGGTGCCGGCGAATAGGCGCCCATGCCGCCGGTATTGGGGCCGGTGTCGCCGTCGCCGACGCGCTTGTGGTCCTGCGCCGTGCCGAAGGGCAGCGCGGTGGTGCCGTCGGACAGGACGAAGAAGCTCGCCTCCTCGCCGGTCAGGCATTCCTCGATGACGACCTCCGTCCCCGGTGAGGCAAAGCACGCGGCAACGGCTGCGAGTGCCTCGTCCACCGTCGTCGCCACGGTCACCCCTTTGCCGGCGGCAAGCCCGTCCGCCTTGACCACGATCGGTGCGCCGCACGCCCGCACATAGGCCACGGCACTATCCGCGTCGCTGAAATGCCGCCAGGCGGCGGTCGGGATATTCGCGTTCGCGCATATTGTCTTGGTGAAGCTCTTGGAGCCTTCGAGTTGGGCCGCCGCCTTGCTCGGCCCGAACGCCTTGATGCCGGCCGCAGCGAGCCTGTCAACGATGCCGGCAACCAGTGGGGCTTCCGGGCCGACGACGACCAGATCGATCGCCTGTTCCCGGCAGAAGGCGGCGACTGCATCATGATCGGCCGGGTTGAGCGCGATGAGCTCGGCAACCTCGGCGATGCCGGGATTGCCCGGCGCCGCGTAGAGCCGGTTGAGCTGTGGCGATTGGGCAAGCTTCCACGCCAGCGCGTGTTCACGCCCGCCCGAGCCGATGAGCAGCACCTTCATGGGAGGATCAGTGCCTTGCGCCCAGTTTCATGCCAGCGCGCTTAGCAACCGGCGCGTCGAAAGTCCAATCGTTCGCTTCCCGCCGCGCGCCCAACGCCTTATGACCGTGACCATGACGTCAGACAAGCACATCGTTGCCGATGCCGTGCGCGGCCATTGGGCCGACCGCTTCCTGCCGGTGGCCCTGCGGCCATATGCCCGCCTGGCGCGGCTCGAACGGCCGATCGGCTGGTGGCTGCTGATGTGGCCGTGCTGGTGGTCGTCGGCGCTGGCCACCGATGCCGCCGGCTGGCGCTTTCCAAATGTCTGGCACCTGGCTTTGTTCCTGATCGGCGCGGTGGTCATGCGCGGGGCGGGGTGTACCTACAACGACATTGTCGACCGCGACCTCGATGCGCAAGTGGCACGCACCCGCTCGCGTCCCATCCCCAGCGGGCAGGTGACCGTGCGCCGGGCCGTGGCCTTCCTCGTCCTGCAGGCGCTCATTGGTCTCGCCGTGCTGCTTCAGTTCAACCGCTTCGCGATTATCGTCGGCATCGCCTCGCTCGCCACGGTTGCCGTCTATCCCTTCATGAAGCGCATCACCTGGTGGCCGCAGGTAGGGCTCGGTCTCGCCTTCTCCTGGGGCGCGCTGATGGGCTGGGCAGCCATCTTCGGCTCTCTCTCGCTGGCGCCGGTGCTGCTCTATCTCGGCGGCATTGCCTGGACGATTGGCTACGACACCATCTACGCCCATCAGGACAAGGAGGACGACGCGCTTATCGGCGTGCGCTCCACGGCGCGCCTGTTTGGCACGCGCACCCGCCTGTTGCTGGTGCTGTTCTACGGCGTGGCGACGCTGCTCTTCGCTGCCGCCTGGTGGCTGGCCGGCGTTGGGCCGCTGGCCTATCTCGGCCTGGCGCTGGGCGCCGCCCATCTCGCCTGGCAGGTGAAGGTGATCGCCATCGACGATCCCGACAATTGCCTGATGCTGTTCCGCTCCAATCGCGACTACGGCTGGATCGTCTTCGCCGGGCTGGTCGCCGACACCATCGTCCGCAATTGGGGCGGCTGAAGGTGAAGGTCAGACGCTTGGCAGCCGCCTAACTGCGTCCCGCCGGCAACTCGCCTTCCTTTTTGCGAGAAACGGCAGGCGTGGCCGATGAGCAGGGCTGGCGGCGGGCCGATGTCGGACTATATAGCTCGACTTCAATTCGGCTTTGGGGAGGAGCGATGACAGCCGCAGGCGATCCATTCGTGGCCTTCAAGGCCGCCCAGCGGGAAGGTTGGGCGGCGTTCGGCCCGGTCGAAATATTCACAGTCATGCCGGCGGCGAGACTGGTGAAATTCGCCGAGGTGGCTGCGGGTCAGCACGTGCTGGATGTCGGTTGCGGCACTGGCGTTGTCGCCATCACGGCAGCGCGCCGAGGGGCCAAGGTATCCGGTCTCGACCTAACCCCGAACCTGATTGAGCTTGCGCGCCACAACGCCAGCGTTGCAGGCGTCGATGTCGACTTCAGCGAGGGCGATGTCGAGGCGTTACCCTACCCGGACGCCTCGTTCGATATCGTGCTCAGCCAGTTCGGGCATATCTTCGCCCCGCGTCCCACGGTGGCGCTTCGAGAAATGCTGCGCGTTCTCAAGGTCGGCGGCCGAATCGCCTTCTCGACGTGGCCGCCCGAGCATTTCACCGGACAAATGTTCACATTCATCGCGAGCTATCTGCCGCAGCTGCCGCCCGGGTTCGATCCGCCAGAGCCGCCGGCCTCGTGGGGCGACCCGAATGTCGTGCGCGAGCAACTCGGCAAGTTCGTAAGCGGTCTCAAATTCCATCGCGACACGCTTCTCATGCCAATGTTGAGCACTCGGCATTTTCAGATCGCTCAAGAAGCCACCATCGGCCCGCTGACCAAGGTTGTCTCAGCTTTGCACGGCGACCCGGAAAGGCTTGCTCAATTGCGCGCCGATTTTGACGCAATGGCCGTCGAGGTCTTTGAAGACAACGCGATCCATATGCCCTTCCTCATGACGCGAGCGACCAAGGTCGTTTGAGCCAAGCGGCACTGACACACGGAATTGCCGGCACGCCGCGCCCACCGCGTTTTCGCCGTTGGCGCCAGGCGTCCGATTCTGTCCCGTTAGTTCCTTGCGATGATCTCGCGGAAGGTGAGGCGCTCGGTCGGGCGCGAATGACCGGTCTTGCGCCGGGTCAGGAAGCGCGGCCGGCGGCCGGCGAAGAAGGAATGGCGCCGGCGCGATTTGGATGGACCGGTGATGACCCCGCCGAGATCACCCAGCGGAGCGCTCACCGATCCATCCTGGCCGACAACCAGAAGCGGCAGGTTGAGGGCGCGCCCCCAGGCCTGCCAGTCGGCCGCCACATCCTCGGGTTCGTCGCCGACGATGAGCGGCAGCGTAAGGGCGGGATCGTCGTGCAGCAATTCGACAAAGACGCGGACATGGCCGGCCGCGCCGGCCGGCTCCATGCGCACCGCGACGCCACGATAGCTCGTCAGCGGCACCGTCAGCGTGAACGGCTGACCGGTATGGCGCTGCCGCTGCACGATCGCATGTTCGCGGTCGAGAATGAATGCCGTGCCGGCCGTGCCGCCACCTCGGGCGGAACCGCGCACGGGCAAGGTGTACGGGTCGAGCCGGAATCCCCAACTCGACCCGGCGGTTGCTTCGCCGGCCACTTTGACGCCTCTTAACGCTCCCGAAGCGGGCCCGATTTTTTGGGTCCTCGCTTGTTGAGACGCACCATGCCACAGCAGGCTTGGAGTCGGCTTAACCGGTTGGGTTAAATTTGAGTGATTTTCGAGAGGGTTAGCAGGAGCTCACCGGATTAGGTTCACAGAACCTTGCCGGGGTTGAGGATGCCGTTGGGATCGAAAGCACGCTTGATCCGTTGCATCAGCGCGATCTCGAGCGGGCTCTTCACCTGGCGGAGCAGATCGCGCTTCAGCACCCCGATGCCGTGCTCGGCCGAGATCGTCCCGCCAAGCTCGCCGACGATGCCGTGGACCAGTCCGTTGACTGCGTCCCAGCGGGCGAGGAAGGCATCTTTGTCCATGCCGATCGGCTGGCTGAAATTGAGGTGGATATTGCCGTCGCCAATATGGCCGAAGGGGCAGGGGCGCACGCCGGGGATCATCTCGGCGACCGCCGCCGAGGCGCGTTCGATCAGCTCCGGCACCTTTGCCAGCGGCACGGCGACGTCGTGCTTGATCGAGCCGCCTTCGAGCTTCTGCACCTCCGACATGGTCTCGCGCAGGTGCCAGAAGGCCGCCGCCTGCTCCAGCGACTGGGCAAGGACGCCGTCGTCCACCAGTTCCTCTTCGAGGCCGGCGGCGAAGATCGCTTCCGCCGCCGCGTCGGCGTCCTCCTGGCTCTGAGCGGAGGAGTATTCCATCAGCACGTACCACGGGTGCGGCGAAGCCAGCGGATCGCGCGTGCCCGAGCCGTGGCGGATCGCGAATTCGAGCCCGACCCGCGGCATGATCTCGAAGGCCGTAAGGCTGCGTCCGGCCCGTTCGCGGGCGAGATGGAACAGCCTGAGTGCGGTCGCCGGATCGGCGAGCCCGATGAAGGCGACGGCCATGCCGCGCGGCTTGGGGCTCAGCGCCAGTACAGCGGCAGTGACCACGCCAAGCGTCCCTTCGGCACCGATGAACAGGTGCTTGAGGTCATAGCCGGTATTGTCCTTGCGCAGCGTTCGGAGGCCGTCCCACACCTCGCCGGTGGGCAGCACCACCTCGACGCCGAGCACCAGCTCGCGCATGTTGCCGTAGGCCAGCACCTCGGTGCCGCCGGCATTGGTGGAGACGTTGCCGCCGATATCGCACGAGCCGCCTGAAGCCAGCTTCAGCGGGAACAGGCGGTCCACCGCATCGGCCGCGGCGCGCGCCTCGTCCAGCGTCACGCCCGGCTTCGGCGATCATGATGTTGCTGTCCGCGTCGACCGCCCGAATCCGGTTGAGGCGGGTCAGCGACAGCACGATCTCCTTGCCTTCCGCCGACGGCATCTGGCCGCCGACGAGCCCCGTATTGCCGCCCTGCGGCACGATCGGCGTGCCGGTCTCGTTGGCGAGCTTGAGGATGGCCGAGACCTCGGCGACGCTCCCGGGCCTGAGAACCAGAGCGGTTTGCCCGTGGAACTTGTCGCGCGGCTCGATGAGATAAGGTTGGATGTCCTGGCGGTCGCGCACGGCATAGGCCGGGCCGACGATATCGGCGAAGCGGTCGAGCAACGGTTGAGGGGGGGCATTCATGGCGGCGGCGAGTTTAGGCAAGTCGCGCGCCCGCGAACAGGGCCCGCTCAGCCGCTCGGGCCGGCGGCGCCTGGAGCGCGCCGCCGGAGAGGTGGATGGGCTACATGCCTTCCTTGACGACGCTCCACAGAGCACCGAACCCCTTGGATCCCTCGCCGGTGACGTCGCCGGGCTTCTTGTCCTTGACGAAGGTGTAGAGCGGCATGCCGTCATAGGCCCACATCTTCTCGGCCTTGCCGTTCTTGTCGGTGACGTTGACGGTCGTCCACTTGCCCATGGCCTTTGCGTCCGCCGGGGCGACGAAGGGCGGCCACACGCCAATGCAGCCGCCGGTGCAAGCCGCTGTCGTTTCACCTGGCTTGTCTTTGGCCCAGGTGTAGAGGGTCATGCCGGCGGGATCGACCAGGATCTTGCCGAGCGAGCTATCGGCAAATTTGGCAGGGTCCATGGCATAGGCCGAACTGGCCACCGCCACCGCCGCAAAGAGGCCCGCAACCAGGCCCAGAATCGTTCGTTTCATTCAGGAAATCTCCCTTTTGCTGACGCCGGGCGGCCGCGGCAGCGAACGCCCGGGCCCGTTAACACCCGAGCCCTGGAATTATTCTAGGGCAGGTTTCCGGCCTGGCACGGTCGGCTTGCTTGAAGCGCCGGGGGGGCTGTGCGATAGGAACGCCGCCGGACAAATCGCGGGAAACAGAGAAAATGGCAGGTGCGGAAGGATTGATGGCTGGCAAGCGGGGCCTGATTCTGGGTGTCGCCAACCGCCATTCGATCGCCTGGGGCATTACCCGGGCCTGTCACATGGCGGGCGCGTCGCTGGCGTTGACCTATCAGGGCGACCAGCTCAAGAAGCGGGTCGAGCCGCTGGCGGCGGAAGTCGGCGCCGAGGTCGTCGGCCATTGCGACGTCACCGACATGGCGACCGTGGATGCGGTGTTCGACCGCGTCAAGGAGCTGTGGGGCGGGCTCGACTTCGTCGTCCACGCCATCGCCTTCTCCGATCGCGAGCAGCTCACCGGCCACTATGTCGACACCACCGCCGACAACTTCTCCAAGACCATGCTCATCTCCTGCTACTCGCTGACGGCCATCGCCCAGCGGGCGCAGAAGCTGATGGTGAATGGCGGCTCGATCGTCACGCTCACCTATTACGGCGCCGAGAAGGTCATGCCGCACTACAACGTCATGGGCGTCGCCAAGGCGGCGCTGGAAGCCAGCGTGCGCTATCTCGCCGCCGATCTCGGCAAGCAGGGCATCCGCGTCAACGCCATCTCGTCGGGCCCGATCAAGACGCTTGCCGCCGCCGGCGGCATCGGCGATTTCCGCTACATTCTGAAGTGGAACGAATACAACGCGCCGCTGCACAAATCCGTCACCACCGAGGAAGTCGGCGACGCTGCGCTCTATCTCCTCTCCGACCTATCACGCGCCGTGACCGGCGAAATCCACCACGTCGATTCCGGCTATCACGTCGTCGGGATGAAGTCGGTGGACGCCCCCGACATCGCCTCCGTCTAGGACCAAAGAGCCGTCCGATCGGCGGCCGCCGCTCATGTCCGCATCCCCCACGCTTGTCTTCCTGCGCCACGGTGAAACCGACTGGAACGTCGAAGGCCGCCTTCAGGGCCAGCGCGACGTTCCCATCAACGCCAAGGGCCGCGGTCAGGCGAAACGCAACGGCGAGACCGTCCTCAGAGAGATCCCCGAAGCGGCGGCCTTCGACTTCGTCGCCAGCCCTCTGGTTCGCGCGCGCGAGACCATGGAGATCGCCCGCACGGCGATGGGGCTCGACCCGCTGGACTACCGCACTGACGACCGGCTGAAGGAACTCACCTTCGGCGAGTGGGAAGGGTTCACCTACGGCGATATCGCGCGCGTCCACCCCGGCTGGGTCGCCCAGCGCCTGGCCGACAAATGGCTGTTCCAGCCGCCGGGCGGCGAAAGCTACCAGATGCTGTCGGTGCGCATCGTCGGCTGGCTGAAGACTGTCGCGGTGCCCACGGTCGTGGTTTCCCACGGCGGCGTCGGCCGCGTGCTGCGCGCCCACCTGCTCAACCTCGACCCACAGAAATCGGTCATCGAGGATTTTCCCCACGATCGCGTGTTCCTCTGGCGGGATGGGCGAGGGCGCTGGCTCTAGCGGGGTCGCGGCCGTGGCGTTTTGCTTTGACGCTTGGGCTCCGCGCGCCTAGTAAATGCGCGCCGGCTCACGTCCAAATGCTGGAAACCCCATGTCTCACAACACCTTTGGCCACCTTTTCCGGGTCACCACCTGGGGCGAGAGCCATGGGGCGGCGATCGGTGCGGTGGTTGACGGCTGCCCACCGCGCATTCCCGTCTCCGAGGCCGAGATTCAGCATTACATGGACAAGCGCCGGCCGGGGCAGTCGCGCTTCACCACCCAGCGGCGCGAACCGGACACGGTGAAGATCCTTTCCGGCGTGTTCGCGGACGAAGCCAGCGGACAATTGCTGACCACCGGCACGCCGATCTCGCTGTTCATCGAGAATGTCGACCAGCGCTCCAAGGACTACGGCGACATCAAGGACAAGTATCGCCCGGGCCATGCCGATTTCACCTATCAGGCGAAATACGGCATCCGCGACTGGCGCGGCTCCGGCCGTGCCTCGGCGCGCGAGACGGCGAGCCGCGTGGCCGCCGGCGCCATCGCCCGCAAGGTCGTGCCGGGGATGAGCGTGCGCGGCGCGCTGGTCCAGGTCGGCCCGCACGCCGTCGATCGCACGCGCTGGGACTGGGCCGAGGTCGAGCGCAATCCGTTCTTTTGTCCGGACGCCAAGGCCGCCGAACTGTGGGCCGACTATCTCGACGGCATCCGCAAGGCCGGCTCGTCCATCGGTGCCGTGATCGAGATCGAGGCCGATGGCGTGCCGCCGGGCCTCGGTGCGCCCATCTATGGCAAGCTCGATCAGGACATCGCTTCGGCGATGATGTCGATCAACGCGGTCAAGGGCGTCGAGATCGGCGCTGGCTTTGCCGCCGCCGCGCTTTCCGGCGAGGAAAACGCCGACGAGATGCGCATTGGCGAGGATGGCCGGCCGCATTTCGTCTCCAACCACGCCGGCGGTATTCTCGGCGGCATCTCCACCGGTCAGCCGGTGACGGTGCGCTTCGCCGTCAAGCCGACCTCGTCGATCCTCAACCCGCGCCGCACGGTCAACCAAACCGGCGAGGAGGTCGATGTCTCCACCAAGGGCCGCCACGACCCCTGTGTCGGCATCCGCGCGGTTCCCATTGGCGAGGCGATGCTGGCCATCGTGCTTGCCGATCACTATCTCAGGCATCGTGGCCAGGTCGGCTAGCCGGCCTGGCGTCAGGGCAGATCAGAATGACCAAGCAAACCGACCCCGTGGCGGAAGCCATCGCGGCTTTCAAGCGCGGCGAGATCGTCGTCGTCACCGACGACACCGACCGTGAAAACGAGGGCGACCTGATCGTCGCCGCCGTCCATGCAACGCCCGAAAAGATCGGCTTCATCGTCCGCTACACCACCGGCATCGTCTGCGCGCCGATGCCGCGCGAGATGGCGCGCCGGCTGCAATTGCAGCCGATGGTCGCCGATAACGACGCCCCGCTCGGCACCGCCTTCACCGTCTCGGTCGATTTCCGCCACGGCATGACGACGGGCATCTCGGCAGAGGAACGCTGCAACACCATCCGGGCGCTCGCCAATGCCAATGCCGGCGCCGCCGATTTCGTGCGTCCCGGCCATGTCTTTCCGCTCATCGCCCGCGACGGCGGCGTGCTCATGCGCTCCGGCCACACCGAGGCGGCGGTCGATCTCTGCCGGCTCGCCGGGCTGGAGCCGGTCGGCGTGCTCGCCGAGCTGGTCAATGACGACGGCACGGTCAAGCGCGGCGCCGACGTGGTGCGCTTCGCCGAGGAACACGGGCTGCGCCTGGTCTCGGTCGCCGAACTGATCGCCTGGCGCCAGCGCAGCGAGAAGCTGGTCGAGCGCGTTGCCGACTTCCCGGTCATCACCGAAGCCGGCCCGGCGCATGCCTATGCCTATCACCTGCCTTATGATGCCACCCAGCACCTGGCACTGGTCTTCGGCGATATTAGCGACGGCCGCGGCGTGCCGGTTCGCCTCCACCGCGAGTCGGTCATCGACGACGTCTTCGGTGCGGACAGCGTGCTCAACCGCGTCGTCCACCAACTGGCGCGCGGCGGGCGCGGCATCATCGTCTATCTGCGCGAAGGCTCGGTCGGCGTGGCCACCGAAAGCGCGCGCACGCGCGACGCTGCCAATCCTGCCGACGCCAGCGCGACGCGCGCCGAGGAATGGCGCGAGGTCGGCCTCGGCGCCCAGATCCTGCGCGACCTCGAGGTCAAGTCGATCCGCCTCATGGCCAGCCGCGAACGCCATTATGTCGGCCTCGACGGCTTCGGCATCGAGATCGAGGCGACCGAGATCATCGACCGCTGAGGTCGCGTCCTTTCCCTCCCCGTTCAGGGGAGGGGGATGTGAGTCATCCCTTTTCGAAGCTCGCCACCGCCTCGATCTCGGCCGACCACAGGAACTGGTCGACCGGCAGCACGCGGGTGAGGCGATAGCCGCCGTCGATGAGCAGGCGGGCATCGCGGGCAAGCGTTGCCGGGTTGCACGACACGGCCGCCACCCTGGGCACGCGCGACTGCGCGATTGCCTGCGCCTGTGCCTTGGCACCGGCGGCGGGCGGATCGAAGACGACCGCGCCGAAGCGGTCGAGTTCGACCGGCGCCAGCGGATTGGCGAAAAGATCGCGACGGAGCGTCGTCACCGGTTTCAGGCCGCCGGCACGGCGCACCGCTTGGTTCAGCGCTTCCAGCAGAACCGGGTCGCCTTCGACCGCCGTCACCGGCGCCTTGCGCGCCAGCCGTAGCGCAAACGTTCCGATGCCGGAAAAGAGGTCAGCGACCGGCGCCGCGTCGCCGACATGAGCGCTGACCGCCGCGGCCAGCGCCGCTTCCGCATGGGCGGACGCCTGCAGGAAGTCGCCCGCGGAGGGAAGCAGTGCCGCGCCGCCGGTGTCGATCTCCGGCCGGCGGTTCATGAAGATTTCCACCCGGTCCACCGTCAGCCGGGCGATCGAGCGCTCGCGGGCGAATTCGCCGAGCGCCTCCTCCGCGCTGCGGTCGAGCTTGCCGCCGCCCTCGATGGCGATATCGAGACCGTTGCCGGCGGTGACCGTGATGCGCGCCTGACGACGCTTGCGCACCGCGCGGGTGGCAATCGCGCGGATGAGCGGCAGCGCCGCAACGATGTCGCCGGAGAGCACCGGGCATTCCTCCACGGCGATGATCTCGTGGGTGGCGCGCCGGTGGAAGCCGAGGATCAGGCGGTCGCTGGTGTGGACGGCAGAGAAGACGGCGCGCCGGCGCGCGCCGGGCGGCGTGGCGATCACGGGGTCGACGTCTGCGTCGATATGGTGCAGCAGGAAGGAGCGCCGCACGACCTCCCGCTTCCAGGCAAGATAGGCACTCTCATCCATATGCTGCAGCGCGCAGCCGCCGCAGGTGCCGAAATGCCGGCAGGCAGGCCGCACCCGGTCGGCACTCGGCGCGATCACATCGACGAGATGCGCCCGCGCCCCTTGGCGCTCGATGGAAACCGTCTCGCCCGGCAGAGTGAAGGGCACGAAGATGCGGTGGCCCCCGATTTCGGCGATGCCGTCGCCGGCGTGGCCGAGTTCGGCAATTCTCACCGTCTCAGTCACGGCGGGCGCCGAGCAGGAATTCGCGGTTGCCGTCGCCGCCTTCGATCGGCGAGAGGATGATGCCGTCGGCGCGCCAGCCCATCTCGCCTTCCAGCCACCCGGCAATGTCCGCCGCCGTCCGCTCGGCAAGCCCGGAGTCGCGAACGATGCCGCCTTTGCCCAGTGCCTGGCGGCCGACCTCGAACTGCGGCTTGACCAGGAAGATGCCCCAGGCGTTGGTGTCCGCGAGCGCCAGCACCGGCGGCAGCACCAGTTTGAGCGAGATGAAGCTGACATCGGCGACGATGGCGCCTGCCGCCTCGCCGATGTCGTCGGGCCTGAGATCGCGCGCATTGACGCCCTCGCGCGAGACGACGCGCGGATCGGCGGCCAGCTCCGGATCGAGCTGGCCATGGCCGACATCGATGGCGAAGACCTTGGTCGCACCGCGTTCGAGCAGGACCTGCGTAAAGCCGCCGGTGGAGGCGCCGATGTCGAGCGCCACCCGGGCCTTCGGCGAATAGCCGAAGCGGTCGAGCGCCGCGATCATCTTGAGGCTGCCGCGCGAGACATAGCCGCTGGCCGGATCGTCGAGCGCGATCGCAGCGTCCGGTTCCACCGTCGTTGCCGGCCGCGCCACCAGCCTGCCGTTGACGGTGACGTGGCCGCGCAGGATCGCATCGCGGGCGCGCGCCCGTGTGCGCACCAGCCCACGCTCCACCAGCGCCAGATCGAGCCGTTTGGTCATGGGTGAGGTGTGTCCGCCGTGGATTCTACAGGAAACAGCCGGCAAACGAGGCCGCGATCACGTCGAAATAGACGAGATTACCGAAGCGCAGCCACAGGAATCCGCCGAGGGCGACCGCGGCGAGGCCGGCAAGCGACAGGGTGAGTTTCGACGTCAGGCTCATGGGGCGCCAGCATAGCGCCGGCGCCCCGTCTGGTCACGATGCCCCGGTGAGGCGCTTGAGCTTGGCCAGCGCCTTGTCGGTCTTTTCCTGGTAGTCGATGGTCGACACCAGTTGGGCCTTGGAATCGAGCAGGAACACGGTCGCCGTGTGGTCCATCGTGTAGCTGCCGTCCGCGCCCGGCACCTTGTGCGCGTAGATGTGGTATTCCTTGACGATCTTGTCGATTTCGGGCCGGGTACCGGTGAGCGCGGTGAAGCGCGGGTCGAAGGCCTGCATGTAGGACGCCATCACCTCCTGCGTGTCGCGCTCGGGGTCGACGGTGATGAAATAGACCTTCAGCTTGTTGGCTTGCGTGCCGAGGTCGCCCATCCACTGGGTGAGATCGGCCAGCGTCGTCGGGCAGACGTCCGGGCAATAGGTGTAGCCGAAGTACAGCACGCTCGGGTGCCCCTGCAGCGCCGCCTCGGTGACCGTATTGCCGTTCTGGTCGGTGAGCGTGAACGGCCCGCCGATCTGCGACGCGACGATTCCGGGAACCTCCCCGCGCTGGCCGACGACGTAGATCCAGCCGACGGTGCCGACGAGCGCGACGACCGCCACCCAGACGATGATGCGAATGGCGCGCATGCCGGTCATTTGCCCGTGCCCATCTGTCCGCCCTTCATGTCCATTGTGGTGGCATCACCGGCCCCGGCCGGCCCCATCGAGCCGACCGGCATGATGTGCAGGAAGGTCGCAACCGTGCCCGCCTTGGCGAAAGTCAGCGTCACCGGCAGCGTCTCGCCTTGCTTCAGGTCGTGCTTCAGCTTGATGAACATGAGGTGGTAGCCGCCGGGGGCAAGGGTGACGGTGGCGCCGGCCGGGATTTTGATGCCGCCCTCGACCGGATGCATGGTCATGATGCCGTTCTTGACCTCCATGATGTGCAACTCGCTGGTCTCGGCAACCGGCGTGGCGACGGCGGTCAAGGTGTCTTCCGCGTTGCCCTTGTTGGTGATGGTCATGTAGCCGGCACCGGTCGGCGCCTTGGGCGGTGTTGCCCGCGCCCACAGATTGGTGATCTCCAGCGAGCCGACCTTGACTTCATGAGCGAAGGCCGGAGCACTGAAGGCGACGGCGGCGAAGAGGGCGCCAATGGCGGCGCGTTTGAAGAAACGGGTCATGCGAGCATTGTCCTCGACAAAGTGGCGGTGCCGCGTCTTGAGGCGGCCGCCGGATGAAACAGATCGGAAAAACGAAGATCGGATTCAGCCGAGGAGCGGGGGCCCGCGCGGACTCGCCGGTCCGTCGAGGGGATCGGGAACGGCGTGCCCGGCCGGCAACGCGATGAACGCCGGCAGCACGATTGCCGGCGGCTGATCGACGATAACCGGCGGGGACGGCGGAACGGCACTGGCGACGACACTGAGGCAGCCGACCACGCCATAGGCGCGGTTGTCCGAATCGTTGGCCGGATGGCCGGGATCGCTGTTGGCGCCGACGGAGGTGCACACCGTCGGCGTGTCCGTTGTCGCCGCATAAGCCAGGGCCCCGCCATGGAGCCCGGCGAGCATGACACTGGTGAGAACGATCGCCGCCAGGCTCAGCGCCAGCGAGCGACCGTCGGGACCACGCAAGAGGGCAAGAAGCGGGCGGCCGGACATCGGGAAGTCTTAGAGCCTTCCCCGGCTACTTGGAACAATTCCGATGTAGAAAATTCGTCGCAGGCCGGTCTGCGCGTGACGGCCTCAAGCGAGGCGCGGATGTGCGGCGACCGGTGCATCGCGACCGAGCGCCGTGAAGACGGCCGTCACGATGCCGGCCGCGTCGAGGCCGGCATCGGCGTACATCGCCTCCGGCTTGCCCTGGTCGATGAAGCGGTCAGGCATGGTGAGCGAGCGCACCTTGATGCCGCGCTCGAGCGCTCCGCTCATTTCGAGATAGGCCAGGACGTGCGATGCGAAGCCGCCGACCGAGCCTTCTTCGATGGTGATGAGCACCTCGTGCTCGCGCACCAGCCGGTCGATGAGTTGGGTGTCGAGCGGCTTGGCGAAGCGGGCATCGGCCACCGTCGCCGGCAGGCCGTAGGAGTCAAGGTCTTCGGCCGCCTTGAGGCATTCCTTGAGGCGCGCGCCGAATGACAGCAGCGCCACCTTGCCGCCCGCGCGCAGAATGCGGCCGCGGCCGATATCGAGCGGCACGCCCTGTTCGGGCATTTCGACGCCGACGCCGTCGCCGCGCGGATAGCGGAACGAGGACGGCCGGTCGTCGATCGCCGCCGCCGTCGCCACCATATGGACAAGCTCAGCTTCGTCGGCCGCCGCCATCACCACGAAGCCGGGCAGGCAGGCGAGATAGGCCGTGTCGAAGGCGCCGGCATGGGTCTGCCCGTCGGCGCCGACGAAGCCGGCACGGTCGATAGCGAAGCGGACGGGCAGGCTCTGGATGGCAACGTCGTGGACAACCTGGTCGTAGGCGCGCTGCAAGAAGGTCGAGTAGATGGCGGCAAACGGCTTGAAACCCTGCGTCGCCAGTCCCGCCGCGAAGGTCACCGCATGCTGCTCGGCAATGCCCACGTCGAACATGCGCGTCGGGAACCTGGCGCCGAAGAGATCAAGGCCGGTGCCGGCCGGCATCGCCGCGGTGATGGCGACGATGCGATCGTCCTTCTCCGCCTCCTTGATCAGGCTCTCCGCGAACACGCGTGTATAAGCCGGCGCATTGGAGCGGCTCTCGGCCTGCGCGCCGGTGATTACGTCGAACTTGCCGACCCCGTGATACTTGTCGGGCGCGGCTTCCGCCGGCGCATAGCCCTCGCCCTTCCGGGTGCGGACATGAACCAGGACCGGTCCGTTGCGCATCGTGGCGACGTTGCGCAGAACGGGCAGGAGATGGTCGAGATTGTGCCCGTCGATCGGGCCGATGTAGTAGAAGCCCAGTTCTTCGAACAGCGTTCCGCCGGTCCAGAAGCTGCGGGTGAATTCCTCCGCCAGACGCGCCCGCTCGCGGAAATAGCGCGGCAGGTAGTCAGCAAGCTTCTTGGCCAGCCGCCGGATGCCGCGATAGGTGGGACCCGACACCAGCTTGGCCAGATGCGCCGACAGCGCCCCCACCGGCGGCGCGATCGACATGTCGTTGTCGTTGAGGATGACGATCAGGCGCGATTTCAGGTGGCCGGCATTGTTCATCGCCTCATAGGCCATGCCGGCCGACATGGCGCCATCGCCGATCACCGCGACGATGTTCTCGGTCCCGCCCTTGAGGTCGCGGGCGACCGCCATGCCGAGCGCGGCGGAGATCGAGGTCGAGGAGTGGGCGGCGCCGAACGGGTCGTACTCGCTCTCGGCGCGCTTGGTGAAGCCGCTGAGGCCGCCGGCCTGGCGCAGCGTGCGGATACGGTCCCGGCGCCCGGTGAGGATCTTGTGCGGGTAGGCCTGGTGGCCGACGTCCCAGACCACCTTGTCGCGCGGCGTATCGAAGACGTAGTGCAGCGCCACCGTCAGCTCGACCACGCCCAAACCCGCGCCGAGATGGCCGCCGGTAACCGACACCGCCGAAATCGTCTCCTGGCGCAACTCGTCGGCCAGCTGCTTGAGGTCGGAAGCGGGCAGTTTGCGCAAATCCTCGGGCGTCTTGACGCGGTCGAGGAGGGGAGTGGCTGGCGGAGAATTCACGGATAAGCCTGACAAGAATGGGCCCCCGCGACTATTGGCACGCCGGCCCTGCCGGTGCAACGCTTGGGCCCGCCGGCTACTCTTGGGAATTGTCGTCGAGCGGCTCGACGCCGGCCGGCTTGCCGTCGGCGCCGACCCGGATCTTCTCCACCCGCGCCTCGGCCTGGCGCAGCAGCGCGTCGCAGTGCTTTCTGAGCGCGTCGCCACGCTCGTAGATGACGATCGACTTGGCCAGCGGCACCTCGCCGCGCTCGAGCCGGCTGACGATCTGTTCGAGCTGCTTGAGCGCAGCCTCGAAAGTCATGCCCTCGACGGGCGCGGGGTCCTGGTCGGCCATCCGGTTTCCTCGTTCCTCAGGCTTTCATCAGCGTCGCCACGTGCATGGCAACCGATCCGGCAAGCCCGGCAAGATCATACCCGCCTTCCAGCAGGCTGACGATGCGTCCGCCGCAATGGCGCTCCGCCGCCTCCATCAGCGTCAGGGTCGCGTGGACGAAGTCTTCCTCATTCAGATTGATTTCGGCCAGCGGGTCGCGCCAATGCGCGTCGAATCCGGCGGAGATGATGATGAGGTCGGGGGCGAAGGCGTCGAGCGCCGGCACGATTCTGTCGTTGAAGGCCAGCTCGAACTCAGTACCGCCGGCGCCGGCCTTGAGCGGCACGTTGACGATGTTGCCGCAGCCGGTTTCGGAAGCCGCACCGGTGCCGGGATAGAGCGGCATCTGGTGGGTCGAGCAATAGAGGATGCTCGCGTCGTTCCACACGATCGCCTGCGTGCCGTTGCCGTGATGGACGTCCCAGTCGACGATGGCGACCCGTTCGGCGCCATGCTTGCGCTGCGCCTGGCGCGCGGCGATGGCCGCATTGTTGAACAGGCAGAAGCCCATCGGGTGGTCGGCCTCGGCATGATGGCCCGGCGGCCGGATGGCGCAGAAGGCATTGGCCACGGCGCCGCCCATGACCTCGTCCACCGCCAGACAGGCGGCTGCCGCTGCCCGCGCGGCGATATCGTAGCTCTGCGGTGAGAGATAGGTGTCGGCCTCGATCGAAATGATGCCCTGGTCGGGGACGGCGGCGCGGATCTCGGCGACATAGGCTTCGTTGTGGGCGATGGCGAGCAGCTCCGGCGTCGCCGCTTCCGGCGCGCCGGTACGGACCAGATCGGCGAAGAGCGGGGCAGACAGCGCCTGATCGATGGCGCGGATGCGGTCGGGCCGCTCGGGGTGGCCGGCCGGTGCAATATGCTCGAGGAAGACCGGGTCCTGAATGAGGAGAGTGGGCAAGAATGCTCCCGTCAGCGTCGCGTTCAGCGGTTGGCGTCAATATAGGCCTGAAGGGCATCGCGCGCTGCAGGCGAGCGCAGCAGATCGGCAAAGCTGGTCGCCTCCAGGTCGATGCGCTGCAGGATGTTGAGCCGGTCGCCGCGCATCAGCCGGCGATGCATGCGCACCGCCTCCGGCGGCTTGTCGGCGAGAATGCGCGCCACCTCCTGGCCAGCGGCTTCGACCGCATCGGCCGGCACGATCTTGTTGACCAGGCCGGCATACATCGCCTGCTGGGCGTCGAACTGGTCTCCCATCACCAGCAGGCCGAAGGCCCGGCGGTAGCCCATCAGTGCCGGGGCCAGGATACTGGTGGCGCCTTCCGGCGGCATGCCCATTTCGGCTGAAGCGGCCGAGAAGATCGACCATTCGCTGGCGACCACATAGTCACAGAGAATCAGCAGGATCGTGCCGAGGCTCAAGGAGGGGCCGTCGACGGCGGCAATCACGGGCTTGTCGATCGAGGCCATCGTCTTCAACAGCCGGATGACGCTCTCGCCCATGCCTCCGGCGGTAAGGAAGCCCTGCAGCTCGTTGACATCGTGACCGGCGGAGAACATGCCCGGCGTGCCGGTCAGCAGCACCGCACGCACCCGCGACGAGCTCTCGCCGAAGGCGAGCGCATCGGCCAAGCGCTCGCACATGTCGGCGGTTAGCCGGTTTTCCGCGTCCATCCGCTCGATGCGGACCGTCTGCACGCCGGCGGCGATCTCGCTGATCACCTGTTCGCTCATCTGCTCACTCCTGGCCTCACGCGAGCAACAGCATTCACGACGGTGGCATGGCGATATCGAAGGCGCGTGCCGCCTGCTGCAGGCCTTCGGCCCCCTCGATCACCGCCACCGCCAGGGACGCCGCCTCGCCCAACAGCGATTCTGAGTGGAATCGCGCAAGGGCGATCGCGCGATCGCGATTTGTCTCGTCCGCCCCAAGCGCGCCCTTTGCCAGAAGCGCGCCGCCAAATGCAAGCCCGAAAAGCCGCGCATAGGGTGTCGCGCCCGCCAATACGGGCTGGTGGTCGCCGTTCGCCAGGGATTTGGTGAGAAACGCCGTTGCGGCAGCAAGGTGCTTGCCGGCCTCGGTCAGCCGGGCGGCGGTCTGCCCGAATTGCGGCCGGTTGGCCTTGGCGACCGCGACCGCGATCTCGGCGATCTCATTGATGACCGCCGCGATCGCCGTGCCGCCGCCGAGCTTCACCTTGCGGGTGGCGAGGTCCATCGCCTGGATGCCGTTGGTTCCCTCGTAGATGGCGAAGATACGGGCGTCGCGGAAGAGCTGTGCCGCGCCGGTTTCTTCGATGTAGCCGGCACCGCCATGCACCTGGATACCGGCCGAGGTGACCTCGTTCACCGCGTCGGTGGCGAAGGCCTTGGCGACCGGGGTCAGCAGGCTCGCCCGGTCCGCCCAGGCATGGCGTTCGCCTTCCGGCGCCGCCATGCTCATGTCGATCGCTTCGGCACAGGCATAGCAGATCGCCCGCGATGCGGCGGTGAGCGCGCTCATCTGCAAAAGATGACGCTGGATGTCAGGATGTTCGCCGATCAGGCTCATCTGGTCGCGCGGAGCGCCCAGCGCGTGCCCCTGGCGGCGCTCGGCGGCGAAGGAGAGCGCCAGCTGCAGCGCCCGCGCTGCGACGCCCACGGCCTGAACGCCGACGCTGAGGCGGGCGTGGTTCATCATGGCGAACATGCAGACCAGACCCCGATTCTCCCTGCCGACCAGCCAGCCGGTGGCGCCCCTGCCGGTCTCGCCATAGACCATGGTGCAGGTGGGCGAGCCGTGCAGGCCGAGCTTGTGTTCGTTGGCGGTTGCCACCAGGTCGTTGCGGCTGCCGTCGTCGAGCATTTTCGGCACCAGGAACATGGAAATGCCGGTGGAGCCGTGCGGCGCGTCGGCGATGCGGGCAAGCACGAGATGGACGATGTTGTCGGTGAAGTCGTGCTCACCATAAGTGATGAAGGTCTTCTGGCCGAAGAGCCGGTAGGTTCCATCCGCGCCGCGCTCCGCTTTGGTGGTGATGGCGCTGAGCTCGGAGCCGGCCTGCGGCTCGGTCAGGTCCATGGTCACCATCCATTCGCCGGAGACCAGCTTGGGCAGGTAGCGCTTGTGGAGGTCTTCGGTGGCGTGGGCCAGCAGCGCATGGACGGCGCCGCCGTTCAGCATCGGGCCGACGGCGAAGGCGGCATTGGCAGAGTTCCAGATTTCCTGGAGCGCCATCTGCAGCACCATCGGCAGGCCCTGTCCGCCCCATTCAACAGGGCTGCCGAGCCCGTTCCAACCGGCTTCGCGCCAGCGCCGGTAGACTTCGTTCCAGCCGGGCGGCGTGGTCACCACGCCATCGGCAAATGTCACGCCGACGCGGTCGCCGGGCTGGTTCAGCGGAGCAAGCTGATTTTCAGCGAAACGGCTGGCTTCCTCGATGATGGCATCGGCCGTTTCGCCGTCGAGATCGGGGAAGGCGCCGGTTGCGATCAGCCGGTCGAGCCCGCCATAGGCCCTCAGTGCGAAGGTGATGTCGGCGAGGGGGGGCGTGCGGCTCATGAACAGGATCTCCGGCTACGGCTTGACGCGGCTTGTCGCCGCGGGTGAGAACCCGGCTCGCCCGGACGGCCGATACTCTCACCGATGGCACAGGCTAGCGCAAATCCGCCCAGAATCTTTGATATGAATCGCTCACGCGAGGCCGGCCTTGACGCCGCCGTCGCGGCGCTCGAGCGTGGCGAACTGGTGGCGATGCCGACCGAGACGGTCTACGGGCTTGCCGCCGATGCTGCCAATCCGGCCGCCGTCGGGCGCATTTTCCTCGCCAAGGGGCGGCCGCGCTTCAACCCGCTGATCGTCCATGTCGGCTCGGCCGCCGAAGCCATGCACCACGTCCGTTTCAGCGAGGATGCCGAGCGGCTGGCGGACGCCTTCTGGCCGGGGCCGCTGACCCTGGTCCTGCCGCTGGCGCCTGATGCCGGCATCGCCGACCTGGTCACGGCCGGCCTCTCCACGCTGGCCGTGCGCGTACCGGCGCACCCGGTGGCGCAGGCGCTGCTTGCCGCCAGCGCCCGGCCGCTGGCCGCACCCAGCGCCAACCGCTCCGGCCATGTCAGCCCGACCACCGCCGACCATGTCGTCGACGATCTCGGCGATCATGTCAGCGTCATCCTCGATGCCGGCGCCACGCCGGTGGGGCTCGAATTCGACCATCGTCGGTCTTGCCGGCGACAAGCCGGTGCTGCTGCGGGCGGGCGGATTGGACCGCGCGGAGATCGAGAAAGTCCTTGGCCGGCCTCTGGCCAGCGCCGGGCCGGTCGGCATTGCGCCTGTGGCGCCCGGCATGCTCGCCTCGCACTACGCGCCGGCGGCTGCGGTACGGCTGGACGCGACCGACGTGCGCGCGGGAGAGGGGCTGTTGGCCTTCGGGCCGCGTCTGCCGAAAGGCGCGCAACATGCGGCCGTCACGATCAATCTCAGCCCGTCCGGCGATCTGGCGGAAGCCGCCGCCGGCTTCTTCGCCGGATTGAGAACCCTCGACCGCCAGGTGCGGGCGATTGCGGTGGCGCCGATCCCCGACGAGGGGCTCGGCGAAGCGATCAACGATCGCCTGCGGCGCGCCGCAGCACCTCGCGACTGAGCCCGGCTCACGGCACGCGGGATGTCGGTTCGGCCCAGCGGCGCGGCTGGATCGATGGCCGCTCCTCCCGGTACTTGCGCAGATTCGCGCCCGAAACGACGGGAGCGGCGTGGCCGCCGATCTGAACCGGACGGTCGTGCAGGAGGGGTATATGCCAGACGAAGCGCGTGTCGCCCCAGAAGAGGGTGAAAGGCGCGCGCTCCGGCTCCTGAACGAGCATCACCTCGCACAGCACGCCCTCATGGAGAAAGGCGCGCTTGTGGGCGAAACGCTTGGTGGTCACCTCGTCAAAGGCGTCGAGTTGCCGCGCAAGCACGCGCTCGACCGCGCTGAAATTCGGGCCGCCAAAGACCATGTCGATGTCGTGATGCGGGCCGGACGGCCGCAGGCCAAGCAATTCCTCGGCCCAGCCGCCGAAGAGAAAGCATTCCGCGCCCCCGTCCGCCAGTCGGGACATGACGTCGGAAACGGTCGCCAATGTGTTGGCCAAGGCTGGGCCCCCCCGTTCGCGGCGGCTAGCTCTCCGAGGTCTCGTCGCGGGCGGTGTAGCGCCGGGTCTCGCGCCACTTCTTCATCAGCGCTTCCAGTTCGCCATCGCCGCCTTCCGGCAGCACGATCTTGAGGGTCACCAGCAGGTCGCCGCGCCCGCCGCCGGCGCGCGGCAGGCCCTTGCCCTTGAGGCGCAGCGCCCGTCCACCGCTCGATTTCGCCGGCACCGACAGCGTCACCGGCCCGTCCAGCGTTGGCACGCGCACCTTGGCGCCGAGCACCGCCTCGTCGAGGGTGACGGCGATCTCGCGCCTGAGCGTGTCGCCGTCGACGCGGAACAGCGGGTGCGGCACGAATTCGATGGTGACCAGTGCGTCGCCGGGCTGGCCTCCGGCGGCGCCCGGCTGGCCTTGTCCTTTCAGCCGGATGACCTGACCCGGGCGCGTGCCGACCGGCACCGAGATCTCGACCGTGCGACCGGTGGGAAGATCGACGCGCACCTTCTCGCCGTGGACGATCTGTTCCAGCGTCACGGCCGCGGCGGCGGTCACGTCCTGCCCGCGCTGCGGGCGGGCACGCGCACCGCCGCGCGCGCCCCCGGCGCCACGACCGAAGCCGCCAAGAATGTCGTTGAGGATGTCGTCGGCCGAAAACTCGCCGCCGCCCCCGCCGGGACCACCGCCCGACCAGCGGAAGGTGCGGCCGCCACCGCCCGGGCGGGCGCCGCCGAAACCGCCGCCCGGCCCGCCGCCGAAGCCCTCGAAACCCTGGAAGCGCGGCTTGCCGTCGGGGCCGATCTCGCCCCGGTCGAACTGCTTGCGCTTGTCCTTGTCGCCGACGATCTCGTAAGCGGAATTGACCTCGGCGAAGCGCTCCTTCGCTGTGGGTTCCTTGCTCTGGTCCGGGTGGTGCTTCTTGGCGAGCTTGCGGAAGGCCGACTTGATTTCGCTTTCGCTGGCCGTCCGGCTGACGCCGAGCACCTCATAGGGATCGCGCATGGTCGAATGATCAGCAGATTGGCCGCCGGCTGGGAGAATCGCCGACCACCGTCAATATGGTCATTCCGCCAGCAATTGCCAGCGTTTGGCGCAGCTTGCCGTTAATCGCGGTCAGGAGAGCTGGGCGTCGTCGGCGACCATGCCGTAGAGCTGCCAGCGGCCGTCGCTGCGCCGGCAGGCTTCGCCACGATAGCGGCGGGCGCCGCGTTGGTCGTTGATCGTGGTGGCGAAGGTCCGGCATGGCAGCCCGCTGCGTACGTGGGCGGCACTCAGATGCGAAACGGTGCCGGCCGAACCGGTATCGGGGTTATGCCAGGCAAGGCGGTCGGTTTCGGTGTCAGCGGGAACGGTGGCGACGGCGCGCCGGATCGCTTCCCAGTCGGAGGCATCGACGCCGTCCACGACGCTGGCGCTGACCAGCGTCGGTTTGACGCTGCCTGTGGTCATGGTGTCGACAGAAGCCGTTTCGGCGCCGAAGGGAAGACCAAGGCCGGCGCAGCCACCCAGCGACAGCGCCAGGGCGACGGCCGCTATCCCGCGGCCGGCGGGCGCCAATTGGCGCGGCTTCAGCACCGGGATATATGGATGCCTGTACGCAAACACTCTCTTGGCTCCTTGCCGCCAGAAGCCCAACCATCGGTAAATTTCGTTAATGAACAGTGACTTCACCGCAACAGCGGATCCAAATTCGCTTTTTTCCGAATGGCTTCGCGAAGCCGAGGCGTCCGAGCCCAACGATCCCAACGCGATGGCGGTAGCCACCGTCGACAGTGAAGGCATGCCCAATCTGCGCATGGTGCTGCTGAAGGCGCACGACGCCGCGGGTTTCGTCTTCTACACGAACTTCGAAAGCGCCAAGGGCGAGGAACTTGCCGCCAACCCAAGAGCCGCGCTGCTCTTCCACTGGAAGAGCCTCAAGCGCCAGGTGCGCGTGCGCGGCACGATCACGGTGGTCAGCGACGCCGAGGCCGACGCCTATTTTGCCAGCCGGGCGCGCACCAGCCGGCTCGGCGCCTGGGCGAGCCAGCAGTCGCGGCCGCTGGAATTGCGCTTCGCGCTGGAGAAGGCGGTTGCCGTCTATGCCGCCAAATATCCGATCGGCACGGTGCCGCGCCCGCCCTACTGGTCGGGCTATCGCCTGACACCGGTGGAGTGGGAATTCTGGAAGGACATGCCCTTCCGCCTGCACAACCGTGTCCGCTACCGCAAGACCGACATGGGCTGGGAGACCGCGCGGCTTTATCCGTGAACGCTGACTGGTGAACGGAAGAGGCTCATCGGCCTTTCGCCATTTCGCCGGTCCCTACGGCCTATTCGCCTTCTTCCCCGCCCGCAGCGACCACCGCCGTCTCCTCGCTGAGCGGCCGGCCCTTGTGCTTGGGCGGGGTCAGCGGCGTCGGTGTCGGCACATTGTGTTTCATCAGATCGCGGCCGGCGGTGATGCCGTCGACCATCTGCAGCTCCAGCCGTGCCGCGTCGCGCTTGCGCACGCCTGCGACCACGTCTGCCGCTTCGGTCTCGGGCACGCCCAGCGCCAGCAGCGCCGCCTCGCCGAAAGCCATGGCCGATTCGAAGGTCTCGCGAATCTGGTAGTCGACGCCGGCAGCGATCAAGTCGAGCGTGTGGCCGCGGTCGTAGGAGCGCACCAGAACCTTGGCGATGGGACACGCCGTCTTCAGGAGTTCGACGATGCGGTCGGCATCGGCCCGCTTGTCGACGCAGACGGCAACGATCTTGGCGCTGGCGGCGCCGGCGGCGCGCAGCACGTCGAGGCGCGTGCCGTCGCCGTAGTAAATCTTGAAACCGAACGCGTTGGCACTGCGGATCATCTCGGTGTCGGAATCGATGATCGATACGTCGATGCCGCGTGCCAGCAGCGCCTGACAGGCGACCTGGCCGAAGCGGCCGAAACCGATGACCAGCGCGCTGCCGGTCAGCCCGTCCGGCACCTCGATGCCATCGAGCGATTGGGGTTTCTCCGGCAGCAGGGCCTTGAGCAGGATCGGCGCCAGCGGCGTCAGCGCCATCGACACGATCACCGCCGCCGTCAGCAGCGCCGAGGTTCCGGCGTCGAGCAGGCCGAGCCCCTGTGCCGTGGTGAAGAGCACGAAGGCGAACTCACCGCCCTGCGCGAGCAGCAATGCGAGCCTCAGCGAATCGGCATGACCGTTGCGAAAGAGGCGGGCGACGCCATAGATGCCGGCGATCTTGACGAGCGTGAAGATCGCCACCGCGGCCAGCACCAGCGGCCAGTTGCGGGCGATCAGCGCCAGGTCGATGGACATGCCGACGGCGAGGAAGAAGAGACCGAGCAGCAGGCCGCGAAACGGCTCGATGTCGGCTTCGAGCTGGTGGCGGAAGCTCGATTCCGACAGAAGCACGCCGGCGATGAAGGCGCCCATCGCCATTGACAGGCCGCCGGCCTGCATGGCCAGCGCCGCGCCGAGCACGACCAGCAGTGCCGCCGCTGCCATGATCTCGCGCGCCTGAGCTCCGGCCAGAATCTGGAACAGGGGATTGAGCAGATAGCGCCCGACGGCGACGACGCCGACGATCGCCGCAATCGCGATGCCGAGTTGGGTAAGGCGTGAAGCGCCGCCGTCGACATGATGGGGCGCAATCACCGCCAGCACCGCCAAGAGCGGCACGATGGCGAGGTCCTGCAGCAGCAGGATGGCAAAGGTCTTCTGGCCATGCGTCTCGGTCGTCTCGCCGCGCTCTTCGAGGATCTGCATGACGATGGCCGTCGAGGACAGCGCCAGGCCGGACGCCGCCACGAAGGCGACGGCGGGCGTGAGACCGGCGAGCACACCGGCGCCGGTCAGAAGTGCACCGCAGACGATGACCTGCGCCGCGCCCAGGCCGAAGATGTCAGCGCGGAGCGCCCACAGGCGCGACGGCTTCAGCTCCAGCCCGATGACGAAGAGCAGCAGGACGACGCCGAATTCGGCGACGCCCAGGATCTGGTCGGGTTCGCGGAAGAGCTTCAGCCCGAACGGGCCGATGGCGATGCCGGCAATGAGATAGCCGACGATCGAGCCCAGCCCGATGCGCTTGAAGATCGGCACGGCAACCACCGCCGCGCCGAGCAGCGCGACCGCACTCACCAGTTCGGAACTGTATGTGTCGACCGCCATCGGAGCCCCCTCGCACAGTCACCGCACAATATTGTGTCGTCGCCCCGGCGAAAGTCCGGGGCCCAGTGACGCCATGCAGAGCACATGCCGCAGGCAGGCCGCGCGCCACTGGAAACCTTCGATTTACCGTACGCGATACTGTAACTTGTAGTTGCGGCGCCTCTACCGTTACCTGAAAAGCGGCGAGGAACTGCATATGGGCAAGCGCGGCATACCCTTCCCGGCCCAGGTTGCCATCGCCGTCGGTGTAGGGGCCTTTGGCACGCTGGCGGTCGCACGGACCCACATACCACTCCCCGACGTCTCTTCGTTTGTTGCCAGTGCCGGCGATTTCCGCGCCGCCGCCCACCAATCCGGATGCAACATCAAGGGCAACATCAGCGTCGACACCGGCGAGCGCATCTATCATGTGCCCGGCCAGAAATATTACGACGTGACGATCATCAGCCCGCAAAAAGGTGAGCGCTGGTTCTGCACCGAGGCAGAGGCACGCGCCGCCGGCTGGCGCCGGTCGAAGATCTGACGGAGGGGACGCGCGTTCCGCTGTCAGGTCGCCGTGCCGCCCACCGTGATCTGGTCGATCCTGAGCGTCGGCTGACCGACGCCGACCGGCACGCCCTGGCCGTTCTTGCCGCAAGTGCCGATGCCGGGGTCGAGCTGCATGTCGTTGCCGATCATCTTCACACGGGTGAGCGCGTCCGGCCCGTTGCCGATCAGCATGGCACCCTTGATCGCCGGGCCGATGACGCCGTTCTGGATGCGATAGGCCTCGGTGCAGGAGAAGACGAACTTGCCCGAGGTGATGTCCACCTGGCCGCCGCCGAAGGAGACGGCATAGATGCCGTCCTTGACCGAGGCGAGGATCTCCTTGGGGTCGTCCTTGCCGGCAAGCATGATCGTGTTGGTCATGCGCGGCATGGGCACGTGGGCGTAGGACTGGCGGCGGCCGTTGCCGGTCGGCTGCATGCCCATCAGGCGGGCGTTCTGCCGATCCTGCATGTAGCCGACGAGAATGCCGTCCTCGATCAGCGTGGTGGATTGCGTCGGTGTGCCCTCGTCGTCGACGGTGAGCGAGCCGCGGCGATTCGCAATCGTGCCGTCGTCGATGACGGTGACGCCGGGCGAGGCGACGCGCTGGCCCATCAGGCCGGCGAAGGCGCTTTCGCCCTTGCGGTTGAAGTCGCCTTCGAGCCCGTGGCCGACCGCCTCGTGCAGCAGGATGCCTGGCCAGCCGGGGCCGAGCACCACGTCGAAGGTGCCGGCCGGAGCTGGAACGGCGGAAAGGTTGACCAGCGCCTGGCGCAGCGCCTCGTCGACGGCGAACTGCCACTGGTCGGTGGCGATGAACTGGCCGAACGCCTCGCGCCCGCCCATGCCGTGCGAACCGGATTCCTGGCGGTCGCCGTCGCCCACGACAACCGAGACATTGACGCGGACCATCGGCCTGATGTCGCGCACGAAGCTGCCGTCGGCGCGCAGGATCTCGATCTCCTGATAGGAACCGGCGAGCGAGGCGGTCACCTGGCGCACGCGCGGGTCCCTGTCGCGCGCATAGGCGTCGATGGTCTCGAGCAGCTTCACCTTCTCCGCGAAGGTCGGGCTGCCGAGCGGGCTCTCATCGCCATAGAGCGCGCGGTTGGTGCCGCGCGGCGCCTCGGCATAGGTGCCCTTGTGGCCGGCCTTGACCGCCTGCACGGCATCGCCGGCGCGGCGGATCGCCGGTTCCGAGATTTCGCCGGAATGCGCGAAGCCCGCCGCCTCGCCGGCGACGGCCCTGAGGCCGAAGCCCTGATTGGTGTCGAAGCTGGCCGCCTTCAGCCGGCCATTGTCGAAGAGCAGGCTCTCGGCTTGCGCGAATTCCAGATAGAGCTCGCCGTCGTCGGCGCCTGCCAACGCCTCGGCGACGGCCTTCTCGGCGGTCTGGCGGTCGAGGCCGGCGCGGTCGAGGATGCTGTGCTTCTGGTCGGTCATGGCTCGTCCTGGGGGTGAGGGAAATGGGCGGCGCTGGCCCTACAGATAGGGCCCAAGGCGCCGTCCGCCAATCGCCAGCGTGCCGTCAGGGCAGGGCCTTGAAGCCTTCCCCGAAGCCGTTCAGCGAGATCGGGATGCCGATGCCCTCTTCCGGCGTCTGGAAGATGATGAAGGTCGCCGTCTTGCCGGTCTCGAGCTGGTTGAGCAGCTTGTCCTCGAGAATCACCTCGGCGACACAGCCATTGGGCAGGCAGCGCACGAAGCCCGCCCGCCCGAGATCGGCATCGTCGATCTTGAGCCCGAGCCCTGAGGGCAGCAGCACGCCGAGCGGCGCCAGCACGCGCATGATTCGGGACTTCTTGTCGGCCGTCTTGAGCACGATCACGGTCAGGCCGACGTTTTCGCGGTCCTCGGCCGTGACGAACTGCATCAGCACGCACTGCTCGCTCTTGGCGCCGGGCGGCGTGTCGCAGCGCACCTGCCAGTCGCCGTGGGTGGAGCGCACCGGCGGCTCGCCGGTGGCCGGCGGCGCCACCGAGACGGACGCCTTGGGCACGTCGGTTTCAGCCACCGGCGCCGTCAGTTGCGGCCCGGGCGGGGCCGGGGCGCTGAGCGTCGGCGGCGGCGTCGCGGTCGCCACCGTCGAAGTCCCGCGGCTGAAGAATCCCATCGCGAACAGGACCACCACCACGCCGACGGCGATGGCAAGGACCCCGGCGACCACTGCCAGAATCGGGACGAGCGGGCTTCTTCGCGGCTCTACGTCGTAGTCTTCGTCTTCGTACATCCTGCCGTCGATACAATAGCCTGGCACCGCACAGGCAACACAAATACCGCCGAATTGCCGGCGGACCCGGCCGATCCTGCACCAAACGCCCGCCCGAAGGAATCGCGGCGGGCCATCATCCCCCGCTCATGCGGTCCCACAAAGCCGGCGAATCGAAGGCGACAGGCGCAATTTGCCGCATGGATGGCGAACTTAGGGCGTTGCGGGAACGACCGGGTTATGGTTTTTCTTTGGCATAGTTCCAATCACCATGCCGGGCCGGCGTGTCGCCGGGCAGGGCGGTTGTCTTTTATACCGAATACCGGCCACCGGGCCGCCGAGGTTCCGACGGCCGGGGTGCGCTGTTGCAAGGGGCCGAGCGAGAAGCTCGGGTTGGGAAGGAGCGAATCGGTGAGAACGGCACTGAAGCGGGCAACGCTGGGTCTGGCGCTGGCCGGTGGCGGCCTGATGGCGCTCGCCGGTCCGGCGCTGGCCAATCCCTATCCCTGGGAGATCAACCTTCAACCGGCGGCCACGCCGATCATGGAGATGATTCACCGGTTCAACAACGGTCTGCTGATCGTGGTGTCGCTGATCGTGCTCCTGGTGCTGGGGCTGCTCGTCTATGTCATGGTGCGCTTCAACGCCAAGGCCAACCCGGTCCCCTCGAAGACGTCGCACAACACACTGATCGAGGTGATCTGGACGGTGGTGCCGATCCTTATCCTGGTCGGCATCGCAGTTCCGTCCTTCGCCCTGCTCTTCGCCGAGCACGATCCGGCGCGCGCCATCGCCGGCTTCGACCCCGCCAAGGACAAGCAGCTCACCATCAAGGCGACCGGCAGCCAGTGGTACTGGTCCTACGAGTATCCCGACAACGGTGATATCTCGTTCGATTCGCTGCTGCTGCGCGATGCCAACGGCAACCCGACCGGCACACCGCGGCTTCTCGCCGTCGACAACAAGATGGTTGTGCCGGTGGGCGTCGTGGTCCGCATGCAGGTCATCGGCGCCGACGTCATCCATTCCTTTGCGGTGCCCTCGTTCGGTATCAAGATCGACGCCATCCCCGGCCGTCTCAACGAGACCTGGTTCCGCGTCGACAAGCCGGGCGTCTATTACGGCCAGTGCTCGGAGCTCTGCGGCCGCGACCATGCCTTCATGCCGATCGTGGTCGAGGCGGTCAGCCAGGACAAGTTCGATGCCTGGGCGAAGACCGCCGTCAACGATCTCGACACCGCCAACAAGCAGCTCGCCGCAGCAGTAACAAAGTCGTCCGCGACGGTCGTTGCGACGACGAAGAACTAGGGCCAACCCCGCCGCAGCAGCCGGGAAGGTTCGATCAGAGGAGACAGGTATGTCGACGAGCGCAGGTTATCAGGCGCATAGCGAAGCGCACGCGCATGCACACCCCACGGGATGGCGTCGGTGGCTCTATTCCACCAACCATAAGGACATCGGCACGATGTACCTTATCTTCGCCATCTGCACGGGCATCATCGGCGCCGCCTTGTCGGTGGCCATGCGCATGGAGCTGATGGAGCCGGGCCTGCAGATCTTCGGCGACCCGGAGCTGTTCAACGTCTTCGTCACCGCGCACGGTCTGATCATGATCTTCTTCATGGTCATGCCGGCGATGATCGGCGGCTTCGGCAACTGGTTCGTGCCGATCATGATCGGCGCGCCGGACATGGCCTTCCCGCGCATGAACAACATCTCGTTCTGGCTGCTGCCGCCGGCCTTCCTGCTGCTGGTCATCTCGCTGTTCATGCCGAGCGCTCCCGGCGCCCACGGCGTTGGCGGCGGCTGGACGATCTACCCGCCGCTGTCGACCACCGGCCAGCCCGGCCCGGCGATGGACTTCGCCATCTTGTCGCTGCATCTGGCCGGCGCCTCGTCGATCCTCGGCGCCATCAACTTCATCACCACCATCTTCAACATGCGCGCGCCGGGCATGACGCTGCACAAGATGCCGCTGTTCGTCTGGTCGATCCTGGTGACCACCTTCCTGCTGCTGCTCGCCCTGCCGGTGCTGGCGGGCGCCATCACCATGCTGTTGACCGACCGCAACTTCGGCACCGCCTTCTTCAAGCCCGACCAGGGCGGCGACCCGGTGCTCTTTCAGCACCTGTTCTGGTTCTTCGGTCACCCCGAGGTCTATATCCTCATCCTGCCGGGCTTCGGCATGATCAGCCAGATCATCTCGACCTTCTCCAAGAAGCCGGTCTTCGGCTACATGGGCATGGCCTACGCCATGGTCGCCATCGGTTTCATCGGCTTCGTGGTCTGGGCCCACCACATGTACACCGTCGGCCTGTCGCTCGACCTGCAGGCTTATTTCGTCGCCGCCACCATGGTCATCGCGGTGCCGACCGGCGTGAAGGTGTTCTCGTGGATCGCCACCATGTGGGGCGGCTCGATCGAGTTCCGCACACCGATGCTGTGGGCGATCGGCTTCATCTTCCTGTTCACCGTTGGCGGCGTCACCGGCGTCATGCTGGCCAATGCCGGCCTCGACTACGTGCTGCAGGACACCTACTTCGTGGTCGCCCACTTCCACTACGTGCTGTCGCTCGGCGCGGTCTTCACCATCTTCGCCGGCTGGTACTACTGGTTCCCGAAGATGAGCGGCTACATGTACAACGAGACCATCGCCAAGTGGCACTTCTGGGTCACGTTCGTCGGCGTCAACCTGGTCTTTTTCCCGCAGCACTTCCTCGGCCTCGCCGGCATGCCGCGTCGCTATGCCGACTATCCCGATGCTTTCGCCGGCTGGAACTTCGTCTCCTCGATCGGCTCGTACATCGCGGCGTTCGGCGTCCTGATCTTCCTCTACTGCATGTGGGAAGCCTTCGCGAAGAAGCGGCCCGCCGGCGACAATCCGTGGGGCGAGGGGGCAACCACGCTGGAGTGGATGCTGTCGTCGCCGCCGCCCTTCCACCAATGGGAGACCCTGCCGCGCATCCGTTGAGGGTGACCGGCACGGGAGAGAGATAAGGACGCAATGGCCTATTCGGACAGCCATGAAGCGGGCACCGCGTTGAGCGCCGAACTGGCGCTCGGCGGCAGCGTTGGCGACTACATCGCCCTGCTCAAGCCGCGGGTGATGTCGCTGGTGGTGTTCACCGCCTTCGTCGGCATGGCCATCGCTCCGGTGGGCCTCAATCCGGTGATCGGTTTCGAGGCGTTGCTCGCCATCGCCGTCGGGGCGGGAGCCTCGGGTGCCCTCAACATGTGGTACGACGCCGACATCGACGCCGTGATGCGCCGCACCATGAAGCGGCCGGTGCCGGCGGGTCGTCTGACAGCCGGCGAGGCGCTCGCCTTCGGCCTGCCGCTGGCGGTCGGTTCGGTCGTCTTCCTGGGGCTGGCGACCAACGTCGTCGCCGCCGGGCTGCTCGCCTTCACCATCGCCTTCTATGTCCTCGTCTATACGATGTGGCTCAAGCGTTCGACGCCACAGAACATCGTCATCGGCGGCGCCGCCGGCGCCCTGCCGCCGATGGTCGGCTGGGCCGCGGTCACCGGCGGGATCGGCATCGAGAGCCTCAGTCTGTTCCTGATCATCTTCCTGTGGACGCCGCCGCACTTCTGGGCGTTGTCGCTCTACAAGCGCGAGGACTACGCCAGGGCCGGCATCCCGATGCTTCCCGTCGTCGCCGGCGAGGCATCGACCAGGCGGCACATTCTCGCTTATGCCGTGGTCCTCGCGGTCACGGCAGCCTTGCTGCCGCCGCTGGCCGGCGTCACCTCGTGGACCTATGCGGTGATTGCCGGCGGGCTCGGCGCCGTCTTCGTTTGGCTCGCCTGGGCCGTGTTCCGCATGCCGGCCGACGATGCCGCCAAGCTGCCGGCGCGCCGGCTGTTCACCTTCTCGCTCCTGTATCTGTTCCTTCTCTTCGCTGTTATTCTGGCGGAGAAGGGCCTCACCGGAATCGCGATATGACGGCCATGACGGCGGACGGCGACGACGGCCTGCGCCTGACCGAGGCGCAACAGAAGCGGCGCCGCGCCCGCGCGGTGGCGACCGCCATTGCGCTCGCCGTGCTGGTCGGCCTGTTCTACCTTCTGACCATCGTGCGGCTTGGTCAGAACGTCCTGACGCCGCCGATGTGACCATGACCGACGCAGCCAACCCAAAACCGCGCCGGCGCATCAACCTCGGCCTCACCGCTGCGGTATGTGCGGTGTTCGTCGCCGGCATGGTCGGCATGTCTTTCGCCGCCGTGCCGCTCTATCGCATCTTCTGTCAGGTGACCGGCTACGGCGGCACCACCCGCGTTGCCCAGGCGGCGCCCAAGAATATCCT
The DNA here is from genome assembly GCA_963762605.1 of uncultured Alphaproteobacteria bacterium. Taxonomy (GTDB): domain Bacteria; phylum Pseudomonadota; class Alphaproteobacteria; order Rhizobiales; family Kaistiaceae; genus CAVSRC01. Next base: position 202,129 of record CAVXLJ010000017.1, on the reverse strand, counting down.
TGATCGCGTCGTCACCGTGCGTTTCGACAGCAACATCAGCAACAATCTCGGCTGGAGCTTCCGCCCGGTGAAGCGCTCGGTGCAGATCAAGCTCGGCGAAGTCGGCACCGTCTCGTTCCTCGCCGAGAATCGAACGAACCGGACCGAGACCGGCACCGCCGCGTTCAACGTCGCGCCCGATCAGGCCGGCGCCTATTTCAACAAGATCGCCTGCTTCTGCTTCACCGACCAGACGCTCAAGCCCGGCGAGAAGTCGGAACTCGGCGTCACCTTCTTCGTCGATCCGGCCTACGCCGACGATCCCAACCTGCAGAACATCGACACCATCACACTGTCGTACAGTTTCTATCCGGCTAAGCCGAAACCGGTCGCCGCGCTGGCGACGACATCGGGGGAACACCCGCTTTGAACGCCAGCCGGCGCCTGTAAGGCGGCGGGGGACGATCTGGGAGCACTGAAATCATGGCTGAGGCGCACGCGAAGCATCATCCCTATCACCTGGTCGACCCGAGCCCGTGGCCGGTCCTCGGTGCCATCTCGGCCTTCGTTCTGGCGATCGGTGCCATCTCGTATATGCACGGCGCCAGCGTCTGGCTGATCGCGCCCGGCATTATCGGCGTGCTCTACACCATGCTGGTCTGGTGGCGGGACGTCATCAAGGAGGCGCATGAGGGCTTCCACACCAGCGTCGTCGCGATCGGCCTGCGCTATGGCATGATCCTGTTCATCGCCTCCGAGGTGATGTTCTTCGTCGCCTGGTTCTGGGCCTTCTTCGATTCCAGTCTCTCAGCCGACAGCACCATCCAGATCGCCAAGGTGGCGTTCACCGGCGGTCACTGGCCGCCGAAGGGCATCGAGGTCTTCGACCCGTGGCACCTGCCGCTGCTCAACACGCTCATCCTGTTGACCTCGGGCACCACCGTCACCTGGGCGCACCATTCGCTCATCCACGACGATCGCAAGGGGCTCATCTGGGGGCTGATCCTGACCGTCATCCTCGGTCTCACCTTCACCTCGGTGCAGGCCTATGAATACGCCCACGCGCCGTTCGCCTTCACCGGCGGCATCTTCGGCTCCACGTTCTTCATGGCCACCGGATTCCACGGCTTCCACGTTATCGTTGGCACGATCTTTCTCGCCATCTGCCTCATCCGCGCGGTCAAGGGAGACTTCAATCCGAAGCAGCATTTCGGCTTCGAGGCGGCCGCCTGGTACTGGCATTTTGTTGACGTGGTGTGGCTTTTCCTGTTCTTCTGCATCTACATCTGGGGCGGCTGGGGCGCGCCGATCCATCACGGATAAGCGCCCGCCGTTCGGAGCACGATGACCACAGAGGACAAGGCTCTCTATCCGCCGCAGCCGGTGTCGGTCGGCTTGCACGGGCGTTGCCCGCGCTGTGGCGAGGGGCGCCTGTTCGCGGGCTTCCTCACCGTTGCGCCGCACTGCCAGAATTGCGGCCTGGAATTCGACTTTGCCGACGCCGGTGACGGCCCGGCGGTCTTCATCATGATGATCGTCGGTTTCATCGTCGTCGGCCTGGCGCTGGTCATCGAGTTCACCTTCAACCCGCCCTATTGGCTGATGGCCGTGATCCTTGTTCCGCTGGTGCTCGGCCTGTCGATCGGCCTCCTGCGCCCGCTCAAGGGCCTGATGATCGCCCAGCAATATCGCCACCGGGCGGAACTCGGCCGCATTTCCGACAGTTGAGCCGGCCGTGACGGAACCAAGCACGAAGCCCGCACGTCGCGGCGGCCTGCTGTGGCAGTCCGTCGCAGCTCTCATTGCGTTCGCCATCCTCTGCGGCCTTGGCACCTGGCAGGTGCAGCGTCTCCACTGGAAGACGGCGTTGATCGCCCGCGTGAGTGCCGGTCTCAAGGCTGAACCGGTGCCGGCACCAGGGCCAAAGGATTGGCCGACGCTCGATGTGGCCGCGCGCGAATACCAGCCAGTCACCGTCACCGGCCGCTTCGATAACGCCCACGAGATCCACGTCCTCTACATGCTCACCGAGCCGAAAGGCCCGGTTGGTGGACCCGGCTATTTCGTCATGACGCCACTCGAGACCGCCGGCGGCTGGATCGTCTATGTCAACCGCGGTTTCGTACCGGCGGCCAAGGCTGATCCGGCGACACGTCCCGAGGGCCAGGTCGAGGGACCGACGACCGTCATCGGCCCGCTGCGGCAGCCGGGGCGCCGGTCATGGTTCATGCCCGCCGACAATGCCGCAAAGAACCAGTGGTTTTCGCGCGATCCCGCGCTCTTTGCCGCGGCCCAGCACCTGCCCGCATCCGAGATCGCGCCCTACATCATCGACGAACGCTTCGATCCGACGCGCCCCGGCGGCCTGCCGCAGGGCGGCGAAACGGTGGTCAGCTTCCCCAACAACCACCTCGGCTATCTGATCACCTGGTACGGTCTGGCGTTCAGTCTGGCGCTGGTATACCTGCCCTATCTGTGGCGGCGGCTCAGCGAGCGGCGAGCGGAGAAACGGGCTCAGGCGTGACCGGCTTCGCCCGATAGCCGCGTCACGTCGACACCGATCAGCGCCAACGCGCGGTCGTATTTGCCCTCCAGGTCGGGATCGAAGATGACGTCCGGGCGGGCCGGGCAGTGTAGCCAGCCATTGGCCTGGATCTCGTTTTCCAGCTGCCCCGGCGCCCAGCCGGCATAGCCCAGCGCCAGGAGCGCGTTCTCGGGCCCGTTGCCGGTGGCGATCGCCTTCAGGATCTCCAGCGTTGCCGTCAACGAGATGGTCTCGCTGATCGGCAGCGTCGAGTTCTCGGCATAGTAGTCGGCGCTGTGCAGCACGAAGCCGCGGCCGGTCTCCACCGGTCCGCCGCGGTGGACACGCATACGGCGCGCCGGCGGCGGCAACCTGATCTCGGGACCTTCCGGGATAATGTCGAGCTGCACCAGCAGGTCCTGGAATGTGACTTCCGGTGCCGCCTGATTGATGGTGATGCCCATGGCGCCGTCCGGCGAATGGGCGCAGATGAACACCACCGTCCGGGCAAAACGGCTGTCCTGCATCGTCGGCATGGCGATGAGGAACTGGCCATCGAGATAGCCACGGCCTTTGGGAGCGCTGTGCGGAATATTGGCCATGATGGCGGCAAGCGTAGAGCGTTTTCCGGTCGGATGGAACCATGCCGAGAGCGCGAATTTGCCTTGGGCACGGCGCGGCTGCGACAAGATGCGCCTCACGAACAAATGAAGCTGCTGCCAGCCCATATTGATCGGCCGTCGACGATCCTCGCGCTATGGTCCGCTCCATGAAAACGCCCTTCAAGACAACTCTCTGGTTTCTGCCCGTCGCCATTGTGCTGGTGCTGGTCGCGCCTGCCGTCGCCGCAACCGGCGATTGGGTACAGGGTCAGAAGACCAGGATCCGGCTGGTCGCTTCCGGCATGGACAGCACCGGCATTCTCCACGGCGCCATCGAGATCGCTCTGCCGCCCGGCTGGAAGACCTATTGGCGCAATCCCGGCACGGCCGGCATCGCGCCGGTGTTCGATTTCTCCGCGTCTCACAACCTCGACAAGCCGGCCATCTCCTTCCCGGTGCCCGAGGTCGTCGATGACGGCTACAGCGTCACCAACGTCTATGTCGGCGGCGTGGTCCTGCCGTTCCGCGCCGCGGTAGCCGACCCGTCGCAGCCGGTGACGCTTTCCCTCACCATGCACCTCGGCGTGTGCGATGAGGTCTGCGTCCCCGATGAAGTCACCGCACATCTGACGGTGCCACCGGGCGAGAACGATCCGGCGACCGAGGCCATTCTGGTGACCGCGCGCGCCCGCCTGCCGGGCCCGCCGAAGCCCGGCATCTTCGCGGTGGACAGTGTCACCCGCGCGGGCGGCACCGACGTCCACCCGCAGTTCCGGGTCGTCGCCACCGTGCCGGCCGGTGCCAAGCCGGAATTTCTGGTCGAGGGGCCGGAGGACTGGGCGCCTTATGCGCCGGTTTTCGTCGGCAGCGACGGTGGCAAGACGCTCTTCGATGTCAAGTTCAGCCGTCTCGGTGCCAAGACGCCGATCGCCGGCGCCAAGATCCGCGTCACCATGGCCGCCGGCGGCCGCGCCATCGAGCAGGTGTTGCCCCTCGACTAGTCGGCCACGCTGCATTATTTCCTGCGGTCGAGCAGCATCGCAATTCATCCAGGAGACGAACATGATCAAGGTGGGCGATCGCCTTCCTGCGGGCTCTTTCCGATTCAAGAAGGGCGAGGGTGCCGTCGAAGAGGTGACGGTCGACACGCTGTTCAAGGGCCAGAAGGTGGTCTTCGTCGGCGTTCCCGGAGCCTTCACCTCGACCTGTCACTACGCCCACATTCCCCAGTTCATCGCCAATGCCGCTACCTTCAAGGACAATGGCATCGACCGCATCGTGGTGATGGCGGTCAACGATGCCTTCGTGATGCAGGCCTGGGGCGCGGCGCTGAACGCCGAGGACAAGCTCGATTTCGTTGCCGATGGCAGCGCCGATTATGCCCGGGCGCTGGGTCTGACGATCGACCTCGGCGCGGTCGGCATGGGCACACGCGTCAAGCGCTTCTCCATGCTCGTCGAGGACGGCGTGGTGAAGACGATCAATTTCGAGCCGGAAGGCGGCAAGGGAATTCAGGCGACCGGCGCCGCCACAATGCTGGGCCAGATCTAGAACGGGTCGATATTCGGCTGCGATGCCAAGCCGAACGCCTAAGTCCCGGTTTTTCTGAGCGTGCCGATGGCTCGCAAGGAAAAGCGGCCCTCCCGAATGGGGAAGGAAGTGGTCAGGCATCGTCGGCGCATGTCATTTTGCCCTAGGGCGCGGGGTCGGCCAGCGGCGTCTTCTTCTTCTTCTTCTTGCGTTTGAACGGGGCCATGCCCTCGCGCGCCAGCTGATCGGCGCGTTCGTTGCCTTCCGTTCCGGCATGGCCCTTGACCCAATGCCAGGCGACTTCGTGTTTGTGGCGGAGTTCGTCCAGCCTCTGCCACAGGTCGACATTCTTCACCGGCTTGCGGTCGGCCGTCTTCCAGCCGTTCTTCTGCCACCCGGCGATCCAGCCCATGACGCCGCCGCGCAGATATTGCGAGTCGGTGTAGAAATCGACCGCCGACGGCTTCTTCAGCGCCGCCAGCGCCTCGATCGCCGCGGTCAGCTCCATGCGGTTGTTGGTGGTCTCGGCTTCGCCGCCTTTCAGCTCCTTCTCGTGCCCGTCCCAGACGAGCACGGCGCCCCAGCCACCGGGGCCGGGATTGCCCGAGCAGGCGCCGTCGCTCCAGATCGCGACCCGCTTCTGCGTCACCGGCTGAGCCCGTAGGCGGTGGCGTCGCCGACGCCGCGGTGGAAGCGCAGCTTGCGGTAATATTCGAGCGGATCCTTCTTCACCACCATCGCGTCGTCCGGCACCGTCAGCCAGTCGTACAGCCGGGTCAGCAGGAAGCGCAGCGCCGCGCCACGGGCAAGCATCGGCAGGGCATCGATCTCGACGTCGCTGAGCGGGCGCACGGTGGTGTAGCCGGTGAGCAGTGCCCGCGCCTTGGTGACGTTGAGAGAGCCATCGACCTCGAAGCACCAGGCATTCAGGCAGACCGCAACGTCATAGGCCAGCATGTCGTTGCAGGCGAAGTAGAAGTCGATGAGGCCCGACAGCCGGCCACCGAGAAAGAAAACGTTGTCCGGAAACAGGTCGGCGTGGATGACACCTTGTGGCAGGTCTTTCGGCCAGGCCCGGTCGGCCTCGGCCAGTTCGTCCTCGATGATGGCGGCAAGGCCCGGCGCGACCGTATCGGCGCGCCCGTCGCACTGCTCGTAGAGGGGCCGCCAGCCGTCGACGGTGAGCGCGTTCTTGCGGTGGATCGTGAAATCGGTTCCGGCGAGGTGCAGCCGCGCCAGCGCGCCGCCGACGGCGGCACAATGCTCGGCCTGCGGCCGGCGCACCCACATGCCGGCAAGGAAGGTCACCATTGCCGCCGGACGGCCGGCAAGGCGCTTCAGCGCCTGGCCGGCGCGATCGTGCACCGGCGTCGGGCAGGTGATGCCCTTGGCCGCCAGATGCTCCATGAGGCCCAGGAAGAAGGGCAGGTCGGCTGCCGCCACGCGCTTCTCGTAGAGCGTCAGGATGAATTGACCGGCCTCGGCGACGACGAGAAAGTTCGAATTTTCAACGCCTTCGGCGATGCCCTTGCACGAGAGCACCTGGCCCACGTCATAGCTCCGCATGAAGGCGTCGAATTCGTCGTCGGGGATTTCGGTATAGACCGCCATGAGTTCGCGCCGCTGATCGTCGATCACCGCTAGATCACACGACCCGCCGCGCCATGCAACGGGGCGATGCCGGTCAGGTGATCTCGCGCAATGCCCGCGGCAGGTTGAAGACGACCGCTTCCTCTGCCGCCGTCACCACTTCGACATTGACCGCGTGGCGTTCGGCGAAGGCGTCGATCACCTCCTCGACCAGAACCTCCGGCGCCGAGGCGCCGGCGGTGATGCCGACGCGGCGAAGCCCTGCCAGTCGTTGCCAGTCGAGGTCGCTGGCGCGCTGGACGAGCAGCGACACCGGGCAGCCGGCACGCTCCGCCACCTCGCGCAGCCGCTGCGAATTGGACGAGTTGGGCGCGCCGATGACGATCATGGCGTCGATGTCCGAGGCGATGCGCTTCACCGCTTCCTGTCGGTTGGTGGTGGCGTAGCAGATATCCTCCTTGTGCGGCGCCGTCATTTCCGGGAAGCGCTCGCTGAGGATCGCCACGATCGCCGCGGTGTCGTCCACCGACAGTGTCGTCTGGGTGATATAGGCCAGTCGTTCCGGCGCCTTCGGCTGGAAGGCGCGGGCCTCCGCCTCGGTCTCGATGAGCGTGATGGCGTCCGCCGGAAGCTGGCCCATGGTGCCGACCACTTCCGGGTGGCCGGCATGGCCGATGAGCACGATCTCGCGTCCCTTGCGATAATGGATCTCCGCCTCGCGATGCACCTTGGTAACCAGCGGGCAGGTGGCGTCGAGATGGAACAGGTTCCTCAGCCGCGCCGCTTCGGGCACCGCCTTGGCGACGCCATGGGCGGAGAACACCACCGGCTGGTCGGTGTCGGGTATCTCGTCGAGATCCTCGACGAACACCGCGCCTTTCGCCTTCAGGCCATCGACCACATAGCGATTGTGGACGATCTCGTGGCGCACATAGACCGGCGGACCGAACTTCGCGAGCGCCAGCTCGACGATCTGGATGGCGCGGTCGACGCCGGCGCAGAAGCCGCGCGGACTGCACAGCAGGATGTCGAGGGGCGGCTTGGCGGTGTTCATGCGGCTGGCACAGAGGACAGTCGGCCGGTCCTGTCAAGGACGGGCAGAAAGATCCTGCCTTGTCAATGACTTCAACAGTTAAGCGCGAAACACGATACAACTGTTGAAGTCATTGATTACGCTGGTGTTTCAGGCCAGTTCTTCCTCTTCGTCCTCTTCCACCTTGCGGAAGATCAGCTTGCCCGCCTCGGCCGCCGTCATCGGCTGGCCGTAGAGGAAGCCCTGTACGTATTCCGCTCCGAGCTCGGCGAGCTCGATGGCATCGCCCTCCGACTCCGCCCCTTCGGCGACCACCTCCATGTTGAGGTCGTGGGCGAGCGAGATGATCGAGCGCAGGATCACGCGCCGGTCGCCGACGCCGCTGCCGCGCACGAAGGTCTGGTCGATCTTGATCGTGTCGAAGGGGAAGCGCTGCAGATAGGACAGCGACGAGTAGCCCGTGCCGAAATCGTCGAGCGACAGGCCGGCGCCCAGCTCGCGCACGCGGGTCAACACCTGCGCCGCGTATTCCGGGTTCTCCATGACCAGGCTTTCGGTGACTTCCAGCTTGAGCGAGCCGTGCTGCAGGTTCGAGCGCACCAGCACCGATTTCACGTCGTTGATCAGGTCGTGGCGGAGAAGCTGCCGGCTCGACACGTTGACGCTGACGAACAGGGAGGCGTGGCGACCGAGTTCTTCCTGCCACTCGGCAAGCTGGCGGCCGGCGCGGTCGAGCACGAACAGGCCGAGCGGGATGATCAGGCCGGTGCGCTCCGCCAGCGGCACGAAATCGCTCGGCGGGATGCGGCCGAGCTTGGGGTGGTCCCAGCGCACAAGCGCCTCGAAGCCCGCAATGGTCTTGTCCTCCAGCCGCACGATCGGCTGATAGAGCACCTTGATCTCTTCGCGGCCGAGCGCCCGGCGCAGGTCCGATTCCAGCGTTGCCAGGTCGCTGCCGTGCTGGCGCAGTGCCGGGCGGAACGCCTCGATGCGGTCTCCGCCCAGGCGCTTGGCATGGAAGGTGCCCATCTCGGCATCCTTGATCAGGTCCTCGGCCTCCACCTGCTGCTTGCCGTCATACATGGCGATGCCGATCGAGCCGGTGAGGAAGATTTCCTTCTCGCCCAGCGTGATCGGCGCTCTGAGCGTGCGGCGCACCGATTCAGCGAAGCCGGCGATGCGCTCCGGCTGGTTCTCGGAGATGAGCAGGAAGGCGAACTGGTCACCGGCCAGGCGGGCCAGCGTGTCCTGGGGTTTCAGCAGGCGGGCGAGGCGCCGCGCGATGGTCAGCAGGATCGAGTCGCCGACCGCCACGCCGAAGCCGTCATTGATCTGCTTGAAGCGGTCAATGTCGAGCACGAACACCGACGGCCGCGCCGCGCCTTCGGTGGTGGTGCGGGTGATCGCCGCGCGCAGCCGGTCAATGAACAGCTCCCGGTTGGGCAGGCCGGTCAGGTTGTCGTGAACCGCGTCGTGCAGAAGGCGCTCTTCAGAGTTGCGCTCCTCGGTCACGTCGAGCAGCGTGCCGACGCAGCGCAACACCTCGCCATCGCTGCCCAGAACCGGGCGCGCCCTCAGGTGGAAGTGGCGGTAGTGGCCGTCCTCGGCGCGCAGGCGGAAATCCTGGTGGATGCGCCCGCGCCGGAGTTCCACCGCCATGTCCAGCGTTGTGCGGAAGCGATCGCGGTCACCGGTATGGAGGATTTCCAGCCAGTCGCGTGCCGGGCCTTCCAGCGTGCCGCGCTGCAGGCCGAGCAGGTCCTCCGCCTCCGGCCCGGTATAGATGCGGTCGCGGATCACGTCCCAGTCCCACACGATGTCGCCGGCGCCGGTTAGCGCCAGCGCCTTGCGCTCGGTATCGCCGAGCAGCCCCTGCATGATCACGCCGCCGGCGAAGGCGTGCTGCATCACGGTGAAACCGATCAGCAGCACGATCAGCACCAGCCCGCCGGCGAGCGCCGGCTGGACCACGTCGTTGACCAGATTGCCGGTCACCGTCAGCCACGCCGCAAAGGTCCACACCAGCAGCAGCACCCATGTCGGGATCAGCATGATGGCGCGATCGTAGCTGTGGGTGGCGAGATAGACGATGATGCCGAAGCCGGCGACCGCGGTGAAGCCGATCGAGAAGCGCGCGATGCCGGCCGCCACCGATGGTTCGATCACCGATACGCCGAGCAGGACGCCGAGACCGATCAGCCAGCCGATGGTCAGATGGCTATAGCGCACGTGCCATCGGTTGAGGTTGAGATAGGTGTAGGTGAAGATGACCAGCGAGGCAGCGAGGAACACCTCGGAGCCGGCGCGCCACACCTGGTCGCTCCCCGGCGAGACATTGATCACCCGGTTCCAGAAGCCGAAATCGATGCACAGATAGACGAGCACCGACCAGGCCAGCGCCGCCGTGGCCGGGAACATGGCCGTGCCCTTGACGACAAAGACGATGGTCATGAACAGCGCCAGCAGGCCCGAGATGCCGAGCACGATGCCGCGATAGAGCGTGTAGCTGTTGACCGAGTCCTTGTAGGCGTCGCTGTCCCAGAGATAGAGCTGCGGCAGGTCGAGCGTCCTCAGCTCGGCCACGAAGGTGACCACCGAGCCGGGATCCAGCGTGATGCGGAAGACATCCGCCTCCTGGCTCGGCTGGCGGTCGGGGGCGAAGCCCTGGCTGGGCGTGATCGAGGCGATGCGCGAGGCGCCGAGGTCGGGCCAGAACACGCCGGAGCCGGCCAGGCGGAAATGCGGCGCCACCAGCAGGCGGTCGATCTGTTCGTCGCCGTTGTTGGCAAGCGCGAACACCGCCCAGAACGATGTTCCGCCGTTCGCCTCGCGCGCCTTGACCTCGATGCGTCGGACGATGCCATCGGCGCCGGGAGCCGTGGACACCTGGATGCGGTCGTCCTGCTGGCGATAGAGCTGGATGGCACGCGTCAGGTCGAGGGTGCGGCCGTCGAGCGGCACCGAAACCGCCTCCAGCGCGTCAGCCGGTACCGACACGGCGAGAAGGCTCAGCAGAGTGAGAACGAGGACCGCGATACGACGCGCGAACTGCAACCGATCCTCCAGCGCCCGAAGCAATGTGTTGACTACTAAGTTGATCCCACCGGCCGGGCAAGCACAACCTGCCCGCCAAACCGGCCCCGCTCCCGGCCTCCGGTTAAGGCCGGCGATCGTCACGGACCAGGCCGAAGAGCAGGTGGTCCTGCCAGCGACCGTCGATGCACAGATATTTGCGCGCGTAACCCTCGCGGGCGAATCCGACCTTTTCGAGGAGGCGAATCGAGGCGGCATTGTGAGGCAGGCAGGCGGCCTCGATCCGGTTGAGGTGCAGCGTGTCGAAGACGAACTGGCTGACTGCCCTGACGGCGCTGGTCATCAGCCCCTTGCCGGCGTGGTGCTCGCCCATCCAGTAGCCCAACACCACCGACTGGGTGACGCCGCGCTGGACCTGGGAAAGGGTGAGCCCGCCCAGGAGCGTGACGCCGTCGGGCGAAAACACGAAAAACGGGTAGCCGGTGCCGTTGCGGATTTCGCGCTGATAACGCCGCAGGCGCCGGCGGAAGGCCAGCTTGGTGAGGTCGTCGGCCGGCCAGATCGGTTCCCAGGGGGCGAGGAAGGCGCGACTCTCCTCGCGCAGCTTCGCCCACTGCGCGTAGTCACCAAGAACCGGAGCGCGCAACATGACCCGGTCCCCCCGCAGGACCGGCGGCGCATTGTTGGTCGATATCGAGCGTAGAAATGCCATCCGTCGCCGCCTTACGCACTCAAGCGCACGCCGAAATGTTCCGCAACTTTTTCGGCGCTCATCAGCCCGTCGAGCGGACCGACAGCGGCCAGAGTCGGGCGGCTGCCGGTGAGGATATCTTCCGTCAGCTGGCGGATGTCCTCGACCGTGATCGCTTCAATGCGCGCCGCCAGTTCGACGACCGGAATGTGGCGGCCGAAGAGCAGAATCTGCCGGGCAAGCTGGCCCGCCCGCGCCGCCGGATTTTCCAGCGTCATCAACAGGCCGGCACGCAATTGCGCCTTGGCGCGCATGAGTTCGGCCTCGCCGATGTCATGGGCGGCGCGTTCCAGTTCGCCCAGGATCACCGGCATCAGCTCGCCGACATCGCCGGGGCCGGCGGCGGCGTGAACGCCGAGCATGCCGGTATCGGAGAAGCTCCAGTGGAAGGCGTAGATCGAGTAGCAGAGCCCGCGGCGCTCGCGCACTTCCTGGAAGAGGCGCGACGACATTCCGCCGCCAAGCACGGCGGAAAGCACCTGCGCGGTGTAGAAGCCCTCCGAGGTGTAGGGGCGGCCCTCGAAGCCGACGATGATCTGCGTCTCCATCAGGTCGCGCGACTGGCGCAAGTCGCCGCCCTTGTAGAGCGCCGGCGACGGCGCCGGACCGGGGTCGCGGCCGAGCGAGGCAAAGTGTTCGCTGGCAAGGTCGACCAGCCGGTCGTGGTCGAGCGCCCCGGCTGCGGCCAGCACCATGTGCGGTCCGCGATAGTGGCGGCCGAGATAGGCGTCGAGCATCGGTGAGCCGGCGGCACGCACGGTCTCCGGTGTGCCGAGAATTGTCCGTCCGATCGGCTGGGAGGGGTAAGCGGCCTCGGTAAACAGGTCGAAGACACGGTCGTCGGGCGTATCCAGCGCCGCGCCGATCTCCTGCACGATGACATGCTGCTCGCGCGACAGCTCCTTTGCATCGAAGGCCGAGTTCTGCAGGATGTCGGCCAGGATATCGAGGGCCAGCGGCACGTCGTCCTTGAGGATGCGGGCGTAGTAGGAGGTGGTTTCGACGCTGGTCGCGGCGTTCACCTCGCCGCCGACCGCTTCGATCTCCTCGGCGATATCGAGCGCCGAGCGCCGGCGCGTGCCCTTGAATGCCATGTGCTCGAGCAGGTGGGAGAGGCCGTGCTCGTGCTCCTCCTCCGAGCGCGATCCGGCGCCCACCCAGACGCCGAGCGCGGCGCTTTCGAGCTCATCCATTGGATGCGTGATGACCGTGAGGCCGGACTCCAGACGCGACAGGCGAACGGTCATAGTGTCAGACTTTCCTGAGAGATGGCACGGCTGTTGGCCGCGATATAGTCCTCGATCGCCCGGGCGTCGTTGGCGAGCGTCGCATAACGCTCGGGCTTGCCGAGGATGCTGCCGAGAGGCTCCGGCAACGTGGCGTGGACGCCGGTTGCAGCTTCGACCGCTTGTGGGAACTTCGCCGGGTGGGCGGTGGCCAGGGTCACCATCGGGACGCCCGCATCGACGAAGCGGCGGCTGACGGCCAGCGCAATCGCGGTGTGCGGATCGGGCAGTTCGCCGGTTCCCGCATGGACCTCGCGCATGATTGCGGCGCCCTCCGCCTCATCGGCGCGGCCGGCGGAGAAATCCCTGGTGATCCGTTCCAGCGGCTCCGGCGCGATGTCGAAGGCCCGGCTCTGTGCCAGCCGCTGCATCAGTCCCTCGACCGCGGCAGCGTCCCGCCCATAGGCCTCGAACAGCAGCCGTTCGAAATTGGACGAGACCTGGATATCCATGGAGGGCGAGGTGGTGGCGTGGACTTCGCGCACCTCGTAACGGCCGCTGGCCAGCGTCCGCGCCAGGATGTCGTTGATGTTGGTGGCGATCACCAGCCGCTCGACCGGCAGCCCCATGCGCTTGGCGGCATAGCCGGCGAATATGTCGCCGAAATTGCCGGTGGGCACGGTGAACGATACCGGCCGGGCCGGACCGCCGAGTGCCACCGCGGCGGTGAAGTAGTAGACGATCTGCCCAAGGATGCGCGCCCAGTTGATCGAGTTGATGCCGGCCAGCCCCAGCCGTTGGCGCAGCTTGGCGTTGCCGAACAATCCTTTCACCAGCGCCTGGCAATCGTCGAAGGTGCCTTGGATGGCGATCGCGTGGATGTTGTCCGCCGCCACGGTTGTCATCTGCCGCTGCTGGATCGGCGAAACCCGACCCTCCGGGAAGAGGATGAAGACCTCGGCGTTGTCGCGGCCGCGGAAGGCCTCGATCGCCGCCGCACCGGTGTCGCCCGAGGTGGCGCCGATGATGGTCACGCGCTTGCCACGCTCGGCCAGTACATGATCCATCAACCGCGCCAGGAGTTGCATGGCGACGTCCTTGAAGGCGAGCGTCGGCCCGTGGAACAACTCCAGCATCCACTCGCCGGGGCCGATCTGGGTGAGCGGCACCACCGCCGGGTGCCGGAAAGCGGCATAGGCCGACACGCACATGGCGGCCAGCGCCTCGTCGGCGATCTCGCCGCCGACATAGGGCCGGATTACCTGAAAGGCGGCTTCGGCATAGGGCCGGCCCGCCAGTGCGGCGATCGCTTTTGGGCTGAGCGTCGGCCAGGTCTCGGGCACAAACAGGCCGCCGTCCCCGGCAAGGCCCGCCAGCAGAACGTCCGAAAAGCCGAATGCGGGCGCTTGCCCCCGCGTACTCACATATTTCATCGCCGGGCCGCGTCTTCAGCCATGTTCAAGGCATAACGGGTCACTGTATCCCATCGGGAGAGGGTAACGACCGGGGGCTGGCGCGGCAAGGGAAACGCTGGAATACCGTGCACCGGTCGCCAAGGCCGCCGACCACTGCTATAGAAACGCCGCATTCAGTTGTGAGGGAATGCCGATGCGGCCTGAAACTTCTGCTTTTGCCGGGGGGCGCATGCCTCGTTTTGTGGGAATTGTCGCCACGATCGCCGTGTCTGCTCTGCTTGCCGCTTGTGCCAGCAGCGGCGGTTCCGGCGGCGGCGGATTATCGGCGCTGTTCGGCGGCGGCAACCCCAATCCCGCTCCCGGCACGGTCACGGCCGGCAGCGACATAAACGACCCCAACTTCTTCCTCAAATCCGGCTATTGCCCGCCAGTCCAGGTTCTGCCCGGCACGGAAGCGCTGATCATCTACGCGCGTGGCCACGACGGCGATGTCGCCTTCATCCAGGCGCAGGGATCGATCACCAAGACGGCGCGCGAATGCCATATGCTCGATGCGTCGACGATGTCCATAAAGGTCGGCATCGCCGGGCGGGTTCTGGCCGGGCCGAAGGGCGGCGCCGGCACGGTCACCCTGCCGGTGCGGATCGCAGTGACGCGGCAGCACGACAACAAAGTGCTGTTTTCAAAGGCATTTCCGCTCAAGGCCACGCTCACGGCGCCGGAATTCGCCACCGACTACAGCGACGTCTACGATCAGGTCACGTTCAAGGTGGCGCCGGACGATCGTGACCTGATCGTCTATGTCGGTTTCGACGAGGGAAAACCAAAAGCCAAGGCCGGCACCTGATTGACTCGGCTGCCGGCGGTTCTAGGATGGTTCTAGCTGGGACGGAGTCGCGTTCCGGCAACCGGCCGCTTCTGGCAAGCGGCGGGACTTAACGACCGCCCGGGAGAGACCGGACCTCAAGGTCCGGCGCCGAAGGAGCAACCGCCCCGGAAACTCTCAGGCCGAAGGACCGGACGGTCGGCGACACTCTGGAAAGCAGCAGGCGAGACATGCGCCTGCTCACCGACGGAGTAACTGCTGCAGGCGCTCTCTTCGCAAGAGAGCGCGAGGACCGGCAGGAATCTCTCAGGTCCGAAGACAGAGGGGGCGCGGACAGGGAAGCGACCGGTCCGCGTATCCACCGCTGTCGAAGGATCGTCCCGTGGCTGAACCGGCCGTCGCAGAAATCCTGACTGAGACCGTTCTTGCGGACCACCACCGGGCGCTCGGCGCCCGCATGGTGCCGTTCGGCGGCTACGCCATGCCGGTCCAGTACCCGACCGGCATCATCGCCGAGCACACATGGACGCGCGCCCATGCCGGCCTGTTCGACGTGTCGCATATGGGGCCGTGTTACCTCGCGCTGAACGCGCCGAACGGCGATCCTGAGGCGGACCACAAAGCCATCGCCGCCGTTCTTGAGCCGCTCGTCTCGGGCGACATAGCCGGACTGAAGCCGGGCCAGATCCGCTACACGCTGCTCCTCAACGCCGACGGTGGCGTCGTCGACGACCTGATGGTGGCGCGCCCCGCCGATCCGGCGGCCGCCGGCAGGCTCTATATCGTCGTCAATGCCGGCACCAAGGACGGCGATTTCGACCTGATCCGGGCCGCAGCCGGAAATCGCGCCACGCTCACCCGCGCCGACGACGGCGGCCTTGTCGCCCTGCAGGGGCCCGAAGCCGCGGTGGTCTTGGGCGCGCTGGTGCCGGGGACGGCCGATCTCGGTTTCATGACTTACGGCCTGTTCGACTGGAACGGCGGCACGCTCACGGTCTCCCGTTCCGGCTATACCGGCGAGGACGGTTTCGAAATCCTGGTTCCGGCCGGTGCGGCCGGCGCGCTCTGGGACCGGCTCACCGCCGATGAGCGGGTCAAGCCGATCGGGCTCGGCGCCCGCGATTCGCTCCGCCTCGAAGCCGGATTGCCGCTGAACGGCCACGACCTCGACGCCACCACTTCGCCTGTCGAGGCCGATCTCGCCTTCGCCCTCTCCAGGCGCCGTCGCGAGCGCGGCGACTTTCCCGGCGCCAAACGCATCCTGCGCGAACTCACAGAGGGTCCGGCGCGCCGCCGCATCGGCATCAAGCCGACCGGCAAGTTGCCGGCCCGCGAGGGCACCGAAATCCGCAACGCCGAGGGCCGCACCATCGGCATCGTCACCTCCGGTGGCTTCGGCGCCACGGTCGAAGGGCCGGTCGCCATGGGCTATGTCGCCGCCGGCGCGAGCGAGCCCGGCACGCCGGTCACTCTCGTGGTGCGCGGCAAGGAAATCCCCGCGACCGTTGTGCCGCTGCCTTTCGTTCCTCACCGTTATCACCGCAAACCCGCTTCCTGACGAGGTAACCCGATGACCACCCGCTACTCCAAAGACCACGAATGGATCCGCCTTGAGGGCGATGTCGCCCTGGTCGGCATCTCCGACCATGCCCAGGAGCAACTCGGCGACATCGTCTTCGTCGAACTGCCGGAGGTCGGCAAGAAGCTCGCCAAGGGCGACGAGGCCGCGGTGGTGGAATCGGTCAAGGCGGCAAGCGAGGTGTTCGTGCCGGTGGCCGGCGAGGTCGTCGAGGTCAACGAGGCACTTTCCAGCAGCCCCGGCGCGGTCAACGAGGCGGCCGAGGGCGCCGGCTGGATCATCAAGCTGAAGCCCGACAACGCTGCCGATCTCGACGCGCTCATGGATGAGGATGCCTACAGGGCCTTCCTCGAGACGATCTGAGCCGGGGACAATCATCCATGCGCGGCAACACCTATACCGCAACCATTTCGTGGAAGACCGACAGCGACGATTTCGCCAGGGGCCGCTATACGCGCGGCCATGTCTGGCGCTTCGACGGCGGCACCGAGGTGCCGGCCACCGCCTCGCCCCATGTCGTGCCGGCCCGCTTCACTGTCGAGGCGGCGGTCGATCCGGAGGAGGCGCTGATCGCCTCGCTGTCCTCGTGCCACATGCTGACCTTCCTCGACATCGCCCGGCGCGCCGGCTTCGTCGTCGCGAGCTACGAGGACGATGCCGTCGGCGTGATGGAGAAGAACGAGGCCGGCAAATACTGGGTCTCCGAGGTGACGCTGTCACCGCGGATCGCGTTTTCCGGCAAGACGCCCGAGCCCGACGAACTCGCTCGCCTGCACGATGCCGCCCATGCCGACTGCTTCATCGCCAATTCCCTGCTGACCAAGGTCATCATCGCTTAGGCCCGGACAGGTTCCGAAGGACAAGAGTCCATGCGCTATCTCCCCCTCACCGACGCCGACCGCGCGGCGATGCTCGCCCGCATCGGCGTCGCGGCGATCGACGACCTGTTCGCCGACATCCCGGCCGACAAGCATCTCGACGGTCTGGTCGACCTGCCTCTGGCGAAGAGCGAGATCGAGGTCGAGCGCATCCTGGGCGCTCTTGCAGCGAAGAATGTCACTGCCGCTTCCGTGCCCTTCTTCGTCGGCGCCGGCGCCTATCGCCATCACGTGCCGGCAAGCGTCGATCACCTCATCCAGCGCTCCGAGTTCCTCACCAGCTACACGCCCTATCAGCCTGAAATTTCGCAGGGCACGCTGCAGGTCCTCTTCGAGTTCCAGACCCAGGTCGCCAACCTGCTCGGCATGGAGGTCGCCAACGCCTCCATGTATGACGGCTCGACGGCGACCGCCGAAGCGGTGCTCATGGCCCATCGGCTGACCAAGCGCTCCAAGGCGGTGCTCTCCGGCGGCCTCCATCCGCAATACCGCTCGGTCGTGCGCACCTATTCGCGCTCCTCTTCCGATGGCGTCTTCGAACTGCCGCCCGATCCGACCGGAACGGAAGCGATCCTCGACGCGATCGACGGCGAGACGTCTTGTGTCGTCGTGCAGACCCCGTCCTTCTACGGCCAGTTGATCGACCTGAAGCCGATCGCCGAGAAGGCGCACGCCAATGGTGCGCTGCTCGTCGCCGTCTTCACGGAGGCGGTCGCCTTCGGCGCCGTCGAACCGCCGGGCGCGCAGGGTGCCGACATCGTGGTCGGCGAGGGCCAGTCGCTCGGCAATCCGCTCACCTTCGGCGGGCCCTATGTCGGCCTCTTCGCCACCCAGCAGAAATACATCCGCCAGATGCCCGGGCGCCTGTGCGGCGAGACGGTCGACGCCGAGGGCCGGCGCGGCTTCGTGCTGACGCTGTCGACCCGCGAGCAGCATATCCGCCGCGACAAGGCGACCTCGAATATCTGCACCAATTCAGGGCTTTGTGCGCTCGCCTTCTCGATCCACATGACGCTGCTGGGCGAGACGGGCTTGCAGCGCTTGGCCGCGCTCAACCACGCCAATGCCGTGGCGCTGGCGGAATCGCTGTCCGAGGTTCCCGGCCTAAGCGTCTTGAACGACTCGTTTTTCAACGAGTTCACGGTGCGCTTGGCCAGGCCCGCCGCGCCGGTGGTCGAGGCGCTTGCCGCGCGCGGCGTGCTTGGCGGCGTGCCGGTGTCGCGCCTCGAGCCGGAGCGGCCGGAGCTTGCCGACCTGATGGTCGTCGCTTCGACCGAGATCAACAGCGATGCCGACCGCGCGGCCTATGTCGCGGCGCTGAAGGAGGTGCTGTGAGATGCTGAACGATCAGGGCCGTCCGACCGCCCCCGCTCCCGCCGCCAGTGCCGCCACCGCGCACGACACCTTCACCGCCAATCGCGGCCTTGCGATCGAGGAGCCGCTCATCTTCGAGATCGGCCGCAACGAGACGACCGGCGTCGATCTGCCCGATGCGCCGCATGCGAAATCCAGGCTTGGCGCGCACGCCCGCACCACACCGATCGATCTCCCCGGCCTCTCCGAGCCGGAGACGATGCGCCACTATGTGCGCCTCAGCCAGAAGAACTACGCCATCGATGCCGGCATGTATCCGCTCGGCTCCTGCACCATGAAGCACAATCCGCGCCTCAACGAGAAGATGGCGCGGCTGCCGGGCTTCGCCGACATCCATCCGCTGCAGCCGCAATCCACCGTCCCCGGGGCGCTCGCCCTCATCGCCGAGCTGTCGCGCTGGCTGATGGAGATGACCGGCATGGCGGCGGTGGCGCTCTCCCCCAAGGCCGGTGCCCATGGCGAGCTCTGCGGCATGATGACCATCAAGGCTGCGCTTGCCGCCCGCGGCGAGGCACGCAGCGTGGTCCTGGTGCCGGAGTCGGCCCACGGCACCAACCCGGCGACCGCGGCGCTGCTTGGCTACACGGTCGTCACCGTGCCGGCGCGCGCCGACGGCACCGTCGATCCGGCGGAGGTGAAGAAACGCCTGACGCCGGAGGTGGCGGCAATCATGCTGACCAACCCCAATACCTGCGGCCTGTTCGAGCGCGACATTGTGGCGATGGCCGAGGCGGTCCACGCGGGCGGCGCCTATTTCTATGCCGACGGCGCCAACTTCAACGCCATCGTCGGCAAAGTCCGCCCCGGCGACCTCGGCGTCGACGCCATGCACATCAACCTGCACAAGACCTTTTCGACGCCGCATGGCGGCGGCGGGCCGGGGTCAGGCCCGGTGGTCCTGTCCAAGGCGCTCGCCCCCTTCGCGCCGATGCCCTACCTGCGCATGACGGATGGCAAGCCGGTTCTGGTCGAGACCCGCGCCGAGGCACGCAGCGACGAGCAGCCCTTCGGCCGGCTCACCGCCTTCCACGGCCAGATGGGCATGTATGTGCGTGCCCTTGCCTACATGCTCTCCCACGGCGCCGACGGCCTGCGCCAGGCGTCGGAGGACGCCGTGCTCAACGCCAATTACCTGCGCGCCGGCCTGCGCGACATGATGAGCCAGCCCTTCGGCGACCGCGTCTGCATGCATGAGGTGCTTTTCGACGACAGCTTCCTCGACGGCACCGGCGTCACCACCCTCGATTTCGCCAAGGCGATGATCGACGAAGGCTTCCACCCGATGACCATGTATTTCCCGCTGGTCGTCCATGGCGCGCTTCTGATCGAGCCGACCGAGTCGGAATCGAAGGCCTCGCTCGACCTGTTCGTGGCCACGTTGCGCGAGCTCGTCATGCGCGCCAGGCGCGGCGAGGCGGAGCGCTTCCACGAGGCCCCCGTGTTCGCCCCGCGCCGCCGTCTCGACGAGACCCGCGCCGCCCGCTCGCCCAGGCTGAAATGGCAAAGGCCCGAGCCCTGGAAGGAAGCGGCGGAATAGGGGCCTAGAGCGCTTCTTGGTCAGATAGAAGCAGTTCCGTTTCTCGACCGGCGGAGCGATCCGGCGTCGAGACCGGCGAAGGGCGATGCCGGGCATCGGTCGAGCCGGGATCGGCGTCAGGCGCCCGCCGGTCGGAAACCCGAAAGGACGGGCGCTTTTGCGCCATCATCGGCGCCGTCGGTCTCGGTCGTACCCCGGGTACGACCATCGCCCGCCGGCTTGATCCTGCCGCAAAATCGCTCCGTCGGAACGATTCTATCTGACCAAGAAACGCTCTAGTGCCCTTCGCCGACGAGGTCGCGGCGGGCGCGGTCGAGCTCTTCCGAGTAGCGGCGCAGCGCATGCGCTTCGGTCAGGAGGCCGATGACGCGCCGGCTGCCGGCCTCGACCACGGCCAGCGCCTCGCTTTCGGTCTCATCGAACATCTTCATCGCGTCTTTGACGTTGAGCTGCGGTTCCAGCGCGTCTTTTTGATTGTGCAGGAACTCGCTGATCGTCCGCGAATCCCCGTCGCCATTGAGCTCGGCCGCGTGGATCTCGGGAACCGAAGCGATACCGAGATAGCGCTCGGCGCCGTCGACCACGACCACGCGTTGGGTGGAGCCAAGCGGGAAGTCACGCCGGAAGGCTGACAGGCGCATGTCGCCCAGCACCGTGCGCACGTCGCGGCGCATCAGGCTGCCGACGCTGAGCGCCCGGATGCGGCCGACGTCGTGGGCGCTGCGGATGGTTTCGCCACGCAGATGAAGCCGCCAGGTGGCGAAGGAATAGCCGAACAGCTCGCGCACCGTAATCGTCGCGACGATCGCCGCCGCCAGCACGGCCAGCGTGATCGGCACGTCGCCGGTGGTCTCCAGCGCCAGGAACGACATGGTCAGCGGCCCGCCGATGACCGACACGGCCATGGCGCTCATGCCGACGATGGTCGACACCAGAGGATCGGGCGCCAGTGCCGGTAGAACAGCGGCCATGACTGCGGCGAACAGCTTGCCGGTCAACG
This sequence comes from uncultured Alphaproteobacteria bacterium, assembly GCA_963762605.1. Classification (GTDB taxonomy): domain Bacteria; phylum Pseudomonadota; class Alphaproteobacteria; order Rhizobiales; family Kaistiaceae; genus CAVSRC01. The sequence continues at coordinate 181,252 of CAVXLJ010000017.1, read as the reverse complement.
CGCCGATGAACAGGGAGGCGAAGAACAGGCCGCCGCGGAAGCCGGAGCCGAGCGATACTGCCGAGGCGCTCGCCTTGAGGACGAGCAGCAGGGCAAGCGGTCCGATCGCCGGCAGCGTGGAATCGAGCATCAGCTTGATCGCGCCGTGACCGGAGGACAGCACGTGCGGGGTGACCAGCGCGAAGCCGCCGACGATCAGGCCGCCGAGGATCGGATGGACGACGCGCGGGATGTGCGAATGGCGGAAAGCGAGTTCGGTCAGGGTGACGCCACGCATGATCAGGATGCCGATGCCGCCGCAGATGAGCGCCAGCAGCAGCAGGACCGGCAGGTCCGAGCTGTGGAATGCCGAGAGCGGGCCGACTGTGATCGAATAAGCCCCGTGGCCGAGCACGCGCGTGACCAGGATGCCGACGATGGAAGCCGTCAGCACCGGCGCCAGGGCGGATGCCGTGTAGGTCCCGATGATCAGCTCGAAGCCGTAGAAGGCGCCGGTCAGCGGTGCGTTGAAGGCGGCGGCAATGGCGCTCGCCGCGCCGCAGCCGACCAGCATGCGCAGATCGGCGCGCCGCAGGCGGAAGTTGATGCCAAGGCGGGAGGCGATGCCGGCAACCATCTGCGAGTATCCGGCCTCGAGACCGACCGACGCGCCGAAGCCATTCGAGACGATGGTCTGCAGTGCCACGATCAGGCTGTCGCGGATCGACATGCGGCCGCCATGGAGCGCATTGGCCTCGATCGGGTCGACCGGCCGCTTGAGGCGTGCCCGCGCCAGCGCCACGCCGCCGGCCGCCATGATCAATCCGCCGACCACGGGGATCACGAAGCCGACGTGCGACGGCAGAGCCTCGACGGCGCTCAGCCGGTCTCCGGCGGCGATGCCGAAGAGCAGGCGGTGCAGGATGCCGACGCTCAGATTCATGATCGCGACGACGCAGCCGGCGATGAGCCCGACGATCGCCGCCAGGACCACCAGCCACACCTCGCTGCCGCGCACCAGCGCGCGCAACCGGTCGGGCACCGCGAGGGGGAAGCGCGCCAGGAGCCGCGCTGGTTCGTTTGCGGTGATGTGATCGATCGACATGGCGGACGGTGGCGTGGGCAGCGGCGCGGCGTGCATCGGCACGCGGGTTGGCATGGGAACGAACGGGGCAGGCGCGTGGACCATTTCGCGCCTAATACGGCAGGAACATGAAATGTGTGCTAGTCAGCCTGGTAAACGCTTGGTTGCGATGACATGCCGCAGGTCGGGACAAGGCCTTATTCCGGCATTCCTTCCCAGGCGAGCAGGGCCTCGGCCGTCGCCGGCAGGTCGATGAGCCGGTTGATCACGGTCTCGGCGCCGGCATCGGTCAGCACGTCGGCATGGCCCGGCCAGGTATGGGCGCCACCGGTGAAGCCGATCACCCGCGCGCCGGCGGCCCTGGCCGCGGTCACGCCGAACACCGAATCCTCCAGCACCACGGTGTCGCGCGCATCGGCGCCGAACTCGGCCATGGCGTAGCGATAGACGTTGGGAGCCGGCTTCGGCTGCAGGTCGCCGACCTCGATGGCCGAGTAGATGCGCGGCACGAAACGGTCCCACAGGCGCGTCCTCTCCAGCGATAGCTTCAGCCGCGCCATCGAAGAATTGGAGCAGACGCAGAACGGTTTCCCGTCCAGCTGGTCGAGCATCTCTTTGACCCCGGGCACCGCCTTGAGGTCGCGGGCCAGCCGCCGGTCGATCTCCTCCTTGCTGCGCTCGAAGAAATCGTCGGGCAGCTTGCGCCCGGTGTCCGCCTCCACGATGTCGCCCAGCGCCCGGCCCGTCAGGCCGGCAAAACGTTGGGTGACTTCCTGCGGCGTGATTTCGTAGCCGAATTTGGCGAAGAACTCCGATTCAACGCTGGAGGCGATGATCTCCGAATCGATAAGCACGCCGTCACAATCGAAAACATAGAGCATCTGGAGTTCCGTCTGCTGGCCGGGGAGGGGGGATTGCCCGGCGGCGCCTGTCTAGCGCGACCGGCCACGGCACGAAAGGGGCGTTGCGGCATGGCAGGAGTGCACGGTCTTCACCGCTGCTTAACCATGCTGCCTAACCCGGGGTTAACCGTAAGCGCACAAGATTCGCGTGTGTTCCGCCGCGCCAGGGGCGCGCGGCTTCGAGTTGTGTTGCGTTGGGGTGGTCATGGGTGCGTTGCAGACGGCCGCCAGGGACGAGGCTCCCTGGCTCGATACGATCCTGAAGGGCGATTGCATTACCGAACTGGAGAAGCTGCCGGCCGCCTCGGTGGACCTGATCTTCGCTGATCCGCCCTACAACCTGCAGCTCGAAGGGCGCCTGACGCGGCCGGACCAGTCGGAGGTCAACGCCGTCGACGACGACTGGGACAAGTTCGCCTCCTTCTCCGCCTATGACGATTTTACCCGCGCCTGGCTCTACGCCTGCCGCCGGGTGCTCAAGCCGAACGGCGCCCTGTGGGTGATCGGCTCCTACCACAACATCTTCCGCGTCGGCGCCATCCTCCAGGATCTCGGCTTCTGGATCCTCAACGACATCGTCTGGCGCAAGACCAACCCGATGCCGAATTTCCGCGGCCGCCGCTTCACCAATGCCCACGAGACGCTGATCTGGGCCAGCCGCGACGCCAACGCCAAGGGCTACACGTTCAACTATCACGCGCTGAAGGAAGCCAATGACGGCACCCAGATGCGCTCCGACTGGCTGTTTCCGATCTGCACCGGCAACGAGCGGCTGAAGGACGGGGAGGGGCACAAGGCCCATCCCACCCAGAAGCCGGAGGCGCTTCTGCACCGCATCCTGCTCGCCAATTCCAAGCCGGGCGACGTCGTGCTCGATCCCTTCTTCGGCACCGGCACCACCGGCGCGGTTGCCAGGAGGCTCGGCCGGCACTTCGTCGGCATCGAGCGCGAGGACGAGTACATCGCTGCGGCACACGCCCGCATCGACGCGGTCGAACCGGCGCCGGAAACGGCGATCGCGGTCAGCGCCGGCAAGCGCGGCGAGCCACGCGTCCCTTTCGGCTCGCTGGTCGAGGCTGGCCTGATCACGCCCGGCACGATCCTTACGGACGCCCGTGCGCGCCACGAGGCGGAAGTGCGCGCCGACGGCACGGTCCGCGTCGGCCAGCACACCGGCTCCATCCACCGCGTCGGCGCACTGGTCCAGGGGCTGGAGGCCTGCAATGGCTGGACCTTCTGGCACACCATCGTCGATGGCGTCCGTGCGCCCATCGACGATGTCCGGGCCATTGCGCGACGGGTGCTGCACGGCGCCGGAGCGTAAGCGTCCGCATTCCCGCTTGACGTCGACCGGCGTCACGTTGTCATCGTCATGTCTTCGGCATCGACGATAAGTGACGTCCATGGGAACACACGCATTTTCCGCGCCCGGCCGCTTCTGGCGGGGCAACATCCACACCCACTCGACGCTGTCCGACGGGCGGCTCGATCCGGTCGAGGTCTGCCGGCTCTACGCGCAAGCCGGCTACGACTTCCTCTGCCTGTCGGATCATTTCCTGCCGAATTACGGCTTCCCGATCGCCGACACGCGGCCATTCCGAACCAACAGCTTCACCACCATCCTCGGCGCCGAGATCCACGCCCCGGCCAACAGCCAAAGCGAGATCTGGCATGTATTGGCGGCCGGTCTGCCGGAGGATTTCGCGCCGACCCGCGAAAACGAGACCGGCACCGAACTCGCCGCACGGGCGAAGGCGGCAGGCGCATTCGTCGGCATCGCCCATCCGCAATGGTCTAGCCTGACGGCTGAGGACGGCCGCGCCATGGTGCCCCACGCCCATGCCGTCGAGATCTACAATCATGGCTGCCAACTGGAATGCGCCCGCCCCGACGGCACCTATTTGCTCGACCTGCTGCTCAACGAGGGCCACCGCCTGACCGCCTATGCCGCCGACGACGCCCATTTCCGGATCGATGACGGTTTCGGCGGCTGGATGATGGTGAAGGCCGAAGCGAACGAGCCGGATGCACTGCTCTCCGCCATGAAGGCCGGCGCCTTCTATGCGAGCCAGGGGCCGCTCATCCACGCCTTCACGGTCGAAGGCGGAGAGGCCCATGTCGAATGCTCGCCGGCGGTCAACATCGCGATTGTCGGGCGCGGCAGCCGCGCCGAGCACTCCCATGGCCGGCAGATGACGCGGGCGAGCCTGTCGCTGGAGCGTTTCGCCAAGGACTGGTTCCGCCTCGTGGTCACCGACGCGGCCGGCCGTTCGGCTTGGTCCAATCCGGTCTGGCTCGATTGAGCCAGTGATCCCGTTCACTTGCCCGGTTGCCCCTCCGGTTTCATTGTAACCGTGGGGCGTGTTTGGCGCGGCCCGAGTCGAAGCACCAATACGGGACGAAGAAGGATGGCAGGAGAGACGGACACCTTCGAGGTTTATGCCGACAAGAAGGGCGAATACCGCTGGCGCCGCAAGGCGTCGAACGGACAGATCGTCGGCGCTGCTTGCGAGGGCTACAAGTCCAAGGCGGACTGCGAGGCGAACATGAAGCGCGGTTCGGTCGCCAGCGACAAGTGGGAGTTCTACACCGACAAGAAGGGCGAACATCGCTGGCGCCGCACGGCGTCGAACGGCAACATCGTCGGTGCGGCTTCGGAAGGCTACAAGTCCAAGAAGGACTGCGAGGCGAACGCCGCCCGCCAAGGCTATACCGGCTGACGGCCTGGACATGAGGTTGCCGCCCGCCAGCCGGGCGGCGGCCACTGCTAATCCACCACCACGCCGTAACGGGCGAGATCGGCGCGCATCTTCCCGGCACTGGTGAACTGCTCGGCGTTCCAGCCGGCAGCCCGCGCGCCTTCGACATTGGCAAGGTTGTCGTCGAAGAAGAGGGTTGCCGCCGGGTCGAGGCCAAAGCTCTTCTCGTGGTGGCGGTAGATGGCGAGTTCCGGCTTCATCAGGCCGACGTCGGCCGACACCGTGACGCCGCGGAAGCGATCGAGGAAGGGGTACATGACGCGCGCCTCCGCGAAGGTGTCGGCCGCCCAATTGGTCAGTGCCGTCACGTCGTGGCCCTGGTCGATAAGCGCGTCGCGGACCGCCAGTGTGTCCGGATAATGGTGCGACAGCATCTCCGCCCAGTGCTGGCGGAAGGCGCGGATCATCGCCTCATATTGCGGATATTGCGCGATCAGCACGTCCTCCGCCTCGCGCCATGGGCGCCCGCGGTCCTGCGCGATGTTCCATTCGTGCGAACAGACATGGGTGAGGAAATAGCGCCGTTCGGCTTCGTCGGGGATGAGCCGGCGATAGGGAATCTCCGGATCCCATTCGAGAAGCACCATGCCGATGTCGAAGACGATATGCCGAATGTCGTTCACGCTCACTGTCCGTTCCGTGTCCGTCGTGTCGCTCCCGGCAGTGCCGCCTCGATGACCTTTTTCATCACGCTCGGCAGCGCCTCGCCGGCAAGCGTCTTGGCCGGCGCCCACCAGCAGCCCGACGGGGCTTTTTCCATCGCATCGACGTGGGCGCAATACACGTTCAGTTCCAGCCTGAAATGCGTGAAGACGTGCACCACGGTGCCGGGCAGGCGGCGCCAGTCGGCTTGAATCGGCGCGTGAGCCGCCGGTGACAAGCGGCTGGTGGGACTCGCCCAATCGCTTCCCGGAATTTCCGCCATGCCGCCCAGCAATCCCTTGTCCGGCCGCCTTCTCAGCAGCACCGCACCGTCCTTGCGCACGGCGACGAAGGCGGCGCCGCGACGCGTCGGGCGCACGGCCTTCTCCGCCCTGACCGGATAGGCTTCCTCTTCGCCGCGCGCATGGGCGACACACTCTTGCGTGAGCGGACAGAGCGCGCAGGCCGGCTTCTTCGGCGTGCAGATCGCGGCTCCCAGATCCATCATCGCCTGGGCGTAGTCACCGGCGCGGCGCGCCGGCGTCAGCTCCTGCTGGCGCGCGCGGACCGCCTTCTTGGCCGCCGGTAGTGGCGTGTCGATGGCGAAGAGGCGCGCGATCACCCGCTCGATATTGCCGTCGATGACCGCCACGGTCTCGTCGAAGGCGATCGCTGCGATCGCCGCGGCGGTGTAGTCGCCGATGCCGGGGAGGGACTTCAGCCCGGCCGCCGTATCGGGGAAGCGCCCGTCATGATCGCGCACGATCGCCTGCGCACAGGCATGCAGGTTGCGGGCGCGGGCGTAGTAGCCGAGGCCGGCCCAGGCCTTCATCACCTCCTCGCGCGGCGCGCGGGCGAGCGCCGCCACGTCCGGCCAGCGGGTGAGGAAGGCGTCGAAATAGGGCTTCACCGCCGCGACCGTCGTCTGCTGCAGCATGATCTCGGAGAGCCAGACGCGATAGGGATCGGGTCTCACCCCGCGTGCCCGCTCCTTCGGGCCGACGCGCCAGGGCAGCTTGCGGGCATGGCGGTCGTACCAGGCGAGAAGCGCGGGCGCGATCGTCATGCGGCGCCCGTGAGCGGAAAGGCGAGGCGCCGTTCGATCCCGATGGCGGCGAGGAAGTCCTCGTCGTGGCTGGCGACCAGCAGCGCGCCATCGAAATCGGCGAGCGCCGCCTCTATCGCGGCGATCGAATCGAGATCGAGATGGTTGGTCGGCTCGTCGAGCATGAGCAGCTCGGGAGGGTGGCTGCCGCCGAGCGTACAGGCAAGTCCTGCGCGCAGCATTTCCCCACCGGAAAGCGTGCCCACCGGCTTCAGCGCATCCGCATTGCGGAACAGGAAGCGCGCCAGCGCCGCGTGGGCCTGGTTCGGTGTCGCGGCGGGGTCGAGGCGGCGGAAATTGTCGAGGATGGTGGCGGCCGGATCGAGCATCGCGACGCTCTGGTCGAGCACCACCGATGACACCGGCCGCGACACCGTGCCCGATGTCGGCGCGGCGGCACCGCTGGCGAGCCTGAGGAATGTCGACTTGCCGCTGCCGTTCGGCCCGATGAGCGCCACGCGCTCGGGGCCGGTCATGGTGAAGTCGACTTGCGCGAAGATCATCTCCCCATCGGGATAGGCGAAGCCGACGCCTGAGCAGGCGAGCACCGTCCGCCCGGCGGGGAGCCCCGTCGACGGCAGGCGTAGCGATAGCGCTCTGGCCCGCTCGACCGTGGCTTCCGCCTCCGACAATGCTTCCGCCGCGGCGGCACGTTGCCGGGCGGCAAGCGCGCGGGCGCCGCCGGCCGTGCGCTGGCTGCGCTCCTTCTGGGCATCGAGCAGGATCTTGGGCTGGTCGCCCTTGGCGCGGCCGCGCACGCCCTGCGCATCGCTTCGCGCCTTGCGCTCGCGCGCCGCCTGGATGCGCTTTTCGACCGCAGCCATCGCGCGTCTGGCGCTGTCGAGGTCGCGCTCGGCCGCGGCACGCTCCTCGTTCTTGCGGGCGGCATAGAGATCATAGCCGCCGCCATAGAGGCGCGCCCCGAGGCTCGAGAGCTCGACGATGCGGTCCATCTGGCGGAGCAGCGTGCGGTCGTGGCTGACCACGACGGCGCCCTTCTTCCAGCCGGCGAGCATCCGGGCGATGGCACCGCGCCCGTCGGCATCGAGATTGTTGGTCGGCTCGTCGAGCAGGATCAGGTCCGGTTCGGCGATGATGAGGGCGGCGAGCGCGGCGCGCGTTCGCTGGCCGCCCGAAAGGCTGGCGAGCGGCCGGTCGGTTTCGAGACCGGCAAGGTCGACCTCGGCCAATGCCGCCTCAAGCCGCGATTCGAGCGTCCAGTCCGCTGCCGCCGCGTCGGCGAGCGATCCGGTGCCGGCTTCGAGACGGTGCAATCGGGCGAGGTCTTCGCCAATGCCCATGAGGTCGGCGAGCGTGTCGCCGTCGGCCGCCTGCACGCTCTGGCGCAGCAGCGCGACGCGGCCGGAGCGCTCGACCGAGCCGGCATGCGGCGATGCTTCGCCGGCGATCACGCGCAAGAGCGTCGACTTGCCGATGCCATTGCGGCCGACGAGGCCGGCGCGGTAGGCGCCGAAGACGAGATCGAGATTGTCGAGAAGCGGCTGGCCGTCAGGCGTTGCCAGCGTGACGGCGTGCAGCGCGACGACGGGCGCAAGATTGGATGGCATGACAGGAGACCGGAGCGAATGAAAGGACACGGGCGAAGGCAATCGTCGCGGTCTTGTTCATCGGTCTCTCCTGTCCGTTCGATGCGGCGGCTGGTGAGATGGCGCAGGCGGCCGCGAAATGCAAGTGGACCGCGACACATCTCTGTCGTGCCTGCCCCCGAACGGGCAGCAAGTAATCGCAGGCGCATGTGATTGAGCCGATGAGTCGGCGATTACTGGGTCCTCGCTTTCGCGAGGACGACAAGGCTTTTCGTTCCCCGGACGCAGTGCACCGTGGAACGCTGCTTCGCAGATCCGGGGCCCAGCCAGCGCGTAGGTCCCGGGTCTGCAGCGCGTCATTTCATGCCGCGCAGCGCCCGGGACACGGAAACTCGTTCCCGCGCTCTATCCGAGCCGGGTTTTGACCTTTCAAAGAGCATCCCCTGCCCGAAGGCCAAGGGGTGGCGGGCGCCCGGCGAACGCCGTGCGGGTAGTCCGCGAAAACTGGGGGCGCTCACCGAGCGCCCGCCGCGGCGTCCTGAAACACGCCCGGCCAGGTTTATTCGGCGAAGGCGCTTCGCGGCAGCCTCCGCCTGGGGTCGCTTACACCACACGCCCGGCGGAACCGGGGCATGGAGGGACGGCCGGTCGTAGTGCCGACGGTCCTGGCCGGGGCGTCCCGGGTGCCGAGATGCGGTCTCGACGCGCGGGCGCCGCTCCCCGCTCCACCGACAAGAACGCCTCCGGACGGCGCCCCTCATTCGAGCGAGGATGAGCGCATCATCTCATGGGGTCAGGGCACCGGGGATAGATTTATCTTCAGGCGCTGCGCCAGAGGTGCTTCGCCTCTCCCCAGCGGGGAGAGGGGACGAATGCGGCAAGCGCGCTTCTCAGGGACGCGCCGCAGCGCGGTAGCGGCACAGCCCGTCCAGGACGGGAACCGAGGCAGCGACCTAACCCGCCTCGCGGTAGCTCTCGGCCGTCTCAAGGTCGACAGAGACAAGCTGCGAAACGCCACGCTCGGCCATGGTCACGCCAAACAGCCGGTTCATGCGCGCCATGGTGATCGGATTATGGGTGATGGTGATGAAGCGCGTGTCGGTCGAGTTCCGCATCTCGTCGAGCAGATTGCAGAAGCGCACCACATTGGCATCGTCGAGCGGCGCGTCGACCTCGTCGAGCACGCAGATCGGCGCCGGGTTGGTGAGGAACACGGCGAAGATCAGTGACAGGGCGGTGAGCGCCTGCTCGCCGCCGGAAAGCAGCGTCATGATCTGCGGTTTCTTGCCGGGCGGCCGCGCCACGATCTCCAGTCCGGCTTCGAGCGGATCGTCCGATTCGGTGAGCTGCAGCTCGGCCGTGCCGCCGCCGAACAGATGGGTGAACAGCCGCTTGAAGTGGTCGTTGACGGTATCGAAGGCCGTCATCAACCGCTCGCGTCCCTCGCGGTTGAGGTTGGAAATGCCCTGGCGCAGGCGATGGATCGCGGCGATCAGGTCGTCGCGCTCGCCGGTCAGTGCATCGCGCCGCTCCGCCAATTCCGCGGCCTCGGCTTCGGCACGCAGGTTGACCGCGCCCAGCCGCTCGCGCTCGGCGCGGTAGCGCTCCAGCCGCGCCTCGATATTGGCGATCTCGGGCAGCGGCGCGCCTTCCTTGAGGCCGGTCTCGGTGAAGATTTCGTCCGGCGCGCAGTTCAGCGCCTCGGCGATGCGCTCGGCGACTTCGGCGACGCGCTCGCGGGCGGCCACCATGCGCTCCTCGGCGCGGCCGCGCTGCTCGCGGGCTTCGGCAAGAGCGTCGAGGGCGACGCGGGCTTGTCTGTCCGCCGCCGCCAGAACCGCCTCGCCGGCGGAAAGCGCGTCGGCGGCTTGAGCGCGTGTCGTCTCCGCGGCGGACGCTTCCGAAAGCAGCGCCTTGCGCTTCGCCTCGATGCGCTCCGGCTCTTCGGCGAGCGCCTGCTGTTCCGCCGCGGTCTCGCCGCGGCGCTCGCCCAGCGTCGCGATCTGGTCGCGGGCATTGGCGGCCCGCTCGTTCCAGGTCTGGCGCTCCACCGCGATCGCCGCCAGGCGGCCCGAACGAAGGTCCGCCTCGCGCGCCAGGCTCTCGACCGCCGCGTGGGCTTCGGCCAGAACGGCGCGGTCCTCGTTCACCTTGTCGCGCTGCACGGCGAGCGCTTCCACCAGCGCCTGCGGGTCGGCGGCGGCGGCAAGCCCGGCACGCGCTTCGCGCTCGGCCGCTTCGCTTTCGGCGAGGCTGGCGGTCAACCGGGCAAGCGCCTCGTCCAAGCCGCTGCGTTTGGCGGCGATGCGGCTTTCCTCGCGCTCGGCATCGGCCAGCGCCCGGCGGGCCGTATCGAGGGTCGCGCGCGCGCTGCGTGCGGCTTCGCGGGCCTGCCGTTCGGCCTCGGAGGCCTGGCTGAGTTCGGTTTCGGCGCGCTCCAGCGCCAGCCGCCCGGCTTCGATGGTTTCCCGCGCGGGAACCGTCTCGGCCGCCAGTTCCGACAGGCGGTTGCGGCTCGCCAGCCGCTGGGCGGCGGCGCGCGGCGCATCGGCCGCGGCGACATAACCATCCCAGCGCCACAAATCCCCCTCGCGGCTGACCAGACGCTGGCCGGGCCCGAGCAGGGTCTGCAGGCGGGCGCCGTCGGCACGCTCCACCAGGCCGGTGAGGCCCAGGCGGCGCGCCAGAACGGCCGGTGCGCGCACATGCGCGGCAAGTGACTCGATACCGTCCGGCAAGGCCCCATCTTCCGTCTTGGCGTCGATCTGACGCCAGCGGGCGGGTGCGGCGTCGTCGATGGCGGCGTCGAGGTCGTCGCCGAAAGCGGCCCCGAGCGCCGCTTCAAAGCCGGCATCGACCGTCACCGAATCGATCACCGGCGTGTGGCCGTCCGGCGCGTGTGCCGCAAGGATCGCGGAGAGCGTCGCCGCCTCGGTCTCAAGCTTGCTCAGTGCATGCTCGGCCGCCGTCAACTGCTCGCGCGCATTGCCGCGCGCCTCGCGCGCCGCGGCGATACCCTGCTCGGCCGTATTGGCCATGATTTCGGCCGACTGGGCGCCGGCCTCCGCCGTCGCCACCGCCTGCCGCCGCTCCGCCACCGCGGTTGCCGCGGAGCCGGCGCCGTCGAGCCCGGCAAGCTCGGCGCGCACCGTGGCGATTTCGCCGTTGAGCTTGGCGGTACGCTCGGACGCCTCGCGTGCCCGCCGCTCGTACTGGCCGCGCTCGGCCGTGACCTCGGCATGCTGCCGCGTCAGCTCGGCAAGCTCTTTCTCACTCTCGCCGACGGCGGCCTCGGCGCTGCGCCGGCGATTGCCGGCGGTCGCCTGACGCTCGTTCATGGCGGCATTGGCCGCTTCCAGTTCGCGCTCTTCCTCGTTCAGCCGCGCGATGATGGCGCCATTGTCGGCCACCATGCGCTCTTCGCGGCTGATGTCATCGGCAAGCTGGGCAAGGCGGCGGTCGAGTTCCGCCAGGCGGCTCCTGATCCGCGCTTCCTCGGCATTGAGCGCTTCGGCGGCCAGCGCGATGCGCTGCGATGCCGCGGCGGCACGCGCCGCGCTATCGCGGAGCTCCGGCACCTGCGCCGCGGCGACGGCCTGGTTCTTCGCGGCTTCCGCCTGTTCTCCGGCGCGTTCGTTGGCGTGCGCCGTTGCCTCGGCAAGCGCCGCCTCGGCCTCGCCGAGCGCCTCGTTCGCCGCCAGCGCGCGCAAGTGCAGCACGGTCGCCTCCGCCCGGCGAATCTCGCCCGAAAGGTTGCGGTAGCGCACCGCCTGGCGCGCCTGGCGCTTCAGCCCGTCGAGCTGCTGCTCGATCTCGCCGATCACGTCGTCGAGGCGGGAGAGGTTCTGTTCGGCGCCCTTCAGGCGCAGCTCGGCCTCGTGGCGGCGGTTGTGCAGGCCGGAAATGCCGGCGGCTTCTTCCAGCAAGGCGCGGCGGTCGACCGGCTTGGCCGCGATCAGCTCGCCGATCTTGCCCTGGCCGACGATCGCCGGCGAATGGGCGCCGGTGGAGGCGTCGGCAAACAGAAGCTGCACGTCGCGGGCGCGCACGTCGCGGCCGTTGATGCGGTAGATCGACCCGGCCTCGCGCTCGATGCGCCGGGTCACCTCCAGCAGGTCGGCCTCGTTGAACACCGCCGGCGCCACATGGTCGGTATTGTCGACGGCCAGCGACACTTCCGCCGTGTTGCGCGCCGGGCGGTTGCCGCTGCCCTGGAAGATGACGTCGTCCATGCCCGAGGCACGCATGGCCTTGTACGAGCTTTCGCCCATCACCCAGCGCAGCGCTTCGACCAGGTTGGATTTGCCGCAGCCATTCGGCCCGACGACGCCGGTCAGGCCCGGCTCAATCGGGAATTCGGTCGCCTCGACGAACGATTTGAACCCGAGGACACGCAGTCGGGTGAACTTCAAACGTCAGCTCCCGTTTTCGGGTGGCGCTCCCGGGAGCGCCGCCCGCAAAGGGTGCGCCCGCTAGCCACCGAGAATCTTGTCGAGTTCCTCAAGCGTTTGCTCACCGGGGTGCTCAACGCCGTTGATGAAGAACGTCGGTGTCGCATCGACGCCAAATGTCTTGTAGGCGCGATCCTTCACCGCATTCACTCCGTCGAGGATCGACTGATTCGTCAAGCAGGTGTTGAAGTCAGCTTCGGTCATTCCGGCCTGTTTCACCAGATTGATGAGCGCCGTCTTGGGGTCATTGACGAAGGCCCACTCGTCCTGATGGTCGAAAAGGAGGTCGATCATCGGGAAATCGCGGTCTTTCGGACCGCAGCGCACCAGCATGGCGGCCGAGGTCGCCAGCGGGTCGAGCGGGTACTCGCGGAAGATGTAGAAGACCTTGCCGGTGTCGATGTATTTCGCCTTGAAGGGGCGGTAGACCGTGTTGTGGAAGTTGGCGCAGTGCGAGCAGGTCATCGAGGCATATTCGATGATATAATTGGGCGCCTTGGGGTCGCCCTCGGTCATGTCGCCGAGCGGCCCGGCGACCATGAGTTCGGCCTTGCTCGGTGCGGCCGCGGCGGTGCCGCCACCGCCGCCGCTCGCGTTCAGATCGACGGTCGACTGCCCGCCGCGGGTGATGAAGAAGATCGCAGCCGCGGCGACGATCACGACGACTGCCACAACGACGAGAATTTGCCGGGAGTTCCACTTCACGTGTCTGGTTCCTCGGGTACAGGGATTTTGGCGATAAGTCGCCATTCCTGACGGTGAATTCGGGCCACTAATTACGGCGTTTCCGGCCGTAGTCCAATCACGCTTGTTTGTTGCCTTTGAGCACGCCGCGACCCAGCCTGTCGAGAGCTTCGCGCAAGGATTGGTCCTCGACGCCGTTGATGGCGGATTTCAGCCGCGCTTCGTCCTCCGGCGCAAGCCGCCGCTCTTCTCTCCGCGCCGGCTTTGCGCTGCGGCCGAGCGGCGCCTGCACAAGGCGCACCTGGCCGACCGCCGCATAGCCGAAGAAGGCGTTCACCCGCTCGACGATCTGGCCGATCTGGTGCTGGACGATCACCGCCCGCGGGCCGTCGACGCGCAAGGTCAGCACGCCGGGCAGTTCGCTGTTGGCTTCGCCGCGCGGCCACACGATCTTCTCCGGCCGCGTGCATTCGGCAAGCTCGCCGCCGACGACCTCGGTCCATGCCGCGATCAGGTCGGCCGCGGCAAATCCGCGCTTGCGGGCGACCGGACTGATCACGCGCCCGACCAGTGCGGACAGCGGCTGCGCACCGCGGCTGCGGCGCTTTTCATTGGAATCGGCCATGGCGGTTCTTTTTCGCATGCTGCGGGCCGCCGGGGGAAGCCCGCCGTGAGGGCCCGCAACGAAGCCGGAAAAGGGTTTTGGTTCAAATAGATAAGTCATGTTGACCTATCCTTGACAGGCCCAAGGCCGCTAACTATTGTGCGCGCGGTTTTCGGGGGGCGCCGGGGCTTTTCGCTCAAGCGCGAAGGAGCGGCGAATGAACGACGGGGGCGGCAAGCCGGACCTGTCGACGAACCAGGAAACCGAGCTGTCCAAGCGGCTGCGCGATCTTGATCGCCGGTTGGATGCGCGACGTGGAGAGGGCAAGTTGTCGTCGCCCGTCGAGCCGCAGCAGGACAAGCCGGGATATGGCCTGGCAATCCGGCTGGGCGCAGATTTCGTGGCGGGGGTCATCCTCGGCGCGGCACTGGGATGGGGGGTCGACCGGCTGTTTGGAACCGCCCCCTGGGGACTGATAGTATTCTTGCTTCTGGGGTTCGCCGCCGGAATGCTGACCGTGATGCGGTCGGCCGGTCTGGTGAAGCCGGGGCCGGCCGGGCCGGACGATCTGTACGGCGGCAAGGGGTGAAGAGGGACTGACTTGTACGATCCGATCCACCAGTTTCGTATTGAAAGCCTGATCCCGATCCAGATCGGCGGGCTCAACCTGTCCTTCACCAATTCAGCCCTGTACATGACGCTGACGGTGATCGCCGCCTCGGCCTTCCTGATCCTGTCGACGCGCGGACGCGGCCTGGTGCCGACGCGCTGGCAGTCGGCGGCCGAGCTGACTTACGAATTCATGGCGCAGACGCTGCGCGATTCGGCCGGCAGCGAGGGGATGAAGTTCTTCCCCTTCGTCTTCACCGTCTTCATGTTCGTGCTGGTCGGCAACCTGTGGGGCATGTTCCCATATTTCTTCACCATCACCGCCCACATTATCATCACCGGCGCGCTGGCGATCGTGGTCATCCTGATGGTCGTCATCGTCGGCTTCATGCGGCACAAGCTGCACTTCCTCAAGCTGTTCGTGCCGAGCGGCGTGCCGGCGGTGATCCTGCCGTTCATCGTCGTCATCGAGTTCCTGTCCTTCCTGTCGCGGCCGCTCAGCCTGTCGATCCGTCTGTTCGCCAACATGCTTGCCGGCCACATCACGCTGAAGGTGTTTGCCGGCTTCGTCACCGCGCTGGGCTCGCTCGGCGTGCTCGGCTGGTTCGGCGCCGTGCTGCCGCTTCTCGCCACGATCGCGCTGACCGCACTGGAATTGCTGGTGGCGGCGCTGCAGGCTTACGTCTTCGCCATCCTCACGAGCATCTATCTGAACGACGCGCTTCACCCCAGCCATTGACGGCTGGCCCATTCGACCCCCAAGGATCTTCCATCCGAGGATTTCTCAGCAGGAGCATCGCCATGGAACTCGCAGCAGCAAAGGCACTCGGCGCCGGTATCGCGTGCATCGGCATGGGTACGGCCGGCATCGGCCTCGGCCACATCTTCGGCAACTATCTGGCTGGCGCCATCCGCAATCCGGCGGCCGCCGACGGCCAGTTCGGCCGCCTGATCTTCGGCTTCGCCATCACTGAGGCGCTCGGCATCTTCTCGCTGCTGATCGCGCTCATCCTGCTGTTCACCTGATCCACCGGCAGACACGAGAGGTCGGAAACGGCAATGGCCGCTAATCAGCAGCCGATGACGCTGGCCCAGGCGACACAGCCGACGCCGCCGGCACATGCGGGCACCGAGGCGCAGCCGCCGGGCGAGCACAAGGCTTTTCCGCCCTTCGATTCGACGTGGTTCCCCTCGCAGCTCCTGTGGCTGACGATCACCTTCGTCATTTTCTACTACCTCATGGCGAAGGTGATCGTGCCGCGCATCGGCGGCATTCTCGAGGATCGCCGTGACCGCATCGCCAGCGACCTCGATACGGCCGAGCGGCTGAAGCAGGAATTGGAGGCCGCCGAGGCGGCCTACGACAAGGCGCTGGCCGAGGCCCGCGCCAAGGCCTTCACCATCGCCGAGACCGCCCGCGAGGCGGCCAAGGCCGCCTCCGACGCGCAGCGTGCCGAGGCCGAGGCGGCCCTTAACACGCAACTGGCCTCTGCCGAGGCGCGCATCGGCGAGATCAAGGCGAAGGCGCTGTCCGACGTCGGCGCCATTGCGGCGGAAGCGACCGAAGCGATCGTCGGCGCGCTGACCGGCGCGACGGTCGGCCGCGACGAGGCCGATAAGGCCGTCGCCGAAGCCTTGGCGAAATAAGGGCGGCAAGATGTTCGACGCACCGTTCGTATTCGGCGACGCCCCGTTCTGGGCGCTGTTCTCGCTCATCGTCTTCATCGGCATCATGATCTACCTGAAGGTGCCGGGCTGGATGACCTCGTCGCTCGACAAGCGCGCCGCGGGAATCCGCAGCGAGCTCGATCAGGCGCGGCGGCTGCGCGAAGAGGCCCAGGCGCTGCTGGCCGACTACCAGCGCCGGGCGCGCGAGGCGGAGGCCGAGGCCGAGGAGATCATCGACCAGGCCAAGCGCGAGGCCGAGGCGCTGTCGGTCGAGGCCAGGAAGCGCATGGAAGAATACGTCGCCGGGCGCACCAGGATGGCCGAGCAGAAGATCGCCCAGGCCGAAGTCCAGGCCCTGCAAGAGGTGCGGGCGCTCTCCGCCGACGTGGCGATCGCCGCCGCCGAGAAGCTGCTCGCCGCCCGGACCAAGGGCGAGGCCGGTGACGCGCTGATCGACAAGGCGATCGGCGAAGTCCGCAGCAAGCTCAACTAGGCGAGCCAGCGGCCGGCACGGCCGGCGGTCGGTCTCTCCAGCAAGCCCTTCAACAAACGCCGTTCATGCCCGGCTCCGGCCGGGCGTGAGAATGGCAAAAGGGATCCGTTCCCCGGACGCAGTACAGCGTGCAGCGCTGCACTGCTGATCCGGCAACTGTGTTTGGGGGTCAAGCTCGGAAGGGCTGTTGATCCCTGATGACGGCGTTGAGGATGGTGAGGAGTTTGCGGGCAACGGCAATGATGGCGACCTTGGCGGGTTTTCCGGCGTCGATGAGGCGTTTGTAGAAGGCGATGAAGCGTGGAGCGTGGTGGACGGCACTGAAGGCGGCGACGTAGAGGGCGTTGCGGACGCGCTTGCGACCGCCGTGGATAGAGCGCTGGCCGCGACGGGTGCCGCTGTCATTGTTGAAGGGCGCCAGGCCAGCGAGAGCGGTCAGTTGGCGGGGCGGACGCCGGCCGAGTTCGGGCAGCAGGGCGAGGAGGACGGTGGCGGTGACCGGGCCGACGCCGGGGACGGAGACAAGCAGGCGGCGGTCGCGGTCGAGATCGGCGGCGGCGGCAATGGCCGCGGCGATCTTCGCATTGAGGGCTTCGATCGCCGCATCGAGCCAGGCGATGTGGTCAGCGATGCTGTCGAGCGCGACGGGATCGGAGCATTCGCTGCGGCGGGTGCGTTCCTGCTGGCGGATGGCGACGAGCTGGTCGCGGCGCTTGCTGAGAAGGGCGAGGCGTTCGCGCTCCTCGTCCCTGTCGTCCTGCGGCGGCGGGCACAGGGATTGGGCCATGACCGCCAGCATGCGGGCGTCGACGGCGTCGGTCTTGGCAAGGAAGCCGGCGGCGCGGGCGAAGTCACGGGCTCGGCTGGGATTGACGCGGGCGAAGCGAACGCCGGCGGCGGCGAGAGCCTGTCTGAGGACGCGGTCGTAGTGGCCGGTTGCCTCGAACAGCACGAAGGCGTCACGCTGCGCCCAGCCTTCGATGAGGCCGGCGAGCGCTGCAGCAGTGTTATCGAGTTGCTGCGGCATTGCGGTGGGGTCGAAGATGTCGAGATGCCTTTTGGAGACATCGATTCCGATGAAGCCAGGGGCTATGATCATGGTGCCTATCCCTGTGCTGCGAGGTCCGTTGCAACCGGCCTCGGTCAACTGTCCAGGTTGGGTGTTCAAGGGCGGGCGGGGATCAAGACCGGATCGCGGTCTTCAAAGACCAGGGGTCCAACGATCTCCCGCCCGCACCCTCATCTTGGCACATCCTCGACACACAGGGCTCCATGCGGCGCGCGGGTCCCGGGTCTGCAGCGCATCACGCCTCTTCATTCCCGGTCGCTTCGCTCCGCGCCTACTGGCGTGCTGCACCGCGCCCGGGACACGGGGCCTCAGAGTTCCAGATCGAGCTGCTGCGCGCGCACCGGGGCGAAGCTTTGCCGGTGGTGCGGGCAGGGGCCGTGTGCCTTCAACGCGGCGAAATGGGCCGGCGTCGAATAGCCCATGTGGCGCTCGAAGCCGTAGTCGGGGAAAGCTTGGCCGACGGCGGTCATCAGCCGGTCGCGCGTCACCTTGGCGACGATCGAGGCAGCGGCGATCGACACCGACAGGCGGTCGCCGCCGATGATGGTCTCCGAGGTGCAGGCAAGGCCCGGCGGCTGCATGTTGCCATCGACCAGAACGTGGTCGGGCCGGTCGGCGAGCCCGGCCACGGCGCGGCTCATGGCCCACAGCGAGGCCCTGAGAATGTTCATGCGGTCGATGCGCGCCCGGCTGGCAACCGCGATCGACACCACCGCCCGCTCGAGGATCGCGTCGTAGAGGCGCTCGCGCTGGGCGAGGGTAAGCTTCTTGGAATCGTTGAGGCCGTCGGGATAGCGCCGGTCGGGGAACATCACGGCGGCGACCACCACCGGCCCAGCGAGCGGACCGCGCCCGGCCTCGTCGACGCCGGCAACCAGCCGCGCGCCGCGCTTCTGCGCCTGCCGCTCGTAGCGGTCGGTGGGCGAATCGGAGGGCTCTCGCGGCATGGCGCCAGCGTGGCGCCGGCCTTGGACTCACGCAAGCGCCGACAGGCATCGTGCCCTCCCACCGGCGACCGTTGAGATATGGCACGGCGACCTCTCCCCTGCGGGGAGAGGTCGCGAGCGAAGCGAGCGGGTGAGGGGGCGCCCACGCATCAGGACAGGTCGGCTCCCCCTCACCCTGTCCCTCTCCCCGCCGGGGAGAGGGGACGGATACAGCCGCCGCCTAATCATGGCTGTTTCGGCAAAGGAATGCGGCGAGGGTGGCCGCTCAGGCGGCCTTCTGATTTCCGAAAAGGTCGAGCTGCTGCGCGGACCCTGGCGCGGTGAACAGGTCGGTTCTGAGCCGCAGCTTCTCGCGATTGAGGCCGAGCCGCCGTGCCGCCATCTCGAAGCGCCGTCCGATCTGCCAGGCATGGGGCCCGTCGCCGCGCATGCGCTTGCCCCATTCGGAATCATAGTCCTTGCCGCCGCGCATGGAGCGCATCACCGACAGCACGTGCTTTGCCCGGTCGGGATAGTCGCGCTCGAGGAACTCCTTGAAGATGTCGCGAACCTCGAGCGGCAGGCGGAGCAGGACATAGCCCGCCTCGCGCGCCCCGGCGGCGGCAGCCGCCTCGAGGATGCGCTCGATCTCGCTTTCGTTGAGGGCCGGAATCACCGGCGCCACCATCACCGTCGTCGGAACGCCGGCAGCGGAGAGCAGGCGCAGCGCATCAAGCCGCCGCTCCGGCGTCGCCGCGCGCGGCTCCATGGCGCGCGCCAGCCTGCGGTCGAGCGTGGTCACCGACAGCGCCACCTTGACCAGGCCGCGGCTCGCCATGCGCGACAGGATGTCGATGTCGCGCGTGACCAGCGCCGACTTGGTGACGATGCCGACCGGATGACTCACCTGGTCGAGCACCTCGAGGATCTCACGCATGATGCGGTAGCGGCGCTCGATCGGCTGATAGGGATCGGTATTGGTGCCGATCGCCATGGTACGCACCTGGTAGCCGGGCCTGGCCAGCTCCTTTTCCAGAAGCCGCGCCGCATTCGGCTTGGCGAACAGCCTGGTCTCGAAATCGAGCCCCGGCGACAGGCCCATATAGGCATGCGTGGGCCGCGCAAAACAGTAGGCGCAGCCGTGCTCGCAGCCCCGATAGGGATTGATCGAGCGGTCGAAGGAGATGTCGGGCGACTGGTTGCGGGTGATGATTTGCCGCGCCGTCTCCTCCTGCACTTCCGTCTTCAGCGGCGGCAGCGCCTCCAGCGACGCCCAGCCGTCATCGACCGGCTCGCGCGCGAGCGGCTCGAAGCGGCCGGAGCGGTTCGTCCCGGCGCCGCGGCCGCGGCGACGGCCGGGATCGATGCCAACGCCAACCAGGTCGTTGGCCGACCGACCGGCGTTTTCTGTGAATCGGGGCAGGTGCGCGTCCATGAAAATATTCCTAGTGCGCACGATGGAACAAATCAAGAACAAACTTCAAATATGACAATCCGGCACAATTTCCGTTCGTCACGGGCCAAGCGCGTGCCGTATGAACGAGCCATGATCACGGCCATCATCGAGACCAAGAACGAGGAGGTCAGCCTCGCGCACGCGCTGGCCGCGCTGGTGCCGGCGGCGACCGAAGGCCTCATCCGCGACGTCATCGTCGTCGATCACGGCTCGCATGACGGCACGCGCCAGGTGGCCGACGCCGCCGGTTGCACGATCATCGATGC
Organism: uncultured Alphaproteobacteria bacterium; assembly: GCA_963762605.1. Classification (GTDB taxonomy): domain Bacteria; phylum Pseudomonadota; class Alphaproteobacteria; order Rhizobiales; family Kaistiaceae; genus CAVSRC01. The sequence goes on along the minus strand of CAVXLJ010000017.1, from coordinate 161,008 downwards.
CGGTGAGGCGGGCGATGCCCGGCGCGCCGCTGTCGATCAGGCGCGTGGCGACTGGCTGCTGTTCACCCCCGCCTCGCACATCTTTCAGCCCGAATGGCAGGCCGACGCCATGGCCTTCATCGACCAGGCGCTCGAGGGCGGTCAGGCGCAGAAGCGCTCGGCGACGTTCCGCGGCGGGCGGCTGACCACCGGTCCGCTCGCCTGGCTGCGTGGGCTTATGCGTGGCGGCCGCTCCGCTCGTCTGGTCGCCAAGACCGCGTGGCTGGCCGAAATGTCCCGGGCTACGGCACCGGCTTCCGAAGCTTCGCGCGCTTCAGATGCTCGTCGAGGCGCGGCATGATCTCGACGAAATTGCACGGCGGCTGGCGGTAGTCGAACTGCTTGACCAGGATGCCGTCCCAGGCGTCTCGGCAGGCACCGGGCGAGCCCGGCAGGCAGAAGACGAAGGTGCCGTTGGCAAGCCCGGCGGTTGCCCGCGACTGGATCGTCGAGGTGCCGATCTTGTCGTAGCTCAAGCGGTGGAAGACGACGGAGAAGCCGTCCATGCGCTTGTCGAACAGCGGCTCGACCGCCTCCGGCGTCACGTCGCGGCCGGTAAAGCCGGTGCCGCCGGTGGTGATGACCGCGTCGATCGCCGGATCGGCGATCCACTTGCGCACCTTGGCGCGGATGCGGCGGAGGTCGTCCGGCACGATGGCGCGGTCGGCGAGCCTGTGGCCGGCGGCGGCGATGCGCTCGGCGAGCGTCGTGCCCGAGCGGTCGTCATCCAGCGTGCGGCTGTCGGAGACGGTCAGCACCGCGAAGCTGATGGGGATGAAGGGCTTGGGGTCTGCCATGGTGTCGTCCTCGCGCGCCGTGTTCAGGAGCCGCCGGTCGTCGCCGCGGCGACCCACCAGTCCGGCTTCGCCGCTCTGATGCGTTCGGCAGCGCGTTCGGCCGCCGCCGGCTTGACGAAGATGCCGAAGGCGGCGGCGCCGGAGCCCGACATGCGCGCAAACAGGCAATCCGGATCGCTGGCCAGTGCCTTGGCGGCGGCCACCGCCTTGCGCGACACCACCCGCGCCGGGTCGATCAGGTCGTTGCGCGTCTGCCTCAGCCAGTGGACGAGTTCGAGGGCCGATTTGAACTTCGGCGGCAGGTTCGGCAGTGGCGAGCGCTGCTCGTTGCCAAGGCCGGCGAACACCGCGGCCGTCGGCATGCTGATGCCCGGATGGGCGAGCACCACCGCCAGCGGCGGGATGCCGCCGACCGGTGTCACCTGCTCGCCGATGCCGCGCGCGATCAGCGGCCGAGACACCAGGCACATCGGCACGTCGGCACCGAGCGTGAGCGCGATCTCGGCACGCTTTGCGGGCTTCAGCTCGAGGCCCCACAGGCGGTCAAGCAGCCTGATCGTCGCTGCCGCGTCCGCCGAGCCGCCGCCAAGACCGGCGGCGACCGGAATGCGTTTGGCGAGACTGAGGTGCACCGGCCTGACGCGGCGCCTTGAGCCGGATGCGGCCATTGCTTCGGCCGCGCGCAGAACGAGATTTGCCGTCGGCGCGGTGGTTTGCGTGAGCAGATCGGCATACGGGCCGGCGATATCGAGCATCGTGGCGTTGGTGGCCTTCGGCGCCGGCCGCGCCGTCACCACGTCGGCGATGTCGGCGAACACCACCAGGCTTTCGAGATTGTGGTAGCCGTCGGCGCGTTCCGCTCCGACGTGAAGCGCCAGGTTGATCTTGGCGCTGGCCAGTTCCGAATTGCCCGCGCCGGTGGCTTCCTCAATGGCTTTTGCGACCTGGTCCATGGATGGCTGCTATGGCCGCCCGGCTTTCGCGCTCAATTCGCTCCTGCGGTGATCGGCTGGGTCTGGGCAGCGTGCTGGTCGACGGCGGGCGTGCCGGCGGCCTTGATCTTGATCACAGATTTGCTGCCGGCAGTCTTCAGACCGTGTTGCAGCTTGTCGAGGATTGCCGGCAACTGGTCCTTCTCCGGGTTCATGTCGCGTGCATGGGCCCACTGGAATGTCGCTTCGAGCTTGCGGCCGACCTGCCAATAGGCGTCCCCGAGGTGATCGTTGATGGTCGAATCCTCGGGCTTGAGCTCGATGGCGCGCTCCAGCGTCGTCACCGCGTCCTTGTAGCGCTGCAGCTTGTAGTAGGCCCAACCGAGGCTGTCGACGATGTAGCCGTCGTTCGGCCTGAGGTCGACCGCCTGCTTGATCATCGCCAGCGCCTGGTCGAGATTCATGCCCTTGTCCACCCAGGAATAGCCAAGGTAGTTGAGCACCGAGGGCTGGGTGGGGTTGAGCTTCAGCGCGTGCTGGAAGTCGGCTTCGGCCTTCGGCCACTGCTTGCTGCGCTCCTCGGCGACGCCGCGATAGTAGTAGATGCGCCAGTCGTCCGCGGTTTCCGTCTTGATCGCCGCAATGCCAAGGCTGTAGGCGTCCGCGGCTTGCGTGAATTTGTCGATCGCCCGGTAGATATCGCCGAGCGTGACGGCTGCCTCGATGTCGTTCGGATCGGCGTTGAGCACACGCTCGACATAGCGCACCGCCTTCTCGGGTTTGCCGAGATCCTGCAGGCAGGCCGCGATCTGCAGGTCGGCGTTGCGGCGCAGCGCCAGCGCCTCGGGAACGCGCTCATAGGCAACAATGGCCTCGTCGCAGCGCGACGCGGCCTGCAGCACATCGCCGGTGGCCATGTCGGCCAGATACAGCGTCGGGTTCAGATAGAGCGCCAGCTGCAGGTAGGCCATCGGCAATTCCGGTCCGCCGTCGCTGCCGATGGCGGAGCCCAGTCCGTAGAGCGCCTCAGCAACGCCTTGATCCGGAGTTGCCGCCACCGGAGCGATCGCCTTGCCGGCGCGAAGGTCGTCGAGCAACTCCTTGACCGCCGGGTGCAGCGCCGACACCCCGGCGAAATCGGTCAGTGCCTTGATGGCTTCGTCACGCTTGCCGGCACGCGCCATGATGCGGGCATAGCCCTCAACCACCCTCAGCGCCGAGTTGTCGGTGTTGTAGGCCTTGGTGATGATGACGGCGGCCTCACTGGTGCGCCCGCCGGCGTCGAGGATCAGCGCGCTCTGGTAGTCCTTGAAGATGCCGTACCAGTTCGGCCCGTTGAGGGCCTTGATCGTCGCCAGCCCCTTGTCGACGTTGCCGAGGGCGAAATCGGCCCAGCCGTCGATCAGCCCGACGGTGAGCGTCGCCAGCGGCGCCTTGGCGACATTGGCAAGGCCGCTGGTCGCGGCGGCATAGTCGTGCTGCTTGAGCGAGCGCACCGCCAGAACCAGGCGAGCCATCGGGTTGCCATCGTCGATCTTGATCAGCCGTTCGGCCGGATCGAAGGCCTGTTCGAGATTGCCGTTGGCAACGTTGAGAATGGTGGTGCGCTCAAGCAACGTCGGATTTGAGGGGTCGTCGGAAAGCGCGTCGCTGTAGAAGCTGGCGGCGGCGCCAATGTCCTTGGCTACGTCGGCGCTGCGCGCCGCCAGGTAGCTGCCGGCAAGCGTCGTGGAAAGGTCGGCGACCGCACTGGCAGAGGCTGCCGTGCTCCACGCGATGAGGCTGGCCAGGGCGGCGAGGCCGATGCTGAGGCGATTCGGCAAGATTATGACCCTCGCTACTTGAGCAATAACAACGGCTTGACGGCAGGATGACGATTTCGCGCCACCACCGCAAGCCAGCCTAGAAGCATCCGGCCGGATTTCAATTAACCCGACCGACGCAGAAGTCTACCGCCTCGATAAGGGCAGATTTGTGGGGCGAATCAGGAAAAGGCGCCAGCGCGTCGCGCGCGACGGCGCCGAAATGCTGTGCCCGCTCGATCGTGTCGGCAATCGCATCCTGGCTGCGCATCAGCTGGACCGCACGCTCCAGGTCGCCGTCCTCGATCTGGCCGTCCTCCAGCACCCGTTTCCAGAAGGCCCGGTCGGCATCGCTCCCGCGCCGGTAGGAGAGCACCACCGGCAACGTGATCTTGCCCTCGCGGAAATCGTCGCCGACGCGTTTCCCCAGTTGCTGCGAGTTGCCGCCGTAGTCGAGCGCATCGTCGACGAGCTGGAAGGCGAGTCCGAGATTGGTGCCGTAGGAGCGGAAGGCGGCGCGTTCGCTGCGCGACCGGTTGCCGAGCACCGGGCCGACTTCCGCCGCTGCCGAGAACAGCGCCGCGGTCTTGGCCTGGATCACGGCGAGGTATTCGTCTTCGGTCGTGGCGGTGTTCTGCGCAGCGTCGAGCTGCATGACCTCGCCCTCGGCGATGACCGCCGCGGCGTTGGCGAGGATGTCGAGGGCATCGAGCGAGCCGACCTCGACCATCATCTTGAACGCCTGACCGAGCAGATAGTCGCCGACCAGAACCGACGCCTGATTGCCCCACACCATGCGGGCGGCGGCCTTGCCGCGCCGCATGTCGCTTTCGTCCACGACGTCGTCGTGGAGCAGCGTGGCGGTGTGCATGAATTCCACCGAGGCCGCCAGCTTCACCCGGCCGTCGCCGTTGTGCCCGCACATCTCCGCTGCGGCGATGGTCAGCATGGGGCGCAAGCGCTTGCCGCCCGAATCGATCAGGTGACGGGCGATCTCGGGGATCAGCTCGACCTGGGATCCGGCGCGCGAGAGAATGATCTCATTGACCGCGGCCATGGCCTCGCGCGTCAGCCGCACCAGCGGCTCGATGCTCGCATTCGGCCTGTTCTTGCCCTCATCCAGGGCGATGACGACACCCACGCACCTGCTCCGCAATTGGCTTTCAGGGGACCATAGAGCCTTTCCCGGCCAGATAGAACCATTCCGGCGAAGCGATTTTGTGGCCGCCAATCAACCCTCAGGCGAACGCCGATGCGCCGCCGGCAGGTGCCCCGGGACGAGCGGCGGTGGCGGAACAAGGCCTGAGCGGCGATTGTGCCACGCCCGTTGACCAACTAACGTGGCGGCGACCGCGAGAGGGCGCCGGAGAGCTGTGGGCCGAGATGGAAGAGCTGTTGAAAACCAACGACTTGGTTGTGATTTCCTTTGTCGAGAGCTTGATGCGCGACGCTGGCATCGAGGTCCTCGTCCTCGACCAGAACATGAGCGTCGTCGAGGGCTCGCTGGGTGTGATACCGCGCCGCATGCTGGTCCCCAGCGATCGGCTCGATGCCGCGCGCGCCATCCTGCGCGACGCCGGGATCGGAGCCGAACTCGAGAGGCCGAGGAAAGGATGACCACCGGCATGGTGGAGGCCGGCCCGCCGGTGACCACCGTCGATGCCTTCATCGGCGGGCGGGTCGAGGCCGTCCAGCCGACGCGCGGCCACCATCGCTCCGGGCTGGAAGCGGTTTTGCTCGGCGCCGCCCTTGAACCGGATTTCGCCGGCACGATCGTCGACCTTGGTGCCGGCGCCGGGGTTGCCGGCATGGTTGCGGCGGCCCGCTGTCGCGCAGCCCGGGTCGTTCTCGTCGATCGCGACAAGGATGCCGTTGCTTGCGCCCGCGCGGCACTGGCACGGCCGGCCAACCGCGGCTTCGCCCCCCGCCTGACCATCGTGATGACCGATGTCGAGGCCGCCGAAGCGGTGCGCTCGGCGGCCGGCCTTGGCCGCGCCATGGCCGACGCGGTCCTCACCAATCCGCCGTTCCATGTTCCGGCAACCACCACCGCGCCGCCCGGCGCCGCGCGGGCGGCGGCGCACGTGCTGGGCGAGGGCGGCCTCGATCTGTGGTTTCGCACCGCCGCTTCGGTCTTGAAGCCGGGCGGGCGGCTGGTTGCCATCTTCCGGGCCGACGGCATCGGCGCGCTGCTGGCGGCACTCGGGAGCCGCTTCGGCGCGCTCGATATCCTGCCCGTCCAGCCGCGCGCCGGCGAACCGGCCCACCGCATCCTGGTGGCTGCGACAAAGGGCAGCCGCGCCCCAACGCGCCTTCTTCCCGCCCTTGTCCTTCACGGCGCCAGCGGTGGGGCCTATGTGTCGCCGGTAGAAAACATCCTGCGCGATGGTGCCGCGCTTGCCGGCGCCCACCCGGCATGGGGCGCGCGCGGGGCCTGAACCGACGAGGTAACGACCGTGGCTTTCTCACTGAAATCGCTGATTCCAGCGCGCCTCAGAGGCGAGGGGCCGGTCATCCCGGTGGTGCGCCTGTCGGGCGTCATCGGCAGCCTCGGACCGCTGCGCCAGGGCCTGACGCTGCAGTCGGTGGCCGCACCGCTCGATCGCGCTTTCGCCGTCAAATCGGCGCCGGCCGTCGCCCTCGTGGTCAATTCGCCCGGTGGCGCCGCGGCGCAATCGCACCTGATCTTCCGCCATATCCGCGCGCTCGCCGCGGAGAAGAAGAAGAAGGTGATCGTCGCGGTCGAGGATGTCGCCGCCTCCGGCGGCTACATGATCGCCGCCGCCGGCGACGAGATCGTCGTCGACCCGAGCTCGATCGTCGGCTCGATCGGCGTCGTCTCCGCCGGCTTCGGCTTCACCGGCCTGATCGAGCGCATCGGCGTCGAGCGGCGCGTCCACACCGCCGGCAAGAACAAGGCCATCCTCGACCCCTTCAAGCCCGAGCGCGAGGAAGACGTCGCCCGCTTGGCCGCGCTTCAGGAGGACGTCCATGCCGCTTTCATCGGCCTCGTGAAGGAGCGCCGCAACGGCAAGCTTTCCCATGATCCGGATCTGTTCACCGGTGCCTTCTGGTCGGGCAACAAGGCCATCGAACTCGGCCTTGCCGACCGCATCGGCGATTTGCGCTCCGTGTTGCGCGAGGCCTATGGCGAGAAGGTGCGGCTCAAGGTGATACCGATGGAGAAGGGCATGCTGCGCCGCCGGCTGGGCCTCGGCGGCAGCGACCGCCTTGCCGCCGGCCTTATCGGGCGCGTCACGGCCGCCATCGACGAGCATTTGATGCTGAGCCGGTTTGGCCTGTAGGACTGTTCCATGAGCCGCCTCGAACTCATCGTCATCCTTTTCCTGCTCGTCATGTACCTGTGGTGGCGGGTGCGGCGGCGCATCGAATCGGTGAAGGCGAGCTTCCGCAGCGCGCCGAAGCCGACCAGACAGGACGAAGAGGTGCCCGGTCAGCTCACTTTGGAGAAGGACCCGGTGACCGGCGTCTATCGCCCGCCCAAGGGCTGACCGGCCTTCGCTTGACCCTGCCAGTGCGCCGTCTAAAAGGGACGCGCCGCGTGCTGCGCGGCCCTTTCTCCTTCTGGAACCGCCGCCGTGACCGAAGACATCCCTGCCCACATGCGCCCGGAACGCTCGTTCCAGGGGCTGATCCTGACGCTTCAGCGCTATTGGGCGGATTACGGCTGCGCCATCCTGCAGCCCTACGACATGGAGATGGGGGCGGGCACATTCCATCCGGCGACCACGCTCAGGTCGCTCGGGCCCAGGCCGTGGAAGGCGGCCTATGTGCAGCCCTCGCGCCGGCCCAAGGACGGCCGCTACGGCGAGAACCCCAACCGGCTGCAGCACTATTACCAGTTCCAGGTCATCATCAAGCCGTCGCCGGACGACCTGCAGGACCTCTATCTGAACTCGCTCAGGGCCATCGGCCTCGACATGGCGCTGCACGACGTGCGCTTCGTCGAGGACGACTGGGAGAGCCCGACGCTGGGTGCCTGGGGGCTCGGCTGGGAATGTTGGTGCGACGGCATGGAAGTGTCGCAGTTCACCTATTTCCAGCAGGTCGCCGGCTTCGAATGTTCGCCGGTCTCCGGCGAGCTGACCTACGGGCTGGAACGGCTGGCCATGTACATCCAGGGCGTCGACAACGTCTACGACTTGAACTTCAACGGCCGCGAGGGCGACGACAAGGTCACCTATGGCGACGTCTTCCTGCAGGCCGAGCAGGAATTCTCGCGGCACAATTTCGAGTTCGCCGACACCGACATGCTGTTCGAGCAGTTCCGCATGGCCGAGGCCGCCTGCCGAAAATATCTGGAAGACGGCTCGACCCCCGACAGACACCTCATGGCGCTGCCGGCCTATGACCAGTGCATCAAGGCGAGCCACGCCTTCAACCTGCTCGATGCGCGCGGCGTCATCTCGGTGACCGAGCGGCAGAGCTACATCCTGCGGGTGCGCGACCTGGCCAAGGCCTGCGGCGCCGCCTGGCTGCAGACGGCCGGCGGCGGGGCGTAAGCGGGGCGAATTCCGCCCAATGTCTTAACGCCGCCGTAACCGCAAATCTTTACCCGTAAGGCGGACGCAACTTGCGGGTGGCGGCATGGCCCTCTCCAATTTCGGGATAGCGCGCGACACGGCGCCCGGAACCGGCGCGGCCACCGCATGGCCCGAGCGGGCGCTGGCTATCGCGCTGCCGCTCGTCCTGATCCTGGTGTGGACCGCGGCCGTCCGCCTGCCGTTCTACGGCACCGCCGACGGCGATGAGTTCTTCTATTCGGTGATCGCGCGCGAATGGTTGCGCGGCGGCCTTCCCTACGTCACCGCGTTCGACATCAAGCCGCCGGGCGTCTTTCTCGTCTATGCCATTGCTCAAGCGATCTTCGGCGCCTCCTACGCCACCATCAAGGGGCTGGAGATCGTCGCCGTCGCAGCCGGCGCGGCCGGGCTCTATTGCATGCTGCGTCCGGTCAATTCGGGTCGTCTCGCCATCTGGACCGCAGCGCTCTACCCCGTCTACACGCTCGCCTTCAACGGCACGTCCGCCGTCAACATGCTGCTGCAGTTGCCCTTCGTCATCGCCGCCTTTGCAGCCGTCGTCGCCGCCACCAACGACGATGTCCCGACGCGCCGGCGGCTGATCGCCGCGTTCCTCGCGGGACTGGCGATCGGCAGCGCCGGCATGATCCGGCAGACCGCCGTCTTCGAGGCGGCTGCCGCCTTCATCACGCTCGCCATCTATGGCGCCCGCGGCGAACGGCTGAAGATGCTGGCCCTCTTCGTCGCCGGCGCGGCCCTTCCGGCGCTTGGCTTTTCGGCTTACTTCCTCGCCATTGGCCACTTCCGCGAAATGTTCGACGCCGTCATCGTGTTGGCGATGCGCCGTCTCGATTCGTCGGTCGTCGCGAGCTACGGGCCGATGTTCGCGCGCTATCTCACGTTGCCTGGCGCGTTCGCGAACGCCATCCTCCTCTCCTCGGTGCTGATCTTCCTGTGGGGCGGTGCGATCTGGACCCTGCTGCGTCTCGAACTGGTGAGGTCGGCCGTTCCGGCACGCCTGCTGGTGATGGCGGGTGCGTGGCTGGCCTTTTCGCTGGCCAGCGTCGTGTTCGGCCGCGTGCTCTGCGACTACTATCTGCTCGGCATCGTGCCGCCGCTGCTGATCCTGGCCGGGGCGTTCTTCTGCTATGGCCTGCGCGTTGCGCCCACGCGGCGCCGGGCCGCGCTGTTGGCATCGATCGTGCTGGCCGCGGTGACGCTCGCCTACACGGAACATCGCGAATTGTTCACGCAGGACCCGTGGAACATCGATCGCCTGATGACCGCCAAGGCGGTGGAAGCCTTTCATAATCTCGGCATCGATCCGAGGAAGGACCGGCTGCTCGTGCTCAATCGCGGTACCGACCTCTATACGGCGACCGGCGCGCTGCCGCCCTCACCCTATTTCCACACGACCCACCTTCTGTCGGCCTTCAAGACGCCTTCGCCGGATCCGCTGGGGACCGCACTGGCGGCAAATCCGCGCTTCATCGTGCTGGCCAATCCGCAAGTCCGGCGCGTCACCGTCCTGCCCCAGCGCCTCGACCGGGCGGAGCGGTACCTCGCCGCCCATTACCGGGCGGCAGCCGTCGTCCACGGCGCCTGGGACAGCCTGACGATTTACGAATTCGCCGGTTAGGGGCCGGCGGACAAAGGCTTCAGGCGGATGGCCCAGGCGGGCTAGGAAAAGCCCCAAAGCGTGGTAGAAAGCGGCGAATTTCCGCGCTTCGCGCCTCCCTTCCGACCCAAGATTGCCCGTATGCCTGACCTTCTGCTTGAGTTGTTTTCCGAGGAAATCCCCGCCCGCATGCAGCGGCGGGCGGCCGAGAACCTGCGCAAGATGGTCACCGATGCGCTGGTCGATGCCGGCCTTGTCTATGAGGGTGCCAAGGCCTTCGCCACGCCCCGCCGCCTGGCACTGACCGTCCACGGCCTGCCGGCGCGCTCGCCCGACCAGCGCGAGGAGCGCAAGGGTCCGCGCGTCGGCGCGCCGGACAAGGCGATCGAGGGATTCCTGCGCGGTGCCGGCCTGGATCGAATCGAGCAGGCGACTGTCCAGCCGGACAAGAAGGGCGATTTCTACGTCGCCATGATCGAGAAGCCCGGCCGCCCGGCGCCGGAGGTCATCGCCGACTTCATGCCCGGCATCATCCGGTCGTTCCCGTGGCCGAAGTCGATGCGCTGGGGTGAAAGCTCAGGCACCGCCGGCAGCCTCACCTGGGTGCGGCCGCTCCATTCCATCCTCTGTGTCTTCGGCCCCGAAACGTCCGACACCGAGGTCGTGCCGTTCGCGGTCGACGGCCTCAGGTCCGGCGATACGACTTACGGCCATCGTTTCATGGCGCCGGATGCGATCCAGGTGAAGCGCTTCGACGACTATGTGGTCAAGCTTGAGCGCGCCAAGGTCGTCCTCGATGCCGACCGGCGCAGGGAGATGATCCTCGCCGATGCGCACAATCAGGCGCTGGCGCTCGGTCTCGAACTGGTCGAGGACGATGCCCTACTGGAAGAGGTGGCCGGGCTGGTCGAATGGCCGGTGGTCCTGGTCGGCAGTTTCGACGAGGGCTTCCTGGAAATTCCCCCGGAGGTCATCCGCGCCACCATCCGCGCCAACCAGAAATGCTTCGTGCTCAACCGCGGCGCGGCCAGCGCCAACGCCATAACCCGGCGTCTCGCCGCGCGGCAGGCGACGCTGGCCAACCGCTTCATCCTGGTCGCCAATATCGCGTCCAGCGATGGCGGCAAGGCGATCATCGCCGGCAATGAGCGCGTCATCCGCGCCCGGCTCGCCGACGCCCGCTATTTCTGGGAGACCGACCTCAAGACCACGCTCGAGCAGCGGCTGCCCAAGCTCGATACGATCGTCTTCCACGAGAAGCTCGGCACGCAGGGTGAGCGCGTCAAACGCCTCAAGCGGCTGGCGCGCGAGATCGCGCCGCTGGTACCCGCCGACGGCAAGCTCGCCGAACGCGCCGCTGAACTCGCCAAGGCCGATCTCGTCAGCGAGATGGTCGGCGAATTCCCGGAGCTGCAGGGCCTGATGGGGCGCTACTATGCCGCCGCCGGCGACGAGGACCTGTCGGTCGCCACCGCGATCGAGGATCACTATCGGCCGGTCGGCCCGTCCGACCGTGTGCCCGGCGATCCGGTAGCCATCACGGTGGCGCTCGCCGACAAGCTCGACATGCTCATCGGCTTCTGGGCGGCGGGCGAGAAGCCCACCGGCTCGAAGGACCCCTTTGCGCTCCGCCGCGCGGCGCTCGGCGTCATCCGGCTGGTCCTCGAGCACGGCATTCGCCTGCACCTGCTGCAGGTCTTCTCCAGGCACGCGGACACGGTCGCCGCCTCGATCCGCGCCACGACCGGCGACGCCGGCGAGGCGAACGAATTCTTCGTGCGCGAGGAGGTGCTGAGCGACCTGCTCGCCTTCTTCGCCGACCGGCTCAAGGTGCAACTCAGCGAGCAGGGCGCCCGCCACGATCTGGTCGACGCCGTTTTCGCGCTTGGCGACCAGGACGATCTGGTCATGATCGTGCGCCGTATCGAGGCGCTCGCCGGCTTTCTCGACACCGACGACGGCGCCAACCTGGTCGCCGGCTTCCGCCGCGCCGCCAATATCCTGCGCGACGAAGAGCGTAAGTCGGGTGAACGTTACAGCGGCGCCGTCGATGCCCAGCTCGTCGTCGAGCCGGAGGAGCGCGCTCTGTTCGAGGCGATCGCCTCGTCCGGCAGCGAGGCCAAGGCGGCCGTCGAGATCGAGGATTTCCAGGCGGCGATGTCGGCGCTGGCGCGCCTGCGCCCCGCCGTCGATGCCTTCTTCGACAAGGTCATGGTCAATGTCGACGACGCGAAACTCCGCGCCAACCGGCTGAAGCTGCTCGACCGCCTGCGCCAGGCGACGCTTAGCGTCGCCGACTTCTCGCGGGTCGGCGGGTAAGGCCCGTCGCTTCCGCATCGGGAACTCATGGAACCTGTCCGGGTTGACAAGCGTGGCCGTGCGGCGCCTGCCTGTTGGCGCCCGTACGGGCGCCAACCAAGGAGATTCCCATGTACATGGGCGCAATCGCCATACAGCCGCTGGTCGCGCTGATCGCCGGCATCCTCATCCTGATCATGCCGCGGCTCTTGAACTACATCGTCGCGATCTATCTCATCCTGATCGGCGTCTTTGGCCTGTGGCCGGGCCTGATGCACGGCGCCGTCTGACCGACGATCAGTCGATCTCGACCACCAGCCGGCCGCGCACCTTGCCCTCGACGATGGCGTGGGCCGCCGGCACGATGCCGTCGAAGCCGATGGTGGCGGTCATGGCGGCGAGCTTGCCGTGGTCGACATCGCGGGAAAGGCGCTGCCATGCCGCGATGCGCAAGGGCTTCGGCACGGTGACCGAGTTGATGCCGAGAAGCGCCACGCCGCGCAGGATGAACGGCGCCACCGAGGTCGGCAGCTCCATGCCGGCGGCATTGCCGCAGGCGGCGACGGCGCCGCCGGCTTGGGTCTGCGAGAGCACGTTGGCGAGCATGGTGCTGCCGACAGAATCGATGCCGGCCGCCCAGCGTTCCTTGGCGAGCAGCTTCGGTGGTGCGGTCAGTTCGTCGCGGGACACGATTGCGCTGGCGCCGAGCCCCTTGAGATAGTCGATCATGTCGGTGCGGCCGGTCACCGCGTGAACGGAATAGCCGGCGCCGGCAAGCAGGGTGACGGCGACCGAGCCGACACCGCCGGCCGCACCGGTCACCACCACCGGGCCGTCGGCCGGCTTCACGCCATGCTTCTCCAGCGCCAGCAAAGCGAGCATCGCGGTGTAGCCGGCGGTGCCGATCGCCATCGCTTCAGCACCGCTCATGCCCGCCGGCAGCGGGATCAGCCAATCGCCGGAGACCCGCGCCATCTGGGCATAGCCGCCGTAATGGACCTCGCCGACGCCCCAGCCGTTGAGCACCACCTTGTCGCCCGGTTTGATGCCTGCGTGGGAGGAGGCGGTCACCGTGCCGGAAAGATCGATGCCGGGGATCATCGGGAAGCGCCGCACCACCGGCAGCTTGCCGGTGATCGCCAGACCGTCCTTGTAGTTGACCGTCGAATGTTCGACACGGACGTCGACGTCGCCCGGCATGAGATCGGCAAGGCCCAATTCGGTGACGGCCACCGATTGCGCCTTGGTCGCCTCGTCGCGGGTGATCAGCAGCGCCTTGAAGCGGTCCACGTTGTCTCCTCCCTCATTCCTGTCGGATCGCACCATAGGCGCTTGCTGCCCGGATAGGCGAGCGCGTCGGCGCTCAGGCAGCCAGCGCCGGTCGCTCGACGGCGCGCTCGTCGATCGGCGCGTGCACCAGCGCCGAGGCGACGCCGAGCGCCACGCACAGCCACCACACGATCGTGTAGGAGCCGGTCGTGTCGTAGAGATAGCCGCCGAGCCAGACGCCGAGGAACGAGCCGACCTGGTGCGAGAAGAAGACGAAGCCGAACAGCGTCGCCATGTAGCGCGTGCCGAACATGACGGCGACGATCTGCTGGGTGGGCGGCACGGTGGACAGCCACAGGAAGCCGATCAGCGCCGAGAAGATCAGCGTCGAGGGGATGCTTGGCGGCAGCAGGATGAAGATGGCGATGAGCGCCGAGCGGGTGAGGTAGAGGCCGATGAGGATGCGGCGCCGCTCCATGCGGCCGCACAGCACGCCCGAGGTGATCGAGCCCATGATGTTGAACAGGCCGATGAGGCCGACCGCGTAGGCGCCGTACATCGCCGGGATGCCGACATCGATGAGATAAGGCGGCAGATGGACGGTGATGAAGGCGATCTGGAAGCCGCAGACGAAGAAGCCGGCAACCAGCAGCCGGTAGGACCCGTGACTGAACGCCTCGCGCAACGCGGCCACGATCGTCTGGTCGGCTTCGCCGAGGTTGGCCGGCATCGCCTCGGGCTTGCCGCGCACGACGAAGGCGAGCACCGGCACCACCATCACGATCCCCGCCATCAGCACCAGCGCCGTCTGCCAGCCATAGGCGGCGATGAAGCCCTGGCCGAGCGGGGCGAAGATGAACTGGCCGACCGAGCCGGCGGCGGTGCCGAGGCCGAAGCCGAGCGTGCGCATCGAGGCCGGCAACAACCGCGCAAAGGCCGCCATCACCAGCAGGAAGGCGGAGCCGGCAATGCCGACGCCGACCAGCACGCCGGCGGTCAATTGCAGCGCGACCGGGGTGCCGCTGTGCGCCATCAGCGCCAGGCCGGCCGCATAGATGAGCGCGCCGCCGGCGATCACCCGCGCCGTGCCGAAACGGTCTGCCAGCATGCCGACGAAGGGCTGGCCGATGCCCCAGACGAGGTTCTGGATGGCGATGGCGAGCGCGAAAACTTCGCGCCCCCAGCCATAGTCGTTGGTGATCGGCGTCAGAAAGAAGCCCATGGTCGAGCGCGGGCCGAAGCCGACGGCGGAGATGATGCAGCCGGCCGCGATGACGATCGGGATCGACTGCATGAGACCGTGAGCAGGCCTGGTCCGTTCGCTGGTCATGTCCGCCCTCCTGCTTCCAGCGTCTTTTCGAGTCGCGGCGGCCCATCGACATAGGGCGCCAATGCCGCCACCACAGCGGCGCTCGCCGGCGTCGGAATGCCGAAGCGGGCGCCGAGCGCGACCACCTTGCCGTGCAGCCAGGGAAGTTCGAGTGGCCGGCCCGCCTCCAGGTCGACCAGCATCGAGGCCTTCTGCTCGTAGGGCTGGCTCCACGAGAGAGCGATCACGCGCTCTCGGTGGGTATCATCGAAATCCTGCCCCATCGCCCGCGCCACCGCGACGGCTTCGTCGACGAGCTGGCGCATGAAGTCGAGCGTCTCCGGCTGGCGGCAGACGGCGCCGATCGGCAGGCGCGAGATGCAGGTCGCGCCGGCAAACGCTGTCAACAGGATGAACTTGTCCCACAGCATGTGATCGATGTTGTCGGCGGGAAAGGCCTCGAGCCCCACCGCCCGCTCGCAGGCGGCCAAGAAAGCCGCCATCGCGAGATTGCCATCCATGCGCTCGATGACCATGCGATGCAGGCCGCCTGGATTGATGATGGTGCCGGGCTCCTTGATATAGGCGGCCAGGTAGATGATGCCGGTAGCCACCTGCGCCGGGTCGACATAGCGGCCGATGATCTCCTTGCTATCGATGCCGTTCTGCAACGTGATGATCATGGTTTGCGCGCCAACCAGCGGGACCATGGCCCGGGCGGCCGTATCGGCATCCGTCAGCTTGACGGTGAACAGCACCAGATCGGCCGGGCCGACGTCCGCCGGCTCGGCGACGGCACGGATATCGCGAAGCGTGAGATTGCCGTGCGGGCTTTCGATGGTGAGCCCGTATGTCTTAAGAGCCGCCAGATGCGCTCCGCGCGCAATCAGGCTGACCTCTTCGCCAGCTTCGGCCAGGCGACCGCCGACGTAGCCGCCGATCCCGCCGGCGCCCATTACCGCGATCTTCATGCGCGTCGCTCCTTCCCCGGGGAAAACCTAGCCGGCGGCGCGGCCGGCAGATAATCAAATCTGCTGATGTGACCCATGCATGCTGGTCATGGGTCGCCGGTTTGTCTTTTGCTCGGTTCGTGCTTATATCGGTGTCGTGAACCCGGCTTTGGCCGGCTATTTTAAGCTCCGATATATGCTCCAATTGAGCATATACTAGCTGCCGGAGAAGACGTGGGATGACGATCGGACTGGAATCCGAAGCAGTGGCACGGCCCGCCCCAGGCGCAGCCAAAGGCGAGGCGCGATCGCTGCCCATGCCCTCGCTCGAATACACCGACGCGGTGGCGCGCGAGACGGCGCACCTCTATGAGCGCGTCAAGACCGTGATCCCGGCGATCGAGTGGCCGGTGATGGCGCCCTACATCAAGGCGATCAACGACCTCAAGAAGACCCGTAACGCCGTGATTCTCGCGCACAACTACCAGGCGCCCGAGATCTACCACTGCGTTGCCGACATAACCGGCGATTCGCTCCAGCTCGCCATGGCCGCCTCGAAGACCGACGCCGACGTCATCGTCCAGTGCGGCGTGCACTTCATGGCCGAGACCGCGAAGCTGCTCAATCCCGACAAGACGGTGCTCATCCCGGACCGCCGCGCCGGCTGCTCGCTGGCCGCCTCGATCACCGGCGCCGACGTGCGCCTGCTGCGCGAGCGCTATCCCGGCGTGCCGGTGGTCACCTATGTCAATACCTCGGCCGACGTGAAGGCCGAGAGCGACATCTGCTGCACATCGTCCAACGCAGTCGAGGTGGTGGAGAGCCTCGGCAGCGACCGCGTCATCCTGCTGCCCGACCAGTATCTGGCCAAGTGGGTCGCCTCGCAGACCGACGTCAAGATCATCGCCTGGACCGGCGCCTGCGAGGTGCATGAGCGCTTCACCGGCGCAGAGCTGCGCGAATACCGCGAAGCCAATCCCGGCATCCAGATCATCGCCCATCCCGAATGCCCGCCGGACGTAATTGCCGAAGCCGATTTCACCGGCTCGACCGCCAAGATGACCGGCTGGATCGAGAAGAACCGTCCGGCCAAGGTGCTCCTGGTCACCGAGTGCTCGATGGCGTCCAACGTCGCCGCCGAATACCCGGACATCGACTTCATCCGGCCGTGCAACCTCTGCCCGCACATGAAACGCATCACGCTGCCGCGCATTCTCGACAGCCTGCTCACCATGGGCGAGGAGGTGACGGTGGACCCGATGGTGGCGGCCAAGGCGCGTCGCGCCGTCGAGCGCATGGTCAACCTGAAGAGCTAACCAGAAGAGCCGGCCTCTCCCGACAAGGCCGGCCAACAAACCGGGCGCATTGAAATGCTCGATCGAACGGCCAACAGCCGCATGCCTGTCGTGTCCGACGACGTCGTCATCGTCGGCGGCGGCCTTGGCGGCCTGTTCACCGCGCTGCGCATGGCGCCGCGCCCGGTGACCGTCATCTCCGCCGCGCCGATCGGCGAGGGCGCGTCGTCGTCGTGGGCGCAGGGCGGCATCGCCGCCGCCATGGCCGATGGCGATTCCATCGAGAAGCACCTCGCCGACACGATCGCCGCCGGCGACGGCATCGTGGCGGAGAAGATCGCCCGCCTGATGATCACCGACGCGCCGGATCGCGTCCACGATCTGCTCGAATATGGCGTGCCGTTCGACCGCGACCTTGCCGGCCATCTGGCCATGTCGCGCGAGGCGGCGCATTCCGAGCGCCGCGTCGTCCACGTCGCCGGCGACATGGCCGGCGCCGCCATCATGGCGGCGCTGATTGCGCATGTCCGCAAGACACCGTCGATCCGCCTGTTCGAAGGCTATGTCGGCGAGCGCCTGACCACCAAGGGCAGGCGCGTCACCGGCCTGGTCGCCCGCCCGGTCGACGGCGGTCCGGCGTTGCGTTTTCCAACACGGGCGGTGGTGCTCGCCTCCGGCGGTGTCGGCCATCTCTATGCGATCACCACCAATCCCAACGAGGCGGCCGGCGGCGGGCTGGCCATGGCGGCGCGTGCCGGCGCGGTGATCGGCGACCCCGAGTTCGTCCAGTTTCACCCGACGGTGCTGAACGTCGGCCGCGACCCGGCGCCGCTGGCCACCGAAGCCCTGCGCGGCGAAGGCGCCAGGCTGATCAACAATGCCGGCGAGCGCTTCATGCTTGCCATCCATCCGCAAGCCGAACTGGCGCCGCGCGATGTCGTCGCCCGCGCCGTCCATGCCGAGATCGAGGCCGGCCGTGGCGCCTTCCTTGATTGCCGCGAGGCGATCGGCGCCGAATTCGAAAAGCACTTCCCGACCGTCTACAATTATTGCCGCGAGGCCGGCGTCGACCCGGTCAGCGAGCCGATCCCGATCGCGCCCGCCGAGCACTATCACATGGGTGGCATCCTCACCGACGGTCAGGGCCGCACCACGCTCGACGGGCTGTGGGCCGCCGGCGAATGCACCTCGTCCGGCGCCCACGGCGCCAACCGGCTGGCCTCCAACTCCCTGCTCGAGGCGCTCGCCTTCGGCGCCCGCATCGCCGACGATCTTGCCGATCATCTGCCGCAGGCGCAGCGTCTGTCGGTCGAGGAGACCGGCGACGCGGCTCTGGACGAGATGCCGGATCCCGCCAAGGTCACCCGCCTGCGCCAGACCATGACCAGCCTTGTCGGCGTCGTGCGCCGGCGCGACGGTCTTGTCGAGGCTCTGGCGACCATCGACGCGCTTGGCGAGGACTGCCGCTCGGAGCGCTTCCTCAACGTGCTCACCGCCGCGCGCATCATCGCCGCCGCCGCGCTTGCCCGCACCGAAAGCCGCGGCGGCCACTTCCGCGGAGACTATCCCGAGCACGACCCGGCCTGGCAGCATCGCACCTACATCACCCTGGCCGAGGCCGAGCAGATCAGCGCGGAGGCCATCGGCAAGCGGCGCGTCGCGGTTCCGGCATGAGCGGCCGGCCCGTCCTGCCCGAATTGCTGATCGCCGAGGCCGTGCGCGCCGCGCTCAAGGAGGACCTCGGCCGGGCAGGGGACATCACCTCGGCTGCGACGATTCCGGTCGATGCGAAGGCCACGGCCAATCTGGTCGCGCGCAAGTCCGGCGTGCTGGCCGGTCTCGATGTGGCCGCGGCCGCCTTTCGTGCGGTCGATCCGGCGATCCGCTTCGACGCCACGGCGTCCGACGGCGATGCGGTGGAAGCCGGCTCTGTCGTGGCGACGGTCGCTGGACCGGCCCGTGCCGTGCTTTCGGCCGAGCGCGTCGCGCTCAATTTCCTCTGCCACCTCTCCGGCATCGCCACCGCGACGGCCGCCTTCGTCGATCGCGTCCGGCACACGCGCGCCCGCATCTGCGACACGCGCAAGACGACGCCCGGCCTGCGCGCCTTCGAGAAATACGCGGTGCGCTGCGGCGGTGGCATGAACCACCGCTTCGGCCTCGACGACGCCATCCTCATCAAGGACAACCACATCGCGGTTGCCGGCGGCGTCATCGCCGCGATCCGGGCGGCGCGCACCGCGGCTGGCCATCTGGTCAAGGTCGAGATCGAGATCGACACGCTCGACCAGCTCGCCGAGGCGATGGTCGAGGGGCCGGACGCGGTGCTGCTTGACAACATGACACCGGCCGAGATGCGCGAGGCGGTGCAACTGGTCGCCGGCCGCGCCATCACCGAGGCCTCCGGCAACGTCACGCTGGAAACGGTCGGGCCGATCGCCGGGACCGGCGTCGACATGATCTCGTCCGGCTGGATCACCCACTCCGCGCCGATTCTCGACCTGGCGCTCGACGTCGTGATCGCGAAGGCGGATTAGCCGGCGACGCTTCGGCCTCGCGGCGGAGTGTGCTACCGATTGGCAGCACACTCTGGCAGGGCGGCGGGACCAATGAGCAAGTCGGCAAGTT
Organism: uncultured Alphaproteobacteria bacterium; assembly: GCA_963762605.1. Taxonomy (GTDB): domain Bacteria; phylum Pseudomonadota; class Alphaproteobacteria; order Rhizobiales; family Kaistiaceae; genus CAVSRC01. The sequence continues at coordinate 141,527 of CAVXLJ010000017.1, read as the reverse complement.
CACAGAAGCACAAGCCGCCACGCCTCTCCGCGGTCGACCTTTCCAAGTCGCTTGAAATACCGGTCTACGAAAGGGAGCTGGCGAAGGTTCAGCAGCGCCTGCGCACCATCCAGCAGGCCTATCTCAAGCTCGGCCATTCGGCGGCGATCGTCTTCGAGGGGTGGGACGCGGCCGGCAAGGGCGGCACCATCCGTTGCATGTCCGCGGTGCTCGACCCGCGCGGCTTCAAGGTGTGGCCGATCTCGGCGCCGCGACCCTACTACCTGCAGCGGCACTATCTGGCACGCTTCTTCGAGCGCCTGCCGCCGCACGGCGCCATCTCGGTCTTTGACCGCTCCTGGTACGGGCGCGTCCTGGTCGAGCGGATCGAGAAGTTCGCCACCGACGCCGAATGGAAGCGGGCCTATCGCGAGATCAACGATTTCGAGCGCGCACTCTCCGACCACGGCACGCGGGTCATCAAGATCTTCCTGCATATCTCGCCGCAGGAGCAGCTCCGCCGGTTCCAGGACCGCCTGCGCAACCCCGGCAAGCGCTGGAAGCTCTCCTACGAGGATTTCCGCAATCGCAAGAAGTGGGCCGAATACGCGCGGGCGACCGACGACATGTTCGCCAAGACCTCGACCGACTACGCCCCCTGGCACGCCATTCCCGCGGACAACAAGAAATACGCCCGGGTCGCGGCGCTCAATGTGATCGCCAAGCGGCTGGCCGCCGGTGTCGACCTGTCGCCGGTGGCGGTTGACCCGAAGGTCATCGAGGAAGCCAGGGATATTCTGGAGATCGACGACGCCCTGCTTGTCGGCATCCAGCGTCGCGGGGAGTGAGCCGCCGGCGGGGGCTCAGCCCCAGCCGCCGTCGCGCGTCTTGTAGAAGATGTGACGGCCGATCTTGTCGACCTTCTTCATCGCTCGCGCCCAGCGCGGCCGCACGTAGTTGGCGTGGTAGTGGGTCGCCGCCCCGACGTCGGGAAGGAACATCGTGCGGTCGTCGTTGAGGATCTTGGTGGCCAGCGCCTGCGAGGACGTCCAGGCCGAGCGGTCGGTGATGCGGTCGGGCCGGCCGTCGCAGGCAAACGAGAACTGGCAGGCGTTACGCCTGTTCTTGTTCTGATAGACGACGGCGCAGATGGTATTGGGGTAGGCGGGGTTCTTCAGGCGATTGAGCACGACCTGGGCGACGGCGATCTGTCCGCGCTCGGGTTCGCCGCGCGCCTCGAAATAGATGGCCGTGGCCAGGCATTTGACTTCGCTGGCCGAGTGCACATTGGCCGGCAGCGCATAGTTCACCCAGGCATGTTGGGCGTCGATGTTCGGGTCGAGAACGAGCGCGCCACGGCCCTTCTTGGCCATCACCGCATCGAAGATCTTGCTGGCATTCTTCTCGCCGGCGTCGGGGTCGGCATAGGCGAGCGCCGTCGCCTTGGCGGTGGCATCCGATGTCGGCTTCGGCACCGACGGTGTCGTCGCGCGTGGCGGCGCACTGGTTGCCACCGCGTCGGTCTTGGCCGGGGGCAGGACGAAGGCCATGAGCGGCGTCGGACCGGAATCCGGCGCCGCGAAGAGGCTTGCGGCCTTCAGAACGCCTGCCGAGATGGTCGGTGGCCGCCGGGCGGCGAGGCGGTCCGATTTCGGTGCCCGGTTGATGTGTTCGACGGCGGCGATCGATCCGGTGACGGTCGGATCGAGTGCGGCCCCGGCGGCGATGCGGCGGGCGGTATCGGGTGCATCCTGATGGGCGAGCTTGTGGGTGGACAGCGACAGCAGCAGGCCGGCGAGGACAAGGCGGCCGAGACCGGCAGGCCATTTCCTGCGGATCCGCTTGCGCTGTCTCCCCCGTACGACCACGCGGTTACTCCACCGACGCTACTGACACATGAGCACATCCGGGCCCGCCTGGCGGGTGGCTGCGCTACCCCAGGATCGTCAAGTGATGGGGGATTAACCTTGAAACTCGGTTAATGGGAAAAGCACGTTTCAAAATAAAACCGCCCCCTCCGGCGGGAGGAAACCCGCCAAAGGGGGCGATAATGCGTTGGTCTCAGGGCTTTTGCGGGGCCCTATTCAGGTCATGCTCAGGCCGTGCTCGATCCCTTGGCGCCCTTGGCGACGATGGTCGCCTGAGCCGCCGCCAGACGCGCGATCGGCACTCGGAAGGGCGAGCACGACACGTAGTCGAGCCCGACCTTGTCGCAGAACTTGACCGAAGCCGGATCGCCGCCATGCTCGCCGCAGATGCCCAGCTTCAGGTTCTTGCGGGTCGCCCGGCCGCGCTCGGCCGCGATCTTGACCATCTCGCCGACGCCGTCCTGATCGATCGACACGAAGGGGTCGCCGGGCAGGATGTTGGCCGAGAGATAGGCCCCCAGGAAGCTCGCGGCGTCGTCGCGCGAGATGCCAAAGGTGGTCTGCGTCAGGTCGTTGGTGCCGAAGGAGAAGAACTCGGCCGTCTCTGCGATCTTGCCCGCCTGGAGGGCCGCACGCGGCAGTTCGATCATCGTGCCGACCTGATACTTCAGTTCGGCGCCGCGTTCCTTGGCCACTTCCGCATAGGTCTTGTCGATCAGGCCCTTGACCAGATCGAGTTCGGCCTTGGTCGCAACCAGCGGCACCATGACCTCGGGCACGATCGTCTCGCCAGACTTCTTGGCCACGTCGAAGGCGGCCTCGAAGATGGCGCGCGCCTGCATCTCGGCGATCTCCGGATAGGCAACGGCCAGACGGCAGCCGCGCATGCCGAGCATCGGGTTGAACTCGTGCAGGGCAACGGTGCGGTCGCGCAGCTTCTCCGGATCGACGTTCATCGCCTTGGCGACGTCGGCGATCTCCTCCTCGGTCTTGGGGAGGAACTCGTGCAGCGGCGGGTCGAGCAGGCGGATGGTCACCGGCAGGCCCTTCATGATCTCGAACAGCTCGACGAAATCGCTGCGCTGCATGGGCAGGATCTTGGCAAGCGCGGCGCGCCGGCCATCCTGCGTATCCGCGAGGATCATCTCGCGCACCGCGATGATGCGGTCGGCATCGAAGAACATGTGCTCGGTACGGCACAGGCCGATGCCCTCGGCGCCGAAGGAACGCGCCGCCTTGGCGTCCATCGGCGTCTCGGCGTTGGCGCGGACCTTCATGCGGCGGACCCCGTCGGCCCACTCCATCAGCCGGGCGAAGTCGCCCGACATTTCCGGCTCGCGCATCGCCACTAGGCCGGCAAGCACTTCACCGTTGCTGCCGTCGATGGTGATCATGTCGCCCTTCTTGAACAAGCGGCCGCTGGCCGTCATCGTCTGGGCATTGTAGTCGACGCGGATACCGCCGGCGCCGGAGACGCAGGGCTTGCCCATGCCACGGGCGACCACGGCCGCGTGGCTGGTCATGCCGCCGCGCGCGGTCAGGATGCCCTCGGCGGCGTGCATGCCGTTAATGTCTTCCGGGCTGGTCTCGACGCGGACCAGGACCACCTTGTGGCCCTGAGCCTTGAGCGCTTCGGCCTCGTCGGAATTGAAGACGCATTCACCGGAAGCCGCGCCGGGCGAGGCCGGCAGGCCGGTGGCGACCAGGTCGCGCTTCGCCTTCGGGTCGATGGTCGGATGGAGCAGCTGGTCGAGGCCGGCCGGCTCGATGCGCAGAACCGCCTCTTCCTTGCTGATCAGGCCTTCGTTGGCCATGTCGATGGCGACCTTGAGGGCAGCCTTGGTGGTGCGCTTGCCGTTGCGGGTCTGCAGCATCCACAGATGACCGTCCTCGATCGTGAACTCCATGTCCTGCATGTCACGATAGTGCTTCTCGAGGACGCTGCAGTAGCCGGCGAACTTCTTGAACGCCTCGGGCATCACCATTTCGAGTGAGGGGGCGTCGGAACCTGCCTGCTTGCGCGCGGCCTCGGTGATGTTCTGCGGCGTGCGGATGCCGGCGACCACGTCTTCGCCCTGGGCATTGACCAGGAACTCGCCGTAGAGCGCGCGCTCGCCGGTGGCCGGGTTGCGCGTGAAGGCCACGCCGGTCGCCGAATTCTCGCCGGTGTTGCCGAACACCATGGCCTGGACGTTGACCGCCGTGCCCCAGTCGCCCGGCAATTCGTGAATGCGGCGATAGGTGACCGCGCGCGCGCCCATCCATGAGCCGAACACCGCGCCGATCGCGCCCCAGAGCTGATCCTTGGGATTCTGCGGGAACGGCTTACCCAGCTCTTTCTGGATGATGGCCTTGAAGGTCTCCGCCATCGCCTTCCAGTCGTCACCGTTCATTTCGGTGTCGAGGTTGTAGCCGTGCTTTTCCTTGTATTCGCCAAGCTTTTCCTCAAACAGGTCGGCGTCGAGGTCGAGCACGACGTGGCCGTACATCTGGACGAAGCGGCGATAGGAATCGTAAGCGAAGCGCTTGTCGGCCCTGGCCGCGACCACCTCGACGGTCTTGTCGTTGAGGCCGAGGTTGAGGACCGTGTCCATCATGCCGGGCATGGAGGCGCGGGCGCCGGAGCGGACCGAAACCAGGAGCGGGTCCTTCTCGTCGCCGAAAGTGTGGCCGACCACCTTGCCCATCTTGGCAATGGCTTCTTCGACCTGCGTTTTCAGATCATCCGGGTACTTGCGGTTGTTCGCATAGAAATAGGTGCAGACTTCGGTCGTGATGGTGAAGCCGGGAGGGACCGGCAGGCCGAGGTTCGACATCTCGTGGAGGTTGGCGCCTTTGCCGCCGAGGAGGTTCCGCATTTCTGCGTTGCCATCGGCCTTGCCGCCGCCGAAGGAATAAACCCATTTAGTCATGAGAAAACCCGCAGTCTGAGGTGGGAGATAAGCTGTCGACCGCCACAAACCACAGGGGGGTTAAAGGGGCCTTGATGCAGGTCAACGGCTAGGCGGCGAGCCGTTTGCCGGCCGATCGGGAGGTGTGATCGGATGCACTTGCCGGGTGCTGGCGTGCCATGCAATGTCGCCCCGGGGAAGCGCCAGAGGATGCGGCCCCGGCAGGGTCGGTCCGCGGGCAACGCCGGTGAGGCGAGAAGGCTCTATCGGTCGACCGGACCGGGGGCAGGCGGCTGGCGGCGAATGGGGGGCCTTCTGCCGCGAAGATTGCGGTGGCGTTCTGCAACCAGAGAAAGATAACGATAATGTCGAGGCTTTTGCGGTTCGGCGTTCCGTTGGCCGTCGTCATGGCGTTTGCCACCATGGCTCAAGCCGCCACGGCGGAACAGGAGCAGGCATTCGTCGATGCCTACAAGCATGCCTACGAGGCTCAGGACGGCGAGGCGCTGAAGGCGCTCCTCTCCACCGAAGGCGCCGATCCGATGGCGCTGGAGTTCTACGGCGAGATGATGACGGCCGAATTCGGCGGCACCATCACCGAGATCGGCTTGCGCGACTTGACGCCGGAAGAAGTCAAACAGGCCGGGGAGCAGATGGACGGCCCGAACGGTGGCAAATACATCCTGTCGCCGAAGCCCTACAAGAAGCTCGTCGTCAAGATCACGATGAAGGACGCCAATGGCGAATCGAGCGGCACAGACGAATCCTTCGTCGCCGAAAAGGACGGCAAGCTGATCATCGCGACGCCGGCCCCGGCCAAATAGCCGGCTGGTAACGCAATCACGCCCGGACGCCGAAACGAAAACCCGGCGCCGGGCGTTCCTTCAGGATTTCGCGGCGGAAGCGGAAAAGCGCCGCCGGCCGCCCGCGCTTCTGCGGGGCGGTGCTACCGGTTGGCTCGACCAAGGCGGCCCCCTCGACCAGGCGGCGGAAGTTCTGCTTGTGCAGGTGGCGGCCGGAGATCGCCTCCACCGTGCGCTGGAGTTCGGTCAGCGTGAAGGCGTCGGCCATCAGCTCGAAGACCACCGGACGGTACTTCAGCTTGGCGCGCAGCCGGGAAATGGCGGTGGCGAGGATGCGGCGGTGGTCGAAGCGCATGGAGGCCCCGGTAAGGCGGGTGACGGCGTGGTCGAAGATCCGGCGGCCGTCGCGTTCGGCCTCCGCCACCAGGCCAGCCTCGTAGAGCAGCTCGTAGCGATCGAGCGCCCGTTCCTCGTCCCAGCGGGTGCCGTCGTCGCCGAAAGCCAGCAGCACGCGCTCGCGCCGCCCGAGCGGCCGCCACTCGGCCGGGTCGGATGACGGCTCCGTGCGGCTCCAGCGCGTGAGCGCCGGCAGGATCGCCTCATCGAGCACCGCCGGCCGCCCCTCGCGCCAGTCCTCCCACGGGAAGAACGCATACCAGTGCCGCCAATGGGCGCGGGCGAGCGCCAGCTCTTCCGGCGAATCATCGCGGATGCGGGTCAGCGCCAGATAGCCGACCGAGACCAGGTGCGGGCCGGTATCGCCGGGAATCGTATGGCGTCCGCGGTCGCCGAACGTATAGAGCTGCTCGACGTGACCGAGCTTCAGCGCAGCCTGTTCGGCGACCCAGGCGCGCAAGCCCGCATCGAAGGTTCGGTGGGAGAGCGGATTGAACGGACCGAACGGCAGGTTGTCCGGTTCGCCGTTGCCGGGCGAGACCACCAGGATCAGCGGTTGCTGCTCGGCCACCGCAACGATCGCCGCATGCAGTCCGATCTCGATCGGCGGCGGTTGCAGCCGGCCTTCCGTCAACTAATCCTCCAGAGCCAGCACGAACGGCACGTTCTCCACGGCGCTCTCGCCGCGGCCGATCTCTTCTATGGCGGCGACCATCCTGCCGTCGCGGCCGAGCAGCCGGTCGGCGATGGCCACCAGGCGCTGATTGGGCGTGGCGATGGCCGACGCGCTTCTCAGCGCCCGCGCGATGGCACGCTCGTCGCGATCCGGCCGCGCCACGCACAGCGCGATGAAGGCGGCGGCGGTGGAGCGGCTGATCCCGGCATAACAGTGGATGACCAGCGGGCGCGTCTGGTCCCACTTCTCGAAGAAATCGATCAGCGCGGCGACGTGATCATCGGCCGCCAGAACCAGGCCGTCAGCCGGCTCGACGATGTCGTTGATGCCGATGAACAAATGATTCTCGGGGGAAATCGTCTCCGGCCGGGTCACCGGCGTCGCCAGATTGATGAGCGTGACCAGGTGGCTGGCACCGGAGGCTGCGACGGTGGGGGCGACCTGGGAGAGGGGGCAGACATGGACCGCGGGCATGGATATTTCCGATTTTCCTGTGGTTGCTCCGCAGTCTATAGCGTTTTCCGACGACAGCGGATTGATCCCTGTCACGCCTTGTCGGCGGCCGCCGCCAGCACCTTGAAGCGCTGCAGGAATCGCCGCTCGGCCCGGGCCGCCGGCCAGGGCGTGAGATCGAGGCGCTTGGCGTCGATATCGCTTGGGCGGCCGAAGATCCTGGCGGCCTCCGCCTCGCCGAAACCGGCCAATGCCACGGCTTCGAAATAGGCGGAGATGCGGTCCGCCACCTTGATCTTGCCGGTCAGCGCCGCAGGCAGTGGCGCCGGCAGTCCGAAGCGCAAGTGGACAGCGGCAAGCAGCCGCTGTTCGACCGCCGGATATTCGCCGCCAAGCAGCGCCTTGAAGGGCGAGATGAGGTCGCCGAGAACATATTCGGGGGCGTCGTGCAGCATTGCCGCCAGCCGTCCGACGACGCCGATCTCCGGCGTCAGAAACCCGGCGATCTCCTCAACCGCCAGCGTGTGCTGGGCGACCGAGAAGGCATGCGGGCCGACCGTCTGACCGTTCCAGCGGGCGACGCGGGCAAGTCCATGGGCGATGTCCTCGATCTCGATGTCGAGCGGCGAGGGATCGAGGAGGTCGAGCCTGCGGCCGGAGAGCATCCGCTGCCAGGCGCGCGGCGAGGTGTCTTTCTTGGGCATGGTCTGTCGGTTCCGACGCTTCCAGCGCCAGTTTCGCCGATTCCATGGACGCCTGTCAGTCCTTATCAGTGGCTGCCGGCCAGCCAAAGGTCGCCCAGCCGGGGAGCGACAGGGTAAGCGTCGCATCGCCGGCCATGATCGGCGTGCCGGCATCGATGGCGTCCTTCGCGCGGTCGAGCCTGAGCAGCGCCAGCGCTCCGTTGCCGGCCGACGAACCGAGGAGGCCCAGCGCCTTGCCGCCGGCGGTCACCTCGGCGCCGGGGCCGGGCAGGGGCCCCGTCGCGTGCGCGATGACGAAGCGGCGGCGGGCGGTGCCGCGATGCTGCATGCGCGAAACCACCTCCTGGCCGATATAGCAGCCCTTGCCGAAATCGACTCCGGTGAGCTGGTCCATGTCGGTGTCGTGCGGGAAGGCGTCGCCGAAGACGAAGTCGACGCCACCCTCGGGAATGGCGAGGGCAATGCGATGGGCGTCGTAATCCGCTTCCGTCGCGAGCGCGAAGCCGGAAAGCGCCGGCGGCTGGTCGGCCGGTGCGATCACGCGCCAACCGAGCGCGGCCAGGCGCGGATCCGGCGCCGCCACGCCGTCGATGTGATGGACGCCTTGCGGTCCCCAGACGGCGAGGACCCGGGTGTCGGCGGAGATGTCGTCGACGGTCACCTTGGCTCTGAGCTTGTAGAAGCCGAGGCGCTTGACGAAATCGGCGGCAAGTCCGCGCGGCAGGTCGAAGAGGAAGCGGTCGCCGTCGCGGAACACGATGAAATCGAACAGGATCTTGCCCTGCGGCGTCAGCAGGCCGGCGAAGACCGCCTGTCCCGGCCCCGCGCGGCTGACATCGGCCGTCACCAGATCGTTGAGGAACTTTTCGGCGTCGGGTCCGCCGACCGCCACCACGCCGCGGCGCTCGAGGACCGCTATCGAACCACTGCTCACAGGAATGCTCCGCCCCGGCTCATATTCACCAGCCTAACTAGGCGGCGCGGCGCGGCGGGACAAGGTGGTAAGTGTCAGCCCGCTTCGCTCCTGCGTTCAGGAGCCGCTCGGAGCCGCCGCGACGGTGCCGCACCTTACCGTCCGTGCTCCGATGGGGGACAAAGTCTCAAGGCCAGAATCCGTCGGAAACGCGACGACTGGAACGGAAAATGAAGATCATGGACGAACCATCGAACAGACTGCGCATGGCTGTCCTCTTCGGCGGGCGCTCAGCCGAACACGACGTCTCGGTGCTGTCGGCAACCAACGTCATGGGCGCGCTCGATCCCGCCAAATACGATGCCGTGCCGGTCTTCATCACGCGTGACGGGCGTTGGCTGCTGACGGCTTTCAGAGATGGGGCGCTGGCGACGCCGTCGGCCGGCATCGAAGTCTGCCTCCTGGCCGGCGGGCAGGGGAGGATGATAGCGCTGCCCCCCGGCGGGGCGCCGCATGAACTGCCCAGGATCGACATCCTGTTTCCAGTCCTGCACGGCCTGCCGGGCGAGGACGGCTCGGTGCAGGGGCTGGCGGAGGTTGCCGGCGTGGCGCTTGCCGGCTGCGGCATCGCCGGGTCGGCGATCGCGCTCGATAAGGACATCGCCAAGCGGCTGCTGAACGAGTCGGGGCTGCCCACCGCGCGATCCGTCACGATCCGTGCCGGCGCCGCGCCGGATTTTGCGGAACTCGAGAGCGCGCTCGGGCTGCCGTTCTTCGTCAAGCCGGCGCGGCAGGGTTCCTCGGTCGGCGTCACCAAGGTCCATGCCAGCCAGGAATTTGCACCGGCGCTCGTCGAAGGCTTCGGACACGACGACAAGCTGCTCGCCGAGGAATTCATCCACGGCCGCGAGATCGAATGCGCCGTTCTGGAGGACGCCGACGGCAGCCTCTTCGTCTCCCGTCCGGGCGAGATCGTTCCGGCGGAGAGCCACGGCTTCTACAGCTATGACGCCAAATATTTCGACGAGAACGGTGCGGTGCTGAACGTCCCCGCCGACCTGCCACAGGAGGTCGAAGACCAGGTCCGCGCGACGGCGGCCAAGGCTTTCCGCCTGCTCGGCTGCGATGGCATGGCGCGCGCCGATTTCTTCGTGAGGGCGGACGGGAGTGTTCTCGTCAACGAGCTCAACACCATTCCCGGCTTCACCAATATCAGCATGTATTCCAAGGCGATGGCGGCAAGCGGGGTCAGCTATGCGGAGATCATCGACCGGCTGGTGGCGCACGGGCTGGCGCGGGCCGGCCGCCGCGCGTGAAGGCGCCGATGCCCGCCTCACTCCCCGGCCACGAAGAACCGCCACTGGCCGTCGGGCGAGATGCCGACGCGGTAGTAGAGGTAGGTGCCGTAGGCCTTCATGTCCTCGTAGTCGCCGGCATAGACCAGCTTGAACAGTTCGACCAGTTGCCGCGGCGTCAGCTTGTCCACCGGGTAGTAGGCGAAATAGGGCCAGACATACATTTCGTCCGGCGTTCCCACGTTCACGTGGACAAAGCCCGCCTCCAGCACCTCGGTCAGGATCGCCAGGATCTCGCGGCCGCCCGCGTCGCCTGACGAGGATTTCAGAAAGGCGATCGGATCGCCGCTGATATCGTCGAGGCTGAGTTGCGGCGGCGGGTCATTGGCTTCGATGATCGGCCTCAGCTTCTCGGGATCGCCGGTTGCCGCCGCGTCGATGATCTGCTGGCGCAGGCGCGCCACCGGAACCGGCAGCTTGGACAGATCGTAGAGGACCTCGGGCACCGGCATGTCGGGCTGAGCCGCAGGCTCCGCCGCCGGCGGCTCGGCAACGTCGGGCGGCACTGCCGGCGTGCCCGGTTCGGCGGCCTTGTCCGGTGGAATGACGATGCTTTGGGTCTGAACCGGACGGCCGTCCGTTGCCGCCTGCGCCATGCCGGCGGCAAGCAGCGTGGCCAACAGCGCAGAGCCGATGGCCCGCAAAACCGGTTTGCGCGAAAAATCCTGCCGCATGGCTACCCTCGCACCGGGCGTCACGCCCAGGCTCGTCCCCAACGTCGCCGTGGGCATCCTAGGCTAAAGCGGCGGGGCCGGCCACAGGACGGAACGCCGCCATCATCCTGAGGCGCGACCCGGGGCTTTGTCCGGAGGAGTCCCGAGAGAACGCGGGCGACTCGCCATCCGTCGATGGGCGCCTGCGACGGCCACTTCAGGACGAGGCCTTTTTGGGGGCGTGCGAGGCGCCGGGCTGCGGCGGCTACTGAACGGTGACGTCGACGCTGAACTCGAACGCCTCGATTCGTTTCGGCAGCGCCTGGGCGAATTCGGCGACGGCCGCCTCGCCATAGGCGGCCACCAGATCCGACAGCGCCAGAAACAGCGCGGAATTGGCCAGGATGTCAGGGTCGATGCCTTCCGCCAGGGCCTCGTCCCAGGCATCGCTGAGATAGGTGAGCGCCAGGCGCTTCTTCTCGGCGATCGAGCGTTCATCCTTGGCGGCTGGGGCCAGTCCGGTGGCAATCGTCATGGGTATCGGTCGCCCCCTTGCCGAGTCGTCGGCGAGATTAAGACTCCGGCAAGGTAGCATGCGCGGCCCCGGGCGCCAGCACATCGTGAAGAAACGGTTAACGCGTCCTTAAAATTTTAGGGGATCGCGGTAACCATTGATTAACCGTCATTTTCCGTAGCGGGCCGCGACTTCGGCGGCGATCTGGGCCCCTTCCTGCAGGTAACGGTCGACCGTCAGGCGGGCCGAGTCGGTGCATACCCGGTAAACCGAGCGATAGCTCTCATAGCCCCGGTTGTAGCGGTCGATCATGCGCGCCTGCTCATCCGCCGTCGGCTGTTCGGCGTCGATCAGAGCCTGCATCTGGTCGCGCCATAGCGCCCCTTCCTCGGTGCCGCACAACTCGCGCAGGAACTGCACGGCCCCCAGAATCTCGGAAAGGCGCAAGAGGTCGGGCTCGTAAGCTGGTGCGCTGCCGGTATCGGCGGCGCGCGCCGGCAGCACCGTCACGGCCATCAGCAGCGCCAGCATGACGATCCGCAAGCCGCTCATGGCGTCAATCCGTGGGTCTCGATCACGCGGCTTGTATCCTCCGTCAGGTTGATGCCCGCCAGTTCGACGCCGGTGACCCAGCGCGCCTCTGCCGCATCGTCGCCGGCCTTGGCCGCGCCGGCAACGTAGCGGCCGGCGAAAACGACGAGAACCGCATGAAAGTCCACAGCGCCGTTCGGGTCCCGGTTGATGATCTCCGCCATGTCGATTCGCTTGAGATCGTCGACGGTAACGCCGGTCTCCTCAGCGATCTCACGGATTGCGGCCGCCTCAAGGCGTTCCCCGAATTCGACCTTGCCGCCCGGCAGCGCCCACAGGCCGGCGGCCGGCGGCCGGCCGCGGCGCACCAGCAGCACCGCGCCGTCGCGGCGCACCAGTGTGCTGACCCCAAGGAGGGGGCGGCGCGCATGGATTTCCGGCTGAAGGGTCATCGGATTGAAAAGTACCCGAAAGGCCCACGCGAAGAAGCGAAATTGTTTGCTATCCTGAACGCCGTGTCCCGGCCTAACCCAACGATCGCGCCAGACCCATCATGTGCGGACGTTTCGTCCTGACTGCCACGCCGGAGGAGCTGGAAGCCCTCTTCGGCTATCTCGACGGCGAGGCCTTCCCGCCGCGCTACAACATCGCGCCGACCCAGCCGATCGCCATCGTGCGCATGATGGGCGGCGGCCGCCGCTTCGCTTTGGTGCGCTGGGGCCTGGTGCCGTCCTGGGTCAAGGACCCCAAGACATTCACCCTTCTCATCAACGCCCGCGCCGAAGGGATTCAGGACAAACCGTCTTTTCGCGCCGCCATGCGCCACCGCCGCTGCCTGGTGCCGGCCTCCGGCTTCTACGAATGGCGCAAGTTGCCGGGGTCGAATTCCGGCAAGACGCGCCAGCCCTTCTGGTTTCGACCGCGGGCAGGGGGGCCGATCGCCTTCGCCGGCCTGTGGGAGACATGGGCTGACCGCGCGACCGGCGGCGAGATCGATTCCGGCACCATCGTCACCACCCGCGCCAATGCTTCCGTTGCGCCGGTCCACGACCGCATGCCGGTGGTGATCGACGCCGGTGATTTCGAGCAATGGCTGACCGGCGATCCGGCCGAAGCGGCCGCACTTCTGCGCCCCGCGCCCGACGACCTGCTCGAAGCGGTGCCGATCTCGAACCGGGTCAACCGGGTCGCCAATGACGATGCGGGCCTGCTCGAGCCCATCGATGCGAAGCTCCTCTAGCCGCCCATGGACCGGCCCCTGCTGCTCAATGCTGCCGTCGAAGGCTTCCTGCTTGGTGCCAGCCTGATCGTCGCCATCGGTGCGCAGAATGCCTTCGTCCTGCGCCAGGGGCTGGCGCGGAGCCACGTCCTTGCCGTGGCCAGCATCTGCGCGCTGTCCGATCTGGTGTTGATTGCCACCGGCGTCGGCGGGCTCGGCACACTGGTCCACGAGGCGCCGTCGCTGCTCACCGCGGTAAGCCTCGCCGGCGCCGCCTTCCTGGCGCTCTACGGGCTCCTGTCGTTCCACCGCGCGCTCAGGCCGGGGGCGCTCACCCCGGCCGACCGCTCGACGGCGGGGCTCGCCGCCACCATCGCCACCTGCCTGGCGCTCACCTTTCTCAACCCGCATGTCTATCTCGACACGGTGGTGCTGATCGGTGCGCTCTCCGCCCGGCACCCCGGCGCCGGTGCCATTGCCTTCGGCGCCGGGGCGGGGCTTGCCTCGATCCTGTGGTTCTTCGGCCTGGGCTATGGCGCCCGGCTGGCGGCCCCCATCTTCGCCCGGCCGAAGGCCTGGCAGGTCCTCGACATCCTGATCGGCCTGGTCATGCTGGCGATTGCCGCCCGCCTTGTTGGCGAGGCGTGGTCGGTGCCGCACTGAGGGCACCGCACGCAATTCACGCCGCGGCACGCTCGGCGCTTGGCCGGCGACGCAACTCGGCCTTCAGGATCGCCGGTGGAACGTAAGCCGCCTCGTTCAGGCCGACATCCGTTCCGGGCGGCACGATCGCGTCGATTTGGTCGAGGATGTCCTCGCTGAGCCGGATCTCGGCACCAGCCAGCAGATCATCAAGATGCGCCATTGTCCGCGGGCCGAGGATGGCCGCGGTCACGCCCGGATGCGCCATGACGAAGGCCATCGCCATATGGGTGAGTGGCATGCCGGCTTTGTCCGCCAGCGCGATGAGGTCTTCGACGGCATCAAGACTGCGTGCGTCGGACATCTGCCGCGGGAAGACCTTTGCCCTGAGGCTATCGGGCAGCGGCTGTCCCTTACGGTAGCGCCCGGTGAGCAGGCCCTTCGACAGCGGGCTCCACACCAGCACGCCCATGCCGTAGCGCTCGGCAGTGGGCAGCATGTCGCGTTCGATGCCGCGGTCGAGAATCGAATAGGGCGGCTGTTCGGTGCGAAAGCGTGCCAGCCCGCGTTTCTCGGAAACCCACTGCGCTTCGACGATCTCGGAGACCGGGAAGGTCGAGGAACCGATCGCCCGCACTTTGCCGGCGCGCATCAGGTCGGTCAGCGCCGACAGCGTTTCCTCGATGTCGGTGTCCGGTGCTGGTCGGTGGATCTGATAGAGGTCGATGTAATCGGTCTGCAGGCGCCGGAGCGAACCTTCGACCGCCTGCATGATCCAGCGGCGCGAATTGCCCTGCATGTTCGGGTCGTCGCCCATCGGCCCATGCACCTTGGTCGCCAGCACGATCTTGTCGCGCCGGCCCTTGAGCGCCTTGCCGAGGATCGCCTCCGACTCGCCGGCGCTGTAGCGGTCGGCTGTGTCGACGAAGTTGATGCCGAAATCGAGCGCCTTGTGGACCATGCGGGCGCAGTCGTCATGGTCGGCATTGCCCATCGGCCCGAACATCATGGCCCCCAGGCAATAGGGACTGACCTTGATGCCGGAGCGGCCGAGCGAGCGGTAGTGCATGATGAAATCCTTCTGCTGAACGGTTCGATTTCCGGGCCAGTGCGCTCACCACGGGATGGTGACGTTCTCCCAGCGCGTGAATGTGCCGGTCGGCCCGTCAGGGCCGAGCAGCGCGACGCGCACCACCTCGCGCGATCCATCCTCGATCGACTCCGTGCCCTCGAAGCCGTTGAGGTTGGTGCTGGTGAAGGCCGGCGAGACCAGGTTGACCTTGATCCCGGTCGACTCCAGCTCGATCATCATGGCGAGCGTCACGGCATTGAGTGCCGCCTTGGACGCGGAATAGACCGGGCCGTAAAATACTCGGTAGGAGAAGGCCGGGTCGGCATTGGTCGTGAGCGATCCGACGCCACTCGACACATTGACGATGCGGGCATCCAACGACAGGCGCAGCAACGGCAGCATCGCCTGGTAAACGGCAAGCACACCGAAGACGTTGGTCTCCCACACGGCGCGCATTTCATCGAGGGACACGTTGCTCGGGCGGGATATCTTGGCGTACTCGGCGAGCGACAGGTCGCCCTTTCTCGTGTTCGATATGGCCGCATTGTTGACCAGCAGGTCGAGACGGCCAAACTCGGCGCGGACGCGCTCCGCGGCAGCGGCGATCGAAGCGGGGTCCGTCACGTCGAGCTGAACGGCGACGGCGCCCGGGCCGATCTCCCTGGCCGCGGCCTCGCCCTTCGCGAAATTTCGCGACCCGACCAGCACGGTGACGCCGTTGGCCACAAGTTCCTTTGCGACCTGCAGGCCGACCCCCTGATTGGCCCCGGTAATGAGCGCGATGCGTTTGTCCTGCATGGACATCTCCTGTCGTGCATGGATGTGGCCAAGGCCGCTTTGCCACGCTAAACAGGAGCAAGCGGAACGACCTTCCGCTTATATACGGAACAAAGTTCCGGTTATCAAGGTGTTTTGTCTTGAGCGACAGGACCGACGACAGGCCAGATGCAGCGCAGGCGCGCGGTGGCGCGGAACGGCGCGTGCGCGCCGATGCGCAGCGCAACATCGATGCGCTTCTCCAGGCGGCCATGACGGTGTTCGCGACCTCCGGCGTGGACGCGCCGGTGCGCGAGATCGCGGAAGAGGCCGGCGTCGGCATCGGCACCGTCTATCGCCACTTTCCGCAGCGCTCCGACCTCATCAAGGCCGTCTTCCGTCGCGAGATCGACGCCTGCGCCGACGCCGCACCGGCGCTTGCCGCCGCGCACGAACCCGGCGAGGCGCTGGCGCGGTGGATGCAACGCTACGTCGACTTCCTGTCCGCCAAGCGCGGACTTGCGGCCGCCCTGCATTCGGGCGATCCGGCCTATGCGCCGCTGCCGGCCTATTTCGACAAGCGGTTGCGTCCGGCATTGAAAGCCCTGCTGGAAGCAGCGGTTGCGGCAGGCGAAGTGCGTGCCGGCGTTGATGCCAATGAGCTGTTGTCCGCGGTCGCAAGCCTCAGCGCGCCGGGGCAGCATGGCACGACCGACCAGGCCCGGCGGATGGTGTCTCTGCTTGTCGACGGATTGCGTTACGGCGCGGGCGCGCCGGTGGACACGGCCGGGTAGAGCCCACCGGTCACCAAGAGCGCCGGCACCGGGCTATCGCCTGTGGCGCCAGGGCTGGTCTTGCCTCGGTCGTGTGGTTCTTCGGCCGGGGCCCCGGCGCACACATTCTCGCCCGGCCAACGGCCTGGCGGGTTCTCGATACGCGGAGCGGGGCCGTGATGCTGGTCCCTGCCGCCGGCCTTGTCGGCGCGGCGGGGTCAGGGCAGCACTGAGCGGTCAGTGCAGCTGTTTATCGTCGCCGGTGGTTGTCGACGGATCGCTCGCCTGCTGCTGGGGCTGGAAGATTTCCGCCAGTTCGGGGATGGCGATTCGACGGTACTTGGCTTCGAGCGATCGCTCGAGATCCAGGTCGGCCCGGGACCGGAACGGTCGGAGCTCGACGAATTCCTTATTGCGCTTCACGGGGTTATCTCGTCAGTCTTGACTGTATGCCGCCCGGCGACACCTGCCGCCGGCGCGCGCCTGTGGACGCCGATTATGGCGAATCCATGTTGGCACCGCTGCATTACCGATTCCCTACGATGCCTACATTGATATTGATCACAACTGCCAACGGCCTCCTACCAGCTCCATGTCTGCGGGTCCGGCATGGCTTCCGTCCGGCTGGCGGCCATCAGCCCCTTGATCGCACGCACGATCCACCAGGCCGCGGTGAGAAGCAGGAGGACGATTCCGAGGCCGAACGCCAGCACCAGAATCCCCGAGACAATGACGTATAATAGGCCAATGCCGGCGCTGCGCACCTGATAAGTGTAGTGGTCGGCCCAGATTCCGGTCGCCTTCGGCCGGTTGATTATGGCCAGCGCGAAGCCGACGATGATCGGCACCACGCCGAAGGCCGGCACCAGTCCGGCCAGGTAGAGAACATAGTTGGCCAGAACGTTCTCGCGGCCGGGATGGAGATAGGGGCTGATCGCATCAAAGGCGGAAGGCCCCGGTTCCGGAGTGGGAGAGGGGGCACCCTGATTGTCGTCCGACATGGCCGGCTCCTTGCTGCGGTTTCGCAATCTCGCCGATTTCGTCCCGCACGCCTGACGGCCGCAATATCTGCCCCACCGAACGCCGCCGCAAGAGCCGGGCCGGCCGGGAAACGGAATTGGCTCCATCCGGTCGCAAGGGGCTGTGGCCGTCTGGACAGGTCCGCCGGTTCTGCCTTGAATGGTGTCGCTTGATTTCAGGAGGTTTGCAGTGACCGTCCGTCCCCGTCGTGATTGCGGACAAGCCGCATGACCTCGCGTCTCGGCGAGCGGCGTTCGTGGCTGGCGACGGTCAGCTCCCGTCTGGCGGCGCTGTCGGTTCCCGTGCTCATTATCGCGGCCGTCGGCCATCGGGCCGGCACGCTGGCCGCGACTCCGACCTATGCGGTGATGGCGCTCGGCTTCTCGCTGGCCGCACTGGCGGCCATCACGGCGCTTGCCGCCTTCGCCGGCATCTGGCGCGACGGGCGCAAGGGCGCCGGCGCCGCCACCCGTGGCCTCATCGTCGGGATGCTCGTGCTGGTGCTCCCGGCGGTCGGCGCCTGGAAGGTCGTCACGCTGCCGCGGCTGATCGACATCTCAACCGATCCGACCGATCCGCCGCAATTCGAACGCGCCCAATTCGACCGCGCCCCCGACGACCAGACGATCACCGATCCCGGCGCCGACGAGATCGCGGCGCAGCGGGACGCCTATCCCGATATCGTCCCGCGCCACTATCCGGTGTCGACGGCGCGTGTCTACGACGAGGCCAAGACGATCGTCGACGACCGTCACTGGCGCATCCTGAAGACCAGCGCGCCGTCCGAGACCGACGAAACCGCCCATATCGAGGCGGTCGCCACGACCCCGATCTTCGGCTTCCGCCAGGACGTGGTCATTCGCATCGTTCCCGATGGCGACGGCGCCCTGGTCGACATGCGCTCGGCGGCGCGCAATGCCGCCCACGACCTGGGCGCCGATGCCGAGCGTATTCGCAACTTTTTCACTGACCTCGATGCGGCGCTGCAGGGCGTCAGCAGCACCGTCAGCGGTGGCTGAGCCGGAAGCCGGCGGCCGGTCCCGGCGGGCCGTCGCGTGCGACCTCGCCGCGCGCGATCAGATCCTCCAGATGGGCCAGCACCGAGAGGCCGGCGGCGCCGGCAAGGCGCGGATCGAGATCGCGATAGATTGCCGCGACGATCGCCGGGATCATCTCGATGCCGGCGGCGAGCGCCGCGCGGATTTCCGATTCGCGCTCGCGGCGATGGCGTTTCAGCGCCCGCACGTAAGCGTGCGCCTGCGTCACCGGCCCGCCATGGCCGGGGAGGTAGGTGTCCTCGGTCCGCGCCAGCAGCCTGTCGAGCGAAGCCATGTAGTCCGCCATCGACGCCCTCCGGCGGCGCCACCACGCTGGTCGACCAGGCCATGACGTGATCGCCGGAGAAGACAAGGTCGCTGTCGACAAGCGCAAAAGCGAGATGGTCGCTGGTATGTCCCGGCGTGGCGACAGCCTCCACCTGCCAGCCGTCGCCGGCAACCAGCGCCCCGTCCGTCAACCGGACATCCGGCGCGTAATCCTCATCGATCCCGCTATCGACCGCCGGCTGGTCCGTCAGCCTCCGCCTGCTGCGTCTCGCGCCGTAGCTCAACGCCCCGGTCGCGGCAGCCAGGCGCTTGACGCCGCCGCAATGGTCGCGGTGAGCATGGGTGACCAATATGTGGGTGATCGTCTCGCTGGCCGTGATGGACATCAGCGCGTCGAAATGGGCCGCGTCATTCGGGCCGGGATCGACGATGGCCACCCGGCCGTCGCCGATGATGTAGCTGTTGGTGCCGGCGAAGGTGAAGGGGCCGGCGTTTGGTGCCGTGACCCGGCGCAGGCCGGGCGCCACTCGCACCGCCTGCCCGTATCGGGGGTCGAAATCGCGATGGAAGACGAGATCGGCCATCGGCACTCACGCGGGCACGACGGACGGCGCGGGGAACCGGCTCATGACACACCTTTGGCTGGTCGGCCTGCCCGAGGGCGAAGGGTGGTCGGAGTGGCAGGATTCGAACCTGCGACCCCCTGCTCCCGAAGCAGGTGCGCTACCAGGCTGCGCTACACTCCGGTTCCTGGCGGAGCGGACTTATAACGTTGCCATCGGGGGGCGGCAAGGCCGCAGGAGGGCGGCTGTTCCAGGCCGAGCCCGACGCGTTGCGGGGGCGAAGCCCAGCCTATATACGGAGCCACGGCCGCAATGGACCCTGCCGCGCCGACTTCTCTGATGGGGCGTAGCCAAGAGGTAAGGCAGCGGATTTTGATTCCGCCATTCGGAGGTTCGATTCCTCCCGCCCCAGCCACATTTAAGCTATTGATATCAAATAATATTTTGTATTTTCCGACTATCGGATTTGTGGCCCGGTTCCGGGCCGTTTTCAGTGACCGTATGGACCTGTGGTTCCCGCAGAGACGCATGTGTGCCGGAGAGCGGCCCCAACCGCCGGAGATATCTCTCGGGCGGCGTTTGGCAGTTGACTTTTCTCTGGGGTTGTCAGGGCTGGTGAAGCGGAGGGTGCCCCGTCAATCTCGGCGACAACAGAGGTGCAGGCGTTTCTGGCGAGCCTGACGGTTCAGGTGCGGGCGGTATCGTCGTTCGCGAAGCCGATCAGCGTGCGCTGTTGCGGCCAGCCGAGCGGAAGATGCCCGGACAGACGGAACAGCTCTGTCGCCGTCAGGCGAGACGGTTGGCGGCCGTTGACGATGGCCTCGACGATGTCGGGAGCGAGCCAGGCGAGCCTGAGGGTCGCATAGATATAGGCGGCGCTGACGCCTTCGGCTTGGGCGATGTCGTGTGCCGAGAGGTGAGGGTCCTGCATCAGTCGTTCGCGGAAGTCGTGAGCGCGGGCAAGGGCACGGAGGAGGGCCGGATCGGGGGCACGCTGATCCTCGGTGTTCTGGACGATCATGCGCATCTCACGCCCGGCCCGCTGAAGACGCGCGGCGATCGTCAGGGTCACGATGTTGTCTGGATTGGCGTCGCCTGTGTCGCGTGGACTGGCGTTGCTGATTGCGTTCCCTCCCGGCGGCTCGTGGTCACCCGCCTGGAGCGCGCCTATCAGCCGTTGTCGGTCAATCTCGATCCGAATGGCGTCGGGGCTGATCTCAACCCGCCTGACCAAGCTGATCACCAGCGATCGGACTTGATCGGGAAATCCATTGCCCAGCGCTTCCGCGATCCGCCCGGCGCGCTCGATCAGCTGCCGGGTTTCGATGGCGCTGCGAAGCCTGCTCGCCGAGCGCATCAAGAAGCTCGCCATGGTCGGCGAACAGAGTGCGCAGTCGGTCGATGACCAGTCCTTCGAGATTGCCGGCCGGGATGCGCCAGCCGCCAATCCTCGATGCGCGGATCCGGGTCACGAGCGAGCTTGAGATGTAGTAGCGATAGCGGGTGCCCTTCTTGACAGCATGCGTCGGCGTCAGTCGCTCACCGGTCTGGTCGAACAGCAGGCCGGTCAGCAGGCTCGGCTGCTTTCCGCGGGTGCCGCTCGACCGCTCGACCCGGTTCTCGGCGAGCGTCGCCTGGACCTGGTTCCAGAGGTCCTGGTCGACGATTGCCGGGTGCTGCCCGGGATAGGCCGCACCCTTGTGGGTGATCTCGCCCCGGTAGATCCGGTTCTGAAGCATCTGGTAGAGGGCACCGCGGCCGAGGATTTGGCAGCCATATGTTCTGCCATCAGATCGGACGCGCCGCTTGCTCCGGATCCCCTCCGACGCGATCTCCTCCTGAAGTGCCAGAACCGACTTGAGCTCCAGGTAGCGGCCGAAGATGTGCCGGACGGTCTCCGCCTCGGCTTCGTTGACGACGAGCTTGCGGTCCTTGATGTCGTAGCCAAGGGGCGGCTGGCCGCCCATCCACATGCCCTTCTTCTTGGACGCGGCGATCTTGTCCCGCACCCGCTCCCCGATCACCTCCCGTTCGAACTGGGCGAAAGACAGAAGGACATTGAGCGTCAACCGCCCCATGCTGGTGGTGGTGTTGAACTGCTGGGTAATCGAGACGAACGAGACCTCCCGGCGATCGAAGACCTCCACCAGCTTGGCGAAGTCGGAGAGGGCTCGGGTCAGGCGGTCGACCTTGTAGACCACGACGACATCGACCTGTCCGGCCTCGATATCGGCGATCAGCCGCTTGAGCGCCGGGCGCTCCATGGTTCCGCCCGAGTATCCGCCGTCATCGTATAGGGCGGGCACGGCAGACCAGCCCTCATGCTTCTGCGACAGGATGAAGGCGGCACAGGCCTCGCGCTGGGCATCGAGCGAGTTGAAGGCCTGATCTAGCCCCTCGTCGGTCGACTTCCTTGTGTAGATGGCGCAGCGGCGCCTGGCTGACCGCTTAACCTTCCTATTGTCGGAATCAGCCATCGCTGGCCTCCACCGCCTTTGGCTTCCGACTATCGCTTGTCGCTGGTAGACCGAAGAAGCGGGGGCCGGACCAATGGGCTCCGGTGATCTTCCGGGCGATGCTGGTCAGCGAGCGATAGCTGGTTCCTTCATGCTCGAAGCCATCCTCGGTCACGGTGACGGTATGTCTGCGGCCATGCCATTCGCGCACAAGCCGGGCGCCGGGCTTGAGGCTCAGGCTGGGGGAGGGGCCGACGCGGCCGGTGGCCTGCCAGCTCTTTGCCATCGCCTGCAGCTTGCGGCGGGTCGACTTGCTCGGACCACGATGCTCCCGTTCCTGAAGCTGGTGGGCGAGCGCCAGGGCAAACAGCTCGCGGCTGAGCTTCGGTGGAGCACCACGGTTGATCCGCCGCCACTCCATCCGCAACTCGGTGACGCCGAGCGAACGGATGCGATCGAGCTCCCGCTCGATCGCAGTCGTGTCCGTTATGATCATGGTCAGCCGGCTGAAGGCGTCGGGGCAGCAGCTGCAATTGCTGATCGCGATTTGGCCGGCTTCCCGGCAAGCACACGATAGACACGCTGGTCGTCGACCCTCTCCGACACCAACGTCAGGCCGAGCTTCTTGCGCACCGTTCCGGCCAAGAACCCACGTACCGAATGCTGCTGCCATCCGGTTGCCTTCATGATGGCAGCGACCGTGGTCCCATCTGGCTGGCCGAGGAGGTCCAGGATCCTTTGCTGCTTCGTCGCGGTCTTCGGCGCTGAAGCCGCGCCGGGGCGGCTACGTTTGGTTGCCTTCTGCTTTGCACCGGCCTTCGCCGAGGAGCGGGCGGAATTGCGATCCTTGGCCTTTTGGGAGCCGGCGGTCGGCTGCTTCATTCCGGCGGTGGCTTGAGCTGTTTTGCGCGACATGTGCGGATCTCCGTTCGGTTGCGGCGGCGTCCTGCGCCGTCACCACCGAAGCCCCGCAGTGGCAACATCGCCGGCGGGGCAGGAATCCGACAGGGCCACCCAGCAGCCCGTATCAGCCTCACCACACTCACGCTCTGGCTAAAGAAGAAGTCCAGTGATTCCCGCGGTGGACGCCGCCAGAGTTGCGGATTGCCGATCCGGGGCGGCTTTGGATTCGAAAATTCACCCGTCCCAGCCAGCCACCTATCATTAGGGGGCGTTTCTCTCGGCGCCTCGCGGGCTAGCACGTGACCTGCAAGTGCAGATTGCGTACTGTGCCTCTTGCGTTCATGAGGATGACGTGACCGAACTCCGAAAACCCATCAAAAATCTCGGCGTCGTGAAAACGCACGTCGTGTTTTTCCATGGGTTGAATGGAACATACGAAACCACATTCACGTCATCGAGCGTTCCCCCGGCGTTGTGGCCAGAATGGCTGGACGCCGATCTCGGGGAGAGTGTCGCGGTTTGGGGAATAGACTACAGCGCCGCGGCATTGCACTGGCAACCCGGTGAGGCGATGGCTTTGCCGGATCGTGCTGCAAACATCCTTCCACTGCTCGCGAACGAACCCGGTCTTCAAGCCGGTGACATTGTATTGGTTGGTTACAGCCTTGGCGGTCTTGTTGCGAAGCAGGTTCTCCGACTTGCGCAAGACCAACGATCGACGGACGCACGCATCGCAGGTTTCGTGCAAAGGGTGCGCAAGGTTGTTTTCATCGCCACCCCGCACTTCGGCTCCGATCACGGCACTTTGGGCAATCGTCTGTCCGCGCTTGTGTTGCCACGCGAAACCGTTGCCGGGTTAAGCCGCAACGACGCGCATCTGCGGGACCTCAATCGGTGGTACCGGACATTCTGCGAAGAGAACCAGATTCAGAATCTCATTCTGTATGAGACAAAGCCAATCGCCCGGCGTGTACGCGTTCCCAAGGTAGGATGGAATATCCGGCTAGGAATGGGGACGGTGGTCAAGCCCGACAGCTCCGATCCCGGCGTGCCTAGCCCTGTGACGATCACTCCGATCGACGCAGACCACCGATCCATCGTCTCTCCGAAAGATCGCGACGCGCAAATCTACGTTCAGATTCGCGATTTTGTGGACAGTACCAACGCCGGCGTCCATCGCGACACGGCGATAGAAACCCGCCTGACCACAATCGATGAAAGTGTGAAGACCCAGACCGGTGCCGTGGAAGCATTGCACGGTGAGCTGAAGACAGGGTTGCGTCAGGTCGAAGCCGCCATCAATCGGAGCAGTCTCGGCTCCGGAACTCAACAATCTGCGGCATCAGAGAATGCACTGGTCACCAGCGAAACGTTGCGGCGTTTGGCGTGGCTGCGCAAGTCCCGCTATCTCGTTGGTTTTGACGCCAAGGTTGAATGTAGCCGCCTCGCGGACGACTTACTGAACGGCGATCTGACGGCCACATCCCGTGAAGCCAAGCGCATGTCGTTTGCCTGGTGTGCGCGGATGGTATCGCCAGTTGACGCCGCTCTATCAGAGACCTTGCTGGATGAGGCAAACCGATTTGGCAGCGGTGAGGAAAACACGATTGCGGAAGCCTTTCTTCAGCTGTCGCGAGACAATGACAAGACCGGAGCCGTGGCGAAGGTTGCGGTAATCGATTCTCCCATAGCACGTTCGGCAGGCGTAATCCTCGCAGCGCACGGCGTGGAGCCAGCCGAAGTCCTGCGTTGGGTAGACGATGCCGGCATTCTATTTGAACGCCTCGACGGCGACGGCAAGTTCATCATTCTTCAACGGCGCATGGATTGTGAACAGTGGACGCGTGCTCTGGCCGAAGCAGATTCCCTCGACGATCAAGATTTTGAAGCGTGTCCAGCTCTGTTGACAACGTCTGCGGCGCTGAACCTGTCGGCCGCGATTCACGACGACCTGAAGCGAGCGGCCATCTATCACCTGCCGCTCGACCTGAAGGGTTTCCTTCTGGGAACGGACGCGCCGGCCTTGGAGCGCAGGCGCAAAGCGGGCTCGCTCTATGAAAGGGCCGACAACGCCCTGAGAGCGATGGGCTGGGACAGAATAGCGGACATAGCGGCGGACTATGCCCTTTGGCTCGGCCTGCGTGACGACGCAACGGCTGTGACATCTCTCAAGGCGCTTGAGGAAAGCATGGCAGACCCGGCGCAATCGCTGCGGCGTCTGCCAATGGCTCTGCAATTCGGACTGAAGCTCGACCTCGCCGAGGCCGAACGCGAAATTGACCGGCAAACGACGTTGTCAGGCGGAAAGTCGCCGGAAGCCGCGATCGCGCGGTTTGCACTGGCCGAGGGGAAGGCAAGCCCGCAGGAAATGGCGGCATATATTAACCAGCACCGCTCGCAGCTCGTCGAATATTACAATCCTGAATGGATTGGGGCTGTTGAAACCGAGCTCCTCGCGCGCTCCGGACAAATCGCCGAAGCGAAAGCTGCGTTGGCGGAACTCAAGAGCAAGGGACTGGATGCAGAGGGCATTACAAGCCTAAGCGGGATTATCGACGAGGCTGAAGGGGCCGATCCCGTATCGGCGCGGGAGGCTCAATACGAGGCGAACGGAAGTCTGGCGGACTTGATCGTTCTCGTTGACCTGCTTCGCAAGCAAAACGCTTGGTCGAAACTCGCAACCTACGCAAAAACCCTGTTCGAGCAAACGAAGGACGGTCCAAGTCTTGAGACTTACGTCGACGCACTTTACGCCACCGGTGGCCATGAAGAGATTATTGGTCTTTCAGAGAGGTTCCCTGAACTATTTGTGGCCGGCCGCGTGCAACGCACGCTTGCTTGGGCTCACTTCCACGAGGGCGACCTCAGCGGTGCAAAGACAGTTCTGTCCGCTGCCGAGTCTTGCGGCGACGACGGCGGCGATCACCAGCTCGCCATCTATATTGCGGTGGCTTCTGGCGATTGGAACGCGCTGGGTGAGTTCATTGAGCAGGAGTGGGCAGTTCGAGACAAGAGGAATGGCGCGGAGCTTTTGCAGATCGGGCAACTAGCCCAGCACATCGGTGCCGAACGCGCAAAAGACCTGATTAAAGAGGCGGCAGCCCGCGCGGACGGTGACGCTGCGATTCTCGCAACGTGTTACGGCTTGGCAACCAGCGCAGGTTGGGAGGACGACCCTGCAACGCACGGGTGGCTCGACCAAGCCATCGCTCTATCCGGCGATGACGGACCTGTTCAGCGAATGGACATCAAGGAGCTGATTGAGCAGGCGCCGTCTTGGAACGAGCGCGAGACGAAAATATGGGATGAGCTGTCGGCGGGCCGGATGCCCGTATTTACGGCGGCGCAGGCTTTGAATCGTTCACTGCTCGACATGTACCTCTTGCCCGCAGTTTCAAATTTGAGCCAACCCGATCCGAGGAAGCGCGGAGTCGTATTCGCTTTCAGCGGCGGACGAGCACCCGCACCGATTTCTACAAACATCGTCGCTCTCGACCTAAGCGCGATATTGACGCTCGGTTTCCTGGGCTTGCTGCGGCAGGTGCTTGGGTATTTCGGCCAGGTGCTGATCCCCCACACAACGATGCGCCGCCTTTTCGAGGAACGACAACGACTCCAGTTTCACCAGCCCAGCCGCATTCGCGACGCGATGGAGGTAAGACGCCTTCTGGATGGCGGACAGCTCCAGCGCTTCGAACCTTCCGGAGGCGTAAAGCCGGAGCTGGAGCAGGAGGTTGGGACCGACCTGGCTATGCTCCTCACGGCCGCAGCAGAGGCCGATGACGGAAGCAGCCGGCAACGCGTCGTCGTGCGGCCCGCGCCATTGCACAAAGCCGGGACTTTGATGGACCAGCTAGCCGATGTGCACGACTATGAGCAGCTCATAGTAGGGTGCGGCGACCTGATCGCGGCGGTCAAAAAGCAGGGCCACCTGACCGTTGCCGAGGAGGCACGGTGCAAGACCTATCTGGGGCTGCACGAATTGCCTTGGCCGAACGCGCCCGCCATCCAGCCCGGTGCAGCCTTGTATCTCGACGATCTGGCCGTAAGTTACCTTCAACATTTGCGGCTACTGGACCGGCTCCAAGCCGCTGGATTTTCTGCCTTTGTCGCTTCGTCCGAACTATCCGACGGTGATGCGCTGGTCCGATTTGAGACCCTTGGTGCTGAGGCGCGCGACGTCATCGAAGAAATTCGCGCGTCGCTAGCCGAAGCAATCGCAACGGGAAAGGTTAAACTGGGGAGGCTTTCGAATGATGCCGATGACCCGACCGGATTCAAAGGTCACCCGACCGGCACACTTTTTGATCTTGCCGGGTCAGTGGAGGCATTCATCGTCGACGACCGGTTCTTGAACCGACATCAAAACCTGAACTCTCCCGATGGCAACAAACCAATCCACACGACTCTTGACCTATTGGCCACTCTAGGAGCGACGAACAATCTCACCGACGCTCAAGTTGGTGAGCATATCACCCGCCTTCGCCGCGCCGGATTCACACTGGTTCCCCTGGGGGTGGCCGAACTTATCAACTGGCTTGCAGCTGCACCGACAAGCGACGGAAAGGTCCTTGAAACGGCCGAACTCAGGGCCATTCGAGAAAACCTCCTCCGCGTCCGGATGACGGACCTGCTCCAATTGCCGATGGAACATGTCTGGCTGGACGGCCTGCACTTCGCGTGCATTCAATCAATCCGGGCGCAGTGGGGAGCGGACATTGATGACGCGATCTCAAGGGCGCGCAGCGAGTGGCTGCTTGGCATCTTCGACATCCGCGGCTGGGTTCACCGCATGCACACCGGTGCTGACGATCCCGAAGTACGATTCAGGTCACAGGCCCTAATGCTGACAATGCTTCCTGACGCCGATGACGCGGTTCGTGTCAGATACTGGCGATGGCTGGAAGAAGCGATCCTCGAACCATTGCGCAATGAAAACAACGCTAGCTATGGGATGCTTGTCGATGCCGTTGAGGAGATGATTGGAGAAACCGTGCGGCGCGCTGAAGAAAGGCACGGCGACGATGAGTGATACAACATCGTTGCAGCAAGCGGTCGCTGTCGAGTCGTTCCGGCTGTTTCCCCCCATTGTCCGGCAGTCTCTGCTTTCGCGAGAAACCTTTAGACACCAATACGGCATCAGCATCGACGCGCAGATCGAAATCGGCAATGACATCGCGAGTTTTCGGCGATCGGATCTGTTTTCCGCGATTCGAGAGCTTCATGCGGGCGCGGGCGACCCGATTGAGATCAAAGCAGTAGATGGTTCTGCTTTCTCCGCGGCGCTGGAAGAGCACGACGGTGAAAAGGGCATCAGCTTGAAAACGACGGGCCGCACAATTCGGATCGCGCCGTTCTGGTTTCTGTCACCCGACCGTTCCTATCGGCTGAGCGCGTTCGATGAAGAAGTGCGGACACAAGGTCTTCGAGGAGAAGACATTACCGCATGGCGTGATCGCTTGGCGACGAGCCCTCTGAGCGACGACGAAGTAGAAGACTTTGGCAACACGCTGAAGCTGACGCCGCAGAAGGTGGCCGAAGCAATCGGCAGCGAAGTCAGGACCGGAACAAGCCAGGTCAGCGTCCTGGTTCCACCCAACGAGAAATACTACGAACGCTTGGTCGGCCAGGTCGCGGAGAACCAAGGACTTGTGGAGTTTGTCTCTGGACCATGCACGGCGCACATTGCAGAATTGCTTGGCTGGAGCTTTCGCGCCGGGCTCGCTCAAGCGCTGCTGTTTTCTGCGCAATCATTTATCACCGATGCGATCCACATCGACGATGATGTGAGCGAGACGGTTCTCGTAGATTTCTTTGAGTGGCTTGCGGATCGTGGAGATCGCTTTTCGCAAGTAGCCGGCATTGAGTTGGGTCTTGGTCTCACAGCCCGCTATCCCGCAATCAAATCGGCCCTCACCCATATACTGAAAGGCATCCTCGCGGACGACGCGGACGATCCGCGCGGACGACTCAAGCTGAGCGCCTCACTCGTAATCTTCGTCGATGGAGAATTGGCGCGAACGGGCACCCTCCGAAGCAAACCGCCCTTCTTCCGGCGGATGGCGGCGATCGCTCAGGCGTCGTTGATCGAGCGGGAACTGCTCGCGGTAGGAGTTGACTCAATTCAGTTCGCAGAATGGGCGGCCGGAGGCCGCGGGCAGATCTTCTATCTGCAAACCATGGCAGACCTCCGTGAGGAGCCACGCTGGCTACCAGACTTCATGAATCCTCAACAACTGAAGCAGGAATTCATAGGCAGAATCGCGGGGGCGGGGCAAAGAAACGCTGCCGTTCTCGAAGAGTGTGAACTGAAAGCCCTCACGGTTGAAGAGGGTCCCGGCAGTGCGCGAGCTGCGCTGCAATTTCCGCAAGGCGCTCTCCCGGGACCGCTCGAAGGCGGAACGCGCCCGCCAAGGACCTTTCCTGATGAACTCGCCGCGGAGCTTCGCGTGCCGGATGCAGGGCAGTTTCTGAGCGAGCGCAGTTTCGCGACAATTATCAATATGGCCCTGATCTTCCGGATCGAGAGTGAGCAGGCGCAAGTGGTCACCGATGCGCTTCGCCGCGCCAAGCATCAGATCAGCATTGGCAGCGATAGCGATCGTATTTTTTCTCTGCTAGCGGGACTTGCTACGGTTGCCGCCGTTACGCGGGCGCCACAGCTCGCTGAGGAAGTCCGGATTCTGAACTCGTGTTCAGCGTAGGCGTCCCGGCGTGGAGATTGCTGCGGATAGTCTGATGCGCATCGGCCTTATTGCAGCGGCATCGGAGACCGATTTGCAGAAATGGTCCGCCACGGTCGGGGAATGGTTCACCGAGATTGCATACGGGGAAATTGACTGCGACCAGGCGCGCGCAATGCGCAGTCATGTTCGTCGACTGTGCGAGCTGGTCCCGCTTCTATGGAAATCCTGCGGGAAGGCAGAAGCCGCATTTGCCGCAGCCGACGGTTGGTGCTCGTGATGCCAGGTTTGGATCAACTCAGCTCTCAGTGAGCGGAGCTACACAGGCCTCAAGGCAAAGACATGCCGAACGCGATGTTGTGCGCTATTGGACCGACGAGCGGTTCTAGGAGCCGCAGCAGCGGGGGCCGGCATCCGCGCAGTGCCGCCAGGACTCGTGAAGGGAGAAAGTTGCTACCATGAGTAGCGCCGTGACCAAGACTCTAGTACGCTGGAGCGACAAACGTCAGATAAACAAAACACATAACCCTGAATTATGGTTCGCCTCTTGGGTTCGAGCGGCAATATCGTACTCGTTGCCGATACGGCGTCCGATCCGGACGGCGTCGATGTATCTAGTCGCCGCGACCTCGAAAAAAGCGACGCTGAAACCATCCGCATATTAATCAAAACGATAGAAACACTTGGTCGTCGTGTAGTACATTACGAGACGCCAGAAGAATTGGCTCTGCACGCGCCAGGTCACAGCGACGATGTTGTCCTCTCGATATACGGCGGCGCCGTATCCCGAAGCCGAATGGCTCTAGTACCTGCGGTGTGCGAAACGTTCCACCTCAGGTACATAGGCCCAGATGCGTACGGCCGCTTCGTGGCGCAAGACAAGGAGGTGTCCAAGCGACTCGCGGCGGACTGTGGACTAAGGACCCCGGCGTGGCGGATTATCCGCGACAAAAACTCGTTGCCCTTGTCGCACGCCTTAACTCACCCATGCGTGGTAAAGCCACTTCTGGAAGGCAGCTCGATCGGGATTTCTAACGAGAATCTCGCGTGGTCTTCGGAGCAGTCCTGCGCGCTAGCGAAGCGCTTACTCAGCGCCTTCAATCAACCGGTTCTTGTCGAGGAATTCATCGCTGGCCGTGAGACGTCGTATGCGGCCATCGAGACTTCCGATGGTTCTGCTCGGGGCTATTCCGAGGTTTACATCGAAGGATCTCCAAACTTCTTTTATGATCATTTGTTTGACGCAAATGAAAAGCTTGTCCGTAATCCTCACCGCACTGTGAGGAATATCGACGGTGAGCTAACATCGTCGGACCAACAATCGCTGGAGCGATTTCTTCGAGCTTTTGGTCGCTTTGGATATTGTAGGGTCGATGGGCGGCACGCCGATGGCAAGTTCTTCTTTCTTGAGATGACTCCTGATGCTTGGATTCACCCTCTAGGTCAATTTGCCATGGCGTTTACGAAAAAGGGTTGGACGTATGATGCTGTTATCGCAGCGATCTTGGCATCAGATACTGCAACCCCTCGAAGTCAATAATCCAGTTGCTTAAGTACAATGGATGCCATTTCTTCGTAGCAAGAAAAGAATATGCTGGGTCGATGTTGCCCTGCGCACCGAAACGCCACGGCCAATAGCCTTTTCCATCGGTCCGCGGGGCTGCGAATTTCGCCGGGAACTCAAGCATTGCATCTCGCATTTTGGGCAAATCGGCGGCACCATACATCAGCGAAAGATTGAAGCAGACTGACCAGTAGATACTGGTGTCTGCGAAGTCGTGCGTCTCCAGGATTCCAACGCACTTGTCAGCGCAATCCACAGCGGATTCAAGTTCACCTAGAGCCAAGTGGGCAAGTCCTAAATTGGTGAGGATCGTTAATTCGCAGAAATCATCTCGAGCGAGCCCGAGCGAATAGGTTAGACCCGTTCGGCAGCTTTCCAGATCTGGGTTCTCTGACAACAACTCAATCGCATACTGGTTGTTCAGGATGATATGTTGTGCGCGCACCTCTTTCGATAGCACCGACGATGCGGTGGAGTGCATTTCGCGCGCGCCGGCTATGTCGCCCGTTCGCGCAGTCATGACGGCCGCAGACAGTTTCGAGTACGCGGCTGACTTCAAGAAACCAAATCTGGTAAACCAGTCTATGCCGGTCCGAACGCGAGGGAGAGCCGCGTCGAAGCCGTCGACGATTTCGAAAAATCGATATGCATAGCCAAGCAGGGGGCTTCGCCGATAATTATCATCGGCGATTATCGCTTCGAGTGAGATGCGTGTTTGTAAATGCTGGCCTTGGCAACCCACAATTAGTGTTTGCAATAGGTCAGCGGCAAGATCGATCTCGTATCCAAACGCGCCCGCTCTGACATCCGTCGCAATGGCGAGCGCCTCTGCATGTTTGCCGACTTCCTGCAGCGCGTAGGCGCGCATCAGGCTGTCGACGGGCTGCGGGCTGGTCTTGTATCGCAACAGCTCTTCTGCGCGAGGCCAGTCACCCGTTTCGTAAGCCAAAGATGCCGCCCAGTGGACCAACGGCACCTGATCGTCCTTAAAAAGCGCCGGGTCCGTCTCGATCGCTGAGTGCACGATCTCAATGTAGGCTGATTGGTTTTCGGAAGTCCGGATCTCTTCCCCCAGTCGGCTTATCGAACCGAGAAGTCCGAGGACGTCCTTGGTTCCGGCGCAGAGCCGAAAGTATTGCCGCACAGCGTTGGAAAGTCCTTGACTGTCGTATTCCCCCGATTGGATTTGCATCCCATAGTGATCGCGCAACTCCCGCTCTGCGAGAACGAGTGGCGGCTGCATCCGTGCGGTGTTACGCAACGCTTCAGCGATTGTATCGTTGCTGATGGACAAGCCGCTGGCTGATTGCCTGACAAATGCATGCGTGTGATCAAGCTGCTCGATTGCACGAGACGATTGCAGTGGCCTGGCATGGGGATCGAGACGCCCGAGGATGCGCAACAGCGTCGGCCGGTCAATCGCTTCAACGTTTGCCAAGATTATTGCCAAAACGGCACGTTCTGTGGCGGAAAGCGCGCCGATGTGATCCTCAATGGTGTCTTCAAGATTTGTCAGAGCTCGACCGATTTGACTGCCGGAATCAAGGGAACGACCAACTCCAACCCCATACTTCAATTCTCGGATGGTTCTAAGGTTGCCGTTCCACGACAAATAGTAGTCATTGGTCAACTCAAAATCATTGCGTATGTTAACGTTGATCAGATACTCAAGATGTTCCGGATTTAGTCGCAGAAGGTCTAGAATTTCTATATTCTTGCGACTATCGGCCGCCCGGAGAAAGAGTTTCTGATGTTCCGGCTCGAACTCGCCGTCTTCTGTTGTGTATTCGAAGATCAAGCTGGGTCCTGGGTATCGCTCGTTCGCCAGCAGAAGAGTACGAAGGCTACGCAAGTCAATATGCTGCGCCTCTCGCAAGACCAGGACTATGCGAAATGCGTGCAGGACAAAATCAACGTATGCGGCACACAGCGCGATGGCATCTGATTGATCGCTTAGCAACAACCGATCAGGGGCGAAGTGGCCGAACGAGAAGATCCGCGAAGCATAATCGAAGGCCAATTTGTAAGCATGTCGAAGGCTGGGCAGTTCCGCAACGATATCGACTTTGTCCTTTGTGTGGAGTGCTTCGGCCCGGTGGCCTCTAAGGAAGCGATCGAAGGTGGGCCAATCGGGCGTAGCGCCGGTTGTACCTGCCTGGCTCAAAGCCTCAGCAATCCTCTGAACAAAGAAACCTTCGTATATGCGCGCGAACCCAGTTCGACCGCGAATGCTGGGATCAACTAGACAGAACCGACGGTCCAGCGCTTGGGACCGAGTATTGAGCTGATCGGTCAGGCTCGATTTGCCAAACCCAGTCGGAGCCCTGATGACAACCAACGCCGGGCGATCAATTGCCCTCGCCAAGCATCTCTCCAAATAGGCCAGCTCAGCCCCGCGGTTCACAAATTCGAGGCCGTCCGATGTCTTCATAATTCAGGGTTATGTGCATCTTTGGCTGCCCCAACATCGTCGGCGATGTGAGACGCGAAACGGTCCCAACCACGTTGTTCGTTCATCAATTGCGGGTGGATCCGGCGGGGGGCAGAGCCGCCCGCCGGCACTGGGAAAAACTGCCGCACTCTCGACGAAGACGTCAGACCCGGTAGATGCGGGCCGCGGTGTCATGGAACAGCGCGCGTCGGTCGGACTCGCTGAAGTCGTCAACGATCGATCGAAACGCCCTGAACAGCGTGTCGTAGCTGCTGTAAAGCCGGTCGACCGGGAAGTTGCTGGCGAACATGGATCGATCGGTTCCGAATATATCGATGGACTCGAGTACGAATGGCCGGATGGACGCCTCGGTCCAGTGCCAGTCGAGCATGCCGAGGCCCGAAATCTTCACGGTCACGTTCGGTTGCTCAGCCAAAAGCCGCATTCCGTGCCGCCACAGGGCCAGGCCGTCTGCGTCTTTCTCGACCGGCATGCCTGCATGGTTGAGGATGAGCGGGATATCGGGAAAGCGGGCGGCCAGCTTCGCCGCGTCGGCCATTTGGGCAGGATAGATTTGAAGATCGAATGAGAATCCGTACTTGACCAGAAGCGCGTAACCACGCAGCCAAGCTGCGTCGGTCAGCAAGTCGTTCCGCTGGATGTAGGTCTTCGAAGGGTTGGGATGCCAGTTGAGGATGTGGCGGACGCCGCGCACCGATGGAAAGGCGGAGTGGGCTGCCAGCTCCTTTTCGACGTCGGGCTTGTCCAGCTCGGCCCGCACCACGATGCCGTTCGGGAATCCGGTTCGGTCGGCGACCGATTGGATCCATGCGGTCTCGCCGACTGGATCAGCATAGTCCCAACCGGCATCAATATGCACCGCCTTGACGACTCCCTGCGGCTGCGCATCGGCCAAGTAGTCTTCGATCAGGTAGTTGTGTGCAATCGGTTCGACGGGACCGGCCACCTGGATAGGGGCAGGCCTTTGCGTCAGCCACGGATAGCTGTGCTCATCGAGATTCCACATGTGGAAATGCGGATCGACGATCGGGAACGAGTTCGGTTCGGTGCTCATGCCGGCACCTTCCTTTCGGTCTTGAGGGTATAGCGGTCGCGGGCATCGGGACGCATCCGGATGCCGAAGCCGGGCGTATCGCCAGGCACAACGTGGCCACCGCGATAGGTCGCGTCCCATTCGAAGATTGCATCGGTCCAGAAGAAGTTCTCGACAAAGACCGAGGCGTTCGTTGCGGCCGCCAGGGATGCGTCGTATTCACGGTAGTAATGGGGCGCCACGTCGATGCCCTGTGCGGCGGCGTAACCTGCGACGTCGAGCCAGCCGCGCACACCGCCGACACGCAGCGCATCGGGCATGATCACGTCGGCGAGGCGCGTCTCGATGAATGGAAGCAGGCCCGAGGGCAGGAACGAACGTTCGCCCAGCGCCAGCGGGATCTCGATTGCCTCGCGCAAGATTCGGTAGTCGGAGAGGCGTCCGATCGGCAACGGTTCCTCGAACCAGCGCAGGTTCTGATCAACCAGCGCCGCGGCAAGGCGCCGCGCGCCTGCCAGATCGTAACCCTGGTTCGCGTCGATCATGAGCGGCACGTGGTCGCCCAACGCCTCGCGCACTGACCTGACGCGCGCGATGTCCTCGGCAAGGCCGAGGCCGACCTTCATTTTGTAGCCGCCGAGGCCGCGCGCAAAGTAGGCCTCAGCTTCGGCGATCAACTCCGGCACCGAAAATGTCAGCCAGCCGCCCGAACCATAAGCGGCGACGGACGGACGGGCGCCGCCGATGAGGGCCCAGACCGGCTGCCCGACCTGGTGCCCGTAAAGGTCCCACAGCGCCAGGTCGACCGCCGACAGGCCCCACGACGCAATGCCTTCCCGGCCGACATACTCGTAGCCGGTCCACAGTGCCTGCCAGGTCTGGTTGCGGAAGCGCGGCTCGGTGCTGAGCGCCTTGGCGGCGGCGTCGAGCGTGGTCTGGAAAAGGACCTCGGTCGCGTAGTCGAAACCCAGCATGTAGCCGAGGCCCTTGTGCCCGGCCGGATCGGAAAGCTCCAGAATCACGAAATCCAGAAAGTCGATCCGGTGGGTGGCATCCGCGATCGGCTTCGGGAAGGGCAGCCTCAGCCAACTCACTTCGGCGGCCGCAACTTTCAAGTTCTCCATCTGACCCTTTCTCCGGTCCCCCGCGCCCGAGCCGAGCGCGCATCCTTGACTTCACTGCCTGATTAGCATACGCATGCGGAATACGCCATCCCGAATTCTGAATGCAGAATTCCAAACCTGAGCAAAAGGCCCATGGAAAGACCGCAGCGCCGTGCCCTTGGTGACTGGACGATCGGCCAGCTCTACGACCAGATCTTCACCGGCATGTTGCCGGCGGGCGCGGACCTGGCCGAGGAGCTTGCTGTGCTCGCGGCTCGACGTGTCGCGCGCAACGGTGAGCGTCGCGTTGCGCCAGCTCGAACAGGAGGGACTGGCGACGCTGGCCGCCGCCAACGGTCGGCGCCGGGTGGCCGAATTCGGCATCGCGGATGTCGCCGATCTCTATGACACGCGTCTTGCGCTCGAGTCGTTCACGGCTGCGCGTGCGGCCGAGCGGATCAATGACCGGGCTCTGCAAGAGCTGGAGGCGCTCCAGGACGAGATGGAGACCATGTCGCGTCATCGCGATCGCCCTTCGGCCCGCGACTTCGGCGTCGATTTCGAATTTCATCGCGTGATCGTTGGGGAGAGCGGGTCGCAGCGCACGATGGCCGCGCTGGCTCCCATCTGGAACCAGACGCACGCCCTGCTGCGGCACCTCTATTCGGTCGGTGCCTATGCCGACAGGGACGAGGACGACGCATCCTACCGGGACCACCGGAAGATAATCGCAGCACTGAAGGCGCGTGACCCCGCAGCGGCGCGGGAAGCGATGACCAAGCATCTCACGATCCGGCGCGATGCGCTGATCGCGGGAATACGCCGGCGCGGCAGCGTCGCGTGACATTCGCCTGAGCATCTAGCGATCAAAGGGAGGGAAAGATGAAGGCAATAGGACTGGTGGCCGCTGTCGGCCTAGCGACCGTTCAACTGGGCAGCGTCTCGGCACAGGCAGCAAATGCTCTGAACGTCACGCTGCTCAATCCGTTTGCTGCGGACGAGTTCTGGCAGGGTTGCAGCGTTGGCGCCAAGCGTGCTGCAGCGGCCATTGGCGCGAATATCACCGAACTCGACGCCAACAATCTCGTTCAGACCCAGATCAACGAACTCGATACGACCATTCAGCGCAAACCGGATGCGATCCTGATCTCGCCTCTCGACTCGAAGGGTGTGGTCCCGCAGGTCGGGCGCGCGATGAAGGCGGGCATCGAGGTCGTTGCCTTCAATACGGCCATTCCTGAGGCCAAGGTGACGGCTACGGTGGCGATGGACGAAGAGGCAACCGGCGCCGCCGCGGCGGCGAAGATGGTCGGGCTGCTGAAAGCGCGCGCTGCGAAGACCGGCCAGACCAAATTCCGCCTGCTGCATCTGGTTGGCGCGCCTGAGACCGAGGCCGTGCGCCTGCGCCGCGACGGCTTCAACAAGGCCATCGCCAAGCCGGTCGATGGAATCTCGATCAAGATGACCGAGGTCATCACGGAGTGGAAGCCGGAGCTGGCGGTGAACGGCGTGACCGATGCGATGACCACCGGAAAGGTCGACGCCATCTTCACCGAGAGTGACTTCCTGACCCCGTTCCTGGTGCCGGTCATGAAGCGCAACGGTTACACCGACCGGTCGGGCGACAATCACATCATCATCGGCGGCCTAGGCGGCATTCCGGGCGGCCTCAAGGCGATCCGCGACGGCTGGCAGGAGTTCACGCTGAACTATCCGATCGATGGAATGTGCGCCAGCTCTGTCCTTCTGGCCAACGACGCGCATGCCGGAAAGTCGTTCGCGGATACGTGGAAGGAGGCGGCTTCCAAGGCGGGGCTCGATAACAACGCCCCGCGCGAAGTCGACAGCGATGCGTCAGGGCCGTCCATCCTGCTGACGGCAAATCCGATCGATGCATCCAATGTCAACAGCGACGCCTTCTGGGCCAACACGTTCAAGAAGAAGTAGAAGAACGTCTGATGTCCAACACCGGACTCGTTCAGTCCAATGTGGAGGGGGGCGGGCGCATGACTCTCGTCCGCCCCCTCGGCGCCGTCGGGCGGGCAATGCTCCGCAATCCGATATTGCCGATCCTGTTGGTTGCGTTGCCTCTGTTCGCGATCTTCGTTCCATTCTACGCGACGTTGCCCAATCTCAAGAATCTGCTCCTGGCGTCGTCGATCCTGCTCCTGCTCGCTTCCGGCGGCGCGCTGGCGATGATGACCGGCAACATCGACCTCTCGGTCGAAGGCACGCTGGTCTTCACGGCGATGGTCGCCGCCTGGCTCATGTCAGACCAGACAGGTGCGCTGGGAATCCAGCTTTCCCCATTCATTGTCATACCGCTGACCATCGCGCTGGGCGCCGGCGTTGGCCTGCTCAACGCGCTGATGATCGAAGGCCTTGGCGTGAACCCGTTCATCGTCACGCTCGGCATGCTGTTGGCACTGAAGGGGGCAGCCGCCATTCCCACCGGCGCAGCCACCATCTACGGTCTGCCGGCCGCCTATAGCTGGGTCGGACTGAATTCCGTGTGGGGCGTCAGCTGGGTGGTCATTATTGCTTTTTCAGTCTGGTTCCTGGTCGCGCTGTGGTTGCGCCACTCAATCGCCGGCCGGCACATCTATGCCATCGGCGGCAGCAAGGACGCCGCAGTCGAGAACGGAATCTCGCCAATCCGCACGGTGGCCATGGTCTATGCGCTCTCGGGTTCGCTGGCCGGTCTCGCCGGCTGGCTGAACGCAGCACGATTGGATAGCGCCTCGGCGTCGTCTGCCGACGGCATCACATTTCCCGTCTTCGCCGCCATCATCATCGGAGGCGTTGCCCTCACCGGTGGGGCCGGCAGTCTCTGGGGCGTTCTGGGCGGCGTGATCCTGCTCACCTCGATCGACAACGTGCTGAACCTGATCGCCCTCAATCCGCTCTACGTCAATTTCGTGCGCGGCGCGGTTATCATCCTTGCCGTGCTTCTGATCGTTCTTCGGCAGCGTTTGGCACTTCGCTTCGGACTGCAGGAGCGCGCAGCATGAAGCCTCTGCTCGAAGCCAAGCTGATCACGAAGACATTCGGTGGCGTCACCGCGCTGAGTGATGTCAGTGTCACGATCCATCCGGGCGAAAGTGTCGCCTTGCTCGGCGGCAACGGCGCCGGAAAATCCACACTGGTATCGATCCTCTCGGGTCTCAAAGAGGCCGACCGGGGCGAAATTGTCGTCGACGGCGAACGTGTCCGATTCGACGGCCCCGACGAAGCGCGCCATGCGGGCATCGAGACGGTGTTTCAGAACCTGGCGCTCTGCCCAAACCTCGACGCACCGGGAAACCTGTTTCTTGGTCGCGAGATCGCCTGGCGCCTGGGACCGTTCCGCTTGCTCAATCGCCGCGAGATGGAACGCCAGACGAGGGAGACCTTGAGCGCGTTGGGCGTTCGCATCCCGGATATGCACGCGACGAGCCGCAGCTATTCTGGTGGCCAGCGGCAGGCGCTCGCCTTCGCGCGCGCCATTAGGGCCAACTCGCGACTGCTCATCCTGGACGAGCCAACGGCGGCGTTGGGCGTCGAGGAACGGGAAAGCGTCGTCCAGACCGTCAAGCGTCTGCGGCGAGAAAGGGATATCGCCATCCTCCTGGTTACCCATAACCTTGAAGAGATGCGCCAACTCGCCGATCGCGCGGTCATTTTGCGGCGTGGTCGGCTGGTGGGAGAAGTCGTCCTCGCCGATGCGGCGGATGAGGAGGTGGTTGGTCACATCACCGGGGCGGCGGCATGAGCGGAGAGATTTGCGTTGGGATTTGCGGCGCTGGCCGCATATCGCGCTTTCATGCGGACGGTTTCGTGCGCGCCGGAGCAAAGGTCATGGCCTTCGCCGATCCACGAATCGAAGCGGCGGAAACCATCGCGCGCGCGTATGCGGCGCGGCCGTACTCATCGCTGGGCGAGATGCTCCGCGCGACGGACATCGACCTGATCTGCATCGCGACGCCACATGACCTGCATGTGGCGCAGGCGACCGAAGCACTGACCGCGGGCTTTGACGTCTTCATGGACAAGCCGTTGGCGCTGACGCCTGAGGACGGTCGGCAGTTGGTCAACGTCGCTCGCAGCCTCGGCCGCCGCCTCGGCATCAACCTCAACCTGCTGTTCCATCCCACCGTCATCGGTGCGCGCGCCGCTATCCTGGCCGGCCAAATCGGTACGCCGGTCTCCGCCAATGCCTGGTCGACCGGATGGCTTGACCTCATGCCGGAGGATTTCCGCAAGGACCACACCAAGACGGGCGGCGGAGCGTGGGTCGACGCTGGACCACACCTGGTCTACGTCCTTTCAGATCTGATGGGACCGTTCACGGAGCTGAAGGCGCTTCCGTCGCGAGCGGCGAGCCGCCTTGGAGGCGAGGATTCGGTGGTCGCCATCGGCCGCTTCGCGTCGGGGCAGGTGGCGTCGATGCGCATCTCCTATTCCTATCGTGCACCGGGGTCTGATCTCGCATGGCCGCTCGGCTGGATGCAGGGGGTTGAGATCAACGGAACCGAAGGTGCGGTGCGTCTCAGCGTCAGCCCGACCGGCGACCTCGAGACGTGGCGCGCGGGGCAGGAAGGGTGGTCGCGACGGTTGAGCGACGTGAGCTTCGACGAAAGCTTCTACGGTGCCATCGCCGATTTTCTTCATCCGCCCGATGGCGAGCGCGGGAAGAATGTCTCGGCCGAGAATTCGCTGCGCGTGCTCGAGCTCATGTCGGCCGCGATGTGGCAATAGCTCCGGTTGTTCTGTCTACTGGGGTTGTTGGACATTCAGTGCAAATCGGCTTCGCTAGGTCCTCTGCGGAGTGACACTGAATTTGGCCGACCAATGTCGGACGTATCTATTCGTGATCTCTTTTCCGTTTGGACAAGATCGAGCAGCGCGTGGCATCGCCAGATATTTTGATGTTGATCCGGGCGCTCGAAGGAAAAAGTACGTCGCTACTTTGAGTAGCATCGGCAACAGAATGCGAGTACGCTGCGCGCTAACCGGGCTGTAGATGAACACATAACTCCTGATTATGGTGCACAGGCACGCGGCCAATGCGATCTCGATCGCGCGCATCCCTGCGTCGTTGGCGTTGCTGGTTGCGTACCAGCCTCATTCGATGTGGCGTTTGGCTCTGTGCGTCGGCATCGCGTCCGGGATCGCCGTCAGCGATTTTGCTGACGGACGGGTTGCCCGGAAGTACCGGATACAGTCGAAGCTCGGGTATATGCTCGATGGACTGGGCGATCGAGCCTTTCACGTGGCGGTATACTTGGTCTTTGTTGTCGTCGGCCTGATCAGCCTTCTGCTCGCATGGGTGCTCATTCTCCGGGAAATCAGCCAATATGCGGTTCGGCTCGTGGAAGGCGACTGGCTTTCGAGCCAATCGACTGTCGATCGCGCGATTACCAAGACCTACGCCGTCACAATTGAGATTCTCTTCTTTGTCGAAGTTGGTAGGGCGATCGCCGTTCCGGATTGGAAATCCCCGGCATACGTCGCCGGAGTTAACGTAGTTCTTTTGGTGATAGCGGCAGCCAGCTACGCCCGCATTTTGCCCCGCCTCCAGAGAGCCTGGATAGGGGCGATCAATGAGTAGGCTCTCCACGCTGCTTGTCCCCGGACTTCGGGTACGCAGTGAAGTGGCGCGAACGGTCGACAAGATCCTCGCGAAAGTCGGCCGGCATCGGCGCTTCTACAGCTCCAAGCGCCAAGATCGCTGGGTGATCCAACACGTCTTTCGCGGCGCTCGGAACGGCTATTTTGTTGAAGTTGGTGCGGGCGACGGTCGCACCCACAGCAACACTTTTGCACTGGAGCGCGACTACGGGTGGTCTGGAATCGTTGTGGAGGCAAATCCAAAACTCGCGTCGAAATTGCGCCAGCACCGCAAATGCATTTCCATGAGTGCCTGCATCGACGGTACTTGTGGCGAAGACGAGTTCTTTTGCTTCGGACATCTGGGCGGCATTGTAGGGTACGACACCGACAATTCGCGAGCAAAGCGTGGTTTCCTTCTACGAATGCGGGCCGCCAATATTTTGGCTGTTCCCGCGAGGCCGCTGCATGAGGTGCTAATCTCAGCCGGAGCCCCCCAGAAAATTGACTATTTGAGCATCGACGTTGAAGGCGCTGAACATCGCATTCTGCGAGGTTTCCCCTTCGATCTCTTTGCGTTCGAAGCGATGACAATTGAGCGACCGACGCAAGAAGTACACGCGGTCCTCACAGGTGCTGGCTATGTCCTGGAACGAGTGTATCGCAACGATGGCTTTTATCTGTCACCGGAACGTGCGGCGCAGTTGGGGTCGCGGGGCATTTCGTTTGGAGGGACGCCGGAAAAGCCCTTCTAGATACGCCTATACTCCTTTGACGCCCCATAGGAGATGTGCGAACGCGATAGCCGTCGGAGCGTATCTCAAGAGATTGACGGCTGCCGCAACGCTTCCGGAATACGGAAAAGCCGCGACACTCAACACACGGTCCCTGTATTGCATGGCGGCGAGAGCGGCGGTGAAGTTGCGCCGCTGACCATCCATTGCGCTACCAATTCGATCGTTCAGTTCTGCGATCGCTTGTTCGCGCTCGGACTTTATTGATCGAGATACCCAATAGACACCGTAAATGCTCTGAATAACAAATCCGGCAGACGCTGCGATTCCACCGAAAACGAGTGAGAGGTAGGTGTAGCGGTGTGTCATGTGAAGCGCATAAGCTGCGCAACAAGGCCAAAGATAGATCAACATCACAAGAAGATTTAGAGTGCCGAACTTTGCCATACCCCCGCAGTTGTCGACGTGAAGAAAATCGAGCTTCAGAAGGTGTCTTTTCCGGAGCTTCGCAACGATCATCTCAGTCGAGATGGTCAGGTGTAGTGCATAAAAGAC
Organism: uncultured Alphaproteobacteria bacterium; assembly: GCA_963762605.1. Classification (GTDB taxonomy): domain Bacteria; phylum Pseudomonadota; class Alphaproteobacteria; order Rhizobiales; family Kaistiaceae; genus CAVSRC01. The sequence continues at coordinate 99,349 of CAVXLJ010000017.1, read as the reverse complement.
ACCCACAGGGTAGACGAAGGCCCAGAGCCAAAGAAGGAATGCGTTTGCGACGACGAAGCTATGCCGATAGGCCATAGCGTTGAAGACATCATTTCCCCAATAGGCAGCGGGTGAATTCAGCTGCCGAAAATCGGCGATTGAGATCGTGGCTCCAATGAACATGAAGAGCCACAGCATGTTTCGCCATTGGTCTCTCAAGAGCAGCGAGTCGATGTGTGGTTGCGTGATGCTGCGAACGACAGAGAGGTCGGCGCTCGGCCCCAATAAATCTCCGATGCCGCGGAGTATTTGCAGGAAGTACGAGACGGCATAATACGCAGTAAGCAGCACTAACGGGCCAGCAAGCAGGCATGTCTGAAAGCCATAATGATCAAGAAAGCCCCTGCCGGGCGCAGGCAAGCGCAAGGTCTGATCAACCGAGGCGGCGACAAATACCGCGCAAGTCCACAGGATTCCGACAACGACTATTCCGATAATCACCGCGACCCGCGGTTTGCGCTGATCGTCAAAGAGAATTTTGACTAGGCGTCCGCGCACGTCGCCAGCAGTCACCGCCAATGCGCTCATAATCAGGAGTTATGTGACCAAGGGGCAGTCGGGGGGGCCATCAAACGCAGGCAGGCCATTTGCCGTGGCGCTTGCTGCTTCTAAACGATTGGGCGCTAAAGCTCGCTGCCTTCGACGAGGAGGCGGGCAAGCATGCAACTGGACCTACTAATTAATGAGTTTCTGGAAAACGGAGCGACTGAGCGCAGGCTCTCACCGCATACGCTCGACGCCTATTCCGCTGACCTTGCGGATTTCGGACGTTGGCTCTCAACCGTGCCTGACGTGGCAGCGGTTACTCCCACCGAGCTGCGGCAATACCTTCAGTGGATGGTGGGCGAGCGAAGGCTGTCGGTCGCTACAGTTCGGCGGCGCCTGGCGTGTTTGCGATCCTTCTTTCGTTTCCTTGGCCGGGAGCACGCTGAGCCGAATCCGTTTGGCACATGGAAACCTGTCCTTCCACGTCGAAAGCAGCTGCCCCGAGCACTATCGCGCGCGGAAGCCGCGTCTTTAGTCTCGGTGTACTCGGTCGTGACTGTGAAAGCGCAGGATGCGAACTTCCTGGAGGTTGCCCTGCCTCTACTGATCGCAACTGGCGTGCGCGTGGGAGAGCTTTGCCATATCGTAGTTGACGACGTTTCGCCGGATGGCTCCGCGGTCCGGATCCACGGCAAAGGTTCGCGTGATCGCATCGCCTACGTCAGCGACGCAGAACTTCGAAGGCAGCTTGCTGCTTTGGTCGCCTGCAGGAGGAAGGAATCCGCCGCTTCGAGAGCGCTGTTCCTAAACCGGCACGGCAACCCGCTGCGGCCGCAATCGGTCCGAGCTAGACTGCGTAAGCATGCCGCGAGCGTCGGCCTGGCCCGCCGAGTAACGCCCCACATGTTGCGACATACTGCGGCGACCCTACTGATGGAGAGTGGCGTCGACATCCGCTTCGTGCAGAGACTGCTCGGTCATTCGAGCATCGCAACGACCGAGATTTATACACACGTATCCGATGAGTCGCTGCGAAGCACTCTCGCTCGGGCTGGGATATTGCGGTCGCTCGCTGCGAATTGATGTTCGAGCCAGGGAATCGGTGATGTTCGCTTCGGAGCGGCCGATTAAGCAGTAGCTTTGCGCCCAGTTCCTTCCTTGAGGAGTGCATTCAGCGCGTTGACGTGGTCGGTGATGTTATCGTCGCCGACTCAGGATTTGCCCCGCCATGTCGAAGACCGTCGCCGAGGACCTGCTAGCCCCCATCGTCGCGGTGGATACATCCAGCCTCGCCGGCGCGGCGCACCGATCTCCCGCCAAGCACGGTATAGGGTTTTCAGGAGCTGCCGTTTCGGCATGATCTCGTAAGGTCGCATGAATGCCTCTGCCTCGGCATCAGCGAGGCGAAGGCGCGGGGGCAAGCTGTTGTTCAGAATGATCGCGAATGCCAGCGCAGTGCCGGGTCTATCGGGCCCGTGCAGATCCACCGCTTGCCGAACCTCAAGGACATCCTGGATCAGGTGGAGATCGCGCAGCTTGATCGTCTCCTCGAGCTTGGCGGCCCAGGCCTCGTCAACCGGCCCGATGAAGCGAACACCTTTCTCATCGTCGATGACGATGTCGTCGGGATGCGGCAGAGGGGTAGGGGGCGGCTCTCCCTTGCGCTCGGCCTCGGCGATCTGCTCGCGATGCCAGGCGACGTACTCCCGCCAGAATGCGTTCGATTCCTCGATCTCGGCTCTGCGCTCACGATCGGCCCACATGAAGCGCTCGATCATGTGCTTCTGGGCATAGGCGTTGCCACTGGCGGCCGATTTCGTCTGCGCGCGTAGGATGGCCTCGATTGCCGGCATCTGCCGTGTCTCGTCGCCCTCGCGGATTGTCACCAAGCGCTCGGCTTCCTTCAGGATAAGGTCTCGTGCGACGCGAGCTCCCGCCGACGCCGCGGTCCGGGCGTTTCGGCCGCCCCTTGGGATTGCCGGATTGCCCCTTCTTGAAGCGCGTGTGCTCGGGCGGGCGGCCATAGCCGACGCCGAACAAAACCTCGCGCTTCACCTCGTCGGCGGCTTCCTTCGAGAAGCCGTGCGACCGGTGCGCTTGGGCGTCTCGCCTTCATCGTTGTTGGCCATCTCAGGAGGCCCTCCGCTTGCCGGCGCGCCGGCCTTGCTTAGGCGCAGGCGCCTTCGATCGCACTTCGGCGATCTCCTCGAAGGTGCGGCCGTCTCCGTCGAGCGTCGCCCGCTTGCCGGTATAGGTCTCCCAGCGCTTGATGATCGTGTCGCAGTAGGCGGGGTCATATTCGAGGAGGCGGGCCGTGCGCCCGCAGGTCTCGGCGGCGATCAGCGTGCTGCCGGAACCACCAAAGACATCGAGGACGGTCTCGCCGCGCCGGGAGCAGTCCCGGATCGCATCGGCCACCAGGGCAACCGGCTTGACCGTCGGGTGCATGGCAAGCTCTTCCATGCGCTTGGCGCCGAGGCTGCTGATGCCGGCATAGTCCCAGACATTGGTGCGGTAGCGGCCGGTCTCGCCGAGGCCGAAGCTGTTGGTATGCGGGGCAGTACCAATCTTGAAGACGAAGACCAACTCGTGCTTGGAGCGGTAGAAGCTCCCCATGCCGCCGTTCCGCTTGTTCCAGACGCAGAGGTTCTTCATCTCCGAGAACACGGCCTCGCCGGCATCGAGGACCTCTCGCATATGCCGCCAGTCCATGCAGACGAAGGCGATGGCACCGTCCTTGGCAGCAGCCTGCCGCATTGCCGAGCGTTTGCTGCAGAAAGTCCGTGAACTGCTCCCGGCTCATCTCGCCGGCGGCGAAGGCGAACTCGCGGTGGTGGACGGAGCCGAGGCCACCGACATGGCCGTCAATCGGCACGTTGTAGGGCGGGTCCGTGAAGATCAGGTCGGCCGTCTCCCCGGCCATCAGGCGGGCGACGTCATCTGACGACCTGCGCATCGCCACAGAGCAGTCGATGGCGACCCAGGTGCCAGAGGTCGCCCAGGCGGCTCACGGCCGTCTCTGGAGGCTCGGGTATGAAGTCTTCCGGGCCAGTCTGCGGCTCTCCGTTGATGCTTCCCGCGCCTGGTCGAGGGTCAGGTCGACCTCGGCCAGCGAGAAGCCGGTCAGCGTCACATCGAAGTCGAGATCGATGAGGGCCTGCAGTTCGATCGCCAGGATCTCGCTGTCCCAGCCGGCATTGAGAGCCAGCTTGTTGTCGGCAAGCACATAGGCGCGCCGTTCCTCAGCCGAGAGGTGGGACAGCTTGAGCGTCGGCACGGCATCCAGCCCCAGCTCCTTCGCCGCCATCACCCGGCCATGGCCGGCGACGATCTCGCCGTCGTCGCTGATCAGGACCGGGTTGGTGAAGCCGAAGCGGGTGATGCTGTCGGCGATCTGGCGCACCTGCTTCTTCGAATGCTGACGTGCATTGCCGGCGTAGGGCTTCAAAGCCGCCACCGGCCGCATCTCGATCTGATGGGTTGCCGCATTCATTCCATCGCTCCGTCGTCATCGCGCGGCGCCATCGCGCGCAGTCGATCCAGAACGATGGGTGCGGATGTTCAACGAAATCAATGCTCGGGCTCTCGATGCGGTTCGAGCGAAGCGGAGCGTCAGAAAGCCTCTAAACCGGCGTTGCCGTTAAACGGGTTTCGAAAGGGGCAGGAAGCCCGCGATCAGTCCGGGGGCTGGAAAACACCGGCCAAAGAGTGCTTGATCACAAATGCGTGAACCGGGGATGAGACGAGGGGCATCCGTGGGCGAGTTGACGGGCGATCTGGCCAAAGTGCCCGGATTGATTTGCAAGCCGCTGGCTCGATCGCCGGTCATATCGCTATCAGAAGACCGACTCACTTCGCGTGGGCAGGACGTTATTGGACCGCCTATCGGATGAATCAACGCCTCACGGTGCGCCGCTCAAGGCGCATGGATCAGATGTCAAGAAGAGACACAAGCCGGAAGAGATCGTTGCGAAGCAGTGGCGGGCTGATGCTCTCACCGCCCGGGGGCGGAGCGTTTTCGACGCGGTCCGTTCGATCGGCGTGAGCGAGCTGACCGACCATCGCGGGCGCAGTGAGTGCGGTGACCTGAAGCTCGACTAGGCTAAACGACTGAAGGAACGCGAACGGGAAAACGGCTGACTGCAGCAGGCAGTCTCCGGGGTTGGCGCTGGCGCCGCCTACTTCCGGATGCCTGTCAGATCGGCCGTTCGATTGAGCGCCGACGTGAAGCCCTTGAGCGAGATGGTCAACTTGATCGGCTTGCCGCTGTCCTCGATCACTGCAGCGACCGCAAGCTTCTGGCCGGTGCTCATGGCGCCCACCTCCTTGGCGCCGAACTTGAGCGGAACAAGACAGCCCATCTGAAGGCAGGTCGAGAACGGGGCCGACAGTACCGCCTTATCGTCGATCAGCAGATCCACCCCGGCCGAAAGCCGGAGACCGAACGGCATAACGAGGGCGCCGTTGATCTCATTGCGCGTGGCGCCAACCACCAGCTCGATCGACAGGACGCGGCGGTGGTCGTTCTGCCGCACCTGGCTTTGCGAAAGGGAGCAATGCACCTTGCCGGAGGGAATGGCGCAGCGGACCACCCAATCGCCGTGCTGCTCATTGAGAGATTGCGCTCCGCCGGGCAGTTCATCGGCCGGCGGCTGTGCGCGCGGCCGGGTCGACGAGGAAATCAGAAGAGCGGCGACGAGACAGATCGGCAGCGCGATCGCCCTCGGGAAGGCTACGACAGCCATGACGACAGACGCCACAGACGTTCAGAAATGGACCGTGAGACCGACATTCGCGCTATGATCCTGTGCGGTGGCGGAGAACATCCCGTCATAGCTTGCCCGGAAATCCGCGCCGGGGCCAACCTTGACGCCAAGGCTCAGGCCAAGGCGCAGTCGATCGCTTCCCTGGTCCGGGCCGGCGACCGAGAAGGCCGTAGGGCTGCCGGCGAAGGCGAGCCCCTGGCGCGGCACCGTCGCACCGAAACCGTGCTCCCAGACGACGCGCGCCTCGACCATCCCATTGATGCCGTTCGCCGAGACGAAGCGACGCGACAGCGAGACGCCAAGGCCGGTGTCGAACCAGCCCTGGTTCTCGGACGCGACGGTCAGATTGAGCGATCCGGCGCCGGTCTCGGTGGCCGAGGCGTGGCCGATCCAGCCGGCGCTCAGCGTCGCCAGCGGCGCGAGACGGGTGTCATCGCCGATGTCGAACGGTCGGGATACCTCCGCCTCGAGGTCGATCGACTGGCCCAGTAGCTCGCTTCCGCCGTCCGGTCGATGCCGCCGAAGAGCACGTGGCGCGTGGTGTGGACATTGGCCGCGCCGAAGGCGAGAGCGGCCGTTGCGGCGTAGCGCCCGTCCGTCCACGCGCCGTAGGCACCGAGGTGGAAGCCGTCCGCGTCGAGCGTGGAGAGACGCGCGTCCACGGTGCCGTTGCTGTGCAGATAGCCGGCGCCGAAGCCGACCGTCGCCCGGCCGAAGACGACATCGACCGGCCCCTCGTAGCCGCCGATCACGCCCGCCGATCGCCAGTCGAGCGTGGCCGCGTTGCCGTCGCCAGCGATCGAACCGCTGGTCGCCAGCGGGGCGAGGAAGGCGCCGCGGAACGTCTCCTTTTCCGGCTTGCCGTCGAGATCGCGGGCGACGGCAGACATCATGTCGAGCTTGCGCGTCCTGGTCGACGCATAACCGAGGGCAACGGTTTCGGTCTTGACCCCGCGTCCACCCTCGCCGAGTGCGGCCTCCGCCTGTTGCTGCAGCATGCGGGTGAAGGTGCGTGCGCCCGACCGGATGATGTGTTGGCCCGAGGCATGGATCTCGCCCGAGGCGAGGTCGAAGGCCTGGCGCGCTGCCTCCGGTGAATTCAGCGCCAGCTGCACGATCTCGTTGTAGACGGCGAGCGAGTCGCCGCTCTGTCCGAGGTCCTGCAAGCCGGTCGCCGACTGGTACTGATTGTAGGTATCCGCCAGCGTATTGAATGGCACGTTGGCAATCAGCGTCAGATCGACGTAATCGGCGCCATAGACCACGTCGGTGTTGAGCAGCGCCAGCGGCTGGCTGAAGACGAAACCGTTATTCACCACGACGCTGCTCGCGGTCATGATGCGGTAGGTCTGCCCGGCCTGGTAGCTGGTGTCCGGGCTCAGTTTGACGATCTGGAGCGTCCCGCCGTTGATCGTAGCCGTGCCGCCGACGGCGATGCGGTCCGCCTGGTTCGGTGCCTGGATTTCGACCTGATAGATCGAGCCGCTGTTGAATTCCGCATTGCCGGTCACCGTGATGACGCCGATGGAATTTCCGGGCGAGACGACGCCGTTATTGACCAGGCTGGCGACGGTCGCGTTGCCGCCGAACGTGCCGCCGCTTTCGGTCGTCACGGCGCCGACCTCATGATCGGTCTTGACGGTCGCGCCATCGCCGACCCTCACGTCGAGGTTCGCGAAATCGCCCGGCGTCGTGGGCACCGCCGTGGTGAGGCCGCCGAGCGCATCGAGGCGATAGGCGTTGGGCAGGCTGCCGCCGTCGAGCGTCAGCGTGCCGGCGCCGGTCTTCTCGATCACTTCGAAGTTCGTCACCGGTTGGGCGGCGATGTCGACGGTCGTGGTGTCGCCCGAAGCGACATCGACCAGAATGGCGTCCTCGCCGGCCCCACCATCGACAGGGCCGGTCAGCGTGACGCCACCCGGCACCAGCGCCAGCGTGTCGTTGCCCGCGCCCAGCAGGATCGCGCCGTTGACCACCGCGGTGGAGCGCAGGATCAGCGTGTCGGCTCCTGTACCGAGATCCATGGCGGTGCCGTTGCCGCCCGAGAGCGTGCCGGCGACATCGACAGTGGTGGTGTTGTCACGTTCCGCGATTACGTAATCGTTGGTCGTGTAATCGAGAACACGAGCGTGATTATCATCGACGATCCCGGCGCCCTGGGCGCTGGCAATGGTGCCGCCCTCGTCGATCACGATGAGGGCCTGCGCGGGGACGCCGTAGCTGTAGGTATCGGTCGCGGCATCATAAACGTAGCCTTCACCGGGAAGCACCAGAACGCCGTTCGCCAAGGGACCGTTAGCCTGCACCGTGGCGCCGGCCTCGACTGTCAATATAAGGTTGGCGGAGCGGCTGAGGACACCGTGGTCCCGGATACCGTTGGCGGTCACCTGGGTGCCCGAGATGTAGACGTCGGTCCTGCCGGTATTGGAGACATGAATGCCCGCCGATCCCTCAAAATTGCCGGAGAGATCCGTTGCCAGCGGCGCCAGCGTGTCGCCGGTGACGGTGACGGGCCCCGTGACCCTGACCACATCGTAGGTGCCGGCATAGTCGCCGGACGAACTGTACCCGAGGTCAGCGAAGTCCCAGACGCGCACGCCCTGCACCTCGCCCATGCCATCCGGGCCGGTGCCGCCGGTGGCGATGATGGTGCCGGCCTGCTCGACGACTTGTGGCGACCCGTCGGGCAGCGGCGCGTAAAAGTTGTAGGAAAGGAAGCCGACGGCGCTGCCGCCGATGGCGGTTCCCGCGCCGGTCAGGCTGGCATTGCCGCCGGTGGCGGTGATCGTCGCCTCGTTTCGGAAGACCGAAGCATCGCCGATCAGAGTGTAGAAGCTATCTACGTATCCAGCCAGGCCCTCAGCATGACCGCCATAGACCGTCACAGTACCATCGCCGGTGACAGTGCCGGTGGCATCGCCGCCGGTCACTGTAATGTTCGCGCCTTGGGTATAGCTGTTGCCGGAATTGGCGGCCGCGTCAGCGTAGATGCCTGACGCGCCGCCGCCCGACACGGTCGCGCTGTTGCCGCTGCCGTCGAGCGTGACGCTTGCCGCCCCCCCGACCGCGGTGACCTCCTGGTCGAAAATGAAGGCGATGCCAGCGGCGGGCGTCATCGACCCGGCGAGGCCCGTGCCGCCGACGACGGTGGCGGAAAGGTTCGTTCCCTGCAGAAGCCCGGTCGCGTCGCCACCCTTGGCCAAGAGATCGAGATTGAGGCTTGTGCTCGATTGGCTGCCGATGGCCAGCGCGAGTCCCTGGCCCTCGCCACCATTGATATCGGCGGAGAGGTTGTCGCCGACCAGCGTGCCGGCGGCATTGCCGCCGGTGGGACGGATGACGGCGTCGATGGTGGTCTCGATGGTCTCGAACTGGGGGTACCATATATCGTAAATCCCGGTCGCAGAGCCGCCACTGACGACGAGGGAATTGGGGGAACCGACGAGGGGACGTCATCCAGCGTGTTGATAGTGGCCGTGCTGGTGCCGTGCGCCTCCGCGCTGGCGTCGCCGCCGGTGATCGTCATCGTGCCGGTATAGTCGAGGGTGAGGGTCGTCGGTCCCGATGCCTTTGAACTGCCGGAGACCCACAGCCCGGTGGCGCTCTGAGCGCGCGCCAGGGCATAGACCGGACCGTCCGGTGTTCCGGTGCCAAAATAGGCTTCGGCGTGAGCGCTGGAGTTGGCCCCGGCTACGGAGACATCGCCATCGAGCGAGATGTCGAGATCGACACCGTTATCCACGTACATTCCATAAGCGGACGTGTACCCGGAGTTATCCGCTTCGGCGATGTTGTTGTTGCTGCCGGCCGTCGTCGTCTGCGACAGGGCGGTGCTGGACGCAGCGTCGCCACTGACTGTGACGTTGCCGGTCATATCGATCTTCAGCCCGTCGAAGATCGGAAAGTCGTGCGCAACGCCGTTGAGGCTCGTGTAGGTCGGAATGTAGATGCCGCCGCTGCGGCCGGGATCGGATTTGGCCTCGGCCGTATGGTCGACGACCTGCGAATAGGTCGTGGCGCCGCCGCCGGTGACCGATATGTTGCCGTTCTGGGTGAAGTCGAGATCGCCTGCGCCCTGGAATATCGCGCCGTAGTGCTCGGTGAACGCGTTCCTGAACTGGAGCGCACGCGTTCCCAGATCGTTGCTCGATATCGCTGTAACGGTCCGGTGGCCGCCATCAACGCTGATGTCGCCGTCGTTGACGAAGGTGACGTCGCCGGCCACCGATTCGGCGCGCAAGGCGGCAAAGCGGCCGGTCGCCAAGTCGATCAATGAACCTGCGCTGACCGAGTGTAGATCGAGATCCGCCTTGGAGACGTCGATCACGCCGGTATGGGTGAAGTCGATGGTGCCGCCGACATCCAAACCCAGGCCCGCATAGTTGGTGCTGGTGTTGTCGTCGAGGGCGAAGAGGCTGTAGTCGGGGCGCGTCGGGCCGGTGATGTCACCGGTCAGAAATCCCGAGACGCCGCCATCGCCTGTGATTTCGAAGCCATTGCGGGGGTTCGAAGTGTTGGGCGGGTCGAGCGCAATCTTAAACGTGCCGAGATCGGCGGCGATGGTCAGGTCCAGACCGCCGGTCTGACTGAAGCGGAAGCCGTTGTTGCCGATGTCGGTCGTCAGTGTATGGATGTCGATTGTCGTGACTGCAGCCGAGCTCTCCGTCACGCCGCCCGAATTGTCGCCTGTGCAGGTGAGCGTTGTGCCGCTGGCGGTGCACGCGGCTTCCACCGGCTCCGCCATCAGGATCGCCACGAGGACCGGCGCGATGCCGGCCGCAGCGTGGATCAGGCCGCGCACCGCCGATCTCCGTGGTATTCCTGGGTTCATGCAGTCCGGCATTCTGACTGGGCTCACTCTGTCGGACTGTTGCGGATCACGGTCTGGCCGGCCGAGGTCGGGTGCCGGCTCGCCAGCCTGAACCAGCCGACGAAGGGCTGAGCAAAGGCCTCGCCAAGGCTTTTCACCGCGATGCTCACATAAGAGGCGATGGCCGCGGCGAACGCGCGCCATCCGCGGATACGATTGGTTCGTTGTGCCGGTCGGAAACTCCAAGCACGGCGCGTCATCGCAGCCCGAGCGCCCCAGTGATCCGACATCCGCGAACCGACACCCGGCCGATGACGGCCATCATCGAGCCGATTCGGCGGCAGCTTTCCGCCTGCGGGAGCTCGTCGAAGGCCATCACGCCCTCCTTATTCCCGCTCGGCCGGTCAAACGCTACGGTAATCGACACATTATTTGACATAAGGATGCACAATTCACGTGAATTCTTGAATAATACTCACACAACTGCAAAAATGACTATTTCCTGAAAGGAAATCTCATCAGAGATGCAGTCCAACAACCTGCGTAAATTGTACTTGCCGTGGGGACGTTCGAGAACCCAGATAAGTTCGCGCAAGAATGTGCAACTTTGCTCATTTCGCAAAAAACTGCCGCGCGCAGGGGTTTGGAAGGCGAATTCGGACGCTGCGCGAATCGCTTGAAAGGTCAAAAAGGAACCCGCCCGCCTTTAGCGGCTTTTGAATAATGCGCCATTGACGATAAGTATAATCATGGTTGATCGTTGGCATCGCCCGGGACGGCCGATGATCAGGGGGATGCGGCCGACAGAGCCAGGAAACGGATCGAGGATGGTGCAGGACCAACAAGGCAAGGTTGCCGCGGAACAGCCGTTGAAAGGATGGCGTGAGATCGCGCGCTATTTTGGCCGCGACGCGAGCACCGTCAGGCGTTGGGCGGCTCAACAGCAGCTTCCGATCTATCGCGTCGGTTCAGACGGCGGGCGCGGGGTGCCGGTGCATGCCTTTGCCTCCGAGCTTGAGGCATGGCTGCGATCGGATAAAGGGCGGACCACGCTGGCCGACGAGACGCTCGCGCCACCGGCTGTCGATGCGGCGGCCATACACAAGCCGCGATCGCGCCGCGTGGTGCTCGCCGCAATCGTCCTGGGCGCCGCCGCGGTCGTCGGCGGCTCCCTTTACTGGTCGAGCCGCGCCAGCGGCCCGCCGGCCGGAGGGTTTGAAACGCCCAACGTGCCCGAGGAGGCGCACAAACTTTATTTGCGCGGCACCTATCTGTGGAATTGGCGCACGCCCGAGGGTATCGCCGAAGCCATCAAGGTGCTGAACCAAGCGCTCAAGATTTTCCCCGACTACGCCGAAGCCCATGCGGGCCTCGCCATGACCTACAATCTTGCGCGGCAATATAGCGGCATGTCGGGCTGGGAGGCCTATCCCAAGGCAGAGGAACATGCGCGCCGGGCCGTCGAACTTGCTCCGGACTATGCATTCGGTCAAAGCGTCCTGGCCTTTGTCGAGTTTCACTGGCTGTGGCAGGTCAAGGCCGGTCTCAACCGCTTCGAGAAAGCGATGCGGCTCGACCCGAACGACGCCAACACTCTTCTTTGGTACGGGAGTTCGCTTATGTTCGTCGGCCGTTCCGCCGACGCAGTGCCGATATTGGAACGGGCTCAGGAACTCGATCCCGCCAATACCACGATCCTCAACATCAAGGGGCAAGCGCTGTTCCAGAGCGGCCACGAGAAAGAGGGCATCGCGTTGATTCAGGAACTGATCAAGCGCGATCCCGGTCACCCGTGGAATTACGCCGCACTTGCCTCCCTTCGGCTCGGGCAGCTCGACTACGCCGGCTATCTCGAGAACAACGCCAAGCTGGGCGACCTGATCGAGGTGCCCCGCTACCGTGCAGTTGCCGATGCCGGTCTTGCCGCGCTCGCCAAAGGGGGAAAGGAAACCATGGACAAGGCGATCGTGGCGGTGGACACGAAGTATTACGAGCGTGGTGAGGCGCTCGCCTGGGACATCGCATGCGACTACGCGATGGTCGGCAAGTGGCGCGAGGCGATGCCCTGGCTGCACATCAGCCTGAAACGGCACGAGGAACGCCTGATCGGGCTCAAGGAGAACACCGCCTTCTGGCCGATTCGCGATCGGCCGGAATTCAAGCAGATGCTGGTGGAGGTAGGCCTGCCGGTCGACTGATCGAGCGGTGGGTGGGCGTCTCGCCGACGCTCTCGCTTTCGAAGTCTGCAGGTGCCTCGGCGGTATCACCAAGCAAGGCGACCGACACATGCGTCAGCTGCTTGTGTTCGGCGCACTTGTGGTTCGACACCGACCGGGTCGATGCGCTGTCCGCCGACCGCGCCGCGCTCACGGGAGCACGTCGCCAAGGCCGACATCCTCACCGTCAACGAGAAGCGCGCTACGGTCGGCTATCAGCCGATAGAGGAGGGGAAGGGGAGTGGGGCGCTGACCGGCGCTGGCGACTGGGCCATGCTGGAGCGCTGTAGGGTGGGTCAGGCGCGCAGGCGCCGTAACCCACCAACGAGCTTTCGACGAGCTTGGCCGATGGGCTACGCGCCATTCGGCGCTAACCCATCCTACGATTTGCTACGCTGAGAGCGCCGCAGAATACTGTCGCACGGCCTTGGCAAAGGCCAACAGCAGGGCATCCGCCGTAATGCCATGGCCAATGGACACTTCGTCCACTCCTTTCACCACCGCCATGAACTCCGGTGTGCAAAGGCGCCCAAAGTTGACCCTCGCCAAATTTCTGCTCAGCGATATCGCAGATAGATTTGCGCACGAGCTGGGGTCACGATCGGCGCCGATCGTGACCCCAGCTTCATTTTCAAAACGGCACGATAATCATGGGGTTGTGCGAAATCTAGACGGGGTCATGCTTCGACGCATATTCACACCATATCGATGCCCGCCTGGATCTTTTCGGCATTGAGCCCTGGTGGCAGGGACGGATCGGAAAAGTCGACGGTTTCCGGCTTCTGCCCTACAAACAATACGCTTGTCATGATCAAGCTCCTTTGAGGGAGTTGGACGGGACGGCGTCGTCGGCCAGGGCATTGAGCCGCCGATGGAGAAATTCCCCCATGGCGCTCACGGACCGCTCGGCCGCGAGAAACGAACCGAGGGAGGATTGGAAGACATGCGCCATGCCCTCCTAGACCGAGAGCGTGATCTCGACGCCCGCCGCTTGCACCCGGTCGGCGTAGCGGGTGGAATCGGAAAGCAGCACTTCGTTGTCACCGACATCGATGCGGATCGGTGGCAGACCGTGGAGTGGGGCGTAAAGTGGTGATGCCTTGGGGTTCGTGGCATCCTGGCGCTGAAGATACATGTCGGCAAAGGTCTGGAGCACGCCGCGCGTGAAGATCGGATCGGCCTCCGCGCGCGTCTCGAAGCTGTCGCCGGTGAGCGCCGGATCTGTCCAGGGTGACATCACCGCCGCACCGACCGGTTGCACCAAACCCTTGGCCCTGTCGGCGGCAAGGATTGATAACAACGCCAGTGTGAGGCCGCCGCCCGCCGAATCGCCTACCACCACGATCCGTTCGGCGCCTTCAGCGACTAGGCCGTGATAGACGGCAACCGCGTCGTCGATCGCGGCCGGGAACGGGTGCTCGGGCGCAAGCCGATAGTCCGGGACAAAGGCATCAACGCCGACGCGCACGGCGATCTGCCCCGCAAAATTGGTGAGCGCCTCTGCCGAGCCGAGCACATACCCGCCGCCGTGAAGATAGAGCATGCGCGCGCCCGACGTCGAATTCGCCGGCCGGAGCCAGAAGCCCGCAATGCCTCCGACCGTAGCCGCCTCTACCCGTACATCCGCCGCAGCGGGTGTTGCGGCAAACATGGCATCGAACATCGGCCGCGCCTCGGGCCCGAGGTTCTCGCCCTTGTGGGCCGAGGCGGCCTGTCGCATCGCGGCCACCGCCGGAGCGTCTTCAGGCGAGAGAGGCTGGATCGTCATCATGGCAGGTCTCCTTGATTGGACGGTAAGGATGCGGGCTCAGCCCTTCGCCCACTGGGCGGCGGCATCCCTGGCAAAAGCGGCATAGGAGCGCGGGGCGCGACCGAGCAGCTTGGTCAGGCGTGCGATGTCGTCTGCAGTCGCCGCCGCGCCATCCGCCTGATAGCGGGCAAACATCAGGCGCAGGTCGAGCGCGTGCCAGGCAGGCAGCATGGTCTTCGTGCGCTTCTCCATGACGACGAGATCGTCGCCGCCATAGCGGATCGCGCGGCCGAGAGCTTCGCTCCAGATGGAGGCGATACCTTCGCCGGTCAGGCCGTCCGGACCAACCAAGGCGTAGGTCTCGCGGCCGAGCGGCGTCGGTGCCTGTTCACGGCGAACCAGCTCGATGGCGGCGGCCTCGCCGATGTCGCGGATATCGACCATCGAGACGCCCTTGGCGCCGATCGGCGAACCATATGTGCCGGCCTTCAGAAGCACGTCCTTCTGACGAAGATCGTTCTGGATGAAATAGGCGGGACGCAGAACCGTCGCGGGCAGGTCGAGCGCCTCGATCATCCGCTCGACCGTGTACTTGCCGGCGAAATGCGGCACGTCGGCATAGGCTTCGCCGCCGAACACCGAGAGATAGACGATGCCCTTGACGCCGGCCTCGCGGGCGACCGTCAGCGTCAGCATCGCCTGGGTCAGTTCATCGGCGACGTTCGGGGCCAGCAGGAACAGCGTGCTGACGCCTTGCAGCGCCGCGCGCACCGAATCCGGGTCGGCGAGATCGCCGCGAACGGCCGTCACGCCTGCGGGAAGCTGCGCCGTCTCGGGCGAGCGCGTCAGAGCGCGGACATCGGCGTTGCGACCTTGCAGATGCGCCAGCACCTGCGCCCCGATGGTGCCCGTGCTGCCTGTAACGAGAATGGTCATGTCGAAATCTCCTCATGGTGGTGGAAGCCGTATGGCGTGGGGAGGAAGATACGTGTTTCATTTTCGTTTAGTAGATGCCAAAATCAGAGACTGCTCGTCCCAAATACGGAACACTCAGATGGATCTTCAGGCTTTGTCCGACTTTGATCTGGTCGCGGCCCATGGCGGGTTCGGCCGCGCTGCCCGCGTCTCCGGTCGTTCCAAGGCCACGCTGTCGCGCCGGGTCGCCGAACTCGAACAGAACCTCGGCGTGCGACTGATCGAGCGTGGATCGCAGAGCCTTCGATTGACGGATGAAGGACAAACGCTTCACGAGCGCACGCGCGGGCTGCTGAGTGAAATCGCGGAGGCCGGAGAGGCGGTCGTCCTTGGCGCATCGACGCCGAAAGGCAGGCTGCGGGTCAGTGCGCCGGTCGTCTTCGCGCATGTGGCGCTTCCCCGGATCGGCGCCCGCTTTGCCCTTGCCTATCCGGAAGTCCAGCTCGAAATCGTTGCCGAGGACCGCAAGGTCGATCCGGTCGAAGATGGCTACGATCTGGTCATCCGGATTGATCCGTCACCTGATGAACGCCTCGTCGGCCGTCGCTTCCTCAACGACGAACGCCTGATCGTGGCGCCCCCCGGCATGCCGCGCCCCTTTCCAAGGGCAGATGGCGACGGATCTGCGGTAAAGGCCATTCTGCTTTCCGCGACACCGCTCGGGACCGTCTGGCGGATGAACTCCGGAACGGAGGCTGACATCGTCCTGAGGCCGGACCCGATCCTCCGCCTCTCTTCGCTCCTGATGGTCCGCGATGCCGTGCTGGCGGGAGCGGGTGCGGCCTTGCTGCCAAAGCTCCTCGTTGCCGAAGATATCGAGGCCGGCAGGCTTGCCAATTGGGGAACGCATGCGGGTCCGCCGGTGGAGATCTGGGCGTTGCAGAGTTCACGCCGCCTGGTCGGCGCCAAGGTCCGCGCCTTTCTGGAGGTGGTCGAGAGCGCGTTTCCTGAAAAGGTCTTTGTCGCGCCAATATGAGCGACAAAGCGGGCGTTACGTCTCGCTCCTGAAGCCGGTGTTCGATTCAGGAAGTGCGGGTGATGCACGTAATTCCAGGATGTCGCTCGAGCGCTCTGCTGGCGGGCTCGGCTGTCAGCGCCCCAACGTTAGGACAATTTGCGGGTCGTTGCCCACCGCACGCCAAGCGTCCTCGATCCGGTTCAATCGAAGAGTGGTCCTCGCCAACTCAAATCCGGCAGTCGGAGCGACGTCTCGGAGCCGCACGAGCGTTCACACTTAGCGACATCACCGTTCGCTTAGCAGCACTGTCTTCCCACCTCGCGGCATCGACCAATCGCCAAACAGCAATCCGTTCCCGCGTGGCTGCAACGGCTTCCCGCCCGACGCCACTTCGATCCCACATAACGACAATCGTTTCCCACTTAACGACAATGCGTTCCCGGATAACGGCAATGCTCGGCGCGCGGAATTCCCTGTTCCTGGCCCTTAGTTCCCGGCAAGCGGCGCGAAATTCGCTGTTCGGAGGCGCGAGGAATGTTGATCTAAGTGATTGGCTTTGCAGGGGAAGGTAGCTGTGAACGGAGACATCAGGGCGGGAAACCGTCAAATTCCCTGATATCTCGGTGAGAACAGGGAAATGAAAACAGAGACAGGTTTGCGTGAGACTGCCAGCACAGCCACACCTGCGAATATGTTATAATTCAATAGCTTATTTGCATCACGGGTAACCCATCTAGTACAGACTTCTAGTACAGTTCAGGTGCGGAACAAATGCGATTTTGAAAACGTCCGGCTTGGCCGCCGTTCGCGCGTTGAGGAGGACGGGAGTACCGCTAGTTGAGGCGCAACGTTTTCAGTGTGAAGCGAAATGACTGATGCGACTACGATCGGTGGGCGATATTCGCTGGTCTACGGGCAGCAATCCGATCCTACAGCGGATAGCGCCCGGATGCGGCGACGCGTGCTTTCGCTGTTCTATGACCTAAACTTCCATCAACATGCCGACGCCGCGCGGCTAGTTGAAGCGGAACTCGGGATTGATGTTCCCTTCGGCTATGTTGGCGGCCGCGCTTGGGACAAGTTCTTCGGCGAAAGCGAGTTGGGTGACCTTCTCGACTCCATCACTATCATTTTCCAAATGGCTGGTTCGAAACGAAGCCAGGATCAATGGCTCAACGGAATTGGACGCATCTTTCGAGAAGAAAACGTCCATTACAGCCTCGACGCCAAAGGCGGCGTTCACCTCGCTGTAGACAAAGCTTTTGCCGTCACACAAGCTGCCGCCATTGCTGCCCTGCAAGGTGAACGATATGCGCCAGCGCTAGACGCGTTTCAATCGGCCTTCAAGGTGTTCACTGACTCCGGCGAGCCAAACGGCAAGACCGCTATCCGATCCGTTTTCCATGCAAGCGAGACGCTGTTCAAACTAATGTTCCCCAAGGCTCACCGGTTGGCTGGCTCGGAAATACGGGATTATCTGCGGCCGGCCGTTCAGCGGCTTTATGCCCAGGACAAGATTGCGGAACGAGCCGCTCAACGGCTGGCCACAAGTTTCGGCGAATGGGTTGAACTGGCACACAACTATCGACATGCACAGGGGGCAGAGGAACTCCGTCAGCCGCCATGGGAAGTGACTGTTGCGACGATCAGCGCAGGGGCGGTGTTCCTCAGGTGGATGGCTGAAATAGATAAGCGATTATCGAATGTCGGCGGCACTTAGCCGCTCCGCACACGTCAATGGCCTCCGCGTCGAGGATCATGCGTTTATCCTAGGGCTATGCGGTGGTTGCAGGTTGCGTTGCCCTAAGGACAAGACAACCTGCAACGATGCCACTGGTGAGGGAGAGCTACGCTCTCTCCATCACCGACCCCTAGAAGTCATCAGACATATCTTGGAGGACGCTATCGACGAGCCCTCCATCTCTGAGCTTTGTAGCCTGTTCGAAACAGTCATGAGCTTCGTTAAGCTTGAGATCGCCGCGAGCCTCCGCTCTGCTAATCCGGCGGCTGACGGTACTCTTGTTTAGGCCGAGCCGCTCAGCGATTTCAGTCTGACTGACGAACTCAAGCGACCGCACAGCGTGGATCACCGCGTCCTTGGCAGCGTCTTCAGGTACGTCGTCGGACAACCGCCATCCATCCCTATCCGTCAGGGTCCACAGTCGAGGTTCCAAACGTGCATCACCTCGGGAACGGTTCTTTTGAAACTTCGCGATAAAGGATGCCTGTCCCGGAGAGCCAAGATGGTCCTTGCTCAAACCCAAGATCACCTCGAAGGTGACCTCCATCGCCTGGCTGCCCCTGAGGGCCTGTCCGTCCTTGCGCGAATGGTGGATGAGGATCGTGGCAATGCCCATCTGCTTCATCGACAGGAAGAAGCTCTGAACGGATTTGAATGCTACCGAGGCGTTCTCGTCTTCTAGGCCATCCGACACGGTGGTGAAGTTGTCGATTATAAGCACCTTCGTTCCGAGCCTCTTGCAGCGTTCGGCGAGCGCCCGCTGCCTCTCACGATCCGTCAGATCGTAGAACTCCTTGTCCGGGTCTTGTGCCTGCCGAATGACGAAGCTCAGGTTCTTCCTGTAGGCGTCCGGGTCGGTGATCTCGACCGCCGTAGTGTCCGCCAGCATCTTCAAGCGGTCTTGGATGTCCTGCTCGTGCATCTCACCGTCCACGTAGAGGACTTTAAGGGCACGTGGCGCCCTCCACTCGCCAACCTCGCCGCCGCCGGCAAGTGCCACGGCAAGCGACAACCCGAGCATGGTCTTTCCGACACCCGAGGCCGCCCAAATGATCGCGGTCTCCCCATTGCGGAGCCATGGGTCAATGACGTGCCAACGCGGCGGGAAGTTTTTTTCGAGAAGTTCCTGTGCGGTGATCCCTACTAGGTCGTCCGAAAAGCGATATGGATCGCTTCTCATTGAGGCGGCCTTCACGAGGACCTCTCGTGGGTCGTGGGGCCGGTTGTTGTGTCGGGCAATCGACACTGCCGCCACCGCTCGATGAGGTGGCGTAGCGCTGTTGTGACAGAAGGCGAACCGATCGGCTGCACCTCCCGCGCAATCGCCTTCAAAGTCTCAAAATCCTCGTCATCCAAACGAGCATTCACACGGTGGGGGTACAGGTTCGCTCTTTCGAGCATGGTCGTCATTTCTTCCTTTCTATGTTTGATGGATATGAGATGAAGCGAGCCGTCCCCGTACTGACTCTCCAACAGGGGCTCGCATGTGAGGCCGCTCTTCAGAACAAGCGGTCCCGAGAGGGCGGCGGTCAGGGACCGCACGAGCATTCCGTGCGTTTCCCTAGGCAGCTACGCAAATTAATTCGGCTGCGCGGCTCGCGCGTGTGTGCCGGCCGAACTTGCATTTGGGCGTATCTCTCGGATACGCAAATCTAATCAGCCGACCGCAGAAGGCTGAGCGACGAGTGGCGCGAGATCACTTACAGACGCCTGAAGGGCATTTCCTACCCCACAGTTACGCCGAGGAGCGGCTTTCGAGCCCCTTGGGTCAATTCGCCCGCCCAAAACACCAAACGGCGCTCCTGAGGCGTTCTATACGGTCTGAGAAGCAGCTTCTCCGGCGGCAAAACCAAAGGGTTCCAGCACTCGCTACCGGGATGGTCACAAGGGGAGTCAATTTGACTCACCTTCACGGGGATGATTTCGCGGCCATGTCCCCTTTACCCTTGCTACGTGCCGACAACCGTACAAAGGCATTCGGAGACGAAGAGGAGACAGTCTTGTCCTATTGGGACTGGCATTTTGGAGGAGCGGGAGGGGCACTGATCTGGCTGATCTTCTGGGTGATCGCCGGGATCGTTTGGTTATGGTCGCGGTTCATCAAATAGCACGGCCGCCGCCTCGACATGGTCTCCCCGGCCATGCGGGCTCCCACGCGCTTTCCCTTTCTTGGTTGCGCGAAAATAATCGCGTCTGGGCGGACCGCGAGGTTGCTGATGGCCCACCTGAGGGGGATCACCCGGTGCGCCGGGAGCGACCTTTCAGTGGGCAGGGTGACACAAACCCTCAAGCGCCTAGTGCAGTTCCTGAGGCGCACCCCCGCCGTTTAGTCTGCGCTCAACCACAGCCGAAACTCAGCGGCCAAGGGAGCCGATCCAGCGAACAGTTTGCGGCAGTCCTCTTGGTAATGGAGGTAGGGCGCGTAGTCGGTCAGTTGGGACCACTTGGTTGGCAGGCGAACTACAGAAACCATCTTCTGCTCGGCGATCTTCTGCACCTGCCGCATCACGATGCTGTCGATGGGTATGTGAGCGAATGGATACAATCGAGCGAACCCCGGCAAACGGTCCTCCCCTAGCGTGAACACATACTTCAATGACATGTTCATCCACTTCTGGGCTTGACCAATGCACAACACGTCGCCATCGCGGTAGGCGCTGCGAACTTGGTGACAAGCCCCCTCGTGCCATCTGTCGAACGCTGCCTGAGTGCTAATTGAGTTGCGCGGCAAGGCGTCTAGCAGCTTCCAAACACACGTACTTCCTCTGTCGCGCAGTTTCTTGCGAAGAGTAGGCTCGTTGGGAAGGCTGCGCATTGTGCGGGCAAAGTCCCGATAAGCGCGACCAACACACAGGCCCAACGGGTCATTGCCCGCACCAAAGAAACAACGGACCAAGAAGTCGAAGTTTTCGTCAGGTGTTGGATTTAGATACTGCATTTTGCGCCCCGCACGAGGTTGGCTTGGCGAGCCACATCCTGTGAGTGTCCCTTGCTCGGCTCTCGGTTCATGGCTTACATTTCTGCACTATCAGCGTTGCGGCATGTCGGAGCAAGTTCTTGCCAAGTCGGCTCATATTCTCGCGAAAGGGCTTCGACTCCACGTACGGCGGCCAACCAAGCCCAATCATGGCCGATGGCAGGATGGTGTCGCTGCCCATCCCGTCAAGATGGGGAACGACCACATTCCGCGACGTAACGATCAACGGCGTAGCTGTTGCTCCTTTGGTTGAGGAGATCACCGGAGGGCGGATGGATGGATCACATCGCTGCCATCATGACCCGGTGCTTGAGGGTGCCGTTAAGGCATTTGGTCAGGTCGGTAGTGCGGAGGGGCACCTTGAACGACAAGGCGTAGGAAGAGGAGACCTGTTCCTTTTCTTCGGTTGGTTCCGGCCGCTGAACGAGCAGGGCCCAGGTTTCCATGCGATCTTTGGATGGATGATCGTGGGAAACGTTCACCAGCCGCCCTTTCCGGCACACCTAGCCAGCCATCCTCACGCCGATCCAACGGCTCCACTTGCGAAGAACAACACGATCTATGAGGCCGAGGATGCAGGGCTTTTCAAATACTGGTCGCCAATGCTGCGGCTGACGGCCGAGGGCGCCCTCAAGTCTGTATGGCGCCTGCCAGCTTGTTTCGCGAACTCGCGCCTTTCGTACCATGGCAATCCTGCGCGTTGGTCCCTCAACGGCGAAAGCGTCACCCTCCAAACGGCCGGTCGTGGTCAGGAGTTTGTCACTGCGGCCCCCGAAGCAATCGAGTGGGCGCTTAAGTTGGTGGAGCAAAACCGCTAGGCAAGCGACTTCGATAACGCTCATCCCGGTCATCGAAGACCAGAGGTGGCGGGAAAGGCATGGCGTCCGTATAGGTCGCCGAAACGCGCCCCCATTTCTCGCGCCACGTGTCGTATATTTTCAGCACTTGGAGACCCACGTCGGGCGGCAAGTCTTGGCCACGTGATCTGAAGACACTCGAAAACCGACTGACAGGCGTCCTGCGACGAGCCTGTTGTGACATCCTTGCGAGAGATGGAATGCTGGAATGTCCTGCGTTGTCCACGACGAGCGGAGCTGAAGAATAGGTAAGAGGCATCTCCGCCGGACCCCAAACGGCTTCAAGTCTGTCCGGCAGGCGTCGCACCCTGATCGGCGGCGTCAAATACACTAGCTTCAGACCCTGAGGTCCCCCCTGAACGAATGCTAGTCTCGTGCCTACTAGTTCATCGGCGTGGCTTACGTGAAGCAGGTTCCGTCGGTGGCAACCTGTGCAACCGAAACTCCCGAACTCCCAGAAGGGATCGTCCCTCGCCTCACGCGGGTCGCGTCGGTTCGGGCGGCGAAGGAATACGATCTTGACACGGACAGCTACCATCCCGCGTCTCTCCGCAGACTCTACAGGGGCCACTATGCCCCTCTGTCAACTACGGCGGCAATGATCTCGGGCGGTCCGTTGAAGCCTGTTCTGAAAACCCCGTCGGCAACAGTCGATGGTGAAGCGCAGTTTTCAGCCGCTTTGCACTCCCGCTATCTGGGTTCCGTAACCATTTGTTTGTTGAACACAGGCCCCTAATGCCCTACGTACAATCCCATCACCAGTCACACGATGGGAGAAGCCGATGGGCACCAGCGCCAAGCGGAAAGCGAAACGAGTCGCCCTCTACGTCCGCGTCAGCACCTCTGAGCAGAACACCAAGAACCAGCGCAGAGAGCTTCGGGAGGTAGCCGAGCGCCATGGCTGGGAAGTGGTGAAAGTATTCGAGGACAACGGCATCTCGGGCGGCAAGGGCCGGGAGGATCGTCAGGGCCTAGATACTCTCCTGAAAGCCGTCACACGCCGCGAGGTTGACCTTGTGGCTGCTTGGGCAGTGGACCGCCTCGGAAGGTCACTAACGGACCTCTTGGGGCTCCTCACAGAGCTACACGCCAAGGGCGTCGATCTGTACCTCCACCAGCAGGCGCTCGATACCTCCACGCCCTCAGGCCGCGCCATGTTTCAAATGATGGGCGTGTTCGCCGAGTTTGAGCGTTCGATGATCCGGGAGAGGGTCATGGCGGGGCTGGCGAGGGCGCGGGAAGATGGCACCAAGCTCGGCCGCCGACCGCTTGAGGAAGCCGATGCCAAGAAGGCCACTGCGGTCAAGGCTATGTTAGCGGAAGGGACAGGCATCAGGCGGATCGCGAGGGAGCTTGGCGTTGGCGTTGGCACGGTGATCCGGGTTCGTGACGCTGACCATGCCAGCCGGCCAGATGAGGGGCGTAACAATGCGCCCTGAGATTGGCGTTTAATTCTCCCGGTACGATTTGACCTAGAAGGGCCTCGAAGCCGCTCCTGAGCGCAAATGCGTACCTTCCGGGCACCATTCTGTGGAGTTTGCGTAGGGCGTGAGAACAGTGATCCGCGTCGGCGACATTTTCAGCTAGACCGTGAACTCATTAAGTGGGCCAGTTATCCGCCGGCTGAGCGCGGCGGTCTCGGATAGATGGAGTAACCCCGCGAACTGTCTAAAGTTGCTTGGTTGCGCCAGAGCCTGCCGCTCAGCCACCATTTGATTGGGCTGCCGCGAAACGTAGAGCGCTTCTGAGGCTGGCGTGTATCACGCCGAGTCTGCCGTCTATCCCGATCTGATTTCCGCGCCCGATAATCTGGTTGTATCGGAACTGGTTTGACATGAATTGCATGGCATCGAGCAGGTCGTCCACGTGCCTGTCCTGACGGAATTTGATCAGATACCGATACCGGGCGAGGTCGCATTTCAAATGCTTGATTTCGCTGGCAATCAGCATGTCCGGGCAGGCGTCCAGCAGCACCACAAAGGCCGACTGCTCGGCCGTCGTCATCGCATATACGTCCTTCTGGGCCGCAAATAGGAAGTAGTCCACAAAGAGAAAGATGTGAGGCAGAGGCAAATTTCGACGTGGTACAATCCGGTCTTCGGCCTGCGCAATAGAAACAGTCGCCAGCAACAGCACGAACAGAAGGGCGAAGCTGCTCGATACCAAGCAGCGGAAGCCCGCAGCGCACAGCCAGCGCGGCTCGGAGCGGCTTCGCATCTCAGACTGCTGATCTGGTGTCACGGTTGTGGCCTCCCGTCGTCCGGAAATACGCCAGCGCGGCCCGCAAATGGCGTTTTAGATCTTGTTCAGGATTCCGCTCCGCTGAATTGGGTCAGGGGCAGCCGGCTTCCAGGGCGGCAGTAATCTCGTGATGATATTGGCACGCACCGCCAGCTCGCTGCCCGACATCCAGTATGCGCCGGGCGCGGTGACATAGTTCTTCTCGAACAGAAAATCGATGAAGCCGCTATTAATGTTCCGATCCCTGAACAGCTCGAAGTGTCGCGTCGTCGCCGACAGGCTCGGATAGCCGCCTGGCGATAGCGATGCGCCGTGAAACATCCATGAGCTGGAGGAGGCGGCAATGCGCGTGTCACCCTGAATGTAGATCGCGATGCACATCGAAGCGCAGAGGTCGTGCTCGCCAACCAAGGTAACCAGCGCGACTTGCTCGCGAATCTTTTCAAGGATGCCAATGACCTCCAACCCGTGGACTGAGCTGCCCCCCGAGCTGTTGAGCCTCAGGATGAGCTTCTCAAGACCCGGCCGCTTGCCGTGCTCATCCCAGATAGTCCGCAGGTTTTCCGCCATCGGGACGGCAATCGGACCTTCATAGGTGACAACGACCGCGTTGGCGGCAACCTTGTGGCCCCCTTCCGCAGTCAACACCTTGAAGCCGGTCATCTTCAAAGTGTCGGAGGCTGGCGCACCGGCACGAACCGGCGTGATGCCGGCGGCGAACAGACCCAGTAGAACACCTAATGTCGTGGATAGTGCGACGCTGGCGTTTATCGCGCGACGCCGAACCGCAGCCGTCCTGAGATAGCGCATCTTTCCCCCCAAAGTGGGAGAGAGCCTGCCACCAACGGTCTCTCAGTCGACGACTTTCCCATTCTGGAGTCGACGATGGAATCACTCTAAAGACGCCGGCCCCGCCGCGCAATCGCGTTCGCCTGCTTGGCGTCCGGAAGGCTAGGGATCGATCTCGGTCCAAATGACCCAGTGTCATGTTCGCAGTTGCGATTCTTCCGAAAGCGGCGATCACGCCTTGAGTGCGTCCGCATGGATGTGATTCCAAGCTCCCAAGAGGAGCACGAATCATGCGGTATGAACTCAGTGACCAGGAGTGGGGTGTCATCGGGCCGATGCTCCCGAACAAGTCGCGCGGCGTGGGTGATGACTGCTTTCCACGCTTCCAACATATCAACAATATTGCGCACTTCCCAAAGCCGCTTCCTAAAGGACCACCAGCCATAGCAGGCGTCATGTGCAGCGTCTTGTTGATCCGCACCTTGACGGAGGGAAGGAGAGCGGCGTTCGACCACGGCTCTTGACGCTACTTGCAGTCCTTAGCAACCGCCTTGAGCGCGGCGGTGACGCCGGAAAGCGAGTAGCTGTCTGTCACGGCGGTACCGCGCCTAGAGGTGCTGCTGATCCTCATCCTCAAGCCCTTCTTCATGGCCGCGACGAACATAGGCTCGGTGTCCGGAACCGACCACGCGGTTTTGCCCTTGGCATCGTTGAAGAACATCTTGTACGTCGTGCCATCGACGTTGGCGGACACGTTGCTGCCGACTTTGAAGGGAAAGCCGACGATCGTGCTTACCTGGTTCTTGATGCCCTTCGATGGAAAAGTGGTGATCATGAAGAAGGCTCTGCCACGCCCCGAGATCGACTGAGAATATTTCGATTTCTGCGGTTGCGCTACTGCGAAGCAGACCTTCCCGTTGGCATAGGTCGCCACAAAGGCGCTCCACGCCTTGAAGGTACCAATCGAGGTCGGCGCCGGCTGTGCTGAAGCAACTCCGCTTATCGACACAATGAGGGCGCCGATAAGGAGCAAAACGGGTGTGAGGAAGCGGGCGCCAAGAAGGCCACCGCACCGATGGGTACGATCATAGATCGTGGAAAGGTCGATCCTGCGGGTATCTTCGAGATCGAAATCGGTCAAAGCGTACATGATCACTCCAATGGGAATGTGTGTGGCGTGGCGGGCGGGCCACGCGAAAACCTCCGGAGGTAGATGATGCGGCGTTATTATTACCCGAGGCGGCGCGATGACCAAATCTGCGGCCTTGGCGTTTCATGTTGTTATTGCCCAATCCGGCACATACGGCCATCATGATGTCAGCGAGGCCGTTCATCTGGCGGATGTCGGATGGCGCCGTTCGACCAAACCACAAGATACGATGCATGTAGTTGCAAAGGCTCTGGCCGCTACTTTTGTTTGTTCCGGCATTGCCGCCGCGTCTGCTGCGGAGCCTGTGATCGGTAGTGTGATGCGCTGCGAAGGGAAGTGCGTCGAAATTTCTGGGGCGACGAGTAAGCCGCTTGCGGGAAGAGACCCTGTGCGTTTGATGGAAAGGGTTTCAACGGGAGCTGATAGTCGTCTCGAAGTCGGCTGCCGGGATGGCACCCGATTGACACTTGGCGAGAAAGCCAACGTCGTCCTCGATGCATTCGTCTACGACCCTAATGGTCGGAACCGCTTCCATGCCACCGTCACCGGCGCTTTCCGCTACGTCTCCGGCAAGCTGGGCGCTGGGGCAACGCGACAGGCCAGCATCAGCACATCCATCGCGGAGATCGGGGTGCGCGGCACCGATTTCTGGGGCGGGACGCTGAATGGCGTGACAGGCGTCGTCGTTTTCGAGGGCGTCGTCTCCGTCACGACTGCTGCCGGCAGCGTAGTTCTTTCTAAGCCGGCGGAAGGTACCAATCTATCATCGAGTGAAGTAGCACCGACCCAGGTCACCCGGTGGTCGCCCGAGCGGATCGCCGCAGCGGTTGCGTCGGTCGCTTTCCATTGATCGTCAAAGACGGAGGGCTTGACCTCGCTGGTTGGCGCAAGAGACGCGCGACCCGCGCCGACGCGTGGCGCGGCCAAAAGCCCTATGCACCGGAGGTTTTCGCCAAGCAGTGGCCTAGATGGAACTCTAGGCACAATAACACCGCCGAACGCGGACACCTGACAGAGAGCATTCCCTTAGGACGGCCAGAAAATGCTGCCGCGTGGGTATCTTTGACGAGGACTCCCCCGGAGTGGCCACGCGGCACCACTTGTTAACGATCTGTTAAGGATCGGGGACTGTAATTCCGACACGAGCGGTTGAGCATCGCAGCATCCTCTTGGGCGATCACAGCCACGCCCTAGCCTTGCCAATGATAGCTTGCGCTGCGTGTTCGACCGCTCGACCAACTCGTCACCATTGAACCGTGCGTTGGCCGCTCTGAAGGTTTGAGCTGCGGCACTCACCTCGTTTCCTTTTTCAGCAATCGTCCGCCCAGAGCATAGACCGCCGCGTGGTGGACGACGGAAATGATCGCCAACGCCCATCCCCAGAAGGGTTGACCCGCGACGTACAATGAAAGAGCCGCTAGCCCGGAGATGATCAGCTCCTGAGCAAGACGGAGCGGTTCACCCAGCGGTCCCATCTGGTGGAAATCAACCGCACCCCAGAAGCCGAAACCTATCGCTGGCACGGTGACGGCGAGAACAATAGCCATCACGCCCGTGGCCGCGTCGTAGCCCCAGACGGCGAATGCCACCACGATGCCAGCCTCCATGATGCCTCTGAGTCCAACGTTGACCCACCGTAAGGTCGTCTTCGTTGTACCGTCCGGCGGCACCGGTCACGCCCCCTCAGTGATGGCCACAGCCACGTTGTACAGGCTTGGGTAGGCTGGGAAGCTCAGCTTTGCGCTGATTGACCTGAATGCATCGGATTGCATTGCGGCTTGGAAGTGCCGGGGTGATGCCCACTCAGCGACGTTGACGAACCGAAACCGGGCTGACGGGTCCAAGCTCTTGTGCAGTCGCGTGGATACGAAGCCATCTGCCTGTTCGAGGACTTTGGCCGCCTCCATCCAGCGCAACAGGAACTCCTCCTCTCGTTCGACGGGCACCTCGAATGAGTTGATCAGGACAACATTCGCCATCCTCGCCTCCTCAGATTTGTCCTGCCTCCTTCCACACGCCAACCGCTATCCAGACGCAGCCAATCGTCAGCAGCAGTCCGTGGATCACCCTGATGGGCTGAGAACCGAAGAACTGCGGGACGTACAGGACAAGCGCCAAGGCAAGCGGGACACCGCTCCACTTCTGAAGAATGCCGGAGTGCCAGATTGTGACCGCCGCCAGAATGCCGGCGACCGCCAACAACAGGAGTCCGAGAAGAAACAAGTCCAAGCCGGGACCGGAGCGGACCGTGCCTGCTAAAGAAATCAAGGCTGCGCTCTGCTCTTGGAGCGCCCGCTGGCCGATGGCATGCAAACCGAACGCCTCACCTCCGTAGAACGGAAGGGTGAAGCCAACGCCTACGAGGCCGAAGACGAAAGTCCAATAGCCAAGACGTTCCTCGCCGGTCTTTCTGATTGTCTCGTAGAGGCCGTGAAGGCCCAGTGCCAAGAACGTGAAGGCCACCATGGCCAGCATGTGAGCGAGCAGCCAATAGCCCGAGCCGAATGCGGCAGCTCCCTGCAGTGAGGTTTCATCCGAGAATGGCCTCAACGCGGGATAAAGCACGAAGAACAGGCCCGAGATCACGAGGGCGACGGCGCTGATACGGCACCGAAACTGCCATTTGCGTTCGTTCATCCAGCTCTCTCCCTTCGTCAGTTGCTTGAAGCGGAGCGTCGGCCAGTGCGGCTCGAGTTGCGACCGAGAAACGGACGCGGCCCAGCAGGTCGGCCGACCAAAAGGCGGCACTGCGGCCCACTCAGTGGGCACGTGGAGGTGACAGGGTAGGCTGACTCATTTCGGCCGTCGGGTTCAAGGCCGTGGCCCGAAGTTTCTCAGGCCCCAGTCTGGCTGCAAAATGGCCTCTGGCGACCGGAGGTTCTCGTCAGGAGCGCCTTTTGAGCGGGCGGTGGGAGGCAATTCACCCCCGAAATCAAACGGCTCTCACGGGGCATTTCCTCAGGGGGGCACAGGATGGCTCGGTTCGCACTCATGCCGGCTACACACACAGCCACAAAAGCCGTCGGATTGGAACGCGGAACTTTTCGTGGACCGCGAGGAAGCGAGGGGCGCCCCACTGGGGAGAATGAGCATTCGCGCACTGGGGTAAGATTGCTCGTCCGATGCCCACAGACCATGGACCAATGCGCACACCGAATTGACCCCGCAAACGTGAAAGGTGCGGCACGACGGTCAGATTTCAGACTGGGGCACCACCCGCAGTTGGCTCTCGATAACTGTGTTAAAAAGGACCATTCTCCGAACAGTCATTAGGACCGGAGGAAGGAAAGCCATGGCGAAACCGCACCTCAAGCTGGTCACCCCAACCACCGTAAATCGAACAGTCACGCCGAAGCGGCTGCCGAA
Organism: uncultured Alphaproteobacteria bacterium; assembly: GCA_963762605.1. Classification (GTDB taxonomy): domain Bacteria; phylum Pseudomonadota; class Alphaproteobacteria; order Rhizobiales; family Kaistiaceae; genus CAVSRC01. The sequence continues at coordinate 70,228 of CAVXLJ010000017.1, read as the reverse complement.
CCGTGAGCTGAGGACCCGCGAACATCTGACGGAGCGGGAAGTCGAGAAGCTGATCGCTGGCCGCCAAGGGCAACCGCCACGGCCACCGTGACGCCACCATGATCTTGGTCGCCTATCGGCATGGGCTCCGCGCAAGCGAGCTGACTGACCTCCGTTGGGATCAGATCGATTTCCACTCCGCCACGCTGCATGTCCGCCGTGTGAAGCAGGGGACGCCCGCCACTCACCCCGTACGAGGTGACGAGCTGCGAGCCCTTCGCCGCCTTCAGCGTGAGCAAGAACCGAAGTCGCCCTTCGTCTTCACCTCAGAGCGTAACGCACCGTTCACAACGGCCGGGTTCGCCCGCATGGTCCAACGAGCCGGGGAGGCCGCCGACTTCGGCTTCAAGGCCCATCCGCACATGCTTCGTCACGCCTGCGGCTACGCGCTCGCCAACGAGGGCCACGATACGCGGGCGCTGCAAGCCTACCTCGGTCACAGGAACATTCAGCACACGGTGCGCTACACCGAGCTGGCGCCGACTCGGTTCAAGGACTTCTGGCGGTAGCCGGCATTTGGCACTGATCCGGGTTCGTGACGCTGACCACACCGCCAGTTCTCCTTACCGCTGAAATCTGACCGGGGGCACGGGGGGAAATCTGCTTTCACTTGCCGCGATATACCGCCGCAAAAATTCGGCACAGATTTTCGGATCATGGGAACAACCACAAGCGGGTCCCGATCCCACCTTGACACTTAGGCAGTTTTGCGTATATACCCAATTTCGGGTACAAACATTATTGGGCGGTTTGTCTCAAAAATGAGCGCAACCAAAACACACGAGCAAACACATCGAAGAGCATCCGCGCTTGTCTCGGCACTTATCCCGCTACAGGCCGACCTTAGCCTTCCACAGCTCCTTTCCTTGTTGGTGGTCGCGGCCAATCCAGGGCTGTCGGTCAACGAACTTGCGGAAAGGTTGAGTACCTCGCAGCAGTCTGCCAGTAGGTACGCCTCATTGCTGATGGGCCGTTACGCGCAACCTCCTGGAAGCGCCTTCGATTTCTCCAGGACACCGCTGCTTTCGCAGTCAATCAATGCTGACGATCCACGGAAGAGGGCTCTTCATTTGACGGATCATGGCGCCGCGTTGATCACCAAGGTCTTCGCGGCGCTGAATGACTAGCCGTTGAGGCAACAGAGGTGACCCATGGTGACGGCGGCTGAGAAACTCCTCGGACTCAAACTGGCGAATGGGTGGCTGGTGACGAAGAGGATTACCAAAAGCACCAGCGGCACCGGCGGCACGTTCTCGTGCAGCTATGAAGTGCGCCGCGGGGAGGAAATCGGCTTCCTGAAAGCTTTCGATTTCGCTCAAGCGTTTGAACCAGGCGTGGATACTCCCAAAGCTCTTGAACAACTAACCGCGGCCTTCAACTATGAGCTAGATATTCTCAATCACTGCCGGAATCGGAAGCTCTCCAGAGTAGTTCTAGCTATCGACGATGGGCACATTGACGTGCCTGGAATGGGGACGATCGAGGGACGAGTCCTTTACCTGATTTTTGAACTCGCCCAGGGCGATGTCCGGTGCCAGATCGATCTATCGACGGCCCAAGACTCGTACTGGTGCCTCTTGGTGCTGAAAGACGTGAGCCTAGGGCTGTGGCAGGTCCATAGGGAGTCGATAGCCCATCAAGACGTTAAGCCCTCGAATGTACTCTCCTATCCAAAAGAGCTGTTCAAGATATCGGACTTCGGGCGAGCCTCCAGAAAAGGCCAATCTGTGTGGCACGATGAAGCTTGCTTCGCGGGCGATTGGGGGTATGCGCCCCCTGAACTCATTTATGGGTTTCGCCACCCGGACTTTGGCCCCCGGCGTGTTGGATGTGACCTTTTTATGTTGGGTAACTTGGTCACCTTCCTTTTCTCTGGGGTCAACCTGACGACTGCCCTTCTTTCCGAACTGGCCCCTGAGCACCACCCGAAGCAATGGAATACCAGCTACCAGGATGTCTTGCCCTATCTTCAAAACGCCTTTGGCCGCGTCCTTGAAATTGTAGCGCCCCGTATTGACCCCAACGTACGCTCTGAGGTCATCCAGATCGTCAGAGAACTCGGTAACCCGGACCTCGCCAAGCGGGGACATCCAAGAGGAGTTGGTCGTCACGATCAATATTCGCTTGAGCGATACGTTAGCCGCTTCAATCTCTTGGCTCAGGAGCTGCCCTACCAGTTGAAGAGGCTCAAGAGATCAGCATGAACATTTCTCCGTGGGGCAAGAAGCGGCTGATGGTTCCGCGTTGGCGCTCAATCGGTGCGACAGTCGCCGCAGGGGAATTGTCGGCGCCCGCCCCCCGACATCGACCGCACACCTACCGACCATTCACGAGCAAGTTGCGTGCCAGACTAGAACGATGGCGGCTAGAGGGAACAACGATCGCCGCTGCCGAACTTGTTGAGTCAGCTATTTTGGAGCGTCACGAACCAGAAGCTTTTGCCGCTGCGAGATTTCTGGCCGCTGAGAGTTCCACTGCGACCCCCGCGGTGAAGAAGCTCGCCTATGAGGCCCTTCGCAGAGCTGGCCATCCAGAAGTTCTCGTTGCGGCCGAAGTTGACTCGCTGCATTTGTGGCGCCAGCGAACCAGAGATTACCCGCAAAATCCGATCGCGTGGGTAGAGTTATCGCGGCACCAAATGATCACTGGAAGAACCGCCGCAGCGGTCCGTTCAATGACCGTCGCGGTTCAACTCGCACCAAACAACCGGCATGTTCTTCGCTCCGCGGCGCATCTCTTTCTGCTAGCCGATGACCGCGAACGCGCTCACGATGTGATTGTTCGCAGCCCAGCTACAGCAAGCGATCCCTGGCTCTTGTCAAGCGAACTCGTCTTTGCCGAACTCGCTAAGCGACGCCCTCGGTTTGTTAGGAATGCGCGGCAGGTTGCAGACGACGACAATCTGCCCTTTCGACAAGTGACCGAGGTTGCCGGAGCACTCGCAACCGAGGAACTCACCAATGGAAGTCGGAAGAAGGCTCGCCGACTTTTTGGTCGCAGCATGCAAGATCCGAACGGAAATGCGCTGGCGCAGGCCGAATGGGCATCGCCCAGCTTCGGCACTGAGATAGTCCCTTCGGTCCGCTTCACGGAGGTGAGCGAGGGCTCTGAAGCATTGGCTTTCCATCTCTTTCATGAAGAGAAACTCTCTGAAGTACCGGCCATTTGCGAAGAATGGGCCAGGAATGAGCCTTGCTCGGTTCGCCCGTATGAGTTCGGCTCATCGACTGCCGGCATGATTGACGACTTCGAGCGGTGCGAAAAGTTGGCCCGCAACGGTTTGGTCATTCGTCCTGACGACCCGCTGCTGCTGAATAACCTCGCTTTCGCGTTAGCCTCCAACGGACAAGCCGAGGCCGCACTGAAGACGCTGTCACACTTAAATACGGGAGGAGATGACCGTCAGGCGCTCGTCGCCTTGGCAAATCGAGGGCTTGCGCACTTTCGGTTGGGTCGTACGGACCGGGGTCGTTCACTATATGAGGAAGCGATACAAAAGTTTGAGCAGCAAGGTGATCAGCGGTTCGCCGCCACCGCACAAGTGTATCTCGCGCGTGAGGCAGTGAGGGCACGTAGCGCCGACCATGTGAAGCTCCTCAAAGCGGCGCAAGCTCGTTCCGATAAGTTGAGGTGGCAATATTTGTCCAAGCTCGTCGCGGAAACGGCGGCACTTCTGGATGCTCCTGCTTCCAATGTCAAAAGCGATGGAAAGTCGGCGGAGATCGCTGAAGCGCAATAGGGACGCCGATCCAGTCGAGGGTGCTGCGGGCGGCCAGATCAGGCCTAGACCGACTGTGGGACGGCAAGCCTTTCGTTCACCGTGAGGGATACGCCGACCTCATGGGGGAGGTCTTGTTTTCGCTTCGGGTCATGTCCGTTCGCGCATTGCTGGATCGACCGTACATGCCGTGGGCGCTTTGTCGCGATCACTCGCTATGCGACGGGAGATCGCCTGTTTCAGACGGGATGTTCAACAGCTCAATCAAATCGCGCTTCTGATCGATGCGCAGCCCATGCGGCGAGTACACGCCATAGGTCATTCCTTCCTTCTTGTGACCGAGTATCTGGGCGGCCTCCGTCTCCGGCACATGCTCTCGTTCAAAGGTCTGAGCGGCGTTCTTGCGGAATGCGTGGAAGGTGGAACCACCAACAATCTTGCGAAACCTTCTCCCAAGCGTCTTGCTGATGTTCCAAGATCGCTTGTCTTCGGGGCCGCCCGGTTTTAGGTCGGGAAACAGAAAGCCTTTGTTCGGCGCAATTTCAAGAAATGAACATAGTTGGTGGTGAACGGGAACCACGCGGGCACTGCTATCGGTCTTGCCCTCGGGAATGTCGAAGTAAGTCACGCCCTCGGCACTCTTCACGTCGCGCCGCTCTAGTGAGCATATCTCATTTAGGCGCATTCCGCTGAGCAGAGCAATCCGCGGCAACCAGTAGAGAGGGTCCGGCCTTCCCTTGGTGCTGCTGTCAGGTATCTGGTCGAAGTAGGAGCGGATAGCGTCGTCGGTCCATGGAGCGTTAGCGCCTTTGGCCGGCTTGACCTTCCCCGCCAATCCCTTGAATGGATTGTCTCCCTTCAACTCACCTCGAAGACGAGCCCATTCCCATACCTGAGAGAGGGCAGAGACAAATCGATAGACGGTTCTGCCTGCCAGCTTGGTGCCGCCTCTCTTGGCACTGATCGCCAGAAGTTCATCTAGCGACCGTTCCTTGGCGCGAGGAAGTCTGCCCCAGTTGCTGGATAGGCGCTTCACCTTATCGATGAATGCGGTTGCCACCTTCCGATCGACGGTCGCAAGCGCCTTGCCACCGATGTGGTCGTTGAACAGCCTGTAGACGGCTTCCATCTGCGCCACCGTCTGGGCCTTCAACGCCTCTGCTTCGTGGCGTTGTCTGTCCTCAAGATATCGCTCTGCTATCTCAGAGAAAGAGGTCTGATATTCAGGAGGTGGTTCGCTGCGGTTGCTCCGAGCATTGCGAATAGCTGCAATGGCGGCCTCAACCTCCGGGTCGACTTCACCTTCCTTGATCTCGCCCGCATCGAAATAGCCAAGTCGCCTCAGCTCGGGCGCCAGCCAGCCATCCCACAGAAGATCGATCTGTTCACCCCGTTCACGCGGATCGGCATACGTCCGCTTGATCCATTCAATCTGGCGAGAGGTCTCTTGATAAACCGCGTGGGGATCGCGCCGCTCTTGTAGCTTGCGGTCAATGTCGAACTCTCGGTGCCAGAAGGCCGCTCTCTGTAGGGCCTTCCGCTCGGCCAACGCCCGATCACTTGTGTGCAGGTTCTCTTGGATTGTGGCCTTGGCGTATTTCGCCCGAAAGTCATTCGGGACGCTGATTTGAAACCACCATTTTCTGCCACGTAGCTTCAGATAACGTGCCATATGAGGGTTGATACTAGTACAAACTTCTAGTACATTCAACCTCACAAAAAACAACAAATTATTGAGTTTGTGCTGTAATTAGTCCATAAAGGTGGGGCTCCTCCCGCCCAAGCCACATTTAAGCCATTGATATAACATAGATTTTTTGTATTTTCCGGCTATCGAATTTTGGCCCGGTCCCGGGCCGTTTTCGGCGGCCGCGCGGACCTATGATTCTCGGAGAGACGCATTTCAGCCGGAGAGCGGCCCCAAACGCCGGAGATATCTCTCGGGCGGCATTCGGCAGTTGACTTTTCTCTGGGTGGTCGGGGCTGGTGAAGCAGGCGCTTGCCGCCGATCTCGGCGACAGCAGGAGTGCGGGCGGGTCTGGCGGGCTTAGGTAGTTCAAGCGCCGGTCGTCTTGTCGTTTGTGAAGCCGATCAGCGTGCGCTGTTCGGGCCAGCCGAGCGGAAGATGTCCGGACAGACGGAACAGCTCCGTGGCCGTTAGGCGCATCGGTTGGCGGCCGTTGATGATGGCCTCGACGATGTCGGGAGCGAGCCAGGCGAGCCTGAGAGTGGCGTAGATGTAGGCGGCGCTGACGCCCTCGGCCCGGGCGACGTCGTGTGCCGAGACGCCCGAGAATTTTATCACCGGCATCACCGAGGCGAGCGACGCCTCGGCGGTCTATCCATCGGCGCTCAGCCAGACGGCGAGCTACAACAATCTCAACCAGCTCACCGACCTCTCCGGCCAGGCGCTCGCCGGGGACGCGAACGGCAACCTGCTCTCCGACGGCACGCGCACCTATAGCTGGGACGCGGAGAACCGGCTGGTCGGCATCGCCTATCCGGGAACGCCGGGCAAGGCGACGAGCTTCGCCTATGACGGCCTCGGCCGCCGGATCGCCATCACCAGCACGCCGGCCGGGGACGGCTTACCTGTGCAAACCGAAGTGCGTGCGAGAGGGCCCGACCGACACAACATACTGCTGGCCGGATGCACTTGGGGCTCGGCTCACAAGAAGATCGCGTAGTCGCCGTCGGCGCCCTTACACAGCCCTTATGCCGCGGCACCGGAAATCGAATAGCCCCTTTACGCCCAGCGGCTGCATCCAGCCCACGCCGACGTTGCCGGCGCGAGGCAATGAACATGTTTGACACCGTCTACATCCTCTTGGCGATCGCCTTCTTCCTGGCCGGCGCGTTGCTCGTGCGGGCGTGCGAGCGGCTCTGAGGCGCGCCATGGCGATCGAGCTGATCCTTGGAGCAGCCGTCGCGGCGGCGCTGTTGGCCTATCTTGTCTTCGCGCTCATCCGTCCCGAGCGGTTCTGAGTGAGCCGAATGATGGCTGGCGACATCCTCCAATTCGTGATCTACGGCGCACTGCTGCTGGTGCTGGCCTATCCGCTGGGCCTCTACATGGCGCGCGTGTTCTCCAGCGAATCGACCTGGCTGACACCTGCACTGGCGCCCATTGAGCGACTGCTCTACCGCGCCTCCGGCGTGGGTGCTGCGCCCAGCGGCCAGCACTGGACCGCTTATGCCAAGGCCGTGCTCATCTTCAACCTAGTCGGCTTCCTGGTGCTCTACGCGATCCTGCGCCTGCAGGGCGTCGCTGCCGTGGAATCCGCAGGGCTTTGGGCCGATGTCGCCCGACCTCGCCTTCAACACCGCCGTGAGCTTCGTCACCAACACCAACTGGCAGGCCTACGGCGGCGAGACGACGCTGTCCTATTTCAGCCAGATGGTCGGGCTGACCGTGCAGAACTTCCTCTCGGCGGCGACCGGCATTGCCGTTGGCGCCGCCGTCATCCGCGGCTTTGCCGGGCGCCAGGCGAAGGATGTCGGCAATTTCTGGGTCGATCTGACGCGCAGCATCCTCTACGTACTTCTGCCGTTGTCGATCATCGCGGCGCTGTTCCTCGTGTGGCAGGGCGTGCCGCAGAACCTCGCCGGCTACGTCCACGCGACCACGCTCGAAGGCGGCCAGCAAGTGATCGCCCAGGGCCCGGCCGCATCGCAGATCGCCATCAAGCAGCTCGGCACCAATGGCGGCGGCTTCTTCAACGCCAACTCTGCACATCCGTACGAGAACCCGACGCCGATCTCCAATCTGCTTGGAGATGGTTTTCATCCTGCTCATCCCTGCCGCCTTCTGCATCATGTTCGGGCGCATGGTGAAGGACATGCGCCAGGGCGTTGCGATCCTCGCCGCCATGTTCGTGCTGTTCGTCGGCGCGCTGTCGCTCACCTATGGTTCCGAGATCGGCGGCAATCCGGAGCTGTCGGCGCTGCCGATCGACCAGTCGGCGGGCAACATGGAGGGCAAGGAGGTCCGCTTCGGTGTCGGCAATTCCGCCCTGTGGGCGACGGCGACGACTGCTGCCTCGAACGGCTCGGTCAACGCCATGCATGAGAGCTTCACGCCGCTCGCGATGCTGGCGCCGATGCTTCAGATACAGACCGGCGAGGTCGTCTTCGGCGGCGTCGGCTCGGGCTTCTACGGGATGCTGCTGTTCGTCGTGCTGACGGTCTTCCTCGCCGGACTGATGGTCGGGCGGACGCCGGAATATCTCGGCAAGAAGATCGAGGCGAAGGAGGTCAAGCTTGCCATCCTCACCTTCCTGGTGATGCCGGTCGGCGTGCTCGCCTTCGGCGCGCTCGCCGCCGTGCTGCCGGGGGCGCTTGCCTCGGTCCAGCCAGGCCGGGCCGCACGGCCTTTCCGAGATCCTCTATGCCTATTCCTCGACCACCGGCAACAACGGCTCGGCCTTTGCCGGCTTCGGCGCCAACACGCCCTATCACAACACCATGCAGGGCATCACGATGCTGCTCGGGCGCTATGTGTTCATCGTGCCGATGCTCGCCATCGCCGGCTCGCTTGCAGCCAAGAAGGTCGCGCCGGCGTCTTCCGGCACGTTCCCGACCCACACGCCGCTCTTCGTGACCCTTCTGGTCGCCGTCGTTCTCATCATCGGCGGCTTGACCTTCTTCCCGGCACTGGCCCTCGGCCCCATCGCCGAGCACTTCGCCATGCTCGCCGGGCAGACCTTCTAGGCATTCACCATGCACGGCAAATCCGAAGTCTCCCTCTTCGATGCAGTGATCGCGCGCGCCGCGCTGGTTGCCTCAGCCCGCAAGCTCGATCCGCGGACGCTCTTCCGCAATCCGGTGATGTTCGTCACCGAAGTCGTCGCGGCGCTGTCGACCCTGCTGTTCCTGCGCGGGCTCTTCGTAGGCGCGCCAAATCTGGCGGTCGTCGGTCAGATCGCGGCATGGCTGTGGTTCACGGTCTATTTCGCCAACTTCGCCGAAGCCATGGCGGAAGGCCGGGGCAAGGCGCGCGCTGATGCGCTGCGCGCTACCCAGGCGGAGACGCCGGCCAAGCGGCTGCTCCACGATGGTGCGGACGATTTCGTACTGGTTTCGAGCCACAGCCTGACGGTCGGCGACGTGGTGCTGGTCGAAGCCGGCGATCTCATCCCCGCCGACGGCGAGGTGATCGAGGGTGTGGCGTCGGTCGACGAATCGGCGATCACCGGCGAGTCGGCGCCGGTGATCCGCGAGGCCGGCGGCGACCGCTCCGGCGTCACCGGCGGCACGCGGCTGGTCTCCGACTGGCTGAAGGTCAGGGTCACCGCGCGGGCCGGCGAGAGCTTCCTCGACCGCATGATCGCTCTGGTCGAGGGCGCCGAGCGCCAGAAGACGCCGAACGAGATCGCGCTCACCATTCTGCTCGTCGGCATGACCATCATCTTCCTGATCGTGGTGGTCACGCTGGAACCGTTCGTCGTTTATTCCCGCGCCTTCGTGCCTGTGGTCTTCCTCGTCGCCCTGCTGGTCACCCTGATCCCGACCACGATTGGCGGCCTGCTCTCGGCGATCGGCATCGCCGGCATGGACCGCCTGGTGAAGGCCAACGTCATCGCCAAGTCCGGCCGAGCCGTCGAGGCTGCCGGCGATGTCGACACCCTGCTGCTCGACAAGACCGGCACCATCACCTTCGGCAACCGCATGGCCGACGCCTTCGAACCGCTGCCCGGCATCGATCGGCGCGACCTGATCTCGGCTGCACTGCTCGCCTCCCTCTCCGACGAGACGCCGGAGGGGAAGTCGATCGTCGGTCTCGCCGGCAAGCAGGGTATTCGGGCAGACGCGGACGTTGCCGTCTTCATCCCGTTCTCCGCTCAGACCCGCATGTCCGGCGCTAACCTCGACCGATGGCGTCGCAGCTCCGCAAAGGCGCCGAGGACGCGATCCTCGCCTGGTGCGAGATCGGCGAATCGGCGCCACTCCGGCGCATCATCGAAACGATCGCCCGCACCGGCGGCACGCCGCTGGTAGTCGCGCGCGACAGACGGCCGCTGGGCGTCGTGCACCTCAAGGACATCGTCAAGCCGGACATCCGCGCGCGCTTCGCGGAACTCCGCCGCATGGGCATCCGCACCGTCATGGTCACCGGCGACAACCCGCTCACCGCGGCGGCGATCGCGGCCGAGGCCGGCGTCGACGATTTTCTCGCCGAGGCGACGCCGGAGAAGAAGCTGGAGCTCATCCGCAGTCAGCAGGCCGGCGGCCGACTGGTGGCAATGTGCGGCGACGGCACCAACGACGCGCCGGCACTCGCCCAGGCCGACATCGGCGTGACCATGAACAGCGGCACGCCGGCGGCCAAGGAGGCCGGCAATCTCATCGACCTCGACAGCGACCCGACCAAGCTCATCGAGATCGTGCTCATCGGCAAGCAGCTCCTCATCAGCCGCGGCGCGCTGACGACGTTCTCGATCGCCAATGACGTGGCGAAATACTTCGCCATCCTGCCGGCGATTTTCGTCACCGCCTATCCGGGCCTCGGCGCGCTCAACGTCATGCACCTCGCCAGCCCGGCGAGCGCCATCCTCTCCGCGGTGATCTTCAACGCGCTGGTCATCGTCGCGTTGGTGCCGCTGGCGCTCCGCGGCGTGCGCTACGCTCCGGCGACGGCGGCGAGCTTGCTCCGCCGCAACCTGCTCATTTACGGGCTCGGCGGCATGATCGTGCCCTTCGTCGGGATCAAGCTCGTCGACCTCGCCGTCAATGCTCTCGGGATCGCGTGAGGAGCAACGCCCATGCTGTCGCAAATCCGTCCGGCTCTGATGATGCTCGCGGTGATGACGCTTCTCACCGGGCTAGCGTATCCGCTTGCGGTGACCGGGCATCGCACAGGCCATCTTCCCGGTCCAGGCCAATGGTAGCCTCCTGCACGGCTCCGACGGAAGAGTCATCGGGTCCCTACTGATCGGACAGACCTTCGCCGGCGACCGCTATTTCCACGGCAGGCCCTCGGCAGCCGGCGACGGCTACGACGCCGCCAATTCCAGCGGCAGCAATCTCGGCCCAACCAGCGCGAAGCTGATCGCAGCGTTGAAGGATCGGGCGACCGCGCTCGGCGCCACACCGGCGGACCCGGTCCCGGTCGATCTCGTCACCGCATCAGGCAGCGGCCTCGATCCGGACATCTCGCCGGCGGCCGCCGAGTTCCAGGTCGCCCGCGTCGCCGGGGCACGCAACCTCGACCCGGCCGCGGTGCGGGCGCTCGTCCGGGCGCACACCGAACCGCCGACGCTCGGCCTGCTCGGCGCGGCGCGAGTCAACGTTCTCAAGCTCAATCTGGCGCTCGACAGCCTGCCTGCTCCGGGCGGATAGTCCGCCGCACGGCACGACCCATGTCGGACACAGACGCAAGACCCGAACCGGAAGCTCTGCTGGCGGAAGCGGCGAAGGAAGGCCGCGGCCGCCTGAAAGTCTTTCTCGGCGCCGCCCCCGGCGTCGGCAAGACCTATTCCATGCTCGAGGACGCCCGTCACCGTCAGGCGGATGGCATGGACGTGGTCGTCGGCATTGTCGAAACGCACGGGCGCGGTGAGACCGATGCGTTGCTGGCCGGACTTGAGATCGTGCCGCGCAAGCGCGTCGCTTATCGCGGTCGGCTCCTCACCGAAATGGACATCGATGCCGTTCTGAAGCGTCGGCCGCAACTGGCGCTGATCGACGAACTCGCCCACACCAATGCGGCCGACAGCCGCCATCCCAAGCGCTGGCAGGATGTCGGGGAGCTGCTCTCCGCGGGCATCGACGTCTACACGACGCTCAACGTCCAGCACCTGGAGAGCCTCAACGACATCGTCGCGCGGATATCTGGCGTGCGGGTGCGCGAGACGATCCCTGACAAGGTCCTGGAGCTGGCCAACGAGATCGAGCTCATCGACCTGCCCCCCGAGGAGCTGATCACGCGCCTGCGCCAGGGCAAGGTCTACGTCGCCGACCAGATTGCGCGCGCCATCCAGAACTTCTTCTCCAAGGGCAACCTGACCGCCCTGCGCGAACTGGCGCTGCGCGTCGCCGCCGATCGCGTCGACGCGCAGATGACGGCGCACATGAAGAGCCATGCGATCAGCGGCCCGTGGCCGACCCAGGATCGCATCCTCGTCTGCATCAACGAGTTGCCCGCTGCGACCGCTCTGGTGCGCACGGCGAAGCGGGCATCGGAAAGGGCCCGCGTCCTTTGGATCGCCGTCAGCGTCGTCACGCCAGCCTCTGCGAGCCTGCCGGATGCGGCCAAGGACGCGATTGCCGAGGCGATGCGGCTCGCCGAGTCGCTCGGCGCCGAGGTGGTGACGCTCAATGCCGAGGCGAACGTCGCCAGCGCGCTTCTCGATTTTGCGCGGACGCGGAATGTCAGCCGCCTGATCATCGGTCGACCAAGGCAGCGGCGGCTTGCAGCCTGGTTCATGCGTCAGTCGGTCGGCCGGGAGATCCTGCGCCGCGCCGATGATTTCGAGGTCACCGTGATTTCGCCGTCCGCGGAGGAGCGGCGGCAGTCGATCATCACGGCTCCAAAGCCCGTCCCCGAACGCGACCCGACCGACTATTTCTGGGCGACGGCGGCGGTGGCCGTCGCCGCCACCATCGCTTTCGTGATCAACCGGGAATTCCCGGTCGAAAGTCTTTCGCTCGTCTTTCTCGCGGCCGTGCTGCTGGTTGCAACGCGGCTCGGCCTGTGGCCGTCGATTTATGCCAGCCTGCTCAGTTTCCTGACCTACAACTTCTTCTTCACCAGTCCCTACTTCAGCTTCCATATCGCCGATCGCAGCGTCGTTCTGACGCTGCTGCTGTTTCTGGCGGTCGCCATCCTCACCGGGAATCTCGCTGCGCGGCTGCGCCTGCAGATCGCTATCCAGCGCCATATCGCTCAGCGCACCGCCAACCTCTATGAGTTCAGCCGCAAGATCGCCGGCGCCGCCTCCTTCGACGACATCGTCTGGGCCGCTGTCCACCATGTCGCGTCGACTCTGCAGTGCCGGGCGCTGGTCCTGCGGCCGGGCGACGACGGCGGCCTGTCGATTGCCGGCTCCTATCCACCCGAGGACGAACTGGAGGTCAGGGATTGGGGTGCCGCCAAGTGGGCCTGGCAGAACGGCGAGCCTGCCGGCTGGGGCTCGCAGACATTGCCGTCGTCGAGGTGGCTGTTCCTGCCGCTCAGAACCGCGCAGGGCCCACTCGCCGTCCTGGGCGTTTCCTTCGAGGGCGGCAAGCAGCTGGACCCGGAGAATCGCCGCCTGCTCGACACCCTGGTCGATCAGGTCGCTGTCGCCATCGAGCGGGCGAAGCTGACGACCGACATCGAAGAGAGCCGAGTTTATTCCGAAACCGAGCGCCTGCGCGGGGCGCTGCTTTCTTCGGTCAGCCACGACCTCAGGACCCCGCTGGTTTCGATCATCGGCGCAGCAACGACGCTCATCGAAGGTGGCGAGGCGATCGGAGCCCAAAGCCGCCATCAGCTCACCGAGACGATCCGCCAAGAGGGTGAGCGGCTGAACCGCTACGTGCAGAACCTGCTCGACATGACGCGGATCAGCTATGGCGCGCTGCAGCTCAACAAGGAGTGGATCGAGCCGCGCGAACTCATCGGCCGCGCCGTGCGCCAGTTGAAGCATGAACTGGACGGCTTCCGGGTCACCGTCGATGTGCCCCTACTGTTGCCCGCCATCAAGGGCGACCCTGTCCTTCTCGAACAGGCTTTCGTCAATGTTCTCGACAATGCCGGCAAATATGCGCCGGCCGGCTCAGCAATCGCCGTCACCGGCGAACGTGTCGACGACGGGATCACCTTCGCCATAGACGATCAGGGACCGGGCATCCCGGTTCAAGACCGCGAACGCGTCTTCGACCTGTTCTATCGCGTGGGCAAGGGCGACCGGCAAGGCAAGGGCACCGGCCTCGGCCTGGCCATCAGCCGGGGCATATTGGAGGCGCACGGGGGAACAATCGCCGCAGCGCCTGGTGGCGGCGGTATTGGCACACGCATCGTGATTCATCTACCGCTATCGGACGCCGGGCCAGCTTCGGCCAAGCCGTTGGCCGACCGCCAAGTCTTCAAGACATGAGCGGGCCAACCATCCTTGTCATAGACGACGAGGCGCAGATAAGGAAATTCCTGCGCATCGCTCTCGAGGGGAATGGTTTTTCCGTGCGCGACGCGGCGACGGGCGGGCAGGGGATCGCCCATGCCGCCACCGACACGCCCGATCTCGTCATCCTCGATCTCGGCCTGCCCGATCTCGACGGCAAGGAGGTCATCCGGCGTGTTCGCGAATGGTCGGCCGTTCCCATCCTAATTCTTTCCGTCCGGCAGGCGGAGGCCGAGAAGGTCGCGGCGCTCGATGCCGGCGCCAACGACTACGTCGTCAAACCGTTCGGCATCGCCGAACTGCTGGCGCGCGTCCGAGCGTTGCTGCGCAAAGGTGACGCGCACGGCGCAAAGAACGAGCCAGCGACCATCACCGTCGGTGACCTGACCGTCGATCTGGCGCGGCACGAAGTGCACCTCGGCGTTGAGCCGGTCAAGCTGACGCGCAAGGAGTTCGAGCTGCTCAGCGTGCTCGCGCGCAACGCTGGCCGCATCCTGACCCACGGGCAACTGTTGCGTGAGGTCTGGGGCAAGGCGCACGAGAACGACACGCAATATCTGCGCGTCTTCGTCAGCCAGTTGCGGCGCAAGCTCAACGACGACCCGGCGCAGCCCCGCTTCATCCTGAACGAGCCGGGCGTCGGGTACCGGATGCTGGATACAGAAACCTAGAGGGCCAAAGGGTCGAGGTGCCCCGTCGTCATGGTCAATTGCGCCGCCGGCGTCGGCCCAAGCATTGACTGCCAGCAATGGATATTGAGAACAACTGCAGCTTCGCCAGCGATCCCACTTAGCAGCACGACTTTGCGCTTAACGGCACTGCTTTCTCACGTTGCGACATCGACCAATCGCCAAACAGCAATCCGTTCCCGCTTTGCTGCAACGGCTTCCCGCTCAACGCCACTTCGATCCCGGATAACGACAATCGCTTCCCACTTAACGACAATGCGTTCCTGGATAACGGCAACGAGTGACGAGTGGAATTCCCTGTTCCTGGTCGTCTGGTCCCTGCAAACTGCCAGAAATCGCTGCTCAGATGGGCGGAGGAATCTCCAGTAAGTGATGGTTTTGCAGATGATAGATGGCTGAAGGCTGGGAGATCGGGGCCGAAAACGGCCAAATTCCCTGTAAACCTGCTGAGAACAGGGAAATCAAACACAGAGACAGGTTTGCAGTGGACTGCCAGCACAACCACAACTAAATCGTTGATGTCAAATAGATATTTGTGTTTTCCGGCTATCGAATAAAGGGGCCCGGTTCCGGGCCGTTTCGACGGTCGGGTGAACCTGTGGTTCCCGGAGAGACGCACTTGCGCCGGCAAGAGGCGCCAACGGCCGGTGATATCTCTCGGGCGGCGTTCGGCAGGTGACTTTTCTCTGCGGTGGTCGGGGCTGGTGAAGCGGAGCGCTCCGGGGCATGGACCACGTCCGCGGCGCACCGCTTCCCCCGCAGACCCGGGGCAAGATCGAGCGCTGGCACCAGACGCTCAGGAACCGCATCCTGCTCGAAAACGACTTCCTGCCAGGCGACCTCGAGCGCCAGATCGGCGCCTTCGTCGAGCATGACAACCACCACCGTTATCGCGAGAGCCTCGGCAATCTGACCCCGGCCCACATTCACTTCGGCCGCGATCAGGCCGTCATCGAAAGGAGAAAGCGCATCAAGGAAATGACCATCCGGAACCGCCGTTTGCGTCACCACAGCCAGGTGGCACAACCGCAAACCCCGATGAGCCCAATCCTCCAATCGCAGGAAAGCTCACCAGTCCCATTCGTTCTGACGACGGACACAATCCAAGTCGGCCACGCCGACGTCCGGCGCCACCGGCACGGATTGCTTCTTGAGGTACGCGGCGGCCAACGCCTCCCTGGTCACCGCAGGCCGACAATCGAAGCAGCATCCCACAGCGCGGCGCGCGCGACCTCGGCCAGGCCGACGATGCCTGCATGGGCGAGATCGCCATCATTGCCGTTCCGGTCGCCATTGGCCGGCTCGACCGACAATAACAACACCGTCATTTGTCTGTCGGCGCGCCTTGACGGTGCACATTAAACGTTTCACTATCAGGTTGCCGGCGTGGCGACGTCGTGGCCGGTCCGTGCAACTCCGTCTTTGAGGGAAGCGATCATGCTGACGAAATTGATCTCTGCCGCGGCGCTTGCCGTCGCAATGACGTCCGCCGCATGCGCGAGAGAGCCCATTACCCTGTGGTTCTGGGGAGCTCCGCCCAATTTGCAGGATGCATTTCAGAAGGTTCTCATCGACCCGTTCAATGCGTCGCAGGACAAGTACGAGCTGTCGATCGACTACAACAATGATGTCGACAACAACGTGCGCGTGGCGGTTCTGGCCGGGCAAGGGCCGGACCTCGTATACACCTCGGGCCCGTCTTATATCGCGCCGCTGGCCAAGGCCGGTGCGCTTGAGCCGCTCGACGATTACGCCAAAAAGTATGGCTGGCGAGACCGGCTGCTCAAGCCCGTCCTCGATACCTGTGACCAGCTCGGCCACCTCTACTGCATGCCACCTTCATTGATTTCCGACGGAATGTTCTACAACAAGGCGCTGCTCGACGAGAAAGGCTGGCAGGTTCCGAAAACGGCCGCAGAAGTCGAGAAGATCATGAAGGCCGCGATGGCCGACGGCCTCTATGCCTCGGTCACCGGCAACAAGGGTTGGCAGCCGGTCAACGAGAACTACGCCTCGATCTTCATCAACAATGTCGTTGGGCCGCAAAAGTTCTACGACATTCTGGCCAAAGGCGCGCCGTGGGACAGCCCGGAGATGAAGAAGGCCATCGACGAATTGGCGCGCTGGTTCAAAGCGGGCTACCTCGGCGGCAAGGACTATTTCTCGCTCAACTTCGACCAGTCGATCTCGCTGGTCAGCCAGAAGAAGTCGCCGTTCTTCTTCGCGCCTTCGATCGGCTTCCAATGGGCCACGAACTACTTCACCGGCGATCATGCCGGGGACTTCCAGTTCGCCCCGTTCCCGCAGCTGGACCCGAGCGTGCCATACCCGCTCTATGACCTCGGCGTCGCGTTCACCCTGTCGATCAACGCCCATTCGAAGGTCAAGGACGGTGCCGCCGAGGTGCTCAACATGATCTTCAGCCCGGAATTCGCGGCAAAGATCGCCGCCGTGTGGCCGGGCTACTGGGGCATCCCGCTGAAGCAATTCCCCACCGATCCCAATGCCAAGGGGCTCACGAAATCCTTCCTCGAGGCCATGGCAACGATGACGGCAGCAGTCGACAAGGGGAGCTTCGGCTACAAGATCGGCACGTTCTTCCCGCCGGCGACGAACGAAGTCATGTTCAAGGACATCGAGGCCGTCTGGCTCGGCAAGGAGACCGCCGACGAGATGCTGACCAAGGCGGGCAAGACCTACGCCGAGGAAAAGGCGAAGGGCCTGACGCAGGATTATCCCAAGCCTGCGATGTAGTCATTCGCACTCCGGGGACGGCGGCGGCCGCACCGCGACCGCCGCCGCCCGTTCTTCACGCCATCGATCCGGTCAATCTGCTCCATGGAACAACCCGTCAATCCCATGCGCGACCAGATCTTCGCGACACCGGCTGCATTACAGTCGGCGTTCGATGCGATGGAGCGCTCTGCACGGCTGGTCCTGCCGACGCCGCAGATCTATCGCGCGCGCCGCATCGTGCTGATCGGCAGCGGCGATTCCCTTTTCGCGGCCAAGGCCGCCGAACTCGCCATCCTGGAGCACGCAGAGATCCCCTCCGAGGTGCGCGCGCCCATGGAGGCAGGCCGCTACCAGTCGCAACTGCTCGCCGATCGCGAGATCGAGAATACACTGGTGATTGCGCTGTCGAACTCCGGCGAGGCCGCCCGTGTCGTGGAGGCCGCTCGCCTGTTTCGCGCAAGGAATGCGGACGTCCTCGCGCTCACTCGCAATCCCGGCTCGCGGCTGGCCGCGAGCGCGTCGGAGATCTTGCCGCTGCCGGCCCTCACTTTGCCGTCCGGACCGGGCTTCGGCTCTTATCTTGCCGCCGTCGTGGCGCTGCTGCTGCTCGGCATCCGCTTCGGCGAGGTGCGCATGAGCATCATCATGGATATTGCCCAGGAATTGCGCGGCAGGCTGAGCGAAACTCTTCGCGACCTGGCGGATGTGATTGCCGCAGCCGACGCGCCGGCAGCCGACTGCGCAAGGCTGATCGCCGAGCGTCCGATCGTCGAGTTCCTCGGCGCCGGCCCTGATTGCGCAGTGGCGCAATACGGCGCCGCCAAGCTGCTGGAGGCGGCCGGACATCATGCCTATGCCCGCGATCTCGAGGAATGGACGCACCTCAACTATTTCGACGCGCGCCCGCAGGAGATCGCCACGGTGCTGGTGATCGCGGCCGACAGCCGTGCGCAGAGCCGCGCCGTCGAGCTGCTTGCCTATCTCCACAAGCTCGGCCGCCGCGTCGTCGTGGTTGGCGGTGGCGCGGCCGCGGAAACCTGCAGCCGTCTCGGCGGAAGCGTGATCGCGGTTCCCGCTACCAGGCACCCGCTGTGGTCGCCGCTGCTGCTCTGCGCCCCCGTTGCGCTGCTGGCGGCGCATCTCGCGGCACAGACCGGCGCCGTCTACGGCCGCGGGAGCGTGGGGCCGTGGGAAGACAGCGCCGACGCCAGCACAGTACAGAGAAGCGTGATCATGGAGACGCCGCAATGACGCCTGTCCGTCACACGCTGGCGACCACCGCGAATGCGGCCTATGACATCACGCCGATGGTGCGCGAAACGGTCGCCGCCAGCGGTGTGCGCGAAGGCTTCTGCGTCGTCTTCGTGCCCCACACCACGGCAAGCCTCTCGATCACCTCCTTCTGGGACCAGAAGGGCCTCGAGGACATCCATGACGACATCAACCGTCTGGTGCCGGCGCGCATCGACTTCAAGCACCAGTTCGACACGCCGCAGGATGCCGCCGGGCACATCAAGTCCGTGCTCGTCGGTGTTAGCCTGACAATCATCGTCACCAATGGGGCATTGCTGCTCGGCCATTCGCAGGGCATCTTCTTCAACGAGTTCGATGGCCCCCGTCGGCGTCAGTTCTTCGTGAAGTGCGCCGATGGATGACGCGTGCGATCTGATCGTCGCGGCGGCCCTGATCGATACCGTCCATTTTCCCGGCGGCGGCTCCGAGACGAACATCTGCGGCGGTGCCGGCCTCTATGCGCTCGCCGGGGCAGCGCTGTTCTCCGATGCCCCGCTGCTCGTCACCGGGACGGGCGCCGACTATGGCGAGAACTTCGGCCCGTGGCTGCAGCGCAATGGCCTCAGCACGCGCGGGCTGCGCATCGCCGACCCGCACACGCCACGCAACATCCTGCGCTATGTCAGCGAGGGTAGCCGCACCGAGACGCCGGTATACGGTGCCGAGCATTTTCGGCGGATCGAACCGCAGGCCGTCGATGTCGCGCGCGTCACCGGCCGGGTGCGTTCCGCCTATGTGTTCCGCAATACGGACGCGCCGTTCTGGGACGAACTCGCGCGGCTTCGCGAACAACGCCCCTTCTTCCTTCTGTGGGAGATCGCGCTCGATGCCTGTTCGCCGGCCGAGCGCGCGGCGATCGAACGGCGTCTCGCCGGCGTTGATGCCGTCTCGCTCAATCTTCAGGAAGCCAGCCTCATCTTCAATTCGCGCGACGAGGCGGAACTGCTCGCCCGCTTGGTGGAATGGCCGGTGAGGCACGTGTTCTTGCGCGCCGGCGGCCGCGGCAGCCACGCGATATCGCACGGCACGGCGCAATTCGTACCCAGCCTGAAAACCGCCGTCGTCGATGTGACCGGCGGCGGCAACGCCTATTCAGGCGCCGCCCTCGTCGGGCTGGCCGAAGGCCGCACGACGCTCGAAGCCGCCATCATGGGAACGGTGGCCGCCAGCCTTGCCATCGCCCAGACGGGCCTGCCGGAACCGTGTGCCCCTGTGGTGCGCGCTGAAGCACGTCAGCGGGCCGCGATGTTGTTTGGCGAACTGGACAAGGAGGCACTGGCTTGAAGAAGGTCCTGATCGATACCGATCCGGGTATGGATGATACGATTGCCATCGTCCTTGCCGCCAAATCGCCGGAGCTTGAGCTTCTCGGCATCTCCAGCGTCGCCGGCAACTATCCGATTGAGGTCACCACGCGCAATGCGTTGAAGGCGCTGGAACTCATCGGGCGGACCGAAATCCCGGTCGCGCGCGGCATGTCGAAGCCGCTCTCCCGGCCGCTGCCACCGGACCCGTTTTCGCATGGCAGCGACGGCATGGGCGAGATCCATCTCGCCGAGCCGACCACGCGGCCGGCACCGTGCCACGGCATCGACCAGATCATCGCGACCGTGACGGCCAACCCTGGGGACGTCACGCTCATCACGCTCGGGCCGCTCACAAATGTTGCCATGGCCTTCATGAAGGAACCGGCCATCGTGCCGATGGTGAAGGAGATCGTTTCGATCGCCGGATCGTTCGGCCTCAACAGGTACTCCTTCGCTAACGCTACCGGCGACACGCCGCAGAGCGAGTGGAACGTCTTCGTCGATCCGGAGGCGGCGAAATATGTCTTCGAGTCCGGTGCGCGGCTGCGCGCCGTCGGGCTGGACGTTGCCACCCATTTCGACGTCAATTTCTCGGAACCCGAGCTGGCGCGCCTGAAGTCGTCTGCGCGAGCGGAGGCGCGCGCGGCCGAGACCATGGTGCGCTTCGTCCAGGGGCGCGGCTTCGAGAGCTATTGCGTGCTGATCGACTCCATGGCCGTTGCCGCCGTGATCGATCCGTCTCTCATCGAGACGGTGCAGGCGCGGGTCGGCGTCGAGACGCGCGGTGAACTGACGCTTGGCCAGACGGTCGCCGACTTCCGGCATCACCATGCCTGGGCCCAGCTGCCGCAGATCGAGGTTGCGGCGCGCGCCGACTATCGCCGCTTCCTCGATCTCGTCATCGAAAGGCTGATGCAATAGCCATGGACCGCGCGATCGAGGAACGGATCTATGCCGGAGTGCTCGGCAAGATCCTCGGCGTCTATCACGGTCGGCCGGTCGAGGGCTGGTCGTACGAGCGCATCGCCGAGGCGTTCGGCGAGGTCGACTATTTCGTCAACGACCGGCTGAGGCTACCAATCGTTCTACCCGATGACGACATCTCCGGCACCTTCGCATTCTTCAGGGCGCTCGAGGACAACGGCTATCCCAAGGACTTGACGCCACAGCATGTCGCCAGGACCTGGCTCAACTACATCATCGAGGAGAAGACCATCCTGTGGTGGGGCGGTCTCGGGCGCTCGACCGAGCACACGGCCTTCCTCAACCTCAAGAACGGCATTGAGGCACCGGCAAGCGGCAGCCATGCCCTGAACGGGCCTTGGATTCCAGCTCAGATCGGCGCGCAGATCTTCATGGATGCGTTCGCGCTGGCCGCTCCCGGCGATCCCGATCGCGCCGCCCGCATGGTCCGCGCCGCCGCGTCGGTCAGCCATGACGGCCTGGCACTGGACGCCGCCGTGCTGCTCGGTGCGATGGAGGCGCTGGCCTTTGTGGAATCGCGGGTCGACCGGCTGCTCGACGCCGGCCTGCGCTATGTGGGCGATAGCGGCTTGCGCGCCGCGATAGACCAGGTCCGCGACCAGTGCGCCCGGACCGACGACTGGCGGACGGTGCGTGCATGGATCGCCGCGCACCACGGCTACGATCACTATGACGGGCCGTGCCACATGGTCCCCAATCATCTGATCGTGCTCATGGCGCTGATCATGGCCGGCGATGATTTCGGCCGGTCGTTGATGATCGCAACCAGTTCGGGCTGGGACACCGACTGCAACGCCGGCAATGTCGGCTGCCTCAACGGCGTCCGTCTCGGCCTTGCCGCGATCGATCGCGGGCCGGACCTTCGCGGGCCGGTGAGCGATTTTCTCTATGTGGCGACGGCGGATGGTGGTTCTGGCATCAGCGACGCCGTTCAGGAGACGCGGCGCATCGTGGCTGCGGCCAGCGCGCTTGGCGGAACGCCCGCGCCGGCAAGACGACCGCGTTACGGCTTCGATTATCCCGCTTCGACGCAGGGCTTCGCCGCCTGCCCGCGGCACGAGGGCCGCCAGGCGGTAGTTGCCATCGGCAACCGGGGCGAGGGCCTTTCCGTGCAGCTCCACGGACTGTCGGCGGGCGTGACCGGAACCGTCTCGACACCGGTCTTCGTCGAGCCGTTCGCGGCATCCTCCAGTTTCGCCATGGTGGCGAGCCCGACGCTCTATTCCGGC
Source organism: uncultured Alphaproteobacteria bacterium (assembly GCA_963762605.1). GTDB lineage: Bacteria > Pseudomonadota > Alphaproteobacteria > Rhizobiales > Kaistiaceae > CAVSRC01. The sequence goes on along the minus strand of CAVXLJ010000017.1, from coordinate 48,130 downwards.
CAGACCGTGAATGCCATTGTCGCGGCGCCGCCGTCGGTGAATGCGCGCCTTTATGCGCTCTATTACGACCGCGACGATGTTGTCCGGCGGATGGCCGGACCCTGGGCCACTCTGCAACCGGACGGCAGCCAGCTCGCGTGGACAATACCCGACACCAACGGCCTGCCGCTCTACCGCCTTGGCGTGGAGTTCGGCTGTGCCACCCGCTTCGACGGCGAGGTGGTCGTGCGCTCGGTCGACTGGCATGGTGCGCCGCAGGCCTATGAGGTGCGCGGCATGCTCATGGAGTTGATCTGGAACCTCACGCCGTTCTGGACTCGCGCCTGGGTCAGCTCGGCCAAACACTTTGCGCCGGATTTCAAGTGGACGTTGTGCATCTCTCACCCGGATGAGAACGGCGTCGTCACCACCGGCACGCGCGACTGGGTGGACTATTCGGTCGCGAGCGCGCTCGACTATTCGATCAATGATGGCGGCGGGCTGGTCGCCCGAAGCCGCGGGCATCGCCGCTACTATGCGGGCCTGCTCAAGGGAGACGAGGCACTGATCCTGCGCCGGCACGATGACGAAGTGCGCGTTCTTGCGCGGGCGACGGTCCCCATCGGGGCGGCCGGCAAGCGCACGCTGAAGTTCAGCGTCAAGGGAACGACGCTGCGCTTTGCCGTCGACGGCAAGGAATGCTTGTCTGCCAGCGACGACGCCTTTGTATCCGGCGGAGCCGGCTTCCTGGTCGAGCGGGGCACCGTCGTTGCCGACGGCTTCATCGTCCGCGCGATCTAGGGGTATCGGAATGAGGAGAATTGGATGAGTCGCGATGAGGTTGCCGGCCGTGCTGCGCTGAAGTCGATCCACGATCGCTATCGGCTGTGGAAGAACGTTCCGCACCGCGGGCTCCTGGTCGACGGCCGGCCAGCCATGACGCGGATCGACCCGGACAAGGTCGGCGATTTCGTTCTGGTGACCGTGCGCGATCCGCTGATCGCCTACGAAAGCGACCCCGCCCGGCACCTGTCGCGCTTCCTTGAAGACACCGAAGTGATCGGCGAGTCCGGCATGTTCACGAGCATTACCGGAGCCTTCGAAGGCACCCGAGTCACCGTCGTCAGCGGCGGCAGCGGCTCGCCCGAGGCCGAGCTGCTGCTCTACGATTTCATGGAATACTCGCGGGCTCACACCTACCTTCGCGTGGGCGGATCGGGCGGCATCGGCACCGCGGTCGAGCCCGGCGACATCGTGATTTCCAGCGGTGTCGTGCGTGGGGAGGCCATGACGCGCGCCTATATCGACGCCGCCTATCCGGCCGTCAGCCATTACGAAGTCGTCGCCGCAATGGCGCAGGCGGCCAGCGACCATGGGGCACCCTATCATGTCGGCGTGACGCTGTCGGTGGACAGCGACTTCGTCGGGGCCGGACGGCCCGGCGTCGGCGGCTACCTGCAGCCGTGGAACGTCGAAATGCTGGAGACCTATAATCGCGCCGGCGTTCTCAACGGCGATCGGGAGTCGGCTGCGGTCGTGACCCTCTCGGCGCTGTTCGGCTTCCGTGGCGGCTCGGTCTGTTCAGTGGCCGACAACGTTGTCACCGGCAAGTCGTTTTCGCATGGTGCCGGCCACGACGATGCCATCAGCATCGCCCTCAAGGGCTGCGCCATCCTGGACCGCATGGATAGGAAGCGGGCAGGCAGCCGCTACTGGCTTCCTGCGATGGGCTACTGAGGCGGCGGTGCGGCGCTGTCCCGTTCAATCAGCTCGACGTCGAACCTGACCTGACGTGCTGTGCGAGACGGATTGGCGATCCGATCGATGAGCAGGTTGACGGCTGCCGCAGCCATCTCCGACACCGGCTGCCGGATGGTCGTGAGCGCCGGCGTGACGATCCCCGCCCATGGAATATCGTCGAAGCCGACCACCGAAAGTTCGCGCGGCACCTCGATGCCGAGTTGACGGGCGGCGCGCAGCACCGAGATCGCGATGAGGTCGTTGCCGCACATCACCGCGGTCACGGAACGCTGGGTGAGGTGATCGACGACCCGCGCGTCGGTGTCGATGGAATAGGGCGTCTTCAGGTCCCATACGACCTCGGCCTTGCCCTTGAGCGCACGCACGAACGCGATGTGACGGTCGTCCTGACCTTCCGGAACGGAAGCACCCGAAAGGACGCCGATCCGTCGATGGCCAAGGCTCAGGAGGTACTCGGCGGCGAGCCGTCCACCCGCTGCATCGTGCGCGGTGACGTTGTCGAATGGCTGGCCGGGCGAGCCGACGACGGCGATGGGAATCTGGAACGCGTCGGCACGATGATTGACCCAGGCGCCGGTCTGGCACCAGATCGCGCCCGCGACACCGTGGTTCTCGAGATAGCGCACGGCTTCGTCCTCGTTCGCGACAAGTCCTGATGCGTCGAGCAGCACGACCGTGTAGTCCGCGTCGCGTGCCTTGCGTTCGACGGACTGGGCGAGGGCGGGGTAATACGGGTTGGTCAAATCCGGAACCAGCAATCCGATGCTGGTTGACCGCCCGGTGCGCACCGCCTGGGCAGAGCGGTTGGGGCGGTAGCCGATCCGTTCGGCGACGTCGCGAACGCGGGCGCGCATTTCGTCCCCGATCGTGCCGCCGCCATGCAGCGAGTAGGAGACTGCGGCGATCGACACGCCAGCTTCCCGAGCCACATCCTTCAGTGTAGCGACTTTTCGCGGGGCTGCGCGCGACCGCGGCATTGGCTCCCTCCTACCTGCTGAGTTTTCGATGCGCTCGACCAGTTAACAGTTTAGCCGTCTCCCCGGCTAGATGCGTCTGCCGGCATGGTCGAAGTAGTGTCGGAAACCGGCGTCGAGGCCGAAGCAAAGCTTCGCCCCGATTCTCGTTGCGCTTCTCGGTCGCTCCTCGATGACAACAATAGCCCCGGTGTCGGTCTCAACATGCAAGTAGGAGACGTTGCCCAGTTGCTCGATCACCTTCACAGTGGCCGAAACCGGCCCCTCATCGCTGACCACGACGTGCTCGGGGCGCACGCCGAGCGTTGCGGCGGCCGCCGGCGTTCCATCGTCCTTCCACTGCGCGTTCGCGGTCAGATCGATGAAATTCATCTTCGGTGAGCCGATGAAGCCGGCGACGAACAGATTGTCCGGCCGCTCGTAGATCTCGATCGGTGGGCCGACCTGTTCGACGCGCCCGTCGTTCAGCACCACGATCCTGTCGGCAAGCGTCATCGCCTCGACCTGATCGTGCGTCACGTAGATCATCGTCGCCCCGATCTCCTGGTGGAGGCGGGCGATCTCGACGCGCATCTGCACGCGCAGCTCGGCGTCGAGATTGCTGAGCGGTTCGTCAAACAGGAAGATCTTGGGGTGCTTGACGATGGCGCGGCCGATCGCGACGCGCTGGCGCTGACCGCCGGAGAGCTGCTTGGGCTTGCGCGCCAGATAGGGCTCAAGCTGCAGCGTGCGCGCCGCCTCCAGCACCTTCGGCCGGCGCGCGGCGCGCGATAATCCGGCAATCTTCAGGCCGAAGCCGATGTTGTCCTCGACCGTCATGTGCGGATAGAGCGCGTAGCTCTGGAACACCATCGCTACGCCGCGCTCCAGCGGCACCATTCCGGTAACGTCGCGCCCATCGATCTCGATCAGCCCCTCGCTCACCGCTTCGAGGCCGGCGAGCATGCGCAGGATCGTCGATTTGCCGCAGCCGGAGGGACCCACCAGAACCGCGAATTCTCCGTCGGCGACGGCGAGGTCGATGGCCTTGACCACCTCGACCTCGTTGAAGCGCTTGACGACGCCCTTCAGTTCGAGTTTCGCCACATCCCTCTCCTTCACACGCGGCGGACGGTGAAGCCGAGAGCCGGCACCGTGCCACCCTCGATCAGGAATCCGGCCCCGCCCGAGGCATAGTCGGCATCCGTCGCCTCGACGAGACCCTGTCCACCGACCGACAGGGCAATCGACGTCCCCTGCACGCGAACCTCGAAGGCAAGTCGCGCATTCGGTTCGTGCTGGAACGGCACCGCGGCAAGCTCGGACAGTGTGCCGTCCCGGCGCTTGACGATCTTCGCCATGCCGTTCGAGACGACACCGGCATAGTAGCGCCGGTGGCCGCGGGCGCGCACGACGATGCCAACCGTCTCGTAGAGTTCGAGAACCAGCTCGGACTGCACAGCGTAATCCACCCAGTCACGCGTGCCGGTGGTAATGACGCCCTCGCTTCCGGGGTGGGACAGCGTGAAGCTGTTGTAGATGTCGGTGGCGTAGTGGCGCGCCGAACTGACGAAACTCTTCGTCCAGAAGGTCGTCGTGTCCCACGGCGTCAGCTTCGGCGTCAGGGCGCGCGCGGAGGCAAACTGCAGGTTCTCCGGCGCGCCGGACCAGTCGAGATCGACGATTGCGATGCGGCCCGACAGCCGCGCGTCCGAAGCAAGCGCGATGCCGAGGCGATGGATCGGATGGCCGCCAAGGTCGGGCACGCGCCAGGCGAGGGCGTTTTCGCCGCGCGCCAGCGCGAACGCCTCGCCATCGAGGCGGCGAAGCTGCTCGCTCTCGTCGAAATAGTGGATGAAGAAGCAGAGCGTCGGATTGTCGTCGGCAAAGGCGCGGATGGTTGCCCGCACGGTCTGCGTGCCATAGAGCGACGGGCTGGCGATCACCTCGAAATAGCTGGTGTCGGAGACGCCGTGCGGCTTGGGGTCGATGAAGGTCGGCACCGAGACGGAGCCGGTCACCCCCGGCGCCAGCGCCCGGTAGTGGAGGGCGAGACCGTTGCCTTCGCCCGTCTCGTTGAGATTGCCGATGGCCGTGATGGCCTGCATGCCTTGGTGATGGGGATCAACCTCGAAGCCTTGCACGGAGCCGGGAAACTCGAAGGCGAATCGCGATGTCGGCGCGACGTATGTGCCGCCGCCCAGTGCGGCCGCCGCGCGCAATACGCGCCGCGTTTCGATCACCGCATCGCTAAGGCATTCGCCGCCGTCGGCGCCCACCACATACATGCGGTCGGCAACCGGGCCGCGGAAATCGGGGCCGCTGGCCAGTCCGTCGAGCCCCAGCCGGATGCCGTTCAGGCAGCCGAGATTGCCGGCATTGCAGTCGGTGTCCCAGCCGGACGATACCGCGATCTTCAGGCCCTTCTGGAAATCGTCGCCGCCGAGGACGAATGAGGCGATGAGCAGGGCGTGGTTCGGCACCATCGGGCAGTTGCCCGGATAGCGCTCGTAGCCGTGGTTTTCGGCGAGCCAGCGCCGCACGGCCCGCCAGTCGTCGCCGGCGCGCGCACAATGCTCGCGCACATCGCCGATGAGGCGCGCCAGGTCGTCGTTACGATTGAAGCGAAGGCCGAGATCGAGAAGGCGGTCGATGTCGTGCTCGGCGAAGGCGGCCGCCTCCATGGCGGCAAGCAGGCAAGCCGCCTCGACGGCGACGCGGTCGTGGCTGACCGACGCCGCCGCCCGCGCCATTGCCGCCGCCCGCTCCGGGTCGCCGGGGCTGGCAAGGGCCCAGGTATCGATGAAGATCTCGGCACCGATCTGCTCGGCCATGCCGGGCCCGTTCCGAGCCGCCGAGCCGCTTTCCGGCGCCGCGATCCCCGCCTTCAGCCGGAGATAGGCCGTGTGTTCGGTTGAGCGGCCGAGCCCACCCCACCACAGCACGGTCCTGTCCTCGACGATGTAGTTGAGCCAGGTATCACCGATCGTCCGCGCGGCGATCGGGTTCGGGAACCCGTTGTCCTCAAGCGCGCGAAAGAACAGGAACGTACCCGAAATGTCGTCGTCGGGCACGATGAGCGGCCACTTCACCCGGTCATTGACGTAGAAGGCGACTTCGCCGAACGTTTCCTCGATGTCCTCGTAGCGCCACCCCTCGACGGCGCGTCCGAGATAGACGCCGATGAGCTTGCCGAGAACGCCGGCATAGGTCCGGTTGGCGATGTCGGTCGCGGATTCCGGCAGGTGCATCTGCGTCATGACCTAACCCTTGACGGAGCCTGCCGTCATGCCGGCGATGAAGAAGCGCTGCATGACGAGGAAGAAGACCACGATCGGCGCCACCAGGATGAAGGCGCCGGCCATCATCGCCCCCTGATCGGTCGCGTAGGTCCCGTTCATGGAGAGATAGCCGAGCGTCATCGTCAGGTTGTCGCGGCCCTTCTGGAAGGTCGTGGTGATGAGGAACTCGTTCCAGGAATTGAGGAAGACGATGATCGCCACCGTCACGATACCGGGCCGCATCAGCGGCAGGATGATGTAGCGGAAGGTCTGCCACGGATTGGCGCCGTCCATGAAGGCCGCGTCGTCGATGTCGACCGGTATCCCAAGGACATAGGCGCGCAGCAGGAAGATGGAGAGCGGCAGGTTGATCGCAGAGAGGATCGACGCCGTCGCCACGAAATTGCCGATCAGACCGAGCTTGGCGAAGACGAAGTAGAGCGGAAATAGAAAGAGCTGGATCGGGACCGTGGTGGCGCAGAGGAAATAGATGGTGATCGCCTGCCAACCCCTGATCTGCCGACGGGCGAGCGCGAAGGCTGCCAGCGATGTGCAGCTCAGCGTGATAATCATGGTCGAGCCGGAGAGCAGCAGGCTGTTGACGATGCCGGTCGAGAAATGGCCACCCCGCCACGCGTGGGCGAAGTTGATCAGATTGAGCGATGTGGGGAGGCTCAGCGGATTGGCGACGATCGCAGCGTGCGGCTTGAACGCATTGAGAGCGACGAGCGTGAGCGGCACCAGGGAAATGACCGCCGCGGCGACCAGATAGAAGGTGCTGGCCACGCGGGCGATCGCCGCGCGGTTCGGTGTCGGCGCGCCACTCATGCCCCCAACTCCGAACGGCTGAGACGCACATAGATGACCGACGCAATCAGGCCGAAGAAACTCATGACGAGCGCCACGGTTGCTGCTTTGCCGACTTGAAAGCTGGTGAACGCGAAAGCGTAGGCGAATGTCGACAACATCTCGGTGGAGCGCGCGGGGCCGCCCTGCGTAATCAGGTAGATGTAGTCGAAGGTCAGGAACGAGAAGATCGTCACCAGCACGACCATCAGCGCCACTGTGGGGAGGATGTTTGGCAGCGTGACGTTCCGGAACACCTGCCATCCGTTGGCGCCTTCGAGGAAGGCAGCTTCGAGCTGGTCTTCAGGCGTCTGCCGCATGGCGGCGAAGAAGACCATCGCCAGGTAGCCCCAGAAATGCCAGATATCGACGCTGGCAACCGCGTACAGCGCAGTGCGCATATCGGTCAGGGGATCCATCACCGGAAAGAAGTTGCGTGACAGCCAGCCGACCACGCCGGATACAGGATCGAAAATGATGTTTTGCCAGATCAGGGCATTGGCGACCGGAGAAAGCACATAGGGCAGAAGGAAGATGATCTGATAGACGGCCCCGCCGGTCTTGCGGGTCATGAGAATGGATGCCGCAACCATCGCGATCGCCATCGGGATGGTGAGGAAGATCACCGTCCACTGGACGTTGTCGAACAGCGCCCCCCAGAAGATTGGATCAGAGAACACGTCCCTGAAGTTCTTCAATCCAATGAAGACCGGCGCTGTTGCGCCGTCCCAGTCGGTGAAGGAGACGACAAACGTGAGCAGGGCCGGCAGCAGCACGATCGCGATGCTCAGCAGAAGCGCCGGTGCAACGAACAGATAGTGGTGCGTTCGGGTGCTCAGTGTGCGCGTCATACAGGCTCCTCAGCTCTAATTAAACGTTTCACTCTCTGTGGTCAAACGGCCTGTCACCATCAACTTTACCAGGAGCGGGCGTTCGTCGGTGCAGACTTCCGCCACTGCGTTCGACGTTCGCGATTGGCGTATCAGCGGTGCGCGCAACGACCCGGGTCATGTCCGAGCCAGACCTGGAACCGGATCGGTTACCCGACAGAATGCACGCCCACCCGCGCCCCAAGGTCTTCGGCGGTGCGTTCGCAGCCTCGGCCTTCCCCAAAGTGACGCAACCAATCCGCACGAGCGTTCCCACTTCTCGACATCAGCATTTGCTTAGCAGCACTGCGTTCCCACTTCGCGACATCGACCAATCGCCAAACAGCAATCCGTTCCCGCGTGGTCGCCATCGCATCCCGCTCGACGACAACACGTTCCCGGACAGCGTCAACGGTTGACGATCGGAATTCCCTGTTCCAGGCCCTTTGGCCCCTGCAAACTCGGTGAAAACGGGAAAGGAGATCAGAGACAGGTTTGCGGTGGACTGCCAGCACAGCTACTATTTAAGCCATTGATAGAAAATAGTTTTCTACATTTCCGGCCATCGAATAGACGGCCCGGTTCCGGGCCGTCTTCGGCGATCGCGTGGACCTGTGGTTCCCGGAGAGACGCATTTGCGCCTGTGGCGGCCGTAACTCCCGGAGATATCTCTCAGGCGCGTTCAGCAGTTGACTCTTCTCTCAGGTCGTCGGGGGCTGATCGAGCGGAGCGTTTCGCGTTGATCCGGCGAACGCAGAGGCGCTGTCGGGCCTGACAGTGTCAGCAGGCACCGCGATGCCTGAGCGCGCCGCCGCCTAGTACCAGTTCGGCTTGTGCTGCGAACCGAGCATTTCGTCGTAGACATCGGTACGCCGATCGCGGAGCACCTGATTGAAGGCGTTCCAGTTCCGCTTGCGCCGTGCATCGGCGAGGTTGACCTGCGCCAGGATGATCTCTTCGTCGCTGCGGCTTGCCGGGCCCGCCACTGGCCAGCCGGTGTGACTGACGATCAGGCTCTGGCCGATGAACGGCTGACCGCGTTCGGTGCCGACACGGTCGGCAGCGGCAACGAAGATGGAATTGGTGTGGGCGGCGGCCATGACGATGATATTGGCCATCGCTTCGCGATTTGGATCCTGACCGGGTATCGGCACCCAGTTGGTCGGCACGCAGACGATCTCGGCGCCCTGCAAGGCGGCCAATCGGAAGCTCTCCGCAAACCAGCAATCGTAGCAGATGTGACAGCCGATGCGCCCGAGCGGTGTGTCGAAGACCGGGAAGCCGAGATCGCCTGGCGCGAAAAAGAGCGCCTCCGCTTCCCACAGGTGCACCTTGCGATAGCGGCCGACAAGACCGTTCGGGCCGATGAGCACGGCCGAATTGTAGAGCAGCTCACCGTCCCGCTCGGTGATTCCGGCAACCAGGTGGATATTGCGTTGGGCAGCGATCGCTGCCCATGCAGCCGTGGTCTTGCCGTCCGGTATCTCTTCGGCAAGCGCGCGCGCCTCGCCGCGCGTTTGGAAGACATAGCCGGTGTTGCACAGCTCGGGCAGGACGATGAGTTCGGCTCCCTGGTCGGCGGCCTTGCCGATGAACTCGAGACGATCGGCGGATATTGCCGTCAACGTCGCCGATCTTCGGCTCCATCTGGATGCAGGCAACGGTGACGGGGGCTTCCGGCTGTTTCTTCATCGGCGACACCTTCAGATCGTCAGCTCAGTCGTGTGACCCAGCGCAGGATGCTTCGCCACAAGACCTTGTAGCCGGGCCAGTCGACGAACGCTTGCGGCACCCAGTGCGGTCCAACGTCGGAGGTCCATGCGATCGACCGGCCCGCCCCATAGGGGCCGGCCACCAGAAGCGGATGATCGCCCTGCTCGGCAGGCAGCTTGGCGATCACCGTCATACCGTCGCCCTGCTTTGCGACAACCTCGTTGGCGCCGAGCAGGAAGGGCCATTCGCCAGCGAGCTCGCTTGCCCCAGCCAGCAGTGGGTGATCGGGTGCAACGATCTCCGCATGGAACCCCTCCGGCACTTCCAGCCGGTCGTCATAGGGATGGCAACTGACCGGCAGAGCCTGTTCGACCGGCGTATGGCGCCAGCGTGCGCGACCGTCGATGCCCTGGAAGCTGAGATACCCGCCGATCATGACAAGCCCGCCTCCCGCGGCGGTCCACTCGCGGATCAGCTTCAGGCGATTGGCGACCGGTTTGCCGCGCAGCCATACATCGGGATGCAGGAGAAGTGAATTTGCGCCGATATCGGAGAGGAGGAGGGCGTCGTATTTGCCGAGTGCCTCAAGCGAAGAGGGAAACGCCTCGACGGCCACATGCGCCGGCATGTGGGTGAGGTCGAACGCGCTGTCGGCAAGCGCCGCGATCAGCGGATCCGCCCCGGAGTGGAACGTGGCGCTGTCGAAGCGGTCGAACCCCTTGTAGTGCGACGCCGCGCTGAGCCACGTCTCGCCGACCAATAGTACCTTCTTCTTGTTCTGCATGGGTGTGATTGTCCCGGACATCCGTCGTCGTTCCCCTATCTGAACCGGTTCGGGAATTTCGTCAATAATGGAGTGTGGCTGACGCAAAAACCGGCATGATGCTTATCATATAAGCCTTGACACGTTGTTATGAACCGGTTCAATTTATCGCCAGGAGCGGCAAACGGCAACGGAGGGAATTGCGATGAGCTTCAGATCTGTGGCACTGGGCCTTGCGGTAGCGGCTGCGACGCTTGCTCCGTTGGCAATGCCGGCGAGGGCGGCCGACCTGACGACGATCAAGTTCGTCCAGGAATGGCCGGTTGCGGACGGCTTCTGGATCCCGTGGATCCTGGGCAAAGAGAAAGGCTTCTACGCCGACGAAGGGATCAACCTCGATATCATTGCCCCGCCGACGGTCGCCGATACGATGAAGTTCCTCGGCACGGGCGCAGCCAACGTTGCCTTCACCACGGTGATGGACATCATCTTCGCCAAGGAGGAGGGGGCGCCAGTCAAGGCGATCGGGCGCTACGGACGCGGCAACAATTGGGGCATCATCACCAAGCAGGGTGACCCGACCACCGTGGCCGGCCTCAAAGGCAAGACGATCGGCATCTACAACGATGCCTGGACCAAGGCGCAGCTTTCGTTGATGTTGAAGAGCGCCAATCTGACGCTTGACGACGTCACCACCGTCGCAGCCTCCGACGACACGGTGCCGCTGCTTCTGCAGGGCAAGGTCGATGCCATCACCGGGATCACCAATGCCGAGGGCACCGAAATGGTGACCGCCGGCCACCAGACGCCGGAGTTCCTGCCCGCCGTCGGCCACGGCGTTCCCAACACGCCGATCTTCATGTTCGCCGGCAACGAGGACTGGCTCGCCAAGAACCCCGACCTGGCCAAGGCCTTCATGCGGGCCACGATGAAGAGCATCCAATATGCCATCGCCCACCCGGACGAGGGGCCCGCAGCGTTCCAGAAGGAATATGCCAAGGCCTACGACCCGGCTTTCATCAACCAGCAATGGAAGGACACGTTGCCTCAGTTCGGCAAGGCGGGGCCCGACCTTCTGACGTTGAGCAATGACGACTGGACGGCATTGATCGCGGCGGTCAAGGGTCTCGGCATCGTCAAGGATCCGAAGCCGGTCGCCGACTACTACACCAACGAGTACCTGCCGAAATGAACGACGACAATTCGTCGACATCTCCCGTGCTGGCCCCGGCCTGGACATACCGGCCGGGGCCGGACATTGCCTTTGACCCGCCGCCCGGCCTGCGCGCGGTTCAGGCATTGGCGCGGGCCGCCGCCGCCGCCGGCCTTGATGCGGGGCGTCCCGGCGTCACCGAGCAGCAGGTGGAGCGCGCCGTCAGCGACCATCTGGTCGCCGGTGGCGCGACCGGCATCTGGACGATCACCAATATCGGCCTCGGCGAGAATACCCGGGTCTGTTTTCCCACCCGTCCGCCGACCGATCTCGCCGCCGCCGAGCGCGACGTCCTGATGGTCGACGTGCATCCGATATCCGCCGAAGGCTTCTGGGGCGACTGTACGCGCTGCCGAGTGATCGGCGACTTTCCCGAGGCCAGTCAGGCGCTCGCCGATATCGAGCGGATCCATGCCGAATTGCTTGCCCGCTGCCGGCCCGGCATGGCGGCCAACGAGCTGTTCGAAATGGTCCACGAGCAACTGGTGGCCGAGGGTTTCGTGCTCCTCGACCTGCTCGGCAACATCGGTCATTCGCTTGCGGCGGGCGCGGCCTATCTTCACAACTTCATCGATGCCGGCAACGCCACGCCCATGTGGGCTGCCTGGGCGATCGAACCGTTTGCTGCGCGCGGCGACATCGCGGTCAAGGTCGAGGATGTCGTATGGTTCGGTCGCGACCGGTGCCAGATTGTCTAGGGCTCTGGCCCGGGCCGCGACGATTGGAGTTCCAATGGCAAACACGGATACGCCGAAACTATCGGTCGAGCGGCTGTCGCAACGCTTCGGCAAAGTGCTGGCTCTTTCACCCACCGACCTCGAGGTTCGCTCCGGCGAATTCGTCGCCATCGTGGGGCCGTCCGGCTGCGGCAAGAGCACGCTGTTCAACGTCATTGCGGGAATCATCGCGCCGACCGAAGGGCGCGTGCTGGTCGACGGCGCCGAGGTGACCGGCCACGCCGACAATGTCGGCTACATGCTGCAGAAGGATCTCCTGCTTCCCTGGCGGACGGTGCTCGACAACATCGTGCTCGGCGCCACGCTCAAGGGACGCGCGACCCACGCCCAGCGCGCCGAGGGCTATGCACTGGCCACGCGCTACGGTCTCGGCGAATTCGTCAATCACTATCCGGCGGCGCTGTCCGGGGGCATGCGCCAGCGCGTCGCGCTGATGCGCACGCTGGCCATGCATCACGACCTCATGCTGCTTGACGAACCGTTCGGCGCGCTCGACTCGCAGACGCGATTGGCCATGCAGGAGTGGCTGCTGGAGGTCTGGCAGGATCAACAGGGGACCATCCTGTTCGTCACCCACGATATCGACGAGGCGATCTTCCTGGCGGACCGGGTCGTGGTAATGACGCCGCGTCCTGGCCGCGTCCAGGAGATCTTCACGGTTGACATCGAGCGACCGCGACCGCTGTCCTGCCTGACGGCGCCGGAATTCATGGCGCTGAAGCGCAGGACGCTCGACCTGATCTATTCGCCCACGCCCGCCGGAGATGCCCATGCCCACTGAGATGACTTGGCAGCGGCGACTGCTTCTCCAGGTCGGCGGCCCGCTCGCCGCCGTCGTGCTGTTGGTGCTCTTCTGGGATTTTGTTGTCGGGTACTACCACATCCCGCGCTATGTGATGCCGTCGACGGGCGACGTGTGGAGCCACATCGTCGGCGACTGGAGCACGCTCTGGAAGGGCATGCGCACGACGTTCGTCGAGTTCCTGTTCGGCTTCGTCTGCGGCGCTGGCGCCGGCTTCATCTTCGCCGTCCTCATGGATTCCGCTGCGGTGGTACGCAGCGCGCTCTATCCGATACTCATCGCCAGCCAGGCGGTACCGATCATCGCCATCTCGGCGGCGCTCACCATCTGGCTGGGGTTCGGCCTCGCGCCCAAGGTGGTCATCGTCGGATTCACCGTGTTCTTCCCGGTGGTCGTCAACGTGCTCGACGGGCTGGCGGCGGTCGACCGCGACATGATCAACCTGGCCAAGTCGATGGGCGGCTCGCAGATGAGCATCTTCCGCCACATCAAGCTGCCGGCGACCTACACGCCGCTGTTCTCGGCGCTCAAGCTGTCGGCGACCTTCAGCGTCACCGGCGCGGTGATCGGCGAATGGACCGCGTCGACCAGCGGCGGGCTCGGCTCCTACCTGCTGCAGGCGAATTCGCGCCTGAACACCTCCGGCACCTTCGCCGCGATCACGCTGCTTGCCGTGCTCGGCATCGCCAGCTTCCTGCTCGTCGTATTGGTCGAATACATCCTCACGCCGTGGCGATCCTCGTCGCACGCGCGTCGCTGGTCGCCCCGCTTCTGGCGGGCGACCAGGCCGACGACGACAGCCCAGCGGAGCAGTGCGGTGACATCATGAGCGCAAGCAGGCTTCCCGGCGATGACCGCCGGAGGCCCACGATCCGTGATGTCGCGCGGGCGGCCAAGGTGTCCGTCGGAACGGTCAGCTCCGTCATAAACAACAGCGCACAGGTGGCGCCGGATACGCGGCGGCGGGTACAGAGCCTGATCGCGGAGCTTGGCTACGAGCCCAACAATACGGCGCGCATGTTCCGCAGCGGTCGCATTTCGTCGATCGGGGTCATCGTCCCGGACCTGCAGAACCCGTATTTCGCCGCCGTGGCGCAGGGCATTGAAAAGGCGGCGACGAAGAGCGACGTGCTTCTGGTTCTCTGCCTCACCTATGCCGAGATCGAGCGCGAGGAGTATTTCGCTCAGGTATTGCGCAACCAGCGGCTCGATGGCGTCATCTATCTTTCCGGCACAGGTCTGCCGAGCCGCTCGCTCCAACAACTGGCCGAACGCGGCAATGTCGTCTTCGTCGACGAACGTCTGCCAGGAATTGATCTGCCCTTCGTCAGCGCCGACAATCGGGCCGGCGCACGGAAACTTGCCAGTCATGTGCTCAGTGCCGGGCATCGCCGCATTGCCATCATTGGCGGACCGCCGCGGTTGTGGACGAGCGAGCAGCGCCTGGCCGGCTATCGCGAAGCGATTGCCGCTGCCGGTCTCGACCCCGATGCCGTGCCGGTGAGCGAAGGCGATTACAGCGAGAACTCTGGACGCATTGCCGCAGCACGGTTGCTCGGCCAGCCGGCCTCCATCCGCCCGACTGCACTCATCTGCGCCAACGACATGATGGCCATCGGGGCGATCCACGCCTGCCGCGATCTGGGTCTCGGCATACCCTCGCAAGTCAGCATAGCCGGGTTTGACGACATTCCTGCTGCGGAGCTTCTCAATCCGCCGTTGAGTACCGTCGGTCAGCCGGGCGAGCTTATGGGAGGTGCCGCTGCGGAATTGCTTCTGCACCGGATCGGCGTTCGTGCGATACCGCCTGAGCGAACCGAATTCCCGACGATCTTCAGGCCACGCGCTTCGGTCGGCGTCCCGGAGTGAGCGCCAGCTCTAGAGGGCGAGCGATAGGCGTCCCCCGTCACGCTCCGCAGCACGCAATTGGAATCCGGCGCCTACAGATCGGACATCACTCTCGGCGGAAACGCGGCGCGCAGGGCATTGAGCACGGCGAGCACGTCGATGACTTCCTGACTGATGGCTCCGGCGACTGGACTTAACAGACCCGCGGCCGCGAAGACCATGCCCACCAAGCTCAGGGCCATGCCGCCGACGGCGCTCTGCAGAGCGATGGCTCGCATCCGCCGGCTGATGTGCATGAACTCGTCCACCTTCTTGAGGGAGTTGTCCATCACCACGACGCCGGCCGCTTCCGACGTGACGTCGCTGTTTTGGCCGATCGCCATGCCCACCGTCGCCGCCATCATGGCGGGCGCATCGTTGATGCCGTCACCGACATAGAGGGTTTTGGCACGACTCGTTTCTGCGCGGACGATGGCGAGTTTCTCTTCAGGACTTTTCTGCGCATGAATTTCGGTGATGCCAACCTCTTCGGCGAGGTAGCGGACTTCCGACTCACGATCACCAGAGACGATCATGAAGCGCTGGAACTGGTGTTTCGGCCCCAGGTGCTGAATGAACGAATGCCCTTCGGCACGCGGCGCGTCGCGCAAGCGAAAGGTCGCCGCGAATTTGCCGTCGACCACCACCATACATTCCAGGCCGTCCATCGCGGGGGGCAGGTGCTCCACGCCCGCGACGTTCTGGGCCATGAGCGTGCCGCGACTGGTAATTTGAACTTGATGGTTTGATACCGCGCCGCGCAGTCCTTGACCGGGAGCTTCGCTGACTTGTTCCGCTTGCAGGAGCGGCAGCGCTTCCGCTTCTGCCTGGGCGAGAATGGCGCCGGCCAGCGGATGCTTTGAATAGACTTCAAGGCTGGCGGCAAGCGCGAGAACGTCTTTTTGTGCGAAACCGGGGGCCATGAGTTGCTCGGTCAACGTCGGCTCGCCATAGGTAAGAGTTCCCGTCTTGTCGAAAATCGCGATGCGGCACTCGGCGATTTGTTCAAGCACGACGGGATCTTTGACGATGATCGCCCGACGGGCGCAGAGGGAAATCGAGCCGATGATGGCGATGGGTATGCCGATGAGCAGTGGACAAGGCGTGGCGATCACCAGCACGGCCAGGAACCGCACGGCTTCACCGCTGATCGCCCAGGCGAGCAGCGCCACCGCAACCGCCACCGGAGTGTAGATCGCCCCCAGCTTGTCGCCGAGACGTCGAAGGCGCGGGCGCGTCTGTTCGGACTCGCGCATGACCTCCATTATCTTTGCGTAGCGTGAGTCAGCAGCCCGCTGGGTGGCGCGGATGGTCAACGCGGTTTCGCCGTTGATCGCCCCGGAGATCACTGTCGAACCCGAGGTCTTGGTAATCTTGAACGGCTCACCGGTGAGGTAGGATTCATCCATCACGCCATGCCCTTCGGTGACCACGCCATCCACCGGGCAAATGTCATGCGGATAAATCGCGAGCATATCGCCCACGGCCACGTCGGACAGCGCCACGTCGGCGATGCCGGAATCCGTTTTCCGATGAGCGATCGAGGGCATGCGCTTGGCCAGAGCGCCCAGCACCGATGACGCGCTGCGCAACGCGTAACTCTCCAGCGCCTCGCCGCCCGAGAGCATCAACACGATGATTGAACCGGCCAGGTACTCGCCCATGATGACGGCGGTGACGATGGCAATCCCGCCAAGCAGATCGGACCCGAAGTCCCGCTTCAGAGCTTTCCCAAGGAGTTCATAGACGAGCGGAACCCCACCGAGAACGAGGGTGGCCAGCAGCGGAAGATTGTATGCGCTTTCACTCGCCTGGAAGACAAAGCGCTGGAGCACATGCACCGAAATTGCCACGATGGCAACGACCGCGATAATTGTGCTCCTGCGTCGCCAAACGGCAGTCAGCATGCCATCGACAGTGGCCGCTGCCGGATTAGCTGAAGCTGGTTTGGTCATGCAATTTCCGTAATCCGGCATCCATCCGATGGCCGGCTTGTTGAACCGTGATTGCCCATGGGTGGGCACTGGCAAACGTGGACCGTCACCACCCGTCCTTACCCGGACTGCCTTGCAGCCACGGCGGCGACTCTAGCGCTTTCCGCGCCAAGTATATCGATTTCGTCATCTGCTACGCCGATATCGGTGCTCACAACGATCCTACCACCACGTTTAGCCTCGAGAACTTATGGACGTGCGGCCGTCGTGCGACTTGATGACCACTGCCGGCGCATAGCCGACGTCCCCACGGCTCGGCGCCCTTGCCGGCGGCTCTGGCCGCCGACAAATCGATGGAGAAAATCATCGCCGCCGGATCACGCTCGGGCGATCGCCCGCCGCCTCAGTGATCGCCAGGACATTGCGCGAGGTGCCGCAGTCCGAGTTGTGATGGATGACGACATTCATCAGCCTATCCGCGGGGCGGCGTCACCGATCGCGGCGGCAGCGCCTTGCTCTTTGGCGACGCGACGCTTGACCGCCGGACCGGCCTCGTACCAGCCTCGTGTCGCGTTGACGATCTTGACCACCGAGAGCATCACCGGAACCTCGATGAGAACCCCAACGACGGTCGCCAGCGCCGCCCCGGAATTGAACCCGAACAGGCTGATGGCGGCGGCGACGGCGAGCTCGAAGAAGTTGCTGGCGCCGATGAGCGCCGAGGGCGCCGCCACGCAATGGGCCTCGCCGGCCGTGCGGTTGAGCAGATAGGCCAAGCCAGCGTTGAAATAGACCTGGATCAGGATCGGCACTGCCAGCATGGCAATGACCAGGGGCTGCGCCAGGATCTGTTCGCCCTGGAAGCCGAACAGCAGGACCAGTGTCGCCAGGAGGGCAACGAGCGAAATAGGTTGCAGCTTCTTCAGGACAGCGGAGAGGGCCTGCTGCCCCCCGCGCGCCATGATCGACTGGCGAACCAGCTGGGCGATGATGACGGGAACAACGATATAGAGCGCGACCGACAGAAGCAGCGTCTCCCATGGAACCGTAATGGCTGACAGGCCGAGCAGCAGCCCCACGATCGGAGCGAAGGCAACGATCATGATCAGGTCGTTGAGTGCGACCTGGCTCAGCGTGAAGTGCGGCTCTCCGTCGGACAGGTTGCTCCAGACGAACACCATGGCGGTACACGGCGCGGCCGCGAGCAGGATGAGGCCAGCGACATAGCTGTTGATCTGGTCGGCCGGCAGATACGCCCTGAACAACCAGCCGATGAACAGCCAGCCGAGCAGCGCCATCGAGAACGGCTTGATGGCCCAATTGATGAACAGCGTCACGCCGATGCCGCGCCAGTGCGCCTTGACTTGCCCGAGCGCCGCGAAATCGATCTTGATCAGCATCGGGATGATCATCAGCCAGATCAACACCGCGACGGGCAGGTTGACCTTGGCGATTTCGGCAGAGCCCACCGCATGGAAGAAGCCCGGGAAGAAGTGGCCGAGCGCGACACCGGCAACGATGCAAAGCGCGACCCAGGCGGTCAGGTAGCGTTCGAATGTGGACATGTCTTACTCCGGCAATACCGGAGGGTGCCCGGCTTCGATGGCTTGAACGAAGGCTGTCAGCGGCGCGACCGCGCGAGGATCAAGCGAGTAGCAGATCCGCGGGTGCGCAATCTCGCCGACGATGAGCCCGGCGTCCTTGAGGATCCGCAGATGCTCGGATGTGGTCGAGGCTGCGAGCCCGACCTCTTCGACCAGGTCGCAACCGATGCAAGTGGTTCGCCGCAGAAGCGTCTCGACGATCTGCACGCGCGCCGGATGAGCCAGCGCCTTGGCAACCTTGGCTATCCGCTCATGCGCACCGGCGGCCTCCACTCTGCGGGCCACTTGCAGCTTGGCAATCGCCATCGGAGCATCCTATTCGTCATTCGACGAAATACGGAATAGCGTGACCCGCGGCATGAATCAAGGCCGCCCAATTTGGACCTGCCGCATTGACGGCGTCGACTCGGCCATCGCGTTTGTGGTCGCCGTTGGGGGCATTGGGCACAGGCGAAGAAACGAAACCGATTCAGAAATCAGTTGGTCATTGCTGATGTGTGTGGAGCCGGGCACGCCCATGGTCCTGACCGCGGGGCCGCAATCTGGGTCGACTTCTAGGGAACGTCTCCGAGCCGTATGGCAGTTCCCGCTGAGCAGCACCGCTTTGCGTTTGGCGGCACTGCGGCACGCCCAATACCTCACTCTAGGATCGGCCAATGCGCGATACGACGATCGCCAACTGGCTCTGCCGCGAGACGCCGGCTTTGACGAAGATCCGTTTGAGGACAGTACGGCAGGTCTCGCGGGTGAGCCCGAGGACCGTCGCCACTTCGGCCGGTGACATCCCCATGCCAATCAGTTTCGCAAGACGCGCCTCACCCGCGGTCAGACCCAAGGCTTTCCTCAGGCGCTCGATGGATGGCTCTGCGGTTTTGCCAATATCCGTGATTGTGATGAGAGCCCGCGCATGGAGAAAGACGTCGGCGCGGAGCCCCGAAATCGGCAGGACATCGAGAAGCAGAGGCGTGGCATCCGGCCGTTGCACGACCACGGGATGGACATGGCCAAGGATCTCCATATCGGGAGATTTGATGGCCGCGGCGATCAACTGTTCGATCTGCGCCTGTGTGCTCGGATTGTCTGCGACGAGTCTGCCTCGGGCGAGCGATATGACGGAGCCGAACAGCTCGTCGGCCTTCGCGTTGATTGCGATCACCGCTCCGCGCCAATCGATCAGGACAGCCGCGCAGCCTGCCTGGGCCACAGCGTCGAGTGTGATGGTGGCGTTGGAGACGGCAAGGCGCTTGGCCAAGCGCACGAGCCGCGTGAAATGGGGTTCAAAAGCAAGCAATTGCTTTGCTTCCGCGCGGGAGAACGCCCCTTGGCTGCTGCTTCTCAGAAACGGCACAGCCCAAAGCTTGCCATCAACCTTGAACGCGACCGCGGCCCACCAGGGCACGTCATATTTGGCGTAGAGCTCATGGTACTGGGGAAGGTGTCGGCGGTCTTCGTCCGAAGAAACGTCATGTTCGATCATCGTTTTCTGACCAGCGACGAAGCGCGGCCAGCCACGCTGTCCGCGATGATCGAATTCTGCCCAGCCGCCGCCGATGAATTCCTCGAGGAAAGCCTTGTAATGGGGTGAGGCCGGCAGCTGCAGCCGCTCCTCGCGGGCACCGCGCGGAAAGAAAGCGCAGGCAACAGCGTCTACTGATCGGGCGAACTGATGCAGTGCCTCCGGCCAAGTCTCCGGCGCAACCAAAGCGTCGTAGCACGGCTCCAGCATCTGTGCTGGGCTCGTCTGCAATCGCATCCTTCCCCCAGATGCCCGATTGTAGTCGCCCTAAACTACACATATAGCAGGTTGCGGGGCGGACGGAACGGGAAATTCGGGGGCCATCATGCTCGAAGGTTTCGCGCCTTTCGGGGGAGGACAGACTTGGTATCGCGTCGAAGGGGATCTTCGCTCCGGTAGAACTCCGCTGATTGTTGTCCATGGCGGGCCAGGCCTCACGCATGACTACCTCAGCGCATTCGCAGCACTGGCTGATGAGCGGGCGATCGTGTTGTACGACCAACTTGGCAATGGACGATCGACCCACTACCCGGATCGCGGACCGGAATTCTGGACCATCGATCTTCTGGTCGATGAACTCGCCAATCTCTTGGCTCATCTTGCCGTCGATCGATATGCCCTGCTGGGGCAGTCGTTTGGCGGCGCGGTGGCCATGCAACATGCCGTAGCACAGCCATCGAAACTGCGGGCGCTCATCCTCGCGAACACGTTCGCAGATCAGCAGGCTTTTCTTGCTGGCGCGATGCGGCTGCGAAGCCAACTGCCCGCGGCAGTTCAGGAAGCACTATCCGCGAACGAACGCGCCGGCACGCTCGACAGTCCGGCCTATCAGGCGGCGACGATGGAATTCACGAAGCGTCATCTCTGCCGGTTGGACGAATGGCCCGCCGAATTGCTGCGTTCGATTCAGGCATTCATTGATGATCCAACGGTATTCACAAGCATGTACGGTCGAAGCCTGTTTCTGCTTGAGGGAAGCTTGCGGAATTGGTCGATTGTCGACCGGCTCGGCGCGATCTGCGTGCCGACGCTCGCTTATCGTGGCGCGTTCGATGAGGTCGTGCCGGAATGCATGGAGACGATCATGGCCTCCATTCCTGCTGCCGAGGGGCATACGTTTCCGGAGTCGAGTCACTTGCCCCATCTCGAAGAGCCGGAGGCCTGCCTCTCGCTCGTGAGGGCGTTCCTGCGACGGTTTGATTAGCCGCTCTGCTTGCCACATCGCTGCCAGACGCGGTGCGCACCGTCCTCAAGCGCGTCTACGTCGAGACCGGGCTTTTGCGGCAAAGCGAACGCGCCGCTTTGTGGCGCGCCGGAAAGGCCATCGGTATCAGCGCGGGTCGTCATGGCATTGCCCATGCGCCCGGGAACAAGCACGTCGCCGCGGCGGTCCATCAATCACAAACCTGCTACGATCCGACAGCACTGTCTCGTCTAGGTTAGCCGTGCGGTTCCACCCCCGCATTCCCCATTTGGGGGATGCGGAGGCGGCGAGGGGCTGCGATCCTGCATTATGTCCGTCGTCCAACTCGCCGAAACCGACCGCTATTCAGCCGAAGCCGAAGAGGCGTTCGCCGTGCTCGACGCACGCGTCGGCGAAATCTTCGAGGAGATCGTGGCTTGGCGTGGATGGCGGCTCGTGACCGACAGGTCAGCCGACCCACACGCATTCCGCGCGGTTGTTCGAGAGATCTTCCGTGCCGTTCACATGTATCAGCGGCACACCACCGAAGCCGGTTTCCGGATGATCGGACGGCTGCCCAAGGGTGAGGTCAAGCTCCTTCAGGTGGTTTCACACCACAAGGCGGAAGAGGCCGAGCACGGCCTCTGGGCGCTTGAGGATTTCGTCACCCTGGGCGGTGATCGCCGGCAAGCACTGGGCGAGCCGCCGAGCCCGGCAACCTTCGCCGTCGCCGCCGTCTGGTGGCGTATGGCCGATGTGGAGGATCCGTTCGGCTATTTTGGCGCCGAGTACCTGTTCGAGAACCTCACATTGCGGGTAGCCACGGCCTTCCTGGAGAAGCTGCATCAGCGTGGCTTGTCGACGAGCGGTCTTCGCTTCATCGTCGAGCACGCGACTGAGGACGAGAAGCACTCGAACCTGTTCCGTCACCTGATCAAGGACACAGTATCGCGGTTCCCGGACACGGTGCCGGCGATGCTTCGCTGCTTCGATTATTTTCGCGCCGTCTATCCCCTGCCGGTCTGGGACGAAGCGTATGAACGTGCTCTCGGTTGATCCTGCTGTTGGGGAAACTCCCGACCCGATTCCCTTCGCCGTTCGTCCGGCCGACTTCGACCAGATATGGCCGGGGGTTGCGGACCTCAGGGCAAGCGAAGGACGGCATCTTCGCGCCGCGATGGATTGGGCCGATCTGCGCGCGATCTTCGCATTGCGCTTCCGGCGCTACGTGGTGGAGCAGGGAAAGGCCTACCCAGCGCAGGCCGGAGGGCTGCTGATCGATCCGATCGACGCGCGATCCGTCAACCTTCTTCACTGCGGCCGCACCGACCTCGACATGGCCGTTCGCCTGTCCTGGGCCGACGATGTTTCGCCTGACGATTACCTGGCTGATCTCATTGCCCGCACCGGTCAGCAGGGCATTCGGAATACGGTTCTGTGCAGCCGCTTCGTGCGCGCGCAACGCCAGCTCAACATCAAGGCCCTCTACAGCCTGTTCCGCCTTGCATACGATGTGGGGCTTCGTTCCGGCGCCCGGCAGTCGGTGCTTTCCACTGCGCCGGCCCTGGCAAGCCTGTTCGCGCGGTTCGGCTACGTTCCCGCCGGCGAGAGCTTCATGCACGCGATTTCCGGCCCCCAGGTGGCCATGGTTCTCGAGTTGCGCAATCGCGGCCATCTCGAGCGTGTGCACTCGCCATTGGTGCCCATCCTTGAGCGGTTTGAAATCGAAGTGGGGTTTGGGGCGACAAGCCGCTCCGCCCCGCCAAACGCACCGAATCTGCCGCTGTGATTGCGATGGACATCGCACTAACCCTGACCGCGTCAATCGTCTTCGCCGGATTCGTCTGGGTCATACCCGGCCACTTTCGCTCTTCATCCATGCCGGCGCCGATGCGCATCCTTTCGGCGCTGGGCCTCATCACCTTCGCCGGCTTCGTGGTTCTGATTTGGCAGACGACAACGCCACAATGGGTACGGCTTACGGGGCTTCTCCTGCACCTTGCTTCTGGGGCGGTGTTCATTGGTGCCGTCAATGCGACGCGTACCGAGCGCCTGCCACTGGCCTTCAGCGGGCAGAAGCCGACGCGTCTGGTCAGGAGCGGCCCCTATCGCCTGGTCCGCCATCCGTTCTACTTGTCGTATTCGCTGTTCTGGGCTGGCTGTGCGTCCGCCACTCTCTCGCCGTATCTCGTGGGTGCGATGGTGGTCCTGGTTGTGTTTTACCTTGCGGCAGCTCGTGGCGAGGAACAGGCGCTTCTCAACTCGCCACTGGCCGCCGAATACCGCGCCTATGCCGCACAGACGGGTCGCCTATTGCCGCGGCTACAGCTCACGAGCCAAATCGATGAACGCGCTTGAACGACCGCTTCCTCGGTCGTCGTGGCGGCCGCTCGGCGAAATCCAGGCGCCATCAGACGCCCGGACACAGATCGAAGATGCGACCGACATCCTGATCGAGGCGACACGGCTGCCCGCGGCCGACGCCCTGAAGATGCACTCGGTCATCAGTGCGATGCACCTGCTGTCGGCCCGCATCGCCAAATTCAGCTCCGTCCTCATCGAAGTGGAGTTGCGCGATAGCCTGTCACGCGCACACGCGGTCCACCGGGAGGCTCCCTTCGTACGCAGACTTCAGGAATGGCCGCGCGGCTATCCCGGCGATTTCGAAACCGTCGAACGGCTCCTCGACGGCACCACATCTCTTCCCGAAGGCCATCCCGCTTATTGGATCGACTGGTATGCGCTGAACAGCGCGATTGCCTACCAACACCGGAACAAGATCGCCTTTCAGATCGAGAATGCCGTGCGCGAGTTGCCGCGCAACGCCCGTATTCTCAGCGTTGGCTGCGGTGGAAGCCGCGATCTTGCCGCGCTGGAAGGCTATGGCCGTTCCGACGTGACGTGTCACCTGATCGATATCGACGAAGGGGCGCTTGCCTTGTCGCGGAAGCGGTTGTCGTTTGTGGACGATCTGAGGACCGAGAAAGGCGACGCGCTGCGGCTTCTCAGGCGAACGCACGACAGCTACGACCGGATCATCTTTGGCGGTCTGTTCGACTATCTGGACGACAGAGCCATCGGTCTTCTGCTGCGTCTCGCAAGGGCCCGGCTGAAGCCCGGCGGGCGGATCATCTTCACCAACATTGCGCAGCATAACCCCTTTGCCCCGTGGCTTGAGACCATGGCGAACTGGAAGCTGATCGAGCGCGACCGACGCCAACTCGAAAACCTCGTCGACTCGGCCGGCTTTCAGCCGGGCACTGCGAAGATCACCACGGACCAGACGCACCTGACCTACCTTTGCACCTGCGCGTGAGGCCAGGCGTCGGGCAGCTGTGCGCCGTGTCGGACCGGGCCGCCCGTCGCCGCCGGGCCGGCAGGAATGTCCCACCGCCGCGTACGGCATTTGAGCGATGGCAGTATCGCCAGCCGTTGCCAGCTCACCGACATCTGGCAACCGCGTATACAGAAATGATCGCAGCAATCACCCCAACCCGACCGTCAGCAGGGACGATCGGGTTAGGCGGTCGTGAGGTATCCGCCCGTCTCGACGGCACCGCGCTCTGTCGGCGGGCGACGGGGAAGATCGGGAATCCGGGAATCTCCCGAATCGGGCCACGGATTGGCTGGCCGATCGAATCCAGACTAGCCCTTCATCCGCTCCTTGAAGAAATCGAGGTGCTTGCGCTGCGCCTCGATCATCTTCTCTCGATAGACGCCGTAAATGATGTCGGTATCGTGCAGCGTGACGCCTTCGATGGTGGGCGAGGCGAAGGTCGGCAGCTCGATGCCGCGCTCGGCCAGCGCGATCGCCGTGCGGGCATTGAGTTCGTGCATCATCATCATGGCAAGCACGGTTGACGACCCCGCCACCGGGCGCTTCCAGCCTTGCACCGGCACGATGGCGTCCTCGATTGGTGCGCCCGTATCGATGACGATGTCCGCGGCGTCCGCCAGGCGCTTGCCGGACGAGTGCGTGGCCGGCTTGTCGAGATTCGCCTTCGCCGTGATGGCGATGACCGTGAGCCCACGCTTCTTGGCGTAAAGAGCGGCGTCGATGCCGGAAGCGTTGCGCCCGCTATGGCCGAAGATAACGATGCAGTCGCCGGGGTTGAGCGGCTGATGGTCGAGGAACTTCTCGGCATAGTGCTCGGTGCGCTCGAGCCAGAGCAGCTCGCGCACACCACCGGCGCCCAGCACGTTGTGCCACATCACGCGCGGATCGGTCAGCGGATTGTACCCGACATAGCTGCCGTAACGCGGAAACGTCTCCTGGGTGGGGAGCACGGAGTGCCCCGACCCGTAGAGATGAATCAAACCTCCGGCCTCCAGTGTGTCCGACATCTTGCCGGCGGCCGCCTCGAAGGCGTCGGAATTCGCTTCCGCTGCTGCTTCTGCGAGCTTCATCAGGCGACTGATATACAAAGTGCTCATAGGGATGCTTGCCTTTCCTTGGCGCGTCACAAATGGAGTTTGGATCGGATTTCGTATCTATCGCCGCGCATGGTCGACACGGTGAATTCGAAGGGACCTTGTCGGTCGGAAGCGATGCGCCGGACGATGAAGACGGGGCTGCCGACGGGAAGCTCGAGCAGGGCGGCGTCCCCTTCGCTCATCGCGCCGACGCGGTAGATTTCGCGCGCCTCCTGCGGGACAATGCCAAACCGGGTGCGCAGCATGTCGTAAAGCGACAGCAGCGGTTCCGCCATTGTGGAGAGGCCCGGCACACGGCTCACCGGCATGTAGGCCGTCTGCACGCCGATCGGCTGATTGTCGCCTGACCTCAACCGCCTGATCTTGCAGACCAGCGTGCCCAGTGGCACCTCGAGGGCGTCGGAAATCTCCTCCGGCGCCGGCATCTCGCCGATTTCGAGCACGCGCGACCCGACAACCAGGCCGCGATCGGCCATCTCCTGCGTGAAGCTGGTGAGGCCGCGCACGCCGGCGATGACCGTGGAGCTGCGCACGAAGGTGCCCCGCCCGTGCTCACGCCTCAGCAGGCCGGACTCCTCGATGTTGCGCAGTGCATGGCGGACGGTGATACGGCTGATGCCGAGCATCTCGCTGAGCTTCGCCTCGTTGGGCAGTTGCGCCCCGTCCGGCCAGGTGCCGTCGGCGATCGCCGCGCGCAGTGCCTGCTCGGCCTGGTGCCATAGCGGCTCCGGGCGATTGCGGTCGAGCGGCGGAACCTTTGCCGGCCGGGTCATGCGTGGCGCTCCGTCCATAGCGGATGGCCGCGCGCAGCAATTCCGGCACCGGTCAGGCTGGCCATCGGTCCGAGCGCGCCCCTCATTATCTGCACATCGCGCAGATGGAGCGGCACCTGCCGCCGGAGCACCGCAAGGGCGGCGGGGGCGATCACATCGAGCGCTTCGGCTACGCCCCCGGAGACGATGACGACTTGGCTTCCGAGCAACGCGACCGCACCGGCAAGTGCGGCGCCGAGCGCGGCGGACGGCCCATCGAGTTTTCCGAGCGCCTTGCGGTCGCCGGCGCGCGCCGCGGCGATGAGCGCCGCACCATCATGCAATCCGATGCTGCTTGCCAAAGCATTGAGCGCCGTGCCCGAGATGGTCCGCTCCAGCCAGCCGTGGACCCTGTCGCCGCGATCTTCTCGGTCGCCGCATGCCCAGCCGAACGATGCGGCGCTGCCCCGATGCCCGCGCACGATCCGACCATCGCTGAGGACTGCGGAACCGATGCCGGTCCCGATCGCCAACAGGATGGCGTCGGTCAAACCCTTCGCAGCCCCGACTGCCGCCTCGGCAAGCAGAGCAAATTGCGCGTCGTTCCCGACCGAGAGATCGATACCGGGAAGGATTTCGCTCAGATCGACATCGTCGAGATAGGGGAGATTGGGTATCCAATTGCAGCGCGTGCCCGACACCAATCCGGGAACCGCAATGCCGACACTGTCGACGGCCTGCTCCGCGATCAGCGTTGCAATCCGCTGCTCGAATGAATGCAGTCCATCGGGAGCTGGCCAATTGCCCAACGGGGAGGGCGCTTCGACAAGGCTGTCCGCCAGGAGTCCGGCGCGGATGTTGGTGCCGCCGAGATCGATGCACAGGGTCCGCGTCATCCCTTGACCCCCGCGCTGACGATGCTGTCGACGAAGAAGCGCTGCAGGAAGACGAACAGCACCAGCGGCGGCAGGACCGCCAGCGTCGCACCGGCCATCACCAGGTTGGTGTTCATGGCGCCGCGATTGTAGCTGAGCAGACGGCCGAGGCTCAGCACGATCGGATAGTCCGCCGTGTTGCCCTGGAGCACGGTGAGCGGCCACAGATACGTGTTCCAGTGATAGACGAAGGCGAACAGCGCCAGCGCCGCAATTGCCGGCGCCACCGACGGCGCGACGATGGTGAACACGATGCGCAGCTCCGAGGCGCCGTCGACGCGCGCCGCATCGATGAGGTCGTCGGGCACGCCGGCGATGAACTGGCGCATGAGGAAGATGCCGAAGGCATTGGCCAGATTGGGAACGATGACGCCCGCCAGGCTCGCATTCAGATGCAGGTAGAAGACCATCCGGTAGAGCGGGATCAGCGTGACGATCGGCGGCAGGAACATCGTCGAAATCATCGCGGCGAACAGCAGGTCGCGCCCGCGGAAGCGGTATTTTGCGAAAGCGTAGCCGGCCATCAGCGAGGTGACGAGGATGCCGAGCGTCGCCGTTGTTGCGATGATGGCGGAGTTGCGGAACGAGCGCGTCGCGTCAATGACGTCGGCAACCCTGGTAAAGGCATCGAAGCTCGGCGTTGCCGGAATCCACACCGGCGGCGTCTGCATGCCCTCCGCCGCCGTCTTGAAGCTCGACAGCAGCATCCACACCAGCGGGAATGCCGCCACCACCGTCGCGAAGATGATGGCGAGCCACAGCAAAGAATCGAGCACGCTGCGCTGCGGCTCCGAGGACCGGACGGCTTCTGGCGGTCGACGCGCTCATGTCTCGTCCATCCTGTCGCGTGCCAACCGGAAGATGACCACGATGATCACCACCAGCGACAGCATCAGCATCACCGCCATGGCCGAGCCGAGGCCGCCCTGGGCCCGTTCGATGCCGACGCGGCGGATGTGATAGGTGAGCACGTTGGTCGAGCCGGCCGGGCCGCCCTGGGTGATGAGGACGACGGGCTCGAACACCTGGACGGCGTTGATGACGGCGATGACCGCGCTGAACAACAAGGTCCGCCGCATCAGTGGCAGTGTCACGCTGAAGAACTGCTGGACCGGGTTGGCGCCGTCGATCTTGGCGGCCTCGTAGAGCGTCTGCGGAATCTGGGTCAGCCCCGCCACCGCCAGCACGGTGAAGTAGCCGATCTGCTGCCAAATGTTGAGGATCACGATGGAGCCGAGCGCCGTGTTGGGCGCCGACAGCCAGGGCAGCGGTGCGATGCCGATCCACGACAGGATCTGGTTGAAGGGCCCCTCGGTCGGCGAATAGAGCTTCGACCAGACCAGAGCGACCGCGATCATCGGCACCATATAGGTCGAGAACAGCACGGTCCTCAGCGCTTTGCCGCCGCGCACGCGCTCCTGGTGGACGAGTAGCCCGAGCAGGACGGACAGCGGCAGGATCACCACCACCGAGGCGCCGGTGTAGATGGCGGTATTGATGTAGGCGCCACGAAAGTCGCGCCCCACCGAGATTGCCGAGAACAGATCCTCGTAGTTGCGCCAGCCGATGAAGCGCGCCGTCTCGAAGCCGGTTTGCGTCGACCATTGCTGGAACGACAGCCAGATCGTCAGGATCATCGGCAGGACGACGAACACCGTGATCAGGCTGACGGCCGGCGTCAGCATTACGGTTGTCGAGGTTCTTTGGGCGCCGGTCATTTCAGCAGATGCGTATTTGATGGCGAGCCGGCCAGGTCGGCCGGCTCGCCAGGATCGTCTACTGCGCCGCGCGCTTGAGGATCGATTCGGCGTCAGCCTGAGCGTTGGTCTGCGCCTGCTCGGCGGTCAGTTCGCCGTATTCCAGTTTCTCGATCGTCTGCTGCAGCGATTCGGAGAACTCCTGTCCGCCGAGAACGACCGGGAAGCCCTGCGCATCGGCCAGCGCCGAAACGTAGCCCTCGAGGAAGGGGCGATCGAGCCTGCTCTTGTAAGCCGCGACATCGGAGGTGCGCGACGGCAGGATGCCCATCGACTGGAGGATATCGGCCATCGCCGAAGCGCCGTCCTTGCCCGAGGTCGGCCCGTCGAGCCAGACGAGGAACTTCCACGCCGCGTCCTGCTCGGCAGCGCTCGCCGAGGCGCTGACCACCGTCATCCACGAATAGGAGATCGAGTGCGCGGCCTTGCCGCTCGGTCCGACCGGGATCGGCGCGGTGCCGATGTCGGCGAACTTGTCGCCCATGCCGGCCTTCAGCGCGCTCTCCCACCAGTTCGCCATGATGATCATGCCGGTCTTGCCCGAGACGAAGTTGTCGAGGAACGGGCCGGTGGTGTTGGCGTCGGCGGTGCCCATGGCGGGAACCGAATAGCCCTTCTTGACCATGGTCTCATAGAGCTGGAAGGTCTGCAGCGCCTGCGGGCTGCCGAGCTGCGGCTTGCCATCGGCGATGAGCGTTCCGCCGTTCGAGGCAAGCAGCGACGCAAACGGGTGCACGACACCCGCCGCCCACGAGTTGATCAGTCCGAAGCCCTGACGCCCGGCGGCCGCGTCGGTGAGCTTGGCGGCGTCGGCCGTCAACTCGTCCCAGGTTGCCGGCGGCTTGTCGATGCCCGCTTCCTTGAACAGCGCCTTGTTGTAGTTGAGCGCGTAGAGGTCGATCTCGTTCGGGATGCCGTAGACCGTGCCTCCGACGCTGGCGGCGGAGACCACGCCGGCGGGCCACGACCCGGTCACGTCCTGGCTCACCGCGCCGGGGGTTGCGGCGACGAGGTGGTCGCGTACCAGCTCGGGCAGCCACAGATCGTAGATGCTGGCGATGGTGGTGCCGCCGCCGGCTCCGCCAGAGCGGATGGTGGTCAGGAGGTCGCCGAACGGCACCGCCCGGATGGTGATGGAGACGTCGGGATTCTGCGCTGTATAGGCCTTGGTGGCGTTTTCCAGCAGGGCCACGGTGTCCGGGCCCCAATGCGTGAGATAGGTCAGCTTGACTGGTTCGGCGCCGGCAGAAAGCGGAGCGAGCGCCGCCGCGAACAACGTCGCGGCCAACCCGATCTTGGTGATTGCCTTCACGTCAGTCTCTCCCTCTTAAGCGTGGGTAGTGCATATGGACTGGAAAGGTTATAACCACATAACCTCTCAGTTGCAAATCACGCCCGAGGAGAATTTTCATGACCATCGTTGAGGGCCGGATCCTCACGCCCGACGGCTTCCGCGACGGCCGCCTGGCCACCGAGAACGGCCGGATTGTCGCCATTGAGCCGGTCCCGACGCGCCAGTCACAGCTTGTCGTTCCGGGCTTCATCGACCTCCATTGCCATGGCGGTGGTGGCGCGGAGGTCATGCAAGCCGGCAACGCGGTCCGTCAGGTGGCCAGGATCCATGCCCAGCACGGAACGACCGCTTTCCTGGCAACGACCATGACGGCGCCCGTCGACGCGATCGAGACTGCGCTGCGTGCGGTGAGCCGTGCGACCACCGATCAGCAGCCGGACGAAGCCGCGATTATCGGGGTGCATCTGGAAGGCCCGTTCATCAGCCAGGACCGGCTGGGGGCGCAGCCCGATTTCGTGCAGCAAGGCGACATTGCACTCATGCAGGCGCTCACCGAACTCGCCGCGATCAAGGTCGTCACATGCGCACCGGAAGCTGACCCGGATGGCAGGTTGACCCGCTGGCTGGACGAGCGGGACATCAGAGTGCAAATCGGCCATTCGTCGTGCGACTACGAGACGGCCTGCGCATGTTTCGAGCACGGCAGACACGGTGTCACGCACATGTTCAATGCGATGACGCCTCTGCACCACCGGGCTCCGGGCATCGTCGGTGCTGCGCTTGCTCACGCGCGCTACGCGGAGATCATCCCTGACCTCCTTCACGTTCATCCCGGTGCGATCCGTGCCGCGCTGCGCGCGATACCCAATCTCTATGCCGTGACCGATGCCTCCCCGGCGTCGGGCATGGAGGATGGCGAGTATCGGTTCGGGACCCAGACGGTTTTCAAATGCGGCAACGGGGTTCGCCTTGCCGACGGAACGTTGGCGGGCAGCAGCCTGACCATGCTTCAGGCGTTTCACAATCTCGTCGCGATCGGCCTGTCGGTCGAGGAGGCGTCCGCGCGTACCGCGCGCATCCCGGCCGAGTACCTCGGGCTGGAGGATCGTGGCCGGATCGCGGTCGGCGCCATCGCCGACCTTGTGGTCCTGGACGGCGACCTCAACCTTCTCGCGGTCATGCTGCGCGCCGAATTCCTTCGCCCGCAGTAAGGATCTCCCGCAGCGCTTTCGACCGCGAATGCCCCTGTCGCCGCAGCAGACGTGGTGAAGGCTGAGATCGCGGCTACTCGTCGGCGAGTTTCACGATGGCGCCGCGCCGCTCGAGATCCGCCAGGATAACCGGATCAATTGCAGAATCGGTGACCAGTGTTCCGATGTCCTCGATCCTGCCGACGGCCGAGGCCTTGATCTTCCCGACCTTCGAGCTGTCGGCGACGATGATGAGTTGCGGCGCGAAAGCCACCAGCACGCGATCGACCACCGCCTCGGGCAGGAACTCGTTTGTCAGCCCGCCTTCGGGGTGAATGCCCTGAATGCCGATGATCACCTTGTCCGCCCTGAGCTCCGACAGCGCCTTCTCCACGATGTGACCGATGAAGGACAGTTCGGGCCGGCGCAAGGCACCGCCGGTCACCACAAGATCGACACCGGGGCTGTCGATCAGCGTGTTGATCACCGGAAGCGAATTGGTGATGACGGTCAGGTTCCGGCGTGTCGTCAGGTTCTTCGCCACTTCCAGCGCGGTGGAGCCGGTGCCGAGGAAGATGGCCTCGCCATCGTGGACCAGCTCCGCCGCTTTCCTGCCGATGCGGCGCTTCTTTTCGGCCTGCATGTAGCTGCGCTGGGCGAGCGACGGCTCCGCCTTGATGTCGTTGACGCCGATACCGCCGCGGACCTTTTTGAAGCTGTTCTCTTGGAGAAGCACCAGGATATCGCGCCGGATGGTCGCCTCGCTGGCGCTGAAGTGCCGGCTCAACAGGCTCACTTCGGCGCTGCCGTTGCGCAGCAGGTACTCCCGGATCGCGGTTCTACGCCGCTCGTTGGTCACCGACATATCGAGGTCCTTCGGAATCGCAGATTCCCTTCAAGCTAAGGGCTTCCTGCGCGCTGTCAATCGCCAGAACCGATCATACGCTCAAAAATATGATTGAAATGATGAAAATAAAATGGCAAAAAGTCATATTCGTGATTGACACCATCGTGACCACGCTCCTATCCTCCGCGGACATGAAGCCGGCGGAGCCATGGCTCCGTTCTTCTTGACCGAGGGAGCTGACATTGACTGGCTCGGAGGTGCGATCAGAAGACCGCACCGTGAAGATCCGGATCGAGCATTTGACGTTCAGCTATCCGGACAAATTGGCGGGGCTGGTCAACGTCATAGACGACCTGAATCTCGCCGTTTACGACCACGAGTTCCTGGCGATCGTCGGCGCCTCGGGCTGCGGAAAAACGACGCTTCTGAACATCATCGCGGGCTTGCTGCCGGCGGGCGGCGGCAAGGCGTTTCTCGACGACAGGCAGATCAAGGGTCCGGGTCTGGACCGGACCATGGTGTTTCAGGACGACGCCGTGTTCCCGTGGTTCACGGTACTGCGCAACGTCGAGTACGGCCTGAGGATTGCCAAGACGGGCCGGGACGAGAGGGCACAAAGGGCCGCCCACGTCCTCGAGTTGGTCGGACTCACCGGCTGTGAGGCCCTTTACCCAAGACAGCTCTCGGGAGGCATGCGCAAGCGCGTCGACGTCGCCCGCGCCATCGTCACGCGACCCGAGGTCCTCATGATGGACGAGCCGTTTGCCGCGCTGGACGTGATGACCAAGGAGAATCTCCAGGAGCAGTTCCTCGCGATCTGGAACGAGACCCGGATGACCGTGGTCTTTGTGACCCATGACCTGGAGGAAGCGCTCTTCATGGCGGACCGCGTCGTCGTCATGGCAAGCCACCCGGGAAAAATCGCCAGGATCGTCGAAGTCCCGTTCGCCCGGCCGCGGTCGAGGGACCTCAAGACCTTTCCCGAGTTCCAGACGATGCGGCGCGAACTCGGTCACGTCCTCGACGCCAACCGGGGGCAGGGCACATGACCGATCGCAAGACCGATCGCCTCCCGTCCAAGCCAGGCCGCCTTGGCGATCTGCTGCCCAAGCTCGTCGTTCCGCTTGCCATCCTCGCTCTGTGGATCGTCGTGTCCGAGTTCCACCTGGTGCGGCCGATCTTCGTTCCGCCGCCGGCCGACGTGTGGAAGGCCCTGCTCGGCATGTACACGCTGCTGCCCAAGGCGATCCTGACCACCGTGGCGATGACGCTGAGTGGCTTCGGCATCGGCGTTGCCTTCGGCACGATCTCCGGCCTTGCCATGGCCTACAGCAAGACGGTGCGCGATTTCCTGGGCACGCTCTTCGACTTCACGCGGCCGGTGCCGGTCTTCGCGCTCATACCCCTTTTCATTCTCTGGTTCGGCATCGGCCGGGCCCCGCAGATCGCGCTGATCGCGCTGGGCACCTCCGTCGTTCTGGGCGTCACCACGATGGAGGCGATCCGCAACGTCCCGTCAATCTACATCCGCGCGGCCCTGACGCTCGGGGCGGACCGCAAGCGCATCTACACGACCGTCATCGTGCCCTACATCGTGCCCCACCTCATCGGCGCCATCCGCGTCGCCGCGGCATCGTCCTGGGGCCTCGACGTGGCGGCCGAGTTCATGGGCTCGCAGGCCGGCCTCGGCTACCTGATCATCCTGCAGCAGACCTACCTCAGGACGGCAGGCATCGTGATCCTGGTGGTGATCTACAGCCTGCTTGCCGTCCTGCTCGACACCCTCATTGCCCGGCTTGAGAAGCGCCTCACGCCATGGACCGAGAGACGGTCAAGCATCGGCGTCGTCGCCTCGATTGTCGGCGGCGGATAAGGAGGTGGCGACATGGAATGACGACGACGCATGCGCATGCCTCTCCCAACACAGTGCATGGAACATTCCTCAATCGAAGGACGCGTGTGATGGCTCGGATATCGAAAATGCTGGCGGCCGCAGCGGTCGCCGTGGGGCTCCTCGCCGGAGCCGGCGGCGCACAGGCCGACGTACAGAAGGTGGTGCGCGTCGGAATGACGCCTTTCTTCGACTATCAGTTCTTCAGCGTCGCCAAGGAATATGGCTGGGACAAACAGCTCGGCCTCGACCTCCAGTTCAACTGGCTGACGCAGAGCGGCCCGTCGATCCAGGCGCTGGCCAATGGCTCGCTGGACACGGTGAACACCTGCGTGGTGTGCAATTATCCCTTCTATGAATCCGTGCCCGAGATGCAGAACTTCCTGACTGTGAACCAGTTCAAGGGGTTCGTCGTCCTCGGCCGCGTCGGCCAGGCGAAGTCGTATGACGAGTTGCTCGCCGAGCTCGGCGACGCCGCCAAGGCCAAGCAGGCGGCCATCGAGCAGATGAAGGGCAAGACCTTCCCGGTCTATCTCGCCAACTACCAGCCGCTCATCACGGCGGTGCTCGAACAGGCCGGCCTCAGCCTGGACGACATCAAGACCATCAACTTCGC
Organism: uncultured Alphaproteobacteria bacterium; assembly: GCA_963762605.1. GTDB lineage: Bacteria > Pseudomonadota > Alphaproteobacteria > Rhizobiales > Kaistiaceae > CAVSRC01. Next base: position 13,373 of record CAVXLJ010000017.1, on the reverse strand, counting down.
CGACGACGAGAAGGCGGCGCTCGCCTTCATCGGCGGCCAGGGCGAGTTCTACATGGGTGGCCTGCCGTCCGAGATTAATCTGCTGATGAACCACCCGGACCAGGTCAAGCTGATCGGCGGCGCGGAGATCCTCGGACCTGCCGGCCTCTGGTACAGCAACGTCGCCTCGACCGAGAAGTGGCTGGCCGAGAACGAGGACACGGCCCTCAAGGTCATGGCCATGTCCTATCGCTACAACCGCTACGTCCAGGAAAAGATCGACGTGATCATGCCCATCGTCGTCAAGGCGATGAACGACCACTCGGGCGTGGCGACCGACGTCGACAATCTGAAGTTCATCTTCGACAAGTTCCTGGAGTTCCGGACCTACAAGCAGGACGCGGAGACGACCTACAATCCCGACTCTCCGCTCTTCTGGGAGAACTCCGCGAAGTACTACGTCGCCAAATCGAGCGAACTGCCCAAGGGCGCCGACTACGCGGCCAAGAACCCGCTGAACGACTGGTACAAGAAGTTCGTGGCCAGGCAGGACCTGCTCACCTGGGTCGACAGCCCGCTGGACGACAAGCCCGCTCAGTAAGGACCGAACGGACGGATATCGGGGGGCCGCTGCGCCGGTCGCGCATCGGCCTCCCTTCCAGGGATGCGTGCCGGCAAAGCGCCGGAGACCATCGGAGACGATTGATGACTGCGTCCGACTTCGTAACACTCGAGGAAATCACGGGCCAGACGGCGGCGTGGGCAGAAGCGATCGAGCGGGCGAATGCGCTGGCACCTGAAATCGGCAAGCTCGCGATCGGCAGCCGGCGTCAGGTGATCTGCGTCGGCTGCGGCAGCACCTACTACCTGGCGCTTTCGGTGGCCGCGCTCCTGCAGTCGCGCACCGGGGTCATCGCGCGCGCGTTTCCCGCCTCCGAGCTGCTGTTCAATCCGGATGCCGCCTATGTCGACGGGGCCACGATCCTCATCGCGTTGTCGCGCTCGGGCGCCACATCCGAGACCTTGCGCGTCGTGGCTGACTTCAAGGCACGGCGGCCGGGCAAGGTCGCAGTCGTGACCAACTATGCCGACTCCGCCATCGCGGCGCACGGCGATATCGTTATCGCCATCGCGAAGGGCCAGGAGCAGAGCGTGGCGCAGACGCGCTCCTTTGCCTCGATGCACGTCGCCGCCGCGGCGATCGCCGACCTGGCCGGGCCCGCGCCCCTGCGCGCCGGCTACGCGAACGCGCTGGTTGCCTGCGGCGACCGGCTGATCGATGAGCATGGCGACCTGGCGCGGAGCCTGGCGACGGATCGCCAAATCGGCCAGGTCTTCTTTCTCGGCAGCGGCCCGCGCTATGGGCTCGCCTGCGAGGCAAGCCTCAAGCTCAAGGAGATGAGCCAGACGGTGTCCGAACCTTTCCATTTCTTCGAGTTCCGCCACGGCCCGATCTCGATGGTCGACCGCAACACGCTGGTCGTCGGCCTGGTGTCGGAGGCGGCTCACGACGCCGAGACGGCGGTGCTGGACGAGGTTCGTGCCATCCGTGGCAAGACGCTCTCCCTCGGCGAGACGGGCACCGACGTTGCGTTCGCCTCGGGTATCCCCGACTATCTCCGCAACGTGCTCTACCTTCCCGTCCTTCAGCTCTTCGCCTATTACCGCGCGGTGGCCGGCGGGAAGAACCCCGACCGGCCGCGCAACCTCACTGCCTTCGTCGAACTCGCGCTCGACGGATAGGCTGACGCCATGGGCGCGCCGACCTTCGACATCGTGGCCGTGGGAGAGATCAACGCCGATCTCATTCTCTCCGGCGACGTGACGCCGGCCTTCGGCCAGGTCGAGAAGCTGGTCAGCGATGCCCGCCTCGTCATCGGCAGCTCGACCGCCATCTTTGCCTGCGCCGCAGCGCGTCTGGGCTTGCGCACGGCGATCGTCGGCAAGGTCGGCAAGGACATCTTCGGCCGCTTCATGATCGACGCCCTCGGCGAACGGGGCGTCGACACCTCGGGCGTGGTCGTCGATGCCGATACGCCCACCGGGCTCAGCGTGATCCTCGCCCGCGGGGCTGACCGCGCCATCCTGACCTATCCCGGGACCATCGCGGCGCTGCGCTACGCCGAAATCCCTTTGCCCATCGTGCGCGCCGCGCGCCACCTCCATCTCGGCAGCTTCTTCCTGCTTGAGGCGCTGCGCCCTGACATTCCGCGCCTGTTCGAACAGGCCCGCGCGTCCGGCCTGACGGTCTCGCTGGACACCAATTTCGATCCCGCGGAGCGCTGGAACGGAGGCGTCCATGCGGCGCTCCGCCATGTCGATGTCTTCCTGCCCAACGCAACCGAGGCCAGGGCCATCAGCGGCACGGATTCGACCGAGGAGGCGATCGGCGCGCTTGCCGAAACCGCCCCTCTCGTCGCCGTCAAGCTCGGTGAACAGGGCGCGACGGCGAAGCAGGGCTCCGGCCCTGCCGTCAGCCTGCCGGCATCGCCAGTCAACCTCGTCGACACCGTCGGGGCGGGCGACTGTTTCGATGCCGGCTTTCTCTTCGGCTTCCTGAACGGCTGGGACATTCGCCGGGCGCTCGCGCTGGCGATCGCCTGCGGCAGCCTGTCGACGACAAAGGCCGGCGGCACCGACGGCCAGCCGGACCTCGCAGAGGCCTTGCGGTTCATCGAGACCAAGATGCGGTGAGGCCCATGCCGGACAGGATCGCCATCGTCGCCCAGCTCTCCAGCGTCCATTCGCCCGACGCGGAGCTCGCGCCGGCCAAGGTCGCCGCCTATCTCGACACGGTCACGCGGGAAGTCCCGCTCGATAGTCTCGCCGTCGGCTGGACCGAGCGGCCGGAACTCTTCCGCATGCTGACCGCGTCGGCGAGCCGTCCGGCTCCCGAGGTCTTTCTGTGGTACCCGCTGCTGTCCGACTATCCCGGCTTCGACCCGTCCCACCTCGTGGTCAACAGCCGGTCGGCGCGGAGCGCTGGCTGGTCGGGCTATCAGGGCACCGGCATCGCCGAAACCTTCCGGCAGGCCTGCCCCAACAACCCGCTCGCTTTTTCGACTTCGCTCGCCCGCCTCCAAGACATCATGGCGCGATACCCGTTCGACGGCGTGTTCCTGGACAAGATCCGCTTCCCGTCGCCGGCCAACGGGCTGTCCGATGTCTTCTCCTGTTTCTGTCCGCATTGCGTGACAAAGGCTGCCGAAGCGGGCCTCGACCTCGAAGCGGTACGCGCCATGCTGAACCATGCGCCGGCGGTCGCGTCGGCGGCGACGCCGGTCGCCATCCCGCCAGGCGCCCGCTGGCTGGAACGCCTCCTCGCCGACGAGCCGCTGCTGCAGCGCTTCATCCGCTTCCGCGCCGATTCGATCAGCGCGCTGGTCGAAAGAGTGACGCAGGCGATGCGAGCAATGGGCAGGAAAGTGTCGCTCGACGTCTTCACGCCCATGCTGGCCCCGCTCGTCGGCCAGGATATCGCGGCGCTGGCGCCGGGTGCCGACTGGATCAAGCCGATGATCTACCGGTTCGGAAGGGGGCCGGCGAACCTGCGCAGCGAACTGCCCACCCTGCTTCGCGATCTTGCCCGGTATCTCGGCCGTGACGAGGCGGCGGCGATGGACTGGGCCGCTGGCGAGGTCGACGGCATCGCCGGACACACTCTGGCGGAAATCGAGATGGCAGCGCCCCTCAGCCTGGTGCGTGCCGAGACGAAGCGGGCGCTCGCGCTCTATGGCGGCACGCCGCTCTATCTCGGCCTGGAGAGCGTCTCCATCCCCGGGGCGATGAAGGTCACGCCGCACAACATCGAAGAGATGCTGCAGATCGGCGCCGAGGCCGGCGTGCAGGGCTACGTGCTCTCCTGGGATCTCCTGCACACGCCCATCGAAAACGTTCGGCCGCTGAAGACCCTCTCGGGCCGCTGACCAGCTGGTGACGCCATGCAACAACAGACGCTAGCAAATCTTGCCGAACGCGGCGCAGGCGGCCGCCGGCGCGGCATCGCCTCCATCTGCTCGGCCCATCCATTCGTCATCGAAGCGACGCTGCAACGGGCAGCGGACGACCGCAGTACCGTGCTGATCGAGGCGACCTGCAATCAGGTCAATCACCGCGGCGGATATACTGGCATGACCCCGGCGGCCTTCCGCAACTTCGTCTTCGAAATGGCGGAGGCCGCCGCACTGCCGAAGGAAAACATCCTGCTCGGCGGCGATCATCTTGGCCCCAATCCGTGGAAGAACCTGCCGGCCGGCGAGGCCATGCAGGAGAGCGAGCGCATGATGGCGGCGTTCATCGAGGCCGGCTTCACGAAGATCCACCTCGATACCAGCATGGCCTGCGGCGGCGATCCGGTGCCGCTGCCCGAAGCGACAATCGCGGCCCGCGCAGCCCGTCTCGCCGTGGTCGCGGAGCGCGCCGCGGCGTCCGCGGGCGTCGTTCCCTACTACGTCATCGGAACCGAGGTGCCGATCCCGGGCGGCGCGCACGAGACGATCGATGCGCTGGAGGTCACGCGGCCCCAGGCTGCGATCGCGACCGCCGAATCGCATCGCGACGCCTTTGCCGCGGCCGGCGTCGGCACGGCCTATGACCGGGTGATCGCGCTGGTCGTTCAGCCGGGCGTGGAATACGGCAGCGGCAACGTCATCCCCTATGTGCGCGAAAAGGCGGCCGACCTCAGCGCCGCACTGGGCGCGCTTCCCGGCCTGGTGTTCGAAGCCCACTCCACCGACTACCAGAGTGTCGAATGCCTCGGCGCCCTCGTCCAGGATGGCTTCGCCGTCCTGAAAGTCGGGCCATGGCTCACCTTCGCCATGCGCGAGGCGCTCTACGGGCTCGACGCGATCGCCCGCTTCCTCCGCCCGCAGACGCCATCGCTGATCGACGCCATGGAACAGGTCATGCTCGCCAGGCCTGCCGATTGGCAGCCCTATTACGGCGGTCCCGTCGATGAACAGCGTGTCGCCCGGCATTTCAGCTACAGCGACCGCATCCGCTACTACTGGCCACAGCCGCAGGCGCGCGCGGCGGTCGACCGTCTTCTTCTGGCACTTCAGGATGTCGCGCTGCCGCAGACGTTGATGAGCCAGTACCTTCCTCATCTCTATGAGCGCGTGAGAAGTGGAGCACTAATGGCGGAGCCGCGCGCCCTGATCATCGAGTCCATCAAGGACGTGCTGCGCACTTATGCAGCGGCTTGCCAATAGGGCCTCAGCAATCGGGGCAGGCGACGGCAGCAGATCGCCGGCCGCCGGATCATATGGCCAATCCGCATGCGCTGTTTATCGCCGCGATGTGCGGTGGCACCCCGGCTCCGCGTCGGGTGAAACTGGCTGCAAACTATTGCACCCGATTACTCGCATCGATATGATACATATCGGAACTTACGATAATTAAGAAGCTGTGAGGGAGCGCGATTCCGATGAGGGCGCGGGTATCAGTCCACAAGGATTTTGTCATCAGTCCGATCGACGATCGGGTCTACAGCGCCTTCCTGGAGCACCTCGGCCGCGCGGTCTACGGCGGCATTTACGAGCCGGACCACAAGACGGCCGACGCGAACGGGTTTCGCCGCGACGTGCTGGACTTGGTGCGCGATCTGAGGCCGCCGCTGGTGCGCTATCCCGGCGGCAATTTCGTCTCCGCCTATCGTTGGGAAGACGGCATCGGTCCGCGCGAGGAGCGGCCGGTGCGGCTCGACCTCGCATGGCGCACCAAGGAGCCCAACTGGGTCGGCACCGACGAGTTCGGCACCTGGTGCGAGGCGGCCGACACGCAGATGATGCTGGCCGTCAATCTCGGCTCGCGCGACCTCGACGCCGCCCGCAACCTGCTCGAATACGCCAACCATCCGGGCGGCACCTATTGGAGCGACCTGAGAAAGAAGAACGGTCGCGCCGACCCCTACAACGTCAGGGTATGGAGCCTTGGCAACGAGATGGACGGTCCCTGGCAGGTCGGCCACAAGACCGCCGCCGAATACGGCCGCGTCGCCCATGAGACCGCCAAGGCGATGCGCATGTACGATCCCTCGCTGGAGCTGGTCGTCTGCGGCTCGTCCCACAGCTACATGCCGACCTATCCCGAATGGGAAGCAACCGTTCTTGACGAGTGCTATGACGCCGTCGACCATGTGTCGCTTCACATGTATTTCGAGAATTACGAGAATGATTATCTGAATTTCCTTGCCAAACCTGTGGTCATGGATCGCTATATCCATACAATCGGCGGCGTTATCGACTATACCAAGGCCAAGAAACGCTCGAAGAAGGACGTCCATATTTGCTTCGACGAGTGGAATGTCTGGTACCATAACCGTAACCAGGACCATAAGGACATGGCCAGCTCGGAGTGGCCGATTGCGCCGCCGCTGCTGGAAGACGTCTACAATTTCGAGGACGTTCTGGTCGTCGGCTGCATCCTGAACACCTTCATCCGGCGCTCCGACCGGGTGAAGATCGCCTGCATCGCCCAGCTCGTGAACGTCATCGCGCCGATCATGACGGTGACCGGCGGTCCGGCCTGGCGGCAGACGACCTACTACCCGCTCTACTTCGCTTCGCTCTATGGGCGTGGCGACGCGCTAGCCGTGTCGGTGGACGTTCCCACCTACGATGCCAAGGTCGCCGACGACGTTCCCTATCTCGACATTGCCGCCGTCAAGAACGACGCTGGCAAGACGCTGACCTTCTTCGCCGTCAATCGTCATCCCGACGAAGCCATGACGGTCGATGTCAGCCTCGCCGGCTTCAAGCCGAAGGCAATCGTCGAGCACATGACCATCGCTCATCCCGATCTGCAGGCGGCGAACACCGCCAAGAAGCCCGGGCTGGTCGTCCCCAAGAAGGGGAAGGGTGCCAGCGTGGTCGATGCGGGATTGCGGTGCAGGCTTCCTCCCCGGTCCTACCACATGATCCGCGTTGGGATCTGAGTGGACCGAAACGGGGCCGGATGGTGACCTTGCGCCATCCGGCCCCTGGGCGCAGTTTCGGCCCGAGATACTATCCAATTTAATGATATATATCGCTTCATCGGTTGACCCTCTATTTCGTGGGATGTAAACTGACGACGCAAGAAAGGCGCGGGACGACCGCGCTGTACTTGAGGGAGGAATATCGGATGCGCAAGCTTGTAACGCTCGCGCTGGCGGTGAGCAGTCTAGCGCTCGTCGGCCAGGCGCAAGCGGCGGAGGACTTTTTGGCGGGTATCCCGCGCAATCAGACCCTCATCGCCGAAAACCCCGAGGGGACGGTGACCGATCCGTCCAACTTCAACATCTGGGTGCCGAAACCGAACGGCACTTCGACCGGTCTCCAGCAGCTGTGCATGGACACGCTCTGGTACATCGACCCTGACCACGGCCTGAACAACCAGGTCTGGGACAATTCGCTGGCAGCGGACAAGCCCATCTACAATAAGGACTTCTCCGAGATGACGGTGAAGCTCCGCCAGGGCATCTACTGGAGCGACGGCGTCGAGTTCAGCGCCGACGACGTCGTCTACACCGTCCAGACCGAGATGGCCCACCCGGGCGAATTCAATGACGGCGCGCGCATGGCGGCCAATGTCGACACCGTCTCGGCGCCGGACAAGTACACGGTCGTCTTCAAGCTGAAGAAGCCGAATTCGCGCTTCCACGCGGCCTTCACCGTGCGCTGGAGCGCGCTGTGGATCATGCCCAAGCACGTCTTCGAGAAGCAGGCTGATCCCGCCAAGTTCCAGTTCAACCCGCCGGTCTGCCTGGGCTCCTATACGCTGAAGAGCTTTGACCCGAACGGCACCTGGTTCGTCTGGCAGAAGCGTCAGGACTGGAAGCGGACGGAACTCGCGAAATTCGGCGAACCCGGCCCGGAATACGTCGCTTACATCGATCCGGGCCCGCCGGATAAGCGCGTGATCCTGCAGAAGAACCACCAGCTCGACATCATCCACGACACCTCGCCGGAAGGCGCGATGGCGCTGATCAAGTCGAATCCGTCGTCCCGTGGCTGGTTCAAGGGCTTCCCCTATGCCCATCCGGACCCGACTCTGCCGATGGTCGTCTTCAACGACCAGCTGCCGAAGTTCTCCAATCCGGACGTGCGTTGGGCGCTGGCTCTGATGCTCGACATCAAGGCCATCGACATGGCGGCCTATCGCGGCGCGGCCACGATCTCGGCCATTGATGTCCCGCCGACGGGCACCTATCCGGGCTTCTACTTCGATCCGTTGGAGCAGTGGCTGAAGGATTTCACCATCGACACGGGCAAGGAAGTGATCCACCCCTACGACCCGAATATGGGGCAGGAGATCGCCGACATGCTGCGGCCGTCCATGGGCGATCAGATTCCGACCGATCCCAAGGCGATCGCGACCGCGTTCGGTCACGGCTGGTGGAAGCAGGACGTCAAGGCGGCTGGTGAGCTGCTCGAGAAGGCTGGCTACAAGAAGGTGGACGGCAAGTGGATGATGCCGGACGGCCAGCCCTTCACGATCACCATCGCGACCGAAGGCGACAACCGCCCGGTGATGACCCGTGCGGGCAGCATGATTGCTCAGCAGTGGTCGCAGCAGGGCATCGACTCGAAGATCGATGCCAAGCCGACGGCCATGTGGAGCAACATGTTCAATGGCCAGAACGAAGTGACGATGGCCTGGACGGTGGAGACGTGGGGCGGTCATCCCGACCTGTCGTTCTTCCTCGACTCCTGGCACTCGGAGTTCCTGTCGCCTCCCGGCAAGTTCCAGCCGCCGCGCAACTGGCAGCGTTGGAAGGATCCGGAGCTCGACAAGATCATCGAGCAGATCCGCGCGATCGGCTTCGACGATCCCAAGGGCATCGAGCTTGGCCAGCAGTTCATCAAGCTGGCCGTGAAGAACATGCCGAACATCCCGCTGTTCTCGTACAACGTGTTCACGGTCATGGACACGACGTACTGGACGGGCTACCCGAATGCGGAGACCGATCCCTACACGGATCCGGTGCCGAACTGGGCCAACACCAAGTACATGATGGTGAAGCTCCACCCGACGGGCGCCAAGTAGGATCAGTTGCAACAACAAGCGAGACGGCCGTCCGGCCGTCTCGCCCTTATTCCGGCAAGAAAGCGATGGGATGAGGCATTTCTTCCGCTACGCTCTCAGACGCTTCGGCCAGTTCGTCCTGGTCGTCTTTGTCGGCATCAACCTTGCCTTTTTCATCACGCATGCCACGCCGATCGATCCGGTCGAACAGGCGATAGCGGCGGCCACACGCTTCTCCCAGTCCGATCCGGCGGCGGTCGCGCAGACCCGCGAGGCGTTGCGCGAGCTTTATGGCCTGCAAGGTAGTCTCTGGCAGCAATACGTCGTGTTCTGGAAGCGTATTGCGGTGTTCGATTTCGGGCCGTCGCTATCGGCGTTCCCGACGCCGGTCTCGACGCTGGTCTGGCGTGCGCTGCCGTGGACGTTCGGCCTGCTTTCGGTCGCCACCCTCATTTCGTGGACTCTCGGCAACTTCCTCGGCGGGCTTGCCGGGTACTACCGCAAGAACCGGCTGCTCAAGCTGACCGGCGTCATCGCCACGGCCTTGCAGCCGATCCCCAACTACATCATGGCTTTCGTCCTGCTGATATTGTTGGGCTATGTCTGGCCGATCTTTCCGATCACCGGCTCCTCGCAGATCAACCTCGCCCGGGGCTTTGACTGGGCCTACATCTCGAGCGTCATCAATCACGCGATCCTGCCGGTGCTCTCGCTGGTTCTGGTCGGCGTCGGCCCGTCTTTCATCGGCATGCGGGCGCTGGTTTCCAACATCGTCACCGAGGACTACGTGAACTTCGCCGAACTCGGCGGGGTCAACCGGCACAAGATTCTCATCTCGTACATCATGCGCAACGCCATGGGGCCGCAGCTCACCGCGCTGGCGCTGTCGCTTGGTCTCATCTTCAACGGCGCTGTCATCACCGAAGTCGTCTTCGGCTATCCCGGCGTCGGCAACCTGCTCATCCGCGCCGTCTATGCCGGCGACTACAGCCTGGTCATCGGCATCGCTTCGATATCGATCATCGCGGTCGCTGCGGCCGTCTTCATCATCGACCTGTTGTATCCTCTCATCGATCCGCGCGTGAGGGTGGGCGAATAGATGTCAGTCTTTGCCATCATCAGGGATCTGTTCCGCTACAATCGCGAGTTCGCACTCGGCGCAATCCTCATCATCATCGTTCTGGGTACGGCGACGGCTTCGTACTTCTCCCCCTATCCCTCCGGCCTGCAATATATCGTCCCGTTCGATACGCCGCCCTCATGGGAGCACATCCTCGGCACCAATTCCCGCGGTCAGGACGTCTTCTGGCAGTTGACGTTCGCCATCCGCAACAGCCTGTTCTTCGGCATCACGGTCGCCCTGATCAGCCGCATCATATCGCTGGTCGTCGGGCTGACCGCGGGCTATCTCGGCGGTACCGCCGATCGCGTGCTGATGTCGATCAACGACACCTTCGTCGTCTTCCCGCCGTTCCCGATCCTGGTTCTCGTCTATTTCATCTTCAAGGATCACATGTCGTGGGAGCTGCTGGCGGTTGCCATGGCCTCGCTCGGCTGGCCCTATGACGCGCGCCTCATCCGCTCCGTGGCGATGAGCCTGCGGACGCGCGAGTTCACGACGCAGAGCATCTTCTCCGGCATGAGCACCGGACGAATCCTCGCCCAGGAGCATCTGCCCTACGTGCTGCCGATCGTCTTCGCCACGACGATGAACAACATCAACTGGTCGATCGGCCTCGAGGTGACGCTGTCGGTCATCGGCTTCACCAATATCGACACCCCGACCATCGGCACGATGATCTACTGGGCCAACCAGCACACCGCGCTGGTCGCCGGCGTCTGGTGGTGGATCGCCGCGCCCGTAGCGATCGTCATCATGACCTTCATCGGCCTCTACCTGCTGTCGGTATCGATGAACGAATACATCGACCCGCGCAGCCGGCTGGCCCGCATGGAGGGCTCACGCTGATGGCGGCAACGGCCAACGCAAATGCCCGGCCCGCCGCAAAGGCGAATGGCAAGCCGGTGCCCGCGCTCCAGGTCGAAAGCCTGCGCGCCTATTACCTGATGGCCTATTACGGCATCGAGCGCGAAGTGCGCGCCGTCGACGACATCACGCTGACCGTCAACAAGGACGAGATCTACGGACTGGCCGGCGAGTCGAGCTGCGGCAAGACGACCTTCATCAAGACCATCGCCGGCGCCATCCGTCCGCCGCTCAAGGTGCTCGGCGGCACCATCAAGTACAGCTTCCTCGATCAGAACCTCTACGAGGTCGACGACGCGACGCTGGCCGACATCCGCTGGAGCCACCTGTCCTGCGTGCTGCAGGGCTCGATGAATGTGCTCAATCCGGTGCGCCGCATCTCCAAGTCCTTCCTCGATTTCGCCTATCCGCACATGGGCCTGTCGCGGCAGGATTTCTTCGTCGCCGTCGACGAGCACCTGGAGCGCCTGCGCCTGTCGCCCAACGTGCTCACCTCCTATCCGCACGAGCTGTCCGGCGGCATGCGTCAGCGCGTCACCATTGCGCTCGCCACCGTCTGCCATCCCGAGTTCATCATCGCCGACGAGCCGACGACTGCGCTCGACGTCGTCGTCCAGCGCGACGTGCTGGCCATGATCCTCGAGGCCCAGCAGCAGTTCAATTCCTCCATGGTCTTCGTCACCCACGACCTGACCGTGCATGCCAACATCTCCAATCGGCTGGGCATCATGTATGCGGGCCGGCTGGTGGAAGAGGGGCCGACGGCGGAACTCTTCCACGAGCCGCTGCACCCCTACACCAGGCATCTGATCGCCAGCCTGCCGCGGATCGGCGACCACAGCCCGAAGGCGGCGCTGCCCGGCACGCCGCCGAGCCTTGCCGATCCACCGTCGGGTTGCCGCTTCCATCCGCGCTGCCCGCTGGCCATGGACATCTGCCGCCAAGCGCATCCGGCGATGACCGAGGTCGCGCCGCGCCGGCGGGTCGCCTGCTTCGCCGTCAACCCGGCCTCCGAATCCGAAAGCGATCTGTCGGTCAGCGAGATCAGGGCGGAGACCGCTGAAAGGTCCGCGTCGTGAGCGAGCTGCTGTCGGTCGATCACGTCACCCGCACCTTCGGCATGGGCGGCATTCTCAGCCATCGCCTGTTCCGCGCCGTCGACGACGTCAGCCTGACGCTCGATAGCGACACGCCGGAAATCTTCGCCATCATCGGTGAATCGGGCAGCGGCAAGACGACGCTGGCGCGGATGATCCTCAACATCCTGCCGGTGAGCGAAGGCGCCATCCGCTTTCGCGGCCAGAACCTCACCGAGATCCGCCGCCGGTCGCAGCGACTCGACTTCATGTCGCATGTCCAGCCGATCTTCCAGAACCCATTCGAAGCCTTCAATCCGCTGAAGAAGGTCGACCGTTATCTCTACTCCTCGGCCGCCCGCTTCACCGGAGCCCGCAATCAGGCTGCGCGCGAAGCGGCGGCCGATGCGGCGCTCGGCAAGGTCGGCCTGTCGCTCGCCGAGGTGAAAGGCCGCTTTCCGCACGAATTGTCGGGCGGCCAGCTGCAGCGCGCGGCGATCGCCCGGGCGCTCGTTTCCGAACCGAACCTCCTGATCGCCGATGAGCCGGTGTCGATGGTCGATGCATCGCTGCGCATGTCGATCGTCAATCTGTTCAAGACGCTACGCGACGATCTGAAGGTTTCCATCGTCTACATCACCCACGACCTTGCTACCGCCTACTACATCAGCGACCGGGTGATGATCATGCAGAAGGGCAGGGTGGTCGAAGCCGGAGCGGCGCAGGAGGTGCTGGCCAACCCGCAGCACGCCTACACCAAGCTCCTGCGCGACTCGGTGCTCTCGCCCGACGATGCCGGCACCGGCCGCCTGACGGCCGCGGCACGCCTTCCCGTGGACGAGGTTGTTGGCTGAAGCGCTGCAAACAGGGCTCACCGTCGATGCCGCGCGCCGCAGCCCGCCGATTGGTTCAATATGGAACTGGGTCGGTTACGACGAGCAGAACGACGCCTGTCCGTCCGATGGCTGGCGCCCGTTTCCTCAACTGGCCGCATTGCCCCGGGCACAACCGGCGGTAGGACTGTCAACCGGCAGTCCATGCGTCTCAAGCGCTCCATCTCGCCCGTTGAGACTTCCAAAGAATGCACGGGTTGGATGGCGTGCAATGTATCAGGAGTGCTGATATGTTCCGGCCGCCTCCCTGGATTTATCACCGCGAATCGCAATGAAACCAAGCTTTTTGACCGTCAGCCCCGATGACGACATTGATGTCCTGAAAGGACTGGCGTCGATCATCCGCGTTCGCATTCTCAAGCTCCTGCGCCAGAAGGGGCTGTTGAATGTCAACGAAATCAGCCGCGAACTCGGACTTCCGCAATCGACGGT